>NZ_CP022530.1:2457500-3657500 GCF_002237535.1 Bacterioplanes sanyensis
AACAAACTGTGTTTGCAGGCATTGAATTTCATCCGCGCATTATGGCCGCGCTGGAAAAGCAAGGAATCGATACACCGACTGAGGTACAACAAGCGGTGTTGCCGCAGGCGCACAAGGATTTACAGGTCTGTGCAGAAACTGGCAGTGGTAAAACCTTGGCTTATTTGCTGCCCATGCTGCAACAGTTGCTGACTCAGCCTGCCCCTAATACTGCCACGCGCGCCTTGATTCTGGTGCCAACCCGTGAACTGGCGCGGCAAGTCTACAAAGACTGCAAAGCCTTCACCGACATGAACACATTGGAGGTGGGCGTTCTTACTGGCGGTGAAGAGTTCAAATATCAGGCTGCCATGCTGCGCAAAAATCCCGAGGTGCTGGTCGCCACGACTGGCCGCTTGGTGGATCACCTAAAGCGTGAAACCGTCGATCTGAGCGATCTTGAGTTTTTGGTATTGGACGAAGCGGATCGCATGTTGGACATGGGATTTGCCGAAGACATGGATTTGATTCTGCAGCGCAGCCGTACCCAACGTCGCACCTATCTGCTGTCGGCCACGTTGCATCATCAAGGTGTGCAGCGCATTGCGGGCAGCTGGCTCATCGACGCCGATGAAATCACCACCCAGAGCGTGCAGGATGCCCACGGTTTTATTCGCCAGCAGCGCATATTGGCCGACGACAACGCTCACAAAGATCGTTTGTTGGTATGGCTGTTGGCCAATGAAAGCTACGACAAAGCCATCGTGTTTGTGAATCGTCGTGATGAGGTGGATCGGTTGGCCGACTTCTTACGCCAGCACCGTGACGGCGTGGCGGCTTTGCACGGCGACATGACTCAGGACGAGCGTAATTATGTGCTGCAACAAGTGCGTTTGGGCAAGCGCAATATTCTCGTTGCCACCGACGTTGCAGCGCGCGGTCTTGATGTTGAAGGCATGGATTTGGTGGTCAATTACGATTTAGCGCGCAAAGGCGATGAATATGTCCATCGCATTGGCCGCACCGGTCGTGCTGGGCGTCATGGTTTGGCCATTGCTCTCATTGCTGCGCACGAATGGAATTTAAAAGCGACGATTGAACGCTACCAGCAGCAGACGCTGGAGCCACGTACCATCGAAGGTCTGAAAGCCAAGTACCAAGGCCCTAAAAAAGTAAAAAGCTCGGGCAAGGTGGCCGGTAAAAAGAAAAAGCCGGCGGGTAAGAAGTCGCCATATGGTCAGAAAAAAGGAACGGGTAAAAAGAGTGCGAGTAAAACCACCAGTAAATCTTCGTCGCCGCAACGCAAGCCTAAAGCTGCCGGTAATTTGATGGACGGCGATGGTTTTGCGCCGATTAAGCGCAAGAAATAAGCGCTAGACTCTACTTTATGACTTTATGCGGCTCTGTTTATAGAGCCGCCTGTGTGCCACACGAGACTTTAATAACACAAGCCCAAGTTAAACCGCGCTTTGTGCCTCGACCTGCTCGTCCAGCCCTTCCATTACCGCTTGGCGCAGCGCCTCACAACGCTGTGCATCGGAAAACGGCTCGCCATTGTGATCCACGATGTAAAAAATATCGTGAATACGCTCGCCTTCGGTGAGAATTTTAGCACCCTGTATCTCTGCGCCAAATTCGGCAAAGATGGCTCCTACTTTTGCTAATAAGCCCGGACGGTCGGCGGCCACCACTTCCAGCGTGGTGCGCTGTGTTGCTGGGTCGGTACTCATGGTGACTTGGGTGTCGACCTGAAATTGCTTTAGTGCGCGTGGCGTGCGGCGTTGAATAATGGTGCTGTATTGGTCGGGCTGACTGATGGCGTCTTCTAACACGGAGCGGATTTTTTCGATGCGCTGCAAGTCGGTAATGGGCTGATTGTTTTCGTCCAGCACAATATAGGTATCGACGGCGTTGCGTTCCTGCTCGGAAGTCATGATGCGCGCATCTTGAATATTTAGGTTGAGCTGGTCGAGGGTGGCGGTGGTGACAGCAAATAAATTGGGCTGATCTTTAGCCAGTACAAAGATTTGCGTTGCTCCTTCAAACTCCCGCTCGGACGTTGGTCGCACGGCAATTAATGGTCGGTCACTGTGGTTGTGCTGATCGAGTAGCAGGGTTTGCCAAATGATGTTGTCGACGCCCTCGCGCAGGAAATAATCGTTGCCCGGATTGGACCACAATGCATCGATGCGCTCCTCGGCCAGCCCTTGCTGCAGCAATCGTGTTTTCGCCTCGTGCTGAATTTCTGCCACCACGTCTTCAACATTGCGTGGATTACCCAAACCGCGGCGCAGCGCGCGCTTGGTGTTGCGATACAGCTCGCGCATTTGCTCAGCCCGCCATGGCGTCCATAGTTTGGGATTGGTGCTGACGATGTCGGCGACGGAAATTAAATACAGCATATCCAAGTGCTGTTGATCGCCGACTTCCAGTGCGAACTGATGAATGTCTTCTGGGTTATTGAGGTCCAACCGTTGAGAGGCGTTGGACATCAGTAAGTGGTTACTGACCAGCCAAGTTACCATGCTGCTGTCGGTGGGGCGCAAATTGTGCTGACGGCAAAAACGCGCTGCGATCTCGCCGCCATTGACGGTGTGGTCACCTTCCAGGCTTTTGCCGGTATCGTGCAGCAAGGCCGTGAGATACAAAATCTCTTTTTTCATTACTCGGTGAATCAGGCGCGATGCCAGTGGGTAGCGCTCACGAACATCACTAAAGCGGAAATGGCGCAGCAAGCGCGCCATTCTCAGGCTGTGATCATCAACGGTGTAAACATGGAACAAATCGTGTTCCATCATGCCGATGATTTTTCCAAACTCCGGAATATAGGCGCCAAGAATGCCGTAGCGCAGCATGCGCGATAATTCACGCACCACGCGCTCACGGTTGCGCATCAGCTCCATAAAGACCGCGTTGTAATCTGGGTTGTTGCGGTAATCGTCGTCGATTAAATGGCGATGGTCGCGCAGAGCGCGAATGGTGGTGGTGTGAATGCCTTTGGCGTTGCTGGTGCGCGCCATCAATAGGAATACTTTTAACAGCCACTCGGGCTGGCGCTTAAATAAGTCGGCGTCGATCAGCTGCAGATAGCCATTGCACAATACGAAGTGCTCATTTAACGGCACAACGTCGGTGCGCTGACCGCTCTTCATAAAGTCGTCGTTGAAGTGCAGCAACAACAAATCGCACAGCTCCATGGTAGCGAGCTGGTTGCGATAAAACTGGCGCATAAATTGTTCAACGCCGAGCTGATTGCCGTCGTCTTCAAAGCCCAATAATTCGGCGACTTCACGCTGTAAATCGAACAGCAGACGGTCTTCTTCGCGCGCTGAAATCATGTGCAGGGCGTAGCGCACACGCCATAAAAAGGTCAGGCTGCCGCTCAGGCGCTGGAACTCAAATTCGGTTAAAAACCCTTTGTCTTGCAGCGCGGTTAAAGTACCGGTGCCAAAATGACGCATGGTGACCCAAGTGATGGTTTGAATATCACGCAGGGCGCCGGGGGAGTTTTTAACGTTCGGCTCAAGGTTGTATTCGGAGCTTTTGTGCTTTTTATGCCGCTGTTGGATTTCCACCCATTTGGCATTAAAGAAATCCTGCGCTGGCCACAATTGTTGTGGTGCGGTCGCCGCACGCAGCGACTGGTGCAGGCTTGTATCGCCGGCCAGCGGTCGGCTTTCCATCATATTGGTAATGATGGTCAGATCTTTGCCGGCTTCCTCGATACACTCGTCCAGCGTGCGCACGCTGTGGCCGATGTCGAGCTTTAAATCCCACAGCAGGGTGATGAAATTCTGCAGTGCTTCGCTGTTGTTATTGATGGTCGCTTCATCGCGTGCCAGCAACAACAAATCGATATCCGAATGCGGGTGTAGTTCACCGCGGCCATAGCCGCCTACGGCAATCAAGGCTAAATGGTTGCAATCGAGCTGCAGGTGCTGCCACAGGGTGTGCAGAATGTTGTCGATTAAGCCCGACCGGTGATGCACCAGGGTGTCGGCATCTAAGGTGGCGCGAAAGTAGGCATGGCAATCGTCTTGCAGCTGCTTCAGCAGATTGCGCACCACAGGAATGGGGGACACCGCCTCCTGCAACCTAAGCGTTAGGTCAGCAACATCCACTTGCGGGAGTACGAGGCTTACAGTGTCCATGAATAGTATCTCAGGCGAAGCGGGTTTCTTCCTGGCGGCGGGTCAGGACTTCAACGCCGGTGTCGGTCACCAGCAGTGTGTGTTCCCATTGCGCGGACGGTTTACGGTCCTTGGTGATGACGGTCCATTCGTCCTTCATCAACTTGGTGAAGCGCTTGCCTTGGTTGATCATCGGTTCGATGGTAAAGGTCATGCCGGCCTGTAATTCAAAACCGGTACCCGGGCGGCCATAGTGCATGACTTGCGGCTCTTCGTGGAATTCTTTGCCAATGCCATGACCACAGTATTCGCGCACCACTGAGTAGTGGTTGCTCTCAGCGTACTGTTGGATGGCATGGCCGATGTCGCCTAAGCGTACTCCAGGTTTCACCATATCAATGCCGATGTACAAACATTCCTGGGTGATGTCGACCAGGCGCTTAATAGCAGGGGTAGGCTCACCGACGTAAAACATCTTGCTGGTGTCGCCATGGTAGCCATCCTTGATGACGGTGACGTCGATGTTAACGATGTCGCCTTTCTTTAGTGCCTTGTCATCGCTGGGAATGCCGTGGCACACCACATGGTTGATGGACGTACAAATGGATTTCGGGAAGCCACGATAATTCAGTGGCGCGGGAATGGCTTGCTGCTGATTGACAATGTAGTCATGACAGATGCGGTCCAGCTCACCGGTGGTAACGCCCGGCTTGACGTAATCGCCGATCATTTCCAGCACTTCGGCGGCCAAGCGACCAGCAACGCGCATCTTTTCAATTTCATCGGCGGTTTTGAGACTAACAGACATGCAGACCATCACTTGTAGAAATATAGAAACAGGCACCATTGTACAGCGACTGATCGACAGCGTGAACAGGGCGGTAATTCCTGTCGGATACACTGGTTTAGAGTTAGCAAAAGTGGTATAAAGCGCCCGCGAAAAGCACACCCTCAGATCCGTCGGTCATGAGGGAACACACACACACTTCGAAAAGCGCTGTCGGGGTGCTGCTCTGATGAGCGGTCGGCAACGTGAAGTGTGGAGGCCTAACCCAATGAAATTAAAGGTAAAATCATGGCACAAGTTAGCATGCGTGACCTGCTGAAAGCAGGTGTTCACTTCGGTCACCAGACGCGTTACTGGAACCCTAAAATGGGTAAGTACATCTTTGGTGCTCGCAACAAGATTCATATCATCAACCTGGAGCACACTGTTCCTGCGTTGAACGATGCACTGAAAGTGATCGAAAGCAAAGCGTCACGCAACAACAAGATTCTGCTGGTTGGTACCAAGCGTGCTGCGGGCAAGATCATCAAAGAGCAAGCGGAGCGTGCAGGCGCGTCTTACGTTGCTCACCGTTGGTTGGGCGGTATGCTGACCAACTACAAAACCATTCGTCAGTCTATCAAGCGTCTGCGTGACCTCGAAGCGCAATCTTCTGACGGTACGTTTGAGCAGCTGACCAAAAAAGAAGCGCTGATGCGTACTCGCGAAATGGAGAAGCTGGAGCGCTCTATTGGCGGTATTAAAGAGATGGGCGGTCTGCCTGACCTGATCTTCGTTATCGACGTGGATCACGAGCGCATCGCTGTTCAGGAAGCGAACAAGCTGGGTATTCCAGTGGTGGGTATCGTTGATACCAACTCTAACCCAGACGGCGTTGACTATGTCATCCCAGGTAACGACGACGCGATCCGTGCGATCCAGATTTACGCCTCTGCAGTAGCGGACGCGGTACTGGAAGGTAAGCAAGCCACTGGTGCTGCTGACGAGTTCGTTGAAGTTGCTGACAGCGCTGAGCAAGAAGCGGCAGCTGAATAAGCTCCCCGACTCGCATTGAAAAAGGGGGCTTGCCCCCTTTTTTTGGATATTTTGACACTGTATAGAGGATTTTAGACATGGCGAATATTTCTGCCGCACAGGTAAAAGAACTGCGTGAGCGCACGGGTCTGGGCATGCTGGAGTGCAAAAAAGCACTGGCAGCAGCTGAAGGTGACATTGATAAAGCGATCGAAGACCTGCGTAAGAACTCAGGTCTGAAAGCAGCCAAAAAAGCTGGCCGTACTGCCGCTGAAGGTAAAGTACGCGTTATTGCTAACGACGGTGTTGTCGTTGCCGTTGAAGTGAACTCAGAAACTGACTTCGCAGCGGGCGACTCTAACTTCGGCGACTTCGCTGACAAAGTAGTGGCGAAACTGGCTGACACCAAAGAAACCGACGTGGCCAAGCTGACCGAAGGTGAGCTGGAAGAAGACCGCATGGCGCTGGTACAAAAGATCGGTGAGAACATCACTGTTCGTCGTGCGTTTGTGGTTGAAGGCGACACTGTTGGTGCTTACCTGCACGCGACTGGCAAGCTGGCCGCTATCGTTGAGCTGAAAGGTGGCGACGCTGAGCTGGCGAAAGACATCGCTATGCACGTAACGGCTGTCAACCCTCGCGTTCTGAGCCCAGAAGACATGCCAGCTGAAGTGCTGGAAAAAGAGAAAGAAATCATCAAGGCGCAGCCAGACATGGCCGGCAAGCCAGATGAGATCGTTGAGAAAATGATGGGTGGCCGTCTGCAGAAGTTCTTGAAAGAGAACAGCCTGCTGGAGCAGCCTTTCGTTAAGAACCCTGAGCAAACCGTTGGCCAGTTGGCGAAAGCGGCCGGTGCTGAGGTTGTTTCATTCGTTCGCGTTGAAGTGGGCGAAGGCATCGAAGTTGAGGAAGTTGACTTCGCAGCAGAAGTGGCAGCACAGCTGAAAGGCTAATGTCACGCTTGGGGTACTGGCACCGCTGAGTGCCCCTGTTCTTATGCCGGGTTCGCCCGGCATATTTGTATTTGATGATCACCGGAGACCTGGCCCATGGCAGAAATGAAGAGCGCAAAGTACAAACGAGTCCTGTTAAAACTGAGTGGTGAGGCCCTGATGGGCGAGCTCGACTTCGGTATCGATCCGAAGGTGCTTGATCGCATGGCGTTGGAAATCGGCCAGCTGCGCGGCATTGGGGTGCAGGTCGGTCTGGTGATTGGTGGTGGTAACTTGTTCCGCGGTAAAGCGTTGAGCGAAGCTGGTTTGGACCGTGTGGCGGGTGACCACATGGGCATGCTGGCCACCGTTATGAATGCGTTGGCGATGCGTGATGCGCTGGAGCGTGCCAATATGCCGACACGGGTCATGTCAGCCATTCCGATGAGCGGCATTGTCGACCACTATGACCGCCGCAGTGCCATCCGCGCGTTGGACAGCGGTGATGTGGTGATCTTCTCCGCTGGTACCGGTAATCCGTTCTTTACCACCGACTCAGCGGCGTGCTTGCGTGGGATCGAAATCAATGCAGATCTCGTTCTGAAGGCAACAAACGTCGATGGTGTGTATACTGCCGACCCGAAGAAGGTACCGGACGCCGAAAAGTACGATTGTTTGACGTACCAAGAAGTCCTGGAAAAACAGTTAGGCGTAATGGACTTGACCGCGATCTGCTTGGCTCGCGACCACAACATGCCATTGCGTGTTTACGATATGAACGAACAAGGGGTGCTGGCCCGTCTGATGACCGGCGGCAGCGACGGCACTCTGATTGTCAGTGAGGATAAGTGACGATGATCAACGACATCAAACAAGATGCAGAAGAGCGCATGAGCAAAAGTGTGGCGGCCGTGGTAGAAGCGTTTAAGCGTGTGCGCACAGGTCGTGCCACACCAGCGATTCTCGATGGCGTAATGGTTAGCTACTACGGTGTCGATACCCCATTGTCGCAGGTGGCCAACATCATGGTGGAAGACGCCCGTACACTGGCGATCAACCCATGGGAAAAGCCGATGGTGCCGGAAATTGAAAAAGCCATCATGAAGTCTGATCTGGGCCTGAACCCAGCAACATCGGGCGACACCATTCGTGTGCCAATGCCTGCACTGACGGAAGAAACACGCAAAGACTACATCAAGCAAGCGCGTGCAGAAGCGGAAAAAGGCCGTGTCTCAGTACGTAATATTCGTCGTGACGCCAACGGCACGCTAAAAGACCTGCAAAAAGAAAAAGAGATCTCTGAAGACGAGCAACGCGGCGGTGAGGAGCAAATCCAGAAGCTGACCGACAAGTACATTGCTCAGATCGATGATCTGCTGGCGGACAAAGAAAAGGACCTGATGAAGGTTTAATTCCGTGTCGACCAGTATTGATGATGGCCTGGCCGCCAAAGGCCAGCTGCCTAAGCACGTTGCCATCATTATGGATGGCAACAATCGCTGGGCAAAACGTCGTTTGATGCCAGGCGTCGCAGGTCACAAGGCCGGTGTGGATGCTGTGCGTGCGGTGGTGGAAACCTCTGCGCGCAACGGCATTGAAGTGCTGACCTTGTTTGCCTTCAGCAGCGAAAACTGGCGCCGGCCAGCCAACGAAGTCAGCGCGTTAATGCAGCTGTTCGTGGCGGCGTTAGAGCGCGAAGTCAAAAAGCTGCATCACAACAACATTCGTTTGCGTGTGATGGGCGACCTGTCGGGTTTTAGCCCGCGTATTCAAGAATTGGTGCAACAAGCGGAAGCGCTGACTGCCAACAATGACCGCATGACGTTGGTCATTGCCGCAAATTACGGCGGCCAGTGGGACATCGCTCAGGCAGCGCGGCAATTGGCCGAGCAAGTTAAGCAAGGCACTTTGCAGCCTGAAGACATTGATGAGCAGCGTTTGCATCAGCACACCTGGCTGCATGACTTGCCGGCACCGGATTTAATGATCCGCACTGGTGGTGAGCAGCGCATCAGCAACTTTATGTTGTGGCAAATGGCCTACACCGAGTTCTATTTTTCCGATGTGTATTGGCCGGATTTTAAACAACAAGAATACCAACAAGCGTTAGTGGCCTTTGCTGAGCGTACCCGCCGCTTCGGACGAACTGACGATCAGCTAGAGGAAGCGGAGCACAGTGTTTAAGCAACGTGTGTTAACGGCCTTGGTGTTGGCCCCTGTTATGATTGTTGGCATTTTCTTTTTGCCACTCAAACCTTTTGCCTTTTTTATTGCCGCCATCGCCACTTTGGGCGCCTGGGAGTGGGCCAATATCGCCGGTTACCAGCGCACTTGGAGTCGGGTGGTGTACGCCCTGGTGGTGTTTGTCTGTTTGTACATCAGTGCGCGTTTTTTACGGGTTTTCCCCGAGTGGCTGATTGTTTACCTAGCGCTTGGCACCTTGTGGTGGGCGATTGCCTTTGCCTTGGTACAGAGCTACCCGAGCGGGACGCGGCTGTGGCAATCCAGGCCGATTCGAGCCTTGCTCGGCTTGTGCGTATTAGTGCCCATGTGGGTCGGCTTTATGCATTTAAAAGAGCAGCCGCACAGCTCGTTATTGATATTTTACGTGATGCTGATTGTTTGGGGAGCGGATACTGGCGCTTACTTTTCCGGCAAGCGCTGGGGGAATACCAAATTGGCGCCGGAAGTCAGCCCGGGTAAATCCTGGGCCGGCTTTTGGGGCGGTTTTGCCACCACGCTGTTGATTGCTTTGCTGTTTGGTCTCTACATCGACAACTGGGTCGAGCCGCTGACACTGGAAAACAGCTGGAAGCTGCTGGCCATTACCGTGGTCACCATGGTGATCTCGGTATTGGGTGATCTGGTCGAAAGCATGATGAAGCGCTATCGCGGTATTAAAGACAGCTCCTCCTTATTGCCTGGCCATGGCGGTGTATTGGACCGCATCGACAGCATGGCCGCAGCAGTGCCGGTATTTGCATTTTGCATGGTGGTGCTGGATTGGGGGCTTAGCCCGTGAAGCGTGTGACTGTACTGGGCTCTACCGGCTCCATCGGTATGAGCACTTTGGATGTCGTGCGACGACACCCGGACAAGTACCGTGTTTATGCGTTAAGTGCGGCGCACAACGTTGAACGCATGCTGGAACAAGTGCGTGAGTTTAAGCCCGAGTTTGCGGTCATGGCCGATGCGCAGGCGGCGGCAACGTTGCGCGCTCAGTTGGCCGAAGCCGCCTTGGCAGATGTCACCACGCACGTGCTGACAGGTGAGCAGGCGTTGGTGGATATTGCCAGTGCTGCGTCGGTGGACCAGGTGATGGCCGCCATTGTCGGTGCGGCGGGGTTATTGCCGACCCTGGCGGCGGCGCAATCTGGCAAGCGTGTCTTGCTGGCCAATAAAGAAAGCCTGGTTATGGCTGGGCCGCTGTTTATGCAAGCGGTACGTGATGGCGGCGCTGAACTGCTGCCCATCGACAGTGAGCATAACGCCATCTTTCAATCCTTACCGGCCAATTTCGCCGGTGACTTTGCCGAGCACGGCATTGAGAAAATTCTGCTGACTGCCTCCGGTGGCCCATTTCGCGGTTACAGCTCAGAGCAGTTGCAAGCGGTAACGCCAGCGCAAGCCGTGGCACATCCGAACTGGTCGATGGGGCAAAAGATTTCGGTCGATTCTGCCACCTTGATGAACAAGGGCTTGGAGCTGATCGAGGCGTGTTTTCTGTTTCACTGCCAGCCCGACGACGTGCAAGTGGTGGTGCACCGGCAAAGTGTCATCCACTCGATGGTGCAGTATTGCGATGGCTCGGTGATTGCTCAATTAGGGCAGCCAGATATGCGCACGCCGATTGCCTATGGCATGGCATGGCCTGAGCGCATTGAGGCCGGTGTTCAGGCGTTGGATTTGTTTGCCATTGCGCAATTGGATTTTGAGCAACCCGACCATCAGACGTTTCCTTGTTTGCAGCTGGCAGCACGGGCCTTTCAGCAAGGTGGGAGCATGCCTGCGGTGCTGAATGCCGCCAATGAAGTGGCTGTATCAGCATTTTTAGCGGAACAAATTCCTTTCCATGCGATTCCAAGGGTGATTCAAGCCGTCATGCATTCTCATCCGCTGACCGCTATAGACTCCCTGGATGATGTATTAAACGCCGACCAATGGGCCAGGCAAGCAGCGCAGTGCTGTGTGTCTGAACGCGGTTGGCTAGAGGATTCACCGTTATGACTGTGTTGTATTTTATCGTCGCCATCAGCCTGCTGGTGGTGATACACGAGTACGGCCATTTTTGGGTCGCTCGCCGCTGTGGCGTTGACGTACTGCGTTTTTCGGTAGGCTTTGGTAAACCGCTGTGGTCGTGGAAAGACAAGCACGGCACCGAGTATGCCATTGCCCCCATCCCGTTGGGTGGCTACGTCAAAATGCTGGACGAGCGCGAAGCCACGGTGCCCGAGCATTTGCTCGATCGGGCGTTTAATCGCAAGCCGGTGTGGCAGCGCATCGCCATTGCTGCTGCTGGCCCGTTGGCGAACTTTATCTTTGCGATCTTTGCCTATTGGGCGTTGTTTGTGGGCGGAACCACAGGCGTTGTGCCGGTGATTGGCCAGGTTCAGCCAGACTCGATCGCGGCGCAATCTGGGCTGCAGCCGGGTGATGAAATTGTACAAATTGCCAGTACGGAAACCGAAACCTGGCAAGAGGTGCAATGGACTTTACTGTCGTATCTGGGCGAAAGCACCGACTTGATCATTGCCGTGCGCAGTGAATCCGGCGCTTTGCGCCAGCACACCTTGCCGCTGAACAATTGGTTGTCGGCCAGCGACAGCCCAGAGCCATTGTCTGGGCTTGGCATCGTTCCGCGCCGTTTGAATGTGCCGGCGGTGGTTGGCCAGTTGGTGGATGGCGGCGCTGCGCAGGCCGCAGGGTTACAAGTGGGTGACCTAGTGACAGCGGTCAACGATGAGCCGATTGCCGATTGGATGGCGTGGGTCAATGTTGTGCGTAACAGTCCAGATCAGGCATTGATGCTGACGGTGCAGCGCGGCGGCGAAACCGTCAGCGTGCATATGACACCGGCGGCGCGTGAGCAAGATGGTCAGCGCATTGGCTTTGCCGGTGTGCAGGTGGACATTCCCGAGTTGCCGCAAGACTGGATTCGCAGCAGTTCCTACGATCCGTTCAGTGCGCTGCTGCATGGTTTAGAGAAAACCTGGAATCTGGTCGGCTTTACCTTGGAGTCACTGTGGAAGATGTTGGCCGGCGACTTATCGGTCAAGAACTTGAGTGGTCCTATCACCATTGCTAAAGTAGCCGGCTCTTCGGCGTCGGGTGGTTTGGAAACCTTTGTGGATTTCCTGGCCTTGCTCAGTGTGTCGCTCGGGGTGCTGAATTTGTTGCCTGTGCCCATGCTCGATGGCGGACACATTCTGTTTTACACCATAGAAGCCTTGCGCGGTAAACCTTTGTCAGAGCGGGTGCAAATTGCTGCACTGCAGTTCGGCATGTTCTTGCTGCTGAGTTTGATGATGGTGGCTTTTTATAACGATATCAGCCGGCTGATGTAGTAGCCGCGAGAGACTGGAATAACCAATGCGTCGTGTGTTGTTTGCGCTGTTGTTAGGGGTTGGGTCATCGGCAGCTGCCGCTGAATCATTTCAAATTGAAGACATTCGCCTCGAAGGTTTGCAGCGGGTGTCAGCGGGTACTGTGTTTGAGCAGCTGCCCATTAATGTCGGCGACAGTGTCGACGAACATCGATTGGTAACGGCGTCGAAACAGCTGTTCCGTTCGGGCTTATTTAACGACATTCAGTTACTGCGCGATGGCGACGTGCTGATTGTTCGTTTGGTGGAGTTGCCCACCATCAGCAGTATCGAGATCAGTGGCAACAAAGCCATTCAGACCGATATGTTGCTCGATGGCCTGAAGCAGTCTGGCTTGGCCGAAGGCTTGGTGTTTAAGCGCTCGACGTTGGAGCGAATTTCCCTGGAGCTGGAACGCCAGTACGTGTCACAAGGGCGTTACGATGCGCGCATCGTTACCGATGTTGAGGCTTTGCCGCGTAACCGCGTGGGCCTGAACATTGAGGTCGAGGAAGGCAACGTGGCCTCCATCGCGCACATTAATATTGTCGGCAACGAAGTCTTTAGTGACGACGAGCTGTTGAAACAGTTTGAGCTGCAAACGTCTAACTTCTGGTCCTGGTACGCCAGCGACGATAAATACGCACGTGAAAAGCTGGCCGCCGATATGGAAACCTTGCGCTCCTATTATCTGGACCGCGGTTACATCCGTTTCAATATTGAATCGACACAGGTGTCTTTGTCGCCGAACAAAGACAGCGTGTATATCACTTTAAACGTCAGCGAAGGCGAAAAGTACGATATTCGTGACATTCGCTTCGCCGGCAACCTGGTGGTAGAAGAAGAAGAGCTCAGCCAGCTGCTGTTTGTTGGTGAGGGCGATACCTTTTCACGTCGCCGGGTGACGGCCAGCAGCGACTGGATGAGCAAACGTCTGGGCAACGATGGCTACACCTTTGCCAAGGTCGACGGTATTCCCGATATTGACGACGACAACCGTCAGGTAGACCTGACCTTCTTCGTTGAACCCGGTAAGCGTACTTATGTGCGCCGCGTTAACTTTGCCGGTAACGAGAGCACGTTGGATGAAGTGCTGCGCCGCGAAATGCTGCAAATGGAAGGTGGCTGGGCATCGACGGAAAAAATCGATGCCGGTAAAGCTCGCTTGGACCGCTTAGGTTTCTTTAAAACCGTGACCGTCGATACGCCCACCGTGCCGGGCACCGACGACATGATCGATGTGAATTACAACGTTGAAGAGCAGCTCAGCGGCAGTCTGAACTTTAATGTCGGATATGCCGGCAGCAGCGGTGTGATTCTTGGCGCCAGCGTTAGCCAGAACAACTTTATGGGCAGCGGCAATCGCATGTCATTGGGTGTGCAGAAGAACAATACGGTGCAGTCGTATAACTTCTCTTTCTTCGACCCGTATTACACCATCGATGGCGTCAGCCGTGGTTATAACCTGTTTTATCGGGAAACCGATTACGAAAGCCTGAGTGCGGTGAGCGATTATCAAACCAATACCAAAGGCGGTAATTTGACCTTTGGTTATCCGATTTCTAATCGTCAGCGCTTGAGCTTCTCGGCTGGTTTGACCAGCACCGACATGTTCCGTGGTAGCACGGTGCCTGCAGAAATCATCGAGTTCATCGAAGACGAAGGCGATCATTTCCTGGAGTACAAACTGGGACTGAGCTGGAGCTACAACGCGTTGAACCGTGGTTTGTTCCCGACTGCCGGTACTGAGCATAAGGTCAGTGCGGACATTTCTATTCCTGGCAGTGATCTGACCTATTACAAGCTCAATTACTCGGCGAACTACTACTTCCCATTAGGTGGTGAGTGGTCACTGCGCCTGCGCACTGAGCTGGGTTATGGCGATGGCTTTGGCGATCAAGAGCGTTTGCCATTCTTCAAAAACTTCCGTGCCGGTGGCGTAGGCTCGGTACGTGGTTACAGTTCCAACAGCTTGGGTCCAAAAGGTTTGCCTGAGTACAACGTGGTGGAATTGTCACAAACGGATGCTAATGGTGACATCCTTTACGAGCTGGATGAGTTGGGCCGCCCAGAAGTCGACACCAGTGTGCCGACGGTGGTGTACAAAGAAGATGAAGACGGCGCCGCCGTGGCGGTGAGCAACAGCAACCGTTACAAGCCTGTGTATCAGTTGGCCGACAACGGCAGTATTGCCACAGCGCCGTATTTTGTTGAATCGGAACGCGCGCTGGGTGGCAACATTAATACTGAGGCCAGTGTTGAACTGATTTTCCCATTCCCATTTGTGGAAGATCGCAGTTCATTGCGCAGCGTGTTGTTCCTGGATGCCGGTAATACCTTTACCGATCAGTGTTACACGCCAAGTGATTCTGATGTGCCGACACTGACCCGTCATCCGTATTGTGAAAATGGCTTCGATATTAATGAAGTCCGCACCGCCGTTGGTGCTGGCGTGACCTGGATTACGGCCATTGGTCCTTTGACCTTTACCTACTCCATTCCGCTGAACGATAAATCAGGCGATCGCACTGAAGGCTTCGAGTTCTCTCTCGGCCAGGTGTTCTAAGTTAATTAATTATAAGGAGACGTATTAATGCGCTGGATGGTAATGATGGCTTTGGGCCTGATGGTAAACACCGCGGTGGCGGCACAGAAAGTGGCGGTGGTGGATATGGAGCGTGCGGTGTTCCTGTCAGAGGCGGCGAAAGCGTCCATCAAGGTGTTTGAGCAAGACAACCAAACCGAAATCGACAAGCTCAAGTCACTGGAAAGTGCTCTGCGCGAGATGAACGAAAAGCGTGAAAAGAACGCCGATTTTATGAGCGATGAAGAGCGCCGTAAGCTGGCCAAAGACTTCGAAGAGAAGCGTTCAGAGTTCCAGTTCTTTGCACAGAACCTGCAGAAATCTGAGCAACGTTGGAAGCGCGAATTTTTCCAAACACAATTGCCCAATGTTGAGAAGTTGCTTAAAGCAATTATCAAAGAGGGCGAGTATGATGTCGTGCTTCAGGCTGGTGCCGTGGTGTATGCCTCACCACAAGCCGACCTGACCAAACCATTGTTGGAACGACTGAACGCTGGAAAATAGGCCGGGGGCGCTATGCAACTTAAGTTGGCTGACCTGGCCGAGCAGATTGGCGCCCGCCTGAGCGACGGTGGTGACCTGATCATTCATGGGGTCAATACCTTAACCTCGGCCACGGCCGGTGAGATCAGCTTTCTAGCAAATGACGGTTATCGCCGTCATTTGCAGGCAAGCAACGCCAGCGCGGTGATTGTCGCTGAAGCACAAGCCGAGCTGGTGCCCGGCATTGCGCTGGTGGCCGATAACCCGTATCTGGCGTTTGCTAAAGCGACACAACTGTTTGATAACCGCCCTAAACCGCAGTTGGGTATTCATCGCACCGCGGTGATTGCCGACTCGGCGCAGCTGGGTGAAAACGTCAGCATTGGCGCCAACGTCGTCATTGGTGAGCACGTGGCCATTGGTAACGATTGTGAAATCGGCCCTGGCACCGTTATCGGTGATGACTCCACCCTGGGCGAGCAATGCCGGGTGGCAGCCAATGTGACCTTGTATCACGGTGTGCATGTCGGTGATCGTACCGTTATTCACTCAGGTGCAGTGTTGGGGGCGGACGGCTTTGGCTTTGCGCCCGAGCAACAGCGTTGGCACAAGATTGCGCAATTGGGTGGTGTGCGTATCGGCAGCGATGTCGAAATTGGCGCCAACACCTGCATTGACCGAGGTGCTTTGGATGACACCGTCATCGCCGATGGCGTGATTTTGGACAATCTGATTCAGATTGCTCATAACGTCACCGTGGGTGAGGGAACGGCCATGGCCGCTTGCTCGGGTATTGCCGGCAGTACTGAGGTAGGTGCTGGCTGCACCGTGGCTGGTGGCGCTGGGTTATCTGGACATTTGACCATTGCTGATGGCGTGCATGTCGCAGCGATGGCGCTGATTAGCAAGTCGATTGATGAGCCAGGGGTGTATGCCTCTGGCACAGCGCAGATGCCACTGAAAGAGTGGCGCCGCAGCGCGACGCGCTTCCGACAACTGGATTCAATGGCCAAACGGCTGCAACAGTTAGAGAAACGCCAAGAAGGTGAAGTTTGATGTCCCTGGAAACCGTACAGCAAATTCAGGAATTTTTACCCCATCGTTATCCGTTTTTGCTGGTCGATCGGGTGCAATCGATAGACCTGGATGATGAACAGGGCGCAGTCATTCGTGTTCTGAAAAACGTCACCATTAACGAAGAATTTTTTAACGGCCATTTTCCAGGCCACCCCATCATGCCCGGTGTCTTAACACTGGAAGCCATGGCACAAGCCGCGGGTTTGCTGGGGCTGAGCATGCTCGGTGAGCAGCGTACCAACAATACCCTGTATTATTTTGCCGGTGCCGATAACGTGCGCTTTAAAAAGCCAATCGTGCCGGGTGATCAGGTGGTGTTGGAAGCGCGGTTTGTCAGTGGTCGTCGTGGTATCTGGAAATTTGCTTGTCGTGCATTGGTCGACGACGCCGTCGTGTGCCAGGCCGACGTCACTTGTGCCGAGAGGGAACTGGAGCTGGCATGATCGACCCGCACGCGATTGTAGATCCTGAAGCACGTTTGGCCGACGACGTGAGCGTCGGCCCATTTTCCATCATCGGCGCTGGTGTGGAAATTGGCGCGGGCACCGTGATCGGTTCCCACGTGGTCATCAAAGGCCCGACCAAAATTGGCCGCAATAATCGTATTTTCCAATTTGCCTCCATTGGTGAGGAATGTCAGGACAAAAAATACGGCGGTGAACCGACAACGCTGAGCATTGGCGATAACAATGTGATTCGTGAAGCGTGTACCTTTCACCGTGGCACCGTGCAAGACAAAGGGCATACGCAAGTCGGTAGCGATAACTTGTTTATGGTCAATGTGCACGTCGCCCACGATGTGGAGATTGGTGATCATGGCATTTTTGCTAACGACACCAACCTGGCTGGCCATGTTCATATTGGCGACTGGGTGATTTTGGGCGGTGCTACCCAAGTACACCAGTTCTGTAAGATTGGCTCGCACTCCATGTGTGGCGCGGGCACGGTGGTATTAAAAGATATTCCGGCGTATGTAATGTCGCAGGGGTATCCGGCCAAGCCCCACGGTATCAATGTCGAAGGCTTAAAGCGTCGTGGCTTTAGCAAGGACAGTATTCAGCGTGTGCGCCAAGCTTATAAAACTCTGTATCGCCAGGGGCTGACGGTAAAAGAAGCGTTGGCCGAACTGGAGTCCGATGATGACAGCGCGGTACAGTTACTGGTAGCCACATTAAAAGCAGCCAGCCGGGGTATTATTCGCTGATGCGCATTGCCCTGGTTGCCGGTGAAACATCCGGTGATATGCTCGGTGCTGGCTTAATTCAGGCACTCAAAATTCGCTACCCAAACGCCAGCTTTGAAGGTATTGGTGGGCCGCTGATGCAAGCTCAGGGCATGACCAGCTTTGTTCCCATGGAGCGCTTGTCGGTCATGGGCTTGGTTGAAGTGCTCGGGCGATTGTTTGAGCTGCTCAAAGTGCGCCGAGATTTGATTAAGCATTGGCGCCAGAATCCTCCAGATGTCTTTATTGGCATCGACGCTCCTGATTTTAATCTCACACTCGAGCAAAAACTGCGACAGAGCGGCATTAAAACCGTGCACTACGTCAGCCCCTCGGTGTGGGCTTGGCGTGAAAAACGAGTTGAGCAAATCGCCAAAGCCGTAGACTTAATGCTGACGCTGTTTCCGTTTGAGGCGAAGTTTTATAAAGATCACCAGGTGCCGGTGCGCTTTGTTGGCCATCACTTAGCCGACAAAATTCCATTAGAAACCGACCCAGCTCCCTCACGGCAAGCGCTCGAACTGCCAACCGACAAAGCCCTGGTGTGTTTAATGCCTGGCAGTCGCGGCAGCGAGGTGCAGCGGCTCGGCAGTTTGTTTTTAGAAACGGCGCAGCGCATGCTGCGGGTGCGCAACGATCTGCACTTTATTATTCCTGCAGCCAGTGTTGAGCGTCGCAATCAAATCGAACAATTGTTGGCAGAGTTTGCGGTACCGCTGCCGGTGACCGTAGTGCTGGGCCAATCACATACCTGTATGACGGCTGCCGATGTGGTGTTGCTGGCGTCGGGGACGGCCACCCTTGAGGCCATGCTGCTGAAAAAACCCATGGTGGTGAGCTACATTGTCGCACCCGTGACATACCATATTTTAAAGCGCTTGGTGACGCAGCCATATATTTCTTTGCCTAACTTGTTGGCGGGGCGGGAAGTGGTGCCCGAGCTTTTGCAGCTGCAGGCCACACCAGCAAATTTGGCTGATGCGTTATTGCTGCGTTTGCAAGACGGTGAGGCCGTGTCGCAACTGCATGAAACGTTTTTGTTTATTCACAAACAATTGCGTCGCAATGCTGACCAACAAGCGGCCGATGCGGTGATCGAATTGTTGGAGTCACAGTGATGGAACGCTTGGCGGCTGAGCAGTCGCTGCTGGATCAGAATTTGGTCTATTGCGGCGTTGATGAAGCCGGTGCCGGCCCGCTGTGCGGTGACGTGGTGGCGGCGGCTGTCATCTTGGCCGACGACCGCATTCCCGATGGGCTAACCGACTCGAAAAAACTGACGGCAAAAAAGCGCGAACGGCTATTTGATGAAATTTGCACCATGGCGCTGGATTTTTGCATTGCTCGCGCCACGGTGGAAGAAATAGATCGCTTGAATATTCTCAACGCGCGCATGCTGGCCATGACTCGTGCCGTCGACGGTTTGCAGTTGCATTGCGAACATGCCTTGATTGATGGCAATCGTTTGCCCGAGCTGACCATGCCGGCGACAGCCATCATTAAAGGCGATGCGTTGGTAGCCAGCATTGCCGCGGCGTCGGTACTGGCTAAAGTGCAGCGTGACCGCGAAATGGAGCAATTGGACGCACAATTCCCAGGTTATGGTTTCGCTCAACACAAAGGCTACGGCACCAAGGCGCACTTAGAGGCACTGCAGCGTCTTGGCCCCTGTGCGATTCACCGTCGCAGTTACGCACCGGTTAAAAAAGCTCTGCAAGCAAGCGAGCTTTAATCGCAGGCTTTCAGTGCATAGGTAGCGGCATACAAATGCTCGCGCAGCGCCGCAGGCTGCTGAAACTGTTCCAGTTCGGACCACTCCATACGCTCACCAATACCCAACTGAATAGTGTGGTCGCGCTTTTTCAAAAACTCAGCGGGAATGCGCAAGGTGCGCAGAGCCGGGTGTACTTTTCCCAGTACATGAAAGCTGCGGCTGTTGTGGCCATGAAAATACACAGGAATCACCGGCACCTTGGCTTTTTGAATCATGCGCATGGTCGATAACGACCATTCGCGATCGGCTATGCCAGACTGTCCCTTGTACCAAGTCGATACCTCGCCGGCTGGGAACACGCCCAGACCTAATCCTTGCTCTAGTTGCTGCAGCGACTTGCGCATGCCGTTCATCTGGCGCGGGCCGCCTTTTTCAAATGGATTAACGGTAATAAACAAATCAGAAATGGGGGCAAAGTAGCTCAGCAGGAAATTGGCCACCACGCGAAACTCGGGCCGTTGGCGACCGACAATCAGCAGCAGAATAATGCCATCGAGAAACCCAAACGGGTGATTGGAGACAGTGATAAACGGGCCTTCTTTCGGCATTGCCGCTTGCAGTGCCTGTTGGTCATAATCAAGATGGATGCCTAGATAGTTCAGCGCGTCTTCGATCATGTCGATGCCTTGCTTGGCATCGAGCTGGCGATAAATGCGATCCAGCGTCGGCGCTTTGAGCAACCGCAGTAGCAGCTCCAGTTTGCGTGGCGTTAGGCCGGTAACCTGCCTCAGGCCAGCGCGGTCAAACAGCTCCATTTCCTTGTGTCCCCATGTCGGTCGAAACGGCAGCCCGGCTGGCGCCGAGCCCTATCGAGCGGGCATAATAGCAGCCGCTGTTTCTTCCACCAACGATATCCCTCCATGACGTTTGAATCTGATGTAATTGTTCTCGGTGCTGGCGCTGCCGGCTTGTTTTGTGCCGCGCAGGCCGCAGCGCGCGGTCTGTCGGTGCAGGTGCTAGACCATGCCAACAAGGCTGGTAAAAAGATCCTGATGTCAGGCGGTGGCCGCTGCAACTTCACCAACTATTACATAGAGCCCAGTTGTTACATCAGCCATAACCCGCATTTTTGCAAATCGGCCCTAAGCCAGTACAGCCAGTGGGACTTTATCGCCCTAGTCGAGCAATACGGCATTGCCTACCACGAAAAGAAAGCCGGCCAGCTGTTTTGCGACGATAAAGCCAAGCAAATTGTCGATATGCTGCTTGATCAATGTGCGCAGTTTGGTGCCCAGGTGCGTTTGTCGGTGCCGGTATCTGCGGTGGAGGTGGTAGAGGGGCAGTACCAGGTACAAGCGGCAGAGCAGACGTTTCGCAGTCGTCAGTTGGTGGTCGCCACCGGTGGCCCTTCTATTCCGACGCTGGGGGCCAGTGGCTTTGGCTATCAGTTGGCGGAGCAGTTTGGCCTCAAGGTCTACCCGCATCGCGCCGGGCTGGTACCATTTACCATCACGGATCAGCTCAAGACGTTATGCCACGAGCTTTCCGGTACGGCACTGAATGTGACAGTGGACTGCAATCACACCCAATTTCACGAAGACATGCTGTTTACCCACAGAGGCCTCAGTGGTCCTGCTATGTTGCAAATTTCGTCCTATTGGTGGCCGGGCGATGAGCTGCAGGTAAACTTGTTGCCCGCTGTGGACGTGGCCAGCGAGCTGCGCCAGGCCCAGCATCAACGTCCAAAACAAAGCCTGAAGCAATGGCTGGCAGACAAAACCACCCAGCGTTTTTCTGAGCAGTGGTGGAGCGCTGTGAATGCGCCATTAGCCGACACCCGCTTGGCGCAACTCAATGGCGAGCAGATGGACAATATTGCTGCACAACTGCACCAGTGGCGGATTAAACCGTCCGGTACCGAGGGGTATCGCACGGCAGAGGTGGCGCTGGGCGGTGTTGATACCGATGAGCTGTCGTCCAAAACCCTCGAAGCCAAACGCCAGCCTGGATTGTATTTTATTGGTGAAGTGGTGGATGTGACGGGGCATTTAGGCGGTTTTAATTTTCAATGGGCCTGGGCCAGTGCGTATGCCTGTGCGCAGCATTTGTAGGCAAGTTGAGCGTTGCGCTATTAGGCTATGACATCTGGCTGATGTGCCGTTATGCCCCCAATCAAACTGGTGGTGCGACTACCAGCTCTTGGGCTTGATCCACGAGAGCTTTAGGGTATAAAAATAATCAACGTCTTCTTCTTTTAAAACTGCTGCTACAGTCACCTCGTCTGCATATATTTGGGGGTGGGTTTTGGTTTCAACCTTCGTGTATGTACCATCTTGCCCTTTACTCGCTGAGAATACCCTGTCGTTTTCCCAACATTTTATTTCTGACTGCGACTGAATATTGTTTTCGGGGCTTGATATGGGCTGCAAGAGATCGGGGTTTACGCTGAGCTGGCAGTAGCTGCTGTTCGAGCCTCGCAACTGGATGCGGACTTTTGATAGACCAGATGCATCTTTCACTTGCTGGATATGATCAATCTTAATAGGGCCTGGAAGCAGCTTTGCGGGTTCTGGCGGCTCACTGCAGGACGAAACTAAAAAAGCAACTGCTATAAAAACGTGTTTCCTTCCCATTACTAATATTCCTTTTAATGCATGTGCACGCCATTTAATCATGGTGGCGTCCATGTCTTATATTCAAATTGCAATGTGCTTGCTGTAGCTATTTATTCACCACCGGCGACCACGTGAGCGGCAACGATACCAGCAAATGCGCTCTATAAAAAAATAATTTCACCCTTTGGATCATTCAAAATCGCGAGCATAATGATGATCATTCGCTGGACGAAACCTATCGCAATAACATCCGCCTTAAATTACGGCTGCTGTGCAGTGACGGCTAAGGCCATTTATCTTGCTCTGGCGGCATAGAGTCGTTAGGCGCATATAACGGCAGATTTTTACTGGTCATCTCATCGCGTAGCTGGCCAACCTTGTCCCATAAAGCCTGTGCGATGTGCGGGTGCTCGGCAACAAACTGGCGGCTGAGGACTAAAAAATAGTCTTTTGAGCGCAGTGGTAAGGCAGATCTTTTAATGTCTTTAAAGTTTGGCTGTGCAAGGTAGGAAGCGGCTTTGGTATCTTGCAACGCAGCTCCGACGACGCTTTGACGTTTTTTTAACATCAGCAGTGCATGGTAAACCGATTTGGGTTGCTGAATATCATGCCCCATGATTTTCAGGTCACTGATGATGGAATCCCCATGTTCTGCGGCGATGATGCCATTTACGTTGTACAACTCGTTGCCATCCCAGCGAATGGGGCTGTCTGGCAGTGAATACAACCAGTAACTGAGCCGGGCCAAGCGTTTGCTGCCGTCAACTTCACCAGAAGAAGTGATCGGGTAATGGCCAATCTGCGCACGTTGGGGTTTGTAAGAGAACATAAAGGCGCCATCAATCATGCCGCTTTCCAACAGTTGCAACACCCGTACATTGGGGTAGCGTTCATAGCGGATGGTGAGGTCGAGCTGCTGCGCGGCGGCATTGATAATGTCCAGCGCGATGCCGGGGGGCTGTTGAATCTCGACACCCGAACCCATCTGATAGGGCGGTGATGGGTTAGTCTGATACGACAACGTCAGTTCAATGTGCTCTGTGGCTGCGCTGCTGACAGAGCACAATACGAGCACAGCCAATGTGAAGACGCGCGTCAGACGGCAAAGGGGCATGTGTTTTCCTAACTTTGGTGCGACAGCGAGCTTTTCCATATTAGTACATCAGCGCTTGGGGTTGTATGGGGTGGCGGCAGCTTGGCCCTGCTCAGACTGGGTTATCTAAGGGATCGGTGACCTAAGCCAAGCCTGGTGGCCTAAGCCGAGCTTGGTCACCTAAACCGCACGGCCATACCAAGTTGGATGCAGTCGAGCGGTAAAAGTTAAATGGCCATGGTGATGGCCACTGTGCCAAAGCGGCCACAGTGGTGTGGGTGTTTGGCGCGATTCGCGCTAGCATCACAAACACGGTTACTCAGATTGGAGCCGATTGTTGCTGTTTAATTGGTTAGTTATTCGTTGTTAACAGCGGCGCACAACAGCTTCAAGCCGTGTGGCTTGACGGTGATGCCGCTGTGGCTAGAATCCCCGCGTTAAGTGCACGAATCCGGCCCGACTCAGCAGCGGTCGCCGTGTCTATCACCCATTGAAAGGACCATGCATGGAGTTTTTACTCGATTTTCTCGCTCGGCTGGTAACTCAGTTTCAAACCCCGACACTGGGCTTTTTGATCGGCGGCATGGTCATCGCGGCGCTGGGCAGCAATTTAAAAATTCCTAACGCAGTGTATCAATTTATTGTGTTTGTATTGCTGATGAGAATTGGCTTGCACGGCGGCATCGAGATTCGTGAAGCGGACTTTACCGCCATGCTGCTACCGGCGCTGTTCTCGGTGGTAGTGGGTGTGGTGATTGTTTTGCTGGGCAGTTTTTTGTTTTCATTTTTGCCCGGTATTAACCGCGCCGATGGCTACGCCACCGCCGGTTTGTTTGGCGCGGTCAGTGCGTCTACCCTCGCTGCAGCTATGGTGCTGTTGGAAGAGGAGTCGATTGTGTTCGAGGCCTGGGTGCCGGCTCTTTATCCCTTTATGGATATTCCAGCGCTGATCCTCGCCATTGTGTTGGCCAATATGCATCAGCACAAACACAGTGAGGACAAACACAGCAAGGTGGATGTCTGGGGCATCGTCAAAGAAAGCCTGCGTGGCTCAGCGCTGTCGGCATTGTTGTTGGGGTTGGCACTGGGGCTGCTGGCACGCCCGGATTCGGTGTTGGAAAGTTTTTATGATCCGCTGTTTCGTGGCTTTTTAACCGTATTGCTGCTGGTCATGGGCATGGAGGCGTACGAGCGTTTAAGCGAGCTGCGCCGAGTGGCCCATTGGTATGCGATTTATGCGTTTTTCGGTCCCATTGTGCATGGCTTAATGGCGTTTGGGTTGGGTTACGTGGCGCATGTGCTGGTCGGCTTTAGCCCTGGCGGGGTGATTCTATTTGCCGTGATTGCGGCGTCGAACTCGGACATTTCCGGCCCAC
This sequence comes from Bacterioplanes sanyensis, assembly GCF_002237535.1. Classification (GTDB taxonomy): domain Bacteria; phylum Pseudomonadota; class Gammaproteobacteria; order Pseudomonadales; family Oceanobacteraceae; genus Bacterioplanes; species Bacterioplanes sanyensis_A. The sequence continues at coordinate 2,482,089 of NZ_CP022530.1, forward strand.
CAACCTTGCGTGCCGGTATTCCTAAAGCCAGTCCGTCGGCGTATATTGGCGCCTCGACCAGTGTCGGTACGCCTGTCTCCATTGCCGTTTGTATCCCACTGTTTATTGCCCTCGCCGAAGTGGTGTTTGACGTTTAATAAGGAAATGGAAATGCAATTACATCCTGCTGAAAAGGTTGTCGTCATTACGGAAAAGCTGATCGTCAAAGGTGTGGTGGAGATCATTGAAGCGGCGGGCGCTAAGGGTTACACCATCATCGCCGCGGGCGGCAAAGGCAGCCATGCGTTTCGCGCAACGTCTGAACGTGCAGCGGTGGTCGACGATTTCTCGGATGTGAAAATCGAGGTGGTGGTGAACGATAAGTCGATGGCAGAAGCCATTATGACGAAAATCACCGAAACCTACTTTACCGACTATTCCGGCATTACCTACATCGAATACATCGAAGTGCTGCGTCCGAGCAAATTCTAGCGCTCACACTCTCTGGTAGCCTCGCTGCACGGGTGATCCGATTGCCGTCAGGCAATGTCATCGCGGCTGGTGCATTGAGGGGGGCAATGCTGTTTAGCGTCTCACTGCTTGATGTACCATAAAAGCAATGCCACGGTAGAGTGTGTTAACGGTTGAAGGTTTGCATGGCGATTAATCACCCACCAGAAGCCTTGGTTCAGTGGTTTGTGGAGGCGCTTAAAAGAGAACAGCTGCCGCCACAGACTATAAGCTACGACGGCAATACCGACTATGACCGTATGTATCAACGGCTGCAGTTTGAAGCCGAGCGCTATTGGCGCTTGCGCTACGGCTATGCCCCCACACCGGGCCACTTGGTCAATGCATTTTTCCAAGCTGAGCATTTTTTAAGCCGCGAGCGGCGCCTGCAACCTGTGTGGTCGCGGGTGATGGCTTGGCTGTCCGATTCGCGTGAGTGATCGCATCGCTACCACCAGTCAAAGCTGATGATCTGGCCTAAACTGCAAGCAGTAGGTTTGCAGCAGAGGTTGACTACCATGACCGAACTACTGGACGGAGCCACGGACACCGCCCAGCCGCCTTCCGTGTTGCTGGTCGATGACGAAACCAGCATTCTCAGCGCGCTCAAACGAACTTTGCGTAGCACTGGCGTCACGCTGTTGACGGCCAGCTCCGGCGCCGAGGGCTTACAGCTGTTGGAACAGCACCCGGTGGACCTGATCATCTCGGACATGCGCATGCCGCACATGTCGGGCTCGGAGTTTCTGGCTCAGGCATCGCAGCGCTTTCCCAGCGTGGTGCGCATCCTGCTGACTGGATTCGCCGATTTGGAGTCCACCATTGCGGCGATCAACGAGGGCAAAATCGCCCAGTATTTGACCAAACCCTGGAATGACGACGAACTGCGCGACATCGTTAGCAAGCACCTAAAAGCCAAGCTGCTGGAAGTGCGTAACCGGCAGTTGAGTCAGGAGTTGCTGGAGAAAAACATCGAGCTGGAAGCCCTGAACAGCCAGCTGGAAGAAAAGGTCGCCGAGCGCACCGAAGAGTTACGCCATAATCACGCCTTGCTGGAAAAAACCCACGACAGTGTTCGCCAGAGTTACGAACACATGGTAGCACTGGCCTCCAGCATTGCCGGCTTGCGCAACCCGGTGTCGTATCGCGCGGATCAACGCAAAGCTGCGATGGCCTTTAGCCTAGCCCAGGCGATGGGGTTATCCGATTCTGAGGCCACGTCAGTGCGTGAAGCGGTGCTGCTGGCGAACTTGGGCAAGGTCGGTTTTCCAGACACACTGCTTAACAAGCCATTTGCCAGTCTTGATGCCGCTGAAGCCGAGCAGTTCCGTCAGTATCCGGTGCTGGGGGAAACGGCGCTGATGGGCATTCCAAATTTAGAGCAGGCCAGTCGTTACATTCGCCATCAGTTTGAACGCTACGATGGCACCGGTTTCCCCGACCAGCTCCGCGGTGATCAGATTCCCTTGGGCTGTCGCATTATGTCAGTGGTGCGCGACTATTTGGATCTGGTGTTGGGTTATTACACCGGCAGCGTGTTTAGCGAGGCGCAAGCCCTGCGCGAGATTGAGCGCTTCAGTGGTGTGTTGTACGACACGGAGGTGGTGGAAGCCTTTAAGCAGCAGCACTTTAACCAAGATGAAGACGACGATGCCGAACGCATCGTCAGCGCCGCGGAATTGCAACCTGGTATGGTGCTGAGCCGGCATTTATTCAGCAATCGTGGCATCGCACTGTTACGTGAAGGCCAGGTGTTGGACCACACCTTGATCACCAAACTGAAACACCTTGAAACCATGGCCGGCGAACCGCTGCATGTATTGGTCGCCCGCGTAGGAGAGCCGTTATGAAAGGCGTGGTATTTGATTTGCTCCGGCAAATGGCGGAAGAGTCGGTTGGCGTTTTAGGCTGGCAACAGGTGCTGGATCGTGCTGGTAGCGACGGTTTGTACGTTGCTACCGGCACTTATCCCGATGACGAGCTGGTCGCCTTGGTGGTGGCGGTATCTGAGCATACTGGACTGTCGGTTGACGAGCTGTTGTATCGCTTTGGGCAGTTTATGGTGCCGGCCTTTGAGAGCAGTTATCCGGTGTTCTTTCACGGCTTTGATCATTTACTCGATTTTCTCGAAACGGTGGAAGCCACAGTGCACAAGGAAGTGCGTAAACTCTACAGTGACGCGGCGCTGCCCACTTTTGAGGTGACGCGCAGCGCAGCCAATGAACTTACTATGTTGTATCGCAGCCCGCGTAAATTATGCCGCTTGGCTGAGGGGTTGATTGATGGCAGTGCGACACGGTTTTCGACTCCCTATCGGTTGAGTCACGATCGTTGTTTGCACCGCGGTGATGATCATTGCGAATTAATCGTGCGTTGTGAGCCGGGCAATGGATGAGCTGCAAGCGTATAAAATGGCGCTGGAGCGAGAGCGTAAACTGCGCAACGCGGCCGAGCATCTGTTGGAAGAGAAATCTCGTGAGCTGTACGACTCGTTGCGCGAGCTGGAAGCCAGTCATCAGGCACTGGAGCAAAACCGGCGACAATTAGTGCAGGCGGAAAAAATGGCATCGCTCGGGATTATGTCCGCTGGAGTCGCCCATGAAATCAATAACCCAGTAAGTTTTATCACCGCCAATTTTAATGTGCTGTCGCAGAACATGAGTGCCTTAAGCCAGTGTTTTGAGCAATTGCGTGAAAAGATTGAGTGCAGCGACGACATCAACATCATTCGCCAATTATTGCAGCAATTAATGCAGCAATACGAGGTGCATTATTTATTGGAAGATAATCAGGATCTTATTCCTGAAACCCAGGTCGGCCTGCAACGTGTGGCGCAGATCGTCGCGGATTTACGTACCTTTTCACGTTCAGACGACCAACCCGCCGAAGCTTTGAATGTGAACGATTGCGTGCGTGGTGCGGTGAGTATTATGCAAAGTCAGTTGGATGTGTTGGTGGATGTGCAGGTGAGCTATCAGCCATTGCCGGACATCACCGGCTTTGCCGGCAAGCTGACGCAGGTGTTTGTGAATCTGATCAGCAATGCACTTCATGCTACGGCGGCGGATGGTCGTATCGCCATCACCACCGCACGTCAGGGCGAGGGCATAGCCGTGCAGGTATCGGACACTGGCCACGGTATCGACGAGCAGCACCTGGATCAGCTGTTTACTCCATTCTTTACCACCAAGCCGGTGGGCGAGGGCACGGGTCTGGGCTTGTCGATTTCCTATGGCTTGATTCAAGAGCACGGCGGCGACATCAAGGTCGATAGCACGCCCGGCGAGGGCACCTGTTTTACCGTTTGGTTACCGCTGCAACGACAAACGGCCTGATTCGATCACCTCCTGACATTCATCAATAAAATACTAGATATAGACCGTATTGATTTTAATTATATGGGGCAACTCACTAATATGCTCAGCAGCCAGCGAACTCCTCCGACTGTGGGGTAGAGGAGGTCGCCGTCATCTACACATCACTGAAGGATTGGCTCATGTCAGTTTATCAAGAAGAAACAAAAGCGGTTGCAGCTCTGAAAGAAGCGGCAGGTAACCCTTGGGATGCCATCAACCCAGAATACGTCGCTCGCATGCGCGTTCAGAACCAATTCAAAACCGGTCTGGACATCGCTCGTTACACTGCCAAGATCATGCGTGAAGACATGGCAGCTTTTGATAAAGACAAGTCTCTGTACACCCAATCTCTGGGTTGCTGGCATGGTTTTGTGGGTCAGCAAAAGCTGATCTCGATCAAAAAGCACTTCGGTACTACTAAGCGTCGTTACTTGTACCTGTCTGGTTGGATGGTTGCGGCTCTGCGCAGTGAGTTTGGTCCTCTGCCTGACCAATCTATGCACGAAAAAACAGCCGTTGCTTCACTGGTAAACGAGCTGTACACCTTCCTGCGTCAAGCGGATGCACGTGAGCTGGGTGGTTTGTTCCGTGCGTTGGACGCCGCTCGTGAAGCGGGTGATGCTGCTAAAGAAGCAGAAATCCAGGGTCAAATCGACAACTACGAAACTCACATCGTACCTATCATTGCTGACATCGACGCAGGTTTCGGTAACGCTGAAGCGACCTACCTGATGGCTAAGCAAATGATCGAAGCCGGTGCCTGTGCGCTGCAGATCGAAAACCAGGTGGCGGACGAGAAGCAATGTGGTCACCAGGACGGTAAAGTGACCGTTCCACACAACGACTTCCACGCTAAACTGCGTGCTCTGCGTTACGCTTTCCTGGAGCTGGGTGTTGACGACGGTATCATCGTTGCACGTACCGACTCTGAAGGCGCTGGTCTGACCAAAGAAATCGCTGTTGTTAAAGAGAAAGGCGATCAGGGCGACGTTTACAACTCCTTCCTGGACGTTGAAGAAGTGAACGTTGAAGACGTTCAAAACGGCGATGTTCTGTTGAACCGTGATGGCAAGCTGGTACGTCCTAAGCGTCTGCCTTCTGGCCTGTATCAGTTCCGTCAGGGCACTGGTCATGAGCGTTGTGTATTCGACTGTATCGAAGCTATTAACGCTGGTGCTGACCTGCTGTGGATTGAAACTGCAGTACCGACAGTACACGAAATCAAAGGCATGATGGACGAAGTACGTAAAGTACACCCAGATGCGAAACTGGTTTACAACAACTCTCCATCATTCAACTGGACGCTGAACTTCCGTCAGCAAACCTACGATGCATGGGTAGCGGAAGGTAAAGACGTTTCTGCTTACGATCGTAACAACCTGATGTCTGCTGAATACGACGATTCTGAGCTGTCTGCAGCTGCTGACGCGCGCGTTAAGACATTCCAGGCGGATACTTCTCGTGAAGCGAACGTATTCCACCACCTGATCACTCTGCCGACTTATCACACGACTGCACTGTCGGTTGATAACCTGGCGAAAGAGTACTTCGGTGAGCAAGGCATGCTGGGTTATGTTGAAGGCGTTCAGCGTAAAGAGATCCGTCAAGGCATCGCTTGCGTTAAGCACCAAAACATGGCCGGTTCCGACATGGGCGACGACCACAAAGAATACTTTGCTGGTGAGAACGCACTGAAAGCTGGCGGTGCTAAGAACACGTCTAACCAGTTCTCTTAAGATCTAGTTAGTTAGTTCTGAAAAAGGCGACCCCTTGTGATGAGGGTGTCGCCTTTTTTGTGCCTAGCGCTTCTGCACAAGTGATGGGGCCAATAATAGATATTCGACTGGCGGCTGCTGTGTTAACCAGCGTTGGCGCTGCCTTCTCTCAGCGCATGGCTGCCCGTTGCCCTAATATTTGGCTTTGCTGCTTAACTCCTCTAAGGTGTCGGGAAAATGAGAGGAGTGTTCCATGGCTGCCGTAGATTTAATCAATACCCATTTATCCCGTACCGATGACATCGCCGACGAGGCCTTTTTGCGTGCTTTACCCAAGGCTGAGTTGCACCTGCATTTGGAGGGTTCGTTAGAGCCAGAGTTGATGTTTGAGCTGGCACAGCGCAATGATATTGAGTTGCCCTTTGCCAATGTGGATGCGGTGCGCGAAGCCTACGATTTTCATAACCTGCAGTCTTTTCTTGATATTTATTACCGCTGTGCCGATGTGTTGCGCACTGAGCAGGATTTTTACGATCTGACCTGGGCGTATATGCAGCAATGCCAGCGTCAGGGTGTGGTGCACACAGAACCGTTTTTTGATCCGCAAACCCATACTGATCGTGGTATTGCATTTGCAACGGTGCTAAATGGCATCACTCGAGCCTTGGCAGATGCCGAGCAGCAAATGGGCATCAGCAGCGAGTTGATTATGTGCTTTTTGCGTCACTTAAGCGAAGAGGCCGCGTTTGAGACACTGGAAGCTGCAGAGCTGTATCTCGATAAAATAACCGCGGTGGGGTTGGACTCGTCTGAGTTGGGCCACCCACCGTTAAAATTTGAACGCGTCTTCACGCGGGCTCGTGAGCTGGGTTTAAAAACCGTGGCCCATGCCGGTGAAGAAGGCCCAGCACAGTTTATTCATGATGCCATTGATGGCCTGAAGGTTGAGCGAGTGGATCACGGTGTGCGATGTACCGATGATGACGATTTAATCCAGCAGTTGATCGATACGCAAATGCCGTTAACCGTGTGCCCTTTGTCGAATACTCGGTTAAAAGTCTATCAACACATGTCTGAGCACCCGATACTGACGCTGTTAGAGCGCGGTGTTCGGGTCACGGTTAACTCCGACGACCCGGCGTTTTTTGGTGGCGATGTGATGCAAAACTACTTGGCGCTGGCGGAGCATTTAAACATGACACGTCGTCAGGCTGCTTGGCTGGCGCATCATAGTTTGACTTCCAGTTTCGCTGCAGAGAAGCAAGATAGCTGGCTGCAGCAATGGGTCGAGGCTCTGCAGTCCTAGTCTTGCTGTTACACGCTGCCATGATGGGGCGGTAATTTTGCCTGTGACTGCTTTTTCAGCTCGGCCGTCAGAGATGGCGGCCCAGCGTTAGGCTGATTTCATTCATGCGGGTTTCACTGTCCGCGAATATGGCCAGGTTATCGGTGCTCCATACGGACTTGCGCTGATACCCGAGATCAATTCGCCAATGTTGGCTGACGTCTGCAATAACGCCAATACCGGCGTTAAAGCTCAAGCCGGACAAGTCATCATCGGCAAACTTGAGGCTGTCAGAGCTGTTGAACTCTTGATACCCCATGCCGGCCACGACGTACGGTTTGATGAGGGTTTTGGTTAAGGTGATTTTCCAATCAACATCTGCTCCCCAAAAATGTCCGCGTGAGTTGATGTCTTCAAAATCGACATTACGGCGCGCCAGTGAAAACTGCAACTGATTGCCGGTGTTGGTGAAGTAGTGGCTGTAGGCAACCAGGTAGCCGCGGCTGTTGAGGTCGGACTCGGTTTTGGTCAAACCGATAAAGTCATGATCGACATGGCCGTGAGCGTCGGTGATGCCCACTTGCACCATCGGGCTTGAGTCACCAGCGTGTGCAGCGCAGCTGATGCTGATGGCTGTGAGCAGGGTGGCAATACTTCGGGGCAGTAAGGAAATGTGTGTGAGCGCGTTTCGGTTGAGTGTCATGTCTGTCTCCAGTTCGATGGCGCGCAACGATACTCCCGTTACCTGAATCCTAGATTAACCGTTTGCGCTCGGTGAGAGCCGTGTCTGTTAAGACAGCGAGGATACAGACAGTCACCGGTAACCGTGATACGCCCGACTATTCGATCAGCCGGGCGATGAGGTTAGCCTTTGCCTTTCAACACTTGCTTAATGCGCATTTGTGTTTCTTCGGTTTGCAACAACTCGGAAAACGCGTCCATTTCTGCTTTGACCGCTGCATTGACCCGCTGGCGATGATTCTCCTGGCGCCCCAATTGTTTGATCGCGCGCAGTGATGCTTGCGAGTTCTGCAGTAAGGCTTTGGCCGCACTAACGGCGTGCTCCAATGCGCTGCCGTCGTCGACAGCGGCGTTGATAAAGCCCCAGTTAACAGCTTCTTCTGCGCTAAAGAAGCGGCCGGTAAGCAATAAGTCCGCTGCCGCTTTGGCACCGATGGCTTCTTTCAGCAATACCGATGAACCACCCTCTGCAGCCACACCAATTTTACTAAATGGCAAGCTGTAGCGAATACTGCGACCGGCAAAAGCCAGGTCCGCATGCAGTAATAAGTTGGCGCCAATACCAACGGCGACGCCTTCTTGCGCCAATATCAATGGCTTTTGCATGGCGGCCAACGTATCAAAAATACCCGCTACGCCTTGTTGCACACCGGCTAAATCGCCACCGGGTAATAAATCGCTCAGGTCGTTGCCGGCGCAGAATTTACCGGCTGCACCGGTCAGAATAATCACGCTGACATCAGCGCGCTGCTCGCAGTCTTGCAAACACGCAATAATGTCTTTGTAGGTCTGCACTCGAATGGCGTTAAACACATCGGGGCGGTTTAAGGTAATGGTGGCAATGCTATCGCCAACATCGCATAAAATATCTTGGTACATGAATAGGCCTCAACTAAAAGCCGGATCATGGCAAACTGTTTCCAGCTCAGCAATATCCAATGATGACAGCTGAATATCTTCAGGGCATAAAAAAGCCCGGCTAAGCCGGGCAAAAAATGGAGGTCATGCGCTAGTGGTCTTGCGCGGCTCCCGCGCCTTTCGGGAAGCGGATGTCTTCGACCATATGACGGATCTCATCCGGCACAGGCTTGGTCATCTTGGTCACGATAAAGGCGGTGGCAAAGTTCAGCAGTGCACCGATGGCACCAAAGGCCTCGGGTGCGACGCCGAGGAACCAGCTGTCCGGCGTGTTGGGCAACATGTTGGTGCCTTGCACGAAGAACCAGCCTTTGTAGGTGAAGATGTACAGCAAGGTAGAGGTTAAACCCACCAACATGCCTGTCACCGCACCGGTGTTGTTCACCCGCGAGCTAAAGATGCCCATCATTAACACTGGGAATATCGAGGATGCGGCCAGTCCGAAGGCTAATGCCACCACCTGGGCCGCAAAGCCTGGCGGATTCAGGCCAAGATAGCCAGCCACTAAGATGGCGCCCGCCATGGCAATCCGTGCCGACAGCAGTTCTTGCTTCTCGGTGATGTGCGGCATAAAGGTGCTTTTCAGCAAGTCGTGCGAAATGGCTGAGGAAATTGCGATCAACAAGCCTGCCGCCGTCGACAGTGCGGCGGCCAAACCACCAGCGGCCACCAGTGCGATCACCCAGTTCGGTAGCTTGGCAATTTCTGGGTTGGCCAGCACCATGATGTCACGGTCGACTTTCACCATTTCATTGCCTTTCCAACCGAACTCCTGCTCGGCCATAGCAGCAAACTCAGGGTTTTTGTCGTTGTAGTACTGAATACGGCCGTCACCATTTTTGTCTTCAAATTCCAGCAGGCCAGTGGTTTCCCAGTTTTTAAACCAGTCCGGACGCTCGTCATACACCAGGTTGCCCTGTGGGTCACCGACAGCGAAGGCTGGGTCTTGAATGGTATTAGTCAGATTCAAGCGCGCCATAGAACCGACAGCCGGTGCTGTGGTGTATAGAATGGCGATAAACAGCAGCGCCCAGCCAGCGGACGTACGGGCATCAGACACTTTGGGTACGGTGAAAAAGCGAATAATAACGTGTGGCAGACCGGCCGTTCCCATCATTAGCGACAAGGTGTACATCAGCATGTTAAAGGTGCCGCCTTTTTGTGCGGTGTACTCAGCAAATCCGAGCGCGACCAATGTTTGGTCGAGTTTTATCAGTAGTGGAGTACCATCGGCGGTGTCGCTCAGCAGCCCCAGTTGTGGTAGAGGGTTTCCAGTCAAATTAAGTGAGATAAATACCGCAGGCACTGTGTACGCAAAAATCAACACGCAGTACTGAGCGATCTGGGTGTAGGTAACGCCTTTCATGCCACCCAACACGGCATAAAAGAAAACAATACCCATGCCAGCGTACAGACCAGTAGCGTAATCGACATCGAGGAAGCGCGAGAAGGCCACGCCAATGCCTTTCATCTGCCCGATCACATACGTCAGTGAGGCAACGATTAGACAGATAACGGCGACGATACGAGCCGAACGTGAATAGTAGCGATCACCGATAAAATCGGGCACGGTGAATTTGCCAAATTTACGCAAATAAGGCGCTAAACACAGAGCCAATAATACGTAACCGCCGGTCCAGCCCATTAAAAAAATGGACGCGTCGTAGCCGCGAAATGCGATCAAGCCAGCCATGCCAATAAACGAGGCAGCAGACATCCAGTCGGCGGCGGTGGCCATACCATTGGCAACCGGATGCACACCGCGGCCCGCAGCGTAATATTCGCCCGTGGTACCAGCGCGCGCCCAAACCGCAATGCTCATATACAAGGCAAACGTGGCGCCGACAATCAGGTAGGTGAGTGTTTGCAGATCCATGGTCTTCTCCTCAATTAATCGTCATCAACGCCGAACTCACGGTCCAGCTGGCGCATTTTTTTGGCGTAGAAGAACACCAGAGCAAGAAATACATAGATGGATCCATTCTGGGCAAACCAGAATCCCAAACCGACGCCACCGATGGGAATGGCGTCGAGCGCTGGACGTAGCAAAATGCCAAAGCCATAAGACACCAGTGCCCAAATGGCCAGTAGCGTCAGCATGAGATTAATATTTTTGCGCCAGTAGGCACTTCGATCATCGTCAGACTTAAAAGCCATAACCCCTCCTGATTTTATTAGATGCATTTTCAAGCTAGGTGAGTCACGGCCACTAAAGAAGATAGACCTTGGTATTAGCTTGTTAGAATCATCCAAAAAAACTCGGGAAATGCTTAATAAACAACGAGTTAGGCATGGTTCGGGAGCGTTACCTTTTTACCCGTCACGACCTTGGTAGTAGAAGAGGCATGATGGTTTTGCAGGTCATAGACGCTGAACTGGATAAACTGCCTATTGCTAAAAGGTGGATGTTGCTGACCGCTTAGTGCGGTTCGATGATGAGAAAATATAACACCGAAGTGTGTTGGGTGCATAAATGACGGTAATGTCTGGAAAATGTGGCGAGCTAAAAGGGAAGTGAGTGCAAGGTAAAGCTAGTTCAAAGCCAGGAAGCCCGCTGCGGGCTTCCCAGGGACTGTCTCGTTAGCGCTTATCGTTCAGCAAAATGGCCGACAAGCCAGAACCGTTGCCGACGGCTATGGCAGTGCTGATGCTACCGGCACTTATGGCAATGGCATCCGTACCAGGAATCGCTGGTGCGGTGGTGCCATCGGCGGCAATGTCGACTGTGTAGGTGCCCGCTGGCAGTGCGGTGTAGCCGGTGTCCTGACCGAGGGTTACGTCAGCAAAGGTTGGCTCAGCTGGCTGTGCCATGCCCTGGCCGTAGACATAAATATCCACCGGGTCGGCCGCTGCAGCTGAGGACGCATGAACCAGACGAATATCGCCGTCGGTGCTGGAGGCATTCATGCGTTTATCCATCAGCGTAATCAAGCGCGCTTGCGCCAAAGCGCCGGTATCGCCAGCGGCAATGACGGTATAAGACTCACCACGCTCCAGCATTAAGGTGCCGGACAGGTTGCTAAAGGCATCCTGCAAGGTGCTGTCGGCGCCAGTGATTGCCACGTCCAAGTTTCCTGCAGCCACTTTGACGTAGCCATCGGTGGTATTGGTAAAGGAGAAATCATCCAGCAACTTATTGCCGCCCGCGTAAATATCGACATCGGCCGCATCGACGGCATGCACGATGCGTACTTCGGCGCTGTTATCCAGTACCGGGGTGACACTGCTGGACCAAGCCAATAACGTCACCGGGGAGGCGCCTTTCATGCTGGCCACAGCCACGGCCGTGACATCGGTAGAGATGGCTAGGCTGCCAGAATCGTAGACCACATCGCTGGCGCCAGCGCCGGTCAGGCGTACTTGGTAATCGCCGCTGGCGATCTCAGCTAAAGAGGCATTGGCGTCAAAGGGCACCGCACTCAGCGTCGCTTGTCCCAGGTCGGCTCCGGCAGCAGTCACATAGACGTCAACCGCTCCGGCAGCAGGGGCAGCGTGTACCACGGTGACATCTGTGGTGCCATTGTTAAAGCGGCTGGTGTCATCCAGCACTTCCAGCTCCAAACTGGCCACCTGATTTTGCGCGATTACCGAGTAGCGACCATTTTCTGCCAAGGTCAGGCTGGCTTGCAGTGCGATGGTATCGGTGCCAGCGACTCGCAGTGCGACATCACGGGGGCCCGCGTTGACACGCAGGTAATCCGAGCCCTGCTGAAAGCTGACATTTTCCAATACCGCTTTGCCGTCGATTAACACATCGACGGCCGGCGCATCGGCGGATGCGTGCAGCACACGTACGTACGAGTAATCTTTGTCGTCGTCGTCACTGCCGCAGGCTACCAAACCAAGGGAGACCGCGGACACGGCGATAAGCTGAGATACTTTCATCATGTATAACCTCCAGTTGGCCTGTACGGGATTGTGTTGTTGTGTACAGGCGTTGAGTAGATATATTGTTGTACAAAAGGTTCACAAGGTTGTGCATTATTTTAGATATTTGTAGATATTGTCCTATTTGGCAGGCATCCCAGTGCGGTCTCACCTAGTTGGAGCTGACTGGACAGCGACCAGCACCTTTATATAATCGGCGGTGCCCCAGTTGGGGTGGCATAACCACAATAACAAGCTCATCACTGAGGGATTCGCCATGCTTCGTTCTGCCGTTTTTTCTATTGCCGCACTGTCCGCGTTTGTTTTTTCTGCTGCTATACAGGCCGACCCGGCAGAAGGGCGATGGGTAACCATCGATGACGAGGATGGCAGCCAAGCCAGCGTGGTCGAGATACGCATCACTGAGCAGGGACTGCTGCAAGGCACCATCGTTGAGTTATTGCGCGAAGACGACCGTGGCAAGACGTGTGAAAAATGCCCGGATGATTTCAAAGATCAGCCGATCGAAGGTCTGACCTTTATGTGGGACCTGGAAAATGACGGTGAAGGGCAGTGGCGTAGTGGCCGCATTCTCGATCCAAAATCGGGCAGCATATATAAGTCGAAGCTGGATGTGTCCGAGGACGGCCAGTCTCTTGAAGTGCGAGGTTACATCGGCGTGTCTTGGCTGGGCCGCAGCCAGCAATGGTTACGCTATCAACCTGAAGGGGTTGCTACAACAAACTGATGCGCTGGGTTCCCAGGGTTGAGGTCGTGGGTTGGGTTCGTGTGGCTTTTGACAAGTGAAGGTGCATGATCCCGCTATCCAGTGTGCCATGCAGTGGTGACTATTGAAGGGGGGGGCGCCGCTGGAGGAAGGGCGCCGCTGCTTGCATCAATCTTCATGTTAAGATACTTTGCCTGCTGTATTGATACTCTTCCTGATAAGCCTTTAAAGGGACTTAATAATGAATAAAGCGTTAATCTGGCTGGCTTGTGCGGCGGCGTTGACTGCCTGCGGCGGATCATCTGGTGGCTCATCAAATGATTCATCAGCAACTGGCACCATTCCTGCCGAGACCCGCAGTGATGTCGATGGTGACTGGAACGTGGCCATGAACGACCCGGGTGGATTTGATGAGTATTGGCTGAGTATCAATAGTGGCCAAACAACGGCCCGGTTGTACACCTTGGATTACGACAACGGCTGCTTTTATCAGGATGATTATCAGCTTGCTGAGAGCGGCCAGTCGCGCTGGACCCTAAGCAAAGATGGCATCGCAATTCAGCTATTAAATGATAATGGTGCGCTGGCACTGCAAACACCCGCCGGTAAATACGGCTTATCACGTTTAAGCAGCCCGATTTCGCTGGCGGCCTACAGCACTTGTTCGGATGCTACTAATCCAACACCAGAGCCGACACCGGAGCAGCCATCAGAAAACGGTGTCGCGCTATCCGACTTGAGCGGAGTGTGGCAGCTAGGCAGCGAGCAGGCGTTTGTGAGCATTCAGGCATCGGGCAGTTATGATCATTATCAATGGCAGGATACCAATGCCTGTTACGTGCTGAGCGAGGGGCGGATTCAGAAAACCGGCTCTGCCAGCTTTATGGTGGATACTCAAAGCCAGGGGCAGTTGAGCATGACGGTGGCGAAAGACGGTGAAGTCTGGCGTTATCAATCGGATCGATTTAGTGGTGTGCTGAAGGCAGCGAGTATTCGCGCATCTGAACTGAATAATGTGTGTGTAACTGCCCCCATTCCTGAACTGCCCAGCTTGGCCAGTCGAGATACGACCTTTAGCTGGGACGATTTACTGACCATCTATGGTGTGTGGGAGTCGCACAGTTTCGGAAGCCTATCGGCCATTTATTATTTTCATTCACCGCGAGCTGTGAGGCCATTTTATCGTAATGAACAAGGATGCTTCGAGGAAGATCGTGAGTATCTCTTAGTTTCAGAAGGTGATGGCTGGTTCCACTTAAGCCTTGGCGGCCATGTGAGCGATAACTTTTATGGCTTTAATCGCGTAAGCGATAGTGAGTTGTCTCTGTTTAAGCATTATACAGATTTACAGCGCACTACTAGCCATAACTTGACGGCTTCTTCCATTACCTCTGACCAACTGTGGAATGGATATTGTCTGCAGTAAATTACTGCCGCCCAGTGCTGAGCACAGGGCGGCAATGCCTTAGAGCGTTAACAAATACTGCACTAAATCATCTATATCACTGCCCGGTTGCGCACACCAAGGATGCGGTGCTGCAGGCATGCCAATTGGCGTTGCTGTGCCCATTTCATCTGGGCCATATTCGCTGCGCATTTTCTGGTAGTCCCAATAATAATGCTGATCATCCCAGGGCACTTCGACAAAATATTTGTGCCGCTCGATAAAGCGGTTGCGCTGATAGCCTTTGTCGAGCTTGGTGATATAGCTCGACTTAGGCACGCGGAAAACATCGCCTTTGCGATTTAAATCCGGGTGAGTCGCTATATGATCCGGGCCACCCAGTTCAGGGCGGACTGGAGGGTGCAAGGTATAGTACTGGTTGTACAACTCACTGCCGGGTTGGCAACGCTCGGCCGCTACCAAGTCTTCGAGGTTGCGCACATGGCCGTCGGACAGCAGGCCGCGATGCTGAGTCCAGTACAAGTCACGCAAGAAGGTGACGCGCACCGACTGGGTTTCTTTTTGGTAGATAGTGGGAGTAAAGAAGCGTCCTACTTCATCCAGGCGCAGCATTTGCTCATTGGTATGAGCGCCCAGTTGATCGCTATGGCAGCTGCCGCAGTCCCGATCAAAGATGGCCTGACCGCGTTCAATGGCGGCGGCGACGCCGGGGTAGTTCTGCCAGCCGGCTTGCACAAACTGACCTTCGCTTAACGACGGCTCCGTCGTTTGCTGGGCCAGTTTATTGTTGGCTTTAAGCCAGCGATACAAGCCGACGTTGCGTAAATCATCGTCGTTTTGGTCGAGGGTGGTCATATAGGCCGTTAGCGCTTCTAGCCACTCTTTTTTCATCGCTCCCTGAGCACCATCGGGTTCTTCGGAGTGAATATAAGAGCCTTCAAAACCGACGTAGGATTCGGTGTGCGACAGCGAGCGGCGAATGGCCATATAGTTAGTAACGTTAGGGATCGCGATGGGTGAGAACTGGTAATCATTGTCGGTATGGCTGCCTTCACCATTGACGCGCACAACATTGTGCTCACCGGCCCCCGCGGGGATGTGATACAGCAACATGTCTTTGGCCACCAGTTTATTGCCGGGTGACCAAGTCGGCCCTTCTTCTAGGCCATATATGCCGTCGAACTTGTCGACCAAGGTTTGCAGCACCGTCCACTTCATGCTCCAGCGCGGATTGGGCAAGCCGGGAATGACCTTGGTGATGTGCTCGTTTGGAGCGGGGGAGTAACTGACGCGATAGCCATGGCAAGAAGCGCAGTTAAAGCCAATCCATTCGCCTTTGCCTTTATAGGGCTCATTGGCTTCAGCGTAGCGATAGCCGACCCAGCCAGAATCTCGGGTATTACCTTTAAACAGTGCCGGTTGCTTGGTTAATAAGCCAGGAATTGGGGTTGGCATGGGGTATTCGGGAAAATACACATCGTCCATGGCAGCATCGGGCACCTGGCCGCGCACGCTCGGATAGGCGCCAAACAGTTTTAATGGGTCGGCTTTGCCGCCGCCGATGGGGTCGTTGGCGCGATAGCCAAAGATGGCATCCCAATCGAGATTGCGCACACTGTGGGCGACACCAATGTTGTAATCATACGACCAGAATACCTTTTCACCTTTGGCAGCCAGTGCCGCAAAGTCCGGGTTGTCGACGTTGACTTCTATAGGACTCGTGGCCTGACTTTGGCTCAGGGTGGAGACCACATCGCAGTTGTGCTCAAAGCCGTCATCGATAATGCGTGAGGTTTGCGCATCAATCACATTATGAGCCGTGCCGGGTTTCAGTAGTGATTCGTTATAGCTGGTGCGCTTTTGCACTTGCACGATCAGTGGCCCTGAACTGGCATGATCGGGCACACGAAACTCAATGCGCTCATCGCTCCAGCTGAGAATGTTTTTATCCCAGCGGTCGACCACCTCGGGCAGTTCAAAGTTGACCTGATCTTTGAGCGCCAGTTCTTGCTTAAACATGCGCAAATCGGTTTCCAATATGCGGGTATTACCCAGCATGATCTTGCTGAAGTCGATGTCTGGCCCTTGTCCAAACCCATGACCCACCAGACGAATACGGTCGCCAGGCTGCAGTATTGGCTGGTTTGGGCTTAGCGCTGTCCAACGTAGGTCATCGTTGATCCACAGTTGATCGATGCGAGGCGCGGGGAACACCGCTGCCGACAGGCGCCTCTGTTGTTCGCGCTGGTCATCAAAAGCGCAGATGTCTTCTTGGTGAGGAAACTCGCCAGGCAGTTCAAGAACGCAGGCCGACATGGCCAGCGTTGTGCACAACAAGGCGGTGCGATACGCAGGTGAGAAAGTTATGGTCATGATCCATCGTCCTTAATACGGTTTATGGCTGCGACGAGGCAGTGGCGCCAGAATAGGGCGAGCGCTTGAGGAACGATGTGCGATTTGTGCAAGCAGCATTTGCATATCACCGGCACGCATTGACCTGTTTATTTGGTAGCCGCTGTCGGCAATGACCAAATAATGACGCATAGGGTATTAATACTTATTGTTATTGGTGGTATTACCGTATCGACGCTTATGGATGGGTAAATCCTGATGGTGAGTGATGATATATCGAGTGAAGTTGCTTATTCCTTAATCAGTGAATACAGCTGTTCCAATTTGTATATTTTGTCACTGCAGTGGGAGATAGGCAGGCGAAAAATAATATACTGATATTTTTTGATCGACCGTAATTAATTCGGATTAGAGTGGATTTATTAACATCTTGTAACGGAATGGCGCTACTGGTGTCGGTCAAATAAGACAAAACCAAGAAAAAGAAGCGAATCTTCAAGAAAAACAGTAAGATGCGCGCTGCTCTCAGGTAGGTAAATTTGCGGCAGTTATTTGACAAACCGCTAGTGTTCCTGTCATAAAACTGCAGCGTTTCTGTCACGTAACAGACTTGTAACATAACTACCTTACCCTGCGCGGGTTTATTTGGGGCCTGGTAACAGGCAAAAGAAGATTGATACGGGTAACAACTATGCCGATGCAACTGCGAACTCGTAATATTCTGGCGGCTGCAGTGATCACTGCCGGAGTAGCGTTCGGTGCGCAAGCCAATACAGTCGACAAAGCACTGGAAGATGGCGCTAAGCGAGTCACTAAGGCTCAGCAATCACAGCAGAAGATCGATTCAGTCGACGGTAAAATTCGTGCTGCTGAGCGTGAATATCGCGGTCTGGTAAAAGAGATCGAAGGCCTGAATGTTTACATCAGTCAGCTGGATAAGCAGCTGAACAGTCAAGAACGCGAACTGGCTGATATCGAGGCCAGCATCAAACAAGTAACACTGGTGGAACGCCAGATTACTCCTTTGATGCTGAAGATGATCAATGCCATCGACCAGTTTGTGGACGCCGATGTTCCTTTCCTGGAAGACGAGCGTAAGCAACGTGTTAATGGCCTGAATGACCTGATGGGTCGCTCTGACGTTAGCGTTGCCGAGAAATACCGTAAGGTAATGGAAGCCTATCAGGCAGAAGTTAACTACGGCCGTACCATTGAATCTTACCGTGGCACATTGGAAGCCAATGGCGAAGCGCGTGAGGTGGACTTCCTGCGTGTGGGTCGTGTTGCCCTCATGTATCAATCACTGGACGGTAAAGAGTTGGGCGTGTGGAACAACACCGTGCGCGAATGGCAGCCTCTGGATGCAGCGTATAAGAGCCGTGTTATGGCTGGTATTCGTATCGCACGTGAACAAGCAGCACCTGACCTGATCAAGGTGCCGGTTGCAGCGCCACAGGAGTCCAACTAATGAAAATTAAAGCGCTATTTGTAGCAGCGGCGCTGACGCTGGCCGCTCCGTTTACCCAAGCTCAAGAATCGTTGAGCGTCGATGACCTGCTGAAACTGGTGAAAGATGGCCAGGTACAGGACAACCGTGCTTTCCAAGAGCGTTTGCGTCGCTTTAACAGCTCTAAAGCTGAGCAGGAAAACCTGGTTAACCAAGCCAAGAATGACCGTGCTCGTCTGGAGCAAGAAAGCTCAAACAAAGAGCAACAGTTCCAAGACAACGAAACCAAAATTGCCGAAGCGCAAGAGCGACTGACTGACCGCATGGGTAGCTTGAAAGAGCTGTTCGGTGTGCTGCAGCAAGTGGCTGGTGACACCAAAGCGGTATTCCAGGGTTCTGTGATCAGTTCCCAAATGCCAGGTCGCGACCAGTTCCTGACCGACCTGATCGCTGTGGCGGGTTCTTCTTCTAAGTTGCCGTCGATCGAGCAGCTGGAGCGTCTGTGGTATGAAATGCAGGCAGAAGCAACTTACTCAGGTCACATTGCTCAGTACCAAGCGCCAGTTGTACTGCCAAGCGGTGACACGGTAGAAAAAACCGTCACTCGCATCGGTGGCTTCAACGTTGTCTCTGAAGGCAAATACCTGGATTGGGACCTGCAAACGGGTCGTCTGGTCGAGCTGGATAAGCAGCCTGGCGGTCGTTACAACGGTCCTGCTGCAGAGCTGGAGAGCGCTTCTGGTGTGGCTCTGACCGGTTTCTGGATCGATCCATCGCGTGGTCAGCTGCTGAAAATTATGGGTCAGTCACCTGAGCTGGGCGACCGCGTTGACCAAGGTGGTGTCGTTGGTTACATCATTATCGCCTTGGCCGTTGTCGGTATCCTGCTGGCGATCTGGCGTATGTTGGTGCTGCAAGTTGAGCGCGCCAAAGTCTACAAGCAAATGAAGTCTGACGTGGCCGATGAGAAGAACTCTCTGGGTCGTGTGATGGCGGTCTTCAATGCCAACAAGCACGCCGACACCGAAACACTGGAGCTGCACTTGGGCGAAGCCATTGCTGCTGAAATCCCACGTCTGACGCGCGCCATTGGTTGGATCAAAATCATCTCTGTGGTGGCTCCACTGCTGGGTCTGTTGGGTACGGTCACCGGTATGATCGACGTGTTTGAAACCATGTCTCTGTTCGGTACCGGCGATCCTAAGTTGATGGCAGGTGGTATTTCGCAGGCGCTGGTCACCACGGTTCTGGGTCTGGTTGCGGCTATTCCTTGTGTGTTCTTGCATACTCTGGCGTACAACCGCTCGCGCGAACTGATGATGATTCTGGAAGAGCGCGCCACCGGTATCCTGGCTCGCCAGGCCGAGCAACAGTCTAAAGCGGCGTAAACACTATGTTCGTTGAATTGTACGAGCCGGTTTACTTGTTCATGGAGCGTGGCGGAGACGTTCTATACGGTATTCTCGGATTGATATTCGTCCTGTGGCTGCTGGTCCTGGAGCGGGTTGCGTACTTCACGTTTGTACATAAGCGGTCTGTAAAGACCGCGGTACAAGAGTGGGAAGCTCGCTCAGAGCGTCGCTCTTGGCACGCCCATCAGGTCCGTCAGGATCTGATCGGCAAGCTGGAGCACGATCTGGTAGCCAATATGACCACGATCAAAATGGTAATTGGTATGGCTCCGCTGTTTGGTCTGCTGGGAACAGTGACCGGCATGATTGAGGTGTTCGATGTGATGGCATTTATCGGTAACGGTAGTCCTAAAGCTATGGCCTCGGGTATCTCTAAAGCCACCATACCGACGATGGCCGGCATGGTTGGTGCTCTGACTGGTGTGTTTGCCCAGTCTCTCCTTGAGCGCTACATCAACCGTGAAAAAATTCATCTGGAAGATCAATTAACATTTGATCACTGAGTGAGACAGAGTTATGAGACGTGGTTTTTCTAACCTGACGGCGTCCGAAGAGGAAGGCCAAATCGACATCACCCCGATGCTGGACGTGGTGTTTATCATGCTGATCTTCTTTATCGTGACAGCGTCATTCGTTAAAGAGTCTGGCATCGAGGTGAACCGCCCGGATGCCAACACTGCACAATCTAAACCACGCGCGAACATCCTGATTGCGATCAACGACATGAACGAGATCTGGATTGACAAGCGCCGTGTAGAAGAAAGTCAGGTACGCGCCAATATTGAGCGCATGCACGCTGAAAACCCACAGGGTACTGTGGTGATTCAGGCTGACGAAGAAGCAAAAACCAAAATCCTGGTCGCTGTTATGGATGCTGCGCGAGCTGCAGGTGTCTATGACGTATCCCTGGCAACAGAGAGGTAATCATGCAATCTGCCTTTGTACGCTTTGGCGCTTCGTTGGCCATCGCTGCGGTTGCAACCTTTGCTGTATTCTGGGTAATGCAGAGCCTCATTAGCAGTGGCGGCTCTGTTTTAAACGAACAGGATTACGGGCGCATCGAGAGCTTTGTTATGCAAAAGCCCGATGACGAGGTGCAAACCAAAGAGCGTAAGCCAAAGAAACCGCCGACTCCTCCGCAGGAGCCGCCAAAGCCCGACATGCCTAAGCCCGATTTGGCCAAAGCATCGACCGACGGCTTTGATGTGGGTGGCTTTGATATTGGTGCAGACTTGAACGTCGACGCAGGCTTGGGTGGTGTGAACACCAGCGATGGCGAGTATTTGCCGATCGTGAAAGTGGCACCTAACTATCCGCGTCGTGCAGCGCAGCGTGGCATTGAAGGCTACGTGGTGGTGGAGTTCACCGTGACCAAGTTGGGCACAGTGTCGAACCCACGCGTGATCGAAGCTGAACCAAAAGGTATTTTTGACCGTGCAGCTTTGAAAGCGGCGGCCAAGTTTAAATACAAACCCAAGGTGGTCGATGGTCAGCCCATCGAAGTGCCGGGTGTGCGTAACATCATTCGATTTGAGCTGGATAAAGGCTAGGAGGTAATCATGAAAGCATTAGTGGCCGTTGTCGCCGCAGGTATGGTTTCTTGTTCCATGCTGGCCTTCACGCCAACCAGTGCCATTGCTGTAGAGCAGTCGGCATCGGAAAAGAGCAGTGCGACCAAAAACAAGCGTGTTAAACGTGCGCAGACCATGCGCGAGCAAGTGTTTAAGCGCTTGGAAGTGGCGCGCGATCTGGCCGATAAGAACCAGTACGCCGAAGCCTTAGAAGAGCTGGAAAGCTTGGAGCGTATGCGTCGCAATTCATACGAAAAAGCGATGACCTACAACATGGTGGCGTATGTTCACTTTAATCAGGAAGATTATCCCGGTGCGATCAAAGCTTATGAGCAGCTGATTGCCATCGATAACATTCCTGAAAGTCTTGAGCAAAACACCCTGTACAGCCTGGCCAAGCTTTATCTGATTGGTGAAGACTACAAAAAGGCGCTGGGCCCGTTAAACCGTTGGTTCGGTTTGGTGGAAAAGCCAAGCGCTGAGGCGTACGTACTGCGCGCGCAAATCTATTTCCAGCTGGAGCAATTTAAGAAGGCGTTGCCTGACATCAAAGTTGCGATCAGCGAGGAAAAAGCCAAAGGCAAAAAGCCACGTGAAAACTGGTTGATGCTGGAGCGTGCGATTTATTACCAAAACCGTGACTTTGTCAGCTTGGCGCGCTGCTTACAGGATCTGGCCACTTACTATCCTAAAGGGCAGTACTGGATGCAGCTGTCGGCGGTGTACAGCGAGCTGGGCAAGCCGATGAAAGAACTGTCGACGCTGGAAACAGCTTACGACAAAGGCTTGTTGGATAAGGAAAATCAGCTGATCAGCTTGGTGCAAGCCTTGCTGTCGCAAGAAGTTCCTTATAAGGCGGCACGCATCTTGTCGAAAGGCATGAAAGACGGCCAGATCGAAGACAATGCACGTAACCTGTCAATGCTGGGCGATGCCTGGATGTTGGCAAAAGAGTACGACAAAGCCATTGTGGTGATGGCCAAGGCAGCTAAGGCCTCGGGTAAGGGCGACGACTACTTTAAGTTGGCCCAGATCCACACCGAGCGTCAGGAATGGAAGCAAGCGCTGACCAACGTCGATAATGCTCTGAAAGACAATAAAGTTAAAAACCGTGACAGCGTGCGAACGCTGAAAGGGTTGGTGTTGTTCAACATGGACAATCTCGAAGCGGCGGAAAAGGTATTCGTCAGCTTGAAAAAAGATCGTCCGGAAGATCGCATGGCGGCACAGTGGCTCACCTACATTCAGGGTGAGAAGCAGCGTCGCGCCTACATGGCTGAGGTGCAATAAGCCCTGCCATGTGTCGGGGCGAGGCCTCTCGCTCTGAGCATGCTTGTTTGAACAGCTAAGAAACCTCGTATGGTGCACGCCATGCGGGGTTTTTTTATGCAGATAGTGTTTGATTGAAGGTGGTGTATGGGTTTTAAGGCAATTGATAAAGCATCGTACCAACAGCGTGTATCGCGCTTGCAGTGGGCTCTGATTGCGGCACTGTTGCTGATCGGGCTGAGTTTATCCGAGCTGTATCATCAGCTGTGGGGGCACGACTCTGGTTTGTGGCTGAACTTTGCCGCGGTTGTCTCCGCGCTGGCGTTGGTGTCCATCGCGCTGTATCTGTTGCGCGACCGCCCGTGGATGGAAGACATTCGTTACGTGCTGCGCTTGAAAAGTGAGCTCAATCGTATTTATCGCAGCAGCCGGGCGTTGGAAGAAGCGCTGCAGCGCGATGACGAGACAGCGATTCGTATTCGCTATTACAGCTTGCACGGTTCCTATTACCTGTATCAGTTGGAAAACAATACCCTCACGCTGGAGGAGTTAAGCGAGCAGATACAGCAGCTGGATGAACAAATAGCGTGCCTTGGTCTGCAGGTCAGCGTCGACGATTACCACGCAGGTCTGTTGAAGGCGCTGTAGCTCTGCTTGGGTGCGTGTGTTCGTCAAGTTATGTAGAATACTGAGCCCAAAGTTTCTGGCAGAGCAAGTAGCGTCATGATGAAGTACGTTTCTACCCGCGGTAACGCCCCTGAGCTGAGTTTTGAGGATGTGTTGCTGACCGGCCTGGCCGCCGATGGTGGCTTATATGTGCCTAAGCACGTTCCGCATTTCAGTTTGGAAGAAATCGAATCTTGGCGAGATCTGCCGTACACCGAACTCGCACATAAGGTGATTTATCCCTATGTCGAGGGTTCCATCGAGGCGGACGCTCTGCAACGCATGATCGACGAGGCCTACTCGGTGTTTGGGCACTCGGCCATCGCACCGTTGCAGCAGCTGGATCACAACGAGTACGTGTTGGAGCTGTTCCACGGCCCGACGCTGGCGTTTAAAGACTTTGCGTTGCAGCTGCTGGGGCGACTGCTCGACCACGTGTTAGAAAGGCGCAACGAAAAAGTCGTCATTATGGGTGCGACTTCGGGCGATACCGGCTCGGCTGCCATTGAGGGCACCAAAGCCTGTAACAACGTCGATATCTTTATTCTGCACCCGC
Organism: Bacterioplanes sanyensis; assembly: GCF_002237535.1. Classification (GTDB taxonomy): domain Bacteria; phylum Pseudomonadota; class Gammaproteobacteria; order Pseudomonadales; family Oceanobacteraceae; genus Bacterioplanes; species Bacterioplanes sanyensis_A. The sequence goes on from NZ_CP022530.1 coordinate 2,505,865, forward strand.
ATGGCAAAGTGTCCGATGTACAGCGTCGCCAAATGACCACCGTGCAGGGCGACAACATCCATAACATCGCCATTGAAGGCAACTTTGACCAAGCACAAGACATGGTCAAGGCCAGCTTCCGCGATCAGCAATTCCTACAGGGCGAGCGCAAGTTGGTAGCGGTGAACAGCATCAACTGGGCCCGCATCATGGCGCAAATCGTGTACTACTTCTACGCCAGCCTAAACCTGGGTGGGCCGCTGCGTTCGATGGCGTTTTCCGTACCGACGGGTAACTTCGGTGATATTTTTGCTGGCTATATGGCGCGCAAAATGGGTCTGCCGATCGAGCAGCTGGTGATTGCCACCAACAGCAACGATGTCTTGCACCGTTTGATGAGCAGTAACCTGTACGAAGTGAAGCCGCTGCAGCATACGATCACGCCGTCGATGGACATTGCCGTGTCCAGTAACTTTGAGCGCCTGTTGTTCGATTTGTACGATCATAACGGTGAGGCGATGGCCTCACTGATGGAGCAAATGAATCAGCGTGATCAAGCAGTTGAGCTGGACGGCGATCGTTTGGCTAAGGCGCGAGAAGTGTTCGACAGCTATGCCGTCGACGAATCGCTGACGGTCAAAACGATTCAATCGGTGTTTGCCGACACCGGTTATTTGCTTGATCCGCACACCGCGGTGGGCGTCGAAGCTGCGCGTCAGACGCGCCGCAATCAGCGCATTCCGATGATCACTCTGGGCACGGCGCACCCGGTGAAATTTGAGCAGGCCATCCAGCAAGCGGGTTTCCCAACTCCGCCATTGCCGCATCATTTAGCGGATTTGATGGAACGCGAAGAACGTGTGACCGTGTTGCCTGCCGAGTTAGATACTGTGCAGCAGTTTATCGCCGATACCGTGCTGTAACGCTTCTTGGGCCGCCTTCGCGGCCCATATTATTCTCCAGCAAACCATTGTTATTCGCTGAGTTACTGGGCATACGCCTGTTTGGCGGTGTCACTTTGCTGGTCGATTCATTATCATAAAGTGATATTGACGTCGTCGCTGCGCTGATATTGATCAAGCGCTCATGGCATTAACGCCCTTTTTGCTGTTGGACACACATCGTATGCAATATTTGGATTGGCCAGACTATCGCCAAGGTTGGATTTTCCGTCATCGTGAATTACCTGTGCCAGACAGTGCGATGGCGCGTATTCGACCATTAGCGGCGTCAAGCGCATCGCAGTGGTGGCGCCAGCAAGTCAGCCTTGAAGCCAGTCATGCCAGCCATTTTCTCAGTGACGATTGGCCAGCCCGTAATGGCGTCTGGCAAACAGAGCGGCTGCCTTGGCAGGCGCGTTGGGAGAGTGATGATCATGCGTTGCCCGATGAAATTCTTAACCACTTTCAATGGCAAGATAATACCGTGGTGTATTTCTGCTACGACGTTCACCATGTGGTGGAAACCGATTGGCTGACGTTCAAACAACACTGGAAAAACTTCCTGTTTTTCGACGATGGCCCGCTGCTGATGGGACGTCGCCGCAATGAAGTGGCGCAGTTTTTTAGCGACGGCGATTATGTGCTGGGCAATAAGCCAAGCTAATGCGCTCGCAATAATCTTTTAGAACCCGTTAACGCATTTTAGCTCCTTGCTGCTGGATGCAGTTTTTTCTTGAGTAAGGCGTGTGCTTTAACGGGTCAAATAAGCAACGAATAACGCGACTGAGGGGCAAGCGGACTCCAGCCCTTCAGGGTATGGCTGAAGATCCCTCAGCTGTGTTGCTCATCCTTCATTTAACTCGTTAAACCTCCATCTTTGGGCCTTAATTGATGGGTTTCAGCTCATGGCAGCGTGATCGAAATGGTGTTAACAGGCCCTATGCCGTTAAGCGATGGCTGTGTGTTTTGCAGCCACGCGTCGGTGGCTATTGAGAATAAACTCATTTCTCATTTATAGTAAAAACCCCTCTGTAATAACCAATATCTGTATAGATAGCAGCTTTTCTCAGATATAAATGCGACTGGTTGTTATTTTTATATTTCTTAAAAATATACGCTTGCAATCCATATGTGCAAACTATTGGCGTCATAAGCGAAGACGGCATACACTCGGCCTACTGTTACACGGAGTGCATCTTATGCAAGGCGATTCTAAAGTTATCGAGCACCTGAATCAGGTGTTGAGTATTGAGCTCACATCGATTAATCAATATTTCCTGCATGCCCGTATGTTTAAAAACTGGGGGCTGAAGGAGTTGGATGAAAAAGAGTACAAAAAATCCATTAAGGATATGAAACAAGCCGATGCACTCATTGAGCGGATTTTGTTTTTGGAGGGCTTGCCGAACCTGCAAAAACTAAACCGACTGCGCATTGGTGAAGGCACAGAAGAGATGTTGCATTGTGATCACGAACAGATCACCGAACAGCTGGATGTGCTGCGCGACGCCATCGCCTACTGCGAAGGCGTAAAAGACTATGTCAGCCGTGAGCTATTGCGCGACATCTTAGAATACGAAGAAGACTATCTGGATTGGCTGGAGACTCAGTTGCAGCTGATAGCCGATATCGGTATCCAGAATTATCAGCAATCCATGATGCAGGAGTAAAATATGAAAGGCGATGCCAAGGTAATTGAGAAGCTCAACGAGCTATTGGCTGGTGAGCTCAGTGCGATGGATCAGTATTTTATTCATTCGCGTATGTACGACGACTGGGGTCTGAGCAAGCTGCACGAGCGTATCGATCATGAGTTTGAAGATGAAAAAGAGCATGCATCAAAACTGATCGAGCGCATTTTGTTCCTCGGTGGAACACCGGACATGGTGACGCGAGTGCCGCTAAACATCGGCAAGGATGTGCCGTCCATGCTGCAAAGCGACTTGGACTTGGAGTACAAGGTGATCGTCGATTTGCGTGAAGTGATGGCGCTGTGTGAGCAAGTGCGCGACTATCAGACGCGTGACATGCTGCAGGTGCTGCTGGACGATACTGAAAATGATCATACTCACTGGCTGGAGCAGCAATTGGGCCTGATCGATAAAATTGGCTTGCAAAACTACCTGCAGTCGCAGATGTAAGCTTGGGTACAAGCCCAGTTTAAGTCTTTGAACGGTCACTTCGGTGGCCGTTGTTGTTTGCTCCCCTTCTGTCAGTTTCACATCACCGTCGGATTGTCATATCGCCCGGTTGGCGTGAATGGTCCGGCTGTGTCGGTTATCGCTGTCTGCTGCGGTGGCCGTGGTTCAGTGAATACGGCTACGTCGCGTTCTGCCCTCAAAATGCGCCGATAACTGTGGTTAAATGCGCAGCGTTTTTAGGTGGAGTAGGGCGCTATGTCCAGAATTTGGTGGGTATTGCTGGCGTTTGTCAGTGGCTGTGCGCATTGGCCTGCACAGCCAGATACTCAGTTGACTGAAGACGCCGTCTCGCGCTTGCTGCAGGAGCAGCAAGCGCAGCAGACCGTGGCGCTGGCGAATGAATGGCAAGCCGCTTGTGGTGATATTGAACGCCGAGTAAAACGCCTGGACAGCCGCGTCAAGCGGTTACAGCAGCCTGCAGCCGTCGCAGCTGAGCCAAGTGCGTCGCCAGCGCCGTGCTTGGCAGCGGAAGGTCAGCCGCAGCTACAAAATGGCAAGGTTCTGGTGGGTGAGGTGGAATGGTTGTACCTGCCCGCTTTGCAGCAGCATTTGCCTGCGCGTGTGGACAGTGGGGCGGCCACGTCGTCGTTGAGTGCCACCAACATCGTTCCTTTTGAGCGCAACGGTAAACGCTGGGTGCGTTTTACCGTCACCCATGAAGACATTGGTGGTGCGGTTGAGCTGGAGTCACCAATTGAGCGCTATGTACGTATTCGCCAAGCCTCCAGCGATACCTTGGAGCGCCGCGCCGTGGTGCTGCTGACGGTCTCGTTGGGCGAAGCGTTGCGCCAGGATACCGAGTTTACCCTCACCGACCGTCGTGACATGGATTTTCCTCTGTTGCTGGGGCGCGAGTTTCTGCGTGATGTCACTTTGATCGATGTCGCCAGACGCTACATTCATCCGAAAGCCAAGGTCGCTGAGCAGCCCAAAGCCGAGGAGACTCGCTGATGTCTGCACGCGGTCCGGCTGTACTCATTATTTTGTTGTTTATGTTGGGCATTGGTTTAATTGCTCATCGACACCTTCAATACGACGTACCGCTGTTGCCAGGGGACAGTCAAACCGTGTGGCTGGTTGAAGCGCGCATCGATTTTGTCGCTCAGGGTGAGCCTGTGCGTGTGGATATGGCGCGGCCAACACGGCAAACCGCTTTGGTACCGTTGCAAGAAACCGGAGCATCGCCTGGTTACGGACTGAATTTCATTGATCAGCCATACTCGCGTGCGGTGTGGACCATTCGCGAGGCCGATGGGCCACAGACGTTGTTTTATCGCAGTGAAGTGCTGGTCAGCCCAACGCAAGGTAACGAGCCGGTTCCTGCTCCACAGATGAAACAACCACAGTGGCCGACACCTTACGCCAGTGCCATCGACGACTTGCTGCAGCAGGCGCAAAAAACATCAGCGGACAACCTCAGTCTGACCCGAGAGCTGCTGAAGCTGTTTGCCGCTGAGCAGCCGCAACAGCATGTGGTGCTGTTGAATAACCGCTATAACGATAATTTGCCGCAGTTGTTGGTCGATATGCTGCATTCGGCCAAGGTTCCGGCAGCGGTGGTGTATGCACTGGAATTGCAAGACGGGCGTCGCAATCAAGTGTTGTTGCCGATGTTAAAAGTGTGGCAGGGCGGCGACAGCCAGTTGTTCTTTTTGCCTGGGCAAGAGCCGGTTGTCACTGAGCCAGGGCAGCTGTTGGTGTGGAACCCTGATGGTCGTCCTCTGTTGGATGTGATGGGGGCGCAACATTCAGCCGTTCGTTTTTCCATGATTCGCCAGCAGGAGTCGGCCTACGGTGCTCTGTCGATGCAGCTGTCGGGTCACTACGATCTGTTCAATTTTTCCATTCACGCTTTGCCCATCGAGGAGCAAGCCGTGTTTAAAACCATTCTATTATTGCCAATCGGTGCGCTGATCGTGTGCATTTTGCGCATCCTGGTGGGCCTGCGTACCTCGGGCACCTTTATGCCGGTATTGATCGCGTTGGCGTTTATGCAAACCTCGCTGTGGACTGGGCTGATCGGCTTTATTTTGGTGGTCGCGGCAGGGCTGTTGGTACGCAGTTATTTATCCAGCCTGAACTTGTTGTTGGTGGCGCGGATCACTGCGGTGATTATTTCCGTGATTGCCATTGTCGGTTTATTCAGCGTGGTAGCGTATAAGTTCGGCCTGACCGAAGGGCTCAAAATCACACTGTTCCCGATGATCATTTTGTCGTGGACGATTGAGCGCATGTCCATCTTGTGGGAAGAGGAAGGCCCGCGTGAAGTGATGGTGCAAGGCGGCGGCAGTTTGCTGACGGCGGTGCTAGCGTATCTGGCGATGAGTCACCCTTGGGTGCAGCATTTAACCTTTAATTTCCTCGGCTTGCAGTTTGTCGTGCTGGCGCTGGTCTTGATGATCGGCTCGTACAGCGGCTATCGGTTGTTGGAGCTGCGTCGCTTTCGTGAGTTTGCGCACTGATGTGGCGGCGCTGGCTCGGTATCAAACGTAGCGGCATTTTGGGCATGAATGGGCGCAATCGCCATTACATTGGCCGCTACAACGACCGTACCCTGTACCCGCTGGTCGACAACAAGCTGAAGACCAAAGAGTTGGCCGACAGTTACGGTATTCCGACGCCTGCATTGTTGCATACCGTTTCGCGCCAGCACGAAGTCAACGACTGGCATCACCACGTTCCTGCCGGTCAGGGCTTTGTCATCAAGCCGGTGAAAGGCAGTGGTGGCAAAGGCATTGTGGTGATCGACCACCACGATCAGCAGCAGTTTGTAAAAACCAGCGGGACAGTGCTGAGCCTGGCGGATTTGCAGCGGCATATATCCAACACCCTATCTGGCCTGCACAGTCTGGGCGGCACGCCAGACAGCGCAATTATTGAGCAGCGAGTCACTGCAGCTGAGGCGGTACAAGCCTTTGCCTATGAAGGCTTGCCGGACATTCGCGTTATAGTCTGTTGCGGTTTTCCGGTGATGGCGATGACACGTTTGCCAACCCATGAGTCGGATGGCAAAGCCAATCTTCATCAGGGCGCCATTGGCGTCGGCTTGGACATGGCCTCTGGCAGAGCGATCAGCGCGGTGCAACACGGCGCTTTGGTCGACCGTCACCCCGACACCGCATTGCCGTTAGCGCAGCTCAGCGTGCCGGGGTGGAGCGACTTGCTGACCTTTGCTGCGACCTGCTTTGATATGACGGGGTTGGGGTATCTGGGCGTTGATTTGGTAATAGACGAACACCGCGGCCCTTTGTTGTTGGAACTAAATGCTCGTCCGGGGTTGGCCATTCAGGTCGCCAATCAGACCGGTCTGCTGCCGAGGTTAAAAGCTGCGGAGCAGCGCCGGCGTGAAGCCTTGCGCTGGTCGCCGCGGCAAAGAGTGGAGCTGGCGCAGCAGCTCTTTGCTCATTCCAATAATCCTTCCAAGCCGGACGACAGTTCCTCTAGCTCGCTGAGTTGATCAAACACCCGCTGCTCGTCCAAGCCCACCTGATGAGCCGTGTGGCTGGGAAAACCCTCGATGATGTCATCTTCTGCGGTGCCATCGCTTTGGCAGCGGCGCAAGTAGCGAGCAATGTAGAGCAGGCCCGCCATGTTGCTGAAGGGTTTTTCCAGCTCAGGATTGTTTTGCCCAGCCAGCGCTTCTTGAATGGCTGTGGGAAATTTCCAGCGCCGGGCTAACTCGGCGCCAGCTTCGGCCGAGGTAAAGCCCAGTTGCACTTGCTCCAGTAGGTGGCGAGTGCCGCCCATATTGGCCGATTGATCGATGCTTTTTGCGGCATCGGGCATCACGCTGTGAATCAGCAGCTGACCAATGCTGTGCAGCATGCCGCAGGTAAAGGCGGTATCTTTATCACCATCCGGAGTAAAACCGGCCAGCCATTGTGACAAGGCCGCCACGGCAAAGGAATCGCGCCAAAATTGCGCTTGATCGAAGCCTTCTGGGGCCTTAAACGCGGAAGTCATGCCAGAGGCCAACACCATGGTGCGCAATGTGCTAAAACCAAGCAGGGTGACCGCATCTTGGGCGGTGCTGATGTCGCGTGAGATGCCGTAGTGCGCTGAGTTAGCCAAGCGCAGCACTTTCGCCGTTAATGCTTGGTCGAGGGCGACCTTTTTGCTCAACGCGTCCATGTCGGCGTCTTCATCATTTAAGCTTTCGATTAATTCTTGTACCACTTTAGGAATGTGCGGGAGTTGTGTGCTCTCGGCAAACAAGTCAGACAAACTCATGATGGTGTCCTTGTGACTGAGTGAGTGCCTTTAGCATAGGCAATATCAACTCAGTGCAATGCGCTTTTGTCGGCTCATTGGGGAGAATGACTGAGCGCAGTGATGCCGATCAATCAGAATAACTGACCTTGCTCGCCACTGGTGGGGCGGCCATCCAGATCTCCGGCGGCAGGTGGCTGTGGTTGCAGTTGTGGTTGTGAGGAAGCGAACAGTTCGTACTGCGGGGAAGGTGGGGTGTCGTCTTCGGTTTGTGCAGACTTGGCCTGCAGAATTTTGCGCCGGCGTTTTTCACAGGCATTGATGATGAGCTGCTGTTGGAAGGGGGTGAACTCGTGCCAGTGAAAGCGTTCTTCACGACTGCGCAAACAGCCTTTGCAGTAACCGCGATTGTTTGTCTGGCAGACGCCACGGCAGGGGTTAGGAATCGCGAATAACTCGCCTTGATCCAGCATGAACAACCATCACCTTGCTTGCTGCATGTGAGGGTATCTAATCATTGCGCGGGAGGGGAAGCAAGAAACCCAGCGACGGCTGCCGCTGGGTCAGGAAAATTAGACCGGAGTCACGTTTTCCGCTTGAGGGCCTTTTTGACCTTGAACCACTTCCATGGTTACGGTCTGACCTTCTACCAGTGTTTTACGGCCATTGCCGTTGATCGCACTGAAGTGAACGAATACGTCTTTGCCCGATTCTTGAGCGATGAAGCCGAAGCCTTTTTCATCGTTGAACCATTTGACGGTGCCTTGAACTAAATCTGCCATGCGTTTTTCCTAACAGTTGTGCCTAAATTGGCGGGTATTACCAGGGCATACGCTGTCGATACTGGATCCGAATGATTGCCTGTAGCGCGCAACTATGCCTTTCTATCGACCAGTATCAAGCATATCGTTCAAATATGGAGCACTCGTCAATACCACCGGACAAACCGGTGAAGCCATAGTAGCCCAGTTCCTTGAGCATACCAAGCAGCTTTTGCAGACATCCGCAATATTCTGGCGTAGCCATCATTGAGACTGCCTGAGTCGTGTTGCAATTTTTTTACGAGTTTGAAATTGCCACCAGCTGGCTAACGCTGATCCGCTCAGGTTGTGCCAGATGCTAAACAAGGCGCCAGGCAGCGCTGCCATGGGGCTGTAGTACTTCATCGCCAGTGCAACACCGAGCCCGGAATTTTGCATGCCGACTTCAATGGCAATGGTTCTGGCAGCCACTTCGGTTTGCCCAGTCAGGCGAGCAACGACATAGGCACACGCCAGCCCCAGCAGGTTGTGCAGCACAACGGCCAACACCACCGTGATACCCACGGTACTCAATTGCTCGGCGTTGAGGGCGACAATGATGGCAATGATGATCAAAATAATGGCACTGGCTATGTCGGCCAAATGCCGATGCAGTGCTTTGGTCAGAGCTGGTAGCCAGCGGTTGCACAGCACCCCGGCAATGATCGGCAGCAGTACCAATTGCGCCAGTGTCATAATCATCGCCATGGGTGCGACTTGGATGTCTGCGCTGGCATACAGCCACACCAGCGCAGGTGTCAGCACCACACCAAGTAATGTCGACACCAAGGTCATGCTGACCGACAGTGCCACATCGCCGCCTGCCAAATAAGTAATCACGTTTGAGGCCGTGCCACCGGCACAAGCACCGACCAGAATCAGCCCGATGGTCAAATCTGGCGGCAATGCCATGGCGCTCGCCAGAGCCCACGCCAGCAGCGGCATCAACAGAAACTGCAACGTCACGCCAATGGCAATGGGGAGAGGTTTGCTCCATACGCGCCGAAAATCCTGCCAGCGCAGGGTAAGCCCCATGCAAAACATCACCAGCATTAGCAGTGGCACAATGGCGTCGCGCCAGGACACCAGTGGCGCAGGGTCATGCCAGGCGAGCAAGCTGACGGCAATCGCCAGTAACGGAAATAAACGACTGACTGATAACATAAGGCCTCCAAACTGGCTGGCCGTTATACCGTCTGGCTGGTATCACCGCAATGTTAGGCAGGAACGATGGACGTCGACTTACAACAACTAAGCCCAAACCAGTGTTACCACTGGCTGACACAAACCGTTATCCCACGCCCTGTGGCGTGGATTCTGACCCGTCATGCCAACGGTGAGCTGAACCTGGCGCCGTTTTCTTTTTTTGCACCGGTGTGCTCTAACCCGCCGACGCTAATGGTCTCCATTGGCCACAAGAATGATGGCAGCGTGAAGGATACCTGCGCTAATTTACGCACCGGCAAGGCCGTGGTGCACATTGCCAGCATGGCACAGTTAGACGCGCTAAATCACAGCGCGATCAGTTTGGCCGATGGTGAGAGCGAACTGCAGCAAGAGGAGCTAAAAGGGCTGCAGCTGGTGGATTGGCAGGGGTCGCCATTGCCACGTATCAAGGCAGCGCCAGTGGCTATGTTGTGTCGCTGGCAGCAGCAGCTGAGTTTGGGTGCCAGTCAGCAGAACATCGTCTTTTTGCAGATAGAAAAACTCTACTGCGATGACGCAGTGCTGACCCAGCAAGATCAGCGGGTGTATGTCGATGCCGAGGGCATTGACCCGCTGGCACGCTTAGGTGGCACCTGGTATGCCGGCCTGGGCGAGCTGTTCAGCAAGCCCAGACCTGAGTAGGAAAGCTTATTAGCAAGCCCAGACCTAAATAGGCGAACTGACAGCAAGCTAAAGCCGTAATAGGCTTACAGCCAAATCCACTTAAACAGGGTAAAGAAGATGATGGCCAGCAGTGCCCCTGCTGGCAGCGTTACCAGCCAGGAAATAAAGATTGACCCAATCTTGCGGTGGTTCAGTGCACCTGCGCCCATTGCCAGGCCCACACCGAGAACTGCGCCCACCAGCACTTGCGTGGTGGAGACAGGCAAGCCAGTGCCGGAGGCAACCACCACTGTGGTAGCCGATGCCAGGGTGGCGGCAAAGCCACGGCTTGGAGTCAGTTCGGTAATGCCGGTGCCCACGGTGGCAATCACCCGATGGCCGAACGTCATCAAGCCAATCACAATACCGACTGCACCGACCAACAAAATCCACACGGGAACCACAGACTTGGCCACCACTTCACCGCCGCTGGAGACCACCGTATAAATGGCAGCTACCGGGCCGATGGCATTGGCTACGTCATTGGAGCCGTGGGCAAAGGCCATGGCGCAAGCGGTGAATACCATTAAAATGGCGAAGACTTTTTCTACATTAGCGAAGTGAGCGGCTTCGGAGATTTCCGGGTCGGCGTGCACACGACGAATAAAGAATGCGCCAATGGCCATAATGATCAGGCCAATGATAAAGGAGTACCCCAACGCTTGAACGAAGGTGATGTCCAAACCCAAATGCTTCAATCCCTTGGTCAGCGTCACCATGGCGATCACAAAACCGACCAGCAGGATGTACACAGGAACTAAGCGTTTGGATTGAGCAAAAGGGTCGGCGCTGTCGTGAATCCAGTGCTGGACCGATTTATACAAGACAAATGCGATGCTGCCCGCGACCACGGGTGAGACCACCCAGCTGGCAACAATATTGCCGACCTTGCCCCACTTGACCGCTTCCATCGATATACCCACCGCAGCAAAACCAACAATGGCGCCGACAATGGAGTGCGTGGTGGATACCGGCCAGCCGCGCACCGAGGCAATCAATAGCCAAGTACCAGCGGCGAGCAGTGACGACAGCATGCCAAACACCAGCAAATCGGGCTGGGCACTAATAACATCGGAATCAATAATGCCTTTGCGAATGGTAGCGGTGACTTCACCACCCGCGAAGAATGCACCAGCAAACTCAAAAATAATGGCAATCAGCACAGCTTGCTTGATGGTGATTGCTTTGGAGCCCACGGATGTGCCCATGGCGTTAGCGACATCATTGGCGCCAATGCCCCAAGCCATGAATGCTCCAAAAATGCAGGCCAGGATAATAAATAGGGTGCCCTGGTCAGCGATTAATTCCATCGTCTGTAGTCCTCGGATTTTAAGCGCGCGCATTCTAACTCAGTGACTCGCCAGATCATAGCTGCGACAACTACTGTTTGTGACTGTCAGAACTGGTTAGCTGCATTGCCCGGCCAACGCCTATGACACGGGCGTTAGCGGGATGAGTTGACGGTTGCGGCGGCTACCATACAGACGCATTTGCCACAAGCACATCGCGACCATAGTGCAACAGCCTAAAATCCAGCTGCTGGCGGTTAGGGGGTGGATGCCAAGTTGGGTCAGCTGATAACAAATCACTGCCACACAATAGGCCAGCCCGGTACTCCAGGCGGCGACGAACAACATCCAGCGAGGGCCCGCTTCTCGCACCATGGCGCCCAGTGTGGCGACGCACGGCGTGTACAGCAGCACAAAGGCCAAGTAAGCAAAGGCGGCGGCGGGTGAGCCAAAGGCCGTTGCCATGCGGTTAAAAGTACTGGCTTGAACGCCTTGCTCCTGCTGTTGATCGGCGCCAACCACAGACAGCCCCAGCGGGTCGAGCCAGCCATCAATGGCAGCGAGTAGGTTTTCGGGCACGGTAGACGCTGCTTCTTGCAGCCCGGCCACAATGTCAAAGCGATGGTCTTCAGAGGTGGCAGGAGAGTACAGAGCATCAAGCGTACCAACCACGGCCTCCTTGGCGAACAGTCCGGTGACAATGCCGACGGTGGCTTGCCAGTTGTCGTCGGCGATGCCCATCGGCGAGAACGCTGGTGTCAGCCATTGCGCCATGGCTGATAACGCCGAGTCTTGGCGATTTTGATTGCCAAAAGAGCCATCGGTGCCAATTGAGTTTATAAAGCTCAGCAAGGTCACCACCAGCAAAATGGTCTTGCCGGCGCGGGTGCAGAACGCTTGCAATTTTTGCCAAGTCTTCCACAGCACACCACGCACGGTGGGCATGTGATAGGCCGGCAACTCCATCACAAAAGGGGTTAAGTCGCTGCGAAACAGCGTATTTTTGAGTGCAATGCCGGTAACGATGGCCATGCTGATGCCCAGAAGATACAAAGCAAATACCACGCTGGCCCCTAGCTGATGAAAAAACACCGCAGCAAACATGGCGTAAACCGATAGCCGTGCGCCGCAGGACATAAACGGTGCCATGGCGATGGTTAGCAGGCGGTCTTTGTGAGTATCGAGGGTTCTGGCCGCCATGACCGCAGGCACGTTGCAGCCGAAGCCAACGATCAATGGCACGAATGATTTTCCCGGCAGACCCACAGCGCGCATTAGACGATCCATCACGAAGGCAGCGCGCGCCATGTAGCCAGAATCTTCGACTACCGACAGGACTAAATAAAGTCCGGCAATGACCGGTATAAAAGTAGCCACCAACTGAATACCACCGCCCAAACCATCTGCGACTAACGTGCTGAGCCAAGCGGGTGTCGACATGCTATCGAGCAGTGCACGGGTGCCATCAACAAATATCGTGGCGGCGGCGATATCAAAGAAATCAATAAAGGCGCCACCAATATTGATGGCAAAAGTGAACATCAAATACATCACCAGCAAAAAGATCGGAATGCCCAGCCAGCGATGCAAGACCCAGCGGTCGATGCGCTCCGTCAGCGAGATTTTCTCACTGGCCTGATGCTCAACGTGAGTGACGATGCGGTTGATCGCCTGATAGCGCAGCCCTGCTATATAGGTAGCGACATCGGTGTCGGCATGCACAGCGACGGCGTCTGGCAGTGGCGGCAACGGTTGCCCAGTTGGCGCTGTCGGTGGTTGGGCCAACCATTGCAGTGCTGCAAAGCGCTCAATATCGCCATGCTGGGCTTGCTGCAGCCAGGCTTCCAGTGATTCATCGTCCAAGTTTAGTGGTTGGCAGGAAGTGGGGTTAGCCAGTTGTTGTCCGATGGATTGTTTCAACGCATCAATCCCATCGCCAGTGGCGGCGACGATGGGCACGACTGGAACGCCCAGAGCATCGGCAAGTGCGTCGCAATCGATGCGTTTGCCGTGGCGGGCCGCGACATCCAGCATATTGACGGCACAAATAACGTTGATGCCCATGTCCAGCAGTTGTGATGTCAAATACAGGTGTCGCTGCAAGTGATTGCCGTCGATGATGTTCACCACGACATCGGCTTCTTTGGCGATTAAAAAGCGCCGCGCAATTTGCTCATCGGCCGGCGTATCGCTGTCGGATTCATCCAACGCATACGTGCCTGGCAGGTCAACAATGGTGCAGTTGTGTTGACCGCAACGGCTGTGGCCGCTTTTGCGCTCGACGGTCACGCCGGGCCAGTTGCCGACCACTTGTTTTGCTCCGGTAAGGGCATTAAACACGGTCGACTTACCGCAGTTGGGATTGCCGATCAGGCCAATCACTGCTTGTGACATGGAGTTCTCGCTGAATAGAGGTTGAGCATTAAAGGAAGGTTATGGCAGTACACTAACCCGAACCATGCGGGCTTCCTGCTGGCGCAAGCTAATAGCGCCGCCATTGAGCTGAAACTGCAGCGGGTCGCCCAGGGGTGCAATGCGACGCAACTCAATCTCTGCGCCAGGCACCAAACCAAGCGCCAACAGCTTGCGTTGAAAGGTGGCGATGCCGGCGGCTAAGCCCTCAATACGTGCGCGATCACCGACGGCCAACTGCGCTAATGTCGTCATAACAAGGGTTCATGCAGCAAATTTCGGCCATGTTAAGGCTTGGCTATTATGTCAGCAAGTGTCAGTTTGGAATGGGTTGTTCCAGGTCAAGGCGCTTTGGGCGTCACTAAACTGATAAAAAAGGCTTAGGCACGGCGTATGGCGGTAATACTCGGGTCAAATAGCATTGAACAATCTTAATGTTTATCTGATACTCTTAGCGTCAATTGCCACCAGCCGCCTGGCCGGTCGGTTATCTGGATTCTTTTTAATCACCAATGTCTGCGCATTTGGCATTGGCGATTGTGCGTCAGTAATGACTGACGGTTTTTACATTGGTTATATTTGAGGTAAACAGTGAGCGTATTCTCCGAGGATATCGATAAGAAAATTCAGCTGCATAAGCAAAAGATCGAAGAGTTGGAAGAGCTGAAAAAAGAGCAGGAAAAAAAGCTCGAAGGTATTAAGGAGTTCGATACCATTATTAAGCGTTTGTGTAATCAAAACAGCTTGTCTGAAGATGAGTTGTTTGTTGCACGCTCAGCGGAAATTGAAAAATGGATTATTGGTATGGCTGGCCAGGAAGCCCCATCGTCCATTTATAACAACTTGAAGAAGCACTTCGAGAAGTCGCTGAATCGTAAAGGCTCTAGTAAGCCCAGTTCTTTGCCTAAGCCTAAGCTGGCCGTTGGCGCTTATCGCAACCCAGCGACGCAGGAAAAGGTCGAGAAAATTAAGCGCAATCCAAAAATCCTGGATCAGTGGATTGAAGAATACGGCTTTGCAACGGTGAAAACTTGGAAAGTCGATTAATCATTATCACTGGTTGCGCTTAGCATAAAAAAAGAGGAGCCAAGCTCCTCTTTTTTTATGCCTTTATATCGGGCGATCAATTCGCCAGTGCAAACTGAATCTGGCGTTTATCGGCATCCAATTGATGAATACGTACTTTCACCGCTTGGCCTAATACAAAGCGCTGGTCATCTTTGTAGTGGCTGAGTGTTTTGGTATCAAACGTCCATTCTTTGCGCTGCTTGCGACGATCGATGGTGCCTTCAATACCGGTATCGTCCAGGCGCACGGTAAAGTTGGAAGCGTTCATGTGCAAAATGGTGGCATCCAATACCGCATCTTGCGGTTGCGCGGCCAACCAGCGCAGCTTGAGCCAATGCTCTGTTTGTCCGGCAGCGGTGCGGGCGTTGTTTTGCTGCTGTTGCACCAACTCCAACGTGTCGCTGGTAGGCAGGCTAACCGGTCGCTGATGCAGCAAATCATCAATCAGTCGGTGCACCATCAAGTCGTTGTATTTGCGCAGTGGTGAGGTTGCGGTGGTGTAGCGCTGAAAGCCCAGGCCGAAGTGTGGTGTGTCCGTGGTGGTGAATGCACTGCGCTCCAACTGGCGGCTGACAATGGTGCGCAGCGGCAGCTCGCCATCATGGTTGGCGGCCGCTTGTAACTGCTGTACGTATTGCTGCAGCTGTTGTAATTCGGGCTTTTGTTCCAGTTGCAGGTGTTCTTTTAACAAGCTGGTGACTTCGCCTAAGCGTTCAGTGCGAATGCCGGTGTGGCCGATGTAAATGCCGTGTTCGTGCTGCGCTAACCAATCGGCGATAGCGCGGTTGGCTGCCAGCATGCACTCTTCGACCAAACGGTGAGCATCGCTGCGTTCCAGCCGCACGATATCGCGAATCTGACCTTCTTCGTCAAACAGCAATTTATAATCTGGACGTTCTTCCATGACCAAGCAGTTTTGCTGGCGATAATTGGCCAGAGCTTTGGCGCATGAATGCAAATGCAGTAGATGGCCGTGCAATTCGGCGCTGATGTCGGTGTCTTCCCCGGCTATCAGTTGAGCCACCTGCGAATAAGCTAACTTAGCGTGGTTGCG
This sequence comes from Bacterioplanes sanyensis, assembly GCF_002237535.1. Lineage (GTDB taxonomy): Bacteria > Pseudomonadota > Gammaproteobacteria > Pseudomonadales > Oceanobacteraceae > Bacterioplanes > Bacterioplanes sanyensis_A. Next base: position 2,521,687 of record NZ_CP022530.1, read on the forward strand.
AATGCGGCCCTGATATAGGTGCGTATTCTCGATGGCGCCGCTGTCGTCGATGCGCAGCTCCACCACCAGGGCGGCACGTTCGCTGCCTTCTACCAAGGAGCACAATTGCTCAGACAGCTCGGCCGGCAGCATGGGCAAGACTTGCTGCGGGAAATACGCCGAGGTGGCGCGCTGCGCTGCGACTTTGTCCAGCTCGCTACCTGGCTTTATGACGGCAGCCGGGTCGGCGATGGCCACCCACAAAGTCCAACCTTGGCTGTGCGCTTCGGCGTACAACGCATCGTCCAAGTCACGCGTGCCGGCTGAGTCGATGGTGACAAAAGGCAAGTGGGTAAAATCTTCACGCTGCGGCAGCAGCTCGTCCAGACCTTGCTCGGTCAGTTGTGCGACTTCGTTTTTTACCGCATCGGCAAATTCAGCACTCAGGTTGAATTTGCGCTGGATATAGTCGTGCTCAATGCTGCCACCTTGGGCAGCACCAATGCGCTCTTCGATGTTGGCTTGCGCTCGTCCTTTCGGAAATGGGTGCTGGCTCATGCGCGCAAACACCAGATCACCGTCTTCGCAGCCTTGGCGTTTGGCCGGCGGCACAAAGATCCAGCGATTTAAGCCGCCATGATCCGGCTCGATAAAATGGCCTTTGCCGCGCACCACATAGCGGCCGAAGAAGCCGTCCAGCTCAGTGCTAACCAGCTTTTCGATGGCGGCTTGCTGCTTGCCTTCGCTGGTGGTTTCGACGCGAAAATCGATGACATCACCGGGCAGCACTTTTTCCATTTCATCCGGCGGCAGAAAAAACTGCTGGCCATCGTCGGTGTTTACGAAACCAAACCGCCCGCTGGTGGCGCGTACTCGCCCCTGAAAGCGCGGAGTGCTGTCGTGCAGTTCTTGTTTCAGGGACTTCAGTTGTGAGAGGGCGTTTTGATCGAGCATCCGCTGGGAAACCATCATGAAAATGAGGCGCAAGTGTAAAGTATCTGGGTCACTGGAGCCAGTGATATGCGCTGCCCTTGGGCTCGGTTCGGCTGTGTTGAGTTTGTCGTGAGTGACAAAAAGCTACATAAAAGAGTGAGCCTTGACACAAAAATCTTAATATAAATCGGGTTGCATAATAACACTGGGCCGAACAGCACTGATGTTCAGGTCCTCGATATTCTTTCCACGATAAGGGTTAACTTATGACGCAACCGTTTGGCGTTAGTCGCCGTCGTTTTCTGAAATCCGTCGCCTTGGGCGCCGGTGCTGTTTCTGTGCCAGCGGCGTTGACCGGCTGTTTTGGCGATGATGATGACGATGATCGTGACCTCACGGTCTTTGTATTTGGCCATGGTGTCGCCTCGGGTGATCCGCTGGCTGACGCAGTCATCATCTGGACACGCGTTACTCCCGACAATGCCAATGGTACGGAAGCCAAGGTCGCTTGGGTGGTGGCTCGCGATGAGGCGATGACCGATGTCGTAGCATCGGGCACCGAATACACCGATGCCACGCGCGATTTTACCGTCAAAGTCGATGTGACCGGTTTGCAGCCCGGAACCACGTATTATTATCAGTTTGCTGGCAAAGACAGTGCCGCCTCACCCGTGGGTCGCACTAAAACCCTGCCGGCGGGCGCCGTTGACCGTGTCACTATGGCGGTCTGTTCGTGCTCAAACTATCCAGCCGGTTTCTTTAATGTCTACAACGCCATGGCCACAGCCGATGCCGACGTGGTGTTGCATTTGGGCGATTACATTTATGAATACGGCTCGAATGAATACCCTAACCCAGATGCACAGGGGCGCCAGCCTGAGCCGGTACAGGAAATCCTGACGCTGGAGCAATATCGCGCGCGTTACGCTCAGTATCGCAGTGATGTCGATTTGCAGGCAGTGCATCAGAGCAAGCCTTTTATCTGTGTGTGGGACGACCACGAGCTGGCCAACGACACCTATAAAGATGGTGCACAAAACCACAGCGACGATGAAGGCGATTTCATTGCCCGCCGTGATGCCGCACACCAGGCCTATCATGAGTGGTTGCCGATCCGCACCGGCGCTGACCGTGGCAAAATCTACCGCAGCTTTGATTTTGGCAACCTGCTTAGCTTGCACATGGCCGATACGCGCATGCTGGCGCGCGACAAACCACTGTCTTACGGCGATTACGCCGACAGCCAGGGCAATATTGATATCGCTGGTTTCAGCGCCGCACTGGCCGACAGTAGCCGTACTTTGCTCGGCGCGGAGCAGCAGCAACAGCTGTTGGGCGATATGATCGACTCCACCGCTACTTGGCAAGTGCTGGGGCAGCAAGTGCTGATGGGGCGCATCATGATCCCGGTAGAGCTGCTGGCTGCGTTAGGTGAAATCCAAGCCATGCTGGAAGCGGGTGTTGACGCCAGTGCCAAACAAGCCGAAGTGGCGCAGTTGCTCGGTGAGCTGGCGACGTTAAAAGCCACCGACCCAACTAACCCACGACTGACCAGTGTGGCACCGTACAACCTGGATGCTTGGGACGGATACTTCCCTGCGCGCGAAGAAGTGCTGCGCCGCGCTCAGCTGCTGAATAAAAACCTGGTGGTGCTGGCCGGTGATACCCACAATGCTTGGGCCAGTGAGCTCTACGTTGCTGATGACAGCGGCAATGTGTTGCGCGATCAAGGCTCGGTGGGTGTTGAGTTTGCGACCTCGTCAGTAACCTCTCCCGGCTTTGAAACCTACGTCGGCTTTGGCGATAACGTCCAGCTGCAGGCCGGTTTTGAAGGTGCGGTGACGTCGCTGGTTGATGACTTAAAATTCCTCAACGCGAAATCCCGCGGTTTTATGCTGGTGGAATTCACCCAGCAAAAGGCTCAATGCCAATGGCTGTTTGTCGACACCATTGCCAGCAAAGCCTTCAACCTAAACACGGCCAAGACGTTGGTCACACGCCCTGGTAAGGGGCAACGCAAGTTAGCTGACGCTTAAGGCGTAGCAAAAAAAGCCGGGCCATTGCCCGGCTTTTTTATCTGTGTTGGAACTTTATCTTTGTTGGAGCTTTTAACTTTGTTAGAACTGCGCCTGATACAGCCGGACCTGGCGAAATTCTTGCGATTCATCCAAATCGGGCAATGTGCATGACGTCAGTGTGTCGATGTGTTGATAGGGCGGATAATTGAAATTCTTCACCCGCGAATCTGCCACCAAGACGTCATCGGCATAATCACGAAACCTGGTTAACAGCGGCAAGTTAGCAGCATCGTACAGTACGTCGGCGGCGATCAGCAGATCAATCTCGCCCGGGCTGCTGTTAAATAAATCGCCGTGCACGCGCCAGTTGCCATTCAGTTGGTTCAGTGCGGCATTGGCGGCGCACGATTCCAGCGCTTGCGGATCAATATCGCAAAATACCACCTCTTTGGCGCCAGTCATTAACGCAGCAATGCCCACCACGCCAGAGCCGGCGCCAAAATCCAGCACGCGCTTGCCAGCTACCAGCTCGGGTCGCTGCAAGATCGTTTGTGCCAGCGCTAAACCACTGGCCCAGCAAAAACTCCAATATGCTGGAAAGTGCTGGATGGCGTGCACTTCTTCATCGGTAAAAGGGCGCTTCAGTGGTGCAGGGTCGATCAACCACAGTGCTAATCCATTGCAGTGCGGCAGTACTTGGCGGCTCACTTTGGCGTCCGACAGCATGGTCTGCAAATAGCAGTTTAACCTCTGCTCGCTCATGCGCTGGCCGTTCCCAGCATGAAACAGTCTCCAGGGCGGGCGACAGAATAACCGGCTTGCTGCAACTGATCGCCTGCCGCTTGATCGGCGTAGTGATAGAGCACAAAACGCTGGCGCAAGCTGGCGCTGTATTCGCGCGCTAAATCGTCCAGGCCCGTGTGCGACGGGTTGGCGACTAAACCGCAGTCGTGGAACAGGCGCTCGTCGCCTTGTAAGCAGTGCGACAAGATTTCTGGAATGGGTCGCGTATCGCCGCTGTAAAACATGATGCCAGGCAGCTGCAAGGCAAAGCTGGAGTTGGGGGCATGGTGGCGGGTGGCGTGCACCAGCCACTGCCGCTGTTGCCAGATAAACTCCTGCGTCACCGGCTGCAACTGAAACGATTGCCAGAAGTTATGATCGCCTTCGGCCATGCTACCGGGGTAGGTTGCCAGTCGCTGGTGCAAGGTGGTGATGATGGACAGCGGCGCGAACAGTGGAATCGGCGCCAGCCCTGCCAAACGAGCACGCACCGTTAATATTTCCAGGTCGGCGATGTGGTCCATGTGTGCATGACTAATAAACAGCGCTGGTGGCAGGCATTGATAGCGCTGTTGAAACGAAGCTAAGGTGCCTGGGCCGCAATCAATCAGCAGCAGCGGCTGGCCATTTTGCTCGACGGTGGCCGCTGAGCTGCCCAGCGCTAGGTGACCACCGCTGCCAGTGCCGTGGAAAAATATATTCAGCCTGTTGTTGGAATCAGAGGGGAGGAGATCTGTCATAATGCCCAGCAAATTGTGATGAGAGGTGCATTATGTGGCGTCCAAAACTGATGTCCATCCCTTCAGCCGCTGAAGCGCTGGCTGGTCGTGAACAACCGCTGGCGGTGGTTGATGAGCATTTCGTCAATCAGCGCTCAATGCTGCAGCGCCCCGAGGGTGCGGCGCAGCTGATTCTGGGCATGGGTTGCTTCTGGGGAGCTGAGCGTCGCTTGTGGCAACAAGACGGTGTTTTGGTAACGGCAGTCGGATACGCCGGTGGCAGTACGCCGAACCCGACTTATCAAGAAGTGTGCAGCGGTGAAACGGGGCATACCGAAGTGGTGCGCGTATGGTACGACCCTCAGCAGGTGTCGATGGAAGACTTGCTGGCGGTGTTCTGGCAAAGCCATGACCCCACCCAGGGCATGCGCCAGGGCAATGACGTCGGCACCCAGTACCGTTCGGCCGTGTATGTAGAAAGTGAGCCGGAGCTGCAGCAAGTGCTGGCCAGTAAGGCACATTATCAGCAACGCTTGGGTGCGGCAGAGCAGGGCGACATCACCACCGAGATTCGGGTGCTGGAGCAGTTTTACTTCGCTGAAACCGACCATCAGCAATATTTGGCGAAAAATCCAAATGGCTATTGCGGACTATCCGGCTGCAATGTGACCTATTGATGGTTATGATGCGGCTTTTGCGCAAAGCAGGAGGCATCAATGCGGGCGGTAGCCGTCTTTCAGCTTAAGGGTGGTGTGGGTAAAACCACGACGACGGTGAACATCGCAGCATTGGCAGCGGCCGAACAGATCCCCACCTTGGTGTGGGATCTGGACCCCCAGGGCGGTGCGACCTGGGCGCTGGGAGAGCAGGCCGAGCACAAACAGAATAAGTTCTGGAGCGGCGATCATCCCCTTGGGTCCTTTATTCAGCCCACCCGCTGGCGTCATCTAAGCCTGATTGCCGCGGATTTATCACTGCGCAAGTTTCAGCAAACGTTGGAAAACAAGACCGACGCTCGCCAGCGCATGAGCCAGGCGCTCAGCATGTTGTCAGAAAAGTTTGCCTTGGTCTTGATCGACTGCCCGCCGGCCTTAACACCACAAATGGAAGGAGTGCTGCGCTCGGTGGATCGATTACTGGTTCCCGTGCAGCCATCCGGTATTTCACTGCATGCCTACCAACAGATGCGTGAGCAATTGGACTGGGTAAAAGGCAAGCAATGGTTGCCATTTGTCACCATGTTGGACAAACGCAAAAAAGCACAAGTACGCTGGGCGCGCGAGCAAGCGCCGCAGTGCGATGAGTTACTACCGACGTTTATTACCCACTCTGCGAGCGCAGAAAAAATGCTGGAATTGCGTCAACCGATTGTGATCGCTAGGCCGCAAGTGCCGTTGGCGCGCAGTTATCGCGCTCTGTGGAAACAAGTCAAACCGCGGTTAAACCTGCGCTGACGACAGCTCCTTATGGCGCTGCTTAAGCTGCGTTGGAAACACCAAAAACGCCGCCCAAGCAATGGCCGTGGCGTAGCGCAAATTGATCATCAACTCTGGGTGCGGGTTGTTCAAAAACTCTCGCTGTGATGCCAGGCCACGAATGCGACTGGCCAAGTCCGGCTCAAACGCCAAACAGTGGTCCCACAAACGCAAGTGCAGGGCTGCGTCGATCGGGTACAAACCGGGATATTTTTCATGGTCGCCGTGGCGTTGATGGCGCAACGCTAACGCCACCAGCAGGTTTTCACTGGCGCAGTTATGGCAGTTGAGTTGCTGCAATGTCGGTCTGACAATGACGTCACGTAGCTCGTCCAAAGTGAGATTCATAACGCGTGCTCCCAACACATGTCGGCTTGAGTACTGGCCGGAACGGCGTAAGTATTAACGTCTGATGAGCACGCTGGCAAGCTGGCCTGACGAAATAACCTGAATTGGTACAAAGTTATGCTGCAGTGGACCGACGCCCATTGTCATTTTGATTTTCCGGTATTTGACCAGCAGCGTGAGCGTCACTGGCAGTGGTGTCAGACGCTGGGGGTGTCCACCTTGCTGATTCCGGGTGTTACTTTGCGCCAGAGCCGAGTACTGCCGGACCTGTGTCGTGATCACCGCTGGTATTGGTGTGCGGGATTGCACCCATATTTTGCGCATGAGCATCAATGGTCGCACCTGGATGAGCTAGCCGATGTCGCCCGCCAGCCTGACTGCACCGCTATCGGTGAATTTGGTTTGGACTATGTCATTGCTGATAGCGAGGAGGCCAAGAAGCAACAGTGGTCATTGTTTGATTCCCAGTTGGCGCTGGCGCAACAGCTCAAACTGCCGGTGGTGCTGCATGTACGCAAAGCACATGATCAAGTCGCACAGCGACTGCGGCAGCGCCAATTTACTGAAGGAGGTTTGGTGCATGCGTTTTCTGGCAGTGTGCAGCAGGCCAAAGCCTATTTGGATCGCGGTCTGAAGTTGGGCTTGGGCGGAGCGATCACACACCCGCGTGCGTCGCGCTTGCGCCGTACCGTGACTTCCTTACCGAGTGATGCCTGGTTGTTGGAGACCGATGCTCCCGACATGACCCCAGCGTTTTGGCAGGGGCCCAATAGCCCGGCAGCCATTCCGTTGATTGCACAAGTGCTGGCGCACGTGAAACGCCAGTCATTGGCCCAGATTGCTGCTCAAAATGAGCAACTTTTCAGTCGTCTGTTTTTAAAGCCCTAATCTTTATACCGGTTAAAGATTAGCAGTTCGTTTTTTATACAAGCTAGTCACATCAAACATTTGTTGCTTGGAGCTTTGCCCGTCCCATGCATAGTCTGGAAGCAGGTCTATGCGAAGGAGCTCAACCATGTTCACAAACCACATGTTCGGTCTGCTGTACCACCCAAGGGACGAATGGAATCTCATCAAGCGTGAGCGCCCTGGCTCCATCGCTTCTGTGTTTGTGAGGAATTTATTGTTTCTGGCACTGATACCACCCGTGTCGTTATTGATTGGCACAACACAAATGGGCTGGAGCATTGCCGGTGGCGATGTGGTGAAGCTGTCGATGAGCAGTGCCATACCCATGGCGGTAGCCTTCTATTTTGCTTTGCTGGTGGGGGTGGCCTTTGTTGCTTACTGTACCTTGTGGATGGAGCGCACCTTTGGTGCCAGTGCCAGCTTTGAGCGCTGTCTGATCTTCACTATTTATACCGCAACGCCGATGTTTTTGTCCGGCTTTATCGGCTTGGTGCCGATTCTCTGGCTGGACGTGCTGGTGGTGCTGGCTGCGGCAAGCTACAGCATTTATCTGCTGTACAGCGGTATTCCCATTTTTATGGACATACCACCAGAACGCGGCTTCATTTTTGCCAGCTCAATTTTGACCGTCGGGCTGTGTGCCTTGGTTGGATGCATGGCGATTACGGTGATTCTGTGGGGCATGGGAATCGCACCCGCGTTCGTTGGCTAACAGCGTTTTCATTGGACTAAATACCGCGCTAGGCGCGGTATTTTTGTTTTTGCAGAGTCAATAAAACAGTTTGTTTTATGAGGATACGGAAATACACAGTGTAGCTATTTGTAATCGGTGGTTGCTCAAACTTTCACCAACACTTAGCCTTTCTCACCTTTTTTGATCACACGAGTGATAACAATAAATGCGTGCATGGTTGATAGCAGTAGTTTGTGGTTTGGCTGGTTTTAGTGCCAGTGCGGGCGCCGATGTGGACCCGGTGGATGCGGAGCGATTGGGCAAAGATCTCACCCCGGTGGGCGCCGAAATGTTGGGTAATGGTAGCGACATTCCCGCATGGCGCGGCGGTTTGGCGAAGGATCTGGATCATTCTCCTGGAGATTTTCATACCAACCCGTTCGCCACCGATAGGGCCAAATTTCGTATTACTGGCGAAAATTGGCAACAGCACAAAGATCGTCTATCACCCGGTCAAATTGCCTTGCTAGAGCGCTTTCCGGACTTTTATTTAGACGTCTATCCAACTCGGCGTAGTGCGTCCTATCCCGATTACGTTTATCAAGCGCTGAAAGACAATGCCAACAAAGCAGAGCTGTTGGAATACGGCTCTGGGGTGCGCAATGCTGTGATGACATCACCGTTTCCGATGCCCCAATCTGGCCTTGAGGTGCTGTGGAATCACACCCTGCGGTTTCGCGGCCATGCCATGCGCTTTGAGGCCGTCGCCACCTCGGTAACCAGTGGCGGCGAGCGCATGGATGTGCTGCGCGATTACCAGTACTACATCCGCTACAGTGAGGTGGGTTTAGAGCCAGAGGATCTGGACAACAAAATCTTCTTTCTTAAACGCAAAACCTTGTCTCCTGCTCAGATGGCCGGTCGCATCACCTTAGTGCATGAGACGCTCGACCAAGTCCGCTCGCCCAGAAAGTCTTGGATCTATGTGCCGGGCCAGCGCCGTTTGCGCCGCACACCGGATTTGTCCTACGACACGGCAGACGTCAACACCAACTCCATTCGCACCATCGATCAGGTGGACATGTTTAATGGCGCACCGGATTTCTACGATTGGACGCTGGTCGGCAAGCAAGAGCTCTACGTTCCCTACAATGCTTATCGGGTACACCAGGGAGATCTGACCCTCGATAACATTCTGGCAGAGCGTCACCTCAACCCTGAACTGCTGCGTTACGAAGCCCATCGAGTATGGGTGGTTGAAGCCAATTTACGCGTTGGCTACCGTCATCGCTACGCCAAGCGTCGCTACTATGTCGATGAGGACTCCTGGTCAATTCTCTACGCCGAGGAGTACGACAGTGAGGGCAACCTGTGGCAAGTGACTGAATCCCACACCATCAACTTTTACGACGTCCCCATGGTGTACCCAACGCTGGAAGTCACCTACGACCTGCAGTCCGGCCGTTATTATGCCGAAGGCCTGGACAACGAACGTGGCGCAACGGCGAACTTCAGCGAGCGTTTAACTCCGCGAGATTTCTCCACCAGCTCTGTGCGCCGCGAAGCGCGCCGTTAAAGCCAGTTTGGCAAAGGTCACTGTTGTTGTGGCCTTTGTCGCTACTTTCCTCTCGTCAGGTTAACCCAAAGGTATTGGGCCGAAAGGCCGCCTGCGTGCATACTGGCGGCCATTTTGTCTGTGATTAGGAGTCGTCGTGCGCTGGCTGTGTATTGGCATGCTGTTGATCGGGAGCTGTTTGAGGGCTGCCGAACTGCCGGAAAATTTCGAGCAGTTGGACGAAGACGTTCAGGCGGTCATCCTGGAATACTTGTTCTTTTCAGAGCAGGCCGATCAGGTCTGGGGTGAGGATTTTGCCGCCTCAGATCGCTACCGCATGGTGAAGTATCTCGATAATTATCACACCCGAGTGATGATCGATTTTGCTGCCGGGCGAATCCGCATCGAACAGCGTGGCGGCGAGCAGCCTGTTCAAGCGCTGCGCCAAGCGATTGTTGCTACCTTGCTGACACCAGCAGACCCGAATCAAGTCGATTTATACACTGCCACCGACATGGGCCTAACCGGCAAACCGTTTCTAGCCGGCCGGGTAACGGACTATGACGGTAAGGATATTCTCTTTCCATGGCGGGCCAATCGCTTTGCCGATGAGTTAATGCAACGGGCGCTCAAACGCGGCCAGGGACGTTATTGGGTCGACATCCCGATGGTGAGCAATTACTTGCACGCCGGTGCCCGCCAATACTGGCCACTGGTGCAAGCTGCGGCGCAAAAATACCAGGTTTCATCGGCCTTGATGCTGGCGATTATGGAAACGGAAAGCAGCTTTAACCCGATGGCGGTGTCGCCGGTTAGGGCCTACGGACTGATGCAGATTATGCGCAAAACCGCCGGGCGTGATGTATTCGAGCGAGTGTACCGACGCAGCGGTATGCCGAGCCGACGTTATTTGTTCAACCCGGCCAATAATATCGATGTTGGCGCCGCTTACTTATCCATCTTGCGGGATATTTATCTGAAGGATATTCGTGGCTGGCGCAAGCGTCAGTACAGCATGATCGCCTCCTACAACGGCGGTGCGGGCAATTTGTTTAAAACCTTTGCTAGCAGTCGCAAGCGAGCGATTGCCAGGATCAACGCCATGTCCGACCAGCAGGTCTACAACACCATCGTGCGCCATCACCCTGCGGCGGAAACGCGTCGATATCTGCAGAAAGTGACGCAAAAGCAACAGAAGTACAGTGCATGGAAATAATGTCATCGGCCATTGCCGCAGAGCTGCAGGCGAGCCTTTGTTTGCCTGGCGCCTCTTTGGCAGTCTCGCCAATTCCAGATGCTCGGCTGCAACTGGCGCTGTTGCAGCTTGAGGATACGCAACTGCTGCTGGACAGTCGCAGTATTCAACAGTGGTGGCAGAACTTGCCGTACTGGGCGTTTGCCTGGGCGGGTGGGCAGGCATTGGCGCGGTTTATTAGCGAGCATCCGCAAGCGGTCGCGGGCAAAAACGTGCTCGATTTTGGTTGTGGTTCGGGAATCGCTGGCATCGCTGCTGCACAAGCCGGTGCTAACGTGGTTGCGGTCGATCTTGATCCTTTGGCGCTGCAGGCGGTATCGCTTAACGCGGAGCTGAATCGGGTATCGGTCACCACGGTGGCAGATTTGCGCACCTGCCCTGACGACCTTGATATGGTATTGGCGGCGGACGTGTTGTACGACATCAGCAGCAATGGCGATTTAAGCTGCTGGTTGTCGCAGGTCCCTGCATGGCTGTTGGCAGAAACCAGCGATATTGTGAAGCAACGCGGCCATTTGCCAGCTTTGCAGCAGATTGCTCACAGTGTGCATGCCACGCTGCCAGCGATTGGTGACTTCGATGAGCGCGTGGAAGTATGCATCTATCAGCGTCAGATCAATGACGGCTAGGGGATTGCGGCTAAACTGAAGGTGTTCACTGCTTGAGGATATGGCCAAATGAGTTACGCCACGGTTAAGGATGTGTTGGATTACAGTCGTACGTTGCATGAGCACGCGCGCAATTTGTATCAACAGCTGCGCGATCAGACCCAACGCGAACGCGTGGATATGATGCTGAAGTTGCTGGCCGAGCATGAAGATGCGCTGGCAAAAACCATGACCAGCACCAGCGAAAGCACAGCCAAGCGGGTGTTGGACGAATGGCATCAGTTTGAGCCGGGCTCTATCAGCGAGGCTATTAGCAGCTGCCGGGAATGCCACCCGGACATGACGGTGGAGGAGCTGGTCGAGATCGCTCTGAAAATCGATGACTACCTGATCACGCTCTATCGCCACATGGTCAGTGAGGCCACCAGCGAGGCATCACGACAGCTGTTTGAAAATTTAGTGCAGCTGGAAGAAACGGAAAAAATCCGCACGGTCAGAGCGGCGCTATCGGTCAACGACTGGTAGCGCCTCTGATGATTAGCTGGCGACCAGAATACGCTCTGGTGGCTGGCTTTGCTGGCGGCGTCGATACGCTGCCGGCGTTTCTCCCGTCCATTGCTTAAATGCCCGCTCGAACCCACGTCGATCCGAAAAACCAAGTTCCATCGCCAATTGCTGCACGTCTGTACTGCTGGCCTCCAGTGCTTGTTTGGCTTTCTTTAAGCGCACATCTTTAACCAAGGTCGAGAACTGGCAGTCTTCTTCTTGCAGGCGGCGGGTCAGCGTGCGGCTGCTGGTGCTGAGCAAGTCGGCGACGGCGTCCTTGGTCATCGGCAAGTTTTCTGGCCATTGATGCAGAATGTACAGCACACGCCGGCTAAAGCTGCGATATTGGCTGAATTGCATTAACGCCAAATCGGCTTGCTCGCGCAGCTCATTGAACAACGCCGGGTTGCCATAATAGAGAGGGCTGTCAATATGGCGGCTGCTAAAGCTGATCCAGTTTTGCGATTGTTCGTACTGCACTGGCAAGCCAAAGAAATCCTGCAGCTGTTGCTGATGTGCCGGTTCGTGAGCCGCAAAACCGACGCCAGTCAGGCGATAGTATTTGCCGCCCAAAGCTCGCCCTAAGGTATGCACGCCGCTAGCAATCAGTTCCGCCCGCGCCGCATTGCCGGTACTGCTGCCAGGAGAGACATAAAACACAACCTTGATGGTCTCGTGGCCAGTAAAGATATCCGGTGCACGCGAGTCGCTGATCAGCGAGTAATAACGCCGGAGGATGGTCAGAGCTTCGCGTGCGGTCTGGCAGTTGCTGAGCAAGAAGCCCAATAAACTGAAACTGCGAATATCCAAGTGACGGCCTATCTGCATGCCGATGGAGGAGTCATCCAGCCATTTGCACAGATTCTCTAACAGGCGATCGAATTGGTGAATGGGGATGCGCTGTCCGGGATCAAGCACCGAGTCGGCATTGATATCAATACTGCGGAGTAACTCACTGCAGGACAGCCCGCGGTTCTCAAGCGCATCAAATAGCGGTTTGAGCACCGCCGTCGTCATGGATGACGTTGGATGTGGACTCATAGTGCTGCTTCTACATGTTTGTTGTTGTTATTGTTAGTGCCGTCTTGGCGACACTGCTCGGTCTTGGCTTTGGGTGCCTGTCGCTATTGTGAGACAAAGCGTTTCACGAGCTTGCAACAGGCGGCCTAAATGACCCAATGACAATAACGTATCACCACAGGCACGGCGTCGGCTACCCATGTCGCCGACTTTTTTACCGCCAGTTTCTGCCACTAACAGTCGTTCGATTTAAAAAATCTAAAAAAAACAAACAATTAGTGTTGACAGAAGAAGGCGGTATCCCTAATATGCGCAACCTCTGACGCGGGGTGGAGCAGCCTGGTAGCTCGTCGGGCTCATAACCCGAAGGTCGTCGGTTCAAATCCGGCCCCCGCAACCAACAAATTTCTGCTCGATTTGTGGTGTGGTTCAGAAGCAAAAAAATGACGCGGGGTGGAGCAGCCTGGTAGCTCGTCGGGCTCATAACCCGAAGGTCGTCGGTTCAAATCCGGCCCCCGCAACCATTTTTACGAATTCTAAAAGCCCGCTTACAAGCGGGCTTTTTCGTTTCTGGCGTTTGCATTTATGCCGCGCTGTTGGGCCTAACCTTGTCGTCCAGTTTTCATGCCCGACTTGGCAGTCAGCTTCAATGTCAGTGCAGGCATGTTGCTCTGGCGGCAGCGGGTTTATGATACGGCTTTGTTCGAACGCGGCTTTAGCTTTCAATGTCCAATCGCCCTGCTACTGGTTTTTACGCCATCCATGCCAATCATCTTGAAGACTTGCGCCGTGCGGTGGTGCATTTGTGTCGCCATCATCCGTTGGCGCCGCTGCAAAATGAGACTTTTCTGGTTCAAAGTAACGGCATTGCCCAGTGGCTAAAGCTGGCGCTGGCGGAGCAACAGGGCGATGGTCTCGGCATCGCTGCGGGCATGGACTTCTTATTTCCAGCGCGTTTTATCTGGCAAGCCTACCGGGCGGTGTTGCCGGCTGGAGAGGTGCCGGAACAGTCGCCGTTTGATAAGCGTCGTATGATTTGGCGGCTGTATCGTTTGTTGCCACAGCAAATTGAGCAGCGGCCGAGTTTTGCACCGTTAGCGCGTTTTCTCAGTGCCGAAGACACCGACGTCCGCCGCTTCCAGCTGGCAGAAAAAATAGCCGACTTATTTGACCAGTACCAAGTCTTTCGAGCAGATTGGTTGGCGCAATGGGAAGCCGGTAACGATGTGTTGGTTACTGCACGTGCCGAGGTGCGTGCCTTGCCTGAGGAGATGTGCTGGCAGCCGCAACTGTGGCGCAGCTTGCTGCAAGACGTCGGTGGAGAGCGCAGCAGCCGAGCGCACATTCACACCAGTTTTATGCAGCAAGGCCAAACCTTGGCAGCGCCCGCCAACGACGCACAGTTGCCAAAGCGCATCATTGTGTTTGGGGTGTCGTCGCTGCCGCGCCAGGCGCTGGAGGCTTTGTCCGTATTAAGCCGTTTTAGTCAGGTGGTGCTGTGTGTGCACAACCCGTGTCAGTATTTTTGGTCTGACATCATCAGCGACCGGGATCTGTTTCAAGTGCAGCGCCAGCGTGGTAAGCAGCATCCTGTGTTGTCGGGCATGAGCGCAGAAGTTGTGCATCAGCATGCGCCCCCATTGTTGGCGGCCTGGGGAAAGCAGGGGCGGGACTACATTCGCTTGTTGGATGAGTTTGACGATCCTTCTGAATATTCCTCCGGGCTATCAACGCCAGAACAGAAAATCGATATTTTCTCCGACCATGGCGATGCAGAAATATCTCGTTTATTACATGACATTCAGAACGACATTTTGCATTTACGCCCATTGAGCGAAATTCAACAGCAAAATCGTGTGTTCGACCATCAAGATGATCGCTCGTTGGTTTTTCACAGTGCCCACAGCCCGCAGCGTGAAGTGGAAATATTGCATGACCAGTTGCTGGCGGCTTTTAACGCTGACCCGACTCTTCGGCCGCGTGATGTGATGGTGATGGTGCCGGATATTAATGTGTATACACCGCATATTCAGGCGGTGTTTGGGCGCCATCTCAGCAGCGATAAGCGATTTATACCCTTCACCATTTCCGATCAAGGGCAGCGCCACCAGCAGCCACTGTTAATCGCGCTGGAAACCTTGTTGTCTTTGCCCACACATCGCTTTTCCAGCAGCGACATTTTGAGCTTGTTGGAAGTGCCAGCGCTTAGAGCCAGATTCGGCATTGACGAAGATGAGGTGCCGTTAGCACGCCAGTGGGTAGAAGGGAGCAATATTCGCTGGGGCTTGCACAGCCGTCAGCGTGAAAGCTTGGATTTACCGCCACAACTGCAGCGCAACACCTGGCAAGCTGGGCTGCGGCGCATGTTAATGGGATATGGCTTAGGCGACGACGCTGCCTGGATGGATGTTGAGCCTTACACCGAAGTGGCGGGGTTACAGGCCAGTTTGGCAGGGCGTTTATATGCGTTTGTGCAGCAATTGGAATGGTTGTGGCAGGCGCTGCAAACCGAAAAAACATATCAGCAATGGCAAGCACTGTTGGCCGATCTATTGGACCGTTTTTTTGATCAGTCTGATGGTGATGACCTAGTGTTATTAAATCGTTTTCGCCGCCAGTTAGAGCAATGGCGCGAGGACTGTGAGGCGGCGGATATACCCCAGCAGCTGTTGCCATTAAATATTGTCAAAGACGTACTGTTGGATGGCTTGGACGAAGGCGGTTTAAATCAACGTTTTTTAGCAGGCAAAGTAAACTTTGCGACACTGATGCCAATGCGCGCCATTCCTTTCCGTCACGTCTGTTTGCTGGGTATGAACGACGGCGACTATCCGCGCAGTCACCATCCGGTAGACTTTGATTTAATGGCTACGGATTATCGCCCAGGGGATCGCTCGCGGCGCGAGGACGATCGCTATCTTTTTTTAGAAGCGCTGCTGTCGGCGCGCGATGCACTCTACATCAGTTGGGTGGGGCGCAGTATTCGTGACGACAGTGAGCGCCCGCCATCGGTGTTGGTGTCACAACTGCAGGATTATGTGGATACAGTATGGCAAGCGGAAGATGGCCGTGTCACAGACGGTCTGACTCAGCAGCACCCATTGCAGCCCTTCAGTCGCCAGTATTTTCCAACCAAGGACAACTCGCCAGAAGCGACGTCATTTACCTCTTGGTTTACGTACGAAACTGAATGGCGACAAGCGCACACGGGGGTCGAAAACGATGCATCGTCGCAGCTGGTATATCAGCCACCGTCAGAACCGCTGACCCTGGCAGAGTTGGCGCAGTTTTTAAAATATCCGGTGGAAACATTTTATCAGCGTCGTTTACAGGTGCAGTTTGCCAGCGTCGAACAGCCCATGTCGGAGGTGGAAAATTTTGCCTTGGACGGCTTAACGCGGTGGCGTTTGGACCAGGAAATCATCGAGCAGGTGATTACTCCCGCCGATTCGCAGCAGGAGTTTGAGCAAGCACTGCAGCAGCATTTACAGCGTCTGGTGCTGCGCGGTGATGTGGGCATGGGCGTTACTGAGCAGGTGTTGCAGCAAACCATCGCTCAGCGATTGCCCGATCTATTCGAGCGCTATCATGGCGCTAAGCAGCATTGGTGCATGGAGGACACGGTGAGAGCTTTTCATCAAGTCTTTCCTGGAGTGACGTTGGCGTCAGAAAATTCCGTACAGGCCCAGCCGCTAGCATCGCTTGAGGTGGCTGATTGGCTAACGCACATTCGACTGAATCAACATGGAGAACGCTGCCGGCTAATCATTGCCAACAGCAGTTTGCTCAGCGGTTCAGGCGCGCAGCGTAAAGTGCGCTATCGCAATCTAATCCCGTATTGGTTGGTACACCTTGCTGGGCAATTAACGACCGAGCCGTTTGTGAGCCAAATTTTGGCGAAAGAAGAAGGGCGAGAATTTACCTTTCCGCAATTGCCTCGGGCAACTGCGCATGCGTGTTTAACCGCGATTGTACATAGTTGGCAGCTCGGCATGACGCGACCACTATCGTTGCATTGCGACGCTGCCTTTGCCTGGATCGGCAGCTTTTATCAAAGTAAGCGCTATCAAGGCGATGGCGAGCGGGCAGATAAAGAAGCGCTGGCGGTGTATGAGCTGGCGCTGGAGCGAGACCCCGGGTATTTGCGTGGCGCCGATATTCCCTTGTTGGACCAAGAATTTTACGCCCTGCTGCAGGCTGTGTATTTGCCATTGTGGCAAGCCGAGCAAGGTGTAGAGATTTCAGCACCAAATTTTGCCAGTGAAAATCCCCCTGAGTTAGTGCCAGAAATAGGACAGGTAAATGATCAGCACTGATCGTCACGAACTTGATCCGCTGACCCTCGCGCTCAATGGCCGTGCCCTCATTGAAGCCAGTGCCGGCACGGGTAAGACCTTTACCATCGCATTTTTATACGTGCGCTTGGTGCTTGGGCACGGCGCTGTGCCCGAGCAGCAAAGTGCCGGTGTATTGCCGCCGAATATTTTGGTAGTGACTTTCACCGAAGCCGCGACCAAAGAGCTGCGTGATCGTATTCGAGCACGTTTGATGCAAGCAGCCAGCGTGTTTAGTGAGCAAGCACTAGAGCCGACGGCCGATACCGACATGCTGTTTCAGTTGCGCGATCACAGCTTTGCCGATCCACAGACATGGCCAGAGTGTCGAAAAAAACTGCTGCTGGCGGCAGAGTGGATGGATGAAGCGGCGGTATCCACCATTCACTCATGGTGTCATCGCATGCTCAGCGAGCACGCCTTTGATAGCGGTAGCTTATTTCGCCTGAGTTTAGAAACAGACCAAAGCGAGCTATTGCTGCAAGCGGCGCAAGATTATTGGCGTACTTTTGTTTATCCGCTGCCATTGCCTCTGATCGATGAAGTGCTGTCGCTTTGGTCGCAGCCAGAAGCGCTAATGTCTGCGGTGCGCCCGTTATTGGGGAAATTGCAGCAGCCAACGCCTGAACGTGAATTGCAGAGCGATTTACAAGACATAATTGCCGATGTCACGGAGCAGCGTCAGCAAGCGGTGCAGGCATTAAAGGCATATCCATGGCAACAATGGCAGACCGAGGTTGAAGAATTGCTGGCGCAGTTAAAAGACGATAAGCGCCTGCATGGGGCCAGCCGCAACGCCATGCTCAAAAGCTGGCCTGCGTTATTGGAGTGGGTTGAATCTGCGCAATTGTTGCCAGCGGGATTGGAAAAAGCCGGGCTAACCAATCAAACCCCGCAAGGGTTGGAAAAAATTCTTAAAGGAGAGGGCGAGGCGCCGCAGCATCCGGCCTTTAATGCCATCGCTGAACTGCAGGCATTAGCCGCACAGATGCCAACGGCCAAAGCAGCCATGCTGGCGCACGCCTGCAGCTGGATCAGCCAGCGGTTGGAGTTTGAAAAATGCCAGCATGCGCAAATGAGCTTTGACGATTTGCTCACCCGTCTGGACGACGCTTTACAAGGAGGGCGGGGCAGCGCCTTAGCGGCTACGATTCGACGGCAATTTCCGGTGGCTTTAATCGATGAGTTTCAAGACACGGACCCGGTGCAATATCGAATTTTTGATACGGTGTACGACGCAGAGCATCAAAACACAAACTGTTTATTGATGATCGGCGATCCTAAGCAAGCCATTTATGGGTTTCGCGGTGCGGATATTTATACCTACTTGCAAGCGCGACGTTCGGCCGAGCAAACAACCTACACCCTGGCAACCAATTATCGCTCGGCGGCCGGCATGGTGGATGCCGTCAATACGGTATTTGAATACGCCGAACAGCATCGCCCCGAAGGTGCATTTTTGGTCGATCGTGAGGGTCTGCCTTTTACCGCAGTGAAAGCACATGGTCGCCCGCAACAATGGTGGTGTGATGAGCAACCGGCTGCACAGCTAACGTTCTGGCTGCAAGCATCGGACGATGGCAAAGAGTTGGCGAAAGGTGTTAGTCAGCAACAGATGGCGGACAGCTGCGCCAATGAAATTGCCCGGTTATTACAACTTGGGCAGCAACATAAAGCTGGGTTTCGAAGTGGTGACGATGTCACACCGCTACAGCCTCAGGACATCGCGGTGCTGGTTAATAATCGCATCGAAGCACACAGTATTCGATCGGCACTGAGTGATCGTGGTGTAAAAAGTGTGTATTTATCCGACCGTGATTCCGTGCTGCATTGCAGTGAAGCTTTTGAATTACTCACTTGGCTGCGCGCGTGTGCTGAGCCGCGAGTATTGTCTTACTTGCGCGCTGCGTTAGCGACGCCAACATTGGCTCGCAGTTGGCAGCAGCTCGATGCTTTGCTCAGTGATGAATCTGAACTTGAGCGCATCATTGAGACGTTTATTCACTATCAGCAGCTGTGGCAACGCCAAGGTGTCTTACCTATGCTGCGCCACTTTTTGATGGAGTTTGATGTGCCCGCCCGACTGCTGGCGCAAGACGATGGTGAGCGTCGGCTTACGGATATTCTGCATCTGGCGGAGCTGCTGCAACAAGACAGTCAACAGCTGGAAGGTGAGCATGCTTTGCTGCGCCATTTTCGTCAACTATTAAATGATGCTAACAGCGAACAGGAGCATCGCACTTTGCGGCTGGAAAGTGATGCGGGTTTGGTCAAAGTGGTGACGGTGCATAAATCGAAAGGACTGGAATACCCATTGGTATTTTTGCCATTCGCCACCAGCGCCCGGCCGCTCACGCAACAGGCCAATATGCTGCAGTACCATGACGACGATGGGCAGTTAAAGACAGTGCTGGACCCATCCGCTGAAATTGCCCAGCAAGCGGATCAAGAGCGGTTGGCAGAAGATGTGCGCAAATTGTATGTGGCTTTAACGCGTGCACGTTTTGCTACTTGGGTCGGCGCTGCAGAGGTCAAAGACTGGCGACACAGTGCATTGGGCTATTTATTGGCGCCAGCGGATTTGGCTCAAGGTTTGGCCGACCTATGCGCCCAGCAGTCATCGCTGCAGGTGTTGCCGATGCCGCAGGAAGAGGCGACGGTTTATCAACCCGCGGCTGAAATGGCGTTAGGGCCAGCCAGAGTCGCGCAGCGTACGGTAAAAGAAAACTGGTGGATATCCAGTTATTCCGCTTTGGAGTACACCGCCAGAGCTGGCCATAACACGGTATTTGCATTGGAGTTTGAGGATGCTTACGGCCAGAATTTAACCGATGAATATGACCAAGTTGTGGACGCACCCGAACAACCTAAGGTTCAAGCGCGTTGGCATCAGTTCCCACGGGGGGCCGAAGCCGGCACATTTTTGCATGACATTTTAGAGTGGTGTGCCACCCAGGGATTTGCCAACGTTGTGGCCGACCCAGCGGCGCTGCAGCAGCAATTACAGAAGCGTTGTCAGAGTCGCGGTTGGCAGGTGTGGGAATCTGATTTGCAGCGCTGGATTACGCTGTTACTCACACAGCCGTTGCCAATAGGGGATGGTAGCGTCAGTCTGGCGCAGCTCAATGGCTATCAGGCGGAAATGGAATTTTGGTTCGAAAGCAGTTCGGTGTCTTTGTCAGCTCTGGATCAATCTGTGTCTGCGCATACCTTGCAGAGCGCTGATCGGCCACAAATAAAGGCCGGTCAGCTGAACGGTATGGTCAAAGGGTTTATTGATTTGGTGTTTGAGCATCAGCAGCGTTTTTATGTGCTGGATTACAAATCGAATGTGCTCGGAGAGCAAGACCTAGATTATAACCTGGTCAATATGGCCAATATGATTCTCAATAAACGTTACGACTTGCAGTTTGTCTTGTACGTGTTGGCGTTGCATCGATTATTAAAAGTGCGCTTGCCCGACTACGATTATCAGCGCCATATGGGGGGAGCCGTGTATTTTTTCTTGCGTGGTGTACAAGCGCCTGGCCATGGTGTGTTTGCACACAAACCTGAGCAATCGCTGATTGAATCTCTGGATCAATTATTTGCCGGTGTGCCTCTGGTACCAGAGAAATTGAGCGGGAGCGAGCTGTGAGCGACTCGCAATTATCCTTCAGTTTTGATCAAAGTGAGCCACTGAGTGAATCGGACGTAGCCGAGCTGCTCTCTGCGTGGCAGCAGGCACAGTGGCTGAGGCCATTGGATTGCAGCTTTGCGCAGTTAATTGTTGAGCTGGAAAAAGAACAGGGGCGCGGCGTCGAGCCTTTGGTGTTGTTATTGGCAGCGCTCACGTCTTATCAGGTCGGGCGCGGGCATGTATGCATCGATTTGGCGGCCTTGGTGAATGACTCGCGCCAGGCGTTGGCGTTGTCGCCTGATGAAGAACGCAGTTGGCAAACTCTTGAGACACAAACACTGCCGCAACATGCGTTGGCGCATCTGTCATTAAACGATTGTTTAGAGGCGTTGCAGCGCTCGGTCGCGGTCAGTGATGGCAGCGAAGTGACACCTTTGGTGTTGCAAGGGCAGCGCTTATATCTGCGCCGTTTATGGCGCTATGAGCAAACTATCGCTGCCAATATCGCTGCACGATTGTCGGCTCGGGCGGAACTGCTCAGTGCAGACAGTGAGCAGGCGGTGACCTTGTCGCAGGCCCTAGCGCAGTTATTTGAATTTCACTCGGCGACGGACTATCAAAAACTGGCGTGCGCATTGGCGGCTCGCAGCCGCTTTGCGGTGATCACTGGCGGGCCGGGGACTGGCAAAACCACCACCGTGGTCAAATTGTTAGCGGCTTTGCAGGCGTTGGCAGCGGTGCATCGCGGTCAGCCTTATCGCATTCGCCTAGCGGCACCAACGGGCAAAGCCGCTGCCCGGCTGAATGAATCCATTGCTGCCGCGGTCGGTAAATTGCCGTTGTCATTATTGCCGGGCCCACCTGCGAGGAACGACATCCCGACGCAGGTCACCACCGTACATCGTTTGTTAGGCAGCCGACCTAATAGCCGCCATTTTCGCCACCACAGTGGGCATCCTTTGCCGTTGGATATTTTGGTGGTTGATGAGGCCTCCATGGTGGATGTGGACTTGATGGCGGCTCTGCTGGACGCATTGCCAGACACAGCGCAGCTGATTTTATTGGGTGACAAAGATCAGCTGGCGTCGGTGGACGCCGGCGCGGTATTGGGAGAGCTGTGTGCCCGCGCCACCGAAGGGCATTACACCCACGAGACAGCCAGCTGGCTACAGCAGGTGTGTCAGCAACCGGTACCAGCATCGCTGCGGGATGATTCCGGCCGTGCATTGGACCAAGTTGTAGCCATGTTGCGCGTGAGTTATCGCTTTCAGCAAGACAGTGGCATTCGTGAGTTGGCCCAAGCAGTGAATGAGCGGGCGCTGACAGAGCCATTGCTCACAGCCTGTCGCAACTCTGATTTCGCCGACGTTTGCTGGCTGCATACGGAGAACAGTGACGCTGCGCTGCAGCAGCTGGCTCTGCACGCGGTGGATGGCAGCGCCGCTCGGTTTGCCAATGTAGGCCGCGGGCGGGTATTGCATGACCAGCCGCTACCACCACCCTGTGGCTATCGCCATTATTTGCAGCAGATAAAGGACTGTTCGCTGACAGAAAAATGCGCTGAGCCGCTTTGGCAACAATGGGCTGCTGGGGTATTGGAGGCATTTTCTGAATTTCAGATTTTGTGTGCGGTGCGCCAAGGCCCTTGGGGCGTAGAGGGAGTCAATCAACTGGTGGCGGAGCAGTTGCGGCAAAGTAATTTGATTGAGCGCAGCGATGGCTGGTATCCAGGACGCCCCGTGTTGGTCACGGCAAACGACTATAACCTTGGGCTGATGAACGGCGATATTGGCATTACCTTACGTGTTCCGCTGGGGCGCACACCCGATGGTGGAATTGAATGGGTGTTGCGGGTGGCTTTTCCTGCGGCGCAGGACAGATCAGCGAAAGAAACAGCTGCGAAAGAAACAGCGGCAAAAGAAACAGCAGTAAATGAAGACGTTGCACAACGGAGCGCTGGTCAAAGCCAGCGCGTACGTTGGGTGTCGCCCAGCCGGTTGCAGCAATTAGAAACGGTGTTCGCCATGACGGTGCACAAGTCGCAAGGCTCGGAGTTTAACCATACTTGCTTAGTTTTGCCGGATCGCATGAGTCCGGTACTCACCAAAGAACTGCTGTACACAGGTATTACCCGAGCAAAAAACTGGTTTAGTTTTTTAACCCCAAATGAGGCGCTATTGCCTGATATCGCTCAGCAAGCGGTTACTCGTGTGTCCGGATTGCGCGAGGGTCTTGAGCAGCAACAAGTGGTAGATGACAAAAGCAATTGTTGGAAGAAGCGATGGTTGAAAGAAGCGATTGACGCAACGAGCAATGAGTTGAAACCGCGCCCTGGCTCACAAGGAGAGGGCGCGTGACGCAGAGTTATCCAATATTTCAGCTTCTATTGGACATTTTCCAGCGTTATTGGATCACATCGCCTTGACGGAAAATAGCGATCTGTAATTGGCCTGCCGCTGTGCGGCTGACACGGTAGGCTTGTCCTGCACCCCACACAGACAGCTGTCCATCTTTGCTGACTTCCAGTATGGTGTTTTCGTCCACTGCCCAGCCTGGGCTAGGAACATGCTGTTGTTCTACAGCGTGCATCAAGCGGGTTACCGTGCCCCATTGGCTGGCGTGCACATCTAATGAAAAGGGCACCAGTCCCAGTCCTGGGCGAACGTCTAATGCATCCAGACCTTCCGCTAGGTCGGCATCAAGGATGGCCACCTGACGCTTGCTTACCGGCATTTGCCAGCCGCCAACTACTGCCTGTTCGGCTGCAATCACGATGCCTGCAGAAAAGCCGCCGTACACCACGTTGTTATCTTTCAGATATTGTACCCAGCTTTGGTCGGCAGTAAGCACTTCTTGATACAGGGGAGTCAGGCCACCCCAGACAAACACGGCCGTCGGTGCCAACTCCGCCAGTTTCGTTGCAGTCAGGGTTTCGCCAGCAGTCAGAGTTAGTGATACCAGTTCATCATTGCTGGCACCCAACTCTAAAAAGACATCGCGTGAGCGTTCTACCTGCGCCTGTCGATCTTCTTCTGAGTCGTCTTCTTCGGCGACATGAATGGAAACGATGCGACGCTTACCATCTTGCTGAGCCGCAGCAAAAAATCGTTGGTAGACATCAGTGCGAGCGTCGGTATCCCAACCACCGCCGACTAAAAACAGGTGTAACAGAAAAGAGGTCATTGTGTGTTCTCTGTGTTGTTTTGATTGTTGTAATAAGCAGCCGGGCGGCAGACCCTAAACTAAGCCGTGTCTGATAATCAAGTCAGTGCGATGTAAGTTCTACGCATAATTGCGTAGTTATGTCGGCTGGATACACGGTCATCTGGAGCGCAGTTAGCCTGATGCTGCAGGTGCAACTGCAGGAGTGACGGCCAATAGCGAGCTGTTGACCAGTAGTTACCTCGGCAACCTCTGAGGTGGACAAGGATTCAGTCTCTAGGCCAGAGTTGGTTACTGGTATTGGCTATTTGCACTCATACCATTTTATGAATTCCCGCCTTGCGATTTAGTCGCCTATTTCTGTCACTGTCTAGTCTCTCAAGAAGAAAAGGAGTGAGCCACCGGCCGGTTTTGGTGCGTGTGGCATCCTGATTCGAACCGCCAAGAGACACTGACGTCATGCTGTTGTTGAGACGCTACATCTGGATGTACCCCATTGTCGCCACCGCAGTCACTGCCGTGGCGTTTTCAATTGTTGGTGCCACGTTGGCCGTGACGGTGGCCGTGCTGGCTGCAGCGCTGCTGGCTCTCTTTGCTTGGCAGGCGCAGCAACGCCAGCAAGCCGAGTTGCAGGAGCACGCCTCACAGCAGCAACACGAGCAGAAACAACACCTCGTCGGCGATCAATTTGCTCGCCAGCTATCAACCCTGTGGACGGATGTGACGCCCGTTTGGCGCCGCCACATAGACGGATGTCGTCAGTTAGGTAACGAATCTATCGAAGCGCTGTCGGCTCGTTTCAGTCACCTAGTGACGCTGATTATGGAAGAGCAAAACAATTACAGCGGCGACAGTCACAGCAGTGACTCGTTGGAGCGCGATAAGCAGCAGCTGCATCGCTTGTTTGAACAGCTACGCAGTTATGAAGACACGTCGGATGAGATGTTCGAGAAAATCTCAATGTTAGAAGGTTTTGCCAACGATCTGGATTTGATGGCCAGTTCAGTCGCGAGTATTGCCGATCAAACCAACATGCTGGCGTTAAATGCTGCCATCGAGGCGGCTCGTGCTGGCGACAATGGCCGCGGATTTGCGGTGGTCGCGACTGAAGTACGCAGCCTGTCGCAACAATCTGGCGAGGCCGGCGATCAAATTGCCAGCAAAATATCGGTGCTGAAAAAAAGCATGAGTGAAATCACCGACAGCGCGCGTGAAACTCAGGAGCGTGAAGATCAAACGCTGCGAGAAAGTGAAAGTTTTATTAATGATTTGGTCGCCAGTCTCGAGCAGCAAGCACAAAACTTGGTGGATCGTGGTGCATCTTTATTGGCTATTAATGAGCAGGTGCGCAGAGAAATCGAGCAGGTAATAACAGAGCTGCAATTTCAGGATCGTGTGAGTCAAATCCTCGATCAAGTGACGTCAAGTATGGATGAGCTGGAGCAGGAAGTACGCCAAGCCACGCAAGACTATGACCAACATGGAAGTTTGCCCACGGTACACAGTGAGCATGTGTTAGAGCGGATGAGAACGCAGTACACCACGGTGGAGCAGCATCACCACCATGGTGAAAAAAAGGTTGAAGAGGCCGCCGCAGGTGGCTCTGTGAATTTCTTCTGAGGCGATATTTATGTCTAAAACCATCATGGTAGTGGATGACTCGGCGTCTATTCGACAGGTTGTACGCATAGCGCTAAATGGCGCTGGCTACAACGTGATAGAAGCGTCCGATGGTAAAGATGCGCTGAGCAAGTTAACCGGCGAAAAAATTCATTTGATGATCAGTGACGTCAATATGCCCAATATGGACGGTATCTCGCTGGTAAAAGAGTTAAAGAAAAATCCAAGATACAAGTTTACCCCGGTGATTATGCTGACCACGGAAGCGGGCAAGGACAAAATGGCGGAAGGCAAGGCGGCTGGAGCCAAAGCCTGGGTAGTGAAGCCGTTTCAGCCGCCGCAAATGTTGGATGCGGTGTCAAAATTGATTCTTCCCTGAGGTGGCGGCAATGGATGCGCAAGTCAAACAGATTCAGCTTGGCAACGAACTCACGATATACACAGCTGCGGAGCAGCGAGAACTGTATCTGCCGTTACCGGCAGACTGCCGCTCGCTAGTGGTGGACGCCAGCCAGTTACAGGAAATTGACGGCGCAGGTGTGCAGTTACTGTTGTGTATCGCTAAAGAATGTCATGAGCACGATATCCATTGTCAGTTAAAACAGCCGCCTCAGGCTTTACAAGAAGTGGTTGAACTCTTGCGCTTGGAAGACATTGATTGGTTTGACAGCGTAGTAGGGGAGGCCGCATGACTGAGCTGACCGATACCTTCTTGCAGGAGTCGCAAGAGCTGCTGGAGCAAATGGAAGAAGCGCTACTAGCGATTGAAGAGCAAGGCCAAGATGCTGAGTTGATCAATTCAGTCTTTCGCTCCATCCATACCATCAAAGGCGCCGCTGGTATTTTTGGTTTTGCTGAAATTGTCGGTTTCACCCACCCCGTAGAAACCATCTTGGACAGTGCCCGCCATGGCCAGCGGGAGCTGGATGAAGAGCTGGTCGGTTTGTTGTTGCAAAGTCGTGATCACTTACAAGAGCTCACTCTGGCTTCCGTCGGGGGAAGTGCAACGGCTGATTTAGTGCGCAAAGGCGACGAGATATTGGGCAAAATGACGTCGGTAGAAAGCTGGGCCGAAGAGCCTGAAGCGGACGACGAAACGCCCCTGCCTGAGGCCGAAAAGCAATGGCTGATCAGTTTGCGTTTTCGCGAGGATGCTTTTCGTAATGGCATAGATGCCATCTCGTTTATTCGCTATTTGCAGCAAAAGGGCAAAGTGGTGGATGTGCTGACGTTACAGCACCTAATTCCAGACAGTGCTGACTACGATGCGGAGTCTTGCTATTTAGGGTTTGATATTTTATTTGAAGGCAATGCGAGCAAACAGTCACTGTTTAACGTGTTTGAGTTTGCAGCAGATGATTGTGATATCTGCATTTTGCCACCTGCCAATATCGAGAAAGACTTTGTCGAGCAATTGTCGAAGATGACAAGCGATCATGTCGACCGCTTGGGCGATATGTTATTGAGTGTGGGTGCATTAACCAAGCATGAAATTGAACGCTGTCTAGGCAAACAAGCCTGCAGTCAAGATAAGCTGGGCGAAATTCTGGTGAAGGATAAGGCCGTAACACAAACCACGGTCAACGCAGCCTTAGCTAAGCAAACTGAAAATAAAAATCGCATTTCTGCTGAAAGCCGATTGATTCGTGTCGATTCCGAGAAATTAGGACGCTTGATTAACCTGGTTGGGGAGATGGTGATATCCAATGCAGCGATTCGGCTTCGTATAGAAGAAGATGGCTTAACGCAATTGAACGATGCAGTAACGACTGCCGAGCAGCTGGTGGAGGACATTCGTGATACCGCGCTGCAACTGAGAATGGTGCAAATTGGCGACTCATTTTCGCGCTTTCGTCGCGTGGTGCGCGATGTCAGCAAAGAGTTGGGTAAGCGTATTGAGCTGGAAATCACCGGCGGTGACACCGAGCTCGACAAAACCGTGGTAGAAAAAATCACCGATCCACTCACGCACTTAGTCCGCAACTCCCTTGATCATGGTATTGAAATGCCCAAGGAACGGCTGACCAATGGCAAGCCAGAAACGGGTAGCCTCGTGTTAAACGCCTATCATGACTCCGGTCACGTGGTGATTGAAATTGAAGACGACGGCGCTGGTTTGGACCTGGCTAAGATTCGAGAAAAAGCGATAACTAACGGCTTGGTGCGTGAAGATCAGGAGCTGACGGAAAAAGAGATCAGCCAACTGATCTTTTCGCCAGGGCTGTCCACCAAAGATGTAGCCAGCAATCTGTCCGGGCGTGGCGTTGGTATGGATGTAGTACGGCGTAACATAGAAGAGCTGCGAGGCAGCATAGATTTAACCACCGAGCCAGGTAATGGAACTAAGATCACCATACGGCTACCGCTTACCTTGGCCATTATCGATGGCTTTATGGTGGGTGCTAGTAACGAACGCTATGTGATCCCGCTGGCGATGGTGGAAGAGTGTGTGGAGATGGATAGCAACGACTGGCAAGTTGAAGATGATCAGCAATACATTAATTTGCGCGGTGATGTACTACCGTATATTCGCTTGGCGAGTTTTCTAGATGTGCCGGGCGAGCATCAACATGAACGAGAAAGCTTGGTGGTGGTGCGTATTGGCAATGAACGAGCAGGATTTGTGGTCGACTCTTTGTACGGTGAACTGCAGACGGTCATCAAACCACTCGGAAAGATATTCAGTAATTTTAACGGAATTAGTGGTTCTACCGTATTAGGTAGCGGTGAGGTGGCACTGATTCTCGATGTTCAAGGGTTGGTGAGTTCCGCCCATGCACAGATGACCATGCACTGAGGGCAGGCTATGGCGACCCACGATTACGATACGTCTTTGAGTTCAGCCAATAGTTTTCAATATCTGACCTTCTATTGTGGCCGTGAGCTGTTTGGGTTAGCTGTTGGTGCCGTTAAGCAGATCATTGAGCCTGATGCCATGACGCGCATTCCAGGAGCGGCACGTCACATACGTGGCGTCATAGAAGTGGATGACGATGTTATTCCCATTGTCGATTTGCCGATGAAAATTGGTGCTGTTAGCGAAGGGGAAGCCCGGCGCAGTTGTGTGGTGTTAGCGCGGGTACCGATGGAGCACCGAGAAAGCATTATCGGTTTGTGGGTAACGGAAGTTCGGGAAATTGTCGAAGTAGCCGTGGATGATATTCGCACTGCGCCGAGTGTGAACGAGGGGGCAGATCAAACCGATTGCGTCGGTGCTCTGGCTCATACGGACGACGGTTTGATCGTTTTGATTGATGCTGGCGAAATTCTTAGTGCGGATGAGTTCTTGAACGCTAGTCGTTTAAAGCATGACTTGGCTCAGGGTGTAAATGCTAATACGTCAAACGTAGCAACCGATTAACGCTAAGCTGATGGCAGTCGCAATAGCAGTGGCTTTGAGGCGAGTGCTATTTATCCATTTAAAGGTCTGCAAGGTGTCTGATGGCTTCAGGTGAAACTGGGCCGATAGGGAGATAAATCAATGTTTAAGAAGCTTAATCTTACCATGCAAATCAGTCTGAGCTATTCAGTCGTGGTAGCTTTACTTCTGGTGGTCTCCGTCGTTGCGTATTTGGGGTTAACCACCGCGGTCAATGGTTTTCGAGACTACCGCGAGTTGGCGGTGGATGCCAACAGTGCTGGGCGTGTGCAAGCCAATATGGTGTTGGCTCGTATGTTTGCAATGAAATATCTGATGTCCCCTAGCGAAGAAAATGAATCGAACTTCCATGCTCGATTCAATACCATGGATGAGATTTTGGCAGAAGCGACTGCCATGATAGAAAAGCCAGAGCGTGTTGAAAAAATTAATGTAATTAATAATGTGGTAGGCGAATATGAGGCTTCGTTTGACTCTATTGTCAATAAAGATAAAGAAGCTGACTCGTTGTTAAAGTCGACCTTGCGTCCGTTAGGAGGGAAGCTGGTCAACTTGGCTAATCGTATACACGAGCAATCTTATCAGACCGGTGATATTGAGCGGATGAATGGCGCCAGCCGTGTTCGCTCAGCCCTGTATGATGCCCGCCTTTATGGGAATATGTTTCTTGCCAGTGAAGATATTTCCCAGATCGATCAAGCTATCGATATCACCGAGGGACGTTTACTGAAGTCCGTAGACGAATATATAGCGAGCGATAGCAGTAGTGAGATCGGTCGCTCTTTATCCGATTTTAGAAGCACCTTGTTGGACTATACTGCTGGTATCAAGTTGCTACGGCAAATGTCCATAGATAAAAAGTCCTATGTTGCTGAAATGGACCGTATTGGACCGATCGTAGCTGATGCAACTGAGGTCGTGAAGCTATCGGTAATTGAAGATCAAAAGGTGTTGGGTGAGGAGCTGGAAGCAGGGAACACAGGCACGATTACAATGGTTGTTTGGGTTTCAGTCGCCTCAATTCTGTTATCTGTTTTCTTGTCCTGGGTATTGGTTAGAATTATCAAAAAGCCGTTAGGCGGCGAGCCGGCGGAAATGGCGCATATTACCTCTGAAGTGGCTGAGGGTAACTTGCAAGTGACCTTTAATAACCGTGAAGCGGCTACCGGTGTATACAGCCATATGATCAATATGGTTGAACGCCTCACCAACGTCATTCAGCAAGTGCGCAGCGGTGCCGATGGTTTGGCGAGTGCTGCCAATGAACTAAACGCTTCAGCGCAAACCATTTCCCAAGGGGCAACAGAGCAAGCGTCGAGCGTCGAAGAAACCAGTGCCTCAGTGGAGCAACTGCACGCATCCGTGCGGCAAAATGCCGAGAATGCACGTGTTACCGATCAAATGGCCACCAAGGCTGCCTCTGAGGCAGAAAAAGGCGGGCAAGCGGTATCAAGAACCGTCGCGGCGATGAAAGACATCGCTGATAAAATTGGCCTGATCGAAGACATTGCTTACAAAACCAATCTGTTGTCGCTCAATGCGGCAATTGAAGCAGCGCGTGCTGGTGAGCACGGTAAAGGCTTTACGGTGGTGGCCGCAGAGGTCAGGAAGTTGGCCGAAAATAGCCGCACGACGGCGCAGGAAATTAATGAGTTAGCCACCAGCAGTGTCTCCATTGCCGAAGAAGCCGGTCAGCTATTGGAAGCCATTGTACCGAGCATTCAAAAAACCGCAGATCTCGTGCAGGAAATTACCGCTTCGTCCGAAGAGCAGGCGGCGGGAATTGATCAAATCAATAGTGCGATGTCGCAGCTGGATAAAGCCACGCAGCAGAATGCGTCTTCATCTGAGGAGTTGGCCGCGACTGCAGAAGAGCTGTCTGGCCAAGCTGAGGCATTGCAACAGGCTGTAGCTTTCTTCTCCCTAGCGGGTGGCAGTGATGTGGCTGCGGCCAAGCCCGCGAAAGCCAGTGCCAGAGCGTTGTCATCACCGGAGAGCCAGGAGCAGCCAAACTACGGTGAGTTTAAGCGTTATTGAGGCAGTGAATATGGAAATGCTCGAGCAAACGCCAGCGCTGACGAATCAATACCTTACCTTTATGGTGCATGGAAAGCGTTATGCGATCAGTATTCTTGAAGTAAAAGAGATCATCGAAGTGAGCAGTATGACGCGAGTTCCTATGGCGGCAGATGCCATTCGTGGTGTTATAAACCTGCGCGGCAATGTCGCGCCGGTGATTGACCTGAATCAAAGGCTAAAAAACACCGCCACCAAAATTGGTCGGCGCAGTGTGATTCTGGTGGTGGAGCGTCACGATCAACAAGACCGTGAAATTTTTGGTATGTTGGTCGACAGCGTTAGCGAAATAGTAGAAATCGATCTTCATGATATTCAGGATGCCCCCGACTTTGGCGTTGGTATACGCCAGGAATTTATAGAGCGTATGGCCAGAATCAATGGCAGCTTTGTGGTGATGTTGCACCTAGGACGCATTTTGGATGCTGAGGAGCTGTCGCAGCGAGAAGCGTCGTGAACACCCATTGCGAAGACATTTCCGATGCGGCCTTCCGCGGCATCTCGTCGCTGCTGTACGATACCGCGGGTATCCAACTGAGCGAACATAAAAAAACCATGATGGTGACCCGGTTGCGCAAACGCTTGCTGCATCTGGGGCTGGATTCCTTTGATGGGTATTTGTCCTATCTGCGCGGCGGCAATAAGGACGAGTTGCAGGTCATGCTGGACCTGATGTCCACCAACGAAACGTATTTCTTCCGTGAGGCGGAGCACTTTAATGTGTTGGCGAAGGAACTGCGCAGTCAGCCAGGCAAGCACTGGCGAATTTGGTGTGCGGCTTTGTCCTCTGGTGAGGAGGCGTATACCATCGGGATGCTGGCTCAGGACATTCTGGGTACCGATCGTTGGTCGTTGGTGGGCACAGACATCAGCAGCCGTATGGTCAGTAAAGCGCGCCGTGCGATTTATCCTGAGGCTATGTTAGAAAAAGTGCCCGAGTACTACCGCAAACATTTTTGTTTGTGTGGTCGCGGTGAGTACAGCGGTTATTTTACGTTTATCCCTGAAATCCGTGCGGCGGTTGATTGTCGATTAATGAACCTGACCAAACCGCTGGCTGGCATCGGGCCGTTTGACATTGTTTTTATTCGCAATGTATTGATTTATTTTGATCAGCCGACCAAAGAAGCGGTGATCGGACGAATTCTACCGTTGGTGGCCAAGGACGGCTTGGTGATCACCGGCCACTCCGAATCACTGTTTGGTATTAGCCCGCATTTACAAACCATTCAACCATCGGTTTATCGCTACTCACCGCAAGCGCGGACTGCCCAGGTATGACAACCTACACGGTTGCGCCTGGGGAATATCGTGTTAGCGACCAATCCTCTGTCATTCTTAAAACGCTATTAGGTTCCTGTGTTGCTGTATGCCTGTACGACGAGCGGGTGCATGTATTTGGCATGAATCATTTCTTATTGGCGCTCGATAAGTATCACCAGCAGTCATCCGTCTCTGGGCGGTATGGTATCCATGCGATGGAGCTATTGATCAATGCCATGCTCAAACGCGGGGCAGAGAAGAAACGTATGAAGGCCAAAGTGTTTGGTGGTGCCAATGTGTTGAATCAAATCGGGCAGCAACATTTTAATATCGGTCAAGCTAACGTTGAGTTCGCGTTTGATTTTTTGCAGCAAGAAGCCATACCCGTATCGTCTCACGACGTCGGCGGTGAGAATGGCCGTACTATTTTATTTGATGGCAGCGATCTGGGAGTGTACGTGCGTTTAATCGATGGGCGCCAACAAGCACAGTTGTTGGTGGAAGATGAGAGTCAGTGGCTGTCGCGTCAGCAACAACAGCAGCAGCGTCAGCCGGCAGGCACTGTTGTATTCTGGGATGATTAACATGGCGACTATTAATGTCTTTATTGTCGATGACTCTGCTGTGGTGCGTCAGGTCCTAACTGAGGTGCTTAATGCGTGTGCTGGCGTGCGGGTGCTTGGCAGTGCATCAGACCCGATCTTTGCCGAAAAGAAAATGCAGGCACAGTGGCCGGATGTCATTGTGCTGGATATCGAAATGCCGCGTATGGATGGCATTACTTTTTTGCGTAAGTTAATGGCAGAGCGGCCGACGCCAGTTGTGATTTGCTCAACATTAACGGCGCACGGTGCGACCACCAGTATGCAAGCCATGTCCGCCGGTGCCGTGGACATCATCACCAAACCGAAAACTGGGCTAAAAGGCTTTTTGCAAGAGTCACGCACTTTATTGCTGGATGCCATTAAGGGTGCCGCTGCCGCAAGGCCGAAAACAGCGCCCAAACGCAGCACTGCACCCACCACTGCGCCAGCAGCGGTGGCACCGATGCATGAAACAACGGATAGAGTCGTGGCACTGGGGACATCAACCGGTGGTACACAAGCGCTGGAGCAGGTGCTGACGGCGTTGCCAATGGACTGCCCTGGTATTGTGGTGGTGCAGCACATGCCAGCGCAGTTCACCCGTGCATTTGCCGAACGCTTGGATGGTTTGTGCAAGGTTCGAGTAAAGGAGGCCGAAGCGGGCGACCGTGTGGTGCCCGGGCATGTATTGATTGCCCCGGGTGGTCAGCACATGACCTTGCTGCGCAGCGGTGCTCAGTATCGTGTGGAAGTGAAAGATGGGCCATTGGTCTCACGCCACCGGCCGTCGGTGGATGTGCTCTTTCGCTCGGTGGCTCAGGCGGCTGGCAAAAACGCTCTGGGCGTGATTATGACGGGCATGGGCGATGATGGCGCACGTGGTTTGCTGGAGATGTATCAAGCTGGTGCATTGACATTGGGGCAAGACGAAGCCAGCTGTGTTGTTTATGGCATGCCCAAGGAAGCATTGCGTATGGGCGGTGTGATGCGCCAGTTGGCGCTGGAGCAAATCGCCTCGGCCATCTGTCACCCTCAAAGCTGGTTATAGTTTATCCATTGACACTGGTTTACATGTGCTGAAACGGTCGGTAGAGTGACCGCCTTTCACAATCACGTGGCCTGTCGTAGGGGCCACCACTGACAAGGACATGATTATGCCTGTTATTACTCTTCCCGACGGTTCCAAACGCGAATTCGACCAACCCGTAACAGTGATGCAAGTTGCTGAAGACATTGGCCCTGGTTTAGCCAAAGCAACGGTATGCGGTCGGATTAATGGTCAGTTAGTTGATGCTTGTGAGCTGATTACTCACGATGCTGACATTACCTTGATCACAGGTCGCGACCAAGACGGTCTGGAAGTCATTCGTCACTCTTTTGCGCACTTGGTCGGTCACGCGGTCAAACAACTGTTTCCAAACGCCAAAATGGCGATTGGTCCAGTGATTGACGACGGCTTTTATTACGACATCGAATACGAGCGTCCATTCACCCCAGAAGACGTCGCGGTCATTGAAAAGCGCGTAAAAGAGCTGATTAAAAAAGATTACGACGTCGATAAAAAAATGACGCCAATTAAAGAAGCGCGTCGTATTTTTGTTGATCGTGACGAGGATTACAAAGTCGAGCTGATCGACAATTTAATCTCCCAGGGCGAGACCGAAGTTGGCTTGTATCATCACGAAGAATACGTAGATATGTGCCGTGGTCCACACGTGCCCAATACACGTGTCATGCGTGTATTTAAATTAATGCGCGTATCCGGTGCGTACTGGCGCGGCGATGCCAATAATCAGCAATTGCAGCGTATTTATGGCACCGCCTGGAACGATAAAAAAGATCAAAAAGCGTATCTGACTCGCTTGGAAGAAGCAGAAAAGCGCGACCACCGTAAACTGGCCAAGCAGTTGGACTTGTTCCATTTGCAAGAAGAAGCACCGGGTATGGTGTTCTGGCATCCTAATGGTTGGACGATTTATCAAGTACTTGAGCAGTATATGCGTAAAGTTCAAAACGGTGCTGGCTATAAAGAAATCAAAACCCCGCAAGTGGTGGATCGCACCTTGTGGGAAAAATCTGGTCACTGGGAACATTATGCCGAGCATATGTTTGTGACCGAGTCCGAAAAACGCACCTATGCTGTGAAGCCGATGAACTGCCCAGCGCACATTCAGGTGTTTAACCAGGGGCTGAAGAGTTACCGTGATTTGCCACTGCGCTTGGCGGAGTTTGGTTGCTGTCACCGTAATGAGCCGTCGGGTGCCTTGCACGGCATCATGCGTGTGCGTGGTTTTACCCAGGACGATGCCCACATTTTCGTGACCGAAGATCAGATGCGCAAAGAGGCGTCTGACTTCATCAAGCTGACGCTGGAAGTCTACAAAGACTTCGGTTTTGACGACGTTGAAATGAAACTGTCGACGCGCCCAGAAGGCCGTATCGGCGAAGAGCATCTGTGGGACAAAGCCGAAGCGGCGTTAGAAGATGCGCTGAACGATGCGGGTTTGGATTGGGAGCTGCAGCCGGGTGAAGGTGCCTTCTATGGCCCGAAAATCGAATTCTCGCTGCGTGACTGCCTGAACCGAGTTTGGCAGTGCGGTACTTTGCAGCTGGACTTCATGCTGCCGGAGCGTCTGGGTGCCCAGTACGTCGCCGAAGATGGCGAACGCAAGCATCCGGTGATGCTGCACCGTGCTATCTTGGGTTCGTTTGAGCGTTTTGTTGGCATTTTGGTCGAGCACTACGCAGGTGCGATGCCGCCATGGTTGGCGCCACATCAAGTGTCAGTCCTGAATATCACTGATAACCAGGCACAATACTGCGCAGATTTGGCCAATCGACTCAACTCTCTGGGCTTCCGGGCACAAGCGGACTTGAGAAACGAGAAGATCGGCTTTAAAATCCGCGAGCACACTTTACACAAGGTCCCTTTCCAGCTCGTGGTAGGGGATAAAGAAGTCGAAGCAAACACCGTAGCTGTGCGGACACGAAGTGGCGAAGACTTGGGCGTGATGAGCGCCGATCGCTTCATCGAGCTGCTTGAAGAAAGCATCGCACAGCGCGGCCGGTTTGGAATGGAGAACTGATCATCAGACGCGACAATAGAAAGGGCGCGCGCGAACCTAGCGCCGCCATCAACAAGAACATCCGTGCCACTGAAGTACGGTTAATCGGGGCAGACGGCAATCAAGTAGGGATTGTCAGCATCGATGAAGCTCTTGAGGCGGCCGCAGAGGCAGAGCTGGACTTGGTGCAAATTTCAGACGGTGATCCCATCGTTTGTAAGGTGATGGACTACGGCAAGAAGCTCTACGAAGAGAAGAAGCAGAAAGCCGAAGCCAAGAAACGCCAGCACCAGGTGCAGATCAAAGAGATCAAGTTCCGTCCAGGAACCGAAGAAGGCGATTACCAGATCAAACTGCGTAATCTGACCCGCTTCCTGACTGAAGGCAACAAAGCCAAAGTATCGTTGCGCTTTCGCGGTCGCGAAATGGCGCACCAAAACATTGGTATGGAATTGATGAAGCGTGTCGAAGCCGATCTGGCTGAAATCGGCACGGTGGAGCAGCATCCTAAAATGGAAGGCCGTCAGATGGTGATGGTCATTGCTCCAAGCAAAAAGAAGTAATCCGGTCTTCAAACGGATGTTCAGACCCCGGCTGATGCCGGGGTTTGTGCGTTCTACCGGTTGCTGGGAAGGCACTGCCTTCTCTGTTATGGCAGACGTTTTACAGGTCTTAGTTTCTGTACGCGTCACAACTGTGGAGTTAATACAATGCCAAAGATCAAAACTAAGAGTGGCGCAGCAAAGCGCTTCAAAAAGACTGCGAACGGTTTCAAGCACCGTCAGGCTCACCGTAGCCACATCCTGACCAAGAAGAGCACCAAGCGTAAGCGTCACCTGCGTCCAATGCTGCAGGTTCACCGCTCTGATAAGGCGCTGGTAGCACGCATGCTGCCTAACCTTTAATTAATTGTTCAGGAGATAAGTAATGGCTCGTGTAAAACGTGGTGTGATCGCTCGTCGTCGTCACAAGAAAATTCTGAAGCAAGCTAAAGGTTACTATGGCGCTCGTAGCCGTGTATTCCGTGTAGCTAAGCAAGCGGTTATCAAAGCTGGTCAGTACGCTTACCGTGACCGTCGTCAGCGTAAGCGTCAGTTCCGTCAGCTGTGGATCGCTCGTATCAATGCGGGTGCCCGTCAGAATGGCCTGTCTTACAGCAAGTTTATCAACGGCCTGAAAAAAGCCGCTGTTGAAATTGACCGTAAAGTTCTGGCTGATCTGGCAGTGAACGAAAAAGCAGCGTTTGCGGCTTTGGTTGAAAAAGCCAAGTCCAGCCTGTAATCGGTCTGCCGGTTAAACCGGAATCCGAAAGTGGCACTCATCAGGTGAGTGCCGACGGAATAGGGGAGTGGCGAAGGTGAACAACCTGAGGCATTCCCCTATTTTTTTGTCGAAATCGAAGTCAACGATGGAACACAACGATGGAAAACCTTGAGGCCCTGACACAACAAGCCCTCGCTGCGGTTGAGCAGTCAGGCGACGTCGCCGCACTGGATCAGGTTCGGGTCCAGTTTCTTGGCAAAAAAGGCGAAATTACCGGTCTGATGAAAAATCTCGGTAACGTTGCGCCTGAGGATCGCCCGCAAGTCGGTGCGGTTATTAATGCGGCAAAAACTCAGGTGCAGGATGCGATCAACGCGCGTCGCGCTGCACTGGAAAGCGCTGCATTAAATGCCAAGCTGGCAGCAGAAACCGTGGACGTCACCTTGCCTGGGCGCGCCATGCAAGAGGGTGGTTTGCACCCAGTCACGCGTACACTTGAGCGTATCGAACAGTTTTTTGCCGGTGCTGGCTACCAAGTAGCGGAAGGACCGGAAGTGGAAGACGACTTTCACAACTTTGAAGCCTTAAATATTCCATCGCACCACCCGGCGCGTGCCATGCACGATACCTTTTATTTTGATGCGGGTAGCCTGCTGCGTACTCATACCTCGCCAGTGCAAATTCGCACCATGGAGGCACAACAGCCGCCGATTCGTATTATTTGTCCGGGCCGTGTGTATCGTTGCGACTACGACCAAACTCATTCACCCATGTTCCATCAGGTGGAAGGTTTACTGGTCGACAAAGACATCAGTTTTGCCGATTTAAAAGGCACGCTGGAGCAATTTATGAGCGCTTTCTTTGAGCGCGATGTCAAAGTGCGCCTGCGTCCATCGTACTTCCCGTTCACCGAGCCGTCGGCTGAGATCGACATCGAATGGATCGTAGAAACGCCGGAAGGCACTAAGCACGGTTGGCTGGAAATTGGCGGCTGCGGCATGGTTCACCCGAACGTGTTTAAACACGTGGGCATCGATCCGGATGTCTACAGCGGTTTTGCCTTTGGTATGGGGGTCGAGCGCATGGCGATGTTGCGCTACGGCGTTAATGATTTGCGCCTGTTCTTCGAAAACGACTTACGTTTCCTGCAGCAATTCCGTTAATACGAGGCTTCACACATGAAATTCAGCGAACAGTGGTTGCGCGAGTGGGTGCAGCCGGAAGTGTCCACCCAAGAGCTGGTGGATCAAGTAACGATGGCCGGCCTGGAGGTCGACGATGTCGACCCAGTGGCGGGTGAATTTAGCGGTGTGGTGGTAGGCGAAGTCATCAGTCGTGAGCAGCACCCTAACGCCGACAAACTGAGCCTGTGTCAGGTTAGCGATGGCCAGGAAACCTTCCAGATTGTCTGCGGTGCACCGAATGTGCGCGCCGGTCTGAAAATTCCGTTTGCCAAATTGGGCGCGGTATTGCCAGGCAACTTTAAGATTAAAAAAGCCAAGCTGCGTGATGTTGAATCCTTCGGCATGCTGTGCGCAGAAGCTGAATTGGGCCTGTCAGAAGCCAGCGATGGTTTGATGGAGCTGCCCGCGGACGCGCCGGTCGGCGAGGATTTCCGTGTTTACATGGACCTAGACGATCAAATCATCGACGTCGACTTAACCCCTAACCGCGGTGATTGCTTGAGCATTGCTGGTTTGGCGCGTGAAGTGGGTGTGTTGAACCGTGTTGCTGTGCAAGGCCCAGCCATTGAGGCCGTGGCGCCGGCCATCGACGATAAGCCCAGCATCGAGGTGCAGGCCAGTGGCGCGTGCCCGCGCTACTTGGGTCGTATCGTTCGTGGTGTCAATGTAACAGCTGCCACACCTTTGTGGATGGTCGAAAAGCTGCGCCGTGGTGGCATTCGTTCCATCGACCCAGTGGTGGACATTACCAACTACGTGTTACTGGAGCTGGGTCAGCCGATGCATGCCTTCGACCTGAATCAGCTCGACGGCGGCATTCGCGTGCGCATGGCAGCAGAGCAGGAAAAGCTGACTCTGCTGGATGGTCAGGAAGTGACCTTGAGCAGCGATACCTTGGTCATTGCCGATCACAGTCGTGCATTGGCCATGGCCGGTATCATGGGCGGTGAGCAATCGGGCGTAACGGAAACCACGCAAGACTTGATGCTGGAAGCAGCCTTCTTCAACCCGATTACCATTGCCGGTAAGGCACGTGCTCATGGCTTGCATACCGACTCTTCTCACCGCTTTGAGCGCGGTGTGGACTACCAGCTGGCACGCACTGCGATGGAGCGCGCCACTCAGTTGGTGCTGGATATCTGCGGCGGTCAGCCTGGGCCCATTGAAGAGGTGGTCAGCGAAACGGATCTGCCGAAAGCGGCCACCATCGAGCTGCGTCGCGCACGCATTGAAAAGATCCTCGGTCTGAAAATGGCGGACGATGACGTGCAGGACATTCTCGAGCGTCTGGGCATGCAAGTCACCGCCACAGAGCAGGGCTGGCAAGCCGTGGCGCCGAGCTACCGCTTTGATATGGCCATTGAGGCTGATCTGATCGAAGAGCTGGCGCGCATCTATGGCTACAACCGTTTGCCGGTGCGTGTCCCGCAAGCGGCTACTCCTTTGGCCACCGCGCCTGAGGCGAAAATGCCGCTGGCGGACGTTCGTCGTCAGCTGATTTCGCGCGGCTACCAAGAAGCCATTACTTACAGCTTTGTCGACAAAAAAGTGCAGCAAGTGCTGGACCCGAAGGTCGAGGCGTTGGCGCTGCTGAACCCAATTTCAGCGGAAATGGCGGTGATGCGCACTACTCTGTGGGCCGGTTTGTTGGGCGCGGTAGAGCACAATATGAAGCGCCAGCAGCCGCGTGTGCGCTTGTTCGAAACAGGTTTGCGTTTTGTTCCAACGGCTGATGGCCTGCTGCAGGTACCTACTTTGGCCATGGCCATTGCTGGTAACCGTCAGCCGCAGGGCTGGAGCAACGAAGATAGCGGCGTCGACTTCTTTGACATCAAAGGCGACCTGGAGAGCGTGCTGCAACGCAGTGGGCTGCTGGGTGACTACCGTTTTGTCGCCGCACAGCACGATGCTTTGCACCCAGGGCAAACAGCGCGCATCGAAAAAGACGGTCAGCCTGTCGGCTGGATCGGCGCATTGCATCCGCAGGCGCAGAAGTCACTGGATCTGAAACACGCTGTGTATCTGGTGGAGATTGATCTCGCTGCTGTGCAGCAGCGCCGTGTTCCAGCCTTCGGTGAGCTGTCCAAGTTCCCGGAAATGCGCCGTGATTTGGCCTTGGTGGTTGAGCAAGGTGTGGCCGTCGACGATGTCTTCGCGGGTATCCGTTCAGTGGCAGGCGAATACTTGACGAACCTCACATTGTTTGACGTCTATGTGGGCAAAGGCATTGATCCTGATAGAAAAAGTCTGGCCCTAGGCTTGACCTGGCAGCATCCTTCACGCACTCTAACTGACGAAGAAGTGAACGATTCGGTCAACGCCGTGCTCGCTCACTTGAACGAGAGTGTAGGAGCAACGCTGAGGGGCTAGCATGACGGCTCTGACCAAAGCAGAACTGGCGGAAAAACTGTTCGAGGATCTTGGTCTCAACAAACGCGAAGCGAAAGACATGGTGGATCTCTTCTTTGATGAGATCCGCGACAGTCTCAGTCGCAATGAACAAGTGAAGTTGTCGGGCTTCGGCAACTTCGACTTGCGTGACAAACGCCAGCGGCCTGGTCGCAACCCAAAAACCGGTGAGGAGATTCCTATTTCTGCTCGCCGGGTTGTCACCTTTAAACCAGGTCAAAAACTCAAAATTCGAGTCGAAGCGTATGCTGGAACCGACTCACAACAATGAACTCCCCCCGATCCCGGCAAAACGCTATTTCACCATCGGTGAAGTCAGCGAGCTGTGTGATGTCAAACCCCATGTCCTGCGCTATTGGGAGCAGGAATTTCCACAATTAAGCCCGGTTAAACGCCGTGGCAATCGCCGCTACTACCAGCGCCAAGACGTCATTTTAGTACGCGAAATTCGCGCCTTGCTGTACCAAAAAGGCTACACCATCGGTGGTGCTCGCCAACGCCTGGAAGAAGAGGGCGACTCGAAAGCTGTGGCGATGGATCAAGCTTTGATCAAAAACATGATCAGTGAATTGAAAGAATTATCAGCTTTGTTGAAGGCCG
Organism: Bacterioplanes sanyensis; assembly: GCF_002237535.1. Classification (GTDB taxonomy): domain Bacteria; phylum Pseudomonadota; class Gammaproteobacteria; order Pseudomonadales; family Oceanobacteraceae; genus Bacterioplanes; species Bacterioplanes sanyensis_A. Next base: position 2,563,066 of record NZ_CP022530.1, read on the forward strand.
ACTAGGGTTACAAAAAACTTTAACTTTTCAGTCACTTAGGTATACTTGCTAGCGTTTGAGCCAGCCTCAAACTTGAGTCGGGATGTAGCGCAGCCTGGTAGCGCACCTGTATGGGGTGCAGGTGGTCGGAGGTTCAAATCCTCTCATCCCGACCAACTTTCCCTTTCCTTCCTTTTTCTCTGTTGCTTGGATCATTCGGGTAACGTAGACCTGTCGATATGCTTTTGTTAAGTGAGTTCCGGGTTCGCTTTTAAGCTAATATTCCGACATCCGACATCCGACATCCGACATCCGACATCCGACATCCGACATCCGACATCCGACATCCGACATCCTGACTCAGATTCAATAGTGCTATTCGGACTTCAGTTTTGTATCAGATAAAAAACGATCTAGCTCAGCAGTAGATGAAATGATATGGATGGATTTTGAGTCTGATAAATTCATGATCCGTTTTTTGAAATCCTCGTTCCAAAACTTTGGGCAGAGTCTGAGTGTTTTAAAACTCTGAATGCTGCCTTTTAATACCGAGCTGCCTGCTGGCCAGCCGAGGGGTGCTTCCCATAGGCCTTTTATCATCCGTTTGAAGACGAACCAATAACAGGTTGGGTAAGGAAGGTCGATGTAGATGAGCGTATCGGCTGCAGCAATGCGCTCATGAAAGCAATTGATGGGGCCGAGTCCATCTATGATCCAGCTGTCGGATTGTAGGATTACATCGTGTGACTGTTTGAATGTCTCAGCGGCTACCAATCTACCGTCCTTGGTGTACGCCAAGGTATCTAGCAGGTGCAGGGGGATGTTAGTGCAGGACGCCAGCTTTTTTGCGATGCTGGATTTGCCACTGCCGGGCTTTCCGAATATGGCTACTTTTTTCATGTGTATCTCCTTTGGGGTTGTTCCCCGGGAGATGAAATAAAAACCCACCTCTCGGGTGGGTTTAGAATTCTGACTGACAGCAGAGCCCACCATTCCTATGGAATGGTAATAATCTCGGCTATGAAGAAAGACGTTGGCTGGTTCATTTTTTTATCATTCCTGCATTTAGGTTTGCTGTCAACTGCCGTTCTCGTTACTGATTATTCCGTGGCTAAGATGGCGGGCTCGAATAGCATTAGTCTGAAAATACCAGCTTGTTGTGGTCTCTATCTCTGACGTATGCAGAGTATCGCGGTCCGCGCTGGCCGGGTTTGCCCTCGCAGGTGCCACCCAGATCGAGCGCTTTCTGGTACACCGCGTCTACCAGTTCTGGTGAGCCAAGGCTAAAACCCAACATGGTTCCATTGCCATGCGTTGCTTCTTTTTCATCGAAGGGCAATGCAACAGCAAATGCGGAGTCTGAATCAGCGCCTTGCCAAAACGTCATGCGATGATCCGCGAAGGTTTGTCGATAATCGGTTATGGCAAATAAGGCGTCGTAAAACTCAACAGCGGAGGGCATATTGTTGGTCCCAACAACGAAGTAGCACATTTTCATAGTGGTCATGGTCTCTGATAACTGACCCGCGCACTGTATCGCAGGCCTGCTGACAGCGTGATGTCAGCAGCTTTGCGAGAGGACTCTCTGCTGGAGAATTTTTCACTGCCTGATTAATAATGAGCGAATCTGGCTGAAGCGATTTGCAGGCATTTAGCGTTTGCCGCTATCAATCTGTCGTGCCGGAATTAAATACGTTTGATGCGGTCTGCTGTGGGAGCGAGGCATGCATGCGTTATCAACGCCTGTCAGATCAAGGCGCCCAGCCGTCTTTCAGATACGACCTTGGCCCTGGCTAGCCTACTTTTTCTGACTCCGGCGTCTAACTCGTTGCGGTCACGTATCTATGAATGGCTTTGCTAAGCATCACGCGCCAACTACTGAAGTCGGTGTTCTGGCTGATGAAGCGATCCCACTCGGCGACTGGGACAAAGAGGATGTCGTTCGGGTCTTGTAAACCAAGTTGACTGGCATGCAGTAGCTCTTGGGTCGTCTCGAAGCGACTGTAGCGAGCGATGAAAGCATCGGTGAGCAGCTTGGCAAATGGGGCATGGTGCGGCGCTGCGGAGGTATCGAATCTAGACGGTAGAGCCTGTGGTTGTGCCATGTTCTGTATCCATACTGGTGCCACAGATGGGTCACATCTGTGACAGATATGTGACAAACGTAAGGCTTGAGTGAAGCAAGCCGAACGAGGTCGCAATGTTTTACACGAACTGATTGAGTGATGGAATAGACGTTTGCTGACATATTTGGCCTCTTTTGAAGAGGGTGCTCTGAGAGCCTGATTTGCTGTGGCTTTGCCAGAAGTCGACTACTTTTCTATATCATTTGGGTTTCAGATCTCGAGTTTTAATCTCGATTGGTGCTATCTGTGATGGTCGTCATTTACGCTAGGTGTTCGGCGTTTACGCCAGGGCATGGTGCAGTGCTGAGGCGGCATCGACTCTGTCGATAGCAATATGGAAGTGGGGTGGTTGTTGTAGGGCTTAAGGGTGTTGTGGTCTGTATCTGTGTTTTAAATTTCTTTGGTGTTCTATTTTTTTTTTTTTGGTTTTATTTTTATAAATTTTCCTGAAGCTCTCAAGTATTTTTATAAAGTGAATTTTATCGATTAAACCGCCATTTTATTGTTCAAGTTGGAGTCGTAAATGGCCGATTAGTGTAACGGTGAGTTTGATCTTTCCATACAGGGGGATTAGTGTTCTGATCTTATTCTTTGCGGGTGCAATCATGCAAAAAACCACTCTCGAACAATGGCGTATGTTTAAAGCGGTGGTGGATGCAGGCGGCTTTAATCAGGCAGCGGCCATGGTGCACAAAAGCCAGTCCAGTATTCATCATGCAGTCAGTAAGCTGGAGCAGTCGCTTGGCGTTGAGTTGTTCAAGGTTGAAGGGCGCAAAACACTGTTAACCGAGGCTGGCAGGCTGATGTTGCGTCGCGGTGCTTTTTTACTGGATGAAGTGACGCGTATTGAGGCGGTGGCAGAGTCGCTCAGTGTTGGCGTTGAATCCGAGCTGCGCATCGCTGTCGACGGAGCGTTTCCTCAGAAGGTGGTGTTTCAGGTGTTGGAAATGGTGTCGGCACTCTATCCGCAAGTACGTTTCGACATCATCGACACCGTATTGTCGGGTGCCAATGAGTTGCTGTATGGCGGCAATGCAGATATTTCGCTGTCGCCCATGTCGATGGAAAACAGCCTGAATGAAGAAATCTGTGTGATTGATTTTGTTGCAGTCGCACACGTTGATCACCCTTTGCACGGTCTTGATCGACCACTCAGCTATGAGGATCTACGCCCTTACCGGCAAATTATTGTGCGCGATTCGGCCAGTACCAATAAAGCCAGTGCAGGGTGGCTGGGTGCCGAGCAGCGCTGGACGGTCAGCCACATTCGCGCATCGGTCGAGCTGATTGAACAAGGGCTGGGCTTTGCTTGGCTGCCTCTGCCGTCGATCGAAGCGTCGTTGGTGTCTGGTCGTTTGAAACGTTTGAATCTGGTGGAAGGCGCGAGGCGTCGAGCCAGTTTCTTTCTCAATTACCACGATAAAGACACCCTCGGCCCGGCAGCGCGTGAATTTATGGGCCAATTGCGTTTATTGACCATGGATATGCCAACCGCTGAGTAGCCTGTCAGCTGAGAATGTCATGGGGCCAAGAAAACGAGACCCCGTGTGAGCTGGTGATCAGTTTTCCACCTTTTGAGCGTCCCTGCTCGGTTAACACAAACATGCCTTCCTGCTCTCTGAGGTAACCCAGCTTTAGCAGTTGAGTGATCACCGCGCTGCTACTGATGCTAAGGGAATCGGCCAGGCGCGGAATGGACAGCAGTTCATGCTTGTCGTCTTGCTCTGCCGTCAGTTCGCGCTTCGAAATCATTTGATCGCCCAAGCGCAAAATCCTGCCCACTTCTTTGACGGCGTTACGATAGAGCTCTGGGTCGCTGTCTGCTTGGGCCAATACGCCCATTTCTGTGCTGTTGCCTTGCTCTAGGTCGTCTAGGCCGAGGCTGGTGATGAGCGCAGTATGGTCATTGAGGTAGCAGCGTGCGTGCAGGTCGGGTACGTAGCGCAGTTGAATTTGGCGGTGTTGCTTCAGCCACTGATGATCCTCAGGGCTGAGATTCTTGTCGCCACAAACAATACGAATAGACACGGGCGTGGTGGCTTTACTCTCCAGTTTTTGGCGCAACGTTGGGGTTAATCGCACCACGCGACTGACCAATACCAAGTGCTTTTCAGCATCATCAATTAAGGCTTCGAGTGCGCCAGTCAGAGCAGCGCTGGTGAGGAACTGTGCCATGGTCAACCCTGTTTTGTGTTTAGCAACAACGTCCTGTTGCAGGCTCTGTCAGCATGGCAAGTTGTAAGCCACAGCGCAAACCTGATGATGACAATTCGTATAGATGGATGGCAGGGCACACAGCAAAGGCACTGCGCTCAGTAGCACTGGGCCTTTTATGGAGCAGTTGTTATTCAACTTGTTATTTGAGGGGACGCCAGCGCTCGAGCGGAACAATGCGCTGGCTTTAAAAATTGGGCAGCTCGTCCAAGCCGTCTCGTGCCTGCAGGTCGAGGTCGGTTTTGACGTAGCGCTCGCCTTTAACACCGATACTGACGATTTTTCGCAGCAATTGGATTTCGTCGTTTTGCCGGTCGGCAGCATAGATCAGATCGCCACGGCGCAACGCTTGGATGAGTTCTTCGCGGCGGATGGTGTAGCCACTGCAGCTGCCATCGCCATTCCAGGCGTGCAGGCGCACATGGCTGATACGGTTTGCTTGGCGGCGGATAGCGGTCACGATGAAATCCGGCGCCAGGCTCAGATTCGCTTGGCTGGCAATCATGGTGGAGCGCCTTTGGTCATACTTTGTGACTATGGTAGTGCCAGACATGGAAAGAAAGTGCGAACCAGCTCAACTATTGGTGACCTGGCAGGATAGTATGTTGCCTAGATGACAGAACTATTATAACCGTCTGTTATATATAGATCACTAAATTATCGTTGGCAGGCAGCGCAGGGGCGGGGCATATCAGCCCTCTGCTGAGCGCAAAGCTGACAGCAGAGGGGATGTGGCGGTGTTGCGGATGGCAGAGCTACAAAGCAACGCTGCCCTGTTCAAGCTGTTGCTCATCGCTTGACGTTAATGGACGGTAGCTGTCCGCCTTGGCGGCGAGCCAATGAACACCGCCATCGACTTTGTCCAGATGATACGCCTCTTCTTTCAGCTCCACCTTGCGATATTTAAATGTGCCAGTGACCTGCTCTTGTGGGCGCAGGCGGATAAATACCGGAATGGCATAGGCCGGCAGCTTTTCTTTTAAATGGCGCGTCAAACTGCCCCAGTTGAAGGCAGAGTCATCACCTTTGAGCGTCAGCGATGCCATGCCGGCACGGCCATCGCAGTGCGGCACTTCCACACCATACACCACGGCGTGTTCAACCCCAGGGAACTCCATCAGGATCGATTCCACCTCGGTGGTGGCGACATTTTCGCCTTTCCAGCGAAAGGTATCGCCGGTGCGATCGGCAAAGGCAATGTGGCGGAAACCTTGGTCAATGACCAGATCGCCGGTGTTGAACCAACAGTCGCCCGGCTGGAATACGTCGCGTAGCAGTTTCTTCTCCGTTGCTTTGGCGTCGGTGTAGCCCTCAAAAGGCTGCTTGTCGTTGACGGCGGTAATCAGCAGTCCGGTTTCGCCGCGGTCGACCCGGCTCATGTAGCCGTCGTCACCTCGTTTGGGGGCATCGGCATCAATGTCGAAGGCGACCACGCGATAGGGCAGTGGGCACACGCCGGCGGTTTTATCGAGGTTAAAGGCGTTGGTAAACACCAGGTTGCATTCACTGGCGCCATAAAACTCGTTGATGTGATCGATACCGAAGCGTTGCTTGAAGGCCATCCAGATGTCTGGCCGTAGCCCGTTGCCAACGATCACGCGGATGTTATGGTCGCGATCGTTGTCTTGTGGCGGGTGATTGAGCAGGTAGCGGCACAGCTCGCCAATGTAGCAAAAGGCCGTTGCCTGGTGGCGGCGAGCATCGTCCCAAAAACGTCGGACGCTGAATTTGCGTGCAATGGCAATGCAGCCACCGGCGCCTAACACGGCCGCTAGTGAGACCGTCAATGCGTTGTTGTGATACAGCGGCAGGCTGACAAACAGGGTGTCATGCTTGGTCAACTTCATTGAGGCTAGGCCCATGCCCGCCATGGATTTGTGCCAGCGATAGTGGCTCATCACGGACGCTTTGGGCAGGCCGGTGGTGCCAGAGGTGAAAATGTAATAACACGGCTGGTGCATTTTCACTTGGCGTGTGGTGGCTGGATTGTTGTCCGGCTGCTGCATCATCAGTGTTTCTATGTCCTGATAGTGCGCCGGTTTGTCGGCATGACCATGGTCTCGCCAATAATACAGCTGGGTGGCCAGGTGTACCGGTAGCTGGCTTTCCACCGTGCTCATGTGCTCGAGCACTTCCTCACCGCAAATCATCAGCTTTGGCGTGACCAGATTGATGCTGTGCAGCAATACCTCGCCGCGCTGAGAAGTGTTCATCATTGCCGCAATGGCGCCGAGTTTAACCGTGGCCAGTACGGCGATCAGGGTTTCTGGGCGATTTTCCAGCATGATGCCGACGGCATCGCCGCTACGCACTTGCTGGCTGGATAAATAATGCGCCAGCTGATTAGCGCGCTGATTGAGCTCGCCGTAGCTGTAAGTGATGGACTCATAGCGCACGGCAATGTGTTCGGGTTGCTGCGCTGCCAACTCTTCCAGAAGCAAACCAATGGAGCGCTGGCGCTGTGGTTTGGTGCGGATCAGTGCCGTCAGCCCTTTGAGGGTGGTAGGCAGCTTGGGCGTTTGGGCAATCAGCTGACGCAGGATATTGCCCAGGGTGACTTCGCGCGGTGCCAGCATGGGCTCATCGTTGGTGGCTGCGGCAGCGGAGGTGGTGGAAGTATTCATATCGGCCTCGTTATTATCCTTATTTGAGTTCGGCAGAGGTTTTGCCCAGCAGGCGCCGCGCGACGATCAATTGTTGGATCTGCTGCGTGCCTTCAAAAATATCCAGAATCTTCGAATCGCGTGCCCATTTCTCCAGCAGTTCGTCCTCGCTGTAGCCCACGCTGCCGAGCAGCTCGACGCAGCCTAGGGTGATGGCATTGGCCGCGCGTCCAGCTTTTGCTTTGGCCATGGAAGCCTCTTTCGAGTTGGGTTGGCCATTGTCAGCCATCCAAGCAGCTTTCAGCGTGAGCAATCGCGCCGCTTCCCAATCAGCCTCGTAGCGATACAGTTGAGTGACAACGCTGTGACTGGTTTTCAGCGGTTGTTTGTAGTCCGCTTGAATGCCGTAGTTCGCCAGTATCTCGCGGCAACGATCAAGCGCCGCGCGCGCCACGCCCACGGCCATGGCGGCAACCACTGGACGCGTATTGTCGAAGGTTTGCATCACCCCGGCGAAGCCCTGGTCAACGTTCACTTCCGCTGAACCGAGTAGATTACTGGCCGGCACGCGACAGTCAGTGAAGGTGATGGCTGCGGTGTCCGAGGCTTTGATGCCCAGTTTCTTCTCCAATCGCACCACGTCCATGCCCGGAGTGCCTTTCTCCACCACAAAGGATTTGATTGCCGCGCGCCCGAGTGAGCGGTCGACGCTGGCCCAAACCACCACCGCATCGGCGCGCTCACCTGAGGTCACGTAGATCTTCTCACCGTTGATGATGTAATCATCGCCGTCGCGTTGTGCCGTGGTGCGAATGGCGGCGGAGTCTGAGCCGGCCCCCGGTTCGGTGATCGCCATGGCGGCCCAGCAATGGCCAAAACGCTGCAGTTGCTCGTCGTTGGCGACGGCGGCGATGGCGGCGTTACCTAAGCCTTGGCGCGGCAGGGTGAGTGCTAGGCCAACATCGCCCCAGCACAACTCTTGCAGCCCCAGTACTGTGGTCATATTGGCGCCGTTGTGCACGCCCTCATGGTTGCGTCGCTGCTGTTTCAGTTGCCCAGCGCCGGCGCTCTGGCCTTGACCGCTTTCCGCTGCCGCGTGATTCATGCCATCCATGATTGCTGCCAGCATGTCCAGCTCGACCGGGTAGGCGTGTTCGGCACGATCATATTTGCGCGATATCGGCCGAAACACGTTTTCTGCGACTTGTCGCGCTTGATGGATTAGCGGCCGCAGCTTTTTCGGAGTTTCTAAATGAATCATATGGGCTCCTTACAGATGTAGGCCGCTGGATAGGCAAGATAGGGCACGCATATCGCGGTACCAACGCTCGGCTGGATGCTCCTTGGTAAAGCCATGGCCGCCCAGTAGCTGCACGGCTTGCGTGCCGATCTCCATGGCTTTGTCGGCGCACAGAACATGGGCCAGATACGCTTCACGATGAAAACTCATACCGGGATCGGCGCGTGCCGCTGCGCGCCAGGTCAGCAGCCGCATGGACTCCAGTTCGATGCCGATGTTGGCAATGGCAAAGGCGACGGACTGTCGATGGCTGATGGGTTCACCAAACGCTTCGCGTTCGTTGCAATAGGGGATTAAATAGTCCAGCGCCGCTTGGGCGCAGCCCGTGGCTAAGGCGCACCAATGTAGCTGTCCAAGGTCGATGAAGGCGCGATAGTCAAACGCTTGCCCGCGCCCGAGCAGACAATCGTTGCCGACTTCCACCTTATTGAGCGTCAGTTGACCGCTTGCGCTGCAGCGCAAACCCATGGCCGGTGTTGCTTGGTGGCTGAGTCCTGGGCTGTCAGCGGCGACAATAAACACTCTAGGTTTGCCATTGAGCATGGCGGCGACCAAGTAGAAGCTGGCTTGCCCGGCAAAGGGCACCATGGTTTTTACGCCCGTCAGTCGGTATCCGCGGCGCGTTTTTTTGGCTTTGCAGCTCAAACGCTGCGGATCAAACAAGGGATGCGCCTCCTGCACGGCAATGGCGGCTTTTATCGGCTCAGGTTGTTGCCACAGCGGAAACCACTGTGCCATTTGCTCGCTGCTGCCCCACTGACGCAAGGCACTGGCAACCGCGGCTGGCGCCAACAAGCTGTATGCCAACGACAGGTCGCCCCACGCCAGAGCTTCGGTCAACAATACGCTGGTGGTGATGCCGTCGCCTTGATCACTGCGTGCACCGCCAAAAGATTCCGGTATGGCCAGCTGGCTGATGCCAAGATCCTGGCATTGCTGCCACAGCTCAGGACTGATGTGCCGATCCTCATCTGCGCTGAGCGCCGCCGGTCGCAGCAGATCTTGTGCCACAGCACGCATGCTGTCGTGAATCATTTGCTGCTCGTCGCTCAGTGTCAGATCAAACAGCGCACGTGAGTCCGGTGCCGCCAGGCGCGGCGTCTGTTGCTTGGCGCTGCGCTTGGCCAGCCATTGGCCCGCCCATTTGAAACCTTGTTTGGTTGAGTGATACGCCAGTTTTTCGGCCGGTTTGCGCAGACCATACTTCTCTGCCCACTCGCTGCCAGCAAAACGGCTGGCCATATTTAGCCCCAAGCCTTGAATGTCTCTTGCCATGCTGAGCCTATTGCGGTTGTTGTTATTTGCCGCCAGTGTCGCAGCTGTATCACAATGCTTCATTGGCACTGGTGTCGGACGGTAGTGGCGGCTGTGTCAGTGGCGTATCGCAATTTGAGTGGGTCGTTTACACTTAGCTCGACCGGCAAGAGGTAGTCTGCGTGCATAATCGGGCCTTTACCCTGATCGAATTGATAGTGGTGTTAGTTGTGCTGGCGGTGTTGGCTGCGTTTGCGCTGCCGCGCTTTGCCGATCTGCAGCGTCAGTCCAGAATCGAAACGTTAAACGGTGTTGCTGGCGCCATGCGCTCCACCATTGCTGTGGTGCAGAGCAAGGCGCGTGTGCAAGGTTTGTCGCCTTCGGCGTCGAACCCGGTGTCGGGCGGCAATCAAACTGGCTATTTGGTGGAAACCGAAGCCGGAGTGTCAGAGGTGGACTGGCGTAACTTATGTCCAGAAAGCCAAGCAGAGCTGGCCGATACTCTGGCCATGCCAGATCACATTGGCTTGGCGCTCAGTGGTGGGTTACAGCAGCAGGTGACCAATCAGAGCACCTGGGTCGGCTACGATTTAACGACTTGTGTTGTCATCTACGACTCGTTCGCTTGCACGGTCACTGTGGTCGATGCTGGCTGTTGATTCCTCGCCTCTGTTTGGATGTTTTTATTCACGTATCCATTGCTAAGCGCACTCGGACGTATGCTGAGAGCCGCTAACTGGTGTTAGCAGGCCTAGTAAGGTCAGTCGATTGCGCTAATAGGCGGATTCGATTTGGGTCATGTGCTGGCTGTCGTTATTATGACGGCACTGACAAGATAGGAATCAGCTTCATGTTAACCCTTCTTTCCCCGGCAAAGACGCTGGACTTCGAAACGCCGCCGACCACGAAGCAGGCGTCGCAGCCGCGTTTTTTGTCGGAATCTGCCGAACTGGTGGACGAGCTTAAACAGCTGTCACCAGACGACATCGCCAGTCTGATGAAACTTAGCCCCAAGTTGGCCGAGCTCAATGCCCAGCGCTTTGCCGATTGGCGCGTGCCCTTTACTGCTGATAACGCCAAGGCTGCCATGCTGGCGTTTAAAGGCGATGTCTACACCGGCCTGGAAGCAGAACGCTTTGACGAACATGAGCTGACCTTTGCGCAGCAGCACCTGCGGATGCTTAGTGGTCTTTATGGTGTGCTGCGACCGCTGGATTTGATGCAGCCGTATCGCTTGGAAATGGGGACTAAGTTTGCCAACCGACGAGGGAAAGATCTGTATCAGTTCTGGGGCGACCGGCTTACTGAATCGTTGAATGACGAGTTGGCGCAACATGACAACGCCGCCGTGGTGAATTTGGCCTCTAATGAGTACTTTAAAGCGGTCAATAAAAAAGCCCTAGCGGCGCCACTGGTGACGCCAGTATTTAAAGACGAAAAAAACGGCCAGTTTAAAATCATCAGTTTTTACGCCAAAAAAGCACGCGGCATGATGGCCGCTTATATTGTGCGCAATGGCATCGATGAGTTACAGCCGTTGAAGCAGTTCGACACAGCGGGCTATCGCTACAGTGAAGAGGACAGTGGTGAACATGAGTGGGTATTTAAGCGCTATGAAAAGGACATTCCAGCCTAAGCGGTTGCTGCGGGCGAAGTTAGCAGCGCTGCTGGCGGCTGCGGCTTTGAGTGGCTGTGTGCTGTCGCCGCAGACCATCGAACTCAATCAAAGTGTGGCTTTGTCGCCCGGTCAATCGCCTAATCGCGATGCCCTAGTGCGGGTGGTTGATCAGCGTTCGAAGTCACCGGATTGGATCGGCCACCGCGGCGGCCGTGCGCCTGAGAATTCTCCTTTGTTGGTCAGCGAGTCGTTGGATACTTTATTGACTCGCCGCTTACAAGACTCGTTGCGTCAGTTGGGTTTTGGCCAAGGTCCTGAGCCTGCTTTAAAGGTGCAAATGGACATCGATACGTTTATGTACCAATGCAACGAAGGGGTGATCGTCAATCAGTGTGGGTTGGAAATTGAACTGATGGTGACGGTGATTAAAGAGCAAGGACGTTTTAGCAAGCCTTACCGTATTCGCCAATCGCGGGAGCTGGCGGTGTCGCCGGTGCAGGAATACAACCAAACTTGGGTCAATGAGGCGCTCGATTCACTGTGGCAGCATATGTTCAGTGACAGCGAGTTGCGTCGGGCCTTGGGCGTGTAAATCGCGCCCGTTTTCTTGTTAGCGGTTTTACCGTGTCCTAGCTTCTCGCCTTAAATGACCTTTACGCGAGTTATTCTACTCGCGCTTTTCAAACAGAAGCGCTTTTCAAACAGAAGCTGTGTTAGTTAACGGGATCTCCGTCCAAATCGGCCGCCGTTTTGATCGGTATGATCTTAATAATGGCGCCCAACAGCGGGTGGTCGATGTAGTGCCACTCGCCTGAGCGCATGCGCCGAGTTTGCTGAACATGCGCGGCGCGCACTGGCACTAGTGATGATGCAATACTGGCCAGGCTGCGCTGATAACGCTCTGCGGCCAAGTCGTGTAACGGTACAGGGCTGGTATTGAATGACGGCGTTAACAGCGATGGCTGACGGCGATAATGCTGCACCACCAAGTCGGTGGTGAAATGCAGGTAACGGCTGAGATGGATGGTGAAGGTGCCGCGGATGTCCATGCTGGCGTCGCCTTGTCCTTCCACATAAAGGTTGAGCGGGTGCTGAATGGCGCTGCCTTCTTCCTGTACCGGCTCAATCCACGCTTGGTGAAATACCAACTGCATATCGTCGCGCCAGCGTACGCGCGCTGCCGGATCCACCAGCTCCAAAACCGACTGTTGCGACAGCGACGGCGGCCAGTCGGCGGTGGCGACAGAATCGATACCAAAACGCGCCAGCAAGGCGCTGTTGGCGTATTGGTCGGCGACAGGTTCAAGCCACCAATCGACCTGCGCCGGGTCATCCGTCAGAGCCAGTGGCGCGGGTGCGTCGATGGCCACAGGCCATTGCTCAGAGCCATCGCTGTCCGGTTGGTTATAAGCGACCAGCATCAGCTCGATGCGATACCAAGGTGCGGCTTGAGAAGTCGCGGGCAATAAGATAGCCAGTAGCAGGGCTAAGGAAGTGAGCCAATTCACGCGTTAGGGTCCTTTTGTAACTCAGTCAGCACCTGATCGATGACATTAAAGCGGGCGTCGATACTGCTCATGTTAAAAAAGAAACGCAAGCTGTGGCCGCCTTCCAATTTGAAACGCTGTGGCTGAGTTTGCACTAATCGCACCAATACAAACGGATCCACCTGGGTGTCGCCGGCAAACTCAATGCGACCGGCGTCGTTGCCAGCGTCTAATTTGCTAATGCCTAGCGGTTGCAGCTTGAGTTTAAGGCTGGTTTGGCGGAACAAATTCTTGACCGCATCCGGTAGTAGACCAAAGCGATCGATCATCTCAATTTGCAGCTCTTTTAACTCGGTGTCGTCCTGGGCGCTGGCGATGCGCTTGTACAGGGTCAAGCGGCCGTTGACGTCGGGCAGGTAATCTTCCGGAATCAGTGCCTGCAGATGCAAGTTCACTTCGGCGCCGCTGTTCAGGCTGAGGTCGGCCGATGGCGTTTTGCCCGATTTCATTGCTTTGACGGCTTGCTCTAACATTTCCATATATAAGGTAAAGCCGATGGTTTCGATCTGGCCACTTTGCTCTTCGCCCAATAGCTCACCGGCTCCACGAATTTCCAAGTCATGGGTTGCCAGCATAAAGCCAGCTCCCAGATCTTGAGCGGCACTGATGGCGTCTAAGCGCTTTTCTGCATCTGTGGTGAGCTTTTTATCTGGCGTTAATAAATAGGCATAGGCTTGGTGGTGGGAGCGGCCCACTCGGCCACGCAATTGATGTAATTGCGCCAGGCCAAATTTATCCGCGCGCTCAATAATGATGGTGTTGGCGGAAGGAACGTCGATGCCAGTTTCGATGATGGTAGTGCACACCAGTACGTTAAAGCGTTTGTGGTAAAAGTCGCTCATCACGCTTTCTAGTTCACGCTCGGACATTTGCCCATGGGCCACGCCCACGCGTGCCTCTGGAATGGCTTCGCTCAATTCGCGCGCGGTTTTATCAATGCTTTTGACTTCGTTGTGCAGATAGTACACCTGACCACCACGCAATATCTCCCGCAAAATGGCTTCTTTAATGGTCGGGCCATCGTGCTGGCGCACAAAAGTTTTAACGCTTAAACGCTTGGCTGGCGGTGTGGCGATAATGGATAAATCGCGAATCGACGCCATCGACATATTCAACGTACGCGGAATAGGCGTAGCGGTTAGGGTCAAGATATCGACCTCCGCGCGCAGGGATTTAATGCGCTCTTTTTGCTGCACGCCAAAGCGGTGCTCTTCATCAATGATCAACAGACCTAGGTGGTCAAATTTGACATCTTTTTGCAGTAATTTATGGGTGCCGACGACAATGTCGGTTTTGCCTTCCAGCATGCGATCGAGGGCTGCTTGGGTGTCTTTAGCCGATTTAAAGCGCGACAACACATCGACCTTGACTGGCCACTCGGCAAAGCGATCAACAAAGTTTTCATAGTGCTGCTGAGCCAGTAGGGTGGTTGGCACTAGTACCGCGACCTGTTTGCCACTTTGCACGGCCATAAAGGCAGCGCGCATGGCGACTTCGGTTTTGCCAAAGCCAACGTCACCACACACCAAGCGATCCATTGGGCGGGCTGAGCACATATCGTTAATGACGGCTTCAATGGCTGTCGCTTGATCTGGGGTTTCTTCAAATGGAAAACCGGCGGCAAAGCGTTGGTAATCCTGATCCGGGGCGTCAAAAGCAAACCCTTTGCGTGCTTCACGGCGGGCATAAATATCCAACAGCTCGGCGGCGGTATCGCGAATTTTTTCTGCCGCTTTGCGTTTTGCCTGGGCCCACTTTTCACTGCCCAGTTTATTCAGTGGCGCCTGGCTGCCGTCGCCGCCGCCATAACGAGAAATTAAGTGCAGTGATGACACTGGCACATATAAGTTGGCACCGCCGGAATACTCGAGCTTTAGAAACTCATTGACCTCACCGCCGGCATCTAAGGTTTCTAGTCCGAGGTAGCGACCAACGCCATGGTCCAGATGCACCACGGGAGTACCAGGTTGCAGTTCGGACAGATCGCGCACGATCATCTCTGAATCGCTGCGCTGCTTTTGCCGACGTCGACGTTGCTGAATGCGCTGGCCAAACAGCTGGTTTTCGGTCAGCAGCACCAGTGGTGGCGTTCCGTCAATGACGACGCTGTGCTCCAGCGGCGCAATCACAACACCGAGGGACGCTGGGCTGCTGGCGGCCTGTTGCCAGTTTTCAAATTCGTCGGGTATCAGCTTGGCACGGCGCAACACGTCCTTGAGCGCCTCGCGACGGCCAGCCGATTCGACACAAAACCGCACTCGCCTGGGCTGCTCTTGCAGCCAGTTAAGCAAGCGCTGTAGCGGTTGCTCTAAGCGGCTGTCGGTGCTGACATCGGCCAGCGGTTGGGTGGCAAACGCTGTGGCGCCCGCTCGTTCAGGCAATTGCTGCTGATGCCATTGAATGCGTGGGTGCTGATTGAGCTGGGTGAATAGCTGATCGGTGGCCAAAAACAATTCCGCTGGTGGCAGAATCGGGCGCTGAATATCGTAGCGGCGGCTTTCATAGCGCTGCTCCACTTCCTGGCGAAACTGCTGTGCGGCGGTTTCCAGCTCGGCGTCGTGAATGATCAATGTTTTAGCTGGCAAATGATCAAACAAACTGCCCAATGGGTCGGCAAAAAACAGCGGCAAATAGTACTCCACGCCGGGAGGTGCGATGCCGTTAGCAATGTCGGTAAAGACGCTGGTGGATTTTGGGTCTTGTTCAAAAAAATCAAACCAGCGGCTTTTGAAAATACGCAGTGCGGTTTTGTCGAGAGGAAACTCTCGCGCTGGCAAAATACGAATGCTGTCGACTTTATCTATGGTGCGCTGACTGTCCGGATCGAAGTTGCGCAGGCTGTCGATTTCGTCGTCAAACAGCTCAATACGAAACGGCTGGCTTTGCCCCATCGGGAAGATATCCATGATGGCACCGCGCACGGCGTATTCACCGTGTTCGTAGACCGTATCAACGGCGTGGTAGCCGGCGGCTTCCAGCTGTAAGCGGGTATTGTCGACGTTAAAGTGGGCGCCGACATCGAGGGCAAAACTCTGGCCCTGGTAAAAGCTGGCGGGCGGCAAACGATGCAATAGGGTGCTGACAGGCAAGATTAAAACGCCGGTGCGAGTATCCTGCAGCTGTGCCAGGGTCGCCAGGCGCTGCGAAATAATGTCCTGATGCGGCGAAAACACATCGTAGGGCAGGATTTCCCAGTCGGGAAAGTGCAGTACTGGCAAGTGAGCGGCAAAGAAGCGCAGCTCATCTTCCAGTCGCATGGCGCTGCTGGTGTCTGTGCTGATCACCAGCGTCAGGCCATTATGCTGGCTGGCGGCTTCGGCAATGGCCAGCGCTTGGCTGGCGCCCTCTAACTTGCCCCAAAAGCGGCGCTCGCCGGCACGGCTTGGAAGTTCTGGCTGCAATAACAGGGGTTGGTTGGCAGACACCACGTGCGCTGGCTCCTTCGCATTCAGTCATTAATTACGGCGGCGCCCAGTGTACCGAAAGGCCCAGCACACCGGTAGCAACCCGATGGTCAGAATGCGGCAACACACAATTGTTAATCCCCGATGACACGGGCATAATGTGCGCCCCAAATTTGCCAATTTATGTTTCTAATCGGAAGGTGTGCCGTGAGCCAAGACATGCGTGAAGCTTGTTTAAAAGATTGGATGGAGCGTGAGTCCATCGCTGAGTCCATGATTCCTCTGATTGGTGGTTTGTACCGCCAAAACAACGTGGTCACTGCCCTGTACGGTCGCCCGGTGATCAACCGCTCAGTGATCGAGCTGATCAAAGCGCACCGCTTTGTTCGCCACATGGAAAACGAAGAACTGTCGGTACACGACACCTATCCGGTGCTGAAGGCCATGAGCGAGTTGAACATCGCCCGTGCTCACGTTGATATCGGTAAGTTGGCGGTGAAATTCCGCAAAGAAGGCGAAGGCCGCGACGTAAAAGACTTTGTCGCTGACGAGCTGCAAGCCATCATCGGTCAGTCACCAGCCGAAGGCGAAGATCGTGATGTGGTGCTGTACGGCTTTGGCCGTATTGGTCGCCTGTTAGCGCGCATTCTGGTTGAGAAGTCGGGCGGTGACAATGGTCTGCGCCTGCGTGCCATCGTCGTGCGTCGTGGTAAAGGCGACGACTTGGTTAAGCGTGCCAGCTTGCTGCGTCGTGATTCCGTGCATGGCACTTTCCGCGGCACTTTGAGCATTGATGAAGAGAACGAAGCGATTATCGCTAACGGTAACTACATCAAGGTGATCTACGCCAACAACCCAGCGGACATCGATTACACCCAGTACGGCATTAACAATGCGCTGGTGATTGATAACACTGGCGTATGGCGCGATGAAGACGGCCTGGGCCAGCACTTGCAAGCCAAAGGCACTGCACGCGTATTACTGACGGCGCCGGGCAAAGGCGACCTGAAGAACATCGTGTATGGCATCAACAATGGTGACATCGACAGCGCTGACAAGATCCTGTCGGCCGCGTCTTGTACCACCAACGCCATCACGCCTGTACTGAAGGTGATGAACGATGCTTATGGCATTAATAGCGGTCACGTTGAAACCGTTCACTCCTACACCAACGACCAAAACCTGATCGACAATTACCACAAGGGTGATCGTCGTGGTCGCAGTGCGCCGTTAAACATGGTGATCACCGAAACAGGCGCAGCCAAAGCCGTTGCTAAGGCGCTGCCTGAGTTGAAAGGCAAGCTGACCGGCAACGCCATTCGTGTGCCAACGCCAAATGTGTCGATGGCGATCTTGTCGTTGAACCTGAGCAAGGAAGTCAGCGTTGAGGAAGTGAACGACTTCCTGCGTGAGCAGTCGTTGCACTCTGAGCTGCAAAAGCAAATTGACTGGGTCAACTCACCAGAAGTGGTGTCGACTGACTTCGTCGGCAACAGCCATGCGGGCATCGTTGATGCTCAGGCCACCATCGTGAATGGCCAGCACGTGAACCTGTACGTTTGGTATGACAACGAGTACGGCTACAGCCGCCAAGTGGTGCGCATTGCGCAGCAAGTATGTGGCGTCAACTACGCGACATACCCGGCTCGCTAAGAGCGCCTGACAAAAAAGCCGTTGCCTGTGCAGCGGCTTTTTTTTGTCTAAGCTTCGGACAGTTTTTGAATCAGGTGGCATACGCCAAATGTGTTAGGCCGAAGGCCGGTTCCGCGGTGGATTCTTGGCACTGCCATCTTTATAATTAGCGCGATTTTTAACTTGGGAAATGAGTCCAAGTGCTTGTTTCCAGTGCAAAAACACGGTTTTTATCGTGACGTACCGCGAACTTCCTGAAACAGGGGGAGTCTGCTGTGCGCTTTTTTTGTACGTGGGAGGCACGCATCTTGAGGCAATTGTGATTAGGCGAGGCATATGATCAACATCAAGAAAGGTCTCGACTTGCCCATCACCGGTAGTCCTGAACAAGCCATTTATGATGGACCCGCCATCAGCGAAGTTGCTGTGGTTGGCCCGGATTACGTCGGAATGAAACCGACGATGGAAGTTCAGGTCGGTGATCGAGTCAAGAAAGGCCAGGTGTTATTCACCGATAAAAAAACAGAAGGTGTGCAGTACACAGCACCCGCGAGCGGCGTGATCCAAGCCGTTAACCGCGGAGAGCGCAGACGCTTTTTGTCTGTCGTGATTGGCTGTGAGGGTGATGAAGAAATCACCTTTGAAAGCTACAGCGCAGAGCAGCTAGACACGCTGAGTGCCGAGCAGGTGGTCGACAACCTGGTGAAATCCGGTGCTTGGACGGCGCTGCGCACGCGCCCGTTCTCCCGTGTTCCAGCGATCGACAGCCGCCCACAGGCGATTTTCGTCAATGCCATGGATACCAATCCATTGGCGGCGGATCCTGCGGTGGTGATTGCCGAGCAGCAACAAGCGTTTAAGCACGGTTTGACCTTGCTGAAAAAGCTGACCGACGGCGCGCTGTACGTGTGTAAGGCACCGGGCGCAGATATTCCGAACGCCGGTGTTGAGCAAACGGAAGAGTTTGCTGGCCCTCACCCAGCCGGTCTACCGGGTACGCACATTCACTTTTTGCACCCGGTGAACGAAAACCGCATCGTCTGGACCGTGGGTTACCAGGATGTGATCGCCATTGGCCACCTGTTTACCTCAGGCAAAATATACAGCCAGCGCGTGGTCGCTTTGGCTGGCCCACAGGTGAAAAAGCCACGCTTGTTGCGTGTGCCGTTTGGTGCCAGTTTGGAGCAACTGACAGCCGGTGAGCTGGAAGAGGGTGAGAACCGCATTATTTCCGGTTCTGTCTTCGGTGGTCGCACAGCCGCAGGTGCTGAAGCTTTCTTGGGTCGTTTCCACGATCAGGTCGCGGTGCTGCGCGAAGGTCGTGACCGTCCGATGTTCCACTATTTCCGCGCCGGTAATGAACGCTTCTCGGTCATGCCGATCTACATCTCTAAGCTGATGAACAAATTGTTCCCATTCAGTACCAGCACCAACGGCAGTGAGCGTGCCATGGTACCTGTGGGTGCGTACGAACGAATCATGCCGCTGGATATGTTGCCGACTCAGTTGCTGCGTGCACTGATTGTTGAGGATATGGAAACCGCAATTGCACTGGGTGCGCTGGAGCTGGATGAAGAAGATCTGGCCCTGTGCAGCTTTGTATGCCCAGGCAAGTACGAATACGGCCCAATCCTGCGCAGAAATCTAACTCGAATTGAGGCGGAGGGTTGATCATGGGACTTCGAGCAACATTCGATAAAATGGCACCGCACTTTGAAAAAGGCGGTAAGTACGAAAAACTGTATCCATTGTACGAAGCAGTGGATACCGGTCTGTACCACCCACCCAATGTGACCAACAACACAGCCCATGTGCGTGACGGCATCGACCTGAAACGCATCATGATTACTGTGTGGGTGTGTACCTTCCCAGCCATGTTCTTTGGCATGTACAACATCGGTTTGCAGGCTAATGAAGCCATTGCGGCCGGTGCCGGTACTGCGATTGAAGGCTGGCGTGAAATGCTGATCGCTCTGTTGGGCGGTGGCGGGCATAACCCGGCCAGTTTCTGGGATAACTTTGCCTTTGGTGCGGCTTACTTTCTGCCAGTCTACGCCGTGACGTTCGCGGTGGGCGGCTTCTGGGAAGTGCTGTTTGCCGTGGTGCGTAAGCACGAAGTGAACGAAGGCTTCTTTGTCACCTCTATCCTGTTTGCACTGATTCTGCCGCCCAGCATTCCGCTGTGGCAAGTGGCGCTCGGCATTAGCTTTGGTGTGGTGATTGGTAAGGAAATCTTTGGCGGTACCGGCAAAAACTTCCTCAACCCAGCGCTGACCGGGCGTGCCTTCCTGTTCTTTGCATACCCAGCGGATTTGTCGGGTAACTCAGTATGGACTGCGGTAGATGGTTTCTCTGGTGCAACGCCTCTGAGCAATGCTCAAGAAGGTGGAGTGCAGGCGATCCTCGACGGTGGTGTGACTTGGTTTGATGCCTTCTTTGGCACCATTCAAGGCTCTATGGGTGAAACCAGCACCTTGGCCATTTTGCTGGCGGGTGTGGTGCTGTTGACCATGGGCATTGCCAGCTGGCGCATCGTGTTGGGTGTGTTTGTCGGCATGGTGGCGACCACTTGGCTGTTCAATGCCATTGGCTCGGACACCAATGCGCTGTTTGCGCTGCCTTGGTACTGGCACTTGGTGCTGGGTGGATTTGCCTTTGGCATGATCTTTATGGCCACTGATCCTGTGTCGGCGTCGATGACCAATACCGGCAAGTTCTACTTTGGTGCCCTGATTGGCTTAATGGTGGTGATGATTCGGGTGGCGAACCCGGCGTATCCGGAAGGCATGATGCTGGCGATCTTGTTTGCCAACCTCTTTGCCCCATTGATCGACCACTTTGTGGTGCAATCCAACGTCAAGCGGAGGATCGCTCGTGTCAGCTAACAACGATAGCATCCAAAAAACTCTGATCGTGGCTGTGTTGCTGTGTTTGGTGTGCTCGGTCATTGTTGCCAGTGCCGCCGTATCACTGAAGCCACTGCAGCAGGCCAACAAAACCGAGGATATGAAAAAGAATATCCTCGCTGCCGCGGGCCTGTTAGACGACAGTCTGAGCATCACCGAGCAGTTTAAACAGGTAACGACGCGCATCGTTAACCTGGAAGAAGGCCGCTTTGCCAATGATGCTGAAATCGAAGAAATCAAGCAGCTGATGGGTCTGACCGATATCAGCAAGTTTGATCAGCGCAAGGCATCGCAGATGCCAGAGCTGTCGAGCAAGCTGGCTGGCAGTGAAGACCCTGCCAGTATTAAGCGCCGCTCCAAGTTTGCGTCCGTTTATATGGTTGAGCGCGGAGACAGTTTAGAGAAACTGATCTTGCCAGTGCATGGCTATGGCCTGTGGTCGACTTTGTACGGCTTCATTGCCTTGAAGGGTGACTTGGAAACTGTTGAAGGACTGGGTTTCTACTCACATGGTGAAACTCCTGGATTGGGTGGTGAGGTTGACAATCCATTATGGAAGGGTAAATGGGTTGGTAAGCAGTTGTATAACGAGCAGGGCCAGCTAGCCATTGAAGTGGTCAAAGGTGAGGCACCGCAAGGCTCTGAGCACAAGGTTGATGGCCTAAGTGGTGCCACTTTAACCAGTCGTGGTGTTAATAACCTGGTACGTTACTGGGTCGGCGAGCAAGCCTTTGGCAAGCTGCTTCATCAAATGAAATCACAGGGGGCTTAAGGTGTCTGAGATCAAAAATGTTCTGACCGAACCCTTATTTAATAAAAACCCGATTGCCCTGCAGATCCTGGGTATCTGTTCGGCGTTGGCGGTGACCACCAGCTTGCAAGTGACGTTGGTGATGTGTTTGGCAGTGATTGCGGTAACGTCGTTTTCTAACGTCGGCGTGTCGCTGATTCGCAACCATATCCCGAACAACATTCGGATTATTGTGCAGATGATCATCATCGCCTCGTTGGTGATTGTGGTCGATCAGATCCTTAAAGCCTATGCCTACGAGATCAGTAAGCAGCTGTCGGTATTTGTGGGTTTGATCATCACCAACTGCATCGTGATGGGCCGTGCTGAAGCCTTTGCCATGAAAAACGGCCCAGTGCTGAGCTTCTTTGATGGTGTCGGTAACGGCTTGGGATACTCCGTCGTATTGATTGTGGTGGCGACTGTGCGCGAGTTGTTTGGCGCTGGAACGCTGCTCGGTTACGAGATCATGCCACTGATTACAAGTGGTGGCTGGTATCAATCTAACGGTTTGCTGCTGTTGCCACCGTCCGCGTTCTTCATCATCGGTCTGTTCATCTGGGCATTGCGCAGCTGGAAGAAAGATCAGGTGGAAGAGCCAGACTTTAAAATTCTGCCTAACACTGAACACTCAGGGGGACACTAATGGAACATTTCCTCAGCCTGTTCGTTAAGGCGGTTTTTGTTGAAAACATGGCGCTGGCCTTCTTCTTGGGGATGTGTACCTTCCTGGCCATCTCGAAGAAGATTCAAACTGCCATCGGCCTTGGTATTGCGGTGATTCTGGTACTGGCCATCACGGTACCGGTGAACAACCTGATTTATACCGGTCTCTTGAAAGAAGGCGCGATGACCTGGATTAGCGACGACTTCGCCACTGTCGATCTGAGCTTTTTGGGCTTGTTGACCTACATCGGCGTGATCGCAGCCATGGTACAGATTCTGGAAATGGTACTGGATAAGTACGTTCCTGCTCTGTACAACGCATTGGGCGTATTCTTGCCACTGATCACCGTGAACTGCGCCATCATGGGTGCGTCTTTGTTCATGGTCGAGCGTGATTACAACCTCGGTGAAAGTGTGGTGTATGGCGTTGGTGCTGGCCTCGGCTGGGCGTTGGCGATTGCCTCACTGGCAGGTATCCGCGAAAAAATGAAGTACAGCGATGTACCCGCTGGCCTGCAGGGCTTGGGCATTACCTTTATGACGGTAGGCCTGATGTCTCTCGGCTTCATGTCTTTCTCTGGCGTATCACTGTAAGGAGTTAGGTAATGGATATCGAGATTATCTTAGGCGTCGTGATGTTCACCGTGATCGTATTGTCACTGGTGGCCGTCATTTTGAGTGCCCGTGCCAAGCTGGTGAGTTCAGGTAATGTAAAAATCCTGATCAACGGTGAGCGTGAGATCGAAACCGAAGCCGGTGGCAAGCTGCTGGGGACCCTAGCAGCCAATGGTGTATTCCTGTCGTCCGCGTGTGGTGGTGGTGGTACCTGTGCGCAGTGTAAGTGTCGCATCACCGAAGGTGGCGGCTCGATGCTGCCAACGGAAGAGTCGCACTTTACCAAGGGGGAGGCCCGCGAAGGCTGGCGCTTGTCGTGTCAGGCTCCGGTGAAGCAGGACATGCACGTTGAAGTACCAGAGGAAGTCTTTGGTGTTAAGAAATGGGAAACCACTGTGGTATCGAACCCGAACGTGGCGACCTTCATCAAAGAGCTGACTCTGAAGCTGCCTGACGGCGAAAACGTTGACTTCCGCGCCGGTGGTTATGTACAGCTGGAATGCCCAGCGTACGAAATCAACTTCTCGGACTTCGACATTCAGGAAGAGTACCGTGGTGACTGGGAACGTTTCGGCTTCTTTGACCTGAAAGCGGTGAACAAAGAAGACGTAATTCGCGCCTACTCGATGGCGAACTACCCAGAAGAGAAGGGCGTGGTGAAGTTCAATATTCGTATTGCGACGCCGCCTCCAGGCTCTAAGGACATTCCGCCGGGCATCATGTCGTCTTACGTCTTCAACCTGAAGCCAGGCGACAAAGTCACGGTGTACGGCCCATTCGGTGAGTTCTTCGCCAAAGACACTGACGCAGAAATGGTCTTTGTGGGCGGTGGTGCTGGTATGGCGCCAATGCGTTCTCACATCTTTGACCAGCTCAAGCGTCTGAAGTCGAAGCGTAAGATCAGCTTCTGGTACGGTGCTCGTTCATTGCGCGAGTTGTTCTACCAAGACGAGTACGACATGCTCGCCGCGGAAAATGACAACTTCCAATGGCATGTGGCCATGTCTGACCCGCAGCCTGAAGACAACTGGACTGGTCTGACCGGCTTTATTCACAATGTATTGTACGAGCAGTACCTGAAGGACCATCCGGCACCCGAGGATTGTGAGTTCTACATGTGTGGACCGCCGATCATGAACCAATCGGTTATCCAGATGTTGGAAAATATGGGCGTTGAGCCTGAAAACATCATGCTGGATGACTTTGGCGGTTAAGCCATAGAAAAAGCCCGGTTTTAACCGGGCTTTTTTGTGCCTGCAGTTATCTTTTCCACTTGGGCACAGGTCAGTTAAAACGCCGCAGATCAAGGCAACGCTCGATTTGCCGCTGTCATGGCGGTACCGCCCATGGAGGCTGGCCCGGCTATCCGCTATCATTGTGCGATTGCATTCTCCCTGAGATCTTCTATGTCTGAACAACATACTTTCGATAATGCGCCGATCAACTGGGTGCCGGCCATTATGTTCTCCGTGACTGCACTGGTCGCGCTGACGGTGGTGCCTTGGTATGGCTTTAGCTATGGCTATAGCCTGGCAGCGATTGTCGCTTACATAGTGCTGACATCACTGACCGAGCTGGCGATTACCGCAGGGTATCACCGCTTGTGGGCGCACAACGCCTACGAAGCACATTGGAGTGTGCGCCTACTGTTTGCTTTGTTCGGCGCCATGGCGTTGCAGAACACCATCTTGCACTGGAGTTCTGGTCATCGCGTCCATCACCGCCATGTCGATGAGGTGGACTTGGACCCGTACTCAGCAAAGCGTGGGCTGTGGTTTTCCCACATGGGTTGGATGCTGCGTCATTACCCCAGCGGTGAGGTGAACTTTGACAATGTGAAGAACCTGACCAAAGACCCCATCGTCATGTGGCAGTACAAGTATTATGTGCCTATTGCTGTGGCCATGAACGTTGTTATCCCCATCGGCTTGGGCCTAGTGTTCTCAGATTTATGGGGCATGATTTTGTTGGCCGGTTTCCTGCGTATCGTGACCACTCATCACTTCACCTTCTTTATTAACTCCATCGCCCACAAATGGGGTTCACAACCGTACACCGATGAAAATACCGCGCGCGATAACCACTTTTTTGCCTTTTTGACGTTTGGCGAGGGATATCACAACTACCACCATATTTTCCAAAATGACTATCGCAATGGCATTAAATGGTGGCAGTGGGACCCAACCAAGTGGCTGATTAAAGGCTGCGCCATGGTTGGGTTGGCGCGTAATCTGCGGGTGGTGCCGGACTTTAAAATCCAGCGCGCACGTTTGGATATGCAGTTTAAACGCGCACAGGAAAAACTGGCGGCCAGCGCCAATCGTGAACAATGGTCGGTGTTGCTGGAAAAAGAATACGAGCAGTTCAAAGCCATGCTGGCTGAATGGAAGGAGCTGCAAGCCGGTCGTTACGAGCAAACCCGACGTAATTTTCAAGGTCGTTGGCAAGGCCGCTGGGAAAAAGCCGCATTGCGTACTCGCTATCAAGAGCTGGAGTATTCCCTAAAAATGCAGCAAAAGCGCCTGAAAATTATGATGGCGCAATTCGCACCAAGTTAATGCCATAAAGCCCCCACTGGGGGCTTTATTGTTTAGGGCTGGGTACTTATCTGGCCGAGCCACTGCGGGCGCGTTAGTATGTGCGCAGATTAACGACGAGGTTTGCTATGGCTAACATTGTGATTACAGGCGCCAACCGTGGTATTGGTTTGGCGCTGGCTCAACAACTCGCCGCACGCGGTGATCGCATCACCGCCATCTGTCGCGATAGCAGCGATGAACTGGAACAGGTGTGCGATCAGATCATCACCGGCATTGATGTGACCGACGAAGCCAGCCTTGCCGGTTTGGCGACGGTTTTGACGGAGATGCTCGACGGCAGCGTCGATGTGCTGATCAATAATGCCGGTGTGTTTCACAATGAATCACTGACTCAGTGGGATGCGGATTCGGTTCGACAACAGTTTGAAGTGAACAGTTTGGCACCGATTGCATTGACGGTGCAGTTAAAGCCTCTACTCAGCCAAGGCAGCAAAGTGATCAATATCACCAGCCGTATGGGGTCGATCAGCGACAACACCTCGGGACAGTATTATGGTTATCGGGCGTCAAAGGCGGCCTTGAATGCCATGAGTAAAAGTCTGGCGCTGGATTTACACGCTGAAGGCATCGCAGTCGCTGTTTTGCATCCTGGCTTTGTGCAAACGCGCATGGTTGGCTTTAATGGCGACGTTACACCAGAGCAATCTGCTGAGGGTCTCATTGCTCGCATCGACGGACTGACGTTGGAAAATACGGGTTCGTTCTGGCACGCCAGCGGCGACCTTTTACCCTGGTAACTATTAGGAAAACACATGACATCACGTAAACCTCGTATTGAGAAAAAACTACACACTCGCTACCAGGCCGATTTCTTATTTGAATGCAGCCAAGACCCTAGCTGGGCTGACAAATTGCAAAAGCTGGAAGATGGGCAAGCACTGGAAAGTGCGGTGGAAGGGGTGCCTGAGGATTTCACCGCGCAGTTTCCGGAAACGGAATCACTGCTACTGAATTACTGCATAGAGCGCGTTGAGCTGGCCGATGTGCCACGCAACGCTGCCTGCTGGTGGCAACTAGAGGAAGGAACACAATTCTTTTTGTGTTACCCGGCGCAATTCCCGCAAGCCGCTTTGTACTTGGCGGTGGATTTTGACGACCATTGATCGCCTAACAGCAGCATAAAAAACGGCCTCTAAGAGGCCGTTTTTTATTGGCTCAATCCAGTACTTCAAATGTTAGGCCTGCATGCTCTGTCAGGCGTTCAATAAAGCGCTCATCAAAGATGGATGCCGGTGTCCAGAAACCACCATCCTTGCCGACTTTTTCTTTGTCTTTATGGTAATCCAATGCCAAGGCCGCCGCCGCTTGGCCCAGCATTTTACCGGTTGAGCCATAGCCTGGGTCGCGATCGCCGGTGACTTTGGTGGTGATGGTATTGCCGTTCGCATCGGTGCCTTGGAAGCGAATATCGAAAAATCCGTTTAGCTGATCTTCTGGACTCGGTCCTTCACCGGGTTTGGGTAACACGGTTTTTTCCAATAACCAGCGACTCGGTTTGATGGCGGCGCCCGCCATAAAGGCCGCTAAACCAGCAACAATGGCGCCCGCCATTATTCGTCCTTTTCCTCCGCGGCCAGTTAACATGGCCTCGTCATAGACAAAATCCGCGCCGTAGGCATTTTCGCGCAATGCATTACTGCGATGCACAATGCGGGTGTTGATGGCTGCCATGATAAAGGGCGTCGACCAGGCGTTAAAATCACGGTCAAACTGCGCGCCTTTTTGATTGGGTTGGCGCGCGCTAAAGCCGTGTCCTGCAGGGCATAGTGCAAACGGGTTGGCCAGTTGTTTGCGCAGACCGGGATCGGCCACGGCTTCTTTGGTTAAGTTGACAATACTGGCAACGGTCCCGCCGGACATTCCGCCTTTCGCGGCTTTAACACGCATTTTTACTCGTTTTGCGCTTTGGCCGAATTGTTGCTGCGCTTGCTGCTGTAAGTGGTAAACCCCCATGTCTGAGGGAATCGAGTCAAAACCACAGCAATGGACAATGCGTGCACCGGAGGCGACTGCCTGATCCTGATAGCGATCAATCATGGCGCGAATCCATTGTGGCTCGCCGGTCAAGTCGCAGTAGTCGGTACCTGTGGCAGCACAAGTTTTTACCAGTGTTTCACCGTACAGGGCATAGGGGCCAACGGTGGAGACGACCACGCGAGTGTTGTTGCACAATTGTTGTAAGGCTGTCTCGTCGCTGGCATCGGCCACGATGATTGGAAGGTGTTTGGCATCGTCGCCGAGTTCTTGCAGCAGGCTGCCGCGAAGCGCTTGCAACTTACGTTCAGAGCGGCCAGCAATGGCCCAAGTTAACTCGCCATTTAAGCCAAACTGTTGCGCCAGGTAGTGACTCAGTATCTGACCAACAAAACTGGTGGCCCCAAATACCACCAGATCATATTGCGCTGCCATAATATCCCTCGACCTATGCTGAAATGTGGGCCACAAGTTAGCAGCCTTTGGCACATGAGATAAGGGTCATTTGCGCAATTGTCGACGGCGTTTACTCGACTTAATTATCCGTTTTTTAACAGGCAAGTATGGAAACCAAACATTTAGAAACCTTTGTCGCCGTCATGGAAACAGGCTCTTTGTCTGCGGCGGCCAGGCGCTTGGGGCGAGGACAACCGCAACTGAGTCAATGGATGGCTGAACTAGAGGCCGATACCGGTCTTGAGTTGTTTCAGCGTACTGGCAATCGTGCGATTCCAACCGAGCAAGCCAAGCAGTGGTTGCCTTGGGCCAGACAAGCCTGGCAGCAGTTGCAAGCGATCCAGCGGCGCACACAAGCGCTGGCTGCTCAGCAACTGTGGACGCTGTCGATTGGGGTGGAGGAGTGCATTCCGGCCAGCATGCTGACACCGGCACTGATCGAATGGCAACACCAATGGCCGCAGCGCCAGTTAGACGTGTGTCAGTACTCGCACCGAGCATTGGTCGAGGCGTTGCAACAACAACAGCTGCAGCTGGCCGTGGCGTTCGAACATCAGGATCATATTCACCAAATTAGTTATCAGCGTGTCGGCCGCATCGACGAAGGCTATATCGCCAGCCCAGCATGGCTGCAGTCGTTGTCGCCGATGCCGAACGAAGCCGAGCTGTGCCAACAACGAGAGCTGGTTTGGGTCAGTCACGCCACTGAGCTCGACCAGCCAGATGAGGGCATGAACGATAATGCTTGGCTGTTGGATGATTTGGCCCTGGTAAAGCAGCTGTTGCTCAACGGGCAGGGATACGCGGTGTTGCCGCTACAGGCGGTAATGCAAGAAATCGAGCAACACAGTTTGCAGGTGTTTTATCCCAGCTTTGAGCCCGACAGCATTACTCGTCGTTTGCAACTGTTGTGGCCAACCGGGTTTGAGGACTATGCAGAAATGGCATCGCTGCTGCGCTGTGTGCGCAGCTGCATGCCAGGTCGAGATTAACACCAATGTTTTCTACAGCACCGACACATTGAGTGTCGGTTGAGTGAGCAGCGCTGCTAGATGCAGAGTTAATAGTCCGGATGTTGGTAGCGCACAACGCCGTTCATCATGGTCATTAATACCTGCGTGTGTTTAATCTGTGACGGATCAATGCGCAACGGATTGCGGTCAATAACGATTAGGTCCGCCAGTTTTCCCACCTCTAAGGTACCGGTGCGCTGCTCGCTGCGCATTAAATAGGCGGCATCGCGCGTGTACGCCGCCAGTGCTTGCTCGACACTGATGCTTTGCTCGCCGCGATTGACGACATTATGAATGCCAATAAATGGGTTCAAACTGCTGACGGTCCAATCGCTGCTCAGCACCACATGGGCACCACTGTCGACCAAGTCTTTTAGGCGATACGCGGTGTCAATGCGCTGGCCAATGTAAGGTATTTGCCAGTGAAAGTTTTGCGGCAAGGTAAAGTCTCCTGCCACTTGCATGTCGGCAATGACACCCAACTGAGCAAAGCGTGGCAGGTCTTGATCGTCGATCATCTCCACATGAGTGAGTCGATGCCTGCGCTGTGCGTTGGCATTAGCCTCAATGGCATTGAGTGCTTCATGAATACCGCGATCACCAATGCTGTGTATGTGAAAATCGAACCCTGTCTGTTGCAGCGCAGCAATGTAGTTGGCCAATCTGGCTTGGGTAAAATAATTCACCCCTGTGGCCGGGACGCCATCCAAGCTGTAATCGTATGGGGCTTTCAGTGCTGCGGTGGTGTTGTGGATGATGCCATCGCTGTAAATTTTGATCTGGTTGATTTGCAATAATCGTTCTGGGTCGTAACGAAACTGGCGCTTTAAATATTCCAATTGAATACCGTCGGCCATCAGCGGGTAGGCCCATAATCCGAGGTTAACGCGCGTGGTTAAGGTTTGATCTTGCTCCGCTTGTTGCCACACGTCGAGCCAGCCGCGCTGCCAATAAACACGGGCATCGGCAATGGCGGTGATGCCATGCCGTGACATTTCTTCCATCGCCCACATCAAACCGTCGTAGTACAAGTCGAAGCTGTCGTCGGTGGGCTTGTACGCCTGATCAAAGGCTGCTTCGGCCGCAGTCTCCAGCAATATGCCGTTGGCACGCCCTTGTGGATCTCGCAGGATAATGCCGCCCGCTGGGTTATCCGATCTGTCATCAAAACCCAGCTCCGCCAGTGCTTTCGAGTTAACCCAGGCGGAATGAGAGCTTTGCTCCATGACCACCACTGGGCGGTCGCTGATCCATTGGTCCAGCAAGGCTCTGGGATTCTCATGCTCCAATAACCAATGCAGTTCATGGCCGTAGGCCGTGAGCCAGTGGCTACCAGTTTGGCGTTGGCGGCAATCCAGTAAGGGTTGGCGAATGTCTGCCAGCGTATCGCCTTGCAGCCAGCAGTTGCCGCCGACCTCGGCTCCGGCTTCAAGAGCGTGGACATGGCTGTCGTGTATGCCAGGCATCAGGGTCAGACCCTCTAGGTCGATGACGTTGATGTCTGCACCGTATTGCTGCTGTGCTTGCGCTAGGGTGCCGATGTAATCAATACGATTGTCGCGTACCACCAGGGTGTCTGCACCAGTAGCTGTCGGCGCGTCTGTTGCCATGGTAATCAGCTCGGCATTGGTAAACACAGTGATGCCCTGAGCTGCAGAGCTGGGGCTGGAGGAACTGGCTTGGCAGCCTAACAGTGCCATACTGGCGAGTAACAAGGTGGTGGGTTTCATAATGACCTCGGCGTTTTTGGCCAGCTTAGGTCAGGCAGAGAATCGCCCAAAATGAGTGGCTATCCAGATTTTTGAGAGTGCGCCAGCCTGCGTAGTTTCCCGCACGTAGTGTACTGGCTAGTGTAGCTGCGTCTGGGCCGCTAGAGTGTGCCCTAAAGACGATAACCTATGGGTATGTTGAAGGTGTGTGACTGGAGCAAGCATGAGTAATTACATCAGTTGGATGGACTGGGCGGCGCTGGCTTGGTTTTTGGTGTGTTGGATTGCCTATTCACTGTTTGCTAAACGTCGCGCTAAAAATACCGCATCGCTGTCGTCGGTGCTGCATGTTCATCGGATCAACTGGATGCGGCGCTTGTTAGTGCGAGAATTGCGGGTCAGCGACGCCGCATTGCTGTCGAACCTGGAACGCAACGTCACCTTTTTCGCGTCGTCTTGTGTGCTGGTGCTGGCCGGTTTGCTGACCGCGTTGTCCGTCGCTGAGCAAATTCACGATGTGATTGCCGATATCTATTTTGCCGCCGACAGCTCGATTCTATTGGTCGAGCTGAAAATCTTATTATTAATTGGCATTTTTATTTATGCCTTTTTCACCTTTACTTGGTCGATGCGCCAGTTTGGTTTTGCCTCGGTATTAGTCGGGGCAGCACCTGCGCCGGATGATGACAGCGTGACCGCAAATGAGCGGCGCAATTTCGCCATTTATGCGGCAAAAGTGATCGACCAAGCCAGTCACAGTTATAACTACGGATTGCGAGCGTTTTATTATTCACTGGCCGCTGTGAGTTGGTTCTTAGGGCCTTGGTATTTTATCGCCGCTGCCACCGCGGTGGTGGGTGTCTTGTTCCAACGCGAGTTCCGCTCGGCGTCATTAAAAGCGTTGAAGCAAGTCGAAAATGTCGGGGAGCGCTTGTTCCATGATGACAAAGACCTGTATCGCCGCTCGCTGAAAAAGCCCGACGATCCGGCGGTTTAAAGCTGCGCATCGGGCGGAAAAAACTCGTGTTTAGCTGTCCGCGTCGCGATTGATAACCAGCCCAGGGCCTGTTAACACTATTTCGATCACGCTGTTATGAGCTGAAAACCCTTCAATCAAGGCGCGAAGATGGATGTTTAACGAGTTAAATGAAGGATGAGCAACACAGATTGAAGGGTTTTCAGTCATACCCCGAAGGGCTGGCGTCTGTTTTTTCCCTGAGTCGCGTTATTCTTTGCTTGTTTAACCCACCAAACCACACTCCTCATGCCTTACTCAAGAAAAAACAGACATCCAGCAGCAAAGACCTAAATAGTGTTAACAGGCCCTAGCAACTACTTATCTGCATAACTGAGTTACACTCGAGCGAACTCTTGTCAGTGTGGAAAAACGATGGATGCAATGAACGTGGTGGCGGCGGCCGTGGTGGCTGGGTTGGTATGGTATGGCTGGAGCAATGCCAAAAAGAAAGGCCAGAGCTGGCAAGCCAATCGACAGCAAGGCGAGGATTATTGGCAACAGCAACGCCAACGTGATGAGGTGACAGAAGTCGGCGATGGCGTCCTGCTAGAGTATTTACAGCGTGGCCAAGGCTCGCACTCTCCGACGCTGAACCAGACCATTCTTGTGCACTACACCGGCACCTTGGTGGACGGCACGGTATTCGATTGTTCGCGTCAACGGAATGAGCCGCTGCAGCTGAGTCTGAACCAAGTCATCGCCGGCTGGCAGCAAGGGCTCACGCAACTGGTTGAGGGCGATCGCGTTCGGTTGGTGGTGCCTCAGCAGTTGGCTTATGGCCGTCGCCAGGCTGGCAAAATCTTGCCTTATTCAACGCTGATTTTTGACATTGAACTGCTGAAGGTAGGCTAGGGCCTGTGAACGCTGTTTCGATCACGCTGTTATGAGCTGAACAGCCCTTAATCAAGGCGCGAAGAGTGATGTTCAACGCGTTAAATTAAGGATCCGCAACACAGTTTGAGGGCTTTTCGGCCATACCCCGAAGGGCTGGCGTCTGTTTTTCCCTTAGTCGCGTTATTCGTTGCTTATTTAAACCGTTAAACAACGCTCTTTATGCCTTACCCAAGGAAAACTGACTACCAGCAGCAAAGAGCTAACTAGCGTTAACAGGCCCTAATAAGCTTTGTGCTATTCAGTCGGTTTTGTTCTAAAAAACCGACTTTGCTTGTCGTTAGATCGGCCAATGCGCTAATTCTATTACATTCAAAACCATGCTCGCCCAGTGAATAACAAAGCCCACACTGGTGCCACTGGTTTATCGGTTCAATACAGCAGGCTCTTAAATCTGGTGCGGCCACAAGCCATCTACCAGGTGTTAGCAATCGGCCATAAGCCGGAGGTAAGCCATGTTTGATCCTATCGTTCAGCATCGCTGCGAAGCGGTGCACAGCTTCGCACATTCCCCTAGCAGCAACCCGCAGGCGCCTTGGCGTGCCATTGTTGCCGTTCATTCCACTCAGCGAGGGCCGGCACTGGGCGGTTGTCGCTTCGTGCCCTACAGCAGCGACCAAGCGGCATTGAATGATGCTGTGCGCTTGGCTCAGGGCATGAGTCGCAAAGCGGCGCTGGCAGGCCTGGATTTGGGCGGTGGCAAAGCGGTCATCATGATGCCGGAGGGGGTATTCGATCGTCAGGCACTGTTCCGTTGGTTTGGCTTATGTGTCGAACGCCTGTCAGGTGAGTACATCACTGCCATGGACGCTGGCACGCAAGTCGGCGATATGGACGACGTGTTTAAGCACACTCGCCATGTGGCGAGCCACAGCCAAATTGGCGATCCGTCACCGCACACTGCACGCGGCGTTTTTCTGTCGATGGAGCAGGTCATCACTCAAATTTTGGGGCAGAGCATTGGCTCCAGTCGCATCGCCATTCAAGGCCTCGGGCATGTGGGCATGTCTCTGGCTGAACGACTGTTAGTTGCCGGGGCGCAAGTATGGGTCAGTGACTTGGACGCTGAGCGCTGCAAAGTCGCACAACAACTTGGCGCGACCGTAGTGGCGCCGGATCAAATCCTGCAGCAACCGGTCGACGTGCTCGCACCGTGTGCATTGGGAGCAATCATATCCGCAGAAACAGTGGACGCGTTGCAATGTCAGGCGATTGTTGGTGCGGCCAATAATCAACTGGCCACGGCACAGATCGGCGCTGAGTTGCAACAGCGAAACATCGTCTTTGCTCCCGATTATTTGGTCAATGCCGGTGGTTTGATGTTTGCCGCTGGGCGCTACCATGGCTGGTCTGACGATCGCATTGCGGAGCAAATCGAACAAATCCCCAGTCGTTTGCAAGAAATAGTGGAGCTGTCGGAGCAGCGTCAGCACCCGGTGAATGTGGTGGCCGATGCGCTGGCCGATGAGGCCATTGCACTGGGGCAGTTTTCTACCACGCAGCAAGGATTGGAGCGGGAGGCATTATGGAATCTCTAGCCACTGTGATTCGCTACTTGGACGACGACGGCCAAGCGTGCCACGAGTTACCGTTGTGGGCGCATGAGATGGAGCCATTGTTGGAGTGCTATCGCTGGATGGTGCTGACGCGTCTGTTTGACCAAAAGGCCATCGCGCTGCAGCGCACTGGCCAATGTGGCACCTATCCTTCCAGCCTCGGGCAGGAGGCGATCAGCGTTAGCTTGGGCCAAGCGATGGAAGCCGAGGACATTTTCGTTCCTTATTACCGCGACCACGGCACCCAGTTGATGCGTGGCTGTGGCATGCACGAGCTATTGCTGTATTGGGGCGGAGATGAGCGTGGCAGCGCCGGCGGGCCAGCGCAGGATTTTCCTATTTGTGTGCCCATCGCGACCCAATGCGGTCATGCGGTTGGCGCCGCGCGTGCGTTGCAGCTGCAAAACAAGCCGCAGGCTGTGGTGTGCACCTTGGGTGATGGCGCATCGTCGAAGGGCGATTTTCTCGAAGCACTGAACCTGGCCGGTGTTTGGCAACTGCCGGTGGTGTTTGTATTGAACAACAATCAATGGGCTATTTCGGTTTCGCGGCAGCAACAATGCGGAGCCACCGCGCTGGCGCTGAAGGGCATCGGGGCGGGGATACCGTCGCTGCAGGTCGATGGCAATGACACCATTGCCATGATGGACGAGGTCACCCGTGCTTTGGAGCGCGCCCGCAGCGGCGGTGGAGCGACGTTAATTGAGGCCATCAGCTATCGCCTCAGTGACCATACTACCGCAGACGATGCCAGCCGGTATCGCCCCGATGACGAAGTACAGCAGGCTTGGAAGCGCGAACCCATCGCCCGCCTAAAACAATTTCTGATGCGCCAGGGAGCCTGGAGCGACGCCTTGGAGCAGCAGTGGCAGGAGCATTGCCAACATGCGGTGGCAGCTGCGGTGAAACATTATTTAGAAATGCCCGAACAACCACCGGAAGCCATGTTTGACTATTTGTACGCAGATTGGCCATCGGTGCTGGATGGTCAGCTACAAACCTTTGCTGAACGGCGTCAACGCCGCCTGGGGGAATAGCCATGAATATTCAGGATAAAACCATGGTCGAGGCGGTGAACCTAGCCCTGCATCATGCCATGGGCGCCGATGAGCGGGTGGTGTGCTTGGGAGAGGATATTGGTGTCAATGGCGGTGTGTTTCGCGCCACGGTGGACTTACAACAGCGCTTTGGTGAGCAGCGCGTAATGGACACGCCGCTGGCGGAAACTCTGATCGCTGGCAGTGCCATCGGCATGGCCGCCACCGGCCTGCGGCCAGTGATGGAAATCCAGTTCATGGGGTTTATCTTCCCGGCATTTGAACAGCTGATTACCCACGCTGCAAGGCTTCGCAACCGTACCCGCGGGCGCATGCAGTGTCCGTTGGTGGTGCGGGCGCCATTTGGTGGCGGTATTCATGCCCCTGAGCACCACTCTGAAAGCACTGAAGCACTGCTGGCGCATATCCCAGGGATTCGTGTGGTGATTCCATCATCCCCGCGGCGTGCCTATGGTCTGTTGCTGAGCGCCATTGATGACCCAGATCCGGTGGTGTTTTTGGAGCCAAAACGCCTGTACCGCATCCAGAAACAACCGTTGGCGGATGATGGTGAACGCTTGCCGTTGGATACCTGTTTTACCTTACGCCAAGGCAGCGATATTACCCTCATCAGCTGGGGCGCCAGCGTGCGTGAAACATTACTCGCAGCTGACCGGCTGCAAGAGCAAAACATCAGCGCTGAAGTGATCGACGTTGCCACCGTTTCTCCCATCGATATAGAAACACTGTGTCAGTCCGTGGCCCGCACCGGTCGTTGTTTGATTGTGCATGAGGCGTGTCGCAGTGGCGGCATTGGAGCTGACATCGCAGCTCAGCTCAGCGAACAGGTGTTCGATTGTCTACAAGCGCCGATACAGCGGGTGACCGGTTTCGATACACCGATGCCCTATTTCCGCCAAGAGCAGTGGTATCTGGCAGATCCCGAGGACATCGTCCATGCTGCTGTGAGTGTCGTTCACTATCAATAGGAAGGGATCTATGCGTTATTTTGCGTTGCCGGATTTGGGCGAAGGGCTGCAGGAGGCGGAGATTGTTGAATGGTACGTCAACGAGGGCGATCGCGTGGCCGTCGATCAGCCGTTGGTGGCGGTAGAAACCGACAAAGCCATTGTCGATGTTCCCAGTCCGCAAGCCGGTGTGATTGGGCAACGCTTTGCCAGCCCCGGCGACAGCGTCAATGTCGGTGAGCCGCTGGTGGAGTTTGCTGACGCCGAGCAAGAAGCGCAGGAAGTGCGCAAAGAGCAAAGCAGTAGCGCTACCGTGGTGGGTCAATTGCCGCAAGCGCAGGAGGCCAGTCAGGATCAGTTCATTATTGGTGGCAGTCAGCAAGCTGCAGCGCCGGTTCGTGCAACGCCCAGTGTACGGGCGCTGGCCAAGCGTCTTAATGTCGATTTGCAAACCATCAGTGGCAGTGGCGACGGTGGCCGCATAACCGCTGAGGACATTGAGCGTGCTAATCGGATGAACACCAGCCACGGGCCGAGCGAGCAGCTCAGTGGCGTGCGCAAATCGATGGCAAAAAACATGGCTAGGGCGCATGCGGCGGTGGTGCCGGTCACCTTGTTTGACGAAGCGGACGTCACCGAATGGCAACCGGGTGAGGACATCAGTGTGCGTTTGCTGCAGGCCATCGCGGCGGCGTGTCAGGCGGAGCCGCAATTAAATGCCTGGTTCGACGATCAACAGCTGCGGTTACTCAGCAACATTGATGTGGGTATGGCTGTCGATACCGAGCAGGGCTTGTTTGTACCTGTGTTGCGGGACGTGGCCAATCGCAGCGCCGACGATTTGCGCAATGGTTTGGCGAACTTGCGTGAAGACGTGAAGCAACGCAGCATTCCGCCGCATGAGTTAAAAGGCGCCACCATTACCTTATCGAATTACGGCTCATTGGCACGAACTGGCCAAGGGGCGGGAATTTATGGCACTCCGATTGTGGTGCCGCCAACGGTCGCCATCGTCGGTGCCGGGCGCATCCAGGAAAAAGCCATGGTGCATATGGGTGAGCTGTTTGCTGGCAAGGCACTGCCGTTATCGCTCACCTTTGACCATCGTGTGGTCACTGGCGGTGAGGCATCGCGCTTTTTGGGTGCTTTAATCAAAGACCTGCAGCGCGAGCCAAGCGTGGTGGACCACTAAGTTTGTGTCAGTCTTGCGGCCAGTCGGGCCCGTCTTTCGCGCTGTCTGCAGTGCTGAAACCCTCCGTGCCATGTTGCTCTGCCCACGCTTGCAACATGGCGTACACCCGTTCATCGCAAGGCAGCTGCTGGCCATCAAAGGAGGGCGTGTCGGTGGCGTCGACTTCAAAGCTCGGCTCGCGCTGACAGGCGTCGTAAATGCGCTCTAACAAGTGTTGGCAGGGAGCTGCCTGGTCGGCGTACAAGCGACTGGCGTGTAAGTCGCCTTCCAACTCACGAATGACCGACCAGCAAGTTTCGCCGCGCTGATACAAGGTGTCCTGATTGATGCCGTGAATATCTTCCAGTGCATAATCCCAATCATCCCAGTCGTCTTCCGGTTGGATCAGGGTGGTTTTAATCCGGCCATCGCTGAGGCTCCAAGCAATGGCTATGGGATGAGCGTGGTCTTCCCAGGAACTGGCGTCAATGGCGATAAACTGCGGTGCATTCATAAAGGCTCCTTATCTACGGCGCCAGTGTGCGGTTGCCATGGTAATGGGTCAAGCCCTAGGACGGGCGGATATCAGCTTCCTGACGCAGCAGGCTGTCGAGGGTATCGACGACTTCGGCCCAATCGGAATCCAGCGCCACCGCCTCACGCAAAAAACTGGCTTGCGCTGCGTTAAAAAAGGATAAATCCGCCAGTGCGCTGCCGCTGGCAATCGGCTTGTGCTGATCGATAAAGCGATCGATGGCCGCCGGGTCGTTGTCCAGCCCTAATTGTGCGAACAGTGCAGGCAGATCATGCTTTGAAGTATCCATAATGTGTCTCCAACGTGTGTGTCACTGGGGTGCAGTGTAGTGGTTAGAAACCAACTCTGGCGTGTTGGCGTGCCCCAATTGTCGCAGGTGGCGGTAATGGCCCTGAATAGCCTGGCCAAGTGTTGGGTACTGCTTGATAGAAAGCTGCCCCGCCTGCTGGCATTGGCACAATAAACGGTGAATCGCCGGGTAGTGCACGTGGGAAATCCGCGGAAACAAATGATGCTCCAGTTGGAAATTTAAACCGCCCAGCGCCCAGGTGAGCCAGCGGCTGTTAGGTGCAAAATCCACCGTAGTGGCGAGCTGATGGTGAGCCCAGTCATAGGGCAAAACACCGTTTTGGTTGGGGGCAGGAAATTCAGCTTGCTCGACC
This sequence comes from Bacterioplanes sanyensis, assembly GCF_002237535.1. GTDB lineage: Bacteria > Pseudomonadota > Gammaproteobacteria > Pseudomonadales > Oceanobacteraceae > Bacterioplanes > Bacterioplanes sanyensis_A. The sequence continues at coordinate 2,601,310 of NZ_CP022530.1, forward strand.
ACGTGGGCCAGCTGAAAAACAACGGCGAATAACGTGCCCAGCACGAAGTGCATCAGTAAAAAACCGAGCAAGGTTGTTTGCCAACCAAGTAACTGTGCTGGTAACCACAAATACACCAGCAGGTAGGTGATTTTTGACGCCCAAAACTCCACATGGTCATGCCATGTCTGGGACTGGCTGTATTGCCTGGTTGCGATTTTTTCGCGGTAATACGCTTTGTAATCCAATACGAAAAACCAGAACAAGCTGGTAAATGGATAAAGCAGCCAGACGTACAGGTGCTGGTAGCGATGAAATCCGTGGTGGGCCTGATGGGGACTCATTCTGATCAGACCAAAGGCGTCGATGTCTTCATCGACACCCATAACATTGGTAAAACTGTGATGGCTGCGATTGTGTTTTTGTGCCCAATAAAATCGATGGCTACCGATCACATTAAACGTTAACGCGGCGCAGCGATTGACCCATGCTATTTTGCTAAACGATGCGTGGGCACCATCGTGCATGATGTTAAACCCGACCAAGGCCGTGGCAACGCCGTGCAATAACCAAAACAGGCTGTTGGCAGGCTCAACCAGCAATAACCCCAAGTAACTGGCAACGTAGATGGCGGTAATGATCAACGCTTTGTGCCACAACTGGCGGTTGCCCGTTTTGGCTTCGCCTTGTTGCTCTAGCATGTGCTGCACTTGCTGCGACAGCTGCTGATAAAAGCGGCGATCGGAAGGTGGGAATTGAACGTTCATGGCATCGGCTTTTATAGTATTTGTTATCGTTATAGCGCCGTATGCTACGCATTTTGAGACGCTGGTACAAAGGCAGGAGCGAGTATTGGCAATCTTACAGGCGCTGTAGCTGGCGAAATTGCCTGGGGGACATCCCCAGCCAGCGGCGAAAGGCGCGTCCAAAGTTAGACGCATCGTTGTAGCCTAAGCGGCTGGCAATGGCATCAATACTGTCGTCGCTGGCGCTGAGAAAATGAATCGCCAGCTGGCGCCGGGCGCTGTCCAATTGTTGCTGATAGCTGGTGTGCAGTTCGGCCATTTGACGGTTAATTGTGCGAGGGCTGCTATTCAGCTGATCGGCGATGACGGCCAGCGCTGGAAACTGCTGCTGATGTAACAGTTGTGAGCGCAAGCGAGTGGCCAAATCTTGCTGGCCAGACACACTGGCCAGCTGGTTTTCGCAATCAATTTCAGCCTGTCGACGAGCAATCTGGCTGACTTCTGCAATATCCAGCTGCAGTAAATACTCAGGAATGCACAGGGCATTGTCGTCCTGATTAAACTGCACTGGCAGTTGCAAGTACTCCTCGTAGTGCAGCCCTGAAGTCAACGGCGCTTCGCGCAGTCGCACCACGCCGGTGAACTCGTCACTATTGGACAGCAAGTAACGCAGCAGCGTGGTAAGCGTGGCTAATAGGTAATGATGTGTAAAACCTGCGATGCTAGGAACGGCCCCTTGGCGATGCACTTCCAGCACAATGGTGTCGTCTTGATGGCGGCAGCGCAGCTGCCCCAAGAGGTTGTAGTTGTTGAGGTAGCGCAAGATCCACGACAAGGCGTCAGCAAAGGTATCGGCGGCATGAAACACCTGGCTGGCAAAGCCGCGCATGGCCATCGGCACGCGGTTGCCATGCAGCAAGCCAAACAGCGGTTGTTGCGTGACCTCTATGGCTTTTTCAACGGCGCGCGCCAGCATCACCGAGCTTACCACGCTGCTGTTGTTCAGTCCGTTGGGCAGGCTGCAATGGCGCAAAATAGAGACCGTAGGCACGCCCAGTTCGTGCACGCTGTCGAGCAATTGCTGCAGTTGCGCGGCGGCCAAACGCGACGGTTGTTGAATAGATGGCAGTAGCAGAGGGCGGCTCATAATTCAGGCTTCATGGCGTGAAATGACAGAAAGTGTGCCATCAGTCGCTCTTTCACTCAATGCGGCTTTGGTTCATAGTGCGGCCTAACAAAAACAACAAGTGAACTATGGGAGATCTTACTGTGGATGTTTCATTCTGGGACGGAAAGCGTGCCCCTGGGGTGCCAGATCGCATTGATCTGACTGAGTTTGATGCCGTCGTTGAAGTCGTTGAAAGCGCCATGCAGCGTTACGCTGAGCGCCCTGCATTCACCAGCATTGGCTATACGCTGACTTATGGTCAAATCGACCAATACAGCGCTGCGTTTGCCGCTTACCTGCAAAACCACACCAGCCTAAAACCCGGCGATCGTATCGCCATTCAAATGCCAAACGTGCTGCAATTTCCGATTGCTATGTATGGTGCGTTGCGCGCCGGTTTAATCGTGGTGAATACCAACCCGCTGTACACCGAGCGTGAGATGTTGCATCAGTTTAATGACTCGGGTGCAAAAGCGTTGGTGTGCATGGATGTGTTTGCCCGCTCCGTGCAAAACATTAAAGCGGAGACTGGCCTTAAGCACATCATTGTTACCAGCCTGGCGGATATGCTGCCGTTGGTGAAACGCACCGTGATCAACGCTGCGGCGAAATACGTTAAAAAAATGGTCCCGGCTTATTCGCTGCCAGAGGCCGTTGCATTTCGAACCGCGTTGTCATTAGGTGCAAAAGCGGGTCCACATAAGGTGGATTACATTCGTGACCCCAACGCCACCATCATTTTGCAATACACTGGCGGTACCACCGGCGTGGCCAAGGGCGCGGAGCTGACGAACCGCAATTTGATTGCCAATATGCTGCAATCAAAAGCGCAGCTCACCCAGTTGGACGAGCAGGGGCACCCCATTAAACCTGAGGGCGGTGTTAAAATCGTCGCGCCACTGCCGCTGTATCATATCTACTCCTTCACTGTGCATTTGATGGCGCTGTTTAATATGGGTGATCACAGCATTCTGATCGCTAATCCGCGCGATACCGATATGTTCGTGCGCATGATTAAACCCCATCAGCTGACTGGTTTTATCGGTTTAAACACCTTGTTTGTGTCCTTGCTGCAGCATCCGGAATTTCAACAGTGTGACTTTTCCAAGCTGAAGCTGACGCTGTCTGGTGGTACGGCCTTGATGGACGATACCGCCAAGCGCTGGAAAGACATGACCGGTTGTGGCATTTCTGAAGCCTACGGTCTGACCGAGTGCTCACCAGCGGTAACCATGAACCCCGGCGGTGGTCTGGAGCGCATGGGAACCGTGGGCCAAGCTGTGCCTGGTACGGCACTAAAATGTGTCGATGATCAGGGCAATGAGGTGGCCATCGGTGAGCGCGGCGAGTTGTGCGTGCACGGCCCGCAGGTGATGAAAGGCTATTGGAATCGCCCTGAGGCAACGGCCGATAGCTTTACCGAAGACGGTCATTGGTTGCGCACTGGTGACGTTGCCATCATCGACGATGATGGTTTTGTCCGTATCGTGGATCGTATCAAGGATATGATTTTGGTCTCCGGCTTTAACGTCTACCCGAATGAAATTGAAGACGTTGTGTCGAATCACCCCGCGGTTGAAAACTGTGCCGCCATCGGCATTCCAGATGAAAAAACTGGCGAAGCGGTGAAACTGTTTGTGGTGGCCAGCGACAGCAACGTAACGGTCGAGGAGATTCGCAGCTACTGCCGTGACAATATGACCGGCTACAAAGTGCCTCGTGTGGTGGAGTTCCGCACTGAGCTACCGATGACGCCAGTGGGTAAAATCCTGCGTCGCGAGTTAAAAGACGAAGAGCAAGCAAAGCGCGAAGCGGAACCTGCATAAGCTATAGGCGCCAGCTCTGCTGGCGCGTCTTTTCCTGATATTTCTCTTTTCTTGATGAGCTTTCCCATCATCAACGTCGGCGCAGTTGTTTCGTATTTTCGGCGAGTGCTTACATGGCTGTTTTTACCTAAGTTGGCGACTAGACTTCAGTAGCTGATCTGCGCCAGACCAAAGGTCAGTTCAATGCTCAGGTCGTTGCCGTGCCAGTTTTTGCTAAGGCCGCCTTGCAGACGATTCTCGGCGATAAAGCTGGCCAGTGCGTAACGCCGCTGATCAAAATAGGGCTCGGTCAAAGACTGCAATACGGTGATTTTTCCTTGCAAACCATCGGTGCTCATGGTCACGCGCAGGTTTTGCGTAACGGCCATCGCCTCTGTTGGAATGAGCAAATCCATCATGAATTGAAAAATACGCGGATTTTCTTCCAGCACCAACGAGAGCGGTAATTGCACCGTTTTCTGCTCGGCGCTGAGCGTACTCAGCTGCTCCATCCATTGCGCTAAGTGAAAAGCCAAGTCCATGGTACTGGTATCGTCGCTAATACTGATGCGCAAATATTGCTGAAAGATATCCAGTTGGGCCTGCTGTTGTGGATCAAAATGAGCATCCAGCTCTTCCAACAATAAACGCGACAGATCGCTGTGGCGCTGATTGTGCAGCGCTGCTTGGCAACGCTCCAGCTGCTGTGTCACTCGCTGCAGTGCAAGCTTGGCGCGCATTTGCTCGTCGTACAGTTCTTCAGTGCGTTTGGCGACTCGATTCTCTAAATTAATATTCAACTCTTGCGCTTGCTGGCTGGAAATGGTCTCGTGAGTTTTATCCACCATGCAAATTAAAATGCTGGTTGGGCGGTTGTCCTGATACCCAGTGATTTGAAAAGTAATATCGAAATAGCACAGCTGCTGGCGCTGATTTAGCAGTTGATACGTGTCTGACACTCGGGGAATACGACCGTACAGTAACTGATGTAGACGCTCTCGTTGCTCTGTCGCTTCGCTGCCAGTCAGAGCGTTCAGCAAAACATCCATCGGATGCTTCAGTTGCTCTAGCTCGGGGCTGGTGAGCCCCAGTTGACTGGCAAAATGGCTGTTGGCGTCGAACTTGTCTTGCTCCAGGTGATACTCACAGAACCCCAGCGCTGCGTTGTCGATAGCGATGGCCAGGCGCTCTTTGGTGGTTTCCAACTCCAGTGTGGCCTGTTGTTCGCGCACTACATCCTGTTGCAGTGTTTGACGCATGTGGTTAATGGCATTGACCACGTCATCCAACTCGTCGGCTTTGGTGTGTGCGGCGGGTATTTCTAACGCTTGGTCCAGATGTTTGAGAGAAAATTGATCGGCCCAATGTGACATGCGCTGCAATCTGCGCGTTAGCAGCCGGTTGATAATAAATAAAATAAAAATGGACACTGAAAAGGTCTTAACGAATTGCGTCAGCAAAATATTGATGGCTTTGCTTTGCAACTCTGAATAAAGGTCGGCGTAATCAAGATCAATAAATAGGGTGCCGAGTGAGTATTCGCGGCCGCTGCTGCGATAGGTGAGCTCTATGTCGTGGCGCGTGTCCGCCCCTTGCATCACATCTCCGGCGGAGAAAATTGTGCCGTCTGACGATTCAATGAATACATACGCCACGCCCGGAAAGTTCAAAATACCGATCAGCTGGGATTCCAGCTGTGGAATATCAAAGTTCCATAAACTGTAACTGATACTGTCGAGATAGCTGCTGCGGATTTGCGTGATGCTCTGGTCATAGCTGCTTACACCGCGCTTGTAATCACTGAACAAGATAAACGCCGTGGTGGCCAGAGTGACCAAAAAACTGAAGGCCAGAATGTACGACAGCAGCAAGCGGCCGATACGGGATCCCACGGTTTGGCTAACTCGCCAACTGTTGTGCGCAGAGCGCTGTTTCTGTTGTTCCGCCACTGAGCTCTGACCACCTGAGACCTAGACGCTGGGCGTATGCCAGCCACATTCGCCAAACAGTGGCCCAGCACACGCTCTTACTATAGCTGTATTCACCTCGACGGCCAGCTGAGTAGTCCGATGGTATGAAAAAGTTGTGCCAGTTTGGCAGATCATCAACATGACTATCTAGCGATGTTGATCTGACACAACAAAGCCCTCAGGCCCGTATTCAGCGGCCGTGGCGACTTGATCTGCATCAAAATGGGGCCAGGGCTCGCGGTTATTCTGAGGCCATCTTGATTGAGCACGAAATTAAGGAGTGCAGAATGAACATGCTGAAAACTCTGGTCGCAGCAAGCATTATGGCCGCCACTGTACCGGCAATGGCGTACGAAGCGGGTGATATTATTGTTAAGGCAGGCGTGGTTAGCGTTATGCCAAAAGATAACAATGCCGATGCCAGTGCTGTTGTGCCGGACACCGATCTGGATGTTCAAAACGACACCCAACTCGGTATTACTGCGGTGTACATGGTGACACCAATGTTCGGTGTCGAGGTACTGGCTGCAACACCGTTTGAGCACGAAGTCGAAGCCGATGGTGGTGCTCTAGATGGTGCAACCATTGCGACCACGAAGCACCTGCCACCTACCGTATCGGCTCAATTCTATCCATTGGCGGGTAGCTCAAAACTGCAGCCGTACGTTGGCTTGGGCGTTAACCACACGTTCTTCTTTGATGAAGATGACGACGCTGGCATCGGCACCAAAGGTCTGAAAACCAGCTGGGGTCTGAGTTATTCTGCAGGTGTTGATTATCTGATCAATGATCAGTGGGTGGTAAATGCGGCGCTGTGGAAAATGGACATCGATACTGAGATCCGTGGTGGTGCTGCCGATGGCCTGGAAGTGGAAATCGATCCACTGGTGGTGATGGTTGGCGCTGGCATGAAGTTCTAATGCGCTAAACGTCAAAAAGCCCCGGCAACGCCGGGGTCTTTTTATGGGTGTTTATTACAGCAGCGGTGCCATTAAGCGCGCTAACCTTGCCAGCAGTTGATGTGGCAATGATGGATTCACTTGCGCCGGGCTGGCGTGCAGGAAGTCCTGCAGCAGCATGTCTTTCACTTGCTGCGCCAGTTCACGACCCTGCACTAAGGCATTCATTTCAAAATTAATGCGCAGTGAGCGGTTGTCGAGATTGGTGCTGCCTACTGAGGCCAGCTCGTCGTCAATCAGCATCACTTTTTGGTGCAAAAACCCCGCACGATACGTGTAAAACCGAATACCCACGGCACTGAGTTCTTCCACATACCGTGTCATCGCCAGCTGCACTAAGCGATTGTCGGTTTTCTCTGGCAACAGCACGCGTACATCCACACCACGCAATACCGCCAGCTGTAATTGGCTGATAACGGCCTGATCTGGCACAAAATATGGGCTGACCAGCCAGCAGCGCTGACGTGCGCTGTGAATCAGCTGGCACACAAACAAGCTGGCGGATTCCTGCAAATCCGCAGGGCCAGGGTTAACGCACATTACCGCCTGTTGGCCAGGCGCTGGTGGCACCGCCCAGCTCAGCTCTGGCATGGCACCGGTAGCCCATTGCCAGTCTTCGCTAAAGCCCAGTTGAAAGCTGAGCACTGCCGGGCCGCGTATTTCTAAATGGGTGTCGCGCCATTCACGATGCAGGTATTCGTCACCGATGTTGTAGCCACCGATTAGGGCGATTTGCTCGTCGATAATAATCAGCTTGCGGTGGTTGCGAAAATTCAGCAGCATGCGGTTGCGAAAATGGATCGGATTAAAGCGCGAAAACTGAATACCTGCCGCGGTTAAGCGCTGGCGATAGCGGCGTGTTAGTCCGTGACTGCCGATTTCATCAAACAGTACATAAATGGTGACACCGCGCTGCGCGCAATCACACAGCGCCTCCAGCACACGCTGGCCGAGGGTATCGTCACGGATAATGTATGACTGCAAACAAATGGAAGATTGTGCGGCGGATAAATGCTGGAACAAGGCAGCAAATGTCTGTTCACCCGATGTCAGCAAGGTGGTCTGGTTGCCACTGACAAGCGGGCTGCGAAACAAAGCCAACAGAGGTTGCACCGCGTAGGAGGGGGGGGTGCGAAAGGGCAATAATTGGTGTTCAAGGCGCTCAGCAATATCGCTGAGTTGGTCGCTGACGCGTTGTCTGGCTTTGCGGTAGCCCTTGAGTCGGCGGCTGCCAAACAATAAATAAGCCGGCAAACTAAAGTGCGGCAGGATGATGAGTGCCAGCATCCAGGCGATAGAGCCTTGTGCGGTGCGGCCGCTCCAGAGTGCATCCAAAGCGGCCAGCAAGCCCAGCGGGTATAACAGTAATGACCAAGTTAGCCAGTCTGCTACCGGCATTGGGCCTCCTCGTCAGGCGGGAGTATCAGATAATGCAGACCTCAGAGTAAACCGGATCAGGCTTTATCGATCAAGCCCATGAACTCTTGGCGCGTGGCTTGATCCTCACGGAATGCACCACGCATCACCGAGGTGCGCATCATCGAGTTTTGCTTTTGCACGCCGCGCATCATCATGCACATGTGCTGCGCCTCAACAATCACACCAACACCACGGCAGTCCGTGGCTTCGATGACTGCATCGGCGATTTGCTTGGTCATATTTTCCTGAATTTGCAGGCGGCGGGCGAACATGTCGACGATGCGTGCAAACTTAGATAAACCTAACACTTTGCCACTGGGCAGGTAACCGATGTGGCAACGCCCCAGAAACGGCAGGGTGTGGTGTTCGCACAAGGAATAAAATTCGATGCCTTGCACCACCACCATTTCGTCATTATCACTGGTGAATACCGCACCATTGACCACTTCCTGTAGATCCATATCGTAGCCACTGGTCAAAAACTGCATGGCTTTGGCGGCACGCTTAGGAGTGTCGAGCAATCCTTCGCGCTCTACGTCTTCACCCAGCTCGCTAAGAACGTCGTGGTAAAGGGATTCGAGTTTTGACATGTTAAGACCCTGATTTGTGGGTGAATACCTGAGTAGTTTACTCAAATTCTTAAGTTATACAAAGCTTTGTTTTTGTATAACTATGTTTGTAGTGGTTGGCAATGAACCGCGCGCTCCCAAGGTACCAAAAAACGCCTGAGTGCCTCATGATCCGGCGCTTCACCGGCCCAGCTTAGGCATAGACTGCCAACTTCCGTTGTATCGCTTTTGGCAATGCTCGTCACCTGATTGGCAAGAACATCACCCACTCGCCTTGCGATGGCTTCACCAGAGTCGATCCAATCGACCCCGGGAAAGTCGCGCTGCAGTTGTGGCGTTAGCAGCGGGAAGTGGGTGCAGCCCAGCACCACATGCCGCAAACCATGTTCATTGATCCAAGGGGACAACAGCTCGTGAATGCCGCTGGCGTAGTGCTGTTGATAGACCCATTGCTCCGACCACTGTACCAGCTCGGCGCTGCCTAACCGATGAACGCTGTGATTGGGAGCGTGTGTAGCAATCAAATCGCTGAGGTAGTCGCGCTGTACCGTGGCCTGGGTTGCCAACAAACCGATTGGAGAAGATCCTGCGCGCTCAGCAGCGACTTTGATCGCCGGAACAACACCGACAATGGGCACCGGCAGCTGCGCCCGCAGCGTCGGTAGCGCGAGAGTGCTGGCGGTGTTGCAGGCAATCACGATCAGATCGATGGGCCAGTTGGCCAATGCCGCCTGGCACAGTTGCAGCACGCGCGAGCACAGTCGTTGGTCATCAAGCTGTCCATAAGGAAAGTACTGGCGGTCCATCAGGTAAATGATCGATGCATGTCGGTGCTGGGCGGCAATGTGTTGCGCCACGCTTAAACCACCGACACCGGAGTCGAATACCAGAATATTTGCCATCGTTGTTGCAGCTAGCTTGAATAAAGCGCGCGATTTTATCAGCTCTACAGCCCGAATGCTTGCGTCCTGCACAGCTGAATGTTAAACCGTGAATTCCCGTGAGCGCCGGTGTACTGTCCATGGATCTTGACGAACTGCTCGCCAACGCCCGCCGTAATGAGGCTTTGCTGCAGCGTTTGCAGCGCTACGAATTGCAGCTGCTGGCCTGCCAAGATTGGTTTGACCTGCTCAGTACCTTGATCGATGGCTTGCCGCAGCAGTTTGAACTGGACGCCATCGCGTTGCAGCTGGCCGATGCTGACGACAGTCTGAGTCAGTCCATCCATCGCTCACTCGACATTGATCATGCACACTTAATGGAGCACGTTGAGCTGACCTCGACGGTTGAGGTGATCGATGCTTCCGTGCTCAGCTCGCCGGAGCCTTATCAGTCGGGTTTGGCGCTGCCGCTGCGCCGCAATCAGGACTACCTTGGCCAATTACGCTTGTTCTCCCACCATCCGCAGCGCTTTCATGCCGGCATGGCGACGGACTTTATGCAGCACTTGGCTGCCGTGGTCGCTGCCTGTTTGGTGTTGGTGCAAAAAACCGAAGAGCAAGCCAGATTGGCGCTGACCGATCCGTTGACTGGGGCGGAGAATCGCCGTGGCTTTGATAAAGCATTTCAGCGCGAGTGGGCGCGTGGTCAGCGCCAATATCATGTGTTTTCGCTGATTCTGTTTGATCTGGATTTCTTTAAAAAGATTAATGACTTGCACGGCCATGGCTGTGGCGATCGTGTATTGACCAGCTTATGCCAGACCTTGATGTCGAGCTTGCGGCCGACCGATCACTTAGGGCGCCTTGGCGGTGAGGAGTTTGCTTTGTTGCTGCCGGGCTGCTCGGCGGATGAGTTGCCAATGGTGGTGCAGCGCTTACAAGACGCGATTCACGCCATGACTGTACACAACGACGAGGGCGAGCGGCTAGACATTACCGTGTCTGGCAGCTACCTGGCGGTTACGCCGCGCGCGCATCACAGTGCCGAGCTGGACGCCTTTATCCGGCACTTGGACCAGTGGCTTTATCAGGCTAAGCGCCAGGGGCGTGACTGCTTTTTGCAAGCGGTGGGCTGATCGACGCCTGGCTGACATACGTCAGCGTGCGGTGCTGGAATTGCTCTATGGTGACTAGAGAAGTCCAGCGGGAGTCGCCATGAACGATCAGTCGAGCCATTTACCCATCATCGCACCGCCCATGGCGGACGATAAAACGCCGCACTTACCTTATGGCGAGCGTATGTCGCGCGCCTCCTACGAGCGTGAAAAACAGCAGCTGCAAATTGAGCTGCTAAAAATGCAGGGCTGGGTGAAAGACACCGGGCAAAAAATTGTCATTGTGTTCGAAGGCCGCGACGCAGCGGGCAAGGGCGGCACGATTAAGCGCTTTATGGAGCATCTCAACCCGCGTGGCGCGCGTGTGGTGGCATTGGAAAAGCCCACCGAGCGAGAGCGCACCCAATGGTACTTTCAGCGTTACATCAAGCACCTGCCATCCGATGGTGAAATCGTGCTGTTTGACCGTTCCTGGTACAACCGCGCTGGTGTCGAGCGGGTTATGGGGTTTTGCAGCAATACCGAATATCTCGAGTTTATGCGCGAGGTGCCGGAGCTGGAGCGCATGTTTGTGCGCTCGGGGGTGCGTTTGTTTAAGCTGTGGTTCTCGGTTAGCCGCCACGAGCAATTGCGACGTTTTCAAAAGCGCCAAGTGGACCCGTTAAAACAATGGAAACTAAGCCCGGTCGACCTGGCGTCGCTGGATAAATGGGACGACTACACCGAAGCCAAAGAAGCGATGTTCTATTACTCCAACCACATGGACGCCCCATGGGCGGTGGTGCGCTCGGACGATAAAAAGCGGGCACGGTTAAATGCCATGCGTCATGTGCTCAGCCAGTTGGATTACACCAACAAAAGCACGGCACTGAACCTACAGCCAGATCCGCTGATCATTCAGTCGGCCACGCAAGCGATCGATTATTAGGAGTTGTCATGCACGCTCGTCCGTATCTGCCACAAGCCAAGCGCGTTGTGGAGCACTTTTGCCAAGAACTTGGCCCACAGCTCAGCCAGCAATTAGGCGATTTGCACTTGGACGCTCTGACGCTGATGATCGAGTCGGCGCTCAGTGCCAGCGCTTACGACACCTTGCAGCTGAGCGCCAATGAACTTGAAGACCTGCTGGCACGCACACGCCAGCGCATGCCAGGTCACTCAGCGAGTTAATCGGCAGTTAGTTTGCAGGTTCAAAGGTCAGGGTGAAATGAACCGGCACCACCTCGGCAATCACATCCAGCTTGGCAATGTCCGTCAACTCGCGCAGGCCTTTTGATAGCGCAAAGCTGTCGGCATGCACCATCACCGGGTACAAGCTGGATACCACCACCTGACCATTGCTGGCAGGCGTTACCAGCACCGCCACGCGAAAGTTTTCCTGACTGCCATGCAGTGCCAGGTGGCCTTCAAGTTCAAAACGCTGCGGCTGCTTTGCTGTCAGTACAGACTCGGGCAACTGCGCGCGAATCACCGCTTGGCCGAACTCTTTGACGTTAAACAGCAAGTCCCGCATGCGTTCATCGCGAATGGGAATGCGCGAATCGATGCTGCTGAGGTCAATGCGTACTTCAGCGTTTCCTTCGCTACTGACACTGCCCAAAATACGATCAAAACGATGATGTTCGGCCAGATGCACGTTTTTGTAGCTGACGAAGCTGACTTCCGTCGGCTCGGTGAGCTGCCATTGCGCGAGTGCACTGAGGGGAAGTAGCGCCGATAATAGCGCGCTGGCGATGGGTAATTTCATGGCGATTCCTTAACCGACCCGGATGTTATGTCGCAGAGCTTAAGCCAACTGCGGCGACAGGCAAAGCCTCGATGGTGATGTTGGCTGCGCCTGGCGGTGACAGTGACATAGCCAGCGGTTATCAGTGCAGCAAGGTAACATTGGGAAAGCGATGGCCGACCAGCCAGGTCAGCTCTTTTTCTATCGCGTCTTTATGGTCACTTTCCAGCTGCCAGCGTTGTTTGTCGAGTTTGAACTGCTCGCGTTTGCTCAGTTTTTGATAGGCGTCCAAAATCGGCATCTCGGCCGTCGCCTGGTGGTGGCGGCGAACGGTCGCTAACTCGTCCACGGCCCAAGTGGCTGGGTCCAGCGCTTGGATCAGATAGTGAATGCGCAGCACCCCTTCAGTAATCTCGCACTGTTCTGCCAACACCGAGCGGGCGACAAAATGCACATCATTGACCAACTCGTGCTGTTTGCTGCGCAGTGCTTCTGCGGCGGCAATTTCTTCTTGCTGCTGGCGCTGCTGTGCAGCTTTAACGCGCCGTGTCAGGGTCCAGGCGTAGCCGGATAAAGCCAAAACGATAACCACGGCGATGCCGGTCATCAGGTAAACCATAAAGTCGCCTCAATGCGTGCAAACGTAAGCAGCGCATGATAACGGCGTGCTGGCTGGCCCGCCAGTCAATGAGTGTCAGTGCCGGCTTGGCAGGTCGATGGCGGACAGTGCTGGCATTTCTGCAGATATTCGTTAGTCTGATTGGTTATGACAACAGCAGGATATAAGCCATGTTGGTGAACAATCTCTGGGTTCGTGCGTCGGGTGATCTGAATGGGGTTCCGATCAGCATTCAGTTTCGTAAAGAATGGGAAGCGGCGAGAGACGCTGGGAATTACCCTCAGTGTGTGCAAATTGCTTGGAATGCCAGCACACGCGACGACAGCAGTGGCTTTCCTGGTGCTTCTGAGCAAGCCCAAATCTTGCTGTTTCATGAAGCCTTGCAAGCGGCGCTGGAGCCGCAGGAAAATGCCGTGGTGGTGATGATGATCACGCACTCTGGCATCAACCAATGGATCATCTACTGCAACGACTTGGAGCAGCTACAGCAGGATCTAGACACCGTACCAACGGAAAAAGGCTTGTATCCCATCGAAGTCGTGGCCGATGAAGACACCGGCTGGAACACCTTTACTCAGGTTCATTCTGCGATTCAGCCATAGCCGCTTGCAGCGCAGCTAACTCTGCCATTTCTTGCTCGACCATGGCTGGGCTCTCGAGTGAGATCTTGCCAATTTTGCCGGCTCGCAATTCGTGCAGGCACACTTCCGCCCCTTTGTGCAAATCAACCAGGCCGCCTGGTCGTAGGCCGCCGCGTTTGCGACTGATCGCCTCCAGTGCCAGCTCGGCAGACTCGGGCAAATCTGCCAGTTTAAAACGCTGCTGTAGCGCTTGCGGGTAGTGTTGCAGCAAGAACTGCAGAGCAAACTGAGCAACGTCTTGGTATTCGATGGCGGTGTCTTTCACTGCGCCACTGGCAGCCAAACGATAGCCACAGCTCTCCGGCTCAAGCTTGGGCCACAAAATTCCTGGGGTGTCTGACAGCACCAGGCCATTTTTCAAATCGATCATTTGATTGGCTTTGGTGACCGCCGGTTCGTTGCCGGTTTTGGCTACTTGACGGCCAGCCAAGGCATTGATCAGGGTTGATTTGCCGACATTGGGAATGCCCATGATCATGATGCGTATAGGGCGTTTGCGCTCCAGTCGATGCTGGCCCAGCTGTTTGCACAGTTGAATAACGCGTTTGACCTGGCTTTTTTGCTCAGCCACCAATGGCAGGGCGCGCACTTGATGCTGTTGCTCAAAGTAGTGTACCCAGGCGTCGGTGGTGTTGGGGTCGGCTAGGTCGGACTTATTCAGTAGTTTGATGCAGGGTTTGTCGCCACGCAGCTCATCGACTAAGGGGTTGGTGCTGGAGAAGGGCAGGCGTGCGTCTAACACTTCGATCACCAAATCGATTTCCGGCATAGCCTCGGCAATTTTCTTGCGCGCTTTGTTCATATGACCCGGAAACCAATGGATTGCCATGCTGTGTGCTCGTATCAAAAAGAAAGGGCGCATATTGTAAAGCACGCGGAGGTGGGAACAAACCGACGGTCCGAATGCAGGTCGGTCTTTGGTTATTTGTCAGGAAGGTTTAATCGCTTTTAAGAATATAATTGACCTACACCTGTCATACTGCGGCATTATGATAGGTGCAACGGTTTGAGTAGCCGCTATCCGCTCAAGCTGACGGGGCTGCTCAGGTCATGATTGCTGGGAATGGCCAAGCATGATTTGGCTTTCCTGGCCTGTCTAGGATGGGAGGTCTGCATGGACGTCGTATCAGACGATTTGGCTCGTTCCGTGAAAAAACAAGGCCGACAAGCGTCGGCCACCATTGGCGGTCGACGCCGAAGCGGTTTTTTACTCGGCAACCGCTTCGTATTTTCAGATCAATCAGAGCTGCTATGGATGCAAGCTGGCCCCGGTGAGTTCCGGGAGCTGCGTATCTGGCGAAAATAGTCGGCCGGCTTAGCTGCCAAACACCGACTCAGGGCTGGTGCTGTCGGCGCTATCGTTGTTCGCATGCGCTGCCACCTCAGGCGCTGCATCTTGGCTGACCTGTTCGGTGTCGGCCTGAGGCTGTGGTGATTGCGGTTCTGCTGTTGCTTGTGCCGGCGTTGACGATGCGGGTGCCGCAGGCTCGCTATTGTTGGCTGGTTTGGCAAGCTCACTTTGCTGGCGCGCACGCTTACGCTCTTGTTTGACGATTTGGCGTTCGTGATTGCTCCAGACACCGGACTTGAACTCAATGCTGTGTACGCCATTTTCTTCGGCGATCTCATCGGCCAGCAAGCGTGCGGCTTCATCTGAATCGCGTGCTAACAGTTTGCGCTCACCGGCCTCCAAACGAGAAAAGATATCCAGCAATGCTGACGACAGCAGCTCACTGGCTACCTCGTCGCGTGTTTTCTGGAAACGCTTAGCGATACCACTCAACATGGCCAGATCACTGGCATCCAAACGCACTTGCACACTGGCCAGGCTGAGGTCGCGCTCCTGGCGTTCTTTCTCTTCCTGATAATAACGATCCAGTAGCGATTGGGTCATGCTGATGTCTTGGCTCATAGTGGGCTCCTGCAAAAAGGCGCTACTTTAATGGCGTGGCGGACCTAACCGCAAGCCCGCAAACGGCCATCTGCCTGTGTTGGCTGGTTTGACTCGTTCATGGGTTGCACTGGCGCTGTGGTTCATCAATAAGCGGGTTCGCCTAGTGCAGGAATGCGCCACCCTGTATAGAGCGCATTAACTTGAGTTGGTATGCTGCGCCTTTGGTTCAGGAGGTGAATATGGTAGCGGAGCAAATTGCGACCAAGTTGGCGGTGTTGGAGCCGCACATTCTCGATATCGTTAATGAAAGTCACATGCACTCCGGCCCTGCAACGGAGTCGCATTTTAAACTGATCATTGTCAGTGACGAGTTTGCTGGCAAGCGCTCGGTCGCGCGCCATCAGAGCATTTATCGATTGCTGGCCGAGGAGCTGGAAGGGCCAGTGCATGCACTGAGTTTGCACACCTACACGCCCGATGAATTTGACCCGCAGCAAGTGCCTTTGTCACCCAATTGCCTAGGTGGCAGTAAAGCCGGTTGATTTGTCAATGGCCTGAGTGCAGCGGCGTTAGTGTGCGCAGTCATCGCGCAGGAGCTGCATGGCTGCGACACTGCGCGCAACACTGAAGAGGGCCAGGGTTATGAAAAGCATTGTCCAACGAATCGTGATGTCGTCACTGGTTTGGATTCCTATGGTGGCGGCCGAGCCGGACTGGCAGCGGGTGATTGACGACCCGGAGCAGCGTATTCAAGTGTACGTGCGCGATGTGCCCGGCTCCGATTTACAAGCATTTCGTGGGACTACACGGGTGCAAAGCCGGCTCACGGCGGCGATTGCATTGCTGGAGGACCACACCGTTGCACCACAATGGATGCACAACTGTAAGGCCATCGACATCGTCGAGCGTGTATCCGACACCCACACCATTTCTTACATGATCAACGACGCACCTTGGCCCGTGACGGACCGCGATGTGGTGGTCGAAAGCCAGCTGTCGCAAGCCGATGATGGCACGCTGACCTTGTCCGTCCGCCATCGCGAAGGCGTATTCCCGGCAAACGACGACATGGTGCGTATTGCCGCGATGGAAGGCTTCTGGCGCTTTACACCTGAAGACGATGGTTGGCTGGCGGTCGAGTATCAGGTTCATGCTGAGCCGGGCGGTGGTCTGCCGTCATGGTTGGCCAATTCGGTGGTGCAAGACACGCCTTACTACACCTTGCAGGCGTTCAAGCAATGGGTTGCCAAACCAGACTATCAAACCGCACAGCGTGACTATGTTCGCGAACCCGCTGCGCTGGCAGCAGTCGGTGATGTGACTCCCGCTACAGCGCAGCAATAAGGCGCAGCAATAAAGTACCGAGCCTGCAGCAGGAGTTGGTGAAGTTCTCTGGGTCTTTCTCTGGGCGGATGGCATGAGCTAAAAGGCGCCAAGGGGTGTTGCGTGACAGATGTAATGCACTTGTCACTTAAACGTCATACACTGCCGCCGAATTTTTCCGCTGGAACCTGAGAAATGACCCTAGCTCGCGCTGTACTGACCCTGATACTTGGTTTGTTGTCTGCCACGGCCATTGCTGGCAAGCCCGCCCCATTTGAAGGCTTGCCGCCATCGGGAGAGGTGGATTTGTTTGCCATGCATGGCTCCAATACCATTGGTGCTCATTTGGGCCCGACGCTGGTGACTGCCTACTTACAGGCCAAAGGCGCACAAAGTGTCACCACAGTGGCAGCCGGAACTGAAAATGAACAGTGGGTGCAAGGGACGTATCAGAATACGCTGGTGCGCGTGCGTATCGAGGCACACGGTTCTGGCACCGGCTTTGCCGGACTCAAGCAGGGCGCGGCCCACATCGCCGCTGCATCACGCCCGGTAAAAGACAAAGAAGCCAACTTACTGCAAGCCATGGCCGATATGCGCAGTCCTCAATCGGAGCACATTGTCGGCATTGATGGTTTGGCCATCGTGGTCAACCCAGCGAATAGCATCGCTAAGCTCAGTGTGAGCCAAATCGCCGATATCTTTTCCGGCCAATATCAGGATTGGTCTGAGTTGGGCGGTCCGGCTGGGCCAATCCGCGTGTATGCCCGTGACGATAAATCCGGCACTTGGGATAGCTTTAAAAGCATGGTGTTGGGCAAGCAGCGGCAATTGGTAGCCTCGGCTCAGCGTTTTGAGTCCAATGACTTGCTCTCGGATCAAGTCGCTAGCGATCCTTTTGGCATCGGTTTTGTTGCATTATCGGCGGTGCGCAATAGCAAATTGTTGGCGGTGTCCGACGGTGGGGCTAAATCCCTATTGCCGAATAAATTGACGGTGGCTACCGAAGATTACGCCTTGTCGCGTCGGTTGTACCTGTACACCGACGATCAGCCAGAAAACCCTTATGTGCAGGAATTTATCGATTTTGCTTTGGCCGACGACGGTCAACAAATCGTGGCAGAAAACGGCTTTGTGTCGCAGCAGCTGCAGGCCGTTGTGCCTGAGTTTTATGCTGAGCTGCCGCGAGATTTTCGTGATTTAACCGCCGGTGCAAAACGTCTCACCATTAATTTTCGTTTTCGCCAGGGCAGCGCCAAGTTGGACAACAAAGCACTGAGCGATATTGATCGTTTGGTGGCGTATTTAGAGACCATGCAAGACCCTGAGGTAATTCTGATCGGCTTTAGCGATCAACGCCGCACTGAAGAGCGCTCGGAATTATTGTCGCGTCTGCGAGCCATGGCGGTGCGCCGGGAATTGGTTAAGCGCGGTGGTATCTATCCGCGTGAAAATGTCGGTTATGGCATGGCACTGCCGGTAGCGTCAGGCAATCGCGATGAAGGAAAATTGAAAAACAGCCGCGTTGAGGTATGGCTGCGAGATCAAAACACGGTGGCAGCCAGTCACCCCTAAGTCGATATGAAAAAGCCGCTGTGACAGTAGAAGCTGTTTCACAACTTCTTTAGCACGATCATCATGCAGGCGGCGTGAAAGAAGGCTCGATACATTGAGAGCTTTCTTTCCCATCGAACCACTAATCGCCGATAATTTCCAAGCCAAGCAAAAGTGCGCTCTACTTTCCAGCGACGGTCGTACCTTCTCAGCTTTCTACCATCTTGCAGCGGCGCTTTTCTCCTGTTTCGACGATGTGGACAAATGAGATCAACGCCCCGTTTCTTTAACGCCATTCGCAGAGGATCAGAGTCTGCCGCTTTATCGTAAATCAAACGCTTCACCTTGCTCTTGCCATAGGAAACATTTCACAAAGCCTCAATCAGATTGACCTCCGCCGGTGACGCTGAGCCAAGTGTCAGCCCGATTGGAATGCCTTCGCCATCGACGACTATCATCCACTTCGACCCCTTACCACGCTTGGTTTTTCCAACACCGAGGCCCCTTTTTTTGCGGGTGCAAAACTACCATCAGAAAACGATTCTTCCCAATTTAACCGCGACTGTTGATCCAGAACGCGAAGAAGCTTACGCCAGGCTTTGACCCATGCACCTTGCTCTTCCCAGTACTGAAGGCGGCGCCAGCAGGTACTCGGTGAAGGATAGCGCTCGGGTAGATCACGCCAGCGCGCACCTGAACGTAAGACCCATAAAATGCCCTCGAAACAGGCTCGATTGCTGATAGGTTTGGGACCCCCTTTGCCACGAGGCAGGCTGGGTAAACAAGGCTCAATGTGTGCCCACTGTTGGTCGGTCAGTTCTGAGGTTGAACGTTTCATGGTGGAGGAGTTGAAGCTGATAGTTTGATTATTATATCGGACTGAAGGTTATGAAACAGCTTCTAGTGGTTTCTAAAGCGGAATTTATGTTTTCTCGGTGATTGGCTGTGTCGGTTCAGGAACTGATAAAACGCAGCTTGATACAGCGCTGCTGACTGTTTCTCATTCAGTCGCGCCAGCGTTGTTTTGGCGATCGGCCCCCAAGTGATACAGCTTGTCGCTCTGAGCTTCCAGGCTGGCTTCAATGTCACGCAAACTCTGGCGATCGGATATCTGTCCAAGCCCCATGGCAACAAGTTGATCCCACCGACGGCAGAGCACAGTTTTCGGCCAACATGATGTCGAGCGGCCAGCCTTTCGAATTCATGTCTCGACACGGATTTTAGGAGTTGGTGAAACGCGGTGTTGTGATGTGAAAAAGCCTGAATCCTTTTGGTAGTTGGTGTCTCGATAACGTCAGTCTACCGAGGTGGATTCAGGTTTTTCTATTTAGTGCCACAACTGTGGGACAGTCGTGGAGGAAAAACTGTCTTTTATGGAGCATATCCTCACGGAAGATCGAAATAGTTTCATTGTGGATGCGGTCGTTATCCAAGTCAGCACCTCACAGGAATGAGGCGCGAAGTAAATACTGCTGGACCGACAAAGTACCCGCTCTGGAATGGCTGTCGGAGTGGATAAAGGCTATGACACTGGTATGTTTGTAGACGGTTTTCCACATATAACAATAACGCCCCATGTGGCCGCTAAACCAAAAAACGGTCGTTTGGATGATCGTGCGATGGTGAAGCTCGGTTATCACATCAGCCAGATAAAGCGAAAACGAGTGGAAGAACCGTTTGGCTGGGTGGGAAATTTCGGGTAAGTTTGCTCCATTTTAGATGATATTCGAAAGAAAGCTGTTGAGTTTTAAATGGTAGGCTTTTGAAAATTGTGCGTGGAGATAATGGAAGTGTGAATTTCAATTTTTTCAACAGGCTGCTGGGACCTTGGAGTCAATTGAGATATCGGCAGCCTATTTCTGATGGTTTTGAATGGCAACGCATAAAACCAATGTGCCCTTCGAAAAACGACTTCCTGTTTAGCTTAAATCAGTGAGTCTTGCCGATCATTACTCGGTCCATCGCTTTTTTTACCTAAAATCTCATTCCCATATTTTATTGGGACTAACAAAAAACGGAAGGGATCAATATGAGTGGCGTTGTCGAGGCCTGGATAGAAGTTGTCGCAAAGTTGTATCAACAAGCGGGCGTGGATATAGCAGACCAGCAAGAGAAACTGATCGCCGAGTTAGACTGTCATCAAGATGACCTGTCGGATAAACAAATCGAACGTCGTAATCAGCAGTCGCCCATGATTAACCGCTGGGCTTTTTCTGACTTGGCCGAAGCCTTGGATGGTTGTATTGAGATGGCGCAGCGCCAAAGTCAGCATGCAAAAGCCATTGAGCTACTGGATCAGGTGGCTAAGGATGCTCAAGATTGGCCGCGATTTAGACAATTGCATGCCATTAGCCTGATGCTCATTTTGGTGGCGCCCTATTTGCGTGTCTTTGATCGATACTTGCTGCCTTACCTCAATGTGGATGAGGGCTTTAAGCGCAATGCTCGATTATACAACAAGCGCTATTATGTCGACGCCGACGTGGACGCAGCTACCCTAGAAGCTGGGTTGGCCCAATCAGAGGATTTTGACGATCTGAACTTCAATTATTCCATCCTCGGACGGTATTTAGCACCGCAACACCCCGAGTTGACGCGAATGATCAGTCTGTTTATCGAGCAACAGCCTGACCTTATGTCCCCCACATATGAGTATGATATTCGAGGATTGGCTCCCATAATCCAATACGGATGTACCGATGAGGCCTGTTTGGCCTTACTGGATATTGAGATGAGTCGCCGCCACTCGGTCACCGGCTTACTGCATCAACTCATGTCACTGCAAAAAAAATGGGGTCAAGCCATTGAAGGCTTGGATGCCTGGTTGGCGCAACTGGCGCACCAAAACTACGGTTGCCTGATCAAATTTTTGGACTCCTGCGTGGTGGATTCACCGGAGTTGGTGCGCAGTTTATTGCAGCTAGAAACCCTAGACGCTGACAGCTGGGCCATCGTCATCATGGATTATCACTACGAGAATAAACAAAACTGCAGTGCCTATGATGACTTGTTTTTGCAATTGGCTGATCAGCCTAGCCGCTTAAAGGGTGCCCTTGAAAAGGTGGGTCCCGAGCGATACATGGATGTGGCTAAAGGATTATGGCGCCATGCATGGACTAACCGCCCCGAGGCTCGTGATGCGCTGTTTGGCTTTGCCACTGATCAGTTACTGTATCGCGATTGGCAATTAAAAGGAGGGGATGTTCCACTGGGTGTCAGCTGGCTGATGGAGCAGGGTTTGATGGAGGATTTTGCGCGTTTTGGCGCCAAACTGCCCTGGGATAACAAGCTGATCCCATATTTTGCGCAGTTTTTCCCTCAGCAGGTCGATGCCGCGAAGTTGGCCATGGCTGGGTTTGAGGGGGTGGTAAAAAAATCCAAGGTTGCGCGCGAGAGTATTGCCAAGCGAGTGCGAAAGTTGCCCTTGGCCACCTTTGCCGAGTTTGGCTTTTTTACGGCCAAGGTAAAACCCATGCGTGAAATGGCCTTAGCCTTGTTGGTTGGGCGCAAGGACCAAGAAGCCATTGACGCTGCCCAAAGCATGTTGGCGTTGGCAGGCATCACCGAATCCGAAGTCGCCTTTTTAACGGACTGGCTCAAATCACACGGTGTTGAGGCCAAGGTTGAGGTGGTTGTTAAGGCGGCGCGTAAAAAGAAAGCCGAGGATCCCGACAATTATAAGGTTCGCAAGCCGGATTTGGTCAATGCGCTGTTGTGCGATGATTTGGTGCAGGCCATGGCGCCATTGACGCAAAACGAGGTGGCCTATCTGTTGGATAAGGCCGGCAGCGTGAAAAAGTTCCCTATGCCAGAGGCGGTGCTAACCACCCTAGACAAAATGGAAGTGGCGCAAAAAACACCGGCCGCCAAGGTATTGTTATCCCTTTGGGATGCGCAGCAAGCCTTTGAAGAAAATGATTGGGGTGAGGCTAAGCTGACCAAGCAAAGCAAGGCATTTGATTTTATTCCGGTGTTGGTGGGCTATTTGGGCTCAGATGCCGTGGCCGGAGACATTGAAAAGTTCATCTCTAAATATCGCAAACTTCACTATCACCATTCCATGCGCCTTATGCGCACCCTTGGGGCCATTGGCAGTATTTTTTCCCTCTCTATCCTGCTTGAAATCAGTAAAAAGCGCTCCTTTAACTGGTCCATGCGCGACCAGGCTTACAGCATTTTGGACGAAGTGGCAAAAGAGCGTGACATCAGTATGACGGATTTGGAGGATTTGTTGGTGCCGGATTTTGGCATGACCGCCGAAGGCTTGCTGTTGGATGTGGGTGATAAGCACTACCGGATATTGTTGCAAAGTGATTTGTCTTTGCGGGTTAAAAATGAAAACACCGGGAAACTGACTAAATCCTTACCCAAGGCTGGAAAATCCGAAGACAGCGCCAAACGTGCCTTGGCCGAGCAAACCTTTAAGGCGCTCAACAGCAACATCAAAAAAGTGGCCAAAAAACAGGTGCCGCGCATGACCGAGGCCTTGATCATGCAAAAATCGTGGCCTGCGACTTTTTGGCAACAACAGTTTGTTGAGCATCCGTTGATGCGGATGATGGCGCAATCACTGATTTGGTTGGATTTGGGCAGCCAGACCAGCTTTCGCATCAGTGAAGATTTGTCCTTGGTGACGGTGGACGATGAGGCTCACGAGTTAAGCAAGGACAGTCAGGTGTGCTTGTTCCACCCGGTATTGCAGCCCGATGCCGTAGCGCCATGGCGCGAGCATTTGGCCGATTATGAAGTGACGCCGATGATGGACCAGCTCTCGCGGCTCGCGGATGTCGGAGAACCTGCGGACACCGTGGCGCAACTGCGGTCGTTGTCCATACGAGTATTGGCCGGGGACGTACAAAAGCTGGCCAATCAATGGAACTTATTGCAGGAGCAGGTGGATTCTTGGGTTGGGGGGTATTACCTTCCCATTATGGCGCTGAAGGCCAACCTAAGCCTCACGGTGGATGACTATCGCCTGTACACCAGCTATGCCGAGCCGGTCATGGTAACGGCCATTGAGGTAGAAGATCATCGTCGCAATTTTGAACCCAAGGACATTCCCAAGCCCTTATTGGCGTTGGCGCTGGAGTGGAAGCAGTTCTTTGAATCAAGGAAGATCGAAGGATGAGCCAAGCACAGCGACTTCCGGCCGAAATTGCCTATCAGAACCAACTAGAGGCCCTGAAAGGGGGCGATCAAGGGGATAAACCCAAGGGTTGGTGTCTCAGTCCTTGGGCGGTGAAAACCTTTATTCTGGGCACCCAGGATCCCTTGCCCTGTGGCACCGAGATCGAAAAAAAGATCTTTGGCAACGATGCCTTAGTAGAGCGAGCCATTGTCACCCTGATCAGTGAGCGCGGCCTTCTGTTGATCGGTGAGCCGGGCACCGCTAAATCCTTGTTGTCGGAGCTGCTGGCGGCGGCTATCAGTGGCAAAAGTACCCATACGGTGCAGGGCTCAGCGGGATTGATGGAAGAAAGCATTCGCTACAGCTTCAACTATGCGTTGTTGCTAAAAGACGGGCCCAGCCGTGAGGCCTTGGTGCCTGCGCCCTTGTATCAGGCCATGGAATCGGGGCAATTGATGCGTTTTGAGGAGATTACCCGTTGCCCCACCGAAACTCAGGATACTTTGATTCCGGTGTTGTCTGATCGGATTTTGCAGGTGCCCGAGTTGGGTGATGCCCCTTTATTGGCCAGTGCCGGGTTCAACGTCATTGCCACCGCCAATATTAAGGATAAGGGAGTGCATGAATTATCGGCGGCCTTGAAGCGTCGATTTAATTTTGAGGTGATGCAGCCTCTGGCCAGTTGTGAGGCGCAATCACAATTAATTACGCGAGAAGTCAATAAACGTTTGGCGCAACAGGGATTGCATGTCAGCTTGCCCACTTCTTTGGCCGATTTGTTGGCTCAGGTGTTTGATGAGCTGCGTCATGGTGAAGTGCAGGGCGTGCGCATGGAGCCCATTTCCTCGGTGCTGTCTAGCGCCGAGGCCATTGGTTTGGGCTTTAACGCCGTGGTGCAAAGCCAGTATTTCGGCGAGCAACCCTTGTCTGCCAGCGATATTGCCGCCCACATGGTGGGGACGGTGATCAAGGACAACGATCACGACTTGCAAGCCTTTAAGGATTACCTGCGCCTAGTGCAACGACACCGTGGTGAAGATCCAATTTGGCGGGCCTTTTTAGCAGGCCATCCTGGATGAGCGATATTTGGCAGCAACTCAGCCAATATCCCAATGTTGGCTGGGTGCCCGTTCGCCACCATAGCCCTCAATGTGGTCAGCAGATTGCAAAATTGATGCACCAGTCTTGGGATGCCTTGTTAATTGAAATGCCGGTGCAAGCACAGGAAATGGTGCCCTTTCTACAGCAGCCACAATGCCAAGCACCAGTGGCCCTTTATCTTTATCAGCAAAATGAAGAGGGCGGTCAGCGGGGCTATCTGCCCTTTGCCGCCTGGTCCCCAGAATGGCGGGCGCTTCGCTTAGCAGGCGAAAAGGGCATGACTGTCGAATGCATCGATTTGCCCTTTGGTGAAGGAGAGGGCATTGACCAGCAGGTGGTGGAGCCGCAATTGGTGCAACACCCAAGGGTGTTGCCGCGAATGCTGCAAATGGGGGGCTGTGAAGACAGCGACCAGTGGTGGGATTGGTATTTTGAACATCATCAAGGCGAGGACTATTTTAGTCAGCTGGCGCAATATGGCGCCCTATTGCGCAGCCTTGGCAGGGTATCGGTACGTGATGATCAGCGCGAGGCCCATATGGCCGCCCGTATTCGTCCCTATCTTCAACGCAATCAGCGGGTGCTGGTATTGGTGGGTGCCTATCATTTGCAAGGCATTATCGATTGGTTGGCTAAAGAGGAGCTGCCTGATGTGGTTGCCGCTCCCGAAGTGGGGGTACACCTACTGCCCTACACCTTGGCGCGCCTGAATCGGGCTTGCGGCTACGGTGCGGGACTGCCCGCGCCTAGATACTATCAGTGGGTGCACCAAGCCATGCAAGAGGGGGTGGATAGTCCCTATCAATGGGCTATGCAGCAAGGCGTGCTGGCCCTTTGTCAGCAGTTGGCTCCGCTGGGGTTAGCCAATACCACGGTGGACGCCATGGCAGCGACGGAGTTAGCTCAACGCCTAGGTGCCCTAAGAGGGATTGAGGCGGGGCGCAGCGAAATGATTGAAGCTCTTGCGAGCTGCTTGTTTAAGGGTGGCGATCACCATCGATTGCAGGATTTTCTGGCTCATCTACAAGGTTTTTTGGTTGGTGAGGCGGTGGGTAAAACACCGGATTCATTACCCGAATTGCCCCTGGTGCAAGACTTTAGAAGGCAATGCCGGGTTTTGGCCATGCCCAATCAAACCGAGGGGCCTAAGTCCATCAATTTGGATATTTATCGCAGCGAGCCGCATCGCCGCCGCTCCCACTTTTTACATCGCTTGGTGTTTTTGGGGGTGGATTATGGTGTGCAGGTGGCGGGACCCAATTACGCCCAGAGTGAGGATGTCACCCGAGTGCGAGAAGTCTGGGAGGTCCGCTGGCGCGCTGAGGTTGTCGCACAGTTGTTAGAGCTAAGTCACCTGGGGGATCAGATTGAAACGGCCGTCATCAGCCTGATGCAAACCCAGTTACAAGACGCCAGTGTACCGGCCTATCGGCTTTTGGTGGCGGCGCTGCAAATGGGCTTACATGGCCACTTGGATCGACTGTTAGAGCAGGTTCAGGCTTGGGTGTTGCATTGCAACGAGCTGTTGCAGCTCAGTGACGCGCTGGTGTTGTTGTCGTCTGCCTTGATGCGACGTCAAACCCTGATGACCCACGCCTACCAAACGCAATTGCAGCAACTGGTGGCGCAAGTTTATGTGCGTTTTTGCCATCGCTTGCCTTGGTCCTTGGGGGGAGTGAAGAGCAGCAACAGCAGCATTGTGATGCTCTGCTGCAGGTGTATCGTTGGTTTGATCAACAGCCGAAGGACGATCGCGATGAGCTGTTGTTGCAAATTTTGCAAGCATTAGATTGGCCGCGACTATGGCCAATGGCCGATGGTTTGGCGGTCGCCATGCTCTATCAGCAGGGGATGTGGGGCCTTGATCGGGTGCTGTTGCACCAGCAGCGTCACATCGGGGCCATCGAATTGCAGCCCGATGGTGTTGGGGATTTTTTCCAAGGGTTGATTCAGGTGCTGGCCAGTCAGTTTGTTTTTGATGATGAGTTGGTGGCGGGGCTGGATCAGGCTATTCGAGGGTGGGATGAGGACACCTTTTTAGCGGCATTACCGGCCTTGCGGTTAGCCTTTACTCAATTGGCCCCCAAACAGGGGCGTCAGCTGTACTTGCGTTTGTTTGACCAGCCTATGCCCCATGAACCCTTAACATTAACGGACCAACAGTTGCGCTATATGGCCAAGGTTGAGGCTCAAGTGCAGGCGCAAATGCAGCTTTGGGGATTGTCATGAATGAACAGCAACGGCGATGGCGGTTGATTCTCGGTGCCGCGGCCAGTGACGATCATGGCTTGAGTGAAATGGATCAGCAACGTGATCAAAGTTTGGATTATCTTTATCGTAATGAGCAGTTGGAGATCAATCGAGGCGCAAGCTTAGAGTCCACACGAATGACCCCGGTTGAGTGGCTAAATCAAAGCCGCAAACTGTTTGCCCAAACCACCCTCATCAGCTTGCAACGTCAAGCCATCAATAAATACGGTCTTAAATCGTTACTAACGGATGCCGAGGTGTTGCGCCAGACTCCCCCATCCATAGAGTTGGTACAGCAACTATTGAGCTTTAAAAATCAGTTGCCCAAAGAGGTGATGGCTCAGGTGAGCCAAATCATCGCCGAGGTGTGTGAGCAAATTCAACGGCGTTTAAGTCGCTCCATTCAGGCGCACTTCAGCCCTAGGCGTCGGCGCAGTGCTTTTTCGTTGCAACGCCACCATCACAACATCGATTGGCGTCTCACCATTGGCAAAAACCTAATGCACTACCAGCAAGACTACGGTTTGGTGGTGCAGCGCATGTTCTACTTTCAAAAACATCGCCAGCAGTGGCCCTGGCACCTGTATGTGGTGGTGGACCAAAGTGGCTCCATGTTACCGGCGTTAATTCACAGTGCGGTAATGGCCAGTATTTTTGCCAAAATTCCGAGTTTGGTCACTCGATTGATTCTTTTTGATACTCAGGTGTTGGATGTGACCGAGCAGTTGCATGATCCGGTGGAGACACTGTTGTCGGTGCAGCTTGGCGGAGGGACGGACATTGGTGCAGCCATGGCCTACACCAACGAGATCATGACCCAGCCCAGCCGCAGCCTGATGGTGCTCATCAGTGATTTTTATGAGGGGGCAGAAGAGAGCCGCTTAATTGGTGAGGTAGATCGACTGGTGCAGCAGGGGGTTAAGGTCTTGGGGTTGGCGGCCTTAGATGATCAATGCGACCCCATTTTCAATCAGCCGTTGGCGCAGCAGTTGACCGACGTAGGGATGAAAACCGCAGCTATGACGCCCAACGAGCTGGTGGATTGGGTGGCCAAGGAGATACTGGCATGAAGACTTGGTTATTAGGGTTAAACGAGTCGTATTTAGCTGCTTGGGCCAACAAGGGGTTGGTACGCCGTGGGTTGAAATGTTTGGGCGATCAAGATCCCAGTCGCTGGCAATGGCAAGATCATCAAATCAGTGGTGACATTGACGGTCACCAGTTGCTGTTGACTGGGGAGGATGTAACCCACCTAAGTTGCTCATGTGTGGCCCCTGGGCCTTGTTTTCACCAGGTGGCGTTTTTGCTTGGGTTAAAGACCTGGTTGGAGAGTCAGGGGGAGGAGTCCACGCCTGAAGCTCAACCCGAGCCCTGGGAAATTGATCAGCAAACGTTTGAATCCCATTTCGGTTTGGCTGTTCGACGCAAGGCCTATGAATGGCAGGTAGATGGCTTGAGTTGTGAAATAGACAAACACCGGGACGGAGTGGATGCCCTGTTATATGAGAAAGAACTTCGTCGTATGGTGGTGCCCCTTGGGTCCATCAAGGCCAGTCGTTGCAGTTGTAAGGTGGATCTTTGTAGTCATCTTGCCTCACTGATGGTGCAATTGAATCCTGCGTTACAGTTGCCCGAACCAACCTTAGAAGAGGTGCAATGCCAAGCCATTCAACAGTGTGAAGATTGGCTGGATGGGTTAATGATTTCGGGGGTGGCTGGGCTGGCGGAATCGCAAATGCAACAAGGGCAGGCGTTAGTGAATGAGCTTAAACAAGCCGATTTACCCAGATTGTCCTCCATGTTGGCGGGATTACAGGCTTGGCTGCAGATGGAGCGTCACCCCCAGCGAATGCGTCCCCAAGGCGATTATGTTCGTCGTTTACAGCAGTTAAGCCTGTTAATGGCGGGGCTTCGGCAAGAAAAACCGCCGGTGGCGAGGCTCAAGCTGATGGGGCGGCATCGTCGAAATTATTATGTTGCCCCTAAAATGTCGTTATTGTGCCTGGGGGTGGCGTTATGGCGTAGCCCCCAAGGCATGGAAGGTTATCGCAGCTATTTTTATCACCAGCAACAGCGGAGGCTTGTCACTCTGGCGGAAGGCCGTAACGCCAGCGACTTTTGGTCGGCGAAACAAGGATTAAGCGAAGCCAAGCTGGCGCAACACGGTTTGATGTCTCTTGCCGGACAACACATCACCCTAACGAATGCTCTGCTCAGTCCTGATGGACAATTGCGCGGTGCCCCCACTACCTTGCTGGAAAGTGAGGGTCAGTGGGGGTGGTCACAACTGGCGCCCTTGCTTCAAACTGTTGAGTATTGGCAGCAGCAGCTGGGGCGATTACAAGGACAGTGGTGGTCGGATCAGGGAGTGACATTAGCGTGCATCGGCGTTTCGCAATTGACGCCATGGACGGCGGATCCGCTAAATCAACATTATCAGGCCCAGTGTGTGGATCATCAGGGGGGGGATTTTTGCTCAGGCTGACGGATCAAGATTGGGATGAAATGGCAAAGAATCGATTAACTCGCTTTGCCACCAGGGTCAAAGCGGTGTTAGGTCGCGTTTGGTTGGAGCATGGCGAGTTGCTGTTGGCTCCAGAGGTTGCCTTGGCAGACCAACCACTCATTCTCAGGGGGCCTCATGGTTGAATCTTGGTTTGAACCTTTGCAAGAGTGTTTGCACGAACTTCTGGTGGTGGGTGTGTCCCGCTTGAGTGACGTGCATCGCCAGCGATTGCTAGCGCTAGCCGAACAAGCGCAATTGATTGGCGCCAAGCACATGCACCGGGCGCTCACCGAGTTGCTGGCTGGTAACCTGGCGGTTGATCGAGCCAAAAGTGCCCGTAAAGCCTTGGTGCTTTTGCAAGGGTATCAATTGGCCATGACCGAAATTGATCAATCTGAATCATTACGGATCGACGATTAGCTAGGCTTCAGTTGAAATCACTTCTTCAGTCCTTTATTTAAACGATTTTTAGAATTGGATCGCAGCTTGACATACCCCTGTCAGTGAATTGGATAACGAAAAAAGGTCCTCACGAAGTACCAAGTGACTCAAGGCGCTTATGGTGTGCCAATTAAATCTTGGACTTTAGGGAGGCATTTTGAAGATAAAGCTCGTCAGCAATTAAGAAACATTGCCACTCTTCCCTATATTTATAAATGGATAGCGGCCAAAGGGGCCACTACAGGCTCGGTTATCCCAGCCATTGGAGCGGTGACTACTGCTGCTGGGGTGGATATCGGTTGGGGCTCATGGCGATGCGTACTAACCTAACCGTCAAAGACTTGTCAGATAATATAAAGGCCGTGCGGTCCGCCAATAAAAAAAGCGACCCTCAAATGAGGATCGCTTTATGACCACTAAACTGTGGGACAGTAGTGCTGTGACAGCGGCTTTTTTTGTTTAGAAAACGTATTTGGTGGTGAAGTGAATGCGGGACATATCGCCATCGGCGCCGCTGACATTTTCATGCGTTGCCTGGCTGTATTCTACGCCGTAGGTGAGCTTCTTCACCGGCGAATACATCAGATTAACGCGCCAGCTGCTGGCTTTTTCTGTGTCGCTGATCACCACATCGTCAAAGTCTGCCTCCATCATCGAATACGCTAGCGTGCTGCGCCATTGGTCGCTCCAATGGTGGCGAAAGCCAACAAAGGCGGCGGTTACGTCGGTGGCTTCTAAATCACCATCCGTGCTAATGGCTGCATCGACGGCGGCTGCTAAGCCGACGTAGCGAGCGACGTTGCCTTTCGTAAAGCTGAATTTTAAATCGTCTTTGCCGAGCATAACTTTACCCGAGACATTAAAGCCAACCCCTAAGGTGGTTTCATCCACTTCGTTGTCGCCATCGCCTTCAGCATCGCTAACCACGGCCAGCTGGCGGCCAATGGCGGCGAGGGTGAATGAATGGTCACCGGCGTTAATGTTGTAGCGTGCAACCACATCTGGCATGCCGGCGTCATCGGTGACTCCGGCGCCGCCAACGGTAGTTTCAGGGTTTTCTAGCGCCACCTGCAAACCGCCCCGGGTGTAGCGAATTTGTGTTTGGCGGGCAAACACAGTGCCGTCGCTGACGCCGAGGAAATCCACCGTTTCCGGCAATGCACCGACGTTCATAAACGTCGACCAGGTTTGACCAAAGGTCCAAGGCCCGGTGCGAACAAAGGCGTGGCGCAAACGTGGGCTGTATGAGTTGGAGACCACTTCGTTGCCTTGGGCTGAGGCAAGAAAGTCCATTTCAATAAAGGTCATCACCTGGTGGCCATTGCCCAGGTCGGTATTGGTTTTGAAATTCAAACGGGAGGTTTTGGCGTGCATGTCAAAGTGCGTGGTTTCGTCCGCGCTGCCGCCGCTGACCGGAGTGCCGGACGGCACATAAAAATCGCGAATGATGGAACCAGAGCCAACATCGCCATCGGAATAGGTGCTCATCATGGCATCGAGTTTGATGTAACCGCCGTAAGAAAACTCCGTGTTGGCTGCGTGTACCGCAACGGGAAGGACTGCTGCTGCCAGCAGAATGGACGGGAATTTGCGCATGCTCGCTCTCCTGTTATCGTCATTATGCCGTGTCACTATGGTGCACTGACTTCCTGGATAGGAATTAGCCAAAGGTCGCAAATACCGTGCGTTCGGTAATAGTGCGTACTCACCTCGCGGTTTAAATATGACTGTTTTTTGGTGGCAGTGCTGTCGCTGACCGAATGTCGGCGAACACAGGGTTGTCTCGTCGCGGTTAGTGTTGCTGTTGTTGGTTTGTGGCGATGAATATCAGCATAAGTTCTTAAAACGCGCATATGGGATCAGGGCGATGGGCCTGAATAGACCATTGTCTAATTTCGGAATATAGGCCTGGCCAACCAAACTGGACGTTAGAAATAACAACAGGGTATTTTGTGGTTTCTACGGACTGCAAGTGCGAACGTTGATTCAAATAAAGAGGAAACGCTATGAGCGAGCAAACGGTGTATCCGGTCAAGCAGGAGTTTGCCGATTCGGCCTGGGTAAATAACGATAAATATCTGCAGATGTATCAGCAATCCATTATCAACCCGGATGGCTTTTGGCGTGAGCAAGCAGAGCAGCGCATTGATTGGATGCGACCGTTTACTAAGGTGCGCAACGTTTCCTTTGACGACCACAACGTCGACATTCGCTGGTTTGAAGACGGCACGCTGAATGCCTCGGTGAATTGTCTGGATCGGCATTTGGCTGAGCGCGGCGATCAAACCGCGATCATTTGGGAAGGCGACGAGCCAGACCAGCACAAGCACATCAGCTATCGAGAGCTGCACGAGCAAGTCTCCAAATTTGCCAACGCGCTGCGTGGCCAGGGTGTTCGCCGCGGCGACGTGGTGTGCATTTACATGCCGATGATTCCTGAAGCGGCGGTGGCCATGCTGGCATGTACCCGCATTGGTGCGATTCATTCGGTGGTGTTTGGCGGCTTTTCGCCCGACGCTTTGGCAGGGCGCATTGAAGATAGTAATGCCAAGGTGGTGATCACAGCGGACGAAGGCGTGCGCGGCGGCAAACATGTGGCGCTGAAAGCCAATGTTGATGAAGCGCTGACGCACCCCAGCATTCGCTCGCTGGAAAAAGTCATTGTGGTGAAACGCACGGGCGCCGAGGTGGCTTGGCACCACGCGCGGGATGTTTGGTATGAAGATCTGATGGCGCTGGCATCGGCCAATTGCCCAGCCGAAGAAATGGGCGCTGAAGATCCGCTGTTTATTTTGTATACCTCCGGTTCTACCGGTAAGCCCAAAGGCGTGTTGCACACCACAGGGGGCTACATGGTGTGGGCTTCCATTACCCATCAGTACGTCTTTGATTATCACGATGGCGATATTTTCTGGTGTACCGCCGATGTCGGTTGGATCACTGGCCATACCTATTTGCTCTATGGGCCGCTGGCCAATGGCGGTACCACCTTAATGTGCGAAGGGGTGCCGAATTATCCCGACATCAATCGGGTATCGCAGATCGTCGACAAACACCAGGTCAACATCTTGTACACCGCCCCCACAGCGATTCGCTCATTAATGGCCGAGGGTGCTGCAGCCGTGGAGCAAACCCATCGTGAGTCATTGCGCTTGCTGGGTTCTGTTGGCGAGCCGATTAACCCAGAAGCCTGGCAGTGGTACTACAAGGTGGTGGGTGAAGAGCGCTGCCCGATCGTTGATACCTGGTGGCAGACGGAAACTGGCGGCATTATGATCACGCCATTACCGGGCGCTACGGACATGAAGCCAGGCTCTGCAACGCGACCATTCTTTGGCGTCCAGCCTGCGCTGGTGGACAACGCTGGCATGCTGCTGGAAGGTGCAACGGACGGCAATTTGGTCATCATCGACAGTTGGCCAGGCCAGGCTAGAACGGTATACGGCGACCATGATCGTTTTGTGCAAACCTATTTTTCTACCTTCCGTGGCATGTACTTTACCGGTGACGGCGCACGCCGTGATGAGGACGGTTATTACTGGATTACCGGTCGGGTTGACGATGTCATTAATGTCTCTGGCCACCGCATGGGCACCGCCGAAGTCGAAAGTGCCTTGGTTGCCCATGAAAAAGTAGCCGAGGCTGCGGTGGTGGGCTATCCGCACGACATCAAAGGCCAGGGCATTTATGTTTACGTGACTTTGAATGCCGGTTTGGAAGCCTCTGATGAGCTGGCGAAAGAGTTGCGCAATTGGGTGCGCAGTGAGATTGGCCCGGTGGCAACGCCGGACTTGATTCAAATTACCCCCGGCCTGCCCAAAACTCGCTCGGGAAAAATCATGCGCAGAATTTTGCGCAAAATTGCCGCCAATGAACACGATGCGCTGGGCGATACATCCACCCTGGCAGACCCTTCGGTGGTGGATACGCTGATCGAACACCGTCTGAACCGCTAAGGTTTAGAGTTCGATGAAAAAGGCTGTGCGCAGATTTCTGCGGACAGCCTTTTGCGTTTAAGAGACAATGCACCCGGCGTTCATGCGAGAATGGCTACAATAACAACAGTGTGCAGGTCTGCTGTGTGATGACATGGCAGGTGCAAAGAGGAAGAGAAATGCAGCTTGCCAATAAAATACTGATTGCGGACGATCACCCGTTATTCCGCACTGCCATGCAACAGGCGGTCAAGCAGCTGGTGCCAGACGTCAGCATCGCCCAGGCGGAATCGCTACCAGAGTTACAAGGCACCATGGAACAGCACAAAGATGCCGATCTGGTGTTGTTAGATTTGCAAATGCCAGGGGCGCATGGTTTTTCTGGTTTGGTGTTTTTGCGCTCTCACTATCCGGAAATTCCCGTCATCGTGGTGTCGGCGTGTGAAGATCCGGCCATTATGTGTCAGGCGGTGGATCACGGAGCGTCGGGCTATATCGCCAAATCATCGCCACTAGAGGCCATTTCGGAAGCCATTGGCCAAGTACTGGAAGGGGATGTGTATTTGCCTGAGGTGGCGCGCCGCCATCAGCATCAGCCGAATGAGCAAGCGTTGGATTTGGCTGAGCGTTTAGCCAGCTTAACTCCGCAGCAATTTCGTGTCCTGACGATGATGACCGAGGGCATGTTAAATAAGCAAATCGCTTACGATCTGGAAGTCAGTGAGGCCACCATCAAGGCTCATGTGACGGCGATTTTCCGTAAATTAGGTGTGCGCACACGCACGCAAGCCGTTATTGCGGTGCAAAGCTTGGATATAGAAAAACCAGAAACTCTGTTAAATAACAGCGCCGAATCGGACTCATAATCGGTGGTGCTGGTCAGGTCGTACTTGGTTCGGTATGTCTTAGCGTGGAAAAATAGCAGCAATTTGTTTGCTAGGGAGAGCGCTTCAAACAAGGGGCTCGGGGCGTATCACTCAGTGCGCGCAAATCCGCACGAAAAAGGCCCGTAGATCGACAGGTTAATTCTACATAGTTAGTTACTACGCGTGCAGCCAAAGATCCAGTGGATCATTGGCTGCACGGTGACATTAAATAATGCCTTGCTCTTGCAAGTCAGCAATTAAGCTATCGAGCGGCTCTTGGTCCGCTGCTAGGCTGATGTCGGCGCCATCCGCGCCACCAGCGACTAAGGCGACCAATCCCGCGGCTTTTAATACCGCAGCCTGCTCGGCGGTGGCAATGGCGGCCACGCGTCCCATCTCAAAAAGACGACGATCCAATTGCTGCGCAATGGCCATTGGGTCTGCAGCGTTAATGGCGACAATGGCCGGGCGCTGATTAAAGCGTTTGGCTTTATCGTCGGCGCTGACTGGCGTCAGTGAGTCGCTGCCACCGTGTGCATCACCAACCACCATGCCGGCGCCAATAGTGACGTTGCTCAGACGGTCGATAACGATAAATGCACCGGTACCGGGTATTTTGCTGTAGCAGTCAAACGGGACGGCTTTATCCAGGGTTAATTCAACCAACGCAATTTCGTTGAGCTGAACTTGCTGTGCTTGGCTTTGCTCCATGGTGTTGACGTCCACCAAATGATGGATACGGCTGAAGCTGCCAGATGTGCTGCTGGATGCAAACTTAATATCGTATGGACGCCCTGGCACTAATGGGTTTTCAGTCATCCACACCACGTCGGCATTTAATCGCTGGCCAACCATCGGCTGATCGTCTGGCTTAACGATGATGTCACCGCGGCTGATGTCGATTTCATCTTCCAGCGTCAGGGTGACCGCTTGGCCGGCAAACCCTTCGATTAATTCACCGTCAAAAGTAACGATGCTTTCGACCTTGCTGGTTTTTTGCGATGGCAAGGCCATGACGGTGTCGCCAGGGCGCACGGTGCCGGCAGCGATGGTGCCGCAAAAGCCGCGAAAATCCAGGTTGGGG
Source organism: Bacterioplanes sanyensis (assembly GCF_002237535.1). GTDB lineage: Bacteria > Pseudomonadota > Gammaproteobacteria > Pseudomonadales > Oceanobacteraceae > Bacterioplanes > Bacterioplanes sanyensis_A. Next base: position 2,636,989 of record NZ_CP022530.1, read on the forward strand.
CGATTGACGTATTGAACCGGCAAGCGGAAATTGCTGAGGTTTTTGTCTTCAGCCACCTCAACGGTTTCCAGAATTTCCATCAGGGTTTGGCCCTGATACCAGCTGGAGCGCTCGCTGCGCTCAACCACATTGTCGCCATCCAGTGCTGAAATCGGCACACAGCGAATGTCTTGCAGACGCAGTTTTTCGGCAAACTGCAGATACTCGTCACGGATTTCGTTGAAGCGCTGTTCGCTAAACTCCATTAAATCCATTTTATTGACCGCCACGACCACGTGCTTAATGCCCAGCAGCGATGCAATAAAACTGTGACGTTTGGTCTGCGTTTGTACGCCGTAACGCGCGTCGATCAAAATGATGGCCAGCTGACAGGTAGACGCACCGGTCGCCATGTTGCGCGTGTACTGCTCGTGTCCTGGGGTGTCGGCAATGATAAATTTGCGCTTAGCGGTGCTGAAATAGCGGTAGGCGACATCAATGGTAATGCCTTGCTCGCGCTCGGCTTGCAAACCGTCTACCAGCAATGCCAGGTCGATTTTTTCACCGGTAGTGCCGACTTTGGCGCTGTCTTTTTCGATGGCGGCCAACTGATCTTCGTAAATCATTTTCGAATCGTGCAGCAAGCGACCGATCAAGGTGGATTTGCCGTCGTCGACGTTGCCACAGGTCAGAAAGCGCAATAATTCTTTGTTTTCGTGCTGCTTTAGATACTCAAGAATGTCGGCAGCGATCAAATCAGATTGGTGTGACATCAGAAGTAACCCTCTTGTTTCTTTTTCTCCATCGACCCGGATGAGTCGTGGTCAATGGCGCGACCTTGACGCTCTGATGTCGTCGTCAGCAGCATTTCCTGAATAATATCGGGCAAGGTGTCGGCTTCGGACTCCACCGCACCGGTTAACGGGTAACACCCGAGTGTGCGGAAACGTACCGAGCGCATTTCTGGCACTTCACCGTCGGCTAACGGCATGCGTTCATCATCGACCATGGTCAGCATACCGTTGCGCTCGACCACGGGGCGCTTGGCAGCGTAGTACAGTGGCACGATTGGAATTTGCTCTAAATAGATGTACTGCCAGATGTCAAGCTCGGTCCAGTTGGACAGTGGAAAGACGCGAATGCTCTCGCCTTTATTCACTTTGCCGTTGTAAATTTCCCACAACTCCGGACGCTGGTTTTTGGGATCCCAGCGGTGCTTGTTGTCGCGGAATGAATACACACGCTCTTTCGCGCGGGACTTTTCTTCATCGCGGCGAGCACCGCCAAATGCAGCGTCGAAACCGTACTTATCCAGCGCTTGTTTGAGCGACTGGGTTTTCATAATGTCGGTGTGCTTGGAGGAGCCGTGGTCAAACGGGTTGATGCCTTGCTCAACGCCTTCTTGGTTGATGTGTACCAGCAGTTCCATGCCCAGTTCTTTGGCAGTGCGGTCACGGAACTCGATCATTTCACGAAATTTCCACGTGGTGTCGACGTGCAATAGTGGGAATGGCGGCTTGCCGGGGTAAAATGCTTTGCGGGCAAGATGCAGCATTACCGATGAATCCTTGCCGATAGAGTACAGCATCACCGGGTTGTCGAACTCAGCAGCGACTTCGCGGATGATGTGTATGCTTTCCGCTTCCAGCTGCTTGAGGTGCGTCAGATTGTAGTCGGTCATGTTTGTCGGTTCCGAAGGTGGAAATCGCTGGAGAAAACTCTGCATCTGGCGCCGGCGGCATGGTGGCCGATGAATTGATGGCAGCATGTCGGCGCTGGCGGCACAGTGTGCGCACGACGCCGATGGATTCAGAGGTTCCCTAATATATCTGGCGGCAATATATCAAGTTGCCTGGTATATAAGAAGGTGGTGCTGATAACATTTGGCTATATACATATAGGCGTTGTCCGCCAGCGTTTGGGCATTTGGCGGCGCGCAAGTGACATCGTTGAGGTCGTATGGCGAGCGAACAAGAAATCTGGATAGAAGGCCAGCATGGGCTGCAATTGGAAGGGCGTTGGTTGCAGGCGGACGCCGATGCTGGGCTGTTGATGTGCCATCCGCATCCGCTGTTTGATGGCACCATGAACAACAAGGTGGTGACCAGCATGACGCGTTCGGCAGCGCGTCTGGGGTTGTCGACTTTGCGCTTTAACTTTCGTGGTGTGGGTGCCAGCCAAGGTGAGCATGATCACGGTGACGGCGAGCAGCAGGACGTATTGGCGGCCATTCGCCACGCCAAAGGCGAGCTGGGCTGGTCACGCTTGTTGCTAGGGGGCTTTTCGTTTGGCGCTGGCATGGCTTGTTTGGCAGCGGCCGCAGCTGCGGATGATATTGATGGCTTGTTCCTGATTGCCCCGGCAGTGCACCACTTTGATGCGCCATCGACATTGCCGCAGCAGTTTGACACCCACGTCTATATGGGCGACGCCGATGAAGTGGTGCCGTTTGACGAGGTGGACGATTGGGTTGCACGCGTGGTGCCGCAGCCGCACTGGGAAGTGTTTGAGCAGGGTGGCCATTTCTTTCACGGGCGGCTGGCGGATCTGCAAGCCAGTGCCAAGCGTGATATCGAGCAGTTGCTGGCGGGATAAACTTGTCAAACCGGGCACCGTACTGAGACAGAGCGAATGTCCATTTGCACTTTGCAGGGGGGTTGGCTAAATTGCGGCCCCTTTTTCCATTCTTGCTAGGAGTATCCCTGTGTCCACGCCCATGGAACTGTATCAGGCTGACTTGCAACGTGACGACTTTTCCTACGATCCTGCGCAGGAAATGGCGGTTAAGCATTTGCAGCGTCTGTACGATGATTTGGTCGCGGCGGAGCAGGCGGCAGCCAATCAAGGCGTGTTGTTCAAACTGGTGGGGCGCTGGCGTAACAAACCTCGTCGTCCTCAGCAGGGGTTGTACTTTTGGGGGGGCGTTGGCCGCGGCAAAACCTATCTGGTCGATACCTTCTACGACGCTTTGCCGTTTGAGCGCAAAATGCGCACGCATTTTCATCGCTTTATGCAGCGTGTGCATCAACAGTTGACCGAGCTGTCTGGTGAGAAAAATCCGCTGACCATAGTGGCCGATCGTATCGCAGACGAAGCGCTGGTTATTTGCTTCGACGAGTTTTTTGTCTCGGATATTGGCGATGCGATGATTCTTGGCGGCTTGATGCAAGAGTTGTTCGACCGCGGAGTCACCTTGGTGGCGACCTCCAACATCGTGCCCGACGGTCTGTATAAAGACGGTCTGCAGCGTGACCGGTTTATCCCGGCGATCAAGTTGTTAAACGAATTTACCGATGTAGTAAATGTGGACAGCGGCGTCGATTACCGTCTGCGTACCCTGGAGCAAGCTGAGCTGTACCATCATCCACTCGATGCTGGCGCAACCGCCTCACTGCAGCGCAGCTTTGATAGCCTAGTACCCGATGCACGCCACAGCTGCAAAGGCGAAAAAGTCGAGATTTTAGGGCGTTCCATTCCGGCCATTGAAGTCTGTGATGACGTCGCTTGGTTTGAGTTTAATGCCTTGTGTGACGGTCCACGCTCGCAAAATGATTACATTGAGCTGGGTAAATTATTCCACGCTATTATCATTTCTAATGTGCCGGTGATGGGGTCAAAAAACGACGATCTGGCGCGTCGGTTTATCAACTTGATCGATGAGTTTTATGATCGTGGGGTGAAGGTCATTATGTCGGCGGAAGCCGCGATTCCAGACATTTATGGCCAGGGTAAGTTGGAGTTCGAATTTCAACGCACCACTTCGCGTATGTTGGAAATGCAGTCGCATGAATATTTGGCGCGTGAACATCGCGCTGATTAATTTTTGCTCCTATCAGTAGTAATTGTCGCTGGAATAACTTGGCTCCAACTGAGTTAGTGGGTAGTTTGCTGCCCAGCCGGGTCGGCCACAGGAGCCAGGCCCGGTATACAATAATTCAGAAGGAGATCTTATGTTCCGTCCTGCACCTCTGGCGTTAGCCGTTGCTGTATCTGCTGCGTCCATGTCCGCTACCGCGGCCCCTACCTTATATGGCTGGGTGGACATTGGCATCGAGTCATATTCCGAGTCATCGGATTTAAATATTGTCGACGAGTCTGGCCGGGTGTTGTACCCAGGCTCTGATGCCCCGGTCGCGAATACCGACGGCAAAGACTTCTCGCTGACCAATGGCTCGCAATCGCGTCTGGGTTTAAAAGGCGAAGAAGCACTGGAAGACGGTTGGGTTGGGCAATATCGCATGGAGCTGCGTGCCAACGTGCTTGAAGATGGCGGCGCTGCTTTTCGCATGCGTTTAGGTTGGCTTGGTTTGTCCAAAGGTGATCACCACTTTAAAGTGGGCGCCCAATGGTCGCCATTTTTCGCCTACAGCGGTTGGAATACCCATCGCGCGGAAGTGCACGGCGTCGGCTCCTATTTCTACATTACCAATTTGATGGTTGGCTCCACGCAATACGGTTACCGCAATGACGCCACCGTATCCTACACCTATGGCGATGGTGCCTTCAGTGACAGCCCTTTTACCGCCACCGTGGCCCTGCACGTCAATGAAGATGATCGCGGCCTTGATGGCGATGGCAACTATACCGGCAGCGGAGCCAAAACACCGTTGAACGACAGTGGCGTGACCGCAACTACTGTGGCAGCGGCAGCGACGTTTGGCCCCGTCACGGTCAATGGCGCCTACATTCAGTCCATCGTCAAAGAAAGCGACGAGGCCAAGGAGATGAATATCGAACTGGCAGCGCCGTCGATTTACAGCCTGGGTGCGAAGGTCAAAGCCTCGGATGCCTTGGACTTTGGCTTTGCCTACCGTGCGGCGGATCGTGATGAAGGCAAAGACAGTGGCCGCCAGTCGTACACTGTGTCGGCTCAATATCAGCTCAACCCAGATCTAAGCCTGCATCTCGGCTATGGTATGGGCAGCGACGACGACGATGCACAGCTGCAGTTGGAGCAAAATGTCTTTGGCATGGTGCAATACGAGCTGTCGGGTAGCCGTCATCTGCGCTTCGAGTTTGAGCAAGTCAGCTACGAAGACAACGGCGATATGACCGTTGGTTTGTTCAGCATGCGTCAGGCATTCTGATTCATATCCCCTTGGCGGCGCTCTGCGTCGCCACTCTGTTTTACTGCTTGGCTTGAGCAGCTTGGCTTGGCCGGTTTGGCCGGTTTGGCCGGTTTGGTCAGTCAGGCTTGCCCATGTGCCGCTCTCTTTGCAACTCAATCGCCCTCAAAATAAAACCCGTCTTGCCTCTTTGGTCTAATGCTTTAGAACTGGCTCTGTGCGTCCTCCCAAGCCATTGCATCACCTTTCAATCACTCCTCCAAATACCGCGACGACGACGTTGTGAAGAGCCGTTTGAGCGCTGTCATCAAATAGACATCTATGCGAAACATTGCCGGGTTTATATCGCTTGTTTGGCTCTGGAGTGCCGTTTTATCAAGCCTGTAGGCGGCTTGGCGATGTTTGCATCGGGTCAAAAAGGGGGTTGATCGATACAGGCCTAAACATTAGACTGAAGTTAATTGAACGTTCAATCAAAGAAAAATGCCTAAAGTCGGAATCGAACCCATACGCCGTAAACAGCTGATCGAAGCGACCCTGAAGTCGATTGAGGACAATGGACTTCAAGGCACGACCATCGGCACTATCAGTCGTCATGCGGGTATGTCGTCCGGCATCATCAGTCATTATTTCGGTGGTAAGCAGGGCGTGATCGAAGCCGCCATTCGCCACATGCTGGAGCAGTTGAAGCAAGGCTTATTGGCGCAACTGCGCGAGGCCAAGCGTCAGTGCGTTGAGCCGCGCGAGCGCTTGCGCATGATTGTTGAAACCAACTTTACCGGTTTTCAACGTTCTTCCTCGACCACCGTTACCTGGCTGTCGTTTTGGGCGAAGGCCGTACATGACCCGCAATTGGCTCGTTTGCAGGTAGTGAACGCCCGGCGCCTGTACAGTAATCTGCTGTACTCGCTGCGCCAGATGATTGACGACGAGCAACAAGCGCGGGATGCCGCAGCCACCATGGCTGCATTGATTGATGGCATGTGGCTGCGCAGTGTGCTGAGCCACGATTCCGAACATGCTTTCGCCGAAGCCGAACGGCTGTGCAAAGACTACATCGACATTATTGTGTGTGGAGTAAATCACCAATGCGTCTAACGAACTTTATCCATGGCCAGGCCATGAACAATGCCTCCGGAGAGACTTTTGAGGTGGTGAACCCGGCCACGGCCGAAGTCATTTACCAAGTCGAAGTGGCCGACGAGCACATTCGCCAGGCGGCCATTGAAAGTGCACACAAAGGATTTGCCGAGTGGGCGGCGATGCCGGCCATGGAGCGCAGCCGCATCCTACACAAAGCGGTGGCGCTGCTGCGCGAACGCAATGATGAGTTAGCGCGCATCGAAGTGCTGGATACTGGTAAACCATGGCAAGAAGCCTCAGTGGTGGATGTGGTCACTGGGGCGGATTCGATCGAATTCTTCGCCGGCCTTGCACCTGCCATTGAAGGCAATCAGCAAGACTTGGGCGGCGATTTTTATTACACCCGGCGCGAGCCACTGGGCATTTGTGCGGGCATCGGCGCCTGGAATTACCCATTGCAGATCGCCTGTTGGAAGTCCGCACCGGCGCTGGCGTGTGGCAACGTGATGATTTTCAAACCATCGGAAGAAACTCCGCACGGTGCGGTGAAGTTGGCCGAGATCTTTATCGAAGTGGGCATGCCCGCCGGTGTCTTTAATGTTGTGCACGGCGCAGCAGAGGTCGGTCAGTGGCTGACGCATCACCCAGACATCGCCAAGGTGTCGTTCACTGGCGAAGTGGGCACGGGTAAAAAGGTGATGCAGGCGGCGGCCAGCACTTTAAAAGAAGTCACCATGGAGCTGGGCGGCAAATCGCCGTTGATCGTATTTGACGATGCCGATGTGGACGATGCCGTCTCCGCGGCCATGTTGGGCAACTTTTACACTCAGGGCGAGATCTGCACCAACGGCACACGGGTCTTTGTGCATGAGCAAATCAAAGATGAGTTCCTCAAGCGCCTGAAACAGCGCACGGAAGACAACATCATTGCCGGTGATCCAATGGATCCTGAGGTGAACTTTGGCGCGCTGATTTCCGCCAAGCATCACCGTTTGGTATTGGATTACATCGCTAAAGGCAAAGAGGAGGGCGCCACCGTCCTCACTGGCGGTAACGCACTGCAGCCTGACAGCGCGAGCCAAGGGTATTTCGTTGAGCCCACCGTCTTTGTCGATTGCGATGACGACATGACCATTGTGCGCGAAGAAATTTTTGGCCCGGTGATGTCGGTGCTGACGTTCAACGATGAAGACGACGTGATTCGCCGCGCCAATAACACCCACTTAGGGCTGGCAGCTGGGGTCTTTACCCAGAACATTCGCCGCGCCCACCGTGTGATTCATCAGATCGAAGCAGGCATTTGCTGGATCAACAGCTTCGGTGCATCACCTGCAGAAATGCCCGTGGGTGGCTACAAGCAGTCTGGCATCGGTCGCGAAAATGGCATGCTGACGTTGCAACAGTACACGCAGGTGAAAGCCGTGTACGTTGGCATGCAGCCACTAGAAAGTCCGTTCTGAGGTCATTATGGCAACCTACGATTACATCATTGTCGGCGCTGGCTCAGCCGGGTGCGTGCTGGCCAATCGCTTGACTGAAAATCCGGACAATCAAGTACTGTTGATTGAGACCGGCGGCAGCGACCGCAGCATTTTTATTCAAATGCCAACGGCCCTGTCGATTCCAATGAACACTAAAAAGTACGCCTGGCAGTACCACACAGATCCAGAGCCGTACTTGGACAATCGCCGCATGCATTGCCCCCGCGGCAAGGTGCTGGGCGGCTCATCGTCGATCAATGGCATGGTGTATGTCCGGGGCCATGCACGCGATTTTGACGAATGGGCAGAGCATGGCGCCCACGATTGGGATTACGCGCACTGTTTGCCGTATTTTCGTAAGGCCGAAAACTGGGCCTTTGGCGCCGATAACTACCGCGGCGACAGCGGCCCGCTGGGTGTTAATAACGGCAACAATATGCAAAACCCTTTGTATAAAGCCTTTATCGAGGCGGGCAAAGAGGCCGGTTATCCTTTCACCCAAGACTACAACGGTAAGCAGCAAGAAGGCTTTGGCGCCATGCACATGACCGTGCACAAAGGCTTGCGCTGGTCGACAGCCAACGCCTATTTGCGCCCGGCGATGAAGCGCAGCAACCTGACTGTCGTCACGCATGCCCAAGTTGATAAGGTCTTGCTGGATGGCAAAACGGCGGTTGGCGTGCGCTATCGCCGTCGCGGCAGTGTGGTCGACGTGAAAGCCCGTAAAGAAGTGGTATTGTCGGCCGGCTCGGTCGGTTCACCGCATATTTTGCAATTGTCCGGCATCGGCAATGCCGATGTGCTCAGCAGCGCAGGCATTCCGGTGCAGCATGAGTTGCCGGGGGTGGGCGAAAACCTGCAGGATCATTTGGAGTTTTATTTCCAGTTCCGCTGCAAGCAGCCCATCACCTTAAATGGCGAGTTAAGCCTGTGGCGCAAATTCCTGATCGGCAGCCGCTGGATCTTTACCCGTCAGGGCTTGGGCGCGACCAATCACTTTGAATCTTGTGGTTTTATTCGCTCCAAAGCCGGTGTTGAATGGCCAGATTTGCAGTATCATTTTCTGCCTGCAGCGATGCGTTACGACGGCCGTGCGGCGTTTGATGGCCATGGTTTTCAGGTACACATTGGTCACAACAAGCCCAGCAGTCGTGGTCGTATCCACGCCTTGAGCGCTGACCCTAACGACCATCCATCGATTTTGTTTAATTATCTGCAAACCGAACAAGATCGTGAGGGGTTCCGCGATTGTGTGCGTTTAACGCGTGAAATCATCAATCAGCCGGCCATGGATGCATATCGTGATGGTGAGATTCAGCCCGGTGAGCAAGTGCGCAGCAATGATGAAATCGATGCGTTTGTGCGCGCCAATGTTGAAAGCGCGTATCACCCCTCGTGCAGCAACAAAATGGGGAACGATGACATGGCCGTGGTCGATCATGAGACACGCGTGCGCGGCATGAACGGCTTGCGTGTGGTCGACTCATCCATTTTCCCAACCATTCCCAACGGCAATTTAAACGCGCCCACCATCATGGTGGCGGAGCGCGCCGCCGATTTGATTCAAAACCGTAATCCTCTGGCCCCTAGCCGGGCGGAAGTTGGCATGGAAGCTGACTGGAAAAATAAGCAACGGAACCAATCCCCAAGCAGAGTTTTTGAACACTGAGAAGGAGTAGCAACAGCATGAAAATGAAGTCACTAGTACTCAGCGCCGCTATCTTAATGCCGATGGCAGCCCAGGCTGAGCCAGAGCAATGCAGCACGGTCCGCTTTTCTGATGTCGGCTGGACCGACATCACCGCCACCACCGCACTGGCGTCGGTGGTATTGGAATCCATCGGCTACAGCACGGAAACGCAAATGTTGTCGGTGCCGGTGACGTATAAGTCGCTGGAAAACAACGACATCGATGTGTTCCTCGGCAACTGGATGCCGACCATGGAAGGCGATATCGCCAAGTATCGTGAAGCTGGCACGGTGGATACCGTGGTGAAAAACCTGGAAGGCGCAAAATACACTTTGGCGGTGCCGAAATACGTCTACGATGCTGGGGTTAAAACCTTTGCTGACATCGCAAAAAATGCCGACAAATTTGACAATAAGATTTACGGCATCGAGCCAGGCAATGATGGCAACCGTTTGATTCAGCAAATGATCGACCAAAATGCCTTTGGTTTGAAAGATTTTGAAGTCAAGGAATCGAGTGAGGCGGGCATGTTGTCGCAGGTGAAACGCAATACTCGCCGCGACAAATGGATCGTGTTCTTGGGCTGGGAACCACACCCAATGAACAGCAACTTTGAGTTGGCCTACCTGGAAGGTGGCGACGAGTTCTTTGGTCCTAACCTGGGCGGCGCCAGTGTGTACACCAATACACGTCAGAACTACGTCGATGCTTGCCCGAATGTCGGTCGCTTGTTGACCAATATGACCTTCACGCTGGAAATGGAAAATGAAGTCATGGGCGCGATCTTGGACGATGACAAAAAACCACATCAAGCGGCGCGTGAGTGGCTGTCCAACAACACTGAAGTCTTGAATACCTGGCTGGAAGGGGTCAACACCCGTGATGGTCAACCTGCTCTGACAGCAGCTGTCGCTGCTTTAGATTGATTTTCCCCATTATTCTCACAACTCTCCGGCCCTGGTAACAGGGTCGGTCATATCTTATGAATGATTATAAACTGCCGCTCGGCGATTACATTGAGCTGTTCTTTGATTGGCTGATCGACAATGCCTCCGGGTTTTTTGACATCGTTGCCGAAACCTTAGAATGGATCTTGGTTAGCTCAACCGATGCCCTAGCTTGGATTCACCCCGCTGTTTTTATTGTCCTGACCACAGCCTTTGCGTTCTGGCGGCAGCGTTCCGTGGCGCTGAGTATGTTTACTGCCGTCTCGTTGCTGTTGATATGGAATCTTGGTTATTGGCAAGACACCATGGAAACCTTATCTCTGGTGATTTACGCCACGGTGCTGTGTGTGTTGATTGGTGTGCCGTTAGGTATTTACGCGGCTCATAATCCGCGTTTTTACAACGTTTTGCGTCCGGTGTTGGATTTGATGCAAACCGTGCCGCCATTTGTGTACTTGATTCCGACACTCACCTTGTTTGGCTTAGGTGTGGTGCCGGGATTAATCTCGACCATTGTTTTTGCTATTGCTGCCCCCGTGCGTCTGACTTACTTGGGTATTTCCGAAGTGCCAAAAGAAATGCTGGAAGCCGGTGAAAGCTTCGGTGCCACCCGCCAACAGCTGTTATGGCGCATCGAGCTGCCTGCCGCCGCCGCCAGCATTGGTGCGGGCATTACGCAGTGCATCATGCTGTCCCTCTCTATGGTAGTGATTGCTGCGTTGGTCGGCGCTGATGGCTTAGGTAAGCCGGTGGTGCGTGCTTTGAATACCGTGGATATTGCCAGCGGTTTTGAAGCCGGCCTGGCCATTGTATTGATGGCTATTTTATTGGATCGACTGTGTAAACCACGTCCTCAGGAGGCCTGATTATGATCCGAATTAAATCTTTGGACGTTGTGTTTGGTGACAAACCACAGCCAGCATTACCACTGATCGACGCTGGCAAAGACCGCGAGCAAATCCGCAATGAAACCGGTTTGGTGGTGGGTGTGCGTCAGGTCAATCTGGAAGTGGAGAAGGGCGAGATCTGCGTGTTGATGGGGTTGTCTGGCTCAGGCAAGTCCAGTTTGCTGCGCTGCGTCAATGGCCTCAATCCGGTGACGCGTGGTAGCGTTGAGATTCAGGTCGATGGCGAGTGGGTCGACTTTGTGCAGGCATCATCGCAGCAGCAGCGCGATATTCGCCGCCAAACCATTTCCATGGTATTCCAGAAGTTTGCTTTGATGCCTTGGCTGACGGTGGCACAAAACGTCGCCATGCCATTAGAGCTGCAAGGGCTGGAAAAAGAGGAGATTAAGCGTCGCGTACAGCAGCAATTGGAGCTGGTCGGGCTGGCTGAATGGGCTGATCACAAACCCGCGAGCTTGTCAGGCGGCATGCAGCAGCGGGTGGGTTTGGCGCGCGCGTTGGCGACTGAGTCAGAAATCTTGCTGATGGACGAGCCTTTTTCTGCGCTGGATCCGCTGATTCGTAACCAACTTCAGGACGAATTATTGCAACTGCAAGAACGCCTTAAAAAAACTATCATCTTCGTCAGTCACGATCTGGATGAAGCATTAAAGTTGGGCACTCACATTGCGATCATGAAAGATGCAGAAATTGTACAGCACGGTCGACCGGAAGATATCGTATTGAATCCGGCCAATGAGTACGTTCAGAGCTTTGTGGCCCATACCAATCCACTAAATGTGCTTAAAGCTGCATCGATAATGCAACCTTTGAAAGAAATAGTTGCATCTGAAACTGGATATTCTTTGCGTAATGACCAAGACTACTGGTTGTCTGCGGATTGTAGGTCTATTTTTCATGGCGACAAGTCCAGCCAAGTGCAGGATTTTGACCCGAATATGGATATTGAAAAACTGGAACAACAGCCATTCGCAGTGCCAGGGCATCTTCCTGTACGGCAGGTAATGGAAATCTGCTTAAAGACAGGGCATGCTGTGATGGTTAAGGAAAACGGCGAAATAACCGGTGTGATTGGAGAACAACAACTGTATCACACCATGTTGGGTCGCCTGACGTCAGACGCGGCGTAAGTCTGGCATATATAAGAATGCGTAAGCATGGCTCAGATGAGCTCTTTAAACTAAGAGAGAGGAAGGAAAGACTATGTTCAAGAAATCATCCCTCGCACTGGCAGTAGCAGGTTTTGCATTCGCAGGCAGTGCTATGGCCGCGCCAAGTGTCGACTTGTACGGTCGTATCGACTTGGGTGTTGAGTATTATTCAGACGAAGACGGTGTTGGTAGTGACCTGTTTGAAGGCATGCAAGCGACCGTTGGTAACTCTGATGATCGCGACTTCTCCATGACCAACGGTAATAACTCTCGCCTGGGTGTTAAAGGCAGTGAGAAACTGGACTCCGGCCTGACACTGGCTTACCAGTATGAAATGCGTATCGACTCGCTGACCAATGGCAAAGCACCTGGCACTCGCCACGCATGGTTGAGTATTGCCAAAGGCCCACACATGTTGAAAGTGGGTGCTCAGGACAACTATTTGACCCAGTACGGTGGCTTCAACGCTCAGATCAGTGAAGTACATGGCTTTGGTGCATACTACTACACTACCTGTGCAATGCCGGGTTCAATGTCTTGTACATTCCGCACCAACAGCACCATTTCATACACCTTCGGTGGCGGTGCGTTTAGCGGCGATACCTTCACTGCCACTGTTGCTGCGCACATCGCAGAAGACAACCGTAAGTTCGGTCCTGAGGGAGATGAGCAAACCGCTAACGTCGCCGGGATCACTGGTATGACAGCTGGTGCAGAGGTTAACCTGGGCGCGCTGGCAATCACTGGTGCATACCAGACTTCCATGGTGTCTGAAGCAGAAGACTTCGAAGGCGATTTGACTGCACCATCAGTTATGTCTCTGGGTGCGCGCTACGCTGTAATGGATGGCTTCAACCTGGGCTTCAACTACCAGTTGTTGGATCGTGACCTGGACGAGAACAGCGAGCGTAACTCTTGGGTGGTTGGTGGTGACTACCAGCTGACTGAGAACGTTCACTTCCACGCCGGTTTCGGTGCTGGTTCTGACGACGATGATAACGCTCAGCAGCTGGACAGCAACCTGTTCGCTCAAATCATCTACAGCACGTCTGATAGCAGCCACGTCCGTCTGGAATTGGAGCAAGTAACTTACAGCTCTGATACCGATGCACTGGAAGGCGACGCCATGATCGCTCTGGTATCTTTCCGTCAGGGCTTCTAATCGATTCGTCGATTAGCGATAAAAAAACACCCGCTTAGGCGGGTGTTTTTTTATCAGGTTTAATTAATTTTATAGCCGTTATTTTAAGCCAAATTTCTTCCCAAGAATGCCGTCCCGGATTGGCGTGGGTAACCAACGCTGCATCCAAGGCAGTATCCAGCTGCCACTGCCTAAGCGAATCACATCGCTGGGCTGACTTAACAACTGTGCCGTAAGCTGGCGAGCGAATGCTGTAGTGGAGGTCGGATTCTGCTGCGATGCCGTGGCCCTGGCTTCTATCTGCGGCTTGAATGCAGCGTATTCAGATTCGTCGTCAATGAGACCGTCCAGGCTGGCTAACGAATTGTCGCCAAAACTGGACTCTATTGCACCGGGCTGCACGGTAATCACGCGAATATTCCACGGCGCAAGCTCCAGTCGCAGTGCATCGCTCACTGAGTGCAGAGCAGCTTTGCTCGCGCAATAAGCGCCGGAAAACGGCGTTGTTAATATGCCGCTTACCGAACCGATGTTAATGACTTTGGCGTTATTAGCGGCTTTTAAACTCGGCAACAGCGCTTGTGTTAGTCGGACGGGCGCATAGACGTTGGTGTGGAATTGTCTCTCTAGTTGCTCCGTCGATAACTCCATTAGCGGGCCCATGGCAGCAAAGCCGGCATTGTTTATCAGATAGTCGAGCTTGCCGTGGCGGCGGCTAATTTCCTCGGCGCAGCGTGCAATGTCGTCTTCTTTGGTGACATCCAACGCGATGGGCGTCAGCACCTGGTGTTCGCTGTCTTGCAGTGAATGCACATTACGCACACCGGCGTAGACCTTGATGTGGTTGTGCAAAAATTCCTGCATCAGCGCTTTGCCGATGCCGCTGGAGCAGCCGGTGATCAGTGCGATTTTGGTGTCATCCATGTTGATGTTCCTGTAACTGGGGGCGACGTTGAAGCCAGGGCTGAGCTTGTTCTAGCTGCGTTGCCAGCTGCAACAGCGTGCCTTCATCACCCATGGGTGCCATAAACTGCACCCCAAGAGGCAAACCATTGGCTGTCCAGTACAAAGGTACCGACATGGCCGGCGCGCCGGTTAAGTTGGCCAGCTGAGTGAAGGGTAGCTTTTCTAAGTTATCCATGGCCATGGCTTTCACCATGCCAGACTTGAGCAGCAGCGTGTGCAGACCCAGCCCGTTAATGATATGCATACCGATGCGCTCCAGCAGCGGCGGTTCAAATGCTCCGAGCGCTACTGGCTCATCGCCCAGAGTGGGGGTCAGCAGCAGATCGTAGCGTTGGTGAAATAGCGCCATGCTTTGTGCAAACTGGTTCCAGCGTCGCTTGGCGCTGACGAACTCTCCGGCACTGATGCGCTTGCCCAGCATGCCAATGGTGCGTGTGGTGAGCTCCACATCCAGGTTGCTGGGGCGACTGGATAGCAGCTGTGCCACATAGTCCAGATCCGCAGCGACGTGGCCAAAGTACATGGTTAAATACGCATCGGCCAGCGCTTCGCCGTCGAGTTGCAAATCCACTTCGTCCACCTGATGCCCGAGCTGTTGCAGCAGCTCGACGCTGTGCTCCACCGCCTTGACCGCTTCTGCAGCCACTGGGCGGCCGACAAAAGAGCGGGTGCTGACGCCTATTTTAAGCGGTCGCACGGTTTGCTGGCTGGTGGCAAGAAAATCATTACGCACCTCAAGCGGGTAAGGGCTGGCGCTGTCTGGCCCGGCGATGGCGTCGAGCATGGCGGCGCTGTCGCGGACGCTGCGCGTTAGCACATGCTCAACCGCAGCGCCGTCCCACAGCTCGCTGTAATACGGCCCGGTCGGTGTACGGCCACGGCTGGGCTTTAGGCCAAATAAACCACAGCAGGCGGCTGGAATGCGTATAGAGCCGCCACCGTCGCCACCAGAGGCCATGGGAACGATGCCAGCGGCAATGGCGGCGGCGGAGCCACCGCTGGAGCCGCCGGGCGTATGTTCGGTATTCCAGGGGTTGCGAGCCGGGCCAAAGGCTTTCGGCTCGGTAACGCCCATTAAGCCAAACTCTGGGGTGTTGGTTTTGCCAAAGATGACCACGCCGGTGTTTTTGTAGCGTCGCGTCAGTTCGCTGTCGTTGCTGGACGTGTATTGCCGCAGGGCATTGCTGCCGCTGCTTATTGGTGTGCCTGCCAGCTCGCTGATCAAGTCTTTCATCAAGAATGGTACGCCAGTAAAAGGACCCTGTGGCAGCCCTTGTGCAATCTGCGCGCGCGCATGGTCATACAACGGGGTGATGATGGCATTGATGGCCGGATTGAGTCGCTCTGCTAGCTTGATGGCGTGCTCTAGCAGTTCATTGGCGCTGACGTCGCCTCGGCGTACCAGTTCCGCCAGGCCTAAAGCGTCCTGTTGTTGATATTCGCTGGCCAGTGACGTGCGTGTAGGGGATTCGCTGATCGACATGGTGATGCCTGTCCATTGTTATTTTGTTGCCTATCCTAGCGAGTTGTCTGCGCCGCGTCAGCCGTTATGCAAGTGGTGGGATAAATCCGGTCGAATGGCCAAAAAATGGACGCCTTGTTGTTGCAGCCAGCTGAGTCCTTGTGCTTGCTTGAGCATGGCGATGGTCGATAGAGTGCCGGCTAATAGGCAGCTGGGCGCCAGCACGGATATCGACGCCCAATGATCTACCGGCATGCCTGTGTGTGGGTTGAGTAAATGGCAAAAACGCCGACCTTGGTATTCGAAGTAGCGTTCATAATCTCCGCTTGATGCCATTCCGCCTTGGTACACC
Source organism: Bacterioplanes sanyensis (assembly GCF_002237535.1). GTDB lineage: Bacteria > Pseudomonadota > Gammaproteobacteria > Pseudomonadales > Oceanobacteraceae > Bacterioplanes > Bacterioplanes sanyensis_A. Next base: position 2,653,215 of record NZ_CP022530.1, read on the forward strand.
GGCAGTTGTGCAAACGCATGATCGGGCTTTCTGGGGTGGCGCACACCAATTTGCCATGGCTCCTCATTTTTAGGGCCAAGTACATGCAGGTCGCCGCCAAGATCGACGACGCCAGTGCGAAAGCCGTGCTCGCGGCACACTTGGGCTGCTTTATCGGCGGCGTATTCCTTACCTAAACCACCCAAGTCGATTTCCATGCCAGCGGGCATCAGTATCTGTTGCTGATTCAGCTGGGCCTGCCCCCAGCCGATGCGTGAAAGCAGCGGCGCCAGCTGCCTGCTGTCTGGTATCTGCTGGCGGGTAAAGTCCCACGCCTGGCGCAAGATGCCTGCGCTAATGTCGAACACACCATCGGACTGTTGCCAGGCCACCGACGCGTAGTGCAGTAGCTGGTAGGTTTCGTCGTCGATCTCGGTAGCACTGCCAGCCTGCCGATTGATGCGGCTGAGCTCGCTGTTGTCGCGATAGCGGCTGTATTTGGCTTCAATACGATGCACTTCAGCCGCCGCTGCTTCAGAGGCGGCGAGGCAGTGTTGCTCGTCCCCCGTCAAGATGATTTCACAAGGGGAGGCCATGGCAGAAAACCGATAGCGATGCATCGCGACTCCGTGTGTCATCAATGGCGATAGCTAAGACCTAAGCTCCAAACGTTAAAGTCGACCAAGCCTGGTGTTTCATCATCGGTGGTTTGCAGTAAGGTCAGCTCTTCGTCGGATTGGTAACTTTGCCAGTCTAGGGTGATGCGCCATTGCTGCCAGCTCAGTTGTTGGTTCAAGCCCACGGTAATGGCGCCGAAGCTGGAAAGCCGCGCATCTGAGCTGGCGTACTCACCCACATCGGGCAGCTCTTCGAGGCTGTAAAAATCAGCCTCGGTTTGACGGTAGTAGCGCAGCATAGGAGTGACTTGATAGCGCCAGTGCCCCATTTGCCAAGCCTGTGACCAGCGTGTGGTGATGGTATGCGAGCTGATGCCCCAATCGTCACTGTACAGGCGATAGTCCAGGTGCGCTGCAGCGCCGCCCCAGATATCAAAATGCTGACGATATTGACCGCCGAGGGTGAACTGGTCGCGCTCATCTGGCCGCTCATCGTCGAGCTTATAGGGGTCTGACAGAAAGCCGGTGTGGTGGGTGTAACCGATACCGATATTGGCCACGCGGCGAGCGTCGATCACTTGACTGACGCCGTGGTAGAGCGAGGTGGTGCGCTTGCTGCGGCCGTCTGCGCGCAGTCGGTTGCCTCCAAATTGCTTGGCATCGGTGGGCGACAATTGATCAAAGGAGGTGGTGAATGCCATGTTGAGCGTGGTGTGTTTGTCGTACAGCTCCAAGCTGCCATCGGCGCCGACAAAAACCGATTGGTAGTCATTTTCCGTCGACATGCCCAGCTGCCCGCCGAGCGTGGCATCGTCAAAGTAGCGTTTGGCTGTGCCACTCAGATCGATGCGGGTATCGTCGATGCCTTTACCGCTGGCACCACTCATAATTAGTACGCTTTGCCCTGTGCTGTTCTTGTAGGTTTTCCAAGGCGAAGCACCAGACAAAGTTTCGTATTGAAAGTTGCCGCTGACGTACCAGGCTTCGCCCAGCGGGCGTGCATGGCGCAGCTGGTGGACATCGATGCTGTAGCGCTCAGTATCACCGGCAAATACCCGGCTGGCGGGGGCATCTTCTTCACGGTATTGGCTGTAGCGGTAGTCGGTAACGGTGTCTGTTGGCTGCGCTGCGCCATGGCTGGTCACGGGCAAGGCGGCCGACAAGGCAGTGACGGCTGACAAGGTTTTTTTCATCAATTACATCCACAGCCGCCGCCGGCCGCTTGGCCGCCGCCGGATGAGCCTTCTTTACTGAAATAAATATGACGGTCGAGGCTGCTCTTCATCGGGTCGACTTCCCAGGCCATAACGTCCTCGGACAAATAGCCGCGCTCCCAGGGTTGCACCTGCGCACAGCCGGTGGCGAGCAGAACTAACAGCGGTATCAGGATGCGCATGAGCAGCCCCTTTTACAGTTGATCGAGAATCTTTTTGCGGATCTTTTCCATATCGGATGGCTTAAATCCTTCATGTACGGCGACCAGTTGCCCTTGGCGGTCGATCAAATACGAGGTCGGCATACCGCGTACGCCGTAGCGTTGCGGTGTGTCGCCGTTGTTGTCGTGCAGGGTAGGGTAGTCCACTGGGTAGCGCTCGAGAAAACGCAGGCCATCACCAGCATCGTCGTCGAGATTGATGGCCAATACCTCAAACCCTTGGGCCTGCAACTCGTTACGCAACTCGTTCAGCAGTGGCAGGGACTTGCGGCAGGGCCCACACCAGGATGCCCAAAAGTCGACATACACCACTTTGCCTCGGTACTGCTGCAAGCTGACCTGCCCATCGCCATTGAGGTTCGGCAGGGTAAAATCGGGCGCGGCTTGCTCCGCCCAAGCAGGGCTGATTACCATCAGTAATACCAATAATGCGTAGCGCATAACGCTGTCTCCTAGCTGAACAGACGGAAGCCGTCGTGTGTAAGTGGGTAGGGGTTCAGCTGAGCATGATCGCCGATGCCTATAAAGTCACGCAATGCTGCATTGACATGAGCCGGTGTCAGGATGCGACCACCGCTGTCGGCGCGCCCGCTGCGCGGGTTTAGGGCGAGGGAGCGGAAGTCACTGCTGGTCTCGCCAAATACTTGGCCGCCGTTGAGACGCGAGTCCAGTACCAGCATGCTGGTGACTGGCCAATGGTCTTTGCCGTTACCGGAGTTGTAATAGGGGGTGCGGCCAAAGTCCGAGCCAACTACTACTGTGGTGCGGTCTGCTAGGCCTGCAAACTCCAGTGCCTGCATTAAAAAGTGCACCCCTTCGAGCAAATCACCGAGCCTCGGGTATGCGGCGCCATCGTGGTTGCCGTGGGTGTCAAAGCCGCCGGTGCTGAGGTTGGCGCTGGCCGCCAGTTGGCTGCGAAAGGCCGCCACCACCACCTCGGCCTGGCTTTTTAGGCTGTTAGCGCGGTTTTGGTGCCAGTTTTGATCGCGGTTCACATTGGCGCGAATATCATCCAAATGTACCGTCAGTTGCTCTAGGTTGTTGTCGCTGCTGCGCACGGTAAACAGTTGCCCCAGTTGGCGCCGGGTCAGCGGCAAAGCCGCTTGCTGCTGTTGACGCTGCAGGCGTTGCTGCTGCGCGGTGGCCACCATGGCGTAATGGTCAACGCTGCGGTTGTGGCTGCGATACAAAAAGCCTTTGTCATCGTGGTAATGGTTCGGGTCAGCAATCTGATTGACGAAACCGGCACTGCTGGCGCGCGCTCGGGCCACCAATGAGTCGGTGAAGTCATAGCCACCATTGCTGATGTAAGCCATGGGCAGCTGTGGGCCGCTGGCAGCGGCAAACAGCGCTGCCAAGCTGGGGTAGCCTTCATCCAACTGGCCGGACCAGACGACTCGGTTGCCGGTATCGTGGTTGTTGGTACCGGTATCAATGCCGTTGATAACACGCAGGCGATCGCCGTAGCGGGTGAAAAAACGGTCAAACTGGTCGTTGATGCGATTGCGAACCGTCACGTCGTTGGAGACGCTGTCGGGAATGGCGCTCCAGCGAATGTCTCCATAGCGCTTTGCCGGGTCGATGGCAACGGAGTTGGTCGAGCCTTCGTGGCGATCACTGTTTTCCTGGTAAGCGCGGTTCAGACCCTTGGGATCGCACAATGAAGTAGGGTCCCAACCGCCGGCAGCGTTCACTACCACCAAAAAGCGGTCGAGTTCGGCGGCACTGGCGGTGCGGCTGGTCAGTGGCAAATGTCCAACCAAGCCGGTGGCGGCCAGCAGCTGTAAAAAATGGCGTCGTTGCATGGCCGGCTCCTACTCGTAAATAAAGCGATAGTCAGACAATAAGTACGTCAGTACGGCTTGCCAGGCGTGCAGGCTGTAGCTGTCGTCTTTTTCCAGGCGTTGCTCTTCGCTGAGCTCCTCACCGCGGCGGCCATCAGGCTGCCACTGCCAGCGCCCGCGACATTCCCATTGCAGCCAGGACGATGGCTTAGGGTCGTACTGCTCAGCATCGGCCAGCAGTGCTTGGCCGTTGCTTTGGATCTGCTGATACAACGCCAGGCTGGCCTGCAGCTCTTCGCTATTGTCTTGCAGTTGTTCACCCAATAAACGCCAGTGCAGGTGTTTGAGGGTATCGATAATGCGCTGGCGAGAGGCGTCGTCGCTGCCATCGTCGCCTAGTTGTGCCTGCGGGAACAGCAGGCGCTGTGAGCGGGTAAAGTCCAGCGCCGTTGCGCGACACGCCATTTCCGTGGCCATACGCTGCTGAATGGCGATCATCAGGCCGCTAGGCTCGCGAATTCGCTCAATCACACTGTCTGAGTCCATGCCACCGAGCATGATGCGGTTGTTCTCATGTCGCAGCTCATCCCAGCCAAAGCCCAGTGTGGTGTTTAACTTGCGCTGCAGCTGCTCCGGGCTAAGGAATTGTTGCGCCCCCAGCTGTTTGTGCCGCTCTGGTGCAGCGCTGCTGCTGGCGCGGAAATAGGGGCTTAAAATGATGCCCTTGACGGCGGTTTTAATGCGCCAGCCATCGCTGACCATGGCCTGGCCAATCTGATTGAGTACTGCGCGCTGCTCGTTAAAGGCGGCGATGTCTGTGCTGCTGGCGCCATCATTGGGGGTTCGCAGTGGCTCCTGGCCGATCAGTCCTTTGTACAAGGTGCGTACGGTGGCGCGCACAAAGCGCGGGTCGTTGGCGATTTCTTGCCCCAGCCATTGCAACATATTGCGGAAATAGCCATCGGCACCGGACAGCGGCAGAGTTTTCCCGCCCAGGCCAGCCGGTTCAATATCCGAGCTGTCCCAGCGGTTGCGTGAGCTGTTGCCGGTCACGATATAACGGCCACGGTCGGTCCAGTGTTGGAAGGCAGAAGACACTGGGTCCATGACCTGGTGACAGGCGTAACAGGCTGGGTCGAGCAGGGTTGGGTTGGCTTTTTCTTCGCCAATGCCATCTCCCGGGCGCTCACCTTCGATACGCAAGATGTCGGTATCGAGGAAATAATCGAACACCTTGTAAGCGCGATGGCGATTGCGATTGGTTTGTGTGGTGGGGTAACGATTCAGGAACATGGCGGAGGTCAAAATGCCCGCATGCGGAATGCCGCCGATTTCATATTCCGTTGGGTTTACGATGCGCGCGGGGCGAAAGTCGGTTGGGTCAAAGTGCACCGCTTGGCCATTGCCTTCACACACAGGCTCCGGCAATTGGCGAAAGTCCGCGCGGCCGATGACTTCGGCGTCATAGACTTGCTGGCTGTACCAATTGACCATCATGTAGTCGGCGTTAACAAACAAGGTATGCGGCAGTTTGTTCTGCGCGGCATGTCGAATCAGCTGCAGTCCTTCGCGTGCCACCGCATCGTTGGTGATGTTGCGCACACAGTTGCGCAGATCTTTGTTGTCGTCGCCGGCATAGCGATCGTTGTACCACTTGCGGTTGGGGTAGTCGTCGCTGTCGAGCAAGTTAACGCCGCCTTCGTTGAGGTTGCGACTGAGGTACTTGTCGGTCAGGAACTGCTCGTTGAACAACTCCATTAAACGTTGATAAAACGCCTCTTCTTGCATCACGGCATCGAGAATGTCACCAATACCGCTGTCACCGCGTTGGGCGACGTGTGCTTCTTCTTGCGCGCTCGGCAGGCGGCCGGCCAGCGTCAAAGTGGCACGGCGCAGGGTGGCGATGGCGCTTTCGTTGTCGGCATCGGCTATCTCACTGGCCAGTTGACTGCTGCTGCGGCCGTTAAAGGCAAACAATATGTACTCAGCGGTATTGGTGGCGCAGTCGTCGATGCAGGCGTCGACATTGGCAATCGGCATGGTGCGTGCGATTTCATCGGCAAGCACGCCGACGGAGGTACAAGTGGCACAGCCGACGAGGGAGCTGCCAGCACTGCTGCCATTACCATTGACGCCATGACAACTGGCGCACATTTGGTCGTAGAGTCGTTTGCCTTCCGGGTTGGCGGGATTGTATTGGTGGCCATCGCTGCCAGCAGAATTGCCGCCAACATCGCCGGAATAGTCGCTGTTGCAGGCGCTCAGTAGCAAGGCCAGCAGGGCAGCGAACAGGCGTACGCTGTTCATGTCGTCTCTCCAAGCAATTGGCCTTATGGCCTTGTTATGGATCGGACCTTAGCAAATTCAGTATGGAGCAACTGTGATGGACTTAGTGTTCGGACAGACGATCGGTGGTGGCAGGGTGTTGACGTTCAAAATGGGCACTGGCACACATGTCGGCCATATCAGTTGATAAGTCGGACGAAGAAATAGCAGCGATCCAGCGAAAAAGCCGGGTATAAAGAGGAAAGTTTGAAAATAGCGAGGAAGGATATTTATGGTGCCGAAGGAGAGACTCGAACTCTCACGAGCGTAAGCTCACTGCGACCTGAACACAGCGTGTCTACCAATTCCACCACTTCGGCGGCACCATTTTTTATTGCACCATCAAACAAGGCTGTTTAATGGTGCCCAGGGAGAGACTCGAACTCTCACGAGCGTAAGCTCACTGCGACCTGAACACAGCGTGTCTACCAATTCCACCACCTGGGCTTACCGTTGCCGGTCATATCAAGCTGCCTGTAATGGTACCAGAGGCCGGACTCGAACCGGCACACCCGTTAAGGCGGGGGATTTTGAATCCCCTGCGTCTACCAATTTCGCCACTCTGGCATCACGGCATCGCTTGATGGCCGCGTATATTACCGTCGAAAATTTTGCTGTCAAACTTTTTTTAAGAAATTCCTGTAGTTACAGCAACTTAACCGCTCGCATGGGTAAAGAAACGTGCTGCTCTGTGGCATTTGTGTCGGCCACTCTTAACAAGGTGCACGGGCTCAGGTAGCCTTGCGGCGTTTGTAGCGCCGACCCCGAGTTGGCATCCGATTCGGCCTGTTTCGCCGTTTGCGAAGGAAATTTGATGAAAACCAGCGACTTTAGCTTTGAGTTACCGAATGAGCTGATCGCCAGTGAGCCTATGTCTGAGCGCAGCGCTTCTCGTCTGCTGTGTCTCGATGGCCGCGACGGTCAACTGCAACACCGTCAATTCACCGATATCGAGCAACTGCTCGAGCCGGGCGATCTGTTAGTGTTCAACAACACGCGGGTGATTCCGGCGCGGTTGTTTGGTGAAAAAGACAGTGGCGGCAAGCTGGAAGCGCTGATCGAGCGCATACTGCCAGAGCAAGAGGTGCTGGCCCATGTACGCTCGTCGCGCTCGCCTAAAGCCGGCCAAATCATTACTTTGGGCGGTGAGCGTGCAGAAGTGTTGGGCCGCGAAGGCAGTCTGTTTCGCTTGCGTTTTATGATGCAGCGGCCGGTACTGGAGCTGTTGGACGAGGTGGGACATATTCCTCTGCCGCATTACATGGAGCGCGAGGACAACCAGCTGGACCGTGAGCGCTATCAAACCGTTTATGCAGAAAAACCCGGAGCGGTGGCAGCCCCGACAGCTGGCTTGCATTTTGATGAGCCATTGCTGGCGCGACTGCGCGAACGCGGCGTTCGTTTCGCTTACGTGACGCTGCACGTCGGTGCTGGTACGTTTCAACCGGTCAAAGTGGAGAACATTGCTGACCATCAAATGCACGCCGAGTACATTGAGGTCAGTGATGAGGTGGTGGCTGCGGTGCAAGCCACCCGAGCGGCTGGCCATCGTGTGGTGGCGGTGGGTACGACCTCCATTCGCAGCCTAGAAAGCGCCAGTCAAAGCGGTGATATCGCGCCGTTTTATGGCGACAGCGATATCTTCATTTACCCCGGTTATCAATTCCGCAGTGTTGATGCGGTGATCACCAACTTCCATTTGCCGGAGTCCACATTGATCATGCTGGTGTCGGCATTCTCGGGCCAGGAAAATACCCTGAACGCCTATCGCCAGGCGGTACAGCAGCGCTATCGCTTCTTTAGCTATGGCGACGCTATGTTTCTTTCTCACCCGCACACGCCCAGCCAAGGAGCCGACCATGACGCGTAAATGTCATATGAATTTCACCCTGTTAGGGCAAGACGACAGCAGCTTTGCGCGCCGTGGCACCTTATCTTTCCCGCGCGGCGATGTGCAGACACCGGCCTTTATGCCAGTGGGCACCTACGGCACGGTTAAAGGCGTGACCACGGATCAAGTCGAGGAGTTGGGGGCGGAGATTATTCTCGGCAATACCTTCCACCTGATGCTGCGACCCGGCACCGAGATTATCCAGCAACACGGTGATCTGCACGATTTCATCGGCTGGGATAAGCCGATCCTGACCGACTCTGGCGGCTTTCAGGTATTTAGCTTGGGCGATATGCGCAAAATTACCGAAGAGGGTGTGACCTTTCGCTCACCGGTGAACGGTGAAAAGGTGTTGATGACACCTGAAAGCTCGATGCAGGTACAGCGCGAGCTTGGCTCAGACATCGTGATGATTTTTGACGAATGCACACCGTATCCTGCGACGGAAAAAGAAGCCGCCGATTCCATGCGCATGTCGCTGCGCTGGGCCAAGCGCAGTAAAGAGGCGCATGGCGACAGCACAGCTGCGTTGTTTGGCATCATTCAAGGTGGCATGTACGAAGCACTGCGCGACGAGTCACTCGAAGGGCTGACCGCCATCGGTTTTGATGGCTACGCCGTGGGCGGCCTCAGTGTCGGTGAGCCTAAACCAGACATGATGCGTGTACTGCGTCACACGGCGCCCAAAATGCCAGCGGACAAACCGCGCTATTTGATGGGCGTGGGCAAGCCTGAAGACTTAGTGGAAGGCGTGCGTCGCGGCATCGATATGTTCGATTGCGTGATGCCAACTCGCAACGCACGCAACTCGCACCTGTTCACCTCGACCGGCGTGTTGAAGATTCGTAACGCCGCCAACCGCACCGATACCGGGCCTGTGGACCCAGAATGCGATTGTTACACTTGTAAAAACTACAGTCGGGCTTATTTACATCACTTGGATCGTTGCAAAGAGATACTCGGCGCGACGCTGAATTCCATCCATAACCTGCACTATTACCAGACCCTGATGGCCGGTTTGCGCCGTGCATTGGAAGAAGGTACATTTGCCGACTTTGTGGACGAGTTCTATGCCAAACGCGGCTTGCCAACGCCAGCGCTGGACGTGCCAGATCAGGCACCAGAATAACGAATTAGTCACCAGCGCTTGTGCGTCTGGAAACATTTAATGGGAGATAGATAATGAAGTTTTTGCTCGCTGTTGCAGCCTTATTCGCCTCTGCCAGTGCTCTGGCTGAGGGTGGCGCAGGCCAAGCTCCAATGGGAGTCACAGGTCAGCTGATTTTCCTCGGCGGTTTTTTGCTGATCTTTTACTTCTTGCTGTGGCGTCCACAGTCTAAGCGCCAGAAAGAGCACCGCGAGCTGATTGGTGGCCTGGAGCGTGGTGATGAAGTCGTTACCGCCGGTGGCATGCTGGGAAAAATTGTTAAAGTGACCGACGACTTTGTGGTGGTCGAAGTAGCTGACAACGTGCAAATGCCGATTCAAAAAGTTGCGGTTACGGCTGCGCTGCCAAAAGGCACTATTAAAGAAGTAAAAGCGTAAATCCTAAGCGGCACCTCGGGTGCCGCTTTGCGTTTATCGACTGTCTCGCCAGATATAGGAATTATGGCATCCCATGCTGAATAAGTACCCCTTGTGGAAGAACCTACTAATCGTGTTGGTGGTTGTGATATCAGCCATTTACGCCGCACCGAATCTTTATCCACCGGACCCTGCTATCCAGGTAACGCCGTCGCAAGCGGGTGCAGAAATGTCGGAGGCGACCTTGGCCAAGGTGCGCGCCGCCATGACGGATGCCAAGCTGGATTTCTTTGGCGAAGAAGTGATCGACGGCACGGCACTGTTTCGCCTGCAGCAAACCAGCGACCAATTGCCCGCTAAAGCCGCTGTACAGCGTGCTTTGGGCGATGATTATGTTGTTGCCTTGAACTTAGCGCCGACCACGCCGGACTGGCTGCTGAGCTTAGGCGCTGGCCCGATGACCTTGGGTCTTGACTTGAGCGGCGGTGTGCACTTCCTGATGGAAGTCGACATGGAAGAGTACATGGCGGGCAAAGTCAGCAACTATCGCCAAGAGTTGCGCACACGCCTACGCCAAGAAGATTTGCGTTACCGCCGCATTCAGGTGGAAGGCGACTATCTGCGCATCAGCTTTGAAGACGAAGCCACGCGTGACACGGCAGAAAACTTCTTTATCCGTGAGTTCCCTGAGTTTTCTCGCACCACCGAAGAAGTGGCGGAGTTTTACGACCTCAAGCTGCGTATGACGGAGCAGCAGATCAAAACCTACGAAGACTATGCGGTAAAACAAAACTTATCGACGCTACGCAATCGTGTTAATGAACTGGGTGTGGCTGAGCCTCTGGTGCAGCGTCAGGGCCGCAATCGCATTGTGGTGCAACTGCCGGGTGTTCAGGACACGGCCGAAGCGAAGAAGATTCTCGGTAAAGCGGCCAACCTGGAGTTTCGTTTAGAAGCCGAGCCAGGTGCTAACCGTTTCACCACCGAAGAATACCCATTCCGCAGCGAAGCCTTTCGCACCGCGCGTTTGGAGAAAGCCGTGATCACCACGGGTGACAGTGTGACCAATGCGCGCTCAGCGTTTGATGAAAATGGCATGCCACAGGTGAACATCGACCTAGACGCCAAAGGCGGTGCGCGCATGACGCAAGTGACGCGCAAAGCGGTGCAACGTCGCATGGCGGTACTGTTTGTTGAGCGTAAACCTCGGACGACCTACGAAATGGTGGATGGCGAGGAAGTGGTGAAGACCGTCCAAGTGACGGAAAAATCGATCATCAGCTTGGCCACCATTCAAACCACGCTGGGCAGCAGCTTCCGTATCACCGGCCTGCAAGCAGCCGAAGCCAGCGAGCTCGCTTTGCTGCTGCGTTCAGGTGCATTAGCAGCGCCGATGTACTTTGTTGAAGAGCGCACCGTTGGCCCAAGCCTGGGTAAAGAAAACATCGAGATGGGTGTGCAGTCGGTGATGGTCGGTCTGGCCTTGGTATTAGTGGCCATGTTGGTGTTCTACCGAGCGTTCGGCCTAATGGCGAATATTTCACTGATGGTGAACATTGTCATGCTGGTGGCGCTGATGTCGATCGTTGGTGCCACGCTGACCTTGCCGGGCATTGCCGGTATCGTATTGACCGTTGGTATGGCGGTGGACGCCAATGTGCTGATCTTTGCGCGCATTCGTGAGGAATTGAAGAATGGCCGCTCACCACAGCAAGCCATTCACGAAGGTTACAGCCGCGCCTTTGTGACCATCTTTGATGCCAACCTGACCACGCTGTTGGTGGCGGTGATCTTGTTTGCTGCAGGCACAGGCCCAGTCAAAGGCTTCGCGGTGACGTTGTCATTCGGTATTTTGACGTCGATGTTCACGGCGATTGTGCTCAATCGTGCCATGGTGAACCTGGTGTACGGCGGTCGTCGTGTTGAATCCCTAGCAATTGGAGGTCGGGTATGAAAACTCTGGACTTTATGAAGGCCAGAGGGATCGCTCTGGTGTTATCCATTGTATTGGTGTTGGCGTCGATTGGCTCGGTCGCCGTTCAGGGCTTGAACCTGGGTCTTGATTTTACCGGTGGTACCTTGCTGGAGGTAAAATACCAGCAGCCAGTGGCTCTGGAGGGCATCACTGACACTCTGGAAGATGCCGGTTACCGCGATGTTACCGTGCAAAACTTTGGCTCTGAGACCGACGTGCTGGTGCGTATGTCGGAGGCCTTCCGCGACGATCTGGGCAATGAGGTGTTGGGTGTGCTGCAACAGCAGCTGCCTGAGGATAATGAGATTCGTCTGGAACGCAGTGAGTTTGTTGGCTCACAAGTGGGCGAGGAGCTGCGTGATGAAGGTGGCCTGGCGCTGCTGATGGCGCTGGCTGTGGTGATGATCTATGTTGCTGTGCGCTTCCAGTTCAAGTTCTCTGTCGGTGCTGTGGCGGCCTTGTTTCATGATGTCATCATCGTGGTCGGCTTATTCTCGCTGTTCCAATGGGAATTTGACCTGAATGTATTGGCGGCCTTGCTGGCGGTGATCGGTTACTCCTTGAACGACACCATCGTGGTATCGGACCGCATTCGTGAGAACTTCCGCATCCTGCGCCGTGGCGGTGCTATCGACGTCATCAACGAGTCACTGAACCAGACTCTGGGTCGTACGCTGATGACCTCATTGACGACGGCTCTGGTGCTGTTTGCGTTGATGGTGTTTGGCGGTGAAATGATTCATGGCTTTGCCGTGGCACTGATGATCGGTGTGTTGGTGGGTACGTATTCTTCGATTTATGTGGCGGCCAATATTCTGCTGCTGATGAAGATCAGCCGTGAAGACTTGATGCCTCCTGAGCTGGAAGAGGTGGACGACCGTCCTTAGTGTTTGTGCCCAGCGCCCATCGCGGTGCTGGGCAGTCCTTTCTTGTCAGGCGCTATTGTTGCGTCTTTAGCTCGCTGCTTTTCCATGTCTCTTTCGTCGTTACAACCTATCTAATTCTGCCGGCCCCGCTGTTATCGCACTCCGCAGCCACCCTGGCTGATTCTGTTGCTTCGCACTTTCTGTCTACGGGACGATTGGCCCTATCTGCTGTTCGACTGACTGCACCTTGTTAACCGAGCAAGTACGCTCTTAGGCGAGGACGTTTTCAGGCAGTGACACACGGTTAACATCAGTGCACAGCTCGCTGCGTCGCTTACGAATTGCTGGTAGATTGTGTCTAATTTCGATAACAAACGTTACATTAAACCCACAGTGTGGCGTTACAGAATCGGGTTTTATTACACGCCTTGGCCCGCTGGGCCGAGATAACGGCCGTTCTCACTACAGTGAACGCTATCACTGCCGACAACATTAGATAATAACAATAGCCAGAGGTGAACCAGACGATGTTCAAAGCCCTGATGTGGCCTGCGATTAAGTTTATGGGGCGGCTGAGTTACGCTGCCAAATTCGCACTGATCAGCTTTTTATTTATGGTTCCCCTGGTGTTGCTCAGCGGCCAGGTATTTCTTACCGCCATGGAGTCGATGCGCAAAACTGAGCGTGCGCTGTCTGCGGTGGACACAGTTGAGGCTATGTTGGCCTTTGCCCATCAGATTGAGCGCTTTCGTGATCTGGCGGCGGTGCTGCCATTTCAAAACGATGCACAACTGCAGCGCGCAGCGGATCAAGCCAGAGAGACGATGGCTGCCGGTCTGGATGACTTGACCGACTCGTTAGAGGATGCTGCGTTGCAACAGTCGTTAGAACAGTGGCGCCAGCAATATCTGCAGCGTTTGAGCTATCAAGGCGAACACCGCCAACCAACTCATGTCGACCAATTCAAATATTATCAGCTCGCCATCGATGAAATTTACCTACTACTGCGCCAGTACGCTCGTACTTCGGGATTGGCGCTAGACCCTGATCTGAACATTCAGCGCCTGAACAGCATGCTGCTGACCGAGCTGCCTGCGTTGGCGTCAACCATGGGCATGGCGCATTCATCGGCGTTGTTTGCCTTTGTAGAGCAGTACTTGCAGTCTGCCACTTATGACAAGATGAACAGCGTTTACGATCAGCTGTTGGAGGCAGATTCATCGGCGCAGTTGCTGGTGTCTGCGGCCAAAGGCGTTAACGATGCTATCTTGTTGCGCCATGCTCAGGCCACCTTGCAGGCGTTAGATGCGGTGCGTGTCAAAATTGATGACGAAGTGATTGCCGCCGTGTCAGTAGAAATGAGCTGGAGTGCGTTTCACGAGTTTTATCAGCAGCAGCAAGCTCATGCTTTACAGCTCGAGCAACAAGCGTTTCCGCTAATAAATGAGCGCCTGCAACAGCGCTTGGCGTTGCAACAAGAAAAAATACAATGGCTGTTGGTGGTGTTGGCGCTGGCGCTGAGCATCATTGTGTATTTGTACTTAGCCTTCTATATGTCGATCCGCTTTACCATCAAGCGCTTTAGTCATGGCGCCGGTGAGATTGCACGTGGTGATTTCACCCAAGTGATCAGTTTTAAAGGGCAGGACGAGATGGGCCGCCTGCGCGATGCCTTTAACGAGATGACCGCCAATATGCGCGCCACGCTGGCGGCGGTGAAAGACTCTGCGGGCTCTGTGAGCGACAACGTCAATGAGGTCGAGTCCATCGCCAATCGCTCGCGTCAGGCGGTGCAGGCACAGCTGGAGCAAACACAACAGGTGTCAGATATGCTCAGCGCAATGGCGGAAAAAGCATCCGGCATGGCCAGCCTGGCCGAACAGGCGCAAACCGCCGCCACGCAAGGCCAACAAAAATCGGATCAAGCCGGGCAAGTGGTGCTCAGTGTGATGCAAGAAGTGCAACGGTTGTCGGGGGAGATGCAAAACTCGATGGACGCAGTCAATCGACTGGCCGATAACTCCAGTACGATTTCGACCATCCTCGGTACTATTAAGGGCATTGCTGAGCAGACCAACCTGCTGGCACTTAATGCCGCCATTGAAGCGGCGCGTGCTGGAGAGCAGGGGCGTGGTTTTGCCGTGGTGGCCGATGAAGTGCGAACTCTGGCCAGTCGCACCCAAGGCTCGGCGCAAGAGATTGAAGAGCTGATTCAGGAAGTGCAGCAGAACATTTTGCGTGCAGTCGATACCATGCAAGTGAATCGCGATATGGTCGAGTCGACGGTGTCGCGCTCAGAGCAGGTGGGTATGACGCTGGATGAAATTCAGCTCAGCATGGGCGAGATTCAGCAAAAAACCAACGTCATTGTGGTGACCGCCACGGAGCAAAAAGACGTGGCAGCAGGCCTGGAACACAACCTCAATGAGATTCGCCACGGCGGTGAAGAAACCGAGCACAATGCCGAGGGCACTGTGCATGCGGTGCAGCAGACGCAAGCCATTGCCGAGTCGCTGGCGTCACGAGTGGCGCAATTTAAGGTGGATTAGTGCCTTGGTAGCGATTGCGCCACAGCACTTCCTGGCCGCCACCTTCGCGCGCCAATGAGCGTGCGCAGACAAACAGCAAATCAGACAAGCGGTTGAGATATTGCAGCGCCAACTCGTTTACCGACTGGTGCTGCAATAACGCTACTAACGCCCGTTCAGCGCGGCGACAGACAGCGCGCGCCATGTGGCAGTGCGCCGCAGCCTGGTTACCGCCTGGTAAGATGAACTCCTTCAGTGCTGGCAGCTGGCGGTTGATGACCTCCAGTTCGGCTTCCAAATCAGCGATCAAGGTAGCGCTCAGCGCATTAAACCCGGGTACGGCTAACTCGCCACCGAGGTCAAACAAGTCGTGCTGGATCTGATCCAGCACTGCTTGCAACGCATGGTCGGCGGCGAGCTGCGCACGCAGCAGCCCGATCCAGCTGTTGAGCTCATCAACATCACCAATCGCTTGAATGCGATCGCTGTGTTTGCTGACGCGGCTGCCATCACCGAGGCCGGTATCACCTTTGTCGCCGGTTTTGGTGGCAATTTTTGATAACCGGTTTCCCATACAGGCTCCCTTATTCGCTTAAGAACAGAATGTGGCTGGCAGGCATATCCAATGCAATGAAATCGCCATTCACCGTCAGTGTATCTGGGTCAACCACGTAGATGCCAGGTGCTTGGGCATTGTGTACGCTGAGCCACAAACGTAGCTCTGGGCCCACGGTGATGTCTGCAATTTGCTGATCGTTCAAGGCCGCAACGGTGTCGTTCAGCGCAGTGCCAAAGCTGGCTTCTGTCGGGTTAAAGGTAAAGATGCGATCGTCCAGACTGGTAAATCCTTGCTCTTTGCTTAGCAGCACAAAGCCCAGCTGGTCGCTGACCACAGCCACATCCTGGAAGTGGTAGATGACGTCGTTGCTGGCATCGTCGTCTTCCAGGTTAGCGTTCAGCTGCGGGAAGCTGTCACCATCAGCCAGCACTGTCGTGGCGTAAGTGGTGGTATCAATTTTTTCCAATGTACCGCTGTTGCTGGCGTAATCGCCGCGACTGGCGACGTACAGCTGGCCGTTGTGCACTTCCATGCTGGCGGGGTTGGTGCCGGCTAATGCAATGCCTTGCAGGCCATCCAGTTGAGGGTTGGTATCGATTTCCAGTCCGGTACTCAGGTCGATAACAGCGATGTAGGCAGTGAGTGGTTGCCAGCTGGCATCGAGTCGCTGCAATGACACAAACAAACGGTCCCCTGCTATCACAGCGTCGCTCATGCCCGGAACCTGGGTGCCCTCCGGCGTATAGGCGGACAGATCGATGCTGCCGGTCACAAAGTCGTCGGCGTTGTCAGCCTGCGGGTTCACCGTAAGCAGTAAATGGCTACCATAGCGAATTAAGTAGCCTTCAGACGCATTGCGCTGGACCAACTGATAGGTGTTAGACGAAACTTCTTCACCCGCTAAGCGTGTGCTGTAGCTCCAGCTTTGTGTCGTCAGATCATGGCCTTCATAACGCGACACGGTATCAATCTGGAAGCGGCCCAGTTGGTACAGAACGTCGCCATAGCTGCTGAGCGAGTAGTCAGACTTGTCTTGCACCAGCAGCCCCTGGGTGGCACTGCGATCGCCCGTTACCGCGCCCGTTGCTACTTGGCTACTGCTGTAGTCTGGTGCCACCAGTTGGGCAACGTACTTGGACTCGAGTGCTGGTGTTGTATTGTTGCTGGACGAGTCGTCACTGCCACAGGCGCTCAGCAGGGCTGCCAGTGAGATGAGGTAGAGCGGCTTTTGCATCGTGTATCTCCGTTAGTAGTTCAGTGTTAGGTAAGCCAGCCACGTTCTTGGTCTGGCCGGGCGATTACTGAAGTCGCGGTAGGTCTGATCGCTGAGGTTGTCGAGCCTCGTGCCTGCCTGCCAGGCGTTCGCTTGGTAGCGGTAATGCAGGTGCCACAGCCGACGTTGGTCGCCTATGATCAGGTTGGCGCGGTCGATGTACAGGTCATCGGCGTATTCAAAACTCAGTTGCAAGCTTTGTCGGTGCCACTTGGCGCTCATCTGGGCGCGTAGCTGCTGGTGGTAAATGCCGGGCAAGCGCTGTTGGTCGAAGGCTTTGACGTCGCTGTCTGTTTGGCTGTGGTAGTGACTGCCACTGAGGTCGGTGCTTAGGCGAAGGCCATTGAAATGCAGTTGCAGCGGCGTCAGCTGCCATTCCACCCCTGTCATGCGAGCAGCGTCGGTGTTTTCGTAGCGGCCGATGCCGCGAGAGTCGTACACCGGCACGATGGCATCATCCAACCAGCGATAAAACGCACTGAGTCGGGCCATGAGTGGCAAGGTAAGGTGCGTATCCCAATGCAGGCTGTGAGCGCGCTCATTGTTTAAATCCGGGTTTGGCTGCAACAAGCCGCGATCGCCAAAGCGCTCGTACAGGCTGGCGAAGCGTATGGCGCGTTTGACGCTAAGCTGGCTGTGCCAATCGGACGCTGTGTGCTGCAGCCCAATGGCGCCGTCGAACCAGCTCCAGCGATCATCAATACGCTCGCCACTGCGCGTCAGGCTGCTGTCGTCGACTTGGCGATGGCGCACGCTCCACTGCAGTTGTTGCTTCTCCCATAGATAGCGCTGCTGCAGCTCAGCACTGAGCTGTTGGCGTTTGCTGAGCAAATCACAGGATGCTCGCAGCTGATCACAGGTTTTGGCGTTCGCTGATAACCGGTGGCGGCTGACGTAGCGCTGCTGCTGCGCCTCAATATTGAATGCGCTGTGCAGCTGCTGCAGGTTCCATTGCGTACGCCACTGGCCGGTGAGTTGATGGCCAAAATACCGATTGTCCTGACGGCCCAGGCCTACAGCGCTGCCGCGGTCGATGTATTGGTCGTCGAATCGACGCCAATACAGCTGCCATTGATGCGGTAAATACTGGTGCCAGTGGCCGCTCAGTTGCGCGCTGCTGGCTTGCTGCTGAAAGCGCGCATGTTGGCCATCGCGATTGCTGAAATAATCCGGATACGACTTGTCAGCAGTGCGGTGGCCCAGGCGCAACCGCAGCTGTGACCACCGTTGCTGCAACGCCAGATCGTAGCGTTGGAAATCCGCATTGTTCAGCGCTTGCGGTTGATTACGGTCATTTGGCGCATCGATGGGGCTGGGGACCGGGTAGTCAAAGTTGTTGAGGCTGCGCAGATGGTGCAACTGCAGGTGACTTTGCTCGCTCAGCGGCTGTTGCCAGGCCAGCTGGCGCAACCCGTAGGCACCGACGCCTGTTTGCAGTTGCGGCACAGGTACGTCGCGGGTGTTGATTTCTAAGGTGCCGCCGATGGCACTGCTGACGGCGCCGCTGGTGGTGAGCGCCAGGCTATCGATCTGAGCCAGCGGAATGGTGGATAGATCGTAGCTACCGAACTCATTGCGCGGTGCTTCGATGCCATCAATGAGCACTTGCGTTTGCCGTGCGTCGGCGCCTTGCACGCTCAACATCACCGGATCGCCAATGGCGGCCGTGGATTGCACCTGAACACCATTGAGCTGGCCAAGAAAACTGGCCAAATCGCTATGGCCTTGTTCCAGCTCTGCACGATCAAACTCGCGGGCATTGCTATCCCGTGCGTTCTCCGCAGTGACCACTACTGGCGACAGTGATTGGCCATTGGCGACAGTGACAGTGGGCAAAGCGCAGAGAAAAGTGCAAATGATCAGGTGGCGCACGCCATGCCTCATGTTAGGCAGCAAGACAGCACGGCAGCACCCTGGCCAGCGACGGCCAGACAGGAACCTCCGCTACCGCCCACCGCAGTTGCTGGTTTGATGGAACAGGCCGGTATCCGGGCTGGTGATGCGAGTATGGCTCCGCTCAGGCCCCTTCCCATGCGCTTGCACAGTGGTCTTGGCCGTTGCTGTCATCACTTACCGTTGCGGGGGCAGCGCTGGAATCACACCAAGCTTCCCGTTTACCCTGCCAGAGCAGGCACCTGAGGCGCGAAGACTAACGAGGCGTGCGGCCAACGTCAATCTTCGTCAGGCTCGCAATGCATGGCCTGCGCTGCTCTGAGCGTGTTTGAAAGGCCGTGCGCTGGGATTACCAGCGGATATTAAGCTGTTGTGCCAGAGCGCGCTGCTGTGGCAGTGCCAGTTGCTGGGCTGCCGCGGCTTGCAAAATGTAACCGGTAATATGGGGCAGCTCGTTGGCGCGATTGGCGAGAATGTCCTGTAGCGTTGAGGACTGGTTGTTGGCGGTGGCGGTGGCCACCTCTCTGACGCGCTGCACCAAGGGGGTTGGACACGGCCATTGCAATTGCTCGAACGCTTGTTCGACTTCATCGCACAGGGCTTCTGTTTCAGGCCAATACTGCTGGCTGAGCAGCTCGCCATTGCGACAGCGATGTTTCGCCGTCAGCGGGTTGATGACGGCATTGAGCGCCAATTTGTGCAGCAGTCGCTCGCGCATGTTGGGCTCGAATTGCCAACCGGGCGGCAGTGGTGCTTGGTCTGCTTGCGAGAGCCAAGGACCGGCAACCGTGGTGCCTTGACCGGCGTAGACCACGGTGTCTTGGGCAAGTCGATAAGCGCCTTCGGTGGAGCTGGCTACCCACAGCGTCGGCGCCGCATTTATACCGTCCAACCATTGTTGAACCTGCTGCTGCTGCCCAACGCCATTTTGCAGCAGCACTAACCGGCGCACGCTCGACAGCTGCTGCCGATAGGGCGTCAGGGCGGTTAAGGTATCGGCGGCTTTGGTGCAGACGACCAGCCAATCAAGCGGTTGCTGTTGCCAGCAGGGGAGTTGTAGCGATACGGCGGATGGCTTTGCCTGCTGAGGTGATGGCAGCTGCAGGGTGCGGCTGAGCTGCGGTTGCTGCGTCAGTGCAAATACCCTGTGTTGCCGCCAGTGGTAGGCCATCAAGGTGCCCATGGCGCCTAGCCCCAAAATACCAATCGTTATCATGGCGGCAGTATAGCGTTATCAGGCCTCGGCAAAAACGCCACTGACGGGAATATCCGTTGGCGACCAGCGCTGCATCAGTTTGCGCAGTAAAGCTTCCTCATGGTCGGCAGGCAGATTGCGCAGCCACAATTGCAGGCGCTCTTCGTCTTCACCCACCAAGCGGGCAATGTCGTCAAAGTGCAGTCCACGTTCACGCAGTAGCCAAACAACAATGGGCATGAAGCGGTGGAAGTCTCGTCGATTGAGTGGGTCGCGCATGGACTCCATCGCCGTACCAAATTGGTCGCTCACCAGCTGGCAGGCATGATCGTACAGGGTGCGAATTTCTTCGGCGGAGCGGGCGGCCTGCGACAGCGCCTCTTTCTTTAAAAAGCGTTGGATAAAACCGTCGCGGGCCAGCGCTTGGTACATAGGGTGATTGCCGGACAGCAGATTGAGCGTGGCGCGCGCGGGCTGGCGCATAACAGCCTCATAATGCTGCGCCTGATTGCGGCGGCTGTGGCACAGCCAGTTGAGCATGCGACGGCTGTCGAGCCAGGCCGGTGGCTCTGGCAGGCGGTAATAACGATCGCTGCTCCACGGGTAGACTTCGGCATCGGCCACCAGTTGCTGCAACACAGGCCAACGGTGTAGTTGCAATACCAGATCGACCAGATAGGCGCTGTCGTCCACCAGCAATACCGTGCTTTGATCAGACAGCACTTGATGGCGGCGTTGCCAGCATTGCTCGTGCATGTGATCAAACGCCCGGTGCAGATCGTCCATCACGTGCGTCCAGTCGTGGTCGCAATGCAGTACACATTGGATTTCGTAGGGATTAAATACATAGGCCAGCAGGCGACTGTGCGGCAATTGCGCCAGGATTTGTTCGCCGTAGCAATACTCGAACACGGAATAGAAAATGGGCTGTTCCTTCGATCCGGTCACAGAGAAGTAATAGGTGCCGGGGCCGTGCAATGTCATCTTGGTTTCCATATCCATGTCTCACCTAGAGGTCGCCAGTCGCTGCTTTGCATTTCTCTACCCCGAAGAGTATATATGCCAACCAATTATTTAGCGGAGATTCTTCATGCCTTCTTTTGATGTAGTGTCAGAAATCGACAAACACGAAGCGCAAAATGCGGTAGATCAGGCCAATCGTGAGCTGGAGCGTCGTTATGACTTCAAAGGCGCCAATGCTCAGTTTGCGTTGCAAGACTGGAGCGTCACCCTGACCGCCAGTGACGAGTTCCAGGTCGATCAAATGAAACCCATGCTCGAGGGTGCCCTGATCAAACGCAGCATTAAGGTCAGTTGTTTGGAATACAGCGACCCGCAAGGAGCTGGCAAGCAAGTGAAGGTGGTAGCGACGCTGCGCCAAGGCATCGATAAAGATCTGGGCCGCAAAATGTTAAAGCTGATTAAAGACAGCAAAATTAAGGTTCAGGCTGCCATTCAGGGCGAAATGGTGCGGGTGACCGGTAAAAAGCGCGACGATCTGCAGCAAGTGATGGCGCTGTTAAAAGCCGACGAGAGCATTACTTTACCGTTGATGTTTAAGAACTTTAAAGACTGATGTTGTCATTGCTGCGCCAGCTGCGAGACACCTACGGCCACAAGCCCGTGGCGGTGTTGGGGGCGCTCGGATTCGCGGCTGGGCTGCCGTTCTTGCTGGTGTTTACCACCTTGACTGCCTGGCTGACCGAAGCCGGCCTAGAGCGCAGCACCATCGGTTTTTTTGCCTGGGTCGGCATGACTTACTCGGTCAAAGTGTTTTGGGCGCCGGCTATCGATCGGTTAAAAATCCCTTGGCTAACGCATAGGCTGGGCAAGCGGCGCAGTTGGATTTTAATCGGCCAATTGGGTGTGGCCAGTGGCCTGTTATTGATGAGCCAGATCGACCCGGCACACTCGATTAGTGCCATTGCTTTGCTGGCGGTATTGGTGGCGTTCTCATCCGCCACCCAAGACATTGCGATTGATGCCTATCGCATCGAAATCGCCGATGACGAATGGCAGGGGGCTTTGTCGGCGGCATATTACTTTGGCTATCGTGTTGCCTTGTTGGTCGCCGGTGCCGGCGCTCTGTATTTGGCCGAGTGGGGTGGCTGGTCGCAAGCTTATGTGGTGATGGCATGCATCGCCGCGCTGATTATGCTGGTGACGGTTTGGGCCGAGCGGGCCCCGGAAGTCACGGCAGAGCAACGTCAGCAGCAGGAATATCAACTGGTGGATGAGACCTTTGGTCGGCCCATGCAGTTGCATCAGCGCCCGGCTTGGCAGCGTTGGTGGTTGGGGGCGGTAGTGTGCCCGTTTCTTGAATTCTTTCGTCGCAATGGCTGGTTGGCGCTGGTCATTTTGACCTTTATCGGTGTTTTCCGCCTCAGCGACCTGGCCATGGGAGCGATGGCCAATCCCTTTTATCTGGATCTGGGCTACAGCAAAACCGACATTGCTTCGGTGGCTAAGTTATTTGGTTTCTTTATGACCATTGCTGGCTCGGCATTGTGCGGTGTGGCAGTCGTGCGGCTGGGTATTTATCGCCCATTGCTGGCCGGTGCGGTATTGGTTGCCAGCACCAACTTATTATTTGCTTGGTTAGCATGGCTGGGGCTTTCCGCAACGCCGTCATTATTGTGGCTGGCACTGGTTATCAGCGCTGATAACCTCAGTGGTGGCATTGCTGGAACGGCGTTTATTGCGTATTTGTCCAGCCTGACGAATCGCCACTACACGGCCACACAGTACGCCTTGTTCAGTTCGCTGATGACTTTGCCGGGCAAATTTATCAGTGGCTTTTCTGGCGTCGTGGTGGATCAATACGGCTATATTGAATTTTTTGTCGTGGCTGCCATGCTCGGTTTGCCCGCCATCTTGTTAGTGCTGTATTTGTGGCGGCGAATCCGTCCTGCGGAGGCCTCAGAACAAGCCAGCTAGCTTCTGAGAAGCCGTTTTTATTGCACTAGTTGCTTGAGTTTTGGTGTGTTTTTCCTTTAGTGTACAAACAAATTCTACACAATGGACAACACATGAGTAGCAACCACGACAAGTACAGTATCGATAATACGGACTATACGGTCGGCCAGGATAACGTTCAAAAATGGGGGTTTGACGTCCATAACCCGGTTTTTGGCATCAGTGCTGGCCTGATCCTGATCTTTCTCGTCGCCGTGCTGGCTGTCGAGCCAGCCACCGCCAAAGGCGCTCTAGATGGCATTAAGTGGGACATCATCGGCAAGTTCGATGTGCTGTTTATCTGGGCTGGCAATATCTTCGTTTTATTCTGCTTATTTTTGCTGGTATCGCCGTTTGGCAAGATTCGCTTAGGCGGTGTTAACGCCAAACCTGCGCATTCCATGGTGTCTTGGTTGGCGATGTTATTTGCCGCCGGTATGGGCATTGGTTTGATGTTCTGGGCGGTGGCGGAGCCGGTAGCCTATTACACCGGCTGGTATGAAACACCGCTGGGCGTGGAGGCCAATACACCAGAAGCTGCGCGTATGGCCATGGCGGCGACCATGTACCACTGGGGCATTCATCCGTGGGCCATTTACGGTGTGGTGGCGTTATCGTTGGCGTTTTTCGCATACAACAAAGGCCTGCCACTCTCCATTCGCTCGATTTTTTACCCCATTCTTGGTGATCGTACCTGGGGCTGGCCGGGCCATATCATCGATATATTGGCCGTGCTGGCGACTCTGTTTGGCTTGGCAACGTCACTGGGCCTCGGTGCGCAGCAAGCGGCCAGCGGTATGGATCATGTATTTGGTATCGAAAGTGGTATTGGTACTCAGGTGTTGGTCATCCTGGCGGTGACTGGCCTTGCAATTATTTCGGTCGTACGCGGCCTGGAAGGCGGCGTTAAAGTACTCAGTAACGTCAATATGGTGCTGGCACTGGCGCTGATGGTCTTTGTGGCCTTGGTTGGTTTCGCTGTGGCCATGGGCAATATCCCCACCACCATCGGTGCCTATTTAGAGAATATTATCCCACTGAGTAATCCTCACGGGCGTGAAGACGAAGCCTGGTTCCAGGGTTGGACTGTGTTCTATTGGGCATGGTGGATTTCTTGGTCGCCATTTGTGGGCATGTTCATCGCGCGCGTATCCGAGGGGCGCACTATTCGCGAATTCATTGCCGGTGTTTTGATCGTACCGACGTTGGTAACCATTGTGTGGATGTCGGTATTTGGCGGTTTGGCGATCGATCAGGTATTGAGTGGCGTGGGTGCACTGGGTACGCAAGGGCTGACGGACGTGCCATTGGCCATGTTCCAAATGTTCGATGAGCTGCCAATGGGGAATATTTTGTCGGTACTGGCGATTATTCTGGTGTTGGTCTTCTTTATTACCTCATCTGACTCGGGCTCGCTGGTGATTGATAGCATTACCGCCGGTGGCAAAATTGATGCGCCTGTGCCACAGCGTATTTTTTGGGCCAGCATCGAAGGTGCGATTGCGGCTGCGCTACTTTGGATTGGCGGCACCGAAGCCATTCAGGCGCTGCAAGCGGGTGCCATTTCAACCGGGCTGCCATTTACTATCGTGCTGCTGATTATGTGCGTCAGTTTAATCATGGGGCTGCGCACTGAGCGTCGCTAGTCGCTAATGGATAGCAGCGCGCTCAGTAGAAAAATCTGCTGATAGCTGATAAGAAACAGCAC
The DNA here is from genome assembly GCF_002237535.1 of Bacterioplanes sanyensis. GTDB lineage: Bacteria > Pseudomonadota > Gammaproteobacteria > Pseudomonadales > Oceanobacteraceae > Bacterioplanes > Bacterioplanes sanyensis_A. The sequence goes on from NZ_CP022530.1 coordinate 2,677,722, forward strand.
AGATAAAAAAATAGCCAGCTTAGCTGGCTATTTTTTTGCTCCAAAGTTTTATTAACCGTTAGCTACGTTTGATGCCATGGGTGATGGAGTACATCACTGGTACAACACCCAGCGTTAATACAGTGGCAAATCCCAGACCGAAGCAGATCACCACCGCCATCGCGCTGAAAAATGGGTCAGCCAACAGCGGCAGCAAACCGAGGATGGTAGTGACAGCGGCCATGGTGACGGGGCGTAAGCGGCTGACGGAGGCATCAAAAATGGCGTCGTAGCCTTGCTTGCCACTGTCGAGTTCAAAACGGATTTGATCGACCAGGACGATGCCGTTTTTGACGATCATGCCCGACAAACTCAAAAAGCCCAGCAAGGCCATAAAGCCAAACTCGGCCTGCAGCAATAACATACCAGCCGTCACGCCGATAATAGCCAGCGGTACACACGACCAAATGACCAACGCACTGCGTGCTTCGTTAAACAACAGCACAGTGATAATAAACATGATCAGATAGCCCAGCGGCAGTGAAGCGAATACACTGGTTTGGGCATCTTTTGACGACTCATACTCGCCGCCCCATTCGAGCTGATAGCCTGGTGGCAGTTCGATGTTTTCGATCTGCGGACGAATGTCTTTAAACAAAGCATTGGCATTGAGCGGTGAGTCTGGACCAGGGTCTGCATAGACTTCAACTGTGCGTTTGCGATCGCGACGAGCGATGATGGGATCTTCAAATACCACATCAAACCGTTCCACCACTTGCTGGATCGGAATATAACGCTGGAAAACCGGGCTCCAGATTTGTAAATCCATCAAGCCATCGACGTCCAACCGGTCTTGCTCCGGCGGGCGAATCACAATCGGTTTAAGCGTTGTGCCTTCACGATACAATCCGACGGTTTTGCCTGACACGCTGAGCTGCAGCAGCTCATCCAAGTCCTGCTTGGAAATACCGGCCCTGCGAGCGTTGTCCTCGTTGAACAAGGGTTGAATGACTTTTACTCGCTGGCGCCAGTCGTGGCGAATGTTGGCCGCGTATTGGTTGTCGTGCAGTATGCCTGCGGCTTGTTCGGCCAACTGGCGCAATACCATTTGATCTGGCCCAGAAAAGCGCGCCTCAATTTTTGCATTGCTGCCGGGGCCGATTTCCAAGCGTTTGAATTTAACAAATACGCCGGGCATTTCATCGGCGACCCACTCGCGGGCGGCGTCAATCATGGGTGGAATTTGCTCCAGCGACTCGGTGCGCACCATCACCTGGGCGTAGGCAGGGTATTGCTTTTCCGTGGCGTAGGTCAGCATAAAGCGCTGTTCGCCTTGGCCCACGGTAGAGGAGGTGAACTGCACTTCCGGCAAGTCAAGAAAGTACTGCTCCAGGCGTTGCGCCTGTTGCTGCGTGGCACGAATATCCGTTCCTTCCGCCATCCAAATGTTAATCAAGAACATCGGCGTATTCGACGGCGGGAAAAAGCTTTGCTTGACCATGCCAAAGCCAACAATGGCCACCAGCATCGCAGCGACCATCGACACCATGGTCACTGCTCGGTGCTGCAGCATACGCGTTAGCAATGACCGATAGAGGTCGTACAGCAGGCCTTTGTAGGTGTCATTGCCGGACTGCTCGCTGTTGCTAGACTGGCCATCTTTAAACAGCAAACTGCACAAAAATGGTGTTAATGACAGCGCCGTCAGCCAACTGAAAAACAACGAAATCAGCAGCACATAAAACAAGGAACCAACAAATTCGCCGGTGGAATCTGGTGACAGGCCAATAGGAGCAAAGGCCGTAATGGCAATCACGGTGGCGCCCAATAACGGCCATTGGGTTTGCTGCACAATTTGATAGGCCGCTTGCTTGCGACTGAGGCCACGCTGAATACCGACCATAATGCCTTCGGTCACCACCAGTGCATTATCGACCAGCATACCCAGTGCAATAATCAGAGCGCCCAACGAAATGCGGTGCAGCTGAATGCCGACCACGTCCATCACGATAAAAGTGCCCAGCACGGTTAAAAACAGAATTGTGCCGATAATCAACCCGGCACGCATGCCCATAAATACCAATAGCACCAGAATAACGATGACAATGGCGGCCAGCAGATTTAATACGAATCCAGTGGACGATTGATCCACTTCGGCGGGTTGGTCGTACAAGGTGTGCAAATCGATGCCCAAAGGACGACTGCTTTCCAGGCTAGCAATGCGTTGGCGCAAGCGCTCACCGACGTCCACCACGTTGACGCCAGAATTAAACGAGATGCCAATACGCAAAGATGCCTCACCACGGTAATTAGTCAGGTGGGTCGGCACTTCAGCAATGCCTTCCGAAATGCGGGCAATATCACGCAGGTAAATCAGTTTGTCAGAGCCAGGCTCACTGACCAGCAAGTCGCCCAGCTCGTGCACGGATTGAAACTCACCGGTGGGGTGAATACGCACGTATTCATCGCCAATGCGAATATGGCCGGCGTCATTGACCACGTTTTGCGTGTTTAACAGGCTGTACAAACGCGACAACGGAATGCCCATGTTGGTCATGCGCTCGCGCGAAATGTCGATAAAGACCTGCTCGGTTTGTGTGCCGGTGATGTCTACCTTGGCCACGCCTTCAATCGTGGTCAGTTCGCGTTTTAAATAATCGGCGTAGTCGGATAAATCTTCGTAGCTGTATTCGTCGCCGGTGAGGGCGAGTAATACGCCAAACACATCGCCAAAGTCGTCCATCACAATCGGTGTGCGCACGCCTGGCGGCAAGCTGCCTTGGCGGTCACGAATTTTACGCCGCAGCTCATCCCAGATTTGTGGCAGTTGGGATGATTTGTACTCTGGCTTGATCACCAAATGAATTTGTGACGAGCCCGATTTAGAAATGGAGTCGACGTAATCAATGTACGCCAGCGACTGAATGGCGTTTTCCAGCGGCGCTGTGACTTCCTCTTCGACTTGTAACGCACTGGCCCCTGGGTAGTAGGTAATCACCATGGCTTCTTTAATGGTGAACTGCGGGTCTTCTAGGCGCCCCAAATTGAGGTAACTGAGCACGCCGCCGAGCAACAGAATGATCAAAATCATCCAGCTGGTGGTGGTGTGGCGAATAAAATAGGTGGCGGTATTTTCAGCCGACATGGTTACAGCCCCCGCTCACGCACCCAAGGGCGCACGCGCATGCCGACACTGGCTTGATGTACTCCGGCAGCCAAAATGGTTTCACCGGGCTGCAGGCCAGACTGAATTTCGATGCCTTGGGAGGTAATGCGACCGACCTCAACGCTGCGACGCTCCAGTGTCATATCAGCGCTCACCACCCACACACTGGCTTCGCCACTGCCTTCTTGTTGGTTGGCGTGTTGCACCACCGCGCCCGACGGCACCATCAATACGGTCGGTTGATCGGCTAACACCTGTTTCAGGTCGACGTAGACGCTGGCCGACATGCCGGGCAAAACATTGAGCTCGGGAGGTCTGGGCAAGGTCAGTGTGGTGGTGAAGCTGCCGGTGGCTGGGTCCGCTTGTGCGGTGTGTTCTTTGTAGGTAGCGATAAAGCGCTGGCCCGGTATGGCTTCGAACTCCACTTCGGGGTTGTAGGTGGCGCTGCGGTCGGAATCAGCAATGCGTGCCATCAGGTTTTCAGGCACTTGGATTTTAACTTCTAATTGGTCACGTGCTTGCAACATGATGACGGTTCTGCCAGCGGCTACCGGCTGATGATTGTCGGTGTAGACCTCGGCAATTTCGCCTTTAAAGGGCGCTTTCAAGCGGGTGTAAGACAAGTCCGTCTGGGCCGCCTGCAGCGCTGCATCGCTGATGTCCAGCTCGGCTTTGGCTTGGTCAAACTGCGAGCGTGATACTTGCTGCTGGCGGTACAGGCCTTCAATGCGATCAAACTGAGCTTTGGCCAACTCGTAACGCGCTTGGCGATCGTTCACTTTGATGCGGTAATCGGACGGGTCCAAGCTGGCTAATAAGTCGCCGCGGTTGACGCTTTGTCCTGGTTGGGCCGGCAGGCTTTGCAGCTCTCCTGGTACACGAAAGGCCAGCGCCGCTTGCTCAGCGGCTTGCACCTTGGCGGGAAAGCGGCGCATTAGCTGCTCGCCTGGGTTAGGCACATGATACAACTTGGCGGGTCTGGCTTGATCGGGGGCAGAAACAATATTATCGGCCGGTTGGCAGCCGCTGATGGCCACGGCAGCAACCGCTACCAAGGTGAAAGATCGCATGTCCTGTACTCTGTCTGGCTATTTGCCGCAAAGTGTAGGTCATTCGGTGGAGGCTTCATAAGAGGCCAGTTTAAAAACCGGTTGTCCTGTATTTGCAACAATGAGTTAGCTCAAGGTTGCTAGGTAACGTGCTACCTCAATGCCTGCGGGCCCATGACGATGTTCGGCAAACGCGTCTTGCACATTGGATGGCTCTAGATTGATTTCAACACTGTGAGCACCGGCTTGGTTAGCGATTTCGACAAACCCAGCGGCGGGGTAAACGTGGCCGGACGTGCCAATACTGATAAACACATCGCAGCGCGACAACGCCTGATAAATCTCGTCCATATATAGTGGTATTTCACCAAACCAAACGATGTGCGGGCGCAACTGGGCAGCACCGCACTGCTGGCACGCAGAATCGGATTGAATGTTGCTGTGCCAGTGCTGTACATGGTTACACGCCAAGCAGCGAGCTTTGTTTAACTCGCCGTGCATATGCACTAGGTTGTGGCTGCCAGCGCGTTCATGCAAATCGTCGACATTTTGCGTGACCAGTAAAAAGTCGCCGTCGAAACTGCGCTCAAATTCAGCCAGTGCTGTATGAGCGGCGTTGGGTTCCACCTCCTGCAGCTGCGCTCGACGTAAGTTGTAGAAATTCTGTACCAGGGCGGGGTCGCGCAAAAACGCTTCAGGCGTGGCTACGTCTTCAATACGATGGTTTTCCCACAAGCCGTCGTTATCGCGAAATGTTTTGATGCCACTCTCTGCAGAAATGCCTGCGCCGGTAAGCACAACCATGCGTTGAACCATCATTTTGCCTCAGTGAAATGATCGGAAAAAAAGGCGCGGATTTCATCACCACGTTGCATGGCATCATCATAACCGAGTTGAATCAGCGCCTGACAATAGCCTTTTGAAAATAATAAATAGCTGAGAATGCCAGAGCCGCTACGCGCGGCGTTGCCACTGCCGCCGAGTGCGAGTCTCAGTGCTTTGGGCATTTCTTCAACGTGCTCGCCAGCGATGACATCCAGCGATTGGCTTGGGCTGATTTCCAATAAATCAATGTGGCGCAGCTCCATGGCTTGTTTGGCACGGATTTTTTCAGGAATAAGGTCAACGGTGCGATTGATGCGCTGCAAGCGTTCAATGTCGGTTTCCATGCTGTCCAAAAATGCGGCATTGAGCATGTGCCCCATCATTTTTGCCGGAGTAGGGTATTGCTCTGGCGTAGCGGTCACATCAGCGGGGCGGTGAGCGGCGCCGCTCACACCGATGACCAGGATTTTTTCTGCGCCTAAATGCAGAGCAGGACTCATCGGCGCCAGTTGGCGTACGGCGCCATCGGCGTAAAACTGATCGCGAATGTGCACTGGCGGGAAAATCATTGGAATTGCCGAAGAGGCCATTAAATGATCGAGGGTCAGTTCTGCTCTGCGGCCGATGCGCCGTTGTCGCTGCCAGTTGGTGATGCTGTAGTGGCCTTGAAAAAAGGCCACCGACTCGCCGCTGCTAAGCCCAGAGCAACTGACGGCAACGGCGTGCAAACTCTGATTATCAATGGCCTGCTGAATGGCGCCAAAGCGGATCACCTCGGCCAGTAATTCGCGCAGCGGGCTGTTGTCGAGCAGTGATACGGTATCGCTTTGTCGGCGTGCGCCTAGCAGTACTCCGCCGGTGAGTGTGAGCAGGGAGCGAGAGATGCCAATGGCATCGGTACGATAAATCAGGTCACAGCTGAAGTGCGACCAAATGCGCTCTAAATGGCGGATACCGAGCCGGTAATGGTCAGCGAAGCTCGCCAGAGCTATGCCGTTAATGGCCCCGGCGGAGGTGCCGGAAATGATGTCGAAAGGGTTGTAGTGTCCTTTGGGGAGCTGTCGATGGATGGCCTTTAGTACCCCCACTTGGTATGCAGCCCGAGCCCCGCCGCCTGACAGAATCAATCCCGTTCGTTTCATAGTTGCCCTTAGGCCGTCACTGCCAGTGTGAAAATCGATTGATGGTTAAATCCTAGCGAAAAAATCGACCTGCTGTGCAAACTTTTGCTCAGGTTCGCGGGTGTTGGGCTAGGGCCTGTTAGCACTATTCAGCTCATAACAGTGTGATCGAAATAGTGTTGATAGGCCCTAACAACAAGCCGTAAAAAACAACAAGCCATATAAAATGAAGGCGCTGTTTAACAGCGTTGCATGGCACGTAATCCTATCCGCTAAAGCATCAGCTGACGTAGAGACTCAGTGTTCTAAGGGGCGAACGCGCTTTTGGTGAGCAGAATACGTGAAATCAGCAGCCATTGACTGCAATTGGCATGGAATATCGTGCTAAAGCAGTGCGCTGGCAGGGCAGCGCACTTCACTTATGACGCCAGCTTTTGCAGATGTTGCAGAATGTCCATCGACTCGTACATCCAACTGACCGTACCGTCGTCGCTTTCCATACGCAAGCAAGGCACGGTACTGCGACCAGTGGCCTGGCGCTGTTCTTGAGCGAATGTTGGCTGGCTTAGTACATCGCGCAGTTCGACGTCGATGTTCAGCTCAGGCAGACGGCGCAAGACCATCTGGCAAAAAGGGCAAGCGGCATAATAATGCAAGGCCAACTTCATAGGGCGGTATTTCCTCATACGCTACAACCAAAACCACAGTATAAAGCCTGCCCCGGTCGGGCACTATGGCGTGGCGTTTGAGTCAGCCTATGACAGCTTCATGTTGCTAATTACTTTGCCGCTGCTCGGGTGCGCACTAACGGAGGCCGACGCTTCTGGCAAACGCGCACTCCAGCGGCTGATCATTAAGCGCAGCTGCTGCATATTGATGGGTTTGCTCATGTAGTCGTTCATCCCAGCTTCCAGACAGCGCTGCCTATCGCCATGCAGTGCGTTGGCGGTGACGGCGATGATAGGGCATATGCTTTCTGGCCACTGGCTCTGACGAATGCGTTTTGTGGCGGTGTAGCCGTCCATACCGGGCATTTCACAGTCCATAAAAATCATCTGGTAGCGCTGGCCGTTGTTGTTGCTCAAGCGCTCCAATGCCCGCTCGCCGTTGTCCGCCAGATCTACGTCAAACTGCAGCCTTTCCAGCATGGTTTTGATCACGCGCTGGTTGATGGCATTGTCTTCCACCACCAAAATGCGTCCGCGTTGGTCCACTGCGGCAGCGCTGAGGCTACGTAAGTCAACAGTCTGCTCGTCATCATCCTCGGTTTGCGCTACCACCGCGGTGGCAGGGAAAACCAAGCTGACAGACAGCCCTTGCGCTTTGCTTTCCACTAAAAAATCGCCTCTTAAGCTGTAGCAAGCAGCCTTCACCAGCGCCAACCCCATTCCTGGCGGTGCGTGTAAGTCCTGATACGCGGGTGTCCCTTTGGCTTGATGAAAGTAATCTTGCCAGCGTTTCAGCTCTGCCGGAGCCAATCCTGGGCCATCGTCTTCAATGGTGATTTGCAGACCAGACTCCCCGCGCATAGCGCTGGGGCGCACGCTGAGTGAAATCTCGCCTTCCTGCGTGAGACGCAAGGCATTATCGGCCAGAGCGCGCACGGCCTGGCGAATACAGGGCGCATCCAACCGCAGCTGTGCGGGCAAATCGTTGTGCAAGTGGATGTTGAGAGACAGTCCTTTGCTGTCACATCCGCTTTGCAGTTGTTGACGTATGGGCTCTAGCAGTGCTGGTACGGACACATCTTCCAGAATCAGCGGGTGGTAACCTGCCTCTAGTTCGGTGTGAGTGAGGATTTGATTGACCAAATCCAGCACTTCCTCGGCGCTGCTGCGCGCATCGAGTAGTTCTTCGCGGCGCTGATGACTGGGTTGGCTGAGAGCGTTTTCAATAGAGCCTAAGATGCCATTTAATGGGCCGCGAAACTCGTGGCTGACGGTGGCAAGAAAATGGTTTTGCGATTGATTAATCAGCCGCAGACGCTCAATTTCATCACGCAGTTTAATGTGTTGTGAGGTTTGATAGCGTTGCTGACTGAGGTGTTGCTGATAGGCTTGCCAAACCTTACTGGCCAGCAGCAATAGCTGGCTGCTGACAACGGTCAGGCATAACAGCGTTAGTGGCCACAGAGACAACGCAGACGTGAAAACCGTGCTGAGCTGCCAAGCGATGATGCCGATAGCAAAACTGAGGCAGGATGCCCACACCAGTTGTTGACTGGTGCGTTTCTGCGGTCGCAATTGCATCCACCACAGTAAGGTGAACATCGCCAAACCTGCTGTGATCAACACTTGGCGTGCCAATGGCGCGAACACTGGCAACAGCGCCGCCATCACTATGCTGGTAAACACCGGTAATAACAGCAGTGACAGCGAGCGATTGTCGGTTTGACTGAGGTTGTGCACGACACCGTGATAGCTGGCTAGCAGCACCGTTAATAACGAAAAAGGTAGCCAGTGATAGTGGCTGCTGAGTTGAGAGTAATTGACGATCAGCCAAGCGGCACTGAGCACCAAGCTGGCGCACAGCCACAGCATAGGCAATTGTCGCTGTGCGAGCGCCATCGCGGCCGAGGCTATCAGCGCCAGTAGCAGCAGTGTCAGCGAGGCGACCAATAACATGGTTTGTTGGTTGCTAAAGCTCGCAAGAAGCTCTGTGGTGGTGAGCTTGGTCGCCACGCTGCCCCAGCTTCTGCTTTGCAAGCGCAGCAAGTACTGCTGTTGGCCATTGGCGCCATCGAGGGCAATGCGAGTGATGTCGCCTTGGCTACGATCGAGATCAGACAGTAACTGAAAGCCCTGGGAGGCGCCGTTGGCTGCATAGAGCGTAATGCGATCGAGCAGCGGCTGGCGTATCACCAACTCGTAGGGCGCAGCGGCTGAGTGCTGGAAATGCAGCCAGAGCACATCTCCACCTTGTCCAATCATGGTGGGTGAGGCGGCCGGTGAGAAATCCGATAAGTGACGCTGCACGTAATTGACCGACAAGCTGCCGGTTGGGTCGTGCAGCTGCTGTAGCTGCGGGGCCGCCAGGGTGAAGGCTGATGCCAGCATCAGACCCAAGGCTAAGAGTGTCGCCCCGAAAGGCCCACAGCCAAACGGCCCCGATCTTAGCAACCTCAATGCCCAGTTTTGCCATCCCAAATGGCGAGTGAAAACAGCCATCCTCAACTTCCCTGAATCGTTAGCAACACTTTTGAGTATCGACACTGAGTGTTCACTGTGCCAGTGAAAGCCGGTGATAAATGTACAGTGGAGAGGTTTGTCAGGCGGGAGGGGAGGGCCGAGCTGTGGCCGAGACCGCAACCGACTGAGGCTGCGGTCTCGACACGGTTAGATGCTGGCTTTCAGGGCGCTGATAAAGCGCTGCAATAACTCGTCAGACGCGGTGGCTTTGAGCCACAAATGTACCAACTGCAAACGCTCATCGTCACGGCTTAGTCCTTTGCCCAGACCGTCTGCCAAGCGTTGAACTTGCACCGCCATACGAGTGGCTTGATCAGCAGTGGGGCTGTCAATGTTGGCCAGAATTTCCATGCGTATGCACAGCTCCTGAGCATCTTGGTCGGCCGTCAGCAGCTGCTGCCAGGCTTGCTCAAACAACTGCGCGTCGCAGCCGCTGGGCAGTTGCGCGTCCTGCCACAACGGCTCGTTGCCCTGATGCAGTGCTTGCAGTTTGTCGCACAGTCCTTGCCAGCGCGCCAGTTCCGCTGCTTTATGCGCTTGTTGTTGCGCTTGCTGCTGGCGCTGCTCTATGTCTTTCAGCCGCTGTTGCAGCCTTTGGTGCGCACCGCGTGGCAGCTCGATGGTATTAAACTGAGCCGTCAACTCGGCCAGCTCGCTGCGCTGCGTCTCTTGCAGCGATTGCGCCTGTGCAACCAAGGCTTCGGCTTTGCTCACCGCTTCATCGATGCCGGCTTTGCGCGCTTGGCGCTGTTCATCCAGGCGTGCAAATAACGCATCGCAGTGCTGGCGGAATTGCTTCCACAGCTTTTGGTCTTCACGACGCGGTGTCATGCCGACTTGCTTCCACTGCTGTTGCAGCGCTTTGGCTTGCTCTATCGCAGCGGGCAGGTCGTCGCTGGTCAATAAAGCCTGTGCGGTATCGACCAACGCCCGCTTTTGTTGCAGGTTGCTGTGGTAGTGTTGTTGCAGCGGCTGCTGGATGGCGTCACACGCTTGGCGGAACTCCGCCTGAGTGGCCTTGTGCGCAGCACGGTCGACGGGCGAATACTGTTGGAAGGTCTGGCGGGCGACGTCCAAGGTTTTCTGCACCGCTTTCCAGTCCGCCTGTTGCCACTCCATATTGTTGGCGTAGTGGTTCAGCTCTGCAATCAACTGGCGCCGTGCTTCGACGAATTGTTCGCGTTGCTGAGCGCGTTGCGCGAAGTATTCTCTGCACGGCTCAAAGGCTTGATCGCCCGCTGCTTGAAACTGATCCCACAGTGCTTGGTCGGACTGACCGCCAGCCAACTGCTTCCACTCGGTTTGCAGCTGCTGAATCTTATCGGCCAACACATCGGGCGCTATGTCCGCGCCGACCAAGGCTTGCATCTGCGCGACTAAGGCTTCTTTTTTCGGTGTGGTGGCAAACCCTTGCCAGTCACGCATGTCATGTAACTGTGCTGCCAATGAGCGCAAACGCCGTTGCTGTTCGGCGGGTGCCCCTTTTTGAATCAGCTGTTGCAGTTTCGACAGCAGCTTGTTGGCTTCTTTGCTATGGCCGCGTTGCAAGTTGTCCTGCAGTACGTCGAGCTGGCGATCAATGTCGGCTCGGCGCTGTTGCTCGGTGTTTTTGAGCTGCTGCAACTGTGCGTCGAGCTGCTCGAGTTTGTCGTGTAAGGCTTGCCACCATTGTGGTTTGTGATCACCGGGCCAGCTCAATTGCTGTTGCCAGCGACGGCCTTGCTGCAGTTGCTGTTTGAGGCGCTGTTCTGAGCCACTGCTGTCGGTTTGTAGCCAGGCGCTGAGCTCAGCTTGCTGCTGCTCCAGCGTTTGCAGTGTGGCCAATTGCGTCAACAAAATTTGCTGGCCGTTTTCGAACGCACGAATGTCGGAGGCGGCCGGTTTGTGCTGGCTGTAGGCCTCATCCCATTGCTGCTGCAGTGGCTTCAGTGCCTGCTCTAAGGCTTCGGTTGTCAGCTCGGATGGCTGCAGTAGAGTGTGCAGCTGCTCGAGCAGTTGTGCTTGTTGCTCGGCGGCTGCTTGCTGTTGTGCTTGCTGCTGCTGGCGTCGCTGTTCTTCTTGTTGGTGGGCATCGAGGGTGGCTTGTGCTTGCTGCAGCGCTGCGTCGATAGACTGTTGCTGATCGTCCGAGGCCAATGCGCGCAATGTTAGCCAGTCTTTTAGCAGTACTTGTAAGCGCGCGTAAAAGTCGGGCTGGTAACCTAAGCGATTTAGATAGCTCAACTGTTCTTGAAACTGCTGCAGTTGCTGTTGTTGCGCTTGCAGCTGTTCTTGCTCCGCACGCGCATGTGCTAGGCGGTCCTTGCACAGGCGATAGACGGCTTTGTCTCTGCCTTGTGCATATTGCTGCAGGGTCTGCAGTTTATCCGCATCGACAATGCCTTCGGCGGCGGCTAAGCGCACTTTGGCGACTGGGTGCGTTTGCGCCAGCTGCAGGCGCTCTTGTTGGTCGGTGATGCGGCTGATGGCGGCCAAGCGCAGTTGCTGGTCGTCGGTCAGAGCGGCAATTTGCACCAGTTGCTGGTTGTCTTGGACTCCATCGATGCCTTGCTCAGGCAACAATACTTGCAGCCACTGCTGACGTGCACTGCTGCGAACATCGTCGTGCTTGTGCTGAGCCAGCTGTTGCAGCACTGAGGTGCTGCGAATTTTCTGCACCGCTTGCAGACGCAACTCGGTGTGACTTTCGCGCTCAATAAAGCTCACCAATGTGGCTTCGTCTTGCAGATCACTGAGTGCTTGGCGGCGAACCTCCGGGTTGTCGTGTTGCCACTTGGGTTTAAAAAACTTCTTCAACAATGCCATTGACCCGTTCCACTTTCCCAATAGTTAGCCGCACGGCGAGTGTGCGGAGCTGTCATGCGATACTGCCTGCTGATGCAGGCGGGCGCCCATTTTAACCGCCATGGGGGAAAGGGGAAGTAGAGAAGTGAATATGCTAATCTGCGCGGCCACGACAATAACAATGAGAATCACCATGTTAACGAGATGGCTAGTGATGGCGGCGCTGTTGCTGCTGGCTGGGTGCAGTTCACTTGGCATTGCTGATCGACCTTTAGATGAGTTGCAACAGCGCTACAGCAATGAGCGTTCGCAATACCTGACGATCGGCGCGTTAAACATTCACTATCGCGATGAAGGCAAGCGCGATGGCCCGGTGATTCTGATGTTGCATGGTGTGGCGTCGTCGCTGCATACCTGGGACGGCTGGGTGCAGGCGTTGGCGCCGCACTACCGGTTGGTGCGTATCGATTTGCCCGCGCACGGCTTGACTGGGCCGGACCCAGACCGTGAGCGCTACGACATCGATTACATGGTTGAGGTGCTGCGTGAATTTACTCAGCAGCTGCAGCTGCCGCGCTTCGTGCTGGCGGGGAACTCGCTGGGTGGTTATATCAGCTGGAACTACGCCCTGGCGCATCCGCAGCAGGTGGATAAGCTCATTTTGCTCGACGCTGCCGGTTATCCGCAGGACATGCCGTTTATCATGTCGTTGGCATCTTGGCCGCTAGTAGGAGAGATGAGCCAGTGGTTTATGCCGCGTTTTATCGTCGGTATGAATGTGCGTGAAGCCTATGGCGATAGCGACAAAGTGACCGCTGAGCTGGTGCGTCGTTACCACGACTTGAGTTTGCGGCCGGGTAACCGTCAGGGGCTAACGGCCGTCTTTCGAACCATGAAAGAACAAAGCAGCAATGAGCAGCTGGGCGATCGCGTGGCCGAGGTGACGACGCCCACGTTATTAATGTGGGGAGCACTCGACGATTGGGTGCCGTTGTCGGTGATGGAGCGCTTCGCTGCCGATTTGCCGGACGTGGACGTGATTGTGTATGACGGGGTTGGCCATATGCCGATGGAGGAAATTCCAGCGCGCAGCGCCGCCGACGCCCATCGGTTTATCCAAGCGGCAAGCATCGCCGCAGAATAATGTAAGGAACCTGAGTGAATAGCATCGTCTGGTACGACTATGAGACATTTGGCGCCCATCCCGCATGGGACCGACCGGCGCAGTTTGCTGCCATTCGCACGGATGAAGATTTGAACGAAATCGAGCCGCCGGTGGAGTTGTTCTGCCGACAGTCCGACGACTATTTGCCGCACCCGCAAGCCGTGTTGATCACCGGCATTACACCGCAAACCTGCAATCAATGTGGTGTCAGCGAGCGTGAGTTTATTACCCAAATCAATGCCATGCTGTCGCAGCCCGGTACCTGCAGTGCAGGGTACAACAGCATACGCTTTGATGATGAGGTCACCCGTCACGCGCTGTACCGCAACTTTTACGACCCGTATGCCCGCGAGTGGCAGGGTGGAAATTCGCGCTGGGATATTTTGGATGCTATGCGCTGTGCTTATGCGTTGCGCCCTGAAGGCATCGAGTGGCCGAAACACGATGATGGCCGTACTAGTTTTAAGCTGGAACATCTAACAGCCGCGAATGGCTTGGACCACGGTCAGGCACACGATGCCGTTTCCGATGTGCGCGCCACCATCGCCCTGGCGCGTTTGCTGAGAGATAAACAACCAAAGTTATACCGTTATCTATATGGGTTGCGGTTTAAGAACGAAGTCGGCGCCTTGGTCGATGTACAACGCCACCGGCCGCTGGTACATATCTCGGGGATGTACTCGGTAGAGCAGGGCTGCATGGCGTTGGTGGCACCATTGTGCTGGCATCCGAGTAATAAAAACGCATTCATCGCCTTCGACTTAAACCACGACCCTACCGCGTTGTTTGAGCTGGATGCAGAGCAAATCGCCCAGCGTATCTTTACCCGCCAGAGCGACTTGCCTGAAGGCGTTGAGCGCTTGCCGCTAAAAGAAGTGCACATTAACAAAGCGCCGGTGTTAGCACCGGCCAAGACCCTGACGCCGGATCGAGCAGAGCATTGGGGTATCAGTGGTGAGCGTCTGCGCACGCACTTGGCGCGTTTACAGCAGCTGGAGCAAAGTCACGGTTCTTTGGTCAATAAATTGCACCAGGTGTACAGCAGTAAAAGCTTTGCCGACGCCGCTGATGTTGATGGGCAATTGTACGGCGGCTTCTTTTCGCGCAATGACAAACAAGCGATGGAGGATTTGCACCGCCTCAGTGGCTGGGATTTGGTCGATTGGCCAGCGCCGTTTGCCGATCCGCGCGGGGAGGAGTTGTTGTTTCGCTATCGGGCACGCAACTTTCCGGAAACACTGGAGGGCGACGAGCGCGAACGCTGGGAGTCGTACCGCCGTCAGCGCTTGTTACATGGTGTCGAAGGCAGCAGTCTTTTAACGTTTGAGCAATTTGCCAGGGAGCTGCAGCAACTTGCTCAGCAGCTAATGGAGCAAGGCGATGAAAAACGCTTGCTGTGGCTGCAGGAGCTGCAGTTTTACGCTGAGTCGATTTATCCTGCGGACGATTAGTCTCGGTGTGTCACACCCTGTTCATTCAATTCAGGTAATTATTGCTGCAGGCTCTAGAAATGGGTCTGCAGGTTTTTAAAATCACAGTCGTAATAAGTGAAAACAGATGAAAATAGCGATCGCTGGCACAGGTTATGTGGGCCTTTCAAATGCCATGTTGTTGGCGCAGCACAATGAGGTAGTGGCACTGGATATCGATGCCAGCAAAGTTGACTGCTTGAATCAGCGCCGCTCACCTTTGGTGGATGCGGAAATTGAAGCTTTCTTGCAGCGCGATGACCTGAACTTTACCGCCACCTTAGACGCACAAGCAGCCTACCGGGGTGCGGCGTTTGTGGTGATCGCCACACCCACCGACTATGACGTTGAGACCAATTACTTTAATACCGCCAGTGTCGAGACCGTCATTAAAGACGTCATGCGAATTAATCCATCAGCGGTAATGGTGATTAAATCGACGGTTCCTGTGGGCTTTACCCACCGCATTCGTGAACAGTTCCAGTGCGACAATATTGTCTTCTCGCCCGAGTTTTTACGCGAAGGTAGGGCGCTGTACGACAATTTGTACCCATCACGTATCATTGTTGGTGAGGACAGCGAGCGCGCGCGCCAGTTTGCAGCGCTGTTGGTGCAAGGAGCGATTAAAAAGGACGTCGCACAACTCTTTATTGACTCGACCGAAGCAGAAGCGGTGAAGCTGTTTTCCAACACCTATTTGGCCATGCGCGTTGCTTATTTTAACGAGCTCGACAGCTACGCACAGGTTCATGGGTTAAATACTCGACAAATCATTGAAGGCGTGGGGCTGGACCCAAGGATTGGTGATCATTACAACAACCCTTCGTTTGGCTATGGCGGCTATTGTTTGCCAAAAGACACCAAGCAGTTGTTGGCTAATTTTGAGGACGTGCCGAGCAACATGGTGCGTGCCATTGTTGATGCCAACCGCACGCGCAAAGATTTTGTCGCCGACTCCATTATTGCGCGCAAACCAAACGTGGTTGGCATTTATCGGCTGGTGATGAAATCCGGCTCGGACAATTTCCGCGCGTCTGCGGTGCAGGGCATTATGAAGCGCATCAAGGCCAAAGGCATCGATGTGGTGGTGTACGAGCCTGTGTTGGATGACGAGTCATTTTTTAACTCTCGGGTCATTAATGACTTGCAGGAATTTTTGTCGGTGGCCGATGTGATTGTGGCCAACCGCTTGTCGGATGATCTGATGGCGGTGAAAGACAAAGTCTATACACGTGATTTGTTTGGTCACGATTAAGTAAAGGGTCGAGCGTCGTTGTCGCACTGCTGGCGCTCACCGTTGGGCGCTGCTACTATGCGTTTTCTTTTCAACTGGCTGGAGGATTTTTGATGATTGTAATGACTTCCAGCCGGGCCTGCTGCTAATAACCAGCCTCGTCGCCCGGCGCTCGCCGGGGCTTTGATTGCCCCTCAATAATTTTCTATTGCAATAGAAATCTATGGCGCATATGCGTCAGGGGTACATATGACTTTTTCTTTAGCTAATTTAGGTTGGCAAGCGTTTTTTCAACAACAGCTATCACTGCATGAGTGGGAAATTACCCAGCCTGTACGTTTGATCGGACAGCAGCGTGATCAATGGCGCGTGATGGGTGAGCAAGGTGAGTTGCTGCTGCAGGCTGTGCCTGATTGGCAGCCTTGTGTGGGTGACTGGCTGTTGCTGCAACAAGGCCGGCCAGAGCGTTTATTAGAGCGCCAAAGTCTATTTCAACGCAGTCGCCCAGGAAAGGATTCGCGCACGCAGTTGATCGCCGCCAATGTTGATACTGCGTTATTGGTGATGGCCCTGAATCACGACTTTAACCTCAATCGTTTGGAGCGCTACCTCGCGCTGGTGCACGAAGCGGGTGTTCAGCCAGTGGTGGTGCTCACCCGTGCAGACCAGAGTGATGCCATCGTCGAGCATGTAGCGCAGGTGCAACGCTTGGATACATCAATGCCGGTACTGGCTTTTAATGCACTCGATGCAGATGATGTGCGACAACAGTTGCACGCGTGGTGCGCTACCGGTCAGACGCTGGCGCTGCTCGGCTCGTCAGGTGTTGGCAAGTCAACAATTGCCAATGCGCTGAGTGACAGCGCAGGGCAGCTGACCTCGGGCATTCGCGACGACGATAGCAAAGGCCGTCACACCACCACCAGTCGATCGCTGTTGCCGCTGGCAAGCGGTGCTTGGTTGATGGACACGCCGGGCATGCGCGAGCTGCAACTGACGCAATGCCAAGCGGGGTTGAGCAGCACGTTTTCTGACGTTGAGCAGCTAGCGGCGCAGTGTCGCTTCTCTGACTGCGGGCATGGTAGCGAACCTGGCTGTGCTGTACGCGAGGCAATCGAGGCCGGTGAGCTGGAGCTGCGGCGCTGGCAAAACTACCTTAAGCTGCAGCGTGAAGAAGCGCGCAACAGTGCCAGCTTGGCTCAGCGCCGAGCCTCGGCGAGGGAGTTTGCGCGCCACGCGAAAACCATTGTTGCTGGCAAACGCATTATGCAAGGGCAAAACAAGCGTTAGATCAGCGATAGTCGTTGGTTGATGGCGGGGTCTTGCGGGTGGCGGCGTTGCAGGGAATGCAGCTCACGTCGGGCCCGCTCGACCTGGCCGTACGCGATCATGACGTCGATTTCACGCAGTTGCTGATTAAACTCACGTTCATTGTTTGCCTGCGGCTGATTGAGGCGCTGCCAAATGACCCAGCTCAGAGCCGTGAGGCCAAGCAGCAGGCTAATAATAGACAGTCGTGTCATTGGCAGCAGCACCAGCGCCAGTACGATTAAAGTACTGAGTACCATGGTGATGAGCAGTTGCAAATTTTTCGACATGATGGCGCCTAAGGCAGATCAAGAGCTTCAATATCATAGGATTTTAGAAAATCTAGCGGCACAAAGGGCGGCAATGGGTCACAAAGTGACGCACTGCGTCCATGTCTCTAGCGTAATTCGTGTAACAACTGACTAAACGTTGCTAACTGGCGTATCTGGGCCAAGCCAAAGCGAGGGAGTGAATGTCGGCCAATTTCGGCTACCCTCAAACAGACTGGATCTATGGAGGTGGCTATGGCTTGGCTGCTAGCGCTCAGGATGCGAACCAAATTATTGCTGCTGATCGGCATTCCTATCACGTCGTTAATCGTGCTCGAGTTAAAGGATTTGCTTTATCAATGGGAGCGCGTCGGTGAAATGGAAACGGCGGTTAGCTTATCGGAGCTGTCTGCAGTAAACAGTGCGCTGGCGCATGAACTGCAAAAAGAGCGCGGCATGTCGGCTGGTTTTTTGGGCAGTCGGGGGCAGCAATTCGGCGAGCGTTTGCAGCAGCAGCGGCAACTGACCATGGCCGCGCTGGAGCAGTGGCGACAGTACCAATATGACCACAATTTTTTCCACTATCCGTCGGTGCAAGCCAGTTTGGTCGAGGTTGAAAAAGAGCTGAAAAATATTCGCCTGCGCCAAGGCAGTGTGGACAGTTTAGAGGCCTCTTTGCCAGAAATACTGGCTTATTACACGGGTATGATTCGCGCCTTATTGTTGACCTCTGCTCAGGCCAGTGAGTATCTGGACGACGGTGAAGTATCACGCCAGCTGCAGGCCTATTTTAATTTCTTACAAGGCAAAGAGCGGGCGGGAATTGAGCGAGCGGTGTTAAGTAACGCCTTTGGCGCCGATCAATTCGCCAACGGTTTGTACCAGAAATTTGTACGCTTGGTCTCAGAGCAGGACGCGTACTTTAGTAATTATTCCTTATTTGCAGCGCCAAGCCACCAACAAGCTTTTGCGGAGTTTTTGCAATCGGCTGAACAGGCGCAAGTGGAAAGCTATCGCTCCGTTGCACACCAAAATGCCAACAGTGGTGACTTCGGCCGCTCAGCTGAGCAGTGGTTCAGTGCCTCGACGGAGCGGATCAACTATCTCAAACGCTTAGAAGATGCCTTTAAGGTCAGTGTGGTCGACTCAGCAGCGCGTAATTTGTCGTCAGCACACACTAATATGTTGCTGGGACTAATCATCACCAGCGTTGGCGCCGGTGTGGCACTGGTGCTCGCACTCTGGCTGGCGCGTGCCCTGTTAAGGCAAGTGCATCAGTTGCACCAGGGGCTGCACTCGGTACGCGAGGAGCTGGATCTCACACGGCGCATCGAGGTCGTATTGGACGATGAGCTGGGGCACGCTGCTCACTCGTTTAATCACATGATGAACATTTTTGAGACATTAATTGGAGACATTGATAAAGCCTCGCAGCAGCTCAAACTGATTTCCACTCAAAATCACTGCACCATTTCACTCAGTTCCAAGGGGGTGGCGCTGCAAAATAAGGAAACCGAGCAGG
This sequence comes from Bacterioplanes sanyensis, assembly GCF_002237535.1. Classification (GTDB taxonomy): domain Bacteria; phylum Pseudomonadota; class Gammaproteobacteria; order Pseudomonadales; family Oceanobacteraceae; genus Bacterioplanes; species Bacterioplanes sanyensis_A. Next base: position 2,696,801 of record NZ_CP022530.1, read on the forward strand.
TGGTGTCAGGCGTATTGCAGTTAGAGCAAGCCACACGCGATATTGCACAAAGCATTCAAGCGCTGGTTGATCACACAGACTCGGCGGTCGCCACAGCAACGCACGGCGATAAAGTGGTTAAAACCACGGCCGAAAATACCCGCCAGCTGCGTACCGTTATGAACGAAGTGTCCGAAGTGATTCATCGCTTGCATGAAAGCAGCAGCGCCATTGGCAGTGTGCTGAGTGAAATTCAGGGCATTGCTGAGCAGACCAATTTGTTGGCGCTGAATGCCGCCATTGAAGCGGCGAGGGCGGGCGAGCAGGGGCGCGGTTTTGCCGTGGTGGCTGATGAAGTCAGAACCTTGGCGCAGCGGACTCACGATTCCACCACTGAAATAGGCACCATAGTGACCGACTTTCAGACCAGCGCTGAACGGGCTTACCAGACCATGCAAGACTCGCAAGAATCCATGGGCCAGTCGTTTGCGGACGCGGAAAAACTCGGCAGCTCGCTGGGCGATATTTTGTCTGCCATTGATGGTGTGCGCGCAATGTCTGATCAAATAGCCGCCGCCGCTGAGCAGCAGGTGCAGACCAACACCGATGTCGGCGATCGGGTGCGCAAGATTAACAAGGTTGCCGACCATACCACAGCCAGCACGCAATTTATGGCCAAAACCGCGCGTGAGCAAAAAGAGCTGTCTGGCGCGCTAACGCACAGTGCACAGCGATTCAAGGTGAGCTAAAAGCCGCTGTGCTGATAGTTGTACTGCTGCCATTGGTTTTGCTGTTCTGCCGCTTCAATTGCGCCGGCCAGTGCGGTAAAGAATGCTTCGCGCTGGCGCTCGCGTTTGACGGCAGTAAATACTGTGGCGATGGCATCCGATTGCATCGAAAAATAATGCAGCCATTGCTTTAAACGGTCGGTCAGTGCTTTGTCGGCTAAGTGATCGAGCTGCGCCGCTAACACGGGCAACAGCTGTAATCGTTGCTGCCAACTGGCCGGGGTGAATTGTGGATCTGGGCCCTGCTGCGATGACCATGAGTGTTTAATGCGCCTGCCTAAATCCGGTATGGCCACCAGTCCGCGACCAATCATCAGCAAGTCACATCCACTGTGCGCTAAGCAATCGCGCGCATCGGTTTCATTCCACACCTCACCATTGGCCAATACCGGAATGGCTATTTGCTGGCGAATTCTGTCTATCCATTGCCAGTGGGCCGGTGGTTTGTAACCCTCGGTTTTGGTGCGCGCATGCACCGTGAGCCACTGAATGCCAGCGCTGGCTAAGGCGTCGGCATTTTCTAATGCCAGGCTTTTGTCGGTAAAGCCCAAACGCATTTTGGCGCTGACGGGAATATGGTCGGGCACCGCTTCACGCACGGCCTTACTGATGGCATGCAACTTATCTGGCCATTGCAATAACACCGCACCGCCTTGGCTTTTGTTCACAGTTTTGGCCGGACAGCCAAAGTTTAAGTCGATGGCAGGAGCGCCAAGCTTGGCGGCTTTTTGTGCATTGGCGGCCATCATTTCTGGGTTAGAGCCCAAAAGCTGAATGTGCACCGGCGTGCCGCTGGCGGTTTTTCCGTCGGTCAACAGCTCCGGGCAAAAGCGTTTAAACACTCTTTCCGGTAGGCGTTGGTCGGTAATACGAATGAATTCCGTCACGCAATGATCAATGCCGCCCTGAGCCGTCAAAATGGCGCGCAGGTTAAAGTCCATCAGCCCCTCCATCGGTGCCAAGGCAATGTAGGGGGCGTGGGTGTGCTGCGAGAAGGGTAAGCTGCCGGAAAAAGTCATACCAATGGATCAGATAGAAGGCGGCGCAGTATAACGATTGATCGATTTTCGCACCATCATGAGAAAAATTCGTACGTAGCTTTACCAGTCGGTGTGCTTGTGTCCAAATCGGCCCGGCGCCGCTCTGGCTCGCGCCTGCAGAGCATTGCATTGATCTCCATCAGTGGTTACCGCTAATAAATACGACTAATCAGCTCGAGCCATCTTATTGCCTAGGTCTAGCTATTTAAGTAATCTAGCGCGGCTCGTTGTTGGTTGGCTGTGCGTGATGCGCTCTTAAAGTACAACCTTCCGTGAGCTCAGATACATCCATAAAAGGAGTGCCTGCATGACTGAGCCCAGCCTCGTGTCACAAGGCTTGGAACTGATGGTGTTCGGCATGGGCGTGGTATTTGTCTTTCTGACAATGCTGGTGTTCGTGACCACCTTTATGTCCAAGTTGGTGAATAAACTCGCACCAGAACCTGAAGTAGTGGCCGCTCCGGCGCCAGCTGCGCCAGCCCCCGGTGTCGATCCTCAGTTGCTGAAAGTGTTAGCAGCCGCTGTAAAAGAACATCGCGCACGCCAAAAGTAGCCGCGATTTGGGATAACAAGCGTTAGACATTAACGTAAACGGAAGAGAAAAGGCCATCACCCATGACCGATTCTAAAAAACCTTTAGGTATTACCGACGTCGTCCTACGTGACGCGCACCAGTCCATTCTGGCCACGCGTATGCGCATTGATGACATGCTCCCCATTGCTGCAAAGCTGGATCAAGTAGGCTACTGGTCTATTGAATCTTGGGGCGGCGCAACGTTTGACTCCTGCATTCGCTATTTGGGCGAAGACCCTTGGGATCGCATCCGCGAATTCAAAAAAGCCATGCCGAATACTCAGCAACAAATGCTGTTGCGTGGCCAGAATCTGCTGGGCTATCGCCACTACGCCGATGACGTGGTGGAAAAATTTGTTGAGCGCGCAGCGGTCAACGGTGTTGATGTGTTCCGCGTATTTGACGCGATGAATGACCCTCGCAACCTAGAAACGGCGTTAAAAGCGGTTAAGGCGCAGGGCAAGCATGCACAAGGCACGCTGTCTTACACCACCTCACCGGTGCACACCATGGACTCTTGGGTCAGTTTGGCGAAGCAGATCGAAGATATGGGCGCAGACTCCATTGCGATCAAAGACATGGCCGGCGTATTGACCCCTTACGATGCGTTTGAGCTGGTGAGCAAGTTAAAGGCGCAAACCGATCTGGAAGTGCAACTGCACGCCCACGCGACCTCTGGTTTGTCCGACATGACCAATCTGAAGGCCATCGAAGCTGGCATTGATCGTGTCGATACCGCTATTTCTTCTATGTCGATGACCTACGGTCACACGGCGACAGAATCCATCGTTGCGTCTCTGGCGGGCACCGAGCGCGACACCGGCATCAACTTACTGCTACTAGAGGAAATTGCGGCGTACTTCCGCGACGTGCGGAAAAAATACGCCAAGTTCGAAGGTGCGCTGCGCGGTACCGACAGCCGTATTCTGGTGGCACAAGTGCCTGGCGGCATGCTCACCAATATGGAAAACCAACTGCGCGAGCAGGGTGCGTCGGACAAGTTTGACGAAGTATTGCAAGAAATTCCTCGCGTTCGTGAAGACTTGGGCTACATCCCGCTGGTGACTCCTACCTCGCAAATTGTCGGTACACAAGCCGTGCTGAACGTGCTGACCGGTGAGCGTTACAAGTCTATTTCGAAAGAAACTCAAGGCATTTTGAAAGGCGAGTACGGCGCGGCGCCTGCAGCCTACAATCAAGAGCTGCAGCAGCGGGTGCTAGAAGGCAAAGAAGCCATTACTTGTCGCCCTGCGGACCTGCTGGAAAATGAGCTGAATAAAATCGTCGCCGATGTTGAAAAACTGGCCACCGATAAAGGCTTTAAGCTGGCAAGCGACAAAATCGACGACGCACTGACCTACGCTTTGTTTCCGCAAATCGCGCCTAAGTTCCTGGAAAACCGCGGTAACCCAGAAGCGTTCGAACCTGCACCGAAAGGCGCGGCGGAAGATACCTTCACCGTGACTGTGGACGGCAATGAGTACGTGGTTAAGGTGGACGATGGCGGTGATGTGAAGGAGCTGGCGCCAGTCAACGGTGCACCTCTGTCCTTCGCAGGCTCTGCGCCGGCGGCATCGTCCGCACCTGCAGCCGCTGCTGGCGGCGGCGACCCTGTGCCAGCGCCACTGGCGGGTAACGTCTGGAAGGTGTTGGTGAAGCCGGGCCAGCAAGTAGCCGAAGGCGATGTGGTGCTGATTCTGGAAGCCATGAAAATGGAAACCGAAGTGCGCGCCCCTCGCGCTGGCACCATTGGCAGTGTCGCGGCGGCAGAAGGCACGGCGGTTAAAGTCGGCGATACTTTGTACACGCTGGCTTAACAGGAGGCTGATTCATGCAAAGCTTGATCAACCTCTGGAACGACACTGGCATTGCCCACATTGAGCCAGGGCAGGCAATGATGATGTTGGTGGCCTTCGGTATGTTGTACCTGGCTATCAAAAAAGGCTTTGAGCCATTACTGTTGCTGCCGATTGCCGTCGGCACGCTGATGGTGAATATTCCTGGCGCAGGCATGGGCTGGTCCGCTGCCGAAGCGGCGATTCGCTCAGGCGATGCCGCAGTATTGGCGCAGTTCAGCGAGCTGTTCGGTATTGCTGCAAACTCCGGTATGACCGAAGTGCTGGCGGCCTACAAAGAAGCCTACGAAGTGCAGGGCATATTGTATAAAAAAGCCGTTGCTTTAGGCTCGGCGGTGGGCTTCGACAGCGGCATGCTGTACGTGTTCTACAGCATGACCATTGCCAGCGGTGTGGCGCCTTTGCTGATCTTTATGGGCGTGGGTGCTATGACGGACTTCGGTCCTTTGTTGGCTAACCCAAAAACCTTGCTGCTCGGCGCTGCCGCTCAGTTCGGTATTTTTGGTACCGTCGCTGGCGCTGTGTTGCTGACCGACGCAGGTCTGATGGACTTTACCGTTCAGCAAGCCGCAGCCATTGGCATTATCGGTGGTGCAGATGGTCCGACGTCGATCTTTATCGCCTCTAAGTTAGCGCCAGAATTGTTGGGTGCTATCGCGGTGGCGGCGTACTCCTACATGGCCTTGGTGCCACTGATTCAGCCGCCGATTATGAAGGCGTTGACCAGTGAGCAAGAGCGCAAGATCGCCATGCATCAGCTGCGTACCGTGAGTAAGGGCGAGAAAATCGTCTTCCCGATTGCGGTGCTGGTATTGGTGGCCTTGCTGCTGCCTTCGGCGGCGCCGCTGCTGGGAATGTTCTGCTTCGGTAACCTGATGAAGGAATCCGGTGTGGTGGAGCGTCTGAGCGATACTGCGCAGAACGCCTTGATCAACATTGTCACCATCTTCCTCGGCTTGTCCGTGGGCTACAAAATGAGCTCGGATGCGTTTTTAAATGGCAGCACTTTGGCCATTATCATCCTGGGCTTGGTGGCCTTTATGGTGGGCACAGCGGCGGGTGTGATCATGGCTAAGGTCATGAACAAGCTCAGCAAAGACCCCATCAATCCACTGATTGGCTCAGCCGGTGTGTCGGCGGTGCCGATGGCTGCGCGGGTTTCTAACAAGGTCGGCCTGGAAGCTAACTCACAAAACTTCCTGCTGATGCACGCCATGGGTCCAAACGTGGCCGGTGTGATTGGTTCGGCAGTGGCGGCCGGTGTGATGATCAGTTTCTTTAACTGATCTCACCCAGCCTGATTGAGCCGCCTTCGGGCGGCTTTTTTGTGTGTGGCCGTCTAGGAAGCTAATTAGCGCTCAAACAGCACTAAATGGTCGATGTGCGGCTCAATTCCGATGGTTTCGCCAATTTGGTGGTTATGGTGGGACGATGCGTGGCAATACACCTGCTGGCCATCGGCGAGCTGCACTGTGTAGAGAAAATGCGAGCCACGAAAGCGCTTACGTACAATGGTCGCGCGCTGCAGCGATTCGTCGTCGTGCAACACGTCGTCGGGGCGCAGCATCAGCTCAACGGCTTGCTGCGGCGCAAACGGCAGGATTTGATCCGACACCAGGCTGCCAAGCGAGCAGTCGATATGGCGCTCGTCGCGAACGGTGGCGGGCAGCAAGGTGCTTTGGCCAATAAAGCCGGCAACAAAGCGTGTGGCCGGTTGATGGTACAGGTTAAAGGCGCTGTCGAATTGCTGCAGCTCACCGGCGTGCATCACTGCCACCCGGTCTGCCATGGCAAACGCCTCCAGCTGATCGTGGGTGACCATCAATGCGCTGATGCCCTCGGCGATCAGGATGTCTCGTATTTGCTCGGCCAGATCCTCGCGCAGCTCGGCATCCAAGCTAGAGAAGGGTTCATCTAACAACAACAGCTTCGGGCGCGGGGCAATGGCGCGGGCAACGGCCACACGTTGTTGCTGGCCACCCGACAGCTCATGCGGATAACGCTGCGCCATGCCTGGCAATGCAATCAGTTCCAGCAGTTGTTCGATGCGCTGCTGCTGTTGCGCTTTGCTCCAATGGTGCAGACCAAAAGCGAGGTTGTCGGCGATGGTCATGTGTGGAAACAACGCCAGCTCTTGAAACACCATGACCACCGGACGCTGCTCTGGCTGTACCAAACGATCCGTGCTTGACACCAGCTCACCTTCAATGCGAATACGCCCATGACGCAGTGGCTCAAAACCGCATATAGCGCGCAATAAGGTGGATTTTCCGCAACCAGAGGGGCCAAGCAGACAGCCGATTTCCCCGGCCTGCAATTGCATGGAAACGTCTTTCACCACCAATCGTTGGTCGTAGCCGAGGCTGACTTGATCCAGGGTCAGGGCGGCACTGGCTGAGTTCATAGAGGTCCTGTTATTGATCTGAACGCGGATGGCGCAGGTTACGGCTTAATAAAATGACTGGCAACAATCCCACCAGCACAATGGTTAATGCCACCGGCCCCGCGTCTAACAGGCGTTCATCGGCGGCCAGTTCGTGTGCCTTGACGGCCAGCGTATCGAAGTTAAACGGCCGCAAAATCAAGGTGGCGGGCAGCTCTTTTAATACATCGACAAATACCAGCAGCGCCGCAGTTAACAAGCTGGTGGTCAGCATCGGTAGCTGGATGCGGCGCATCACCGACCAGCGGCCATGACCGAGGCTGCGTGCTGAGCGGTCGAGGCTGGGGGAAATCTGGCTCATGCCGGCTTGCACGCTGTTGAGCGCTACCGCCATAAAACGCACGGCGTAGGCAAATAGCAGAGCGAACACGGTGCCAGAAAAGATCAGCCCTGGACGCCAGTCGCTCAACTCCAGCAGCCAGGCATTGAGCTGTCTGTCTAAAGCCGCGAGCGGTACCAATATGCCAATGGCAATCACGGTGCCGGGCACGGCATAACCCAGGCCAGCGCTGGCGACGGCGGGTTTGATCCAAGGGCGTGGGTAAAACCGTCGCAGCCAGCTCAATAAAATCGCCAGGCTTAAGGTGATCAATGCAGCGGCGATGGCCAACAGCATGCTGTTGCCAATCAGTTCGACAAACTCCTCATCAAGGCTGGGTGGCTTTTGCCACAGCCAAGAGAGGATCATCGCCACTGGTACCAAAAAGCCCAGCAGCAGCGGCAGGGTGCACCAGCCGGTTGCCAACCAAGCACGCCAGCCCTGTAACTTGGGTGGTGCGTGATTGGGGGCCAGCCCCAGCTGGTCGACGCGCTGGCGCCGACGTGAGTAGCGCTCAATACTCAGCAATACCACCACTACGGTGAGCAACAAAGCGGCGAGCTGCATGGCGCCGTTCATATCGCCCAGACCATGCCAAGTACGAAATATGCCGGCGCTAAAGCTGCTGACGCCGAAATAGCTGACGGTGCCGTAGTCGGCCAATGTTTCCATCAGTGCCAGGCTGGTGCCTGCGACAATGGCCGGGCGTGCCAGCGGCAAATCAACGCGCCAGAAAGTGCGCAAGCGCGAGGCGCCGAGTGAGCGTGCCGCTTCTGCCGTGAGCCCTGACTGGGTCATAAACGAGGCGCGACTGAGCATAAACACATACGGGTAGAGCACCAGCGTCAGCATCAATGCGGCGCCGCCGAGGCTGCGAATCGGCGGAAACCAGTAGTCACGAAAACCCCAGCCGGTCAGTTCGCGCAAGCTGGTTTGTACTGGTCCGGCAAAATCGAGCAAGTCCGTGTACGCGTACGCGATGATGTAAGCCGGAAACGCCAGCGGCAACAGCAGCGCCCAACTAAACACACGACTGCCAGGAAACTCGAAACGACTGGTGAGCCAGGCACAGCTGATACCCAGTACCAGCACGCCGCTGGCCACCCAGACACACAGCCAAAAAGATTGCCAGACATAGTCCGACAGCACGGTGTCAGCCAGATGCTGCCAGCTGCTGCTGTCGGTAAACACGGCGTGCCACAGCACCGACAATACCGGAATTGCCAACACTAAGGCGACGACGGTGGTCACCAGGGCGACGCTGAAATCTTTGTGTTTACTGCGGCGATTGGATGGGCGATGAGTGCCGGTCATGGGCAGGGAAGGTGTTGTATTCAAAGCGGCGATTTGTCTGTGGCCCCGGTGATCAGGGCCACAGTGTAACGATTTTAGCGCCAGCCAGCACGGTCCATGATTTTAACCGCCTGCTGGTTGTTCTCGCCCAAGGTATTTAATGGCACATCGTCGGCCTTAAACTCGCCCCAAGCCGCCACCACAGGGTCTAAAGCGACACCTTGGACCACTGGGAACTCGTTGTTCACCTCGGCGTACCATTGCTGTGCGCGCTCAGACACCAAGAACTCCAGCAGTTTGATGGCTTCGGCTTTGTTTTTGGCCGATTGTGTGACGCCCGCGCCAGATACGTTGACATGCGTGCCGCGGCCATCTTGGTTGGGCCAAAACAGTGCCACGCTTTCGGCAATGGCTTTGTCTTTGCCATCGGACTTCAGCATGCGGCCATAGTAGTAGGTGTTGGCGACAGCCACGTCACACTGGCCTGCACCTAGGGCACGAATTTGATCGGTATCGCCACCAGCAGGTGGGCGGGCAAAGGAATCCATAAAGTTGTTGGCCCAAGTTTGTGTGCGCTCAGCGCCCAGGTCATCAATCATGGCCGCGACCAGCGACTGGTTGTAGACGTTGCTGGACGAGCGAATGCACACGCGGCCTTGCCATTGATCATCGGCCAGGGCTTCGTAGGTCGACAGCTGCTCTGGCTTAACTTTGGCCGGATCGTAGAAAATTACTCGGGCGCGCTGTGATAGGCCAAACCATTGGTTAGTGCTGTCACGCAGGTGGGCTGGAATGCGCTGGTTCAACACCTCACTGTCGATGCTTTGGAATAAGCCTGCGTCTTTGGCGCGCTGCAAGCGGGCCGCATCCGCGGTGATGAGCATGTCGGCGGGGCTGAGTTCGCCCTCAGATTTTAGCCGCTGCAGCAAAGCATCGTCTTTGCCGGTCACTAAGTTGACCTTGATGCCGCTTTCGGCGGTGAACTTCTCCAGCAGCGGTTCAATCAACTCGGCTTTACGAGCTGAATACAGATTGACTTCGTTCTGCTCGGCATAGCTAGACCAAGGCAGGGCAGCGCCAAGTACCATTAATGGTAGCGCGATCCATTTCATAAACAGGCTCCAGATAAAATTGAGAATGCTTCTCGATAATGCGGCGAGACTTTACCGCAAACCCACTTCAGTCAGCAAGCGCCAGCCATGCTGCCAAGAACGGGCATTGGTCACGGAATGTATAGTCTGACGGCATGAATGTCGGCATCGAATTGAGCCGTTTTCACCATGCTGTTAGTCTTAGCGGTCTTTTGTCAGCCGCGGAATCGCACTTGCCATGATTGGCCGTTTGCAAGGAATCATTATTGAAAAACAAGCCCCTGAACTGTTGTTGGACGTTCAGGGCGTGGGCTACGAGGTGCAGGCGCCGTTGTCGACCTTCGTGGTGTTGGGTAAGGCGGGTGAGCCAGCAACCCTGTATACCCACTTAGCGGTACGTGAAGATGCCCATCAGCTGTATGGCTTTAGTGATCGTGAGCAGCGCACCTTATTTCGTACCTTGATTAAGGTCAGCGGTGTTGGGCCCAAACTGGCGTTGGCAATTTTATCTGGAATGGACGTCAACGCGTTTGCTCACTGCGTACATCAAGAAGACATCGCAGCGCTGACCAAATTGCCCGGTGTTGGCAAAAAGACCGCTGAGCGCTTGGTGGTTGAAATGCGTGACCGGTTAAAAGAATGGCAAGCGCCAGCACCGTTATGGGCGGCTGCCGATCAAGCCGATCAGCAGCAACACAATCAAGTGTTGGCAGAAGCCGAAACCGCGCTGGTGGCGCTGGGGTACAAGCCACAAGATGCAGCGAAAATGCTCAATAAAGTGGCGGCCGACGGGCTAAGCGCCGAAGAACTGATTCGCCAGGCCTTGCGCAATACATTGACGGGAGGCCGTTAAGGGACGCCATGATAGAAAGTGATCGCTTCGTCAGTGCGCAACCCATGGTCGCCGAAGAACGCCACGACCGTGCCATTCGCCCGACCCGGTTGCACGATTACATCGGCCAGCCGGTGGTGCGCGAGCAGATGGAAATCTTTATCGACGCTGCCAAGTCACGCAACGAAGCGTTGGACCATACCTTGGTGTTTGGTCCGCCGGGCCTGGGCAAAACGACATTGGCGAACATCATTGCCGCAGAAATGGGGGTGACGCTGAAGTCGACCTCTGGCCCTGTACTGGAAAAAGCCGGCGATTTGGCCGCCATGCTGACCAGCTTGGAAGAAGGCGATGTGTTGTTTATTGATGAAATACATCGCCTAAACCCGGCCGTCGAGGAAGTGCTTTACCCGGCCATGGAAGACTATCAGCTCGATATCATGGTCGGTGAAGGGCCCGCCGCGCGGTCCATTAAAATCGATTTGCCGCCATTTACTTTGGTCGGAGCGACTACCCGTGCTGGGTTGCTGACATCACCATTGCGCGATCGCTTTGGCATCGTGCAGCGACTGGAGTTTTATTCCGTCACTGACCTGGCGCACATTGTCAGCCGCTCGGGCGGTTTGATGGACGTCAGCATTGATGATGACGGGGCGGCGGAAATTGCCCGCCGCTCGCGAGGCACTCCGCGTATTGCCAATCGCCTGTTGCGCCGTGTACGCGACTATGCCCAGGTCAAAGCCAACGGCGAGGTGGATCAAGGCTGCGCCAGTGCGGCATTGAACATGCTCAATGTCGATGCCCAAGGGTTCGATCATATGGACCGTCGTTTGCTGCTGACCTTGATGGAAAAATACGAGGGTGGCCCGGCAGGGGTCGATTCCCTGGCGGCGTCGATCGGTGAAGAGCGTGACACCATCGAGGATGTGCTAGAGCCGTATCTGATGCAGCAGGGCTACATTGCCCGTACCCCTCGCGGACGGATCGCCACACGCTTGGCGTATTTGCACTTTTCCATTCCCTTGCCCACGCGTTTGGCAGAAGAAGGGGACGGCTAACGTGTTTGCCTGGCAACAGCGGGTGTACATCGAAGATACCGACATGGGCGGTATCGTGTATTACGCCAATTATTTGAAATTTATGGAGCGCGCACGCACTGAGTGGCTGCGACAATTGGGCTTTTCCCAGCAGGTGCTGAGCGAGCAAGATTGCTTGTTTGTGGTGCAGTCGCTGCAGCTGGATTACCAGCGCAGTGCGCGCTTGGATGACGAGCTACGAATTACTGTACAGGTGCAGAAACTGGGCCGCGCCAGCATGACCATCGAACAGCAGGTGTTCAACGGCGAACAATTGCTGTGCCAAGGAACCGTGCGCGTCGCCTGCATTCAAAGCAACGGCAAGCCGCGCAGCATGCCGAGCGATATTCAACAAGCGCTGCAAGCAGAATGCAGCGCAGACTCTACCTCTAAGGAGACCTTGTGAACGAATCCATGTCGATCATGCATCTGATCGCCAGCGCCAGTTTGGTGGTGCAGCTGGTCATGCTGTTGTTGTTGGCCGCGTCCGTTGCCAGTTGGGTCATTATTTTTCAACGGGGTCGATTGCTTGGCAGTGCTAAGCAGGCGATGCGCCAGTTTGAAGATCGTTTTTGGTCGGGCATTGATTTAAACGAGCTGTATCGTGAATGTCAGGGCAACAGTCGACATTCACCCACCGAGGTGGTGTTTATGGCCGGTTTAAAAGAGTTCAGCAAGTTGCGCCAGCATCACACCACCGACCCGGATGCCTTGATGGCTGGTGTACAGCGCGCCATGCGTATCGCCATTACACGTGAGCTGGATGCCTTGGAAAATCACATTCCGCTGCTGGCGACCATTGGCTCTACCAGCCCTTATGTTGGCTTGTTCGGCACGGTGTGGGGCATCATGCACGCATTTCAGGGCTTGGCGGCGGTGAAGCAGGCCACCATTGCCACCGTCGCGCCGGGCATTGCCGAGGCTTTGATTGCCACCGCGATGGGCCTATTGGCGGCCATTCCGGCGGTGATTTTCTACAACCGCTACGCCAATCGTGTCGATCAGCTGTCGACCATGATGTACACCTTTGCCGATGAGTTCTCATCGCTGTTATACCGTCAGGCGCAAAAAGCACAGCACAACGGAAAGGTGGCCTGATGGAGCCGATGTCAGGCTATGCGGCCAAACGCAGGCCGATGGCAGAAATCAATGTGGTGCCATACATCGACGTGATGTTGGTGTTGCTGATTATTTTTATGGTCACCGCCCCCATGCTGGTGCAAACCGTGCCCGTGGATTTGCCAGATGTCGACGCCAAACCCACTGAAATTGACCCGGACGATCACACCCTGATTATTGCCGTTAATCAGCAGGGGCAATTGTTTATTGAACGTGAGGAAGACGAGCCGCAGGCAATGACCTTAGATCAGGTGCAAGATTACGCTGCCAAGGTGGTGGCACAGACACCGGCGACGCGCATTATGGTGCGTGGTGATCAGCAAGTGGCTTACGGTCGTGTGGTGGCGCTGATGGGGGCCCTGCAGGCCGCCGACATTAATAACATCGGTTTGGTGACGGAAGCACCGGACCCGCAGGCCAAATAACAATGCTACTGCGTCCCGAAGGTTACGGCTTTCCTGTGCTGCTGGCGGTGTTGCTCCACGCCGGTGTGATGGCTTTGTTTGTTGTGCAATGGGATCACGGTGACATCAAGCGCCCTGAACCCGTGCCGCGTCATATGATTGCCAACGTTATTCAAGAAGAAAATAAAGCGGTGAAGCAGCGCCAGCAGGAGGCCAAACGTCAAGCCGCTGAACGCCAGCGACAGCAGGCCGCACGCAAAGCGCAAGAAAAACGCCAGCGCCAACAAGCAGAGAAAAAACGCCAAGCCGAAGAAAAAGCCAAACGTGAACAACAAGCGCGGCGCGAGCGAGAAAAAAAGGCGCAACAGCAGCGCGACGCCGAGGCTGCCAAAAAACGCGAACAAGCGCAGCGGCGTGAACAGCAACGCCAACAGCAGCAGCGTCTGGAAGAGCAGCGTCGACAACAGCAATTGGCAGAAGAGCAGGCCTTGCTAGAGCAACGCCAGCGCGAGCAAGCCTTACAGCAACGCTTGCAAGCTGAAGCCGCCGCAGCGGCGGATGCCCAAGCTGCGGCGACACACACCGACTTAATTCGTGCGCAAATCGAAGCCGCCTGGCGTTATCCTCCGGCGGTACAAAAAAATCAGCAGGTGACCTTGCGCTTGACGCTGGTGCCTACAGGTGAAGTGGTGCAAGTCGAAGTGGTTGAAAGCAGTGGTAACCGGGCGCTGGATCGTTCGGTGGAGCAAGCCGTGTTACGCGCCTCGCCATTGCCAGTGCCCGACAATATTCGTGTTTTCGAACGCCAGTTCCGTAGCTTTACCATGAAATTCAGACCGGAGAACGCATTGTGGTAATCAGAGCATTTTGCTTATTGCTGTTGTGGTGCAGCAGCGCACACGCTGAGTTGGTGATAGAAGTCACTCAGGGAAAACAGTCGGCCATCCCCATTGCGGTCGTGCCGTTTGCGTGGGAGGGGTCTACTCCGTTGCGTGAAGACGTGTCCGCCATTATCACCAGTGATTTGCAGCACAGCGGGTATTTTCGCACCTTGCCAGCGGTGGGAATGATTTCTCAGCCCAGCAAACTGGAGCAGGTAAATTACGCCGATTGGCGGGCGCTGCAACAGGATTATGTGGTGCTGGGGCGCATCTGGCCCAACGGCGCTGAGTACATGGCGGAATTTCACGTGGTCGATGTGCATCAGCGTATTGAATTGTTGCGCCATCGGGTGCGCGGCCAGCCTGGTCAGTTGCGCGATATGGCGCATTACATCAGTGATTTTATCTTTGAGCGCCTGACCGGTGTGCCAGGGGTGTTTTCTACCAAGCTGGTGTACGTCACCACCAACCGTGAGCGTACGCGATTTAATCTGAATTACGCCGATGCCGACGGCGCACGCGAGCAAGTTATTTTTAGCTCCGAGCATCCGATTATCTCACCGGCATGGTCGCCCGATGGCCAAAAGGTGGCGTATGTGTCGTTTGAAAATGGCCGCAGCGAAATTTTCTTTCAGCATCTGGCCACCGGCCAGCGAGAAAAAATTGCGTCTTTTAAAGGTTCAAACAGCGCACCGGCCTTTTCACCCGATGGCAAAACGCTGGCGTTTGTACGCTCGCAATTAGGTAATCCGGATATTTACACCCTAGATTTGGCATCACGCCAACTGACGCGATTGACCCGTCACTACAGCATCGATACGGAGCCGCAATGGATGCCCAATGGTCGAGATATTGTCTTTACTTCTAGTCGTGCGGGTGGACCACAGATATACAAAATCGACACTGTGGACAAAAACGTGCAGCGGGTGACGTTTGAAGGCAACTACAATGCCCGGGCGAGGGTAACCGATGATGGGCGCAAAATGGTGTACGTACATCAGGCCAATGATCGTTTTCACATCGCAGCGCAAGACTTAGAAAGTGGTCTAGTTCATATTCTGACATCAGAGACAGAACTCGACGAATCGCCTAGTGTTGCACCTAACGGAAGTATGGTAGTTTATGCCGCAAGTGAAGCGGATCGCAGTATTCTTGCGGCGGTATCGGTGGACGGAGAAGTGAAATTCCGCCTGCCATCCAAATTTGGCGACGTCAGAGAACCTGCTTGGTCACCTATTTTTAAGTAATACACACTAACCTTTACTGGGAAGACGGTTATGCAAAAAACTGCACTTTACAAGGCGTTAGGATTGACCCTGAGCGCCGTTCTGATTTCAGCGTGTTCAAGCACGGGTGAAGTGAGCGAAGGTGGTAGCAGCAACGAGCCTGTAGCTACTGAAGCTGATGGGAACGGTACCACAGCGGTTGATACCAGCACCGTAAGTGGCAAAGACATGGCGGCGGAAAATGAAGCTGCGGCATTGCGTGAGCAAACAGTGTTCTACTTTGACTTTGACCAAAGCACACTGAAAGCTGACGGCAAACCGTCTCTGATGGCTCACGCTGCTTACCTGAAAAACAACCCTGCGACTCGCGTTGTGCTGGAAGGCCACGCCGATGAGCGTGGTACCGTTGAGTACAACCTGGCGCTGGGTGAGCGTCGTGCCATGACTGTACGTCGTTTCCTGATGGCAAACGGCGCGGCTGCCAACCAGTTGGAGGTGGTCAGCTTTGGTGAAGAGCGTCCTGCTATGACGGGTGCGAGCGAAACCAGCTACGCCAAAAACCGTCGCGTTGAAGTGAAATATCAGCGCTAATGGCGGCTAAGTATCTGCTGTTATCCGCGGCCCTGGCCAGTTCATCGGCTTGGGCTAACGAGTGGGTATCCGTAGGAGAGCAGGTACCAACTGCACCGGTGGCTAAGCCGGTGCAGGCCAATCAGCCCGTCACTGCATCAGCGCCTCAGGCGTCCAATCAATCTGATTTGTTGACTGAACTGCTGATGCAAGTCGAGCAGATGCAGCAAGAGATCGCTTATTTGCGCAGTCAGGTAGAAACGCAGCAGCGGCAAATGTCAGCGCTGCAGCAATCCAGCCAGCAGCGTTATCTGGATCTGGATCGACGCGTTTCATCTTTGATGCAGCAGCCAGTAGAAGCGTTGGCACCTGTGCCTTCGGTATCTTCCTCGCCAAGTTCGCCCGCTACGGTGGCTCCGACCGTGTCTGCCGCAGAGGCCTACAAGCAGGCCATGGCTCTTGTGCGTGACAAACAGTTCGCTCAAGCACGTGAGGCATTTGCAGCCTTTACCACCCAGTACCCCAACGATGAGTTGGTGGCCAATGCTTGGTATTGGGCCGGCGAGGTGGCTTTGGTTCAGGGCGAGCAGCAAGCGGCGCTAGATTTGTTCAAGCAAGTCATCGACAAGCATCCGCAGCACGGCAAAGCGGCTGATGCCAGTTACAAATACGCCGTCACTTTGCACAAGCTTGGGCGCACCGACGAAGCCAAACAATGGCTACAACGTGTGATCAGCACTTACGCTGGCAAAGCAGAGGCGACTGTCCAACTGGCACGCTCTTACCTGAATACTCTGTAAGTTGCTGAGGGCGGTGTTTGGCCCGCTCTCAATTTTCCTTCTATTGCTTCTCGCTGTCTCTCCTTTTTTGCTACCACCTCTACCGTTACATCTTTTTGTTACTCCCTAGGGGCTGCCAGCACTGTTTCGCTCTCTGTTGCTGGACGTCAGTTTTTTCTTGAGGTAGGCGAGGGGCGTGGTTTAACCGGGTGAGTAAGCTACGAGTAACGCGACCCACGAACAACGCGACTCACGGGAAATGGACTCCAGCCTTTCGGGGTATGGCTGAACATTCTTCAATCTGTGTTGCTCATCCTTCATTTAACTTGTTAGACATTCATCTTCGCGCCTTGATTGAGGGGCAGCTGATGACAGCGTGATCGTAATGGTGTTAATAGGCCCTAGCCAAACCACTAGGCTTTACTCCAGCGCTTGGCGTGCCCTGTGTGTTCTTTTGGGCTTGCTGCGCGCCAGGTGATGACGCTGGGAAAACTCGCTGACTGCGCTAAGTGCATAAAAAATTTAAACTTTTTTGAATAAAGGGTTGTGCTCGGGAAAATTATCAGTATTATACGCACCTCCTCTGGGGGTCGTTAGCTCAGTTGGTAGAGCAGTTGGCTTTTAACCAATTGGTCGCTGGTTCGAATCCAGCACGACCCACCACCAACTACCAGAGGTAAGTTGTTGAAAAGTTTGACTTTTTCTAAAGAGTCGCTAAAATGATCAGCAACTGAGGGTCGTTAGCTCAGTTGGTAGAGCAGTTGGCTTTTAACCAATTGGTCGCTGGTTCGAATCCAGCACGACCCACCACTAATTCCCAAAAAGGGGAGAAAGGAAACTTTCTCCCCTTTTTTTATGCCTGAAAATAATTGCCACTGGAGCGGCTTGTCGGTGACTTTTGCCACTGTGATAGAATGCCGCCAGCTGATGTGAGAGGCGTGTTCGTTTATGTCATCCACCCCCCAAGAAATACAACGATCCCGAGAGTTGATTCGTGATCACTGGTCGGCGCCGGCACCGGAGTTGACGGCGCAGCAACAGCAAGCGCTGGAGTCCGAAATTGCCGAGTTGCTGCAACAGCAAGACGCCGCCATCGTTGCCCATTATTACACCGCGCCAGAAATTCAAGCGTTGGCTGAAGCCACAGGTGGCTGTGTTTCCGACTCGTTGGAAATGGCGCGCTTTGGTCGTGACCACAAGGCCAGCACTTTGTTAGTCGCGGGTGTACGCTTTATGGGCGAAACCGCGAAGATATTAAGCCCGGAAAAACGCATTTTAATGCCCACTCTGGAAGCCACATGTTCGTTGGATTTGGGCTGTCCGGTGGGCGAGCTCTCAGTGTTTTGTGATCAGTACCCAGAGCGAGAAGTGGTGGTCTACGCCAACACTTCTGCTGCCGTAAAGGCGCGCGCCGATTGGGTGGTGACCTCCAGTATCGCGCTGGATGTGGTGCGCCATCTCAAAGCGCAGGGCAAACAGTTGATCTGGGCGCCGGATCGCCACCTGGGCAACTACATTCAGCGCGAAACAGACGCAGATATGTTGCTATGGGACAGTGAGTGCATTGTGCACGACGAGTTTAAAGCCAAAGCGCTGGAAGACTTGAAAAAGGTGCACCCGCAGGCGGCCATTCTGGTGCACCCAGAAAGCCCGCAGGCAGTGGTTGAGATGGCGGATGTAGTAGGTTCTACCAGTCAGTTGATTGCCGCAGCTGGGCGCCTAGAGACGGACACTTTGATCGTCGCTACCGATAAAGCCATTTTCTATAAGATGCAGCAAGCCGCGCCGGATAAGCTGTTGATTGAGGCGCCAACGGCTGGCAACGGGGCCACCTGCCGCAGCTGTGCGCATTGCCCGTGGATGGCGATGAACGCACTCACTAATATTCGCGACGCATTGCGGGATGGCTTGCCCGAAGTGCTGGTCGATGAGGCAGTTCGCCAACAGGCTGAGGTAAGCTTGGGGCGCATGTTGGCATTTACCAAGCCGGCTTAGTCCTACAGCCGATCGCTGGCGCTGGCCATGCGTTTCATTCGACTTTCCAGGGCCGCTTGGCGCTGGAAATCTCCTTGCTGGCGGGCACTGCGTATCGCCAGCTCCATTTGCCGCAGCGCACGCGGTTGATCGCCGTTCAGGAATAGGTGTTCGGCGCCTGCGTAATGCGATGTCACCTTGTCTTGTAGGCCGTTGGCGGCCTGCTGCAAACCACGCCATACGGCAGGATCATCTGGCCAGCGTTCACTTTGTGTGCGCCAAGCCAGTGTGGCCGCACGAAAATTCCCAGCACGTGTGTGCTGCTCGGCAAGAGTGGTGAGCAAAACGCGATTGTCTGGCTCAACAGTCAAGGCCGTATTAATCAGAGCAAGCGCTTCGTTGCTGGGCAGCAGTTGCGCGCGTAACGCCACCACAGCGGCGTGATCGCGTTGTCGATCCAGCGCCTCCAGCGCTTTGTTGGCTTTCGCAGTGAGCCCTTGTTGCAGCAGTGTTTTCGCCAACTGCACTTGCAATGCCGCACGCCAATCACCGGCTTGAGTGGTGTCTATGGCGCGTTGCAGGTCTTCGATGCTGTTCAATTGATCATGGTGGTAGCGCCACTGCGCGTCGGCTTTTAGCAATAGAAAATCGAAGCGGGTGCTGCGCGGCTTGCGAGGGTAATTCTCAGCCCGGCCAGCGGCATCGGAGATACGAAATTGCGTGACGGGGTGGGTCAGTAAAAATTCCGGCGGGCGCTGGCTGAAGCGGCTGGCGCGCTGCATTTGTTCAAACATGCTGGTCATGGCGTGCGGATCGAGCCCGGCTGCAGCCAATGTACGAATTCCAAGTCGGTCGGCTTCGCGCTCCCACTCTCGGCTATAAGCCAGTTGCTCCTGAATGCTCGCTGCCTGCGCCGATGCAAGCCCGGCGAAGCCGACGTCCGGGTTATTGCTGGCGATCAGCAACAGGCTGGCCAATAAGGTTGCTAGGGCAATGGGTTGCTGTTTTTGCGACTGCTCGATACGACGAGCGAAGTGGCGCTGGCTCAAGTGCGCGAGCTCGTGTGCCAGCACCGCGGCCAGCTCGTCTTCATCGCGGGCGTGCATGAGTAGTCCGTAGTTGATGCCAACAATGCCACCGGGTACGGCAAAGGCGTTTAAGGCCGCCTGATCTACAATGATGAACTCAAGGTCGGCGCTGCTGACATCGCTGTACGGCACCAGCTGATACACCAGATTTTCCAGGTATTGCTTGGCCAATGGCGACTCAATGACCGGCGCTTGGCGGCGCAGCTGGCGCAGCCAAGTGCGCCCGAGCTCATGTTCTTGCTGCAATGAGACAACACCAGAGGTACCGTCCCCCAGTTCGGGTAGGTCGTTACTGGCGGCGCGACTGGTGGCGCAGGTGAGCACAGTGATGAGGGTGACAATAAACAGCGTCAGCGGGCGTCGCACAGTGGTTTCCTATGGTGATGTGTAGCTTTGACCGTGATGTTGGCTTCAGTTCCACGGCTGGCGGCGACGGTCGATAGCGCCGACGACTGGCTTCCGTATAATGTGGCCGAATTCAGCCGCAGCGCAGAGACCCAACGGCTCAGCTGCAACAGTGTCGCAAAAGGTAATTATTGTGTCGAATGCTCAACCCCGAGATCTGCCTCATGATCAGCACCTGCAAGCGGAAGGCTTAGCCTGCCCAATGCCGTTGCTGAAGACCAAGTTGGCGCTGAAAACCATGGCAGCGGGCAGTGTTCTGTGGGTTTCGGCAACCGACTCTGGCTCATGGCGAGATCTGCACACCTTTGTTGAATTAACGTCGCATCAGATGTTGGCGGCAGAGCAACGCGACGATGTGTACCACTACTGGATTCAAAAGGGAGAATAAGACTGTGTTTGATGTGGTACGAGGTTGGATCGATCGTTATTTCTCCAATGAAGAGGCGTTGTTGCTGCTGGTACTGATCGGTGGTTTATTGTTGGTCATTGTTACCTTTGGCCAGGTGCTGGCGCCTTTTTTAACCGCCTTGGTGATCGCGTATTTATTGCAAGGGGCGATGCAAACCTGTAAGCGTCGTGGCTTAAGTCATTTGGCCGCGACCATATTAGTATTCACGGTATTTGTTGGCTCCTTGGTCGGGGTGTTGTTTTTCTTGTTGCCAGCCGTTTGGCAGCAAACGTCGCAGTTTTTCTACGAGCTGCCGCGCATGGCGAAAGAAGGTCAGACCTTGCTGCTGCATTTGCCGGATCGCTTCCCCGAGTTGGTCACCGAAGAGCAAGTGCGGCAGTGGACCAAGCAAATTGGTGATGAGCTGGCACAGCTGGGGCAGTTGGCGGTGAGCTTTTCCATTTCTGGTATTACCGGTGTGATGGCGGTGCTGATTTACTGCGTATTGGTGCCGATATTGGTGTTTTTTCTACTCAAGGATTCCTCGCAAATTGTCGGTTGGTTGACGTCCTTTTTACCGCACCGTCGTACCATGCTGGATCGTGTCTGGCATGAAATGGATCAGCAAATTGCCAACTACATTCGCGGCAAGGCGCTAGAAATTCTGATTGTCGGTGCCACGACCTACGCCGCGTTTGTCTGGCTGGGAGTGAATTATGCCGCGCTGTTGGCCATTGCAGTGGGCTTCTCGGTGCTGGTGCCGTATATCGGCGCGGCGGTGGTGACCATTCCGGTGGCCTTAGTGGGGTATTTTCAGTTTGGCTTAAGCAATGATTTTTTGTGGGTGATGGTCATTTATGGAGTCATCCAAGCGCTGGACGGCAATGTATTGGTGCCCCTGTTGTTTTCCGAGGTGGTTAACCTGCATCCGGTGGCGATTATTTTGGCGGTGTTGGTATTTGGTGGCCTATGGGGATTTTGGGGCGTGTTTTTCGCCATTCCGCTGGCCACCTTGTTCAATGCCGTGGTGCAAGCATGGCCCACTCATGAGAGTGCTGAAAACACCAGCGCAGCGGAGTGAGGTGCAGCTACTTCTCTTGTCAGCGCACCGTCTGCTCAGTAGACTTGCGCCTTTGTTCCGTCGTGGCAACGGTGGCCTAGTTGTGACGACAGTTTTATCAGGAGTAGCACCAAAATGATTACCGGCAGTATTGTGGCGCTGGTGACTCCGATGCATCCGGACGGCCGGGTGGATTGGGAGAGCCTCGACCAGTTGGTAGAGTTTCATATCAAGCAGGGCACCGACGCCATCGTAGCGGTAGGCACCACGGGTGAATCTGCGACCTTGGATACCCAGGAACACTGTGATGTGATCGAACGGGTGGTGAAACTGACTGCAGGTCGCCGTCCTGTGATCGCAGGTACCGGCTCGAATTCGACCGGCGAGGCGATTGAGCTCACTCAAGAGGCCAAACGAGTGGGAGCCGACGCCTGTTTGCTAGTGTCGCCGTATTACAACCGACCTCCGCAGCGTGGCATTGTGCGCCACCATGAAGCCATTGCCGCTGCCGCGGATATTCCGCAAATTCTCTACAATGTTCCTGGTCGTACCGCCAGTGATATCGCCCTTGAGACCGTGGTGGCTCTGGCCGATGTTGAGCAAATTGTTGGCATCAAAGACGCTACCGGCGATTTGCAGCGTGGCAAAGAATTGATTGAGCGCGTCGGTGATCGTATGGCGATTTATTCCGGTGAAGACGCCAATGCGTACGAGCTGATTTTGCTCGGTGGTAAAGGCAACATCTCCGTCACTGCCAATGTTGCACCGGCGGTGATGCACCAGTTGTGCATGTTGGCGCTGGATGGAAAAGCCGACGAAGCCAAAGCGCTTAACGATGAGCTAATGCCATTGCACCGCGCATTGTTCCTAGAAGCGAACCCAGTGCCGGTGAAATGGGCACTGAGGCGTATGGGCAAAATCGGCTCTGGGTTGCGCCTGCCGCTGGTTGAATTGGATGAGCGCTACCAGCCTAAGTTAGAGCTGGCGATGGCGAACCTGGAGCTACTGTAACATCATGCGTATTGCTGTCGTTATTTCTGCGCTGTGGCTGTCCGGCTGCAGCACTCTGTTTGGTGACTCGTTTCGTGATCGCAGCGAGGACTATCTAACAACTGAACCCGTTGCCTCGACCACCACTCCTGAAGGTATGACACCTCTGGTGTACGACGATGCGTTGGCCATTCCTGAACTGCCGGTGGTGCCTGAGCGCCCTGATTCTTTTACCGTTCCGCGCCCAGCGCCATTGGACGTGGATGACAACGACACTGACAGTGCCAGCCTGGCTGAGTATCGCTCTGAAGCGCTGAACCCACGTTTGGATCAAGACGGTGCGGGTACACAAATTCTGCGCCTGGACAGCGGTTATGCTCAGTCGTGGGCCAGTGTGACCGAGGCCATCAGTGCATCGGATCTCAAGCTGATGGACTTGAACCGCAGCACAGGTACGTTTTTCCTGCAGATTACGCCAGAGGTGGACGAGTCGAAGCAAGGTTTCTGGTCGCCTTTGTTTGGTAACGATGAGCCAGAAGCGCAAGTATTTTTGTTGAAGATGAATCGGGCTCACAGTGGTGTGTATTTGTCTTTGTTGACCGACAACGACAACCTGGCCGATGAGGCGTTAACTCAGTCGGTGTTGTCTGAGGTGCTGCGCCAGCTCGAATCGTGAGGTATTGCTCGTTAGGCAGCGGCAGTCGCGGCAATGCAACCCTGGTGGCCGATGGCGATCAGGCGTTGTTGATTGACTGTGGTTTTAGTCGCAAGAACGTATTGCAGCGTGTGCTGGAGAGTGAGTGCCCGGTTGAGCAGCTGCAGGGTGTGCTGGTGACCCACGAGCACAGTGACCACGCCAAGGGCGTGCAGTCCCTGTGTGAAGCGCTGGACATTCCTTTTTATTGCTCGCACGGCACCGCTCGTAAAATGCAGTGGCAATCCCATGAGCTGTGGCGCTGCATCACCGCTGAAGAAGCGATCACTGTGGCTGGCATTCAGGTGATGCCGGTGGTAGTGCCGCACGATGCGTTGGAGCCGCTGCAGTTTGTGTTGCGCAGTCGAGCTGACCGTGTGCTGGGCGTATTGTCGGATCTGGGTAGTCTTACGCCGCATGTCTTG
Source organism: Bacterioplanes sanyensis (assembly GCF_002237535.1). GTDB lineage: Bacteria > Pseudomonadota > Gammaproteobacteria > Pseudomonadales > Oceanobacteraceae > Bacterioplanes > Bacterioplanes sanyensis_A. The sequence continues at coordinate 2,720,095 of NZ_CP022530.1, forward strand.
AGTCACTATCGTCAATGCCACGGCCTGCAAGTCGAAGCAAACCACGATCCATTCATGCTGCAGAATGGCCCGTACCCTCCCAGCTTGCGGGCACGGGTAGCGGGTCAGTATGGTCACCTCAGCAATCAGCAGTGTGCTGAACTGATTCGTGCCTCGCTGTGGTCGGGTTTGCAGTCCGTCAGCGCCGGGCATATTAGTGAAAAGAACAATGATGAGCAGCTGGTGCGCCAGATGCTGGCCCAAGTATTGTCTTGCCAGCCAGAAGAGGTGCAGCTGCTCAGTCAGGACGAAGTATCTCCCTGGCAGCAGTTAAACTGACATCGAACGGTTGCGCGCAGCGAGTAAGCAGCTACGCGGCTGTTAGCGTATGAGTCGCGCGGCCCAGTTGGCGGATGTATGCCAATATTTGGCGCGCTGTGATGGTGTCTGACTGGAACGAATTTTTCGCCGAGGTGGTCTGTCAAAAGCAGGCACTTGGCACCCAATTAACAGTGATCTTTGGAGAACCCCATGGAAAAGCGTGAGCTGCTGTACTCTGGCAAAGCCAAGTCAGTCTACACCACAGACGACAACGACTTTATGGTGTTGGAGTTTCGCAATGACACCTCGGCCTTTGACGGTAAGAAGGTTGAGCAGCTCGACAATAAGGGGTTGGTTAACAATAAATTCAACGCCTTTATTATGCAGTCGTTGGAAGATGCCGGTATTCCCACTCATTTTGAGCGCCTGCTGTCGGACACCGAATCTGTGGTCAAACGCCTCGACATGATTCCTCTGGAATGTGTAGTGCGTAATGTGGCGGCTGGTAGCCTCTGTCGTCGTTTGGGCGTTGAAGAGGGCATTGAACTGATGCCACCGACGTTTGAGTTGTTCTTGAAAAATGACGAGCTCGGCGACCCTATGGTCAACGAATTTCATGCCCGTTCGTTTGGTTGGGCAGAAGAAGCGCATATCGAGCGCATGAAAGAGCTGACCTTTCAAGTCAACAGCGTGCTGAAAGACTTGTTTGCTCAAGGTGGTATGTTGCTGGTGGACTACAAACTGGAATTTGGTTTGTTCCGTGGCGAAGTGGTGCTGGGCGATGAATTTTCGCCAGACGGTTGCCGCTTGTGGGATGCCGACACCCGCGAAAAACTCGACAAAGACCGTTTCCGCCAGGGCTTGGGCAGTGTTGTCGAATCCTATATGGAAGTTGGGCGTCGAATTGGCGTAACATTCTGACACCGCGCCGGCTTAAGCCGGCGTTTTTATGTCTGCAATCATCAGGAAGGACGTATGCAACGTATAAATCGATGGGCCATGCTGGCCGCTTTGGGCGTATGCACAGCTGTGCCAGCGCAGGCGGATTTGTTATTTACTGTGGGTGCTAAGGCCAGTGTCTGGAATGCAGGCGCTGATGGCGACCTGGATAAAGACGTATCGGTCGGCAGCGACGGTCTGGACATTGAAGATAATACCGGCAATCAGCTGACGGTTTTTTTTGAGCATCCGGTGCCATTATTGCCGCACGTTGAGTTGAAGCGGACGTCGTTGGACATGAGCGGTGAGGGCTCTATTAATGCAGAGTTTGCTGGGCAAGATTTCACCGGAGATGTAGAAACCGAGTTCGATTTAAGCCATCAGGATTTGACCTTGTACTGGGGGTTGCCACTGCCGGTGCCTTTCGTCGATGTGTATGTCGGTGCGACTGCGCGCCAGTTTGATGGCAGCGCTGAGGTCAGCGGCAGCTATCAGGGCAACACCGTCAGTGAAAGTGTGGATCTCGATTTAACCTTGCCATTGGCGTACGGTGCCGTCAAAGTGAGCACACCGTTTGGTTTATACGCCGGTGCGGACGTCCGATATATTGGTATGGGTGATAACCAGTTGACCGATTTGAGCTACGGACTTGGTTATGATCTGCCGATTCCTGTGGTGGATATAGGTCTGCAAGCCGGTTACCGTCGTCTGGCGTTGCAAACCGATCCCGATGATGTCGACATCGAAGCTGATGTGGATGTCTCAGGTGTGTATGTCGGTGCTGCAGTGTCGCTGGGATTCTGATTCGTAAGTGGGGAGTTGGTTGCGCAACATGAAGTATTTGCTGATGGCAGTGGTGATATTTTTAGCCGCTTGCGGTGACAATGAATTCTCCAAAATGTCGGATAAAGAGTTACGCCAGCGTGACTACCAGTGCAAAATGATGGCTAATCCATCGACCGCCGAGATACAAGTGTGTAACAACATTCGGCGAGAATGTGAACGTCGGGCTGCAGACGGGCACTATGCCTGCTGAGTCTGGAAATTGTGAATAGCAAGGAATGGTTATGAAATTGAAAACTACCGCGCCGGCATTGATTCTGGGCGCTGCATTATTGGCCGGCTGTGGTCAGGAGGAAACCCCAACAGTGAAAATCGAAACTCACATTGATCAAGCCAGTTACGGTGTTGGTTTGAACTTTGGCCGTCAATTGGCGGGTGAAAATTTGGAGCTGAACGAAGAGGCGCTGGTCGCCGGTATTCGTGATGCGATGTCAGACGCTGAGCAGCGTGTGGACGACGAAACCATTCAAGCGGCGTTTGCGCAAATGCGTGAAGATCACGTGCGTAAGCAAGAAGCGCTGAATGACGAAATGGCGCAAAAGAGCGAAGCGTTCCTGCAAGAAAACGCTAGTCGCGAAGGCGTCGTAGTATTGGATTCAGGTCTGCAATACGAAGTGATGACCGCTGGTAACGGTGAAGGCGAATCGCCTGCGGCGACGGATACCGTCAGCGTTCATTACCACGGCACTTTGACAGATGGCAGTGTCTTTGACAGCTCTGTTGATCGCGGTGAGCCAGCTCAGTTCCCAGTGAATATGGTCATCAAAGGCTGGACAGAAGCGCTGCAGCTGATGAAGCCAGGCGACAAGTGGAAGCTGTTTATCCCAGCTGACTTGGCGTACGGCGCGCGTAGCCCAAGCCCTAAAATCCCAGCCAATGCTGCGCTGGTATTTGAAGTGGAGTTGCTGGAAGTGGTTGAGCAAGGCTAATCCGCTGACGCATTAAAAAAGCGCTTGCAGCTGAGCTGTAAGCGCTTTTTTTGGCCGGTTGCAATCGTTGTGTGAATATCTGCAGTGTCGTTGTAAATGACTGGTCTTAGCCGGTGTTTAAGAATTCACAATCGAAAGGGCGCTGGATTTATTTGCGCTTGTTAAGAATAAACGAATGCGAAAAAATGAAGTCCGAGGGAAAATTGTAAAACTAACTAGAAATAAGCAAGAAGAGAAAATAGATGGTCGGGGTAGAGAGATTCGAACTCCCGACATCCTGGTCCCAAACCAGGCGCGCTACCAGACTGCGCTATACCCCGAAGGTTGAGTGGCTCCCCGAGCTGGACTTGAACCAGCGACCAATAGATTAACAGTCTACTGCTCTACCGACTGAGCTATCGGGGAATGTCTCTCAACAACGAGGCGTATGTTACGCATAGGGCTCAGCTTCGTCAACACTTTTTTCAAAAAAAGTGAGAAAAAACAATTGGCTAGTGTCTATCCCGCTACTCATCTGGAACCTACTGCTGGCGAAAAGCCTATTTGCAGCCGTAGCCTTCAGCCTCCATCGGTATTGCCCCGCTGAGGGCAGGGCGAATACGACGGTTCAGAGTGTGGATTAGGCGTTTGCCATCAATGCCAGCAAGTAGTCAGTCTTTTCTTGCATAAGCGCCTGATCAGCGCGACTTTCGACATTGAGTCGAACCACGGGCTCTGTGTTGGAAGCGCGCAAGTTAAACCGCCACTGCTCAAACGTCATGCTCAAGCCATCGGTGTGATCGACGCTGACGGCTTGATCGGCAAAATGTTGCTCCACTGCGGCCAGTGTGGCTTTGGCATCTTGCAGACGTGAGTTGATTTCACCGCTGCAAGGGAAGCGCTCGGTTCGCTCTTGCACCAGTTGCCCCAGGCTTTTGCCACTGACGGAAATCAGCTCGGCTACCAACAGCCATGGGATCATACCGCTGTCGCAGTAGGCAAAGTCGCGGAAATAGTGGTGCGCACTCATTTCGCCGCCGTACACCGCATCTTCTTTGCGCATGCGTTCTTTGATGAAGGCATGGCCGGTTTTGCTTTGAATGGCTTGGCCACCCATGGATTCAACCAGCTCTGCCGTGTTCCACACCAAGCGTGGATCGTGCACGATGCTGGCGGCCGGGTGTTTGTGCAAAAAGGCTTCTGCCAACAAGCCGACGATGTAATAGCCCTCGACAAAGGCTCCGCTGCCATCAAAGAAGAAGCAGCGATCAAAGTCTCCGTCCCAGGCGATGCCCAAATCTGCCTGGTGCGCTTGAATGGCTTCTATGGTCGGGGCGCGGTTTTCTTCCAGCAGCGGGTTGGGCACACCGTTAGGAAATTCCCCGTCGGCTTGGTGGTGAACTTTAATCCACTCAAACGGCAGCTGTGATTCAATAGCGTCAATCACCGCACCTGCGCCGCCATTACCTGCGTTGCAGACAATCTTTAGCGGCTTGAGCTTGGAAGTGTCAACATACTCTAACAGATGTTGGATGTAGGCCGGGCGTGTGTCTTGCTGGCGATAACTGCCCTGGCGCTCGCTGTCTTGCCAGCTGCGCTGATGAGCGATGCGTTCGATGTCTTTCAGCCCGGTGTCGCCGCTGATGGGCTTGGACTGTTCACGCACGAACTTCATGCCGTTGTAGTCTTTTGGGTTGTGGCTGGCGGTCACGCAAATGCCGCCGTCGACCTGCAAGTGAGAGGTGGCGAAATAGACTTCTTCGGTACCGCATTGGCCGATATCGATCACGTCTGCACCGCCTTCTTGCAGCCCTCTGGCCAGCGCCTGGCTGAGGGTGTGGCTGGTGAGTCGGATGTCATAACCAATGACCACCGACTGCGGCTTGAGATAATCCGCATAGGCGCGGCCAATGGCGTAGGCGATATCGTCGTTCAGTTCGTCTGGAATACGGCCACGAACATCGTACGCCTTAAATGCGGAGAGAAACTCACCCATGGTTAATCCTGCTTAAATACATGTTCATAAACATAATTGGTGGCTTCAACAAAGCCATCAATGCTACCGCAGTCAAAACGTTTGCCGCGGAATTTGTAAGCCAGTACACAGCCTTCATTGGCCTGCTTGAGCAAGGCGTCGGTGATTTGTACTTCACCATTTTTGCCAGGCTCGGTGGCTTCAATTTTTTCAAAAATATCCGGCGTTAAAATGTAGCGACCAATAATCGCCAAGTTGCTCGGGGCGTCTTCTTTGCTTGGTTTTTCTACCATGTCGGTCACGCGATACAAACCGTCTTTCATCGGTTCACCAGCGATCACGCCGTACTTGTGTACTTCGTCTTCCGGCACTTCCTGAATAGCAACGATGGAGCAACGAAACTGCTTATACAACTTAACCATTTGCGCTAATACGCCTTCATCACCAGGCTCCGGCACGCATAAATCATCCGCCAGTACCACAGCAAAGGGGTTGTCACCCATCAGATTGCGGCCGGATAAAATCGCATGGCCAAGCCCCATCATGTGGTTTTGGCGGGTGAAGGCAAAATCGTTTTCGTTGATCAAAGTACGAATTGATTCGAGCAAATGCTCTTTGCCAGAGCCGTCAATCTGATGCTCGAGTTCATAGCTGATGTCAAAATGGTCTGCAATGGCGCGCTTGCCGCGCCCGGTGACAAAACCTACGGTGTGCAAACCGGCCTCGTGCGCTTCTTCAACGCCGTATTGCACCAGCGGCTTGTTTACGATGGGCAGCATTTCCTTGGGCATGGCTTTGGTCGCCGGTAAAAAGCGGGTACCGTAACCCGCGACCGGAAACAGGCACTTATTGATCGTTTTGTCGACCATATTGATGAATCCTTGGCTGTTATTGAGAGAAACCGGGTCGAGATTATGTCAGATTTGTTGCGTTTGTGCGTCAGGCTGTAACCTCATGTGATTTTCCTAGGGCCTGTTAACACTATTTTGCGCTTTGCTGCTGGACGTCCGTTTTTTCGTGAGCAAGGCATGAGGCGCGTGGTTTAACCGGTTAATTAAGCAACGAATAACGCGACTCAGGGAAAAACGGACGCCAGCCCTTCGGCGTTTTCAGCTCATAACAGCGTGACCGACATAGTGTTAACAGGCCCATGAAGTGAATCCAGCAAAGATGGTGCCATTGGCGAAAGCGGCGCTGACGGCGGAGGGAGTGGCCTGAAGCTTGCTGTGCACTCTTTATAAGCAGCACGGCTTTTAATACAGTCGTCAGGATTGTCAGCCATACTCAGTAAGCCGTATGAGTGAACAATGGAGGGACCATGCAGATTCATTCGCCATTTGATTTGGTGCTGTTTGGCGGGCTGGGTGACTTGGCGCGACGCAAGTTACTCCCGGCTCTGTACATGTTGGACCTCGATCAACGGCTGCCCGATGGCCATATCGTGTTGATTTCTCGTCGCCAAATGGCCGCAGATGAGCTGCAAGAGCAGCTGCGCCAGCAGGTGCAGCCGCATTTACCGCCAACGGCGTACGATGTCAGCAGCTGGCAACGCTTTACACAACGAGTGCGGCTGCAGACGCTGGACGCCGGCGATGCGGCATCCTATCAACACCTTGTGGCGCAGCTCAGTGGCGGCGATAACCGGGTATTTTATTTGGCCACTGGCTCGGATTTGTACACGCAAATCAGTCAGGGCTTGTACGCGGCGGGCTTAATCACCCCAAACAGCAAGGTGGTGTTGGAAAAGCCCATTGGCCATGACTTATCGTCGGCCAATGCGATTAACACGGCCGTGGCTGAGTTTTTTGATGAGTCGCAAATTTATCGTATCGATCATTATTTGGGCAAAGAAACGGTACAAAACCTGATGGTTCTGCGGTTTGCCAATTCTTTGTTTGAGCATCAATGGAATCATAAATACATCGACCATATTCAAATCAGCATCACCGAGTCTTTGGGAGTCGAGAGTCGTGCTGGTTTTTACGATCATGTCGGCGCGACGCGCGACATGTTTCAAAATCACTTGTTGCAGTTATTGTGCATTACCGCGATGGAACCACCGGCGCGTCTTGAGCCGGATGCGGTGCGCGATGAGAAAGTGAAAGTGCTGCGTGCGCTGCGCCCTGTCAGCGGTGCTGCGATCGGCGATCACCTGGTGCGCGGCCAATACGATGCCGGTGTCTCCGCCGGGCGGCCAGTGCCTGGTTACCGCGAAGAGCCCGGTATTGCGGCGCACAGTTACACAGAAACCTTTGTTGCTGCCAAAGTACACATCGACAATTGGCGTTGGGCGGGCGTGCCGTTTTATTTGCGTACCGGCAAGCGCTTGGCCGAGCGTGCGTGCGAGATTGTGGTGCATTTTAAAGAAATCCCGCACTCTATTTTTCCACTGCAACACAAAAGCACCATGGCCAATAAACTGGTATTTCGATTGCAGCCGGATGAAGGCATTCGCTTAATGCTGTGCGAAAAAAAGGTCGGCCCTGGCATGAGTGTGCGGCCAATGAATCTGAGCCTAAATCCAGCCAACTTAAAGCAAACCCGTGTACCTGAGGCGTATGAACGACTGCTGTTTGATGTACTCAGCGGCAATGCTACGTTATTCCTGCGCAATGATGAGTTAACAGAAGCTTGGCGTTGGATCGATCCGGTGCTGCGCAGCTGGAAGGAGCTGGAACAGCGCCCCGAGCCCTATACCGCGGGTAGCTGGGGGCCGGCTGCTGCCACATTGTTATTGGCTAAAGACGGGCGTTTATGGGATGAAAGCAGCTGATGATAATCGATAACCATTTTGAGCAATCCGATGTGTTGGCAGCGCAGTTGGCGAGCGACGTCGCCGGACTGTTACAGCGCGCCGTTGAACAGCGAGGAAGGGCGTGTTTGGCCGTCAGCGGCGGCACCACACCGGTCCTCTTCTTTCAACAGCTGGCGCAACAAACCATTTCTTGGCAGCACGTTTTAATTACCTTGGTGGACGAGCGCTGGGTGGCGCCGACTGATCCTCAAAGCAATGCAGCGCTGGTGCAGCAGCATTTATTGCAGCATCGTGCGCAGGAGGCGTTTTTTCTGGCGCTATTTAATGATGCCAACACCCCGGAAGACGGTTTTATGATGTGCGAAAACCGGTTGCATGAACTGGTCGATCAGTTAGATGTGGCGGTACTGGGCATGGGCAACGACGGTCATACAGCGTCGTGGTTTCCGCATTCATCCGCTTTGGGGGCGCTGCTTGATCCGCTCAGTCATGGCCGCTGCTACCCAGTGGCCGATCAGACGCCGCCGCGCATGAGCCTGACCTGGGGCTGGCTCAAACACTGTGAGCAGTTGTATTTGCATTTTGAAGGCGAGCAGAAGAATCGCACCTATGAGATGGCCAAAGGCGCTGCTGTAGAAGCCACTCACGTATTCGACAGCGGCGATATCCATGCCATGCCGGTGCGTACATTGTTGCAAGGCGAAGTCCCGTTGAGCATTTATCGCAGTTGATATGAGCTCACCAGACGCAACCACAAGTCCTAGCTATCTGGCACAGCACGGAGGCCGAGGTAAACCCTTGGTTGCCATGAACACCCGTTAGCGATTTCAATCAGAGACAGCAGGCCATGCATCACATAGTTGAACAAGTGACCGAGCGTATCCAACAACGCAGCCGGGAATCTCGGCAGCATTATTTGCAGCACATTGCACAAGCCGCCAGTGAGGGGCCGCTGCGCCATCAGCTCAGCTGTACCAATCTGGCGCATAATTACGCCGCTGCCAGCGACGACGATAAGTTGATTCTCAAAGCCAGCCATGCGGCTGCCAACATTGGCATTATCAGCGCCTATAACGATGTGCTGTCGGCCCACGCGCCGTATGTGGATTACCCACAGCAGCTCAAACAAGCCTTGGCACAAGCCGGTCATGTTGGGCAAATGGCCGGAGGGGTACCAGCCATGTGCGACGGTGTCACCCAGGGGCAAACTGGCATGGAGCTGTCGCTGTTCAGTCGCGACACCATCGCTTTAAGCACCGCCGTGGCGCTGTCGCATCAGGTCTTTGATGGCATGTTGCTGCTGGGAATTTGCGACAAAATCGTCCCGGGTTTATTGATGGCGGCATTGCGTTTTGGTCATCTACCGGCGGTGTTTGTGCCAGCAGGGCCGATGCCATCGGGTATCAGCAATGCCGAAAAGGCGAAAACCCGCCAGCGTCACGCAGCCGGAGAAGTGGATGACAGCGCGCTGCTGGACAGCGAAATGCGCTCTTATCATTCCGCCGGGACCTGCACTTTTTACGGCACCGCCAACTCCAACCAAATGCTGGTTGAAATCATGGGTTTGCAACTGCCAGGTGCGTCGTTCGTCAACCCAAGCGACCCGTTACGCCAGCCATTAACGGCGGCGGCGGCGCACTGCGTAGCGGAGCATACGGCGCTGGGCGGTGACTATCTGCCCATCGGCCATATTGTCGACGAGCGGGTGATGGTTAATGCCATGGTGGGTCTGCTAGCGACGGGAGGCTCCACCAATCACAGCATTCATCTGCTCGCGATAGCGCAAATGGCCGGCATTCAACTGACATGGCAGGACTTGGCCGATCTGTCCAGCGTTGTACCCTTGTTAACGCGGATTTACCCTAATGGCGACGATGACATCAATGCCTTTCAAGCCAGTGGCGGAATGCCACTGCTGATGCAGGAGTTGGCCCAAGCTGGGCTGCTGCACACTGAGGTCAACACCATCTTGGGCCGTGGGCTGGCGCCTTATTTTCGCGAGCCATACCTGCAGCAAGGGCAGCTGAGCTATCGCCTGGCAGTGACAGAAAGTTTGGATTTAAGCGTTCAGGCACCGGTGCACGCACCCTTTATGCGCGAAGGTGGCATGAAACTGCTGCAAGGTCCGTTGGGTGAGGCGGTGATGAAAGTGTCAGCGGTGCCGGACGATCGCTGGGTGGTGCAAGCGCCGGCGCGGGTGTTCGAAGATCAACAACAGGTCTTGGCGGCCTACAAAGCCGGGGAGTTAAACCGCGACGTGGTGGTGGTATTGCGTTTTCAAGGCCCCAGAGCGAATGGCATGCCGGAACTGCATCAGCTCACGCCGGCATTGGCGAATTTACAGCAAGCAGGGCATCGTGTTGCGTTGGTGACCGACGGACGGCTATCGGGCGCGTCTGGCAAAGTGCCGGCTGCGATCCACGTGTCGCCCGAGGCCTGGGCCGGCGGTGGCATTGCCCGCATTCAAGACGGTGATCTGCTGTGTGTCGATGCACATCGAGGTACGTTAACCGTGCGGGTAGACAACTTTGAACAACGGCCACTGGCTCCTCGGCCAACCGCATCGTCTATGGGCGTTGGACGAGAGCTATTTGACATATTTCGTGAGCGCACCAGTGCAGCCAATGCCGGAGCGGTCAGCATAGGTTGGAGGGAACAGCATGAGCCATGAACGCAGCATGTGGGATTTATGGATTGAACGCGCCAAGCCGGTGATGCCAGTGATCGTCATCGATGATCCTGACCATGCCGTGCCCTTGGCCCAAGCCTTGGTCGAGGGCGGTGTGCGGCTGTTGGAAATTACCCTGCGCACAGCCGCTGGTATGCAAGCGATCAGCCAGATCAAACGCGCGGTACCGGAAGCCATAGTGGGGGTTGGGACCGTGACCAGTGCACGACAGTTAGAGGATGCACTGCATCGGGGCGCCGAGTTTGCCGTGAGCCCGGGCAGCAGCCCGGAGTTATTGGCCTGTGCTCAAGAGTGGGGCGGGCCCTATTTACCTGGTGTGGCCACGCCAACCGAAGTGATGCAAGCGCGCGAGGCTGGCTTTCGCTATCAGAAGTTTTTCCCCGCCTCGGCTGCTGGAGGAACGGCCATGTTAAAAGCCTTGGCAGGCCCGTTTGCCGACGTGGCGTTTTGTCCAACCGGTGGCATCGGAGCGGATAATTACCGCGATTATTTGGCGCTGAACAACGTGTTTGCTGTTGGTGGCAGTTGGCTCACACCCAAAACCGCGGTATCGGCACAAAACTGGCAGGCATTGACGTCGCTGGCCATTGCCAGCTGATTCGCCAAGCACTGGCCATAAGGGAGAGCAAAACCGATGACGGACGCGGCGCTGCAGCGCTTAACAGCACGATTGCAATCTATATATGCCGAGCTACCAGACGTAGATTGCGGCGCTGTGGCGGCACAGATTCTGCGCTTGATGACGGCGTTTCAAGAACAGCGCAGCCAGCCTGTGGCGGACAGCGAGCGCTGGAGTCAGCAGGACATCATTCTCATCACTTATGGCAACAGCATTCAAAACGGCGCGGACGTTCCTTTGCAAACCCTAGCGCAGTTTCTACGCCAACATTTGCTCGACACGATCAATGCCGTGCATTTATTGCCGTTTTTTCCGTACAGTTCAGATGATGGTTTTTCGGTGATTGATTATCGACAGGTCAATCCAGACTGGGGCGACTGGGGCGACATCGCAACCTTGGCCCGTGACTTCGATTTAATGATGGATTTGGTCATCAATCACTGCTCTCGTGAAAATCTGTGGTTTATCGACTTTATCAGCAACCGCGAACCGTACACCGAATACTTTATTGAGGTAGACCCTGGGCAAGATGTGTCGCTGGTGACTCGACCGCGCAATACGCCACTGCTTACGCCGGTTCATACCCATCGTGGCCGTCGTCATGTGTGGGCCACCTTTAGCGAAGATCAGGTGGATCTGAACTTTGCCAATCCTTTGGTGCTACTGGAGTTTATTCAGATATTTCTGTTTTACATTGAGCAAGGCGCGCGTTTTATTCGTTTGGATGCCATTGCCTTTTTATGGAAAAAACTCGGCACACGCTGTTTGCACTTACCGCAAACCCACGAGGTGGTAAAACTGCTTCGCGATGTGGTGGATCTGTGTGCCCCAGATGTCATTATTATCACTGAGACCAATGTCCCGGTGGCAGAAAACCTCAGTTATTTTGGCCGCTCAGACGAAGCGCATATGGTGTATCAGTTTGGTTTGCCGCCGCTGGTGTTGCATGCGCTGAATCGGGGTAATGCGGATTTTCTCACTCGCTGGGCAGCAGATATTCCAGCTTTACCAAAAGGCTGCACCTATTTGAATTTTACTGCCAGTCACGATGGCATTGGTGTGCGACCGGTAGAGCAAATCTTGCCGGAGCGTGAAGTGCAGGATTTAATCGATTGTATGCACCGTTTTGGCGGTTTTGTCAGCACCAAAGCCAACCAGGACGGCAGTGAAAGCCCATATGAAATCAATATTTCTCTATTCGATGCCTGCATGGGGACACGCCGTGGTGTCGATCATTTCCAGGTGCCGCGCTTTTTATGTGCGCAAAGCATGATGTTATCAATGCAGGGCATCCCGGCGGTGTATCTGCACAGCCTGACGGCGACGCCAAACGACATAGCTCATGTTGAACAGACAGGTCGTACGCGCTCAATCAACCGTAAGCTTTGGCAATTGGATGAGCTGGAATATTTACTCAGTAACCCAGTGACGCCGCAGGCGGAGGTGTTCAACGAGTTGCGGCGACTGATTCAGATTCGCCGTCGTCAACCAGCTTTTCACCCTAACGCGTGTCAGTCCGTCATTCACATTAATTCCGACGTGTTTATTCTGCAGCGCCAATGCCAGCAACAACAGTTGTTTGCCATTGCGAATGTGACGGAGCGTATTTTGACGTTACCTTTGGCTGCGTTGGGTTTTTTGCCTTCGGGTTTAGTTGACCTGATCGCGCCGCAGGGTGAAGCCGTTACAGAGCAATTGAAGTTGGCCCCTTATCAGGTGGTATGGCTGACGGATGCCGTATTTTGATGACTGACAGTTATCAATATCGTATTGATAGAACAAATATTCGAAGAAACGTACAAGGTGCCACAGGCTTGCTACATTGGCAGCGTGAGTGGCGCATTGTTGTCTAACACGGGTTAGCTCTTGTGGCCGTGATGGTCAATGCCAGACTCTAATCGATGTTTAGATTACTGAGGGAAGGTCACATGACACTGAGCGAGCTGAAAAAACAAGCCAATAATGACGCCACCGAAGTACACGTATTGGCCAATGAAGGGGACTTATACCTGGTGCAGGTGGTGCACGATGGCCAGGAGTCTTTGTTGATGGAGCGTGACCAACCGATGCGTTTTCGCAGCCTAGCCGAGTGTTCGCAGACGCTGGCCAGTGTGGGAGTAAAAAGTGGCTTTATGGTGCAAGCACTGCCCTACGACGAGATGATCAACACCATTGACTCCGAGCCTCACTGCGACCGTTTACCGATCAATTTTCACTGAGCCACTATTCGCTCGGCGTCTTATCCGCTTTCTCGCTGAGAGCACAAAATTAAACGGCCAACCGCTGGAAGGCGGTTGGCCGTTGTTGTATTGGCGTTGGTGGTGATCGGCGCTCTGGCACTTTATTCGGCGTTGTCAGCTTCGACCGCTTGATACAGCTTATCGAGAATGTCTGGCACGGCACTGATGACTCGGTTCCAACTGGGAATGAAGGGGGTTTCCATCGGGTTGGCCAAAAAATGCTCCCCAGCTCGCATGATGTTTTCGGCGAACAGCTCCACGGCTTTTTCCTCACTGTGGCGATCCAGCGTTAAGCCATTCATGCGTGCATCGTTGTAATAGGTTTCGATGAAATCTAATGCAATGCGAAAATAGGTGGCCTTGATGGTGCGGAATGCTTCGGTGGTAAAAACTTCTCCTTGAGTCGCCAGCTTGCGGAAAATGGCTTTGCAAATATCGGTGCTCATTTTCGACAGACCACGGGCGTGATCGTCGGCTGACAGCGGTTGGTGCTTGTGGTCGTAACAGTCAGCAATGTCCACCTGGCACAAGCGGTTAGTAGAGTAGTTGCGTTTCATTTCTGACAACACACCAATTTCTAGGCCCCAGTCGCTGGGAATGCGAATGTCATTGAGCACATCCGCACGCATGGAGAACTCGCCCGACAAGGGGTAACGAAAGCTGTCCAGGTATTCGAGAAAATCGAGGGCTCCGTAGGTTTTCTTCAGCGCACGCAGCAATGGCGTGACCAGCAGGCGGCTAACACGACCGTTCATCTGTTGGCCTGCAATACGGGCGTAGTAACCTTTGGCAAACTCGTAGTTGAACGATGGGTTGGCGACGGGGTAGATCAGCCGAGCCAGCAGGCTGCGATCGTAGGTGACAATGTCGCAATCATGCAGCGCCACGGCTTCTGCGCGGCCAGATGCTAACACGTAACCGTAGCAGTACCAGACATTGCGTCCTTTGCCCATCTCTTTGGGCGCTAAACCTTCTTGCTGCAGCAAAGCATCTAATTGGCGCAGGCGCGGCCCGTCGTTCCATAAAATTCGGTGGTGCTGTGGTAAGCGAGCAAAAAACTCACGGGCGTGACGATATTGCGCTTCATCGGAGCGATCCAAGCCGATGACGATTTCGTTCAGATACGGCACCTCGGCCACTTGATCGATGATGTTGCTCAGCGCAGGCCCTTGCAGCTCCGAGTACAGTGATGGCAGTACCAGCGACATTGGGCGGAGGCGGGAAAAGCTACTGAGCTCTCGTTCGAGCTCTTCGGTGGAGCGGTCGACCAGATTGTGTAAGTTGGTGATGATGCCGTTTTGATAAAAATCAGCCACGGAATACTCCTGTTCGGGCGATGATCAGTGTAAGTCAGACGGTTTGGGCAGCGTCTCCAGCCACTCCAATACCGCCAGGTTCCAACCAGTGCCGGCCATTTCTGCACGGCGCTGCACATGAGGGTTATCTAACGGCAGTTCGGGGCTGCGACCGGGCAGAACAATGGCCTGGTCGGCGGCCTCCAGCATGGGAATGTCATTATCACTGTCGCCCAGTGCCACAGTGGCCACCGGGCGCTGCCATTTTTGTTGAAAATAATTGGCGAAAAAGCGCAGTGCGTCGCCTTTATCGTTTTGCCCCATAACGTGATAAAAACGCCCACCGGCCACCATTTGCAGTCGCTGTTGTTGCAGGTTTTGCTGGAACTCCTCGAGTTTTTCCGGCGTGTCTTGCCACACCAAAGGTTCACTGCCAAAGCGCTGTTTGGCGCGGCTGGCGCTGTCGGCGTCCAGACCGGTTAAAGCGCTGATCTCCAACGCGGTCATGTCATTGAAACCGCGGAACACAAAGCCTTGCTGGCGTAACTCATGCAGCACTTTCAATATTTGTGCATAGCTTGAGCCGAGGATTTCGGCGTTGTAGTCCTGCGCGTTGTAACCGGAATGCCCGTGTTTGGGAATAAACAGTGCAGCGCCATTTTCACTGGCAAAACCATCGCTGAAATCCAACTCGGCGCGCAGCTGAACCATTTCGCTGAAGGTCTTGCTGCTGTTCATGATGCAGGGAATCTGACGCAGTTTCAGTGCTGCCAATGCCGGTTGAGCGGCTGTGCAGCGGTAGCTTTGATGGTCCAACAGGGTGCCATCGAGGTCGGTTATGACGATCCAGGCCGGTGCAGTCATTGGGGTGCCTCCGCATTCAGTTGAATTTGATTAACTTGATGCGCTGCATTTAATGTTAGAACCACATCCGCTTGCTTGGGTAGCGTTTTTAACGCGTGTTCTGTTAACCGTTGGTAATGCTGGATGAATCGCTGTAGCGCCGCATCGTCTAACGAACGATTCGGTTGACCGGTAGCGGTTTGAGCGCGGTTGTCGCGCTCTTGCTGTTGACGCCAACGATACACGGCGTGCATGTCCGGCACTTGCAGCATGATCAGTTGATCGAGAAGGGCAAACCAGGCTTGATAGTCACCCTGCAGCTGCTGGTTAACCCATGTGCGCCACACACCTTGAGCATCGTTATGGCGCTCCAAATCGTTGATTGGATGATGCAGTTGCTCTGCTGACTGGGCTGGGCAGGCAACGCACCAACCCTCAAACAAAATCAGATCTACCTTGCCGCTGACCTGGTGCCACTGATCCTGCGGTAGTCGGTCGTCACTGAGTTTGTGAAATTTCGGAAAGTGCAGTGTTTGACCGGGCGTTAGGGCACGTAGTCGATGCATGAGCTCAATGCCCATGCGGACGTCGTGAGTGCCTGGCACGCCGCGGGTGGCCAATAGCGGGTGAATCGTTTCTGCCAGGGTTTGACGTTGCTGATGCGGTAGATACAAATCGTCAATCGATACCACGACGACGTGCCAGCCGAAAGCCGCGTGATACCAGTCGGCCAATGCTCGGCTGAGTGTCGATTTGCCCGACCCTTGGCCGCCGTGAATACCGACGATGGGTGTGCTCACCGTGCGCTCAACTTGCGCGCCGACCCAAGCGGCCAACGGCAGCCATACCGTGTCTACCTGCGCCAACCAAGCACTGGGAAGGTTCTCCCTCGGTGCCTGGCTCGCCAATGCGGGCGGCACGGCAAGTGAGTGACTGCTTGGCCATAGCGGCGTCGCCATAGTTGCTCCTATTGCTGAGCTGCGGGTGGTCGTTGGTTAAAACAAAGCAGACACTGTGCCAGCCTGAGCATATCAGCGTATTATTGCCCCGTTGTGGCGCTGACGGGCACCACGATGGGTAATGGCACCGCTGAGGGTTGGAGTGTGTGCTTCGTTTTGGTGCATTAAAGAGTTTGGAGAGTATTCATGGTCAATGTGGTGGCCTATCAGGGAACACAAGGGGCGTATTCGCATCTGGCGTGCAGTCAGGTCTTTCCCGATGCTCAGGCGCTGGCGTGTGATGATTTTCATTCTGCACTGGCGGCCGTAGAGCAAGGCACGGCCGACCGCGCGATGATTCCGTTGGAAAACTCCACCGCCGGACGGGTGGAAGAGATTTATCGTTTGTTGCCTAAGACTTCGTTATCCATCATTGGAGAGCATTTTGAGCCGGTGAATCATTGTTTGCTGGCACCGCCGGGCACCGCCATCGAGGATATTCGTATTGCCGCATCTCACCCACAAGCGTTGGCGCAATGCCAGCAGCGCTTGCGTAATTTGGGCATACAGGCCAGCGCCGCAGTCGACACGGCCATTGCCGCGCAACAGTTGAGCGAGCAGCCTGCGACAGGACAAGCGGCCATCGCGTCCAGTTTGGCAGCAGAGCTCTATGGCCTTGAAATATTGCGGCAAAACTTTCAGGACGTCAGCGGTAATACCACTCGATTTTTAGTGTTTGCGCGCGAGCAAGAACACCAGGCCTACGATGCTTCTGAGCGCTACATTTCCAGTTTGCTGTTTACGGTGCGCAATATTCCTGCTGCTTTATATAAAGCTTTGGGTGGTTTTGCTACCAACGGCGTCAACTTAATCAAACTGGAAAGCTATATGGACGGCGGCACCATGGAGGCCAGTCATTTCCACGTCGATATGTACGGCCACCCACAGCAGCCGGCGATGCAACATGCGCTGGAAGAGTTGCGCTATTTTGCTCGTGAATTACGTTTGTTGGGCACTTATCCTGCTCACAGTTATCGCTTTAGAGCTGAGTTTGTTTAGCGGTTCTTATTGGTTTTTTGACTGACTTTTTAAAAGTGTGTGAGGCCAGTTTGTGAAGCGAGCATCTGAGTGGATGCTCGCGTTTGAGGCCGCTGGCGAGTTTGGCCGAGCTCTTCAGTCCGTCAGTTTAGCGGGCTTTTTTGCTGCTTATTGTGAGCTTTTTTGTGCTATTGGGGGCAGCTGTGTTAGCCAGCCACCACCGTTAATAATCCGTGCAGGTTATAAGTTACCATCACAAAAAATGGCATGCGGAATTATTTTCCCAGCAGATGTCCGCCTCACGCAGCTGTTCGCGATAGTCACCCGGCGTCATACCTTGCCACTTTCGAAACGCACGATGAAATGTGCTGGCTTCGGTATAGCCCAAATTCGCGGCGATGCTTTGAATGCTGAGGTCGTGATGGCGTAGCATCACGCACGCTTCTTCTAGTCGCCGCTCGTCTTTTAACTGCTGATACGACGTTTGCTCATCATGCAGTCGCCGTCTGAGGGTCGCACTGGAAATACGTAAGCGATCGGCGGCGAGAGTCAAACTGGGTAGGTCATCAACGGGCTGTTGGCGGAATAAACGTCGCAGTTGGCCGGTGGTGCTTTGGTGTGGGTTGGGGCGAGCCAGAAAGTCGGCCGGAGAGTGATGCAAAAATGCCTGCAAAGACGCCGGTGTTTGTGCGATGGGCAACTGCAACGCCCGCGTCGGAAACTGCAAATAGGTTTCGGGCTCGTTAAACATAACCGGTGTGGCAAATAAATCCTGATACAACTCTGCATGAGCCGGTGGCGCGTAGCTGCAGCCAACCTTTAACAGTGGAATACCTTGTCCTACCAGCCAGCTGGCCAAGCGATGCCAGATCGCTAACAGCGATTCGCTTAAAAAGTGCTCCGGGTCGTAGTCGTGTTCCATATCGATGATAAGGCGCGACAGTCGCTTACCCTTATGCAAACGAATATTGGGTACACGTGCAAATAGCGCATAAAAATTCTGCGCGCGGTGCAACGCATGCTCCAGCGACGAGCAAGTGACAATCGCTTTGCACATCATGCTAAAGGTGCCGTAGCGGCTGGTCACAGGAGCTAACCCCATTAATTCATCGTCTGACTCGCGCCATAAAGTGCCCATCAAACGCGTGTATTGACTGCTGGTCAGGCTTTGGTTGCTGTCATTCAATAACGATTCTGGCAGGTGCGCGGCGCGCCATATGGCCAGTACATCGACACCGCGCCGGCGCAGTGCTGCTACTGGCGCGTCAACAAACGGCCGCGGGATCACTGCTGCCCCCAGTTTGTGAGCGCAATGTGGTTTTGACAGGGGCTACAGCGTAGCGCCGGGAGAGTCGGAAAAAGCGGCTTATTCCTGGTGTTGAAACAGGGTGGTGCGGTTTCGGCCGGCATCCTTAGCGTGATTGAGCGCACGCAAGGCTGCTTGCTGCCATGCAGCGGCGGACTCAAATGCGGGTTGACTGGCGGCAATGCCAATGCTGACGGTAACGGATATTTCATGGCCGGGAACGGTGATGATCATGTGCTCAATGTCTTTACGAATACGTTCAGCAAAGTGCACAGCCTGCTGCTCGTCGGTGCCAATCAGCATAACGGCGAAGGACTCACCGGTAAAGCGACAAGCACTGTCGGTTTGCCGCAGTGTTTGTCGCAATGCGGCGGCCAGAGTACGAAGCACTTCATCGCCTGCTTGATGACCGTACTCGGTATTGATGTGACGGAAATTATCGACATCGATCAGCACTAAGCTGGCTGCTTGGCCGGTGCGCTCGCTGCGCTGATGTTCTTCGGCAAATTTGGGTTCCCAGTGCGGCCGATTGAACAGCTCAGTCAGGTGATCGTACTGATGCAATTCGCGTAGCGATTGATTGGCTGAAATGGCATCAGCGCGGTTAATCGCTATGTCGGTCACGTCGTAAATAATCAGACAGATGTGATCGACGGCGCGATTAATGGATTCCAGTGGGATCATGCTGGTATTTTGATACATAGTGGCCGCACGTCCGGTGATCGGGCGATAATTTTTGAACTTAAACAGATATGGGCGCTGCTCCCAAATGGTAAACGTGCGGGTTTTTAGCTGAAAAACTGGCTCTGCCTTTTGCATAAACCAATCGCGCGGAATTTCGTCGAACAAATCGAAAATAATTTGCTCTTTGGCATGTTGCGGGCTGACACCGCTGTGGCTTTCCATAAAGCCGTTCCACAACTGAATGCGATAGTCGCGATCGAGCACGACCAAGCCGACATCAATGTTTTGCAGGATGTCCATTAACCAGTGAATGTCGCCAAGCTCAATATTTGGATCTTTCATGGTTTAATCCAGCAAATAGTCGATGACTTTATTCAACTTCAATACCGAGTCTTCGGTAAACAGCAGCAGCAAGTCGCAATCGATATTGACGTGCTCCAAGGTGTAATGAATCTCAATGGCCAGTGTTTTGGTCCACTGATGATTGCCGCTGCGCAGGATGTCCTCAGCCATGCAGTGCTGGCCGAGCACCACTGGGTGGCCCTGGTTGAAGTGAATCTCCAGTTGCTCACCAATGCCATGCACACAGGCGCCGATTAACACTGAACTAACGTCCATCAGCAGCTCCAGCTCACCGTAACGGTTTAACGGGCCTTGGTAATTCATCAGCGCGGCCAAATCTTGAAAGCTGGTGTCTTTAAACAGCAGCAACGCTTCACCGGCGATGCCCGAGCCAATAAAGCCCTGGCACACCGCTGACACGGCGGTGTCTTTTTCGGCGTCTTGGATGGCCATGTCGAGCTCGCTCGATTCGATCATATTGACCTTAGGAATCGGCAACACCACGTAGGCATCGAGCAATCGTGCCAAGCGATCGGCAGCCTGTCCCATAGCCACATTGCTAAGTTCCTGATAGCAATCACGTTGGTCTTCCGTGATGGTGATATCAGTCATATCAGGCTCCGGTCATAATGCCGTATTCGGTCAGGACAGCGCGTGCCTTGTCCTGATCAATGGGTTTTTTGATAAAGGCCATGGCGCCGAGTTTTTTTACCCGCTCTTGCGCATCCGGCTGAATGTCACCGGACACTACGATCACCATGGCGGGCAAGTCGTCACGACGAATAGTCTCCAACACGCCATAGCCATCCAGATTGGGCATGGTCAGATCGAGAAATACTACCTCGCCTTTGCCCTGGCGGATGGCCTCTACACCTTCGATGCCGTCGGCGGCAAAGTGCACCTCCACTTCCCATTCCGTTGGCAGTGCACGCTTCATTTGCTTGCGCGCAAAGCTGGAGTCATCACAAATCAGTACGTTGATAGCCATAACAGGGACGATTCATTTAGCGAAATCCTGTTACAGGTTTAGATGCTGCTGGCGTGATCAGCAACTCACAGAGAGAAAAAACGCCGGGAAATGGCTCCGGCCAGCGGCTGGCTGGCGGAGCGGCGGGGCAGGTTTACTTATTGCGCTGATCATACACGGCGACCAATTGGCGACTGAACGCCAGCACGGTGCCATCAGCGGTGGCGATGCGCGCTTCGGTATGGCCATAACCGTGATGTGCCTGGCGAATCTCGACCTCGTAGTACAGCCACTGTTCGCCAGACAGTGCAGGTTGTAACTCCAGCGGTGCAATGATTTCCAGGTTCCAGCTGATGCTGGCGCATGGCGCTGGTTGTTTGAGTTTTTGCAGCAAGGCGGGTGGCCAGGCGTCGATCAGTGCCACCAGCACAGGTGTGGTGAGCGTTTCGGTTGGGTCTTTTAGGCGCATCCAGCCTTTCAGATGGTTGTGCGGGCTGTTGCTAAAGGGGAACCCGCCTTCTAAATAGGTGAAGTCGATGTGCTGCACAAACTCAGGCGTCAGTCCTTTGATGTAGGCCATGGCCTGGCCTGCGCCGGGTTCACCCACGTCAATTTTATCGCTGTGAATGTCGATGTCTGATTGTCGCTCTTGGCCAAAACAGGCATTTACTCGGGTGGCGACATCGCCGTCTTGATACAACTCCGCCTCCCAGTGACTGACGCTGCGGCCGCTGCGCAAGTCACGTACATCCATACGACTGGGCTGGTTACACAGTAACGGGCCGCAAAACTGTACTGCCAGTGCGCGCAACGGCCCACAGTCGCCGGCTTGATGCAGGATACGCTGCAGCAACAGCGCGGCAGACATGCCACCAAAGGTGGTGCGGCCCTGGCCCCAGCTTGGGTCTATGGTGAGTTGATCGTGTTCGCTAGCCTGCTGCAAATAAAACGGCAGGGATTGTGGAGTTGGTTGCATATTCAGCATTGTCGTTGCGTAAAAGCCCCCATCATACTCGCCCGGCCGCCAGCCTGCCGAGGGTCGCGGCAAGACGCACTGTTGCATAGACTGAGTGAGCATTTGGGTGAGTGGCTGAGTAACAATTGGTCATTGCAGTCAGCCCAAATTCCGGTATAACGCCAGCCTTTTTCGAGGAGATGGGTATGCCTCTGTCGATGAAAACCCGTGCCGAACGCTTTGTCGCCACATTGCGACACTGCCAGGTGCTGGGTTTGACCGTAGAAAGTGCCAATGATGAGTTATTGACCATGCGCCTGCCGTATTCGCAGCAGATTGTCGGTAATCCGGCGACGGGCGTGGTGCACGGCGGCAGTCTGACCACCTTGATGGACACGGCGTGTGGTACGGCGGTATTTGCCATGTTGCCAGGGTTTGAGCTGTGCCCCACGCTGGATTTGCGCATGGATTACATGCAAGCGGCCACTCCGGATATCGATTTATGGGCCGAAGCGCGAGTGACTCGCATCGCCTCCAGCGTTGTGTTTACTCAGTGCGAGGTGATTCAGCGGCGCGCTGAAGAGCGTGATTTGATCGCCCGCTGTGCCGCTACGTTTATGCGCATTGGCGAAAATATGACGCCTCCGGAATTTCGTGCGTTGATCGAGCAAGGAGGCAGCCAATGAGTTTTGATGAGTTGCTGCACCAAGCGCGCGTCACGGGTGACTTTCAGCCGCTGGTGGCGTCCATTCCCTACGCAGAATTAATTGGCCTGCGGTTTCAGCGCTTTGGCAAAGACGTGTTATTTCAGCTGCCAAAAAATGACGACAATATCGGCAACCCGATTCTGCCAGCCATTCATGGCGGTGTGATTGGTGGCTTTATGGAATTGTCGGCATCGCTGCATTTGTTGATGACGATGGAAACCTTGGCGATGCCAAAGATGATCGACTTTTCACTCGATTATTTACGCGCCGGTCGTCATCAGGACACTTTTGCTGAGTGCCAAGTTTGGCGCCAGGGCAGTCGCGTCGCCAACGTGGCCATTACTGCCTGGCAAGCAGAGCGGGTAACACCTATTGCCACGGCGCGTGCGCATTTTTTGTTAACTCGCTGAGCTGCTCTGAGGTTTATCAGAACTTTGCCTGACCCCTGGTCAGTCGTCTCTTATGTGGGGCTAGCCAGCCCCATAGCTTTGCGTTAATCTACTGTCGATTCTGTCGGGGTGCCCTAATTGAAGGGCTGAGATCGCAATTGCGGGTCCCGTTGAACCTGATCTGGTTAGCGCCAGCGTAGGGAACAGAAAAGACAGCCAGTATGAGTATCACGCTCATTTTCCCTTTCTGGCTGCTGCATTTCTGCCGATTTTCCTTCGCTGCCTGGCTTTTGTTTTTCTAACAAATACGAGCACGGCAATGACTAAAAAAACCTCTGCATTAACCGATACACTGCGCGTCGACGAACTATCGACCCAGCCATTTCCTGCCTCACAAAAAGTCTACGTCAGTGGTGAACAAGCCGGCGTCAAGGTAGCGATGCGCCGCATTGAGCTATCGCCGACGCGCACCAGTGATGGCGTGGAGACCAATGATCCAGTGTTGGTGTACGACACCTCGGGCCCGTACACGGATCCCCAACAAAACATTGATGTGCGCCAGGGGCTGGCGGCGAAACGCCAGCAATGGATTGAAGCACGCGAAGACTGCGAGCAATTATCAGGTTTTAGCTCACAGTATGCGCAGGTACGCGATCAAAATATCGCCCTTGAGCAGCTCAAATTTCAGCACAAACGCCAGCCATTAAAAGCTAAAGCCGGGCGCAACGTATCGCAGCTGCACTATGCGCGCCAGGGCATTATCACACCAGAAATGGAGTACGTTGCCATTCGTGAAAACCTCGGCTTGCAGCGTGAGCAATTAGCCCGCTACAGCGCCCGCCAGCATCCTGGTGAAAGTTTTGGCGCCAGCATTCCTGATTACGTCACCGCCGAATTTGTGCGCGACGAAATTGCTCGTGGGCGAGCGGTGATTCCCAATAATATCAACCACCCAGAAACCGAGCCGATGATTATCGGGCGCAATTTCCGCACTAAAGTAAACGCCAATATCGGCAACTCTGCGGTAACCTCGTCGATTGAAGAAGAAGTGGAAAAAATGGTGTGGGCCACCCGCTGGGGCGCTGATACCGTGATGGATTTGTCCACCGGCGACAACATTCATGAAACGCGGGAATGGATTATTCGCAACTCTCCGGTGCCCATCGGCACTGTGCCCTTATATCAGGCGTTGGAAAAATGCGGCGGTGTGGCCGAGGAGCTGACCTGGGAGCTGTACCGCGACACGTTAATTGAACAGGCCGAACAAGGCGTGGATTATTTCACCATTCATGCCGGTGTGCGCCTGCATTTTATTCCGATGACAGCCAACCGAGTGACCGGCATCGTCAGCCGCGGCGGCTCGATCATGGCCAAATGGTGCTTGGCGCATCACAAAGAAAGTTTCCTCTATACCCATTTTGAGGAAATTTGCGACATCATGAAGGCTTACGATGTGTGCTTTTCTCTTGGAGATGGACTGCGCCCTGGCTCGATTGCCGATGCCAACGATGAAGCACAAATGGCTGAGCTGCGCACCCTGGGGGAGTTGACGAAAATCGCTTGGAAGCACGATGTCCAGACCTTTATTGAAGGGCCCGGCCATGTGCCGATGCATCTGATTAAAGAGAACATGGAAGAGCAGCTTAAGCACTGTGGCGAAGCGCCGTTTTACACCTTAGGGCCGCTCACCACCGACATTGCCCCCGGCTACGATCACTTCACCTCGGGCATTGGCGCCGCCATGATCGGCTGGTATGGCTGTGCCATGTTGTGTTACGTCACGCCCAAAGAGCACTTGGGCTTGCCCAACAAGGACGACGTCAAGCAAGGCCTGATTACTTACAAAATATCCGCTCATGCAGCGGATCTGGCGAAGGGCATTCCGGCGGCACAGTGGCACGACGATGCCATGTCCAAAGCGCGCTTCGAATTCCGCTGGCAGGATCAATTTAATCTCGCCCTCGACCCAGATACTGCCCGTGCGTATCACGATGAAACCCTGCCCAAAGAAGGCCATAAACACGCGCATTTTTGCTCCATGTGCGGGCCTAAGTTCTGCTCGATGAAAATCTCTCAGGAAGTGCGCGACGCCGCCGCCAGCGGCGAGTTGGAGCAGGGCATGGCTGCCATGGCCGAGGAATTCCGCCAGCAAGGCAGCGAGCTGTATCAACCGGCGGCAACGGAGTCTTGACGTGCAGGTGACGGTATTGGGAGCGGGCCTGATGGGTCGGCTCCTGGCCTGGCGCTGGGCGCGCAGCGGCGCCTGTGTGACGGTGTTGGAGCGCAGTGCCGCCGCTGCACCTGCCAGCGCCGCCCACACCGCCGCCGCAATGATCGCTCCTTACAGTGAACGGGCGGTGGCGGATGAGCAGGTCTTTCAGCGCGGCCTGCGCTCATTGACGCTGTGGCCGGAGTTACTGGCGCAGTTGCATAACGATACTGGCGAGCACATCGCCTATGGCGCTGCGGGAACCCTGCTCGTCGCACATAGAGCAGATCACGCCTTGCTGCAGCAGTGCCGGCAGACCTTTCGTCATTACGGCGTTGAGGCGGCTCGGTGGCTCGATGCGCAGCAGTTGCAGCAGCTTGAGCCGGATCTAAACGGTTTCAGCAGCGGCTGTTGGGTCAGCGATGAGGCCCACCTCGACAACCGCGCTTTGCTGCCTGCCTTGCAGCGCGCGGCGGAGCGCTTTGGTGCTCAATATCGCTTCGACAGCGACGTGCAAATGAGTAATGGCCAATATCAGTTGCACGGGCAGCCACTTAAGGCCGATATGCTGATCGACTGTCGTGGCACGGGGGCGCGCGATTGGCCACACGGCGAGCGGCCACGGGCGGTGAGAGGCGAGGTGTGTTGGATTGAGTCAACGGAAGTGTTTTTGACGCGTCCAGTGCGGCTATTGCACCCGCGCTACAGCTTGTACCTGGTGCCGAAACCGTCACCACCAGGGCGCCAGCGCTACATTCTCGGCGCTACCGAAATCGAAACCGCAGATTCCAGCCCTGTCAGCGTGCGCTCGGCGCTGGAGATGCTGAGCGCGCTTTATAGCTTGAATCCTAAGCTGGCCGAAGCGCGGGTGTTGCAGTTGGACGTCAATTTACGCCCAGCCTACGCCGATCACATCGCCCGCTTTGAGCAGCGCCATGGCGCGCTATGCGTTAACGGGCTGTTTCGCCATGGCTATTTGCAAGCCCCGGCACTGTTGGAGGAAATGCAACAGCAACTCAACTGGCCATTGCAGTGGCCATCTAGTGTGCAGGAGAGTTTGGCATGACACTGATCATAAACGGCAAAGCCACAACCCTGGATGCCCAGACTTTGGCCGATGCCCTTGAATTGTTGGGCTATCAGTCACAGCAAGGTCGCTGTGTGGTGGCATTGAATCAAACCATCGTGCCCTGGGTTGGAGCGAGTGAGCAGCGTTTACAAGACGGCGATCACATCGATGTATTGGGGGCAATTACCGGTGGTTAACGCAATAGACAGTTTACAGCTGGCAGGGGAGAGTATTGCCAGCCGTTTGTGGTTGGGCAGCTCCATGTACCCATCGCCAGAGGTGATGTCACAGGCCATTAGCGCCGCCCAGCCGGGGATGGTGACGGTGTCGCTGCGGCGGCAAACGGCACAGCAATTGGCTGACAACGATCATTGGCGCTATCTACAGCAGCATTTGCAGCACAACGAGTGCCGGATATTGCCCAATACCGCCGGTTGCCACAGCGCCGATGAAGCGGTGCTGTTGGCGCATATGGCGCGTGAATTGTTTGGCACGCGTTGGATAAAACTGGAAGTGATTGGCGACGAATACACGCTGCAGCCACATCCGGTGCAACTGCTGGCGGCGGCGGAGCGCTTGTTGGCCGATGGTTTTGAAGTGCTGCCGTACAGCACCGATGATCTGGTGTTGTGCCGTGATTTACACCAAATGGGCTGTGCCGCGGTGATGCCCTGGGGTGCTCCGATCGGCACTGGCCGTGGGCTGCAAAACCAGCGTCAGTTGCAGCAGTTACGCGAGCGTTTACCCGAGGCGGTGTTGGTGATCGATGCCGGCCTAGGCAAACCCTCACAAGCCATGGCAGCGATTGAAATGGGCTTTGATGCCGTCTTGTTAAATACCGCAGTCGCCAAGGCTCAAGACCCGGTGGCGATGGCACAGGCATTTGCCAAAGCTGTCGATGGTGGCCGTCAGGCGTATCTGGCCGGTTTGATGGTGGAGCAAACGCAGGCATCGCCGTCGACGCCGACCTTAGGGTTGCCGTTTTGGCATCAGGCAGACAGTCATGATTGAGCGTCCGCGTTTGCTGACCATTGCCGCCACCGACACCAGCGGTGGTGCCGGTATCCATGCCGATGCGCAGGTGGCTGCAGCCTTTGGCATCGATCACTCTGTGCTGGTATGCGCCATTACGGCGCAGAGCAGCCGCGGAGTGCAGGCGCTGCAGCCCGTCGATTTAACCATGGCCGACCAACAGTGGCACGCGCTGCAGCAAGACGGCGGTGCTGACGCGGTTCGGGTCGGCTGGTTGCCCGATTTGGCCAGCTGGCTGCCATGGTTGAGTGAACGATTATTGCCTGCCAGCGTGGTGTGGGACCCGGTGCTGTCAGCCAGTTTGGGTGGTATGCACAGCCAAGCCCCCAGTGCTGAGGTGTTATCGACTTGGCTTGCTTGCTGTGGCTTGGTGACACCGAACACTCGTGAGCTGGCGCAACTGGCCAGCTGGTTGGGTTGTCAGGGCAACGAAGCCGAGCAGGTACAGGCGCTGCTGGCGCATGGCTGTCAGATGGTGGTCGTCACCGGTGGCGACGATAGCCATGAACAGGTGCTGACGCGGGTCTACACACAGTTGAACGTCGATACGCAATACCCAGAGCAGGCGGCGGTGGAGACCTTTCACATTGGCCAGCAGCGCTGGCAGGTGGCGGTCCACGGCAGCGGCTGTCACTTCAGCGCTGCGCTGGCAGCAATGCTCGCAAAGGGCATGCGCCCCTACGACGCTGTGTTGCAAGCCAGTGTGTGCATGGACCAGTGGTTGCAGCAACCCAGTCCGCGCCCCGGCGGATATCATCATCTGCATGTTGATCGTTGCTGGTCTTGGTATGAACTGTCTGAGTCGTCAGACTGGCCTGAGATTTATGCAGCGCCAGAGGCGTCGGTCGAATTTGCTGCAGCGGAGCCCAGTTTGGGGCTGTATGCGCTGGTGGATACCTTAGAGTGGCTGCAGCAGTTACTTGCGCTCGGGGTGGATACCCTGCAGTGGCGCGTCAAACAGCGCTCTGCAAGTTACCGCGATGATATGCAACAAGCGATCACCGCGTGCCAGCAAGCAGGCGTGCCGCTGTACATTAACGACGATTGGCAAAGCGCCATTGCGTTGGGCGCCTACGGTGTGCACCTAGGGCAAGAAGACCTGGCAACGGCGGATTTAGCGGCCATTGCCGACGCTGGGCTGCGCATAGGTATCAGCACTCATACCGACTTTGAAGTATTGCGGGCCTGGCAGCTGCGCCCGAGTTACATCGCTTTTGGCCCGGTGCATCCGCCGTTGTCAAAGCAATTGAAGTATCCGCCGCTGGGCTATCCGTGTTTGTCCCAGTGGTGGCGCGCGCTGCGGCCACAACTGCCGCTGACCTGTATTGGCGGTATCACCGACGACAATATTGCCCAGGTGGTGGCCCAAGGTGTCGATTCCTGTGCCATCGTCACCAGCTTGATGCCGGGCGCTGACTTGGCGCAACGTCATGCGCGGCTGCGCCGTCATTTGCCAAGTGTGAAAAAAAGTTCCCTTGAAATCGCCTGATCCGACCCCACCTTTGCTGTCATGCGACATAGCAGCCTGAGGGCTGCTGATTTTTTGGTCAGTCCTGACGATTGAGGAGAACACAACCCATGACCGCAGCCAGTAAAGAGACTCTGGGGTTTAAAACGGAAGTCAAACAACTTCTGCACCTGATGATTCACTCGCTGTACTCCAACAAGGAGATTTTCTTACGCGAGCTGGTATCTAATGCGTCCGATGCCTGCGACAAGTTGCGTTTCGAGGCTTTGAAAAATGACGGCTTGTTTGAAGGCGACAGTGAACTGGCGGTTCACATCGACTTCGATGCCGACGCCGGCACCGTCACCATTGAAGACAACGGCATTGGTATGAACCGTGACGATGTAATCAATCATTTGGGCACCATCGCCAAATCTGGCACCGCCGAGTTTTTGAGCCAGCTGAGCGGTGATGATAAAAAAGACTCACAACTGATTGGTCAGTTTGGTGTGGGTTTTTATTCGGCCTTTATCGTGGCCGATGAAGTCACCGTCGAAACACGCCGTGCTGGCGAAGCATCCGGCAATGGTGTGCGCTGGCAGTCGCACGGTGAAGGCGAGTTCAGCCTGGAAGAGATCGACAAAGAGCGTCGTGGTACACGCATCACTTTGCACCTGAAAGACGACGAAAAAGAATTTGCCGATTCTTTCCGTCTGCGCAGCTTGATTAAAAAATACTCGGATCACATTGCCGTGCCGGTATTTTTGCCGCAAGAAGTCAACAGCGAAGATGAAGACGGTGACAAGAAGGCCTTGCCTGAAGCCGTTAACCAGGCGCAAGCCATGTGGACGCGCAGCAAGTCGGATTTGTCGGATGACGACTACAAAGAATTCTACAAGCACGTCTCTCATGACTGGAACGAACCGCTGACCTGGATGCACAACCGTGTTGAAGGCAAGCTCGATTACACCAGCCTGCTGTATATCCCAGCCAAAGCGCCGTTTGATATGTGGAATCGCGAAGCCGCGCGCGGCCTGAAGCTGTACGTGCAGCGCGTCTTTATTATGGACGATGCGGAACAGTTCCTGCCGCTGTACCTGCGCTTCGTCAAAGGTGTGCTGGATTCAAACGATTTGTCACTGAATGTGTCGCGCGAAATTTTGCAGCAAGACCGTCAGGTCGAAAGTATGCGCAGCGCATTGGTTAAGCGTGTACTCGATACTCTGACCAAAATGGCGAAAAACGATGCCGAGCAGTATCTGCAGTTCTGGAATGAATTCGGTGCGGTGTTAAAAGAAGGCCCGGCGGAAGATTTTGCTAATAAAGAAAAAATCGCTGCCCTGTTCCGTTTTGCCAGCACCAAAGGCGACGCTAGCAAAGAAGTGGTCTCGTTGGACGACTACATTGCTCGCATGCGTGAAGGGCAGAACAAGATCTACTTCATCACCGGTGACAGCTACGAGTCGCTGATCAGCAGCCCGCATCTGGAGTACTTCAAAAACAAAGGCATCGAAGTACTGTTGCTGACCGACCGTGTTGATGAGTGGATGGTGAGCCACCTGAACGAATACTCAGGCAAGAGCTTCCAAGACGTGACCAAAGGCGAGCTGGACTTAGACGAGCTGGCCGATGACAGCGAAAAAGAGCAGCAAAAAGAGCTCGAAGAAACGCACAAAGATCTGGTTGAACGTCTGCAAGCTGCTCTCGAGGGTGAGGTGAAGCACGTGCGTGTCAGCTCGCGCTTGACCGATTCTCCGGCCTGTATGGTGGTGGGTCAGTTTGATATGGGCGGCCACTTGCGTCGCATGCTGGAAGCGGCCGGTCAGGATGTGCCTGAGCCAGACACCACGCTGGAAGTAAACCCAACGCATCCGCTGATTGAGCGTTTGGACGCTGAGCAGGACGAAGAACGTTTTGCTGACCTGGCGCGTATTATTCACGCACAAGCGCAACTGGCGGAAGGCAGCCAGCTGAAGCAGCCGGCGGATTACGTGGCCAAACTGAACGCTCTGTTGTTGGAGCTGATGAAGTAAGGCCAGCGACCTGAGTCAGCGTGCTATAGCGCTGACAAAGCTCTTCATGTTTGCCCTGTATCAGCATGGCAATACACATAGGCTCTGGTTATGATGCGGGTCACTGCATTAGAACCGGAGCCTGTCTTTTATGACTCGACCAGTCGTCCCGTTATTACGTCATTTGTTGTTGCTGTCACCACTGTTGGCTTCGCTGGCCCAGGCGGGCGGTTCGCTTGATTTGAGCCTGTCAGATCACACGGCGCGTGTCGCTTACGATGCGACGCAGATGGGGTCAGGCTTGCACATTGGCGCGGCGTACCAGCACGATGCCGATGACGGCAATATGATCGCGCTGGGTTTACACGCCGTTGATGAGCGCCAAAACAACCGCGATCTGTACATTGGTTTAGGCATGAATGCCTATCTGTACGATGGCAATGATGACGACGGTGCTGCCCTTGGTGTGGGCGGTTTTTTCCGCTATCGCTTTCCGTCTCAGCCTGACGTGAGTGTGGCGGGGTACGGCTATTACGCACCGCCGGTGGTGTCCTTTTCTGAAACCAAAAATATGATCGATGCAGACCTGCGCCTGCAGTACGCCTTGATTCCCACCGCTCGTGTCTATGTTGGTTATCGATACACAGGTATCCGCATTGACGATGTTGATGATCGTCTGGAGCTGGGCGAGGGTTTCCACTTCGGCTTCAAGTTTGACTTTTAAGGAGCTGAGCTATGTCAGCGTGGATCGGTCATACCAATCAAAAGCTCTATCAAGCCAGGTTACTGCTGCAGCAATCTGAGCAAGCCCGTCCAGATGCGTTAGCGCAAGCGCTGGAGGTGTCTGCCATCTATCATATTCATGATGCCTACTTATGTTACCTGCATGAGCTGGCGGAAATGGTGCAGTACTCTGGTGCTGTGGTGTCGTTGTCACAACTTTTGGACAGCGCCTCGCTGGTGACCGGCGAGATGCAAGAGCTGAAGGCGCTTGAGCAAGACGCCTTCTCATGGCTGGCGACGCTGCTGTCGTTGGCCAACGACAGTCTGCAAGGCCAGAGTGGGGCGAATAAGATGGCGACCGATGCCAGCTTGATTGCCGTTGCACAACCGGCGGAATCGCCAGTTTATCAATGCTATCAGCGGCTTGTTGAGCTGATCGAGCGACAGCGAGAAAACCGACAGGAGTCTTGACGGCTGTCAGATGTTGCTGGCTTGGCGTCGGGCGGTACGACTGTGATAAACTCGCGCGCCCAACGTAGAGAGGCGGATATGGCACGCTTTTTTGAGATAGTCGAACTTTCCAACGGTGACATTGCATTGCGTCGTGCCGATGAGCAAGACGGTGATGCATTGGTGAGCATCCACTTTTCCGATGATGCAAAAGCCAGCCTAGAAGCCCATCACGTCGATGTGGCTCGTGCAATGATCGAAGCTGGAGTGCGCAAGGTCGGGGAGTTGTCTGGCATGGAAGTAGAGCGCGATGATTTTGAAGTGCATGCGCAGGCGACACATCTGCATTAATAATCGCAGTGTTGACGAATATGAAAGCCCCGCCATGAGCGGGGCTTTTTTGTGCTTATTGATTCAATATCTATTGATTGCTCGGTGGTCGGTTTCTTCTGCGGTAAAAAAGCGGATTGTGATTTTGTATATAAAATAACTACTTAAGTAATAGCTGCAGTGGCATCGAATATGCCACGTTGGTCGTATAATAAATACCGAATTAATCGCCATTTACGGGTATTCCTGATGCCATCCTTTGGGTATTATCCGCGCCCTCCTGTCAGTCTGAGGCTGATTTAATCCTGATGCGACCTATGATCGCATCGGTTTAACTGTGGCTTTTGAATGCCAGCAGGAGCAGAAAAAAGCAAACCTGGTTGGCTATTAATATTGCAGCACGGCTTGCTTTTTCCTGACCAACGCTCCCCCGTTTGTCGCGGGTGCCACCATCATTTAACGAGAAGTGAAGCGAGCTATGGATGTAATCATTCAATCATTCCAATCTTTTTTAAACTTGGGCAATGACCTGTTGTGGTCATATGTGTTGATATTTTTGTTGTTAGGTGCCGGGGCATTATTTACCTTGGTGAGCCGCGGTGTTCAGGTGCGCGCCTTTGGTCACATGTTTCAATTGGTGCGCGGCAGTCGCAGTGGAGCCAACGGCGGCATCACCTCGTTCCAAGCGCTGACTACCAGTCTGGCGGCGCGCGTGGGTACCGGCAATATGGCCGGTGTGGCCATGGCGCTGTACATCGGTGGCCCTGGCGCCATTTTCTGGATGTGGATGACGGCCATTTTGGGCATGGCCACCAGCTTTGTGGAATCGACGCTGGCACAAACTTACAAGGTCTCACATCACGATAAAACCTTCCGCGGCGGCCCGGCGTATTACATCGAAAAGGGCCTGGGTCAGCGTTGGTTGGGCATTATTTTCGCCATTTGTTTGATGATCGCATTTGGCTTGGCGTTTAACGGCGCCCAAGCAAACACCATCAGTGGTGCCTTGCACACGGCGTTTGGTGTCGAAACCTGGATGGTCGGCGTGGTGCTGGTGGCCATCAGTGCACCGGTGATTTTTGGTGGCTTGCGCTCGGTAGCGCGCACGGCGGAAGTATTGGTGCCGGTGATGGCATTGATGTATTTAGCGGTGGCACTGGTGGTGGTAATTATGAACGCTGACCAGCTGCCAGCGGTGTTCGAGGCCATTTTCTCGCAAGCGTTCTCGACGCAAAATGTTGCCGGTGGTGTTGCTGGTTATGCCGTTGCTGAGGCGATTAAAAACGGCATTCAGCGCGGTTTGTTCTCGAACGAGGCGGGCATGGGCTCGGCGCCCAACGCGGCAGCCACAGCCACTACCGAGCCGAACCATCCAGCTGCACAAGGTTACGTGCAAATGCTGGGCGTATTTATTGATACGCTGGTGATCTGTACCGCTACTGCAGCCATCATTCTGGTATCTGGCATGCTGGAGCCGGGCAGTGAGTTGAAAGGTATTGAGCTGACGCAAGCGGCGTTGGTGGCCAACGTTGGTGAGTGGGGAGCGGTATTTATCGCCGTGGCAATTTTCCTGTTTGCCTTTACCTCGCTGATCGCCAACTACTCCTACGGCGAAGCCAACCTCGAGTACATCACTGGCAATCGCGCTGGGCTGTTGATCTTCCGTTTGCTGGTGTTGTCGATGATTATGGCCGGAGCAGTGGCAGACTTGGATCTGATTTGGAGCTTTGCCAACTTGTCGATGGGCATGATGGCACTGATCAACCTGATTGCGATTTTACTGCTGATGCCCATTGCGATGATGCTGTTGAAGGACTACGAGTCACAGCGCAAAGCAGGCAAGCTGCCAGAGTTTGATCGTCATCAGTTCCCACAGTTAAAAGACAAGCTCGATCCTGAGGCTTGGAAGTAACTGATACGATTTGGCTGGTTATCACTGCAGTGATAATCAGCCAATAATGTTGATGGCAGTGCTGCCTGTTTACGGGTTAACCATCACATCGGGTGAAAACTCTGTTCCACTCATGCAGCTAAGCTGCCACATTCCTGTCACTATCTGCTCTTGGTTGTGCCATGTTTTTCACTCTTTATGAAAAACTGACACCCACGCCTACGTTGTCACGCTAAACCATAGTATCCTCTCCGGCCTTTTCTTTTTCCTGAACGATGGAAGCGGCTGCCATCGCTCATTGTTGGTTTTCAGGAGTCTAGGTTTGTCTATTTTTCTTAAGCTTTTCTGGTTTTTTAAACAGGAGTGGCGACGTTACGCTATCGCTATTGTGGCGTTGATTGGCGTCGGTTTGATCACCATGCTGCCTCCCTGGCTGATTGGTGTGGTGGTGGATTTGATCGGCAGTGGTGATCTGACACGCGAACTGTTGTGGTACTACCTTGGCTGGATGGCGCTGGCTGCGGTGGTGGCCTATGTGTTGCGCGTGGTTTGGCGCATTGCGCTGTTTGGCGCGAGTTATAAACTGGCGAATCAATTGCGCCAGTCCATTTTTCAACATTTAACCAAGCAGCCACCGGCGTTTTTTCAAACGCTAAAAACCGGCGACTTGATGGCGCGCTCGACCAACGACATTCAGGCGGTAGAAATGACCGCTGGTGAAGCGGTGTTGGCACTGTTTGATGGTGCTTTTACCGGCATCATTGTATTGATTGTAATGACCTTGTTTATTTCTTGGCCATTGACGGTGTTGGCGCTAATTCCTTGGCCCATCGTCGGCTTTTTTATGTGGCGCTTTGGCACAGAATTGCATCACTCATTTAAGGATGCACAAGCACGTTTCAGTGACTTAAACGATGATGTGCAGGAGAGCATTTCTGCATTGCGCCTCACGCGTGCCTTTGGTCGTGAGCAGGTCGAAGAACAACAGTTTAATGACATTGCAACGGCCGCTAATGTGGCCAATCAGGCGGTGGCGAAAACCGACAGCAAATACGACCCGGTTATTCAGTTGGGTGTTGGTTTTTCTTTTTTGCTCAGTGTCGCAGGCGGTGCCTATTACATTCACTTGGGCGAGTTGACCACGGGACAGCTGTTGTCCTTTACGCTTTATCTTGGCTACATGATTTGGCCAATGTTTGCGGTGGGCTGGCTGTTAAATATGGTCGAGCGCGGCAGTGCTGCTTATGAGCGCATCGAGCAATTGCTGCGTATCGAACCGGCCATTGCTGATTCGGGCACATTTAATGACCGGGCCGAACCCAGCTTGCAGATGCGCATTCCGAGCTTTTGTTATGCCGACGGTACGCAGGCGTTATCCGACATCGGCCTAACGCTACCGGCTGGCCACTTGCTTGGCATTGTGGGGCCAGTCGGCGCTGGCAAAACGACCTTGCTGAATTTGCTGCTGCGCGCTGAGGAAGGCGATCGCGCAGAACTAAGCATTGGCGGCCATGACGTTGGTGACTTCACGTTGCACAACTTGCGCAGCCATGTTGCCACGGTGCCGCAAAATGCGTTTTTGTTTTCTTCCACCGTGGCGGAGAACATTGCTCTGGCAAAACCGGATGCGACGCAAGACGAAGTCGAAGCCGTCGCCCGCATTGCTCAGGTGCACGATGACATCTTACGTTTTCCAAACGGCTATCAAACGGAAGTGGGTGAGCGTGGTGTGACGTTGTCGGGTGGACAAAAACAACGCATTTCTATCGCTCGGGCTTTGCTGCTGGATGCACCGATTCTGATTCTTGACGACGCGTTATCCGCGGTGGACGTGCGCACCGAGCAGCAAATATTGGCGCATCTGTCGCAGGCCCGTGCAGGAAAAACCACAGTAATTGTCTGTCACCGGCTTAGTGCGGTGGAAAATGCCGACCATATTATTGTGCTTGATCACGGTCGCATGACCGAAAGCGGTACACATGCGGAGCTGTTGGCTGAGCAAGGCTGGTATCGGCAAACATACGAGTATCAGCAGCTGGAACAGGCTGTGGAGGAGGGACGATGAAACACACGTTCGTAACTCTGCTGCGCTATGCCATGGCGTACAAACCGTTATTGCTGCAAGCCTTTGGTTTGCTGTTTATTGCCACCATAGCGAGTGTGGCAGGCCCTTATCTGATTAAGGTGTTTATTGATGAATACGTGACGCCCGGCATTTGGACGGTGGGGCCGATTGCGACTTTGGCGTTGGTCTACATTGTGGCTCAGCTAGTGGGTGCGGTGACGTTTTATATGCAGGCTCTACGCTTTAATCACATTGCGTTAAATGTGGTGCAGACCATTCGTGAGCAAGTGTTTGCGCATGTGATGAAGCTGCCAATGGCGTACTTCGATAAGACTTCGACGGGCAGTTTGATTAGCCGCATTACCAATGATACCGAAGCGATTAAAGATTTGTACGTCAACGTGATTTCCGTTTTTGTGCAAAATATCGTGCGTATTTTAGGCATCTTGGTCGCCATGTTATGGCTGGACCCGCGTTTGATGTGGATTGGTGCGGTACTGGTACCGACGGTGATTATTATTATGGTGGTGTACCAGCGCCTGTCGACGCCGATCTTTATGCGTGTGCGCAGCTTGCTCAGTGATATTAACGCGCGCTTGAACGAGAGCATTCAAGGCATGTCGGTGATTCAGCTGACCAACCAGCAAGCCACCTTTGCCAAAGCGTTTAAGCAAACCAGCACTGAGCATTACGACGCCAAAGTAAAAAACATCACCATTGATGGATTTTTACTGCGCGCCCTGATCGACTTGATTTATACCCTGTTGCTGGCGGCATTGCTGTTTGGCTTTGGCATCATCGAGCTGTCGGCTGCGGGCTCAGTGCAGGTGGGGATTATCTATGCCTTTGTCAACTACATGGGGCAGATGACCGAGCCATTGGTGGACATGACATCGCGTTTGAACATGGCACAGCAAGCACTGGTGTCGGCGTCGCGGGTGTTTGCGTTGTTGGATGAACCGACGGCCAGCCAAGCGGAAGAGCAGCAACCACTGTCGTCGGCCAAGGTGACGTTTGACGTTGAGCGCTTTAGCTACGATGGCGAGCATGACGTATTAACTGACATTCGCTTTGATATTCCAGCCGGTGGTTTTGTTGGGCTGGTAGGGCATACCGGATCGGGCAAAAGCACCTTAATGTCGTTATTGATGAACTTTTATCCGTTAGCGCATGGGCAAATTCATATCGGCGATACGCCGTTGCCGCAACTTGGCCGCCAGCAGCGTGCCCAGCTCATTGGCTTTGTGCAGCAAGACCCGTTTATCTTCTCTGGCACTGTGGCGGATAACATTCGCTTGGAGTTGGCGTTAACGGATCAGCAAGTGGAGCAAGCGGCCCGCAAAGCACATTTGCACGATGCCATTATGCAAATGCCGCAGGGTTATCAAACCCAGCTGACCGAGCGTGGTGGCAACCTCAGTACCGGGCAGCGCCAGTTGTTGAGCTTGGCAAGAACGCTGGCCCGCGAACCGAGCATTTTGATTCTCGATGAGGCCACCGCCAACATCGACAGCCACACCGAGGCATTGATACAGCAGACGTTAATGGAGCTGCGCGGTGAGGTGACGTTGATTGTGATCGCCCATCGTTTGAGTACCGTGAAGGAAGCGGATTGCTTGTACGTATTGCATCAAGGGCACATACAGCAGCGAGGCCCGCATGAGCGTTTGCTGTTGGAAGAAGGCCTGTACAAGCATATGTACGAGCTGCAGCAACGTAAGGACCCAGTGGTCACCGACGCAGTACCGGCTTAACGCGACACAAGAACGAACAAAGCCGCCGTACAAGAAAAAACGTAACTAACGTGCCCATAGCCGTTGTTCGGCTGTTGGGCATGGTTCGGACTCTATACTCAGCGTACTTGCCGCTGCTGGAGAAGAGTCATGCTGCGTTGTCTTTGCCGCTACTGCGGCCTGTTTATTGCCCTTATATTGCTGACTGTCTCGGCGCAGTCACAACCCATCTTGCAAGTCACCACGCTGCCAGATTACGCCCCCTTTTGTTATTTGTACGAAGGCACGGGTTACGGTGTGGAAGAAACGCTGGCACCGGATCAGCGTTCGCAAGTGTTGCGTGGTTTCAGTTGGGACGTGGTGCGTGAAAGTCTGCACGCCCAGGGGTATCACTTGCGCTTAACCGTGCAGCCTTGGGCCCGGGCGTTTCGCCAAGCCAGCAGCGAACCTGGGATAGCGATTTTTCCGGTCAGCCGCACCGAAGAGCGACTGGCATATTTGTCTTATTCAAGTTATCCGGTTAACCGTGCCAGCTATTTGGTGTATGTGCCGCGCAGTTCGGATATCGATTGGCAGGGCTGGGGCAGCTTTAACGGCAAGCGTTTGGCTGTGATGCGTGGTTATAACTATGGCGTTGAATGGCAAGAGTGGCCGGAGATAGAGCTGATGGAAGTGGATTCCATGGTGCAGGGGTTTGAGCTGATCTTGCTGGGGCGTGTGTCAGGCTTTGCTGGCTACGAAGTCACCTGGGATCATCACCTGCGTCAACGGCCGCATTTAATAGACAAAGTGCGCAAGTTGCCTGCCTATGCCACCAATGAGGAGTATCTGGCCATCCGCAGCGATACGCCAAATGTTGAGCGTATTTTGCAGGCGTTTGATCGCGGATATGAGCAGTTACAAGCCTCCGGGCGCTTAGCGACGTTGAAAATACGCTATGGCCTGCCGGACTAACCAGCCAGCGTTGGTGCTTGTTGTCGGGTAAAGCGGCCTCTATCATGCGCGTCAGGAAATGAGGAGTGGTAGCCATGATAAGGATCGTTTTAGTCATTACGTGTTTGTTGGCCAGCGCCGCCCAAGCGCAGGTGTACCGTTGGGTGGACGATGAAGGCCGC
This sequence comes from Bacterioplanes sanyensis, assembly GCF_002237535.1. Classification (GTDB taxonomy): domain Bacteria; phylum Pseudomonadota; class Gammaproteobacteria; order Pseudomonadales; family Oceanobacteraceae; genus Bacterioplanes; species Bacterioplanes sanyensis_A. The sequence continues at coordinate 2,758,903 of NZ_CP022530.1, forward strand.
GTTCACTTTGGTGATCGCCCGCCGGTCAGCGAGAAAAAAGCGGCAGAAAAAGTCACCGTTCAAGTGCCCAAAGCGCCCAGCGAGGGGGGCAGTTTTGAACGTCGCCAGCGCCAACAAGAACTATTAGACACTTGGCAGCAAGAGCGCCAACAGCGCAATGAAAAGCGCCAGGCGGCTAAGGAAGAAAAGGACAAGAAAGAAGCCTTGTGCAAACAGCTGTTGGCAGAAAAGCTCGATGCAGAACGCTCGACCCATGTGTACAAATTAAATGAACAGGGTGAGCGTGAGTATTTTGACGAAGCTAAAGCGCAAGAATACTTGAAAGGCATCGCTAAGCGTTATCAAGAGACCTGTCAGTAGAGCTGGCGTTTGTCTTTTTCGATAATGTGATTGACCACTCCGTGCGTTAGTTTTCCCATCAAACCCTTGCCCGACATATGCTCTGACAACGCTTTCGAAAACGGTGTCAGAGTGTCTGTGTTGGCATTTGCATTGGCGTTTTTCCAAAGCGATTGCAGCGCAGGGAGTGGTGCGCTGCCTGAGGTATGGATGTTAAGGCGTAGCCCAAGCTTGGGCGTTTTACCATCCACGGCACACGCGCTCCAGACATCGCCATCATCGATGCTGGCTGTGCCATGCCACCAGCGCAAGCGATACAGCCCTGGTATCAACAATGCGACGGTCAGCTGCGGGTTTTTTAATACATTGCGCAAAGAAATGGCGTATTTATTCCCTGGCCGCTCTGGAATCCATAAACAACCTTGGTGCAGTAAAAAACCACCGTTCGGTTCGCCGCGTGGCGACAACTGACTGAGCCCCTGTTCGTCCTGACTGAATAAAAATCCGTAGCGTGCATGGGCGACCCAGCTGGCATCGTCGTCAATGATTGGCTGTGGGTGCGTGGGCTGCCACCATTGCGCCCGCATCGCTGCCCGGCCGCAGTGTAAATACACTTGTTCAATGGTAATTCGGTTCTGCTCTAACCAGCCGTTAATGCGCAATCCATGATCCACGCCAGGTATCCAAAAAAATAAGCTCGCGGCTTGTTTGCTGCTTAACGCTTCAATGGTAACGTCATTGAGTTCCATGCTGGTCGCTGAGGTAAACGTCCATTGCTTCGCGTTAAGCGCATAAAAAGGTTGTGGGTGGTTGGCCAACGCCAATAATGCGCAGCGACTATGGCTCAAATAGTTTTCACAATGCGCGTCAAGGGACGCTAACACGCGTTTATCCAGCAGCGGTGAATGCGGTGGAATGATGGCGCGCAACTGTTTTTCAGTTTCGATCGACACGATATGCTCCTGTCAGTAACAAAAAATAATTGCCAGACCATCGTCACCGCTTGGTCGCATTGAGCGAGCTGCATTGCTAAGAGCAGGTGCTCACGCTCGACAGGCGGCGTCGCTGTATGAATTTTGTATGAATCATGTTCGCTGGCTGAGCCATGATGAGACGCTCGCGCGGCAGGGGTGAGGAAATTGACGTCGAATACGAGGAAATCCGTTGCAGATTGAGCACACAGGCACAACGGTGGCCTTCATTGCCGTGGTCGATCTGGCGCGTCAGCTGCTGCAGCGCCGCTTGGTGAGCGCGGTCCAGCTGGCCGATGTCGATGCGGCATTGCCGGAGTGGGTTGCAGCCTTGCAGCAACAAGGCGCGGATCGGCACTGGTTGTATCGGACCTTGCCCGAAGAATACTTACTGCAGTTATGGCAATTGGCAGACAATTTGGGTGGCCCTTGCTTGGGTTTAGAACTCGGCGCCGAGGTAAATCGTGCTGCGCAGGGCGTGTTGGCCTACCGTGTTGAACGCAGCGACACCCTAGGCGCTGCGCTGGAGGTGTTTGCCCAGCACATCGCGTTGATGAATCCGGCAGAGCGCTGGCAGATAGATCACAGCGACAGCACAGTAACCTTGTTGCTGCATTGCCCCGAAGTGTATCCGCGTATGGCACGTGAGCGCAGTGTGGTGGCTTTGCAGGCCTGGGCCAGCGATTTGTGTGGATCTGAGCTGCAACCGCTGGCTTGGTTCTTCCCCTGGCAGGACGGGCAAACGCAGTGTCAGTGGCTGGCGGACTACTCCAGTGCCGATTGGGTCCGCTCGAGCGGTTATGGCCTTTGCTTTGCACGCGAGGTGTTGTCGTTGCAACTCACAAGCGCAGACGCCTATCTTTCGGCGGTTCTGGATCGAGAAATTCAAGCGCTGGCAAAGCCGCAACACAGCTTGAATGCCCGAGTGCTGAGCCTGTTAGCGAGCGATTTGAGCCGTTTTAGCCAGGCGCAAGCGGTGGCACAGCAGTTGGCCATGAGCCGCGCCAGTCTTTATCGCCAGCTGAAGCGAGAGGGTTTCCAGTTTCGCCAGTTGCTCGATCAGCAGCGTCAACAGCAGTGGCGGCAATGGCGCCACCGCGTAGATGCCATCTCAATGGCTGAGCGCTTGGGGTTTGCTGATGTTAGCGGCCTGTACAAAGCGCAAAAGCGTTGGCAGGCCGCAGAACACTAATTAAAGAGGTATGGAATGCTGCCAACCGGGCACCACAATGCGCTCTGGCGAAATGTCCAGTTGCTCTGGTTGCAAAACCTGCTCACCGAACTGGTAGCGCACCTGGATGCCATGCTGGCTAGCGCGCTGGTCATTGTCGGCGGCTTGGGCGCGGATGCTGTCGTTGCGGGTTAGGTAGTCATGCCATGCTTGGCTGCCGTATTTCTCTTGCAGCCATTGCCTGGTTTGCGTTGGTGACACCATAAACGCTGAGGCATTGTTGCCGCCAAAGCCTTTGGCGTTAATAAAGGCCAGCGGCATGCAGCTGGCATCAAACTGTTGGTGCTGCAGCAAGAAGTTCAAACCACGCTGGTCCACGTCGTCGGCAACGCGCTCAGTGGTGGTGATGCCAGGCAGCCAACCATCGTGCCAGGCACCCAAGGTAAACAGCAGCTGATCGGCCGACGCTGCACCAATTGAGTGGCCAACATAGGCTTTGGCCGCGGTGATGGACCAGTCTTGGATGGCAAAGGCTTGCGCCAGCTCGGCGTAAATATGCGATTCGGTGGTGCGGTTATGCGGTGTGCTGCTGCCGTGAGCTTGAACAAAGCTGCCTTGTCGCAACGCTTGTTCACCGCACCAGCGCTGCGCTTCGGCCATGGCTTTGCCCATGGTGATGTAATTGCCAACACCTGGCCCGGAGATGGATTTTTTATAGCCATCGGCGTGCACAAAAACATCACCAACGGCGGCATGAATGGTCAACCCCAGCTCCAGTGCCAGCTGGTCGTCGGTCAGCACAAAAAACTGCGCGGATTCGCCTAAGGTAAAGCCGCAATTGTGGCCAAATGGGCGACTGGCGCGGCGTAAATCGGCGGCTGCACTGTCCTGTACGCCGTCTAAGGCACGCAAATTCTGCTCCGTCGCCAATGCCGTCATGGCGTTGTAGCCCTCAATAATTTCTGGCACCAACGGCGCTTCGCTGTTACCGACAATGACCAAGCGCCGGCGCCCAGACTGAATGTCGTCCGCGGCGGTTTTCAGGTTGTACAGGAAGGTCGCGCAAGCACCGACCATGCTGCCAGTGGCGCCAACGCTGCCCAGCACATAGGCGTTGATGAAATCCGCCGGCATTTCACTGAGGCCCAAAGCGCACTGTTTGGAGCTGGTGCGTTTGCCTTTTAACGCACTTTGCAGCATGCCACCGTGGCCTTGCGCATCCAGTTGGCCCATGGCTGAGCCAGCGTAAACGCCGATCTGGTCGGGTTGCAGGTGCTGGCGAATACGTTGCCAATCCATGCCCAAGCAAGACAGGGCATCGGAAGCGCCGTACACCGCCATTTGCAATCCACGAGGATGATGACGGGAAGGGTACTGAGCGGCTGGATCAAACCCGTGCGGCAGCTGACCACCGCTTTGTACGGCCAAGCGCTTATGCTCTATGCGCAAACAGTCATGGCCATCGGCGTCTTTAAATGGAACATGGACAGGCACTGCCTGCGAATCAAAGGGCACGTTGTCCCAACCGCGAATCAGCGAGCCTTGCAGCAGGGCGTCGATGTGTTGCTCTGTGGTGCAGGGTTTGCCACTGATTTGTGCCAGGCTGGCCAGCATGGCACTGCGTTGCTGGGTGTTTAATGCGCCTTCGATGATGCGGCGGAAGGCGTGATGGCCAGAGCTTCTACCAGCGGCGTTGATGCCCCCAAAGCCTGTAATGACGGCCAGCTTTCTCATGTTCGGTCTCTACTGTTTGAAAATACGTGTTGGAAAAAGAAGTGATGGAAAAACAGATGCGTTAATTTTAGTGGGCCGCTAGAATCATCAGTAATACAAAAGCGACATTTTAGATAACGAAACCGCCACGTTTGTGTCTTGCTAGGAAAGGAAATCATGCCCGAGGTATTGCAGCCGCTGCGTCATGTGAGCTTGCTGGCGTTGCCGAAAATGCTCAGCTCCAGTATTGCCATTCCGATGGAAATGCTGGAAGCAGCGCGCGCTCGTTTGTTGTTGCAGCGAGCGGGCGACAGTGACTTCACCATTGAGCTGGTGGCTCGCCAGCGTGAACCAATGACCATGCTTGGCGGCTTTCCATTGCAGCCACACAAGGCCTGCAGCGAGGTCGAACATACGGATTTAATTGTAGTGCCGGCCCTGTGGCGCAACCCCAGGCCGGTGGTGAAGCATGAAGACAGTGTGGTGCGATGGCTGCGACAGCGCTATTTGCAAGGCGCCAGCATTGTGGCTGTGGGAACCGGGGTGTGCATGGTGGCGGCAGCAGGGTTGTTGGACGGGCAGGTGGCAACAACGCATTGGCATTACCTGGACGCGTTTGCTCGCGATTACCCGCGCGTTAAGTTGCAACGCGAACGCTTGCTGACGCAGGCCGGGCGTATTTATTGCGCTGCCAGTGTTAACTCAGGTGCGGACATGATGGTGCATCTGTTAGCCATGTTGTATGGCAAACCGCTGGCACTGGCCATTGAGCAGCAGTTTTCTCCCGAGGTCAGAAACCCGTTGGACAAGGGTGTATTTCACGATGACCAGTACAGTCGCCACGCCGATGAAGCCATTGCGCACGCACAAAGTTGGCTGCGGCAAAACATGCTTAAACCGTTGCAACTGGAGTTGCTGGCGGCGCAGGTGGGGTTAAGCGAGCGTCAGCTGGAGCGGCGGTTTAAGCAAGTGACCGAACTAACGCCTGGGCAGTATTTGCAGCGCTTACGTTGCGACCAAGCCTGCGAGTTGCTGCAGCACAGCAACCTCAGCGTGGCAGACATCGCCAGCGCGACGGGTTTTAGCGACAGCAGTCATTTGGGGCGCGTATTTCGTCGTTGGTTGCAGCAAACGCCGGGGCAGTACCGACAAAAAGTACGGTTAAAGCTGTTTAGCGGGTAGAATGGCGGTCTTTGACGCAAGGAGCTTAAAGCATGAACGAACTGTTAGCGTTTGCGGTGATTGCCACGCTGTTGGTGATGTCGCCAGGACCGAATGGTGTGCTGATTGTTAAAACCGCCACCGCACAAGGCAAATCGGCGTCGATGATGAACATCATTGGCTTGTTTCTGGCGACCTTTGTCCACGGAGCGTTGTCGATATTTGGTTTGTCCGCGTTGGTATTGCAGTCTGCTGAGCTGTTTATGCTGGTGAAAGTGCTGGGCGCGGCTTACTTGTTTTACATTGGTGCCAAAGCGATTTGGCAATCATTGCAGCGCCCGAACGACACGACAGACGCGCCTGTTATCGATACCCAGACGCGCTCTGCGCGCTACTACTTCAGTGAAGGGTTTTTAACCCAATTGCTTAACCCCAAAGTGTCGGTGTTTTATTTAGCGGCATTCCCGCAATTTATCGACCCAGCGAGTTTTTCGTACATGTCGGCGTTTGCCTTAGTGGCGTTGCATGCCAGCATTATTTTTGTCTGGTTTACCGCCATGACACATGCCATTGCTCGGGTAAAAAGCTGGTCACGGCATTCGTCGCTGGGCACCTGGGTGCAGCGTTTATCGGGTTCTGTGATGATTTATTTCAGCGCCTTGGTGCTGACGCAGCGCAGCTAGAACGCTGAATCTTTTCAACCTGCCACGATGCTTTTAGGCGTCGCCATTGGCGGCAGCGAGCAGTTCGTCAAACAACAGCTCGTTGCCGAGAATGTCGCGTTTAAACCGTCGCCACGACGGATGCTGATGGCCGCAGCGCTGCTGCCAATGCGCGCGCTGCTCGTCATCCAATTGATGAATGTCCACTCCGGCAGCGCTAAATAGCTGCTTGGCCGCATCATCGGCCTGCCGCGCGATCTTAGGTTGCAAGGCTTGTATTTCATCGCCCGCGGCGTACATGACGTCCTGCAGACTGGCTGGCAGCGACCGTAGCCAGTTTTGATTGATCACCGCCATCCAGCCGTCGTGTACCGATTCGATTTGGCTGATGTGGGCAATGTGGTGGCGCAGCCCATCTGGCCCGCTGTAGAGCGATGAAATAGACGGGTCGATGATGTCGATCTGGCGCAGTTGCAGCGATTTTGACACCTCGCCCCAATCCACTCGCCGTGTGCGCCCGCCAGCGATGGTGTAACAATGGCGCAGCAGTTCGCTGCTGGGAACACGCACAACTGCATCAACCAGCTGGTCTGGGTGGGTGATCGCCTGTGGCCAATGTTTACCAGTGGCCAACGTGCGTGCGCCCACCACGTAAGGAAACCAAACATAGATGGCCCCGGCGTTATTAATATGGTCGACAATCAGGCGCCGCCACACCGTTGAACGTACCAATCGGTCATAGGCATCATTGCTGGCGCTCCAGAATGGAATGTTGAGAATGTCCAGAATCGGGGCGATGGGGCTTAAGTTGGACGCCGACACCAGGGCGGCATCGACCATGCCGCGGGACACTTTGGCCATCAGCTCAGGGCCAATGCCTGCCGCACCGTTTTCCAAAATGTCGACCTGAATGCGCCCATCCGACAGTCGCTCAACGACTTCCTTAATTTGTTCATGCATGTGCGGGCTGGTGGGTGCTTCTATGGTGCGATAAGGAGAGGCAAAGCGCAGCCGATACTCGCTGTCGGCTGCAGCGCGCAGGGGATATTGCCAAGCAACAGCGCTGGCAACGGAGGCAGCTAAGAAACGACGACGGGAAAGAGGCATGGCAACTCAAATCGACTGGGTTGTACTTTAGTATAAGTACAAATGCCGAAGTCGGAGTTAAAAGGCCGCCGCAGCGCCACCGTTCATATCTGTCACTGCCGTTATTAGCGCTCAGGCCCAATGGCAAAGTAGTCTGTCAATAGAGGGGTTTTGACGGTCAGCCAAGCAACACGAGGACTAATGTTTACAGCGGCTGGTTTTTGCGAGTTCCTGGGTTTTGGATAGCAAAACATGGCACTATCAGCCCACAGCGATAGCGCACAGGATGGTGTATGGATAAGCAGGCTTTTATCGAGCAAGTTGAGCAGCGTTTGTTGCAGTTGTTTCGAGCATCGAAACACGGCGTAAAGACGCCCGCGGCGGAGCGTCATCGACTGCAAGGGTTTATGCAAGCCGGGGTGTTTTTGCAGCTGATCAGTCGTGATGAGCTGGCACAACGAATGGAGCGTTTGCATCAGGATGTCTTTGCTATGAGCATTGCCGAGCGCCGCCAGCGGTGGGCAGAGCAGTGGCCGCAGGAGCTGCTTGATTACAGCCACTACGATGCCCCAGCCTTTGAGCGTTATAGTCCCGCTCCTCGGCGATCTGATGGCGATTTAGCAGATAGAGGGACTCAAGGCGTTACCGATGAGCGTTAACGAGCCAAGTACACCGCATGCCCCCAGTATCCTAGTGGTGGAAGACGACCATAGCCTGAACCGCATGATCAGCGAGGCATTAACGGCTCAAGGCTACCGAGTCAGTAGTGCAACCACAGGTATTCAAGGGCTCAAACTGGTGCGGGAGTGGCAGCCTGATATTTTGCTACTGGATATGATGCTGCCGCATTTTAATGGGCTCGAACTGCTGCGTCAGGCGTTACCTGAGTACCAAGGCATTGTATTAATGATCACCGCCAGCGATCGTCCTCAACTCGAAGAGCAAGCGTTTGATTTAGGTGTACACGATTACATTCAAAAGCCGCTGCGACCACATATTTTATTCGCCAAATTAAAAGCCTTGATTCGACTGGCTCAAGGGCAGCACTCAGCGGAGCAATCGACGCCTCAATACCGAGTGCAAAACCTAACTCTGGATCCAGCATCGCGGCAATTTTGTATCGACGATGAGCCTGTGCCCCTCACTGATGCCGAATTTTCCATCGCTGAATATTTGATGGCCAAACCCGGGGTGGTGCTGGCTCGCAGTGACATTGTTGCAGCGCTGCGTGGTATTGAGTATGACGGCCTGGATCGCGCCATTGATATGCGCATTTCCAGTTTGAGAAAAAAAATGCACGACAGCGTACCGCCGTATAAATACATAAAAACCGTACGCGGTCGTGGCTATATGTTGGCAGAAGGATGACCTTTTTTAGTCGACTGTTTGTCTATTTTTCGCTGGCCTTGCTGGTGGGGGTATTGGCGGCGGTGGTGCTACTAGATCAGCATTATGTGTCTGCTCTTAAAGACGAAGAACGTATGAGCACCCAGGGCATTCGCCAGTTGTTGCAGCAGAAAATGGCCGAATATGAAACACGCACGCCACAGCTGAGTGCATCGATTTCAGAGAAACTGGTATCCGTTGCCACAGAAGCGGCAGAGGCAGAGTCGGAGAGGCCAGAATTAAAAGAGCCAGCATCGCAAGAACCTGTATTGCAACAACCATTATGGCTGCCCAACTTGAGTAATTGGCTGGCCCAGTGGCAGGATAAATTTGGCTACCACTTAACGCTGCAAAGGTTATCGGATGTACCGCTAACCCAGTCGCAGCGGCTTGAGCTGCAACAGCAGGGCGCATGGGTGGATGCGCGTAGTGGCTGGGTCACGGATAACGTCACCTTGTTTTATTATTACCCTCAGTGCGATTGTGTATTGGTGCTGGAAAAACTGTATCACGATACGCTGGCGTATCAGCATTATGGCAATGCGCTGGTGCTGGTGGTGTTTTTTGTATTAGCGCTGTTTGTTTGGCTGTATGTGCGTGCCAACCAACGCCATGTGCGCCGTTTGAGTCAAAGCTACCAAGCGTATGGGCGCGGTGATTTTAGTCAGCGTGCTGATACCCAGCTGCCCCACCCGTATCATGGGTTGGCCAGTCAATTTAATGATATGGCCGAGCGTATCGAAAGTTTGATGAACGAACACCAACTGATGGTCAATGGCGTCTCCCATGACTTAAAAACCCCATTGGCGCGTTTGCGCTTTGCTCTTGATATGACGCGCGAGTGTCGCGACGTGGATGACTATCGCCAGCAAATGCAGCAAATGGATGCATCTCTGGATGATTTAACCGAGTTGTTAGACGACTGGTTGCTGCTGGCCAAGCTGAATGGCCAAGCGTATCCGCTCACTGTGTTACCGCACAACCTTGCTGATATCGTGACCAGCGTATTGTCTCGCCTACAACCGTTGTACCGCGATATTCACGTTACTCAGACGTTGGAGTCGGTTAATGCCGATATCGATATCAGTCTGTTTCAACGGGTGTTGGAAAATCTTTTAGGCAATGGTTTTAAGTTTGCCCGTCGTCAATTGTCTGTTCGCTTGTGTTCGGATGGCAGTGGCGGGTTTGCATTGATGATCGAAGAGGACGGTCCGGGCATTCCTGATGAAGATAAAACTCGGGTATTGCAGCCCTTTGTGCGCCTAGATGACAGTCGCAGCAGTCAAGGTGGTGGGTTGGGGCTGGCGATCGTGGTCAATCTGCTGGAAAAACATGGTTTTGAGTTACAGGTACAAGACAGCGAGCTGGGTGGTGCTGCTTTTGTTGTACGAGGTCAAGGGCAGCCTAGCTAAGTTATAACGCCAAGCCTATGTCCTGTTCTTATGCGGCTAAATCTGCGCTCGCATCACGGTGACTTCAATGCCTTTAGAGTTCACTTGGTGCAGATGCTCAAAACCGAACTGACGATACAAACCGCCGGTTAAATCTTCGGTTTGCAAATGCAGATAAGTGATGCCAAATCCTTGTGCGATCTCTATTATCCGAGCAACCAACTGGGCTGCGATACCTTGGCCGCGATATTCCTGTGTCACATATACACCGCCAAGCCAAAATTCGTACTCCGGGTAGGCGGCCATCTCACGCAGTTTAAGCTCTGCTGCGCCAATGATGTGGTTGTTATGTTTGCATAAAACAATTAACGGCGGCTTTTCTCGGTTGATCGATGCTGAAACATTTTCAAACACCGCCTCAAAAGTGGCGCGCCCGGATGCTTTGCACCATTGGTCATAGTACCATTGAGCTACGGTGTTGGCGGCTGCCGGTTCATCGGCGAGTAGGCAGTATTCCATGGTGTTTAATCTCGGGGCTGTGCGGTCGAATGAGTGTGAAACGCCTGGATGCGACGGTAGAACTCATCTGGACTCTCCAGCTGAGATTCAGGAAAAACATGTGCGTTGGCGGTGTCGAGATAGATCAATATCATGCCTGAGACGCGCTCGATCTTTTTAACCAGGCTCCATGCGTGGACACCTCGATAACCCTTGCCTTGCGACTCAATACCACGTTCGGAAAACGTAAATGTATGCTTTCCGCAGAAGATACCATCCACCAACGGATCAAAAGAGCGACGGATCTTGATTGACCTAAAAAAGTGGACGGTAAGGAGGGCAATAAGAAACGAGGCAACCACTATCGCGGTAGGCCAATGAAACTCGCTGAAGCGATTGAAAACCACGGTGCACAGAATGGCGATCGCGAAGCCGACAAGGAAATTGAACCAAACACTGTCCATCCATGTTTTGTGCTCATTGCGGGCAGCCGCCTCAAGGTGAGAGGACAAGGCCAACCAATCTTGCTGTTCGAGGTTAATTGTGACTTCCATGGTGCTGCAAACACTCCATTAGGCAGTATTTTTACTGGGCCAGAAGAATTTCTCTCTCAATCGGACTGCGCGATCGAATCGCTCGGCTGAATTTTCCTGATCAGATCACAAAATAGGCGGGCTGCATCAGTGCTGAATTTAGATTGAACTTTACAGCGTGCAAAAATTACCAGTAATCCAAGTATTAGGCAATTCGCTAACGTCTGAGGTGTTATGGTCGGCTGTTTTGTCTAGGTTAACCATGAGGACAATATTGATGACACCAGCCAGTGCTGCCACGAGGGCAGCGCTGGCGCAGTTTTAAAACAGGTTTAAAGCAGACTCACAACTGATAACTGACGGACAGCATGGTATTCCAACGTACTTTGGTATCGATAATCGGGCTATCGCTAATGCCAGACCCCAGTTGCGTGATGCTGGTTTCAGACTGTAGGCGCCAGCGAGAGGTCATGCGGTAATGAATGTCCAAGCTGCCACCAATATTAGTGGTGGCTTGCCCTTGGTAGAGCGGGCGCTCGCTGCGCACTTCTGAGGTGCGAATACCATAATAATAGTCGACTAATTCCTCGCTCAACTGGTTGATAAATACGCTGGGCGTAATACTGAGCCGCGGGCCTTCCAGCGGCATGGCAGCAATCAGCGATAGCTCATGGCCTTTGTGCTGTTGGCTAATATCGTGCACCCATTCCAGCCCCAGATAACCGATGGCATCGTCGAAGCTGTGAATGCCGACACCTGCATCCAAGCTCTCTTTACGCGCTTCGATGCCACGGGTAGCTTTGCTGGTGTCTTCATTTAACGTCTGTAGCCGCAGTGACGCCAAAGCACTGAGCCAACTGTGCTGGCTGATTGGTAAATACACTTCAGCCCGATCAATATTGATATTGATAAGTTCACTTTGATATTGAATCACGGGCAGCGCATACACGTTGCCCTGGCTGTCTTTGTATTCTCCTGAGGTATTGGCCATGCCGGCCCCTAACCGAAACTCACTGTGTACCGGTAGCGAAACACTGCCGATGGTAAGAGCCATAGTGGCCGTTGAAACATAGCGCAATGGGCGGTACTTCATGCTGATATCCTTATTAACGGTAGCGTTTAATGCGATGTAACAGTCGAACGAGTGTTATCAACCAGAGCGGTGCTGCGTTGTATGCCGAGCCAGGCAGCCACGTCGGCACAGATCACCAAAATGATGGGTATCAGGACCAGGCTGATGACGGTGGCAAACAACAAGCCATAGGCCATGGAGGCGGCCGCTGGAATAAGATATTGCGCCTGTTCTGACGTCTCACTGAGCAATGGATAGAGGCCAGCAAAGGTGGTGACAGAGGTCAGAATGATGGCTCGAAAGCGGCTTAAGCAGGACTGAATAACGGCGTTTTGCAGCTCTAGCCCCTGAGCGCGATACTCATTAAAGCGATTCACAATCAGCAAGCTGTCATTGACGACGACACCGGACAGCGCCAGCATGCCGAGCCATGAATACAAGCTAACGGTTAACCCCAGTACCACATGGCCAATAATGGCACCGACCAAGCCGATGGGAATGGCAGCCATAATGATCAGTGGCTGCCAATAGCGCTGCAATGGCACGGCCAGCAAGATATAAATACCCAGCATCGCCAGCGCAAAGGCTGTTAATAGTCCTTTTTGTGACTCAGACACCTCCTCTAATTCGCCAGCTGGCAGTAAATCAAGGCGTGGATGCTGCTGCTGAAGCTGTGGCAGGTAGGTTGTATTTAGCTGCTGAAATATTTGCCCAGGGCTAGCAATGGATTTATCGATATCCACCACTAAATTGCGACTCAAAGCTCCGTTATGGCGATAAAACAGATTGCTGGCCTGACTGGCTTCTAAAGTAGCAATGCTGCTGAGAGGGAAGCGCTGTCCATCGTTATTAAAGATATAAAAGTTAGCCAAGTCGGCGCGGCTGTCTCGTGCCTGCGGTGCCAGAGTCAAGTACATTTTTACTCGTGCTTGGCCGCGAAAAAAGCGATCCACTTCCAATCCGCCAAAGCCGGCCGCCAACTGCTCAGCCAGCATGCGTCGGCTGATGCCGTACAGTTGTGCCTCGGGCTTTAGCGTAAATGACAGCTGTGGCATGTACGCGGCGTTGGTGTCCTTAACCGATCGTACGCCCGGCTGCGCCAGTAGCCACTGCTTGACGGCATGAGTTTGGGTGCCGAGGGTTTCGACATTGGGGTGCTGCACAATGATCTGGTTGCCCACGGCCGAGCCTTCAACCGAAACGGCTACGTCGATATTGGCGACGGCCTCTAAGTTCTGTAGCGCTTGCTTCCATTGCTGTGCCAGTGCATTTAAGTCCACCGCTCCTCGCAGCTCACGCTTTAGCGGTTCGGCAAACACCAGTATTTGCCCCTGCTCCAAGGTGATGGTCATGCTTTTTTCGATCACATCGGCGCTGATGTTGTGTTGATGTTGAAATTGTTGGTTGATGCGTTGGCGCTGCAGCTTTACTGCGGCACTGGCTTGTTGTAATAGCGGCAGCGGTGTATTCGGCTCCATGTCGATTTGCATGATCATCAAATCACCCGGTACCTGGGGGAACATGACACTGCGTATTTTTCCCAGATACAGATAGCCAAATACCAAAAGACACAGTGCCAGACTGGAGATCAGAACAGCGTAGCGATAGCGCAGCGACCAGCGCAGCAATGGCAAATACAACCGCTGTCGGCAAATATCCAGCCCTGCCTGTGGTAGCTGGCGCAGTTGGGCAAAACGACTGTATTTTTTCTCGACGCGGATATGGCGCAAATGTGCTGGTAAAATTAATTTGGATTCCAGCAGAGAAAACAATAGCGCGACGATAATGACCCAGGCAAAGCCTGCAAATAAACGCCCGGTTTCTGAGGGAAATTGCGTCATTGGCAGCAGTGCCACCACTGTGGTTAATACGCCAAAGGTGGTCGGCAGTGCCACTTTCTTCGCCCCGGCAATGGCCGCTTCCACCGAAGATGTCGTATCTCCCTGGCCTAACTGCTGTTTGTGGGTATAAATACTTTCGCCCACCACCACAGCGTCATCGACCAAAATACCCAATACTAAAATAAAGCCGAAGGTGGTGACTTCATTGATGGTGTATTGAAAGCCCAGCTCGCCCAAGATGATCAGCGTCCCTGCAATGGCCACAGGCAACCCCATGGCCACCCAAAATGCCAAGCGCAATTGCAGGAATAGCCCGAGAATAATAAAGACCAGAATAAACCCCATGGCCGCATTGTTGCTCAGCAGGGTCAGGCGTGACTCGACGTAATCGGCGGAGTTAAACCACACAGTCAGTTGTAAGTTATTCGGCAGCCGCTGCTGTAGCTCGGATACCACGGCTTTGACTTGCTCGGAGATTTCCAGAACGTCACTGGTGGCGGCCATTTTTACAGCAAAGGCCATGCTCGGCTGCTGGTTAAAACTCAGCTCAGAGTTATGCTCCAAAAAACCATCATGGATACGGGCAACGTCTGCTAGTCGCAGAAGCTGGCCTTCGTCACTGATGCGCACCACCAGCTGACTCAACTGTTGTAATGATTCAACACTGTGCTCGCCTTGCAGTAGAAATTGGCCGTTGTCAGTTTTCAGTAACCCTGAACGACTACGCACTGATTGCTGATGTAAGGCGTCGGCTACTTCCGCAAACGACAATTGATACAGTTGCATTTTTTCTGGCTGCAGGTACACATAAATGCCGTATTCCAGTATGCCGTGCTGTTTGACCTTGTGCACCGCAGGGTTGGCCAACAAGGCTTGCTTGACCTGATTGGCGGCGGATAACAAGCTGGCGTCATCGGTGTCGCCATGCAGTTGCACCATCAAGGCATCAAAGGTCATATCTGCTAAAGTGATTTGTGCTTTTTCGGCTTGTTCGGGCCAGTCGTAAATGCCTTCAACGCTGGCTTTAACGTCACTTAGCAGTTTATGAATGTCGTAATCCAGTTGTTTTTTTACTGTGACATGCAAGCTGTCTTGCTGGCTGGCCACTGTCACAGACTTGATGCCACTGAGGCCCTCAAGCGAGCGAATGACTTTTAGCCCCAGCTCCTGATCAATTTGCTCTGCACTACGGCCTTCGTAATACGCACTGACGTAGATTTCGCTGGCGGGTAATTTAGGCAGCACCTCTTTGCGCATGTGGCTGGCCGATATCCAGCCGCCGAGCAATAAGCTCAGCATTAACAAATTGGCGGCCACGGGATGGCGGGTAAACCAGGCAATCATAGTGACCCCTCCGTGGCAGTACTGTCCGCTAGATGGGTGCTCGTTTTAGCGTGACTGGCCTTGTTAGCGTGAATGGCCGTTGTAGCGTCAGCAGTCGAGGCGGCAATGTAATGCGGTTTAATGTACATGCCTTGGGCCAGGGCATCGCTGGGGTAGGCAATGATACTGCTGAGGTTTGCTACAGCGTCAGGCCAGTGAAAGAACACCCGCCCATCTTGTAAAACAAACTCATGCAATGCGTGGCGCTGGGCCCTGTGCTGGCCATCCAGCCACCAAATTTCGTGCTGTGCCGTTAAGCTGCTTTCGGGTAAGGAAAATATGCTTGGCCAAGGCGCCAGCGGCAGTTGTACTCGAACCGGCTGGCCACTGATTAATGTGAGGTTTTTGCTCGGGGTTAAATACAGCTGGCGTTGTAGCTGAGCACTGTATTGGCTGACCCCGCGGATACGTGCATGACCTAACACGTCGTTGTTTAGATCACGGATAATAACGGTTTGCTGCTCAACGGACGGGGGCAGCAGATGAAACTCTCGCTCACTGATGGCGATACGAATGTCCTGGCCTTGATGTGGTAAGACCGTAGCGATGCTCTGGCCAACAGCAATGTGCTCGCCGACATGCGCTTTTATTTCTATCAATTCGCCAGCGAAGGGCAGGGTAATGCGAGTGTGGCTGAGATTCTGCTGGGCTTGTTTTGCCAGTAGCTGATAATGCTCCAATTGCGCTTGGGCCGTTTGCACCATCAGGCTGTCGTGTGCGTATTGCGCACGCGCATTTTTCAGCGCCATGCTGGCGTTCATTAATGCCACTTTGGCCTCGGCGACTGCGGCTTGATACGGTAGCGGATCGAGTTGTAGCAACCACTGCTCTGGCGCCAGCAAGGTTCCACGTTGATATTCAGCAGAGGTTTGCAATACGCGACCTGCCACCTCGCTGGTGAGGTCCACCCATTTACAGCTTTCGACACTGCCCAGCACCGTTACCGTCGGCATACTGGGCTCAGCTCGAGGTTGAACCACACTGGCTACTCGGTGTTGGGTAGCGGGAGTCACTTGAGCAACGGATACATCCGTGTTTTCCAGCTCATCCAATACCAGCAACAGAATAAAAACCGCCACGCTGGCAGCGAGGATCTGGCGTAGGCGAACAGATGAAAACCATGATTTCATTGCATGTGCTCTATTGCAGGTTGATAAACACTTGCCCGACCTGGGCTTGGAAACCAAATTTGCTTTGGTCAAACGTCGGGCTGCTGTTGCTGGCTAAATCAATCGCGCTGATGGCCAGCTTTTCGGTGGGAGCACCAAGAAAGTTTTCGTCCAAGGCGTGGTTGTCATTTTCATCGTGGTAGACGAACAGCGCGTAGTGACCATGCTTTAAACCATCAAAAGTGCAACTGGCTTGTTGCGCCACCACTGGTTGGCGGCAGTTCAGCGCAGGCGTTGCATCGCCGCTGAATTGCTGTTCATTACTTAATAGGCTGATGTCGATGTAGCCATCGTTATTGGCAGCGGCATTGACTTGAATAATCAAAGTGCCTTGAGCTGTTGTCTTGGCTGTGGTTTGTACGGCTGCCGGTTGTGCCTGTATCGCTGCACTGCATAAAACGGCCAGTGCTGCAGCGCTGTGTATCTTGGTCATGGTGTGTTCCTGTTGAATGATCTTGGTGTTTGAAGCGTTCTGCGGCTCAGTCTAGGGAGGGGCTGGCATGGCTTCAGTAAGCCTTTGTAAGAAGCACCGCGATACTGCGCCAAAGCGTTTGGGCCGCGATCCTGGCTGCCTCTACCATGAGAAAAAATAAGGAGAGGCGTGTATGAAAGTAATGCTCACGGCAGTGATCATGGTGGTAGTGTTGACCGTACTGGTATTGCTCGATGAAGCGAACTATCAGGCGGAGAAGGTTGCGTTTACTGCGGCAGGTAATCGCTTATCTGGCTCATTATTAATGCCGGAAAAGGCCAATAAACCCTGGCCTGTGGCGTTGGTGGTGCATGGCGATGGGGCAACGGATCGAACCAGCTCGGGGTATTATCAGCCGTACTTTGAGGCTTTATTGGCAGCCGGTATTGCCGTGTTCAGCTGGGATAAACCTGGCGTTGGTGCCTCTGAGGGCAGTTGGTTGCAGCAGAGCATGGACGATCGCAGTCAGGAAGTGCTGGCGGCCATACACTACTTGCGCAGTCGCGATGACGTTAGCCCAGATAATATCGGTGTGATGGGTTTTTCCCAGGCGGGGTGGGTGCTGCCAGCCGTGCTGGCTCAGGATGCCAATTTGGCCTTTGCAGTATTTGTTTCTACCGCCATTAATTGGCGTGAGCAAGGGCGGTATTTAACTCGCCAGCGCCTGTCAGCGCTGGGTTTGTCGGAGTCTGATATTGAAGCCAGTCTGGCGTATAACCAAAAAATGGATCAGCAGCTCGCGCAGGGAATCAGCTACCAGGATTATCTTGATCTACGCCAGCAACTGCCAGCGGCGCTATCGGATGGCTCAGCCATGTCGCCGGAGCGCTTTGGTTTTGTAGTAAAGAATATTCATGTCGATGCCAGTGCAACATTGCCAGTTATTTCTCAGCCTGTGCTGGCGGTATTCGCAGACTCGGATCAGCAAGTGGATGTGCAGCAATCGATTGCTGTGTATTCTGCGCAACTAGGCGCGCAGTTCCATCACCAGGTGTACCCTGATGCGGATCACGCTTTATTTAAGCATCGTTATTTTCAACATCAGCCTAAAGATGGCCTGTGGTTTTGGCTAAAAATGATTGTGCTGGGTGAAGAGGGACTGGCGGATGGCGTCACCACCGATATTGCTCACTGGATCGAGCAACAACTCGGTGGCAATAAAAGCCAGCCATCGAACGCCGCTCGATCACTGGTCAATGGCTAATCGACTTGTTGCTGTAATAAATGTTGCTACGCGCTGATCTGAGCCGCGCTGCGGCCACAGTCTTGCGGGCTCAGGCCAAAATAGCGCTTAAACTCACGACTGAATTGCGTCGGGCTGTCATAGCCGACCTGAATGGCGGCTTGCTTCACCTTAATGCCTTGGTCGGTGAGTAATTGTCGCGCTCGGGTTAAGCGAATTTTTTTGATGTATTGAATCGGCGATGTCGATGTCATTTGTCTGAAATTTCGATGAAAGCTGGACGGGCTCATATTGGCCAGCTGCGCCAGCTGTTCAACATCCAGCTTTTGCTGATAGTGCTCGTTTAAGTATTTGATCGCGCGCTCGAGTCTGGCCAAGTGGGTGTTGTGTGAAGCCAGAGCAAACAGCGAAGCCGCCTGTGGGCCTTGCAATAAATGAAACAAAATTTCTCTAACCAGGCCCTTGCCCAGCGCGGCGGCGTGCAGCGGTGTGCGCAAGCAAGTGCTTAAGCGCTCTACCACACACTTCAATTCATCACCGTATTCGCTGACGAACAACCCTTTGTTGCCATCGCTGTCCGCCGTTTTTGGTGCCATATGGTGCTCATCGTATAGGCGCACCAGCTCACCTAACATGGCGCTGTCAAAATCAAGCACCATCGACAGCAGAGGCTCACCTTGGGTGACGATGGTTTCGCACTCGGCTGGCAGTGGCAGTGTCAGCACCAAGTAGTTATCTGGGTTGTAGTGGTAGGTTTGATCGCCCAGATACACACGCTTCTGCCCTTGTGCCATTAAGATAACGCCCTGGTTGTAACACAGTGGCACGCGACCACTGGTCTCACTGGCTTTAAATACACCCACACCGGGCAAGCTGGTGCAGTTGAAGCCCTCGTTGGGTGCCAGGGCAAGCAAGTTATCAATCAGGTCGGTCATGGTGTAAGGCTCTTGATGTAAGGCTCTTGGTGTGACGTTGCAGTGTACTGTTTGGCCGCTCTCGAGTCTGCAGGTTTTGACGCTGTTGGTAGGATTAGGCATGTTTTTGGGCGGATAGCCCATTCTAAATAGTGCTGTGGAGGATATTCTGTGCACATCCTTGATGAGCGTGAGAGACCCATACTATGCAGAACTTTGACTACCACAATCCAACTCATATTGTGTTTGGACAAGACCGTCTGGCCGAGCTGGACCAACTGGTGCCAGCACAAGCCAACGTTTTGGTGCTCTATGGCGGCGGCAGTGTCGAGCGTTTTGGCACGTTGGATGCCGTGCTGGCGCAGCTCGGTTCACGTCGTGTGACCACCTTTGGCGGTATTGAGCCGAACCCGCAGTTCGATACGCTGATGAAAGCCGTAGAGATTGTACGGGAGCAAGAGATCGACTTTCTGCTGGCGCTAGGCGGTGGATCTGTGATGGATGGCACCAAATTTGTGGCGGCCGCAGCGCCATATCAAGGCGATGCTGAGAGCTTGTTGAGCCACGGCTTTGCGCCGTTGCCAATTGAGCGTTCGATTCCGTTAGGTGTGGTGGCGACCTTGCCCGCGACCGGCTCGGAAATGAACATGGGGGCGGTGGTGTCGCACAATGGCGGCAAATTCCCGGTTATGAGCCCACTGAATTTTCCCAAGTTTTCTATTTTGGACCCCAGCCTGACGTTTACCTTGCCGCGCAAGCAAGTGGCTAACGGTGTGGTCGATGCGTTTGTGCATATTCTTGAGCAATATGTGACGTATCCGGTGAATGCACCGGTGCAAGATCGCACCGCCGAAGGCCTGTTGCAAACGCTGATCGAAGTGGGCCCAGTGACACTGGAGCAGCCAGAAAATTACGATGCCAGAGCTTCCTTAGTGTGGACAGCCACCTGGGCATTAAATGGCTTTATTGGTGCCGGCGTACCACAGGACTGGGCAACGCATATGATTGGCCACGAATTAACCGCCCTGTTTGGTATTGATCACGCGCAGACATTAGCGATTGTTCAGCCATCATTGTGGAAGCTGCGCAAGCAACAAAAACGCGAAAAACTGCTGCAATACGCACAGCGGGTGTGGCACATCAACGCGGGGAGCGATGATCAACGCATCGATGCCGCCATTGATAAAACCCGAGAGTTTTTCCAGTCACTGGGTGTGGCTACGCGCTTGTCGGAATATGGTGTAGAGCGTGAGCGTATCGATGACGTGGTAAATGCCTTACAGACTCATGGCATGACCGCGTTGTCTGAAACCGGCGATCTGGACTTAGCCATTAGCCGTCAGATTTTAGAAGACGCTTACGCTGCTTAATCACGCATCATATCGCCTTCAACTAAGGTGAGCTTTATGGCTGTTACTGTGTGACAGCCATAATGCTATTTGCATATCGCAGCTCAGATGCTGCTGTCCGAGTATCGCTGATTTGTCGTGTACATGTAATAAAGGCGAGCGGTGAAGCCGGATAGGGCAGCAGTAAAGACTTACCTTATAACTGAGTGTTAGCTCTGTGCTCCAAACATGGCGGGTGGCTGGGTCGGATCGAAGTGCACCCAGCAATTACACAACGGGCGGGTGTGCATACGGACGTAATTAGATATTAAAAAGACCAACGCCGGGCCACACCCAAACTCACTTCTTTAGCCGAAAACCGATAATGATCGAATGAGTGTGTCTGATTGTAGATCGCTACGGCCAACTCCCAGCGCCAATGACGTAATTCATATTCCATAAAGACCAATGCACCCAGTGTGGTGGTATTGCTGCTGTAACGAATGCGCTCGCACTGGGCATAAACCGCGTATTTGTTCACACCTGTTGGATCGTCAAGATAATGCCCGGCAGCGCGGTGGCACAATGGCTGTTGCTGAGACTCCGTCTGATAGGCACTGCCTCGAATACGACTGTACCCGAAGGTGGTGCCGATGCCGGTTTTGAGCGCTTGGCTGGCGGTGATATCAAAGCGATAAAACAACGCGGGTTTGATCGCCACGACTTGCGTTCGACTGCGCGTTCCTAAATGAGTCGACAACTCGTTATCACCGCGTTTGATACGCTGTAGATCTGAGTGCTCAATGTAATAACTGGCACCGACGGTATGGCCCCAATGGGAATCTCCGAAATATTGATCACCGAAGTTGATCCCGAGCCATGGCCTGGGTTTGGTATAGCCATTCATGGTGAAGGCAGGCTCAGTCGACTCTTCATGCTCAAACGAGGTCATACGTTGGTACAGAGTCAGGCCAGTATTAATCTCTCGCGTGCCTGCAGAAACCGGCACGCTGCAGATTAACACCATCAATAATGTACATTGTTTAACCATAAACAGCGTTTGGGGAGTCGTTTCTAAGAGAATAATGGCGCCATAGAAGCACACTGGAGCTGAATACGGGCTTAACCAGATGGAGGTTGAGCCTAGGTCTCTCGTCTGGGAAGTGATGGGGTCACAACGCTTGTTGGTGCCAGGCAGCAATAGGCTTGATTGCCAGCATGAGTTAAACTTTGATCCTTTTCAATCTGATTAGGTTTATGTTTTCGCGCGGTGTTCTTTTGTTGCGAGCAACGATCACAGAGTTGGCCTAATTGACTATGGTTCTTCCTAGGCTGGCACTGATAACATGCAGCAAATTTTATACACGAATGGATTCATCTATGAAAAAAATAATTTTTGCTACTGTTATCACTTTCTATTCTCTGGTAGCTCTTTCAGATAGTTGCGGTTCTGGAGTACTCAAGCTTGTCCATTCTGGTGTTATGCACGGTACATATCCAAAGGATAGGTATGTTTTTTCCGGCGCCAATATGTATTATGCAAATCATGGGCGTGGTGAGGTTTATGTGCCTATTTATAAGCGGAAGTTTGATAGTCTAACTGGTCGATTCTCATCTGATAGCAAGGTTTTGGATAGTTTTAACTACTACGGATTCAGCGATCCTGTATATAGTGCCGAGAGTAACGTGATTCAAGCAAGATCAAATCGGTTTGTTTTCGAGCGAAATAATACTATCAGGGAACAGAATACAGGGTTATCCAGCACGCATGGTTTTCGTTCGGGATCTATGGCTTCTAACTCTGACTCTTCATTGATTATTTCTCGTCCTGGTTCAGGAGCGGCTTTGAAAGTTTTTGATGTCGATATCAATACATACGAAGTGTTAAGTTCTACAACAATTGATCTTGATAGTGTTGGTATTCCAGGAATTAGTGTTTTCTTTGACAGGTATGACATCCCATATGCTTTAGATTTCGATGCTGAGCGAGGTTTGGTTTTGTATCGATTGCTGAATGATGCCTCGCTTGAGGTTGTTGCTGATAATCTACAGCTTGGTTTTAGCCGCTCTTCTAACGAAGTGTATTTTAACGCTGATGCATCTGTACTTACTGTTTTTAATCGAAGTTCGAATAAAATAAGAGTGTTAGGCTTGAGTGATGAAGCATCTATAGATTTTTCATATGTTGCTAGTATGGATGCATCCAGAGTCGAAGCAATAAAACATAGCCGTTCACGTGATGGTGTGTCTGTGGTTGCGTCTAACTCCAAAGAGCTTGGCTTTGTGGATTTATTATTGTATCAAGTTGATATAAATAGCGGCAGTGTGAGTCTTTTGAGTCAGATAGAAAGTGCTTTTTCAACGTCCTCAGATAAGCAGTTTATAGCGGTGGACGCTGTGGATGATGCCTATGTGATTCTGGATGGTCCACGTTATTACTCATATCGAGTTATCTATAGCGACTGACATCGTATTTGCTTGATGACTAGTGCCTCACTGGAGGCTGCTTAACAACTCGAAACCCGATGTGATCGGTAAAGTTATCAGCATCATCCTTTCAGTTATGAAACGTTCGGTGTCTGAGCTTACCGGTCAGCAATGTACATGCTTGAGCGTTGTTGGCCCAGCCTGGCTCGTGGCGAGGGGACCCCAAAACCTATCAGTAATCGAGTCTTTTCAAGGGCACTTTGTGTGTGTTGCACACTAGTACTCGGTGGCTAACCTGCCTGAATACTAGTCCTCTCCGAGCACCTACTGTCGCTTTTAATACAGGGAAGAACAAGGAGCATGACTCAATGTCTTGCATAAGCATCTTTCGAACGCTGGATAAAAAATTGCGGTTAAATTGGTAAGAGTCGTTTTCTGATGGGGGTTTGTGCTAGCAAAAAAGGACTCGGTATTGGAAGCCAAGTATGGAAAGGCGTTGAAATGGATGATGGTCGTCGATTGCGAAGGTATTTCAACTGGACTGACGCTTGGCTCAGCGTCACCGGCTGAAGTTAATCCGATGATACCTTTTTAATATTGCCTATAGCACAGTAAAATGAAACGTTTGGTTTACAACAAAACGACAGGCTCTGATCTTCTTCGAATATCTTAAAAGAAGCGGGGCATCGATCCAACTGGCGACACCATTGATACAGGAAGAAGCGTCCCTACAAGGTGGTAGGAAGCTAAGCAGGTGAGACTTGAATGTAGAACGTTCTTTTTACTTGGGCTGTAATCCATCGTTGATCGCAGATTGGCGGCTTGATGAGAGAGAAGGCTCTCAACATATCGAGTTTTCTTTCGCGCAGTTTGCATGATGATCTTGATAAAGAAGATATAAAGCACATTTTAGCGCTGCTGCATTTAGGCTGTATTTGACATTAAATTCAGTGAAAATCATGTGAGTTCGCAGATAATCCATGCAGCAAGTGACTTTGGTCGATCAATTTGTAAGCAATGACGTTGACGATGCCGCTGCCTGGGTCTTTTTCGATGCGACCGTAGACTTGCAGTATGCGAGCGCTGACCAGAGTTTTGAGTTGTTGCTGGGCGGTGCTGAGCCAGACCACCACATTGCTGCTGCCGGTTTCGTCTTCCAAGGTGACAAACGTAACGCCAGCAGAGGTGCCAGGACGCTGGCGACAGGTGACTAAACCACTAACAAAGCCTTCGCTGTCGTGTGGCTGCTGTATTAATTCACACGCTTTGAGACTGTTACCGAGCTTGCCTTGCTCGCGTAGTATTTCCAACGGATGGCGGCCTAAACTCAGCCCCAGGCTATGATAATCTTCGAGCAGATTCTCTACTTCGTTTGGTGCGTCCAGTGGCCAGCTGGGCGGCGTTTCGAGTTGTGAAAATAAATCATTTTGTTGCGGCTCAGCCACTTGCCAGCGTGCTTGATAACGATGCTGAGTAAGACCGGCAAATGCATTGGCCGATGCCAATGCTTGGCGTTGCTGGCTGTCCAGAGCGTTATGCTGCAAGCAGTGCTGCACACTTAAATAGCCTGTTGGTGGGCGATGTTGAATGAGCTGCTCGCCCACCGCTTGTTGTAAACCGCTCACTAAGCGCAGCCCCAGGCGTAATGCCTTCTGATTGCCGTCAGCCTCTAAAGTATGCTCCCAGACGCTGTGGTTGATATCCACTGGCCGGACCTCGACACCATGGCGTTTGGCGTCATTAATCAGTTGTGCCGGGCTATAAAATCCCATCGGCTGACTGTTTAATAGTGCGCAGCAAAATTCGGCCGGATAATGGCATTTGAGCCAGGAGCTGGCGTAGGCCAGCAGGGCAAAGCTGGCGGAATGAGATTCTGGGAAACCGTATTCTCCAAACCCCTCCAGCTGGCGCTGTATGCGCTGGATGTAATCGAGCTTAAAGCCATTGGCCAGCATGTTGTCTTGCAGACGTTGCTGCAAAATATGCATATGTCCCTTCTTTTTCCAGCTGGCCATCGCACGTCGTAACTGATCAGCCTCGCCGGCAGTGAAATTGGCTGCCACCATGGCGAACGCGATGATTTGCTCTTGAAATAATGGAATGCCCAAGGTGCGCTTTAAAATTGGCTTGAGTTCATCCATGGGGTAGTCTGGCCGTTCTTCATTATTGCGACGCTTTAAATACGGATGCACCATGTCGCCGTGAATGGGCCCAGGGCGCACGATGGCAATTTGGATGACCAGGTCGTAATAATTCTTTGGCTTGAGCCTGGGCAGCATGTTCATTTGCGCGCGGCTTTCGATTTGAAACACGCCAACGGTGTCAGCCTGCTGGATCATGGCATAGGTGTCGGCATCGTCTCGTGGAATGTCGGCCAAGGTCAGCGGATGGTCGGGTGGGCTGATGTAAGCCAAGCAGCGTCGTAAAGCGCTGAGCATGCCAAGACTTAATATGTCGACCTTCATTAAACCTAAGGATTCTAAGTCGTCCTTGTCCCACTGGATTACGCTGCGATCTGGCATGCTGGCATTTTCAATCGGTACCAGTGTGGTCAGCGCGCCGCGGCTGATAACAAAACCGCCAACATGTTGAGATAAATGACGCGGAAATCCGAGCAACTCTGCCACCAGTTGCTGAAAGCGCTGACGGGTATGCGAATCGACGGATGCACGAAATAATTCATCCAGCCAGTTGCCATCGCGATAGCGCCAGCCAAAATTGTTCATAACTTTTTCCAGTTGCAGTAAATCCAGCCCGAGGGCCTTGCCAATATCACGAATGGCACTTTTGCGTCGGTAGCTGATGACGGTGGCTGTCAGGGCAGCGCGTTCACGGCCATAAGTTTGGTAGATGTACTGAATGACTTCTTCGCGCCGTTGGCTTTCAAAATCGACATCAATGTCCGGCGGCTCATGGCGTTTTTCTGAAATAAAGCGTTCAAACAGCAGTTGCACCTCTTCTGGGTTCACTTCAGTAATGCCAAGGCAATAACACACCACTGAGTTGGCCGCAGAACCGCGTCCTTGGCACAAAATATCGCGACTGCGAGCAAAACGGACGATGTCATAAATGGTCAGGAAATAGTGCTCATATTGTTTTAATGCAATCAGTTGCAGTTCTTTCTCGATGGTTGCTAACGTGGTGGCTTTTGCACCATTAGGAAAGCGTTGAGCGATGCCTTGCTGCACCAGTTCACGTAGGTATTCACCGGCGTCACGTCCTTTGGGTAGGCAATCGCGTGGGTATTGATACGACAGTTCGTCCAAACTGAAATGGCAGCGCTGAGCAATGTCTGTCGCATTGGTGATTAATTCATCCGGGTATAAATGGTAGAGCTTTTTGATGGAGCGCAAATGTCGTTCAGCATTGCTATACAGCCGCTCACGACATTCGGCCACGCTTTGGTGGTGGCGCAATGCCGTTAAACAATCTTGCAGTGCTTGGCGCTGTGGGTGGTGCATATGGACATCATTGGCGCAGGTGACGGGCAGTTGCCACTGCTGCGCACATGCCAAAATCGCGTCGTAGCGGACTGCGTCGTATTCATCCAGTGTGCGCTCAGCCAACAGCCACAGGCGTTGCTGATAGTGCGATTTTAAGGCGTCATAAACTGGCTGGGCGTCGTTTGGGTGTTGCGGCTGCCACAATAGCAGCAGATGATCGCAGTGCAGTAATTCCTGCCAACGAAAGTGATAGCGGCCTTTTTCTGCTTGCAAGCGGCAGCGGCTAATCAGTTGGCAGAGCTCCTGATACGCGGCGTGATTGGGTGCCAGGGCGACAAAACGATGCTCAGCTTGATAAAAACTGCTGCCAATAATGAGTTTAAGCGTCAGTTGTTGATCTTTAATCGCTTGGTGTGCTCGTACCACGCCCGCAACCGAACATTCATCGGTAAGCGCCAAAGCCTGATAGCCCAGTTCAGCGGCGCGCTCGACCAATTCATGGGGGTGCGATGCTCCGGTTTGAAAGGTGAAATTACTTAAGCAATGCAACTCGGCAAACGCTGGCGCGCATGACTTTGTATTGGAATTAAGCAAAGTAGCCATGCAGATACCATTGCTGCTGGTCGTCGCGAAACACCCAAACGTAACTAGAGCCTAACCAGGCGCGATAATAGTCCCGCCGCACGGCGTTACGGTCCCACCAGCCTGCGCTGATGCGCTCTGGGCCCGAGTCAAAGCGCTCGGGTGTCGGGCAGGGGTGTGGGGTTGGCAGTAGCCATAGTGGGCGCCCATAAGAACGCTGGGCCCCAGTGTGCGGGTGGTAATCAATATGCCGAGGCAGTTGGCTGGCATGTTCTGGTCTTGCGTCTCCGGTCATGGCGACGCGGCGCAGTTGCTCGGGTTCTAATCGCGCTTGCAATCGGTTTAACAGGGTGTGCTCGTCTGCTGCACTGACCGCATTGCTAAAGGCCATGTTCGATTGTGCGCCTGCTTGGGCCACAAAGTGCTTAACGCTGAGCGTCATATGAGTGACCGGCGCCGGCAGACGGCGTTTTTCCAGTTGATGACGACATAAAAACGTCAACTCCGTCTGGCGATATTCTGGGTGAGCAAAATTAATGCGCCAGTGTGTGGTGTTGTGATGGCGGTGCTGCAGTTGTATGTGTAATTGTTGCGTGGCCAATTGTCGTTGCCATAAAAAACCGGACAAGCTGGCGAGCATGCGCGTTAGCGGGAATAACAGGCCGTTGCGATGCTCGATTTCTTCGATAAATACAGTGTCATCGTTGAAGGTTAACGCGGGTTTGAAAAAGGTGAGTGTTGGTTGTTTTTTACCTTGCAGCTGCCAGATGTAAGTGAGTAATTGCGGCGATAAACGTTGTGCGATGTCGGCCTCTGGCAGGCGTAATAATTGACGTAAATTTCCTATGCCCAAGCGCTGCAGTTGCAGCTGCTGCGACTCAGTGAGCTGTAGTTGAGACGGGTTCGCATCTAGGCATTGCTGCCACAGAGAATCCATCGCATCGATTGTTGGTTCGGGCTGTTGTTGCCAGCGGTTATAGGCCGCTAATTTGGCCAATGCGGCGGTGTTGGCCAACCCCAGTTGCATCGGCCAGCCCAGTGCTTGTGCCTCGCTGCTCATGCTGTGCCAAAGTTGCTGCAAGCTGCCAAACAATCGCGCCATGCTGGCTACCTCTAGCCACAGCCCTTCAGGCGCGTCCAAGCTAACTTGGGCAGAGAACTGGTAGGCCCATTGTGCGCGTTGCTGCAACCAATGGTGTTGTCGTGTTTCATCCAGCCGCTGTGCTTGTAAATCCGGGCACAAACACCAGGCGCTGGCACTTGGCATGGAGGGCAACACCCCCTGTTGCTGTGCGATGTGATTGCAGTCGATGACGTGTTGCCCAAGCGCATCCAACAGTGCTTGTGGCTGTTGCAGATCTGCCCCGCAAGCATGCAAATACAGCTGAGGAAAATGCACATACAGCCAGCGCATCAGTGTATGGGCGGCAGTTGAATATTCACCGGAGGCAATGGCCAAGCGCCACGGCGCTTATAACACTCCACATCGACGGCGTTGATGTGGGTGCGACGTATGCCTAAACGAATCGCGGCCGGTGAACCACTGGCATCGAATGGGGTTTGCGGCCATAACCAGCACAAGCTGTCGTGCTCTTGGGCGCTGATTTGCAGGCGTCGAATATGATCTTTATGCCATTCGCTGGGCCAGCCTAACACCGCACAGCAGTGCGGGCTGCGCAGCGCTTCCTCCATGCTCCACATGGCCTGTTGATAGTCCCGCGGATGCACCAGCAACACACGTTCGTAGTGAATGCCTGCCTGGGCTAGAGCAGCGGCACAAGGCAGGAAGGGCGGGCCCACCCACACAATCCAGCGGGCGCGTTGGCTTAAGCGGGCCAGTGCTGGCAACACTAGGCTGAGCTCCCCTTGGCCTTGCTGGCTGCTGTACAGCTCGTGTACGGCGCCTAAGTTCCAGCCACCGCCGGGCAATATCTGATCGAGTGCAGCAAAGCCCGTTGTCAGGGTTGGGTTCGATGCCACTTGGTCTGCTTGCCAGACTTGGCCTTGCTGTAGCATGTGTTGCAGCGTCTTCATACTGGTATCTGTCTTTATATACAGTATGTGTTTTTATACAGTATTGGTGTGTTGTTTGAAAAGGGTCATCTGTGCGCAGGTGAAGAATGACAGCCAGTAAGGTTTGCAGCTCTTCTCAAGGGGAATAAGGGCGCACAAGAGCCGTAGATGAATATAAGTCACAAGGATGCGCAGACGGGAATGCTCACCGCAGTAACAGAGGTCGCGGTGCAGTACAACAAGCAATGCACTGAGCCACCTCCAACGGCCATTCACACTCAAAGTGTCCACTATGGCAATGTGCTGTCGATTGTAAAAAGCAACATGAGCGATGGTTTGTCGTTGACGTTATCACTGAGTGAGCCAGCACTGTGTACTGAGGCCGCGAAATTTATTTCAGCAAACTGGCTTCGCACCCCAAAGCCTTTTGGCTATCCAGAGCGGGTAGCGAATTTTTCAGAAGCTTCTAAATGTCTTTGCTGTCACTAGAAAGGGTGTAATAGACTGCGGCTCCTTTTAATAAGGAGTAACTGATAAGGAGTACTATGGAATATCAAATACATTGTTTGGATGCAGCAAAGAAGTTGGCCCCTTATGCCGATGATCTCATGCAACGCTCACAGCGCATTATGGATCAGCTAGTCGAAGTGTTGCCGTTATCGCCCATGGACTTTAGCCTGTGTCCCGCCAGCCATGCTGAAACCATTCCCCATGGCATTGGCGGTTATGCCTTATCTGAGCATCGTGTCGAAATTTTCTTCGATACACAGCGCGACGATTTGCTGGATTGCATTGAACGTGACTATGCGTCGGTGCTGGTGCATGAGATGCATCACGCAGCGCGTATCGGTGTCAGCGCTCCGCAACCAGATACGCTGGCGAGTGCCGTTGTCAGAGAAGGCTTGGCCTGTCACTTTGAACAAACCATGACGGGGGTTGTCCCTTCGCTATTTAATGCGTTGTGGGACCAAGACTGGCGTGTTTTATACCAAAGAATGCAGCCAGAATTGCATGCACCTTCCTATGACATGGGGCTGTACTTGCTGGGCAGTCAGCCGGACGTATTCCCGCGCTATGCCGCCTATTGGGTCGGCTACAACATAGTGCAGGAGTATTTACAAACCGGCCAATTAAGTGAGCTGGAGTTGGTGGGCGTGGATAGCAAGGTGTTGATCGACTTTGCCAACGGCCTGCTGTAATCAGACCAGCCGTAGTAGAGCGATGTGATGACTCTAGGCTAACAGATACGTGATATTTTTTTGAGGAGTGAGTCCGGTGTGAGTTTTATTTTTCTGGTTAATCTGGCGGCCATCGAGACTGGGCTGATATGAATGCTATGTTTGGCATTGGTGTCCGTTAAAGCGGGGCAAGATCAGAGGGCTTGTTAGAGGGCTTGTTAGAGGGTTTGTT
This sequence comes from Bacterioplanes sanyensis, assembly GCF_002237535.1. Classification (GTDB taxonomy): domain Bacteria; phylum Pseudomonadota; class Gammaproteobacteria; order Pseudomonadales; family Oceanobacteraceae; genus Bacterioplanes; species Bacterioplanes sanyensis_A. The sequence goes on from NZ_CP022530.1 coordinate 2,789,051, forward strand.
AGAGGGTTTGTTAGAGGGCTGGCCGCAGTGTTGCTATTGGTTTAGTCATCGCCCGTGGTGTAGGAATGCACTGTTCTGTGCCGCATTTTTATCGACTCCATATCCCAATTTGCGTTTTTTCTTATGAATATGGCGTGTCGGCGCTGGTCGCGCTATGTACAGGTTAGAGATTAAAATCCACTTGCCAGTGCGTGAGTACACGCGCTTCAATACGGTATTTCATCGAAATCGGATCGCCGTATATGCCTTTTACTCCCATCCATATGGGGCCGGGAATTCTCATCAAAAGTGTGATGGGCAGCGCCTTCAGTTTAATGGTGTTCGGTTGGACACAAATTGTTATGGATATTCAACCCTTGGTGGTGTTGATCACCGGTGAAGGTCAGCTGCACGGCGTCTCGCACACCTACCTTGGCGCTCTGGTGATGACGGTGGTGGCCGCGTTGACTGGCAAATATTTGTCGCAGTTAGGTTTGTGGCTACTGCGGGTAGAATCATCTTGGCATAACCAAATCCCCTGGAAAGTAGTCTGGGTCAGTGCATTGATGGGCAGTTTGAGTCATGTATTTCTGGATAGCATCATGCACTCGGATGTCGAGCCTTATTATCCATGGAGCTCCAACAACCCCTTTTGGCGATGGATATCGGTTGAACGGCTACACCAGTTTTGCCTGTATTCCGGTCTGTTAGGCGCAGTGATTTTCTACAGCATTGTTGGTTGGAAACGGTATCGATCGTAACGCTGTGTGCTTTGATGGGGGTTACGTTGTTTCTGGTTTTGGGTACGAAAGGAGACTTTGTTGCGTATTGAATTTCGACACATTCTGGCAGAGGATCTTGAACTGCAAAAAGATCTGCTGTTTATTGCCTTATGGACGCCCGCGCATGTGCCCGGCCCTAGCAGAGACATCCTGCAATCGCCACGGGTGCGAGAGTACTACCAGGATTGGGGCCGCCAGGGGGATATCGGCCTATTTGCGATAGATGCTGATCAAACAGTTCTAGGCTTTGTACAACTGCGCCAGAAATACTGCATAACAAAGGATTATGCTGAACTGCCAGAGTTGGCCATTGCGGTGCTACCCAGTCATCAAGGGCAGGGGTTGGGCGCGTGCTTACTGGATGAGATTATGGCGCGTGTCATGTCATCGGTGAAAGGCATTCGCTTGGGCGTCAACCCCGAGAATCAAGCAGCCATTGCATTGTATAAAAGCCGGAATTTCGAGTTCTACGCCAATCCTGAGGGAGCCTATCCGCAGATGGTGTGGTTGAACAATAAGGGCAGCGACGATTAACAGACTTTGCCAGTTAATCGTCGCTTTTTTGCTGATTGGATGGTTTTCTGGTTGGCTGCTTAAAAGGTGTTTTGACCTTGCAGGTGCTGAATGACCCGATCCAAGGCGCTGTCTTTCTCGCTCAAATAGTCTGTGATGCTGCGCTCAATCAGTACGTCTGGATACAAGGCATCGGCGTCGGTGCTGGCAAAGCGATATAAGCGTTTGGAGTAAGACACTTGCCATTTTGAGTTGGGCAAAGTGAACATGCCCATATCTTGGTAGCCGCTGGGCTGTGCTCCTGTAGGCTCACCAATCAAGCGTGCATTCAGAATCTGTGAGTATTGAGCGGCATTGCTCATGGCGGCGGAGTAGGTGACGTTGTCGGTTAATACAAACACGCCACTTTTCCAGTCGATAGAATCAGCCAATACCAGGCGTTGCGCTAGAATCAGACCAACAAAAAAGTCACCGCCACCGTTATCACGCAAATCAATAATGAGCTGGCGACTTTTGTGTTGTTGAATAAAGTCCAGCACATCATCGGCGAAATCTTCCATATCATCGGCAGCAGGGTAGCGACGGAAGCGAATATAAATGCTGTTGTTGCTGTTTGACGCGCCAAACCACAAGTTATCGTTAACCCGCTGTTGCTGCGTAAAAGCTTGGGTGTTGTAAAAGCTCAGGCGTTGCGCGTTATCGAGCCCAGAAGTGCTAGTGCTGAGTGTTTCAGTTTGCTCACCTTGGCTGCCGATAAAACGAAACTGTGCCGTCGAACCTTGAGCAATGTTAAGGCCGTTTAAAACTTCGTAGGTGCTCAGGTCTTGAGCAATACGATGACGCGTGGAATACGGGTTGTCTGCAAAGGGCACCACATCCGCCATTTGCGCGGCAATATCGTTGATATGGAGGTTGTTAATGGCCACCAGCCGACTGCCCAGTAGGTGCTGGTACTGCGCTGAGGTAGCGGTAACATAGTATTCCTCGGCAATGGCACTAAGCCGGATGGGGTAGCTGTTGAGCGCAGGTTCTCCCCACAGCGGAAACGCCGTATGGCTATCGCCCAGTGCGTTGGTTAAACGCATCAGAGAAACCACCACTTGGTTTTCGTTAAGGTCGGGTAACTGTTGCTTAAGCTGTCGCAGGTGCTGCTGAAAATAGTGCTTGGGCAGAGAGTGGTGCAAATCAATATGATGCTGGTGCAGCTGTTGTGCATAGAAGTCGATGTCTTGTTGCCAGTGCTCAACCTCATTCTTCGATAGAGCATGAGAGAACAGAGCAAATGGCAAGGCGATCAGGGCGATTAATAGTCTCATCGGGGCCTCTTAGTTCGATGAACGTGGTAAATAGCGCTGTAAACAGTACGGTGGGGCGCACCACTGTGTTTGTTGTTAGAGCCGTCGCTTCTGGTGATGCACCGTTCATAGCAATCTAGCCCCAATCTGGAGTTGCAATCTTATCTGTATATAAATACAGTGTCGATGGCCAATAATGAGGCAGACAGAGGTCTGCATAAACCGCCAGGAGCCAATGTGGGTATTGAGTTAATTGATTATTTAACGCGTCACTTTTTAACCCGGGCACAGCTATTGGCGCAGTCTGCAGTCGATGAAGACGACTTTGTCTGTTGGCAGAATACGGGTGTTCAGCCGCAGCCGAGCTATCGCATCAGGTTGGACTTACACAGCAGCTCATTTTTTGGCGAAAACACGACGGCCGAGCAGCTTGAGTATTACGCCAAAGGTCAGGTCGCTTGGTTGGGTGTGCTGTCTCAGTGCCCATCTACCTCGGCTGCGAAGCAGCAGTTTATGCAGCGCTACCGTAGCGCTTGGCAGCGTTTACAGGCCGATTTTAACTTACCCTCTGCCGAGGACGCGCTGACGCATGAGATATTGGAAGAAAAGTGGGGTTATTTTATCGACGGTACGTTTGGTTTATGTACGCGTTATGGGCTGGTCGAAGAAATAGCCGCTAAGAGCTTTGCGATCCAGCAGATCAATGCACTGATAGCACGCCCTGAGCTGACGCCCGATCAACTAGTCCTGCTGGAGCAGGCTGTGAATTTACTGGATCAAGTTGCCGCTGAGTTTGCCCCGCATGAGCGCGCAACCAGCTCGCGGCAACGACTAGTGAACGATGTTCGGCGTCGTTATCAGTTGAGTGTGCCACGAGCAGATATGTAAACGGCGAGAATCATCGTGCGGCACGTCGAATGTGAACCTCCAAACTGACACGTCGCATCTAATAATCGATGACAGCATTGCCAGCGGGTGGTTGATCAGTGACTGCTGGCCATAGGGAGCGTCAGCTCAGTGGTGTTCGTCTCAAACGATTCCAAAATAGCGTCCGCCATTAATGGCACCAGTGCCCTAATCAGGTTGCTTTGCTCAGCGCTGAAACCGGTTTCCTGTCGTGTGCTGAACAACAAAATAAATTGCTTATGCTGTGGGCATCGAAATGGGTAGCCGACCACTTCGCTGGCCAGCGTATTTTTATGCAATTCTCGCAAGAAGCGCTCATCATGGCGGCTAACAGCCAGTTGGCGAATATTGTCCAAGCTGAGCCATTGTTGCTGGAAGCTGGCTTGTAGCTCTTGGCCGAAGACTTTATTTGGCGAAATATGGCGGTGGCGCCAATGAGCGTCCAATGCATCGGGGGCAGAGTGTGTTAACTCAATGCGACTGCTGTCTAATGCAATCAACCCTAACCAATTAATACCCAGCGCCGAGCGACCGCTGTCGAAAATATCATTCAGCTTGGTTGCCGTGTCGGTTGGCTGATGAATATCGCGCACCAAATCCAGCATCAGTTTTGCCCGTGCCGACAGCTGATTAAACGCATGTTGCAGCTGGCGTGTTTCGGTGCTGCCGGTTTCGTCGATTTGCAAACCGTACTCGCCGCTGGCAACCCGGTCACAGGCATGAGCTGTGCGAACAATTGGACGTACCACACGCAACGCCAGCAATAAAAGTAGCACCAGCACCAGTACAATTAACGTGCTCATGGCCAGCAGTCGCCCTTGTTGCGAGCCCTGTTCAAACCGTTGTTGTGCGCTGGCGATAGCGCTTTGCAGGCTGTCACGACGGGCTTGCAGCGGTGCGATATTGGCCAGTATGTACTCTGCGCCCCATTCTAAACGCGGCTCGGCGGGGTCGCCCAACGCATCGTGCAATGCCACTTCAAAGGATTGCCAGTCTTGCAGCCACTGAGCATGCAGGTTCTGAGCTTGAAACAGTTCTGTGGCATTTAATAGCGACAGCAGTTCGTTGTCGTTCGCTAATGCTTGTTGATGCTGTTGTAACACCGCGACGGCTTGCTCCGTGGCGGCAATGCTGTGCAGAAACTGCTGGTAAAACACCACCAAATCACGGTTATAGCTTTCGTAATCGCGTGGCGCATTGCGTTTGTAATGCTGCGCTTGCTGCAGCAACACCGACAGCTGTCCAGACAATTGCAAACTGCTGGCATGCCAATTGGCGGCGCTTTGTTGCCAGTGACTGAGGCGAGTCAGGGCATAGCCGCTGGCTAAAACGACAGTGATCAACAAAGCGGCGGCCACGGAAAAGGTGGTGATTAGACGAAGTCTGAACAAGGCAAAGCTCTCCTGTGTGATGAGCATAACGGTGGTAGCTCGTCGGTAGTCGTCTGGTTCGCTGCGTTCTTACACAGAAAATTTTTTTTATTTGATATTTGTTTGTGCAGAAATTGATCACTTCTGCCATCGGTCAATAGCGGGAGTTATTACTGATATAGGTGTTAACTCCCGCTGCAGTATTAGACCGGGATGCCAGTCGCAACGACGCCAGTGCATGGCCAATTTTCTGTGAGATCAAAGTGGAATGAGTGGCTAAGTGTGCACCAACTGATCGATACCTCTGTCTAGTCTGGCCATTGAACCAATCGGACACGGAGTCTATTGATGAAAAACATAATATCTTGGTCGCTGTTCAGCGGCCTTCGTTCTCGTTACGCAATGGGTTTGTGCTGGCTACTGTTTGCAGCTGGGGCGGCAGTGGCCGGTCCATTGCCACCGGCGCATGATTGGGATCGGCACCTCGATCGAGACCATGCGCCGCAACCAGCACTGGTAGCTCGTTTAGAGGGTGTGCAGTCGCACGCCGACTGCGCATTGGCCGACTGGGCTGCATTGCCGGTCGATGAGCTGATTTCAACAGTGCGAGCGGCGAGCAGTGCTTGTTTGAATTCGCTGTTCTCAGCGTCCGGTGACGTGGCCGTGGCCTTGTTTAATGAGAACACCATGTTGGCGGTGGCGCAGGCGTTCACTCAAGATGCCAATCAATACGATGGCTCGGCAGCCGCCGGTGCAAAAGCGCTGGTATTATTTTTGCGCGCTGGCTTTTACGTGCAATTTTATGGCGATGAATTACCCGACTATTCGCCTCAGCTGAGTCAGAAGATCAGTACTGGCATGACCGTATTACTGCGTCATAGTGGTTTTTTTGTGCTCACTGAACGCAATGCAGAATACGTCAGTGAAGTGGTGACGCTGGTCGACAGTGCTGGCATTAACTTACAGCACTTGCCGCAACTGACGGCGCTGTTTGCATCGCTCAACGTGTCCAATGCCGATGGTTATTGGGCGCCGTTGGCGGTGAACAATGTGTTGACGGTGTTCTTTCGTGCGCATTACGCCGATGCCGCCGACGCTTGGTTTGCTGATCACTTAATGGTCATTGAAGATCTGGCAGCGATGGCCAGCCGAGAAGATTTAACCAGCACGGGCTCTGAATACGTGGTTGCCAATGCTGCAGCGGAAACAGCACGCTTTTATCAATACGGCGATGCGTTTAAAGCCGCCATTGATGCGCCACTGAAAGGTCTGTTACAGCGCTACGATTTTCAAGGCGTTGGTGCCAGTATCTGGTTGGCGGCGGCGGATATGATTGATTATTACCTGCCCGGGCAGTGCCAAGAGTTTGGTTTGTGCGGTTTTGTTGACGACATTGATGCTGCGATTTTATCCATTCGCCATCAGTGTCCATCCACTTTCAGTGTGCGTGCACAAAGCCTCACTCCGCAGCAACGCGACTCTGTGTGCGATGATTTGCTGGCTTTGCAACAGCGCTTTCATCGCTTGTTTGGCCAAGCAGACTCACCCGTTGCTGACGATTACAACGATCAGCTTGAGGTGGTGATTTTTGCGTCATCCGATCAGTATCAGCTGTATGGCGGTGTGCTGTTTGATATCAGCACTAATAATGGTGGTATTTATTTAGAAGGTGACCCATCAGATCGCAATAACCAAGCGCGTTTTATTGCCTACGTTGCTGAGTGGCAATCCGAGTTTGAAGTATGGAACTTGATGCACGAAGCGGTGCACTACCTGGATGGGCGGTTTAATATGCAGGGCGATTTTCAGGACACCTTAAGCGCAGATACGGTCTGGTGGACCGAAGGCATTGCAGAGTATGTTTCTAAACTGGACGACAATGCCGACGCCATTGATACCGGAGATAGCAACGCTTGGCCGCTGAGCACCTTGTTCGCGAACAGTTACAACGATACCTCGGCGCGTATTTACGATGGCGGCTATTTAGCGGCACGTTATATGTTTACGCAGCAAAGCGAACAGCTGGACTATTTATTAATGCACAGCCGCTCCGGTGATTACTCTGGCTATCAAGCCTCATTGCAACAGCTGGGGGATTCGCTGGATGTTGATTATTCCAGTTGGCTGCAATGTCTGGTCGCTGGTGGCGACTGCGATCCGGATGGTCCTGATGGCGGTAACGGCGATGTGTTACTACAAGAGTCGGCGATTTCTGCTGATCAGGCCGTTTGGCGCTTTGTCTGGGTTCCTGCTGGTTATGAACGTATTCAGGTGACGACCAGCGGTGGCACGGGCGATGTTGATGTTTTTGTGAAATACGACGGTTGGCCATCGCAGCAAGACTACGATGCGGCTTCGATGTCTGCTGGTAATGAGGAGCGGCTCATACTGGCCGCTCAGGGCGGGGAATATTTGCATCTGTTGTTGTCGCCCAAGGCTGCTGCCAGCAATGTGCGCTTGACCGTATCGGCGTCGCCTGCTGCGATTCAATAGTAGAATGAAGGGATCGGCAGATGTCTCCGAAGGGGTTAATGTCATCTGCTGCGACGATTTAACTGCACTAAACACCAATGGACGCTACGTCCATTGGTGTTTACACGTTTTATTTTGTCTTGCCTGTATTGCATTCAATGTCCGCACACTCATAATGCGTGCTTTAAAAACGGTGCGCGTGCTAAAACTCTGTATCGAGATAGTCACCCGAAGCGGCCTGATCCCCAAGGCGATAGTCACACACCCCCTGTGGGAAAGTATGCTCCAGTTCGGCCTGATAGGGTTTAACGTCCAACGGGTAATACAGCCCGCTACTGATGGCTTGGCTGACGGGGATTAACTGACAAAACAGCGTGGTGGCTCTGGCGTCATCACCAGCGGCCTGGCGACTGCTTTGAAAAAATGGAAAGCGCTGGCTGCAGACACCATCGACTTGCTGGTTCCACTGACCATCCCATACATGTTGGCCACTGGCGATGAGCCCGCCGCGTTCATCCAAACAGCGATCTTCAGCGTAGTCGGGTATGCCCACGCCTGGGTTGCGCAAGCGTGCGTCCAGCCAGCGCTCCATGGCGGCAAACGCATCCCAGCGTGCATCGTAGCCTGGGTCTGATATCCAGATGGTTTGCAAGCGACGGTCCCCTTGGTTGGCGGCCATAATACGGGCGCGTGACGACAGCGCTGCCCAGCTATGGTGAATGTCGAGCTGCAAGTCACGATAGGGTCTGACGTCAATAATGGGAATGTCCAGCGTGCCGATAAACACATTGCCACTGGCATACGCGGCGCGCGCCGCCGTTAGGCTGCCATGGCGCCTCGGGGCCGGCTGCATGGCTTGACCGTTGTGGGTCATGTTCATTTCACCGTAGGGCGAATATCGGCGTAACGAGTCGTCACCAGAGACCAACCACAGGCGTTCTTGCTGCATATCTTGCTGTGGTTTCCAGCTGCCAATTTTGCGATTGAGATCAAAAAACTGCTCAGCGCTGATCAGGTCTTGCTGCCAGGCTTGCAGACCGTATTGCACACCAACATTACTGGACGGTACCGGTGCACGGCCATTGGCGTCAGTGCCGTATACATCGCGATTGTCTTGCCAGTGTGTCCAGAACGTGGCGTCATTTACGGCCGGGGCAAAGCGCGAATAATGGCTGTTAAATTTTGGATTATTTATCAGCGCTGTTGAACCTCTCCAGGCGTAATTGCACTCCGTAGCACCGCGAGGCCTGGGTGGCATTTCTAATCGCAACGCACTGGCAATGGTGTTGAGGTACTCCACCCTGGGCGTCAGTTCCATGTTGTAGGCCAAGCCCTGCACATAACTGCGATGGCGCGCGGATCGCCAGAATGCTTGATCCGTTGCTAAGTGATCAAAAAAGTATTCCATCAGTTCGCAATCCAGCCCATAACTGATTTGTGTCACCATGTCTGGGTAGGCAATGATGGCCACGCCGCCGTCGATCAAACCCGGGCGATTTTGACCCAATAAATACTGCTGCAAGCCGCCGCCAGAGTCGCCAAAACCAATGATAAATTCAGGCGCCGCAAACCGGCTGATAAACTGTTGTTTCACCCTCAGTGCTGTGTCTTCTTGCAAGGTGATGTTGTACAGATTGTCGGTTTCGGTGCCGGTTGAAAACAACACTGCGTAGCCTTTTTCCAGCGCGGGGCGCATATCGCGTAACAATCGATTTAAGCGGGTTTTTCCTTGTTGAAAGCCGATGCCAATGGCGCCTTTAAAGTGGTACACGGCGCGGCCATTCCACTGGCTGAGGTCGGGTTGATCTGGCAGGTCACGCTTGGTCGTGGGCATTAATAGGGCATAAACAAAGCGATTGATGGTGCCGGTTTCAATACGCACTAATAAGTCGCTGTCAGCAGCAGGGCTTGATACTTGCTCAACCGGGGTAAATTGCCTTGGTGTCGCATCGGCACTAGCAAAATAGCGCAATTGCGTTGGCAGGCCACAGTCTTTGCTGTAGCCAATGATGGTGTCGGTCAGCTCGCCGTTCGCTGTCTCAGCAAACACTGGTACACCGTACCCTTGCTCATTGTCGATCCGTGGTTGCCCCAAGCCAGACTCCAGCGTTTGGCAGAGAAATGGATACTGGTTATCGCCGGCAAACAGGGCTGTGTTGGGGCCTACCTCCCCCCAAGGAATAGGAAAGTCATACGTCTCTTGTGGGCGCTGCAATGTACGAGGGTGGGGGCCTTGATAGGCGGGTAAATTGGCTTGCCAATACGCTGGATCCGTAGCCAGTGCTCCAGGCCAATCACTGCGAATATTGAGCGACTCGATTAAATGTTGTTGCAGCCACCAATAGCCCCCCCTGCCATGGCGGTAAAGACGACGATCAAACCACACAACCATTTTGCCACTGTCGTAATCATATGCGTCCCTTTGTGTCAGGCCATTGATACTCCTGCTTGTGAGCCTAGCAGGCGCTGCTGACACTGGCAGCGTGGCCTAAGACAGAGGCAAGCTCAGTAGGGCTCATGTGGCGGTTATTGCTATCATGACATCTGCATAGTCTGAGATGAGGTTGGCGGTGATTGAGCTGTGTTTGTTTCCCATTCCTAATTGTGTGACGTTTCCGGGTACGGTGTTCCCGCTGCATGTTTTTGAGCCGCGTTATCGGCAGATGATCCAGCACTGCCTGGACCAGCAAACGCCCGTTGCCATTTGCCATACCCAAGCGGTATTAAGTGAAGGCAAACCACATGAGTCGCTGCAACAATCGCTGAACTCCAATCAGGCGACGTACCAACCCTACGACGTCGTCAGTGCTGGCCAATGTGAGCTGCTCGAGCGCACCGAGGATGGTCGTTTGTACCTCAATGTTCATATTGACCAGCGCTATCGCATCATCGAGCGCACACAAGCGCTGCCCTATCAAATCTACAGCTGCGAAGCGCTGGCGGACGTCGAAGACAGCGCCGAAGAGCAGCAAGAGAGTCAGCTACTAAAAGAAAAGATCATGCACCGCCTGGCGGCCATCGGACACGATCTGGAGGGCGTGCAGCGCATGTTGAACTCGCCTGAATGGCAACAAAAATCGCCGCAGGCGTTCAGTTTCCAGCTATTTGGCATGGTGCGTTTTGATGCTGACATTCTGCAACATATCCTAGAAATGACCAGTGCGCACGCGCGCTTGAACTATACTTTGCAGCTGTTAAATCAAGCATAAGCGCTTCGACGGCGACGCCAGCCAACCAGCGTTTGTGGTGCCAATGATCACTCATCGAGGGGGATGAAGTATGCTTCATGTATTCGGGCGCTGGTTGTGTTTGCTGATACTGTCACTGGGGCTGCTGGCCTGTGGTGGCGACAGTTCGCGTTACAACTTGGCCGTAGAAACTCTGACGGCAGAGGTCGAACACACCCAATACGGTGACGACGTGACCCTGCAATTCACCCTCAATAGCAAAGGCTTTGACAAGGGCGAGGTGGATGTCCATTTCTTTTTGCTCAGTGCCGATGAACTGCAGCAGGATCACTTAATTGAAGAGGAACTCGCGGAGCTGCATGCGCTGGCGGCGGATCATTTTCCCCTCGATGGCAAGTCGACCCAGCACACCCTGTCGGTGCGTATTCCAGAGGACGTCGCCGGTGGTGACTATCAAATTGTCTCCTATGTTGACCCCAACAACCTCTACAACGAGGACAACGAGAACGACAACTCACCGCACCCTGAGCACTCCCTGGACGAATACCCGCACGCGCCCATTCATGTGGTCGCCGCGCCCGATCATGACCATCAGCTCAGTAACGTCCAGCTGGGCATTAGCCAACTGATTTTGGACAAACCGGGTTTGCAGTTGGCTGAAGGCGAAATTCATCGCGCCGAAATCATCGGTCATATGGACGTTCGCTACCATGGCAGCGTCGAGGGTGTCGTTAAAGTGTTGGGCGAGATCGACATTAACGGGCAATGGCAGCCGGTGCACTTCTGGAGTGTGGACGAAGGCGCTAATCAACACGGCGGCGAGTACCTCGATAGCATGTTGGTCACCTTGCCTCTTAGTGAGCAGGCCAACCATGTCGCCTTTGATATCAACATTGATGATGCGTATATCGATGCCTTGTATCAAAATTACGATGCCATACAGAACAATGAAGTGACCATTCGCCTGACTCTGGAAGACGCCACTGGCGTGAACCAGGCAGAACATTCTGACGAAAACAACAGCGTGGTCTTTAGCGTGCCGCTGTACTTTTTTGAAGGTGAGGCCGATGCGCAGCCGGCCAGTGTGGCTGATGCGGAGTCTGCATTTAAACAACTGCCCGGGCAACAACTGCTGCAGCCACAAGTGGCCAACATCAATTACGCTCAGGATTTTAATGCCAGCTACGGCAATCAAAGCAAATTTGCGGTGGGTGTGGACCTTCATGGTCAGCTGTTATTAGTACCCGTGGTGATTCCTGGAGCGCGTATTGTGGGTGAAGGCGACGTTTTTGCTTATTTCTTTAACGCGCGCAATACGCTGTTTGGCATCAGCTTCGATGGCAGCGCCTACAGCAATGGCCAAAATACCGGCTACAGCACCGAAATGGTGATCTTCAATAACACGGTATTTGAAGACGAAAATTACACCGCAAAATACGAAAAAAGCTGGGACCGTAGTTGGGAAGAGGAAAAAGTGCTGGCTCAGGCACGCTTTTTTGTCGGCCCCATTCCAATGCAGGTAGAAGCGGGTGTATCTGGCAACTTAGGTTTTGAGCTGGCGGTGGGTTACAACGCTGAACTCTACGGTGGCGGTGATTTATTTCATGTCGACTTTGGTGCGTTCGGACGCGGAGGCATCAGTCTGTTGATTGCCAGTGGCGGCGTGCAAGCGGTGTTCAACCTGATTGACAATACCTTCTCGTTGGATTCCACCGCGGGCTTTGCGTTGGCTTCGTCTGAGCAGGCATCGCCGCATATTTATTATTCCACCGAGCTGGCTGATGATATTGACGCGGTGTCTGGTCAGTTTGGTCTGTATGCCGATGTGAAAGGTATTAAATGGTGTAAAAAACTCTTTATTCCATACCCCTGTGGCAGTAAAACCACACGCTACGACTTATGGTTGTATCAGACACCCAGTGTCATCAACAAAACCTGGACGCTGCTGGAAAAAGAGGGACAAGTCGATATATGAACGCCATCACGGCTGGCCTGGCGGTTGTCTGGCTGGCCCTGACATCATTACAAGCGCGCGGCTCGTCTGACTGCCAGCCGCAATACGATTTGCAGGTGGATACCCGCACCCGCACGACCTTAACCTCGCCTTTGCCAAACGCGGTAAAAATGACCGCTCGGTTGTCTCTTAAACCGGTAGAGCACCATGAGCAAACGGGCTGGTGGGCGCTGAAAGCGGATGAGCTCACCCTGCGCAGTCAAGGGCAGCAGGCCGTTGATACCGATTACGAACATGCCTTTGCCTTTCGGGTGGATGGCGATGGCCAGATTCGCCAGTTTTGGTTTGCCAAAGGCACGCCGGAGACGGCGAAGGATAAATTACAAAGTCTGGCTTACTACTTTCAATACCGTGATGAACGCGCGACGTCCGTTCAGCAAGAGCAAGACATGCTCGGCAATTACGATGCTCGCTATCAGTGGCGTGCTCCGACATTGCTGCTGGAAAAAGACCGTTATCAGCTACATGCCAGCAGTGCTGGCAATGCATTTAAAGCACTAGAGATATTGCAATCGCAACATGCCGTCACGCCTACGTCTTGCTGGTTTTCCTTGCGCCAGGGAGAAGAAGGGCTGCAGTTTATTGGTCACAGCGAGGAGCTAAATTTCACCAGTCGTCAGCGCTATCAACTGACGATGGCTGAACAATACTCGCCAACGGCACTGTCACAAATGCCAGTCAAGCTGGCCGACTGGCCGGCAGTATCCAAGCCAGAGCAAATACTGACGTTGGAGCAGCAACGCGCAAAGCTGGTCTCTTGGCTAGACACAGACAAACTGCTGGCGCTGGATGGTTTTAGCCTGGCCAATGAACTGCGCCAGTTGGATGCGGCTTTGTTAGAGCTGCCTGCACTCATCGCCGAGGGTCAGTTAAGCGATGAGGCAATGATGCGTTTGTTTAATGCACTGGGTCAGGTCGATACCGATCATAGTCAATACGTGTTGATGCAGTTTTTATTGAATGGCGATAGCAGTGAGACTCAATTTCGCGCCTTGCGTGCGCTGGCCAATGGTGAGCAACCGCTGGGTGATAGCGCCTATTGGGCGATTAAATCGGTGATGGATGATGCCGCCTTGCTGGCCGATGATGCCATGCGTGGCAGCTTCTATATGACCTTGGGCATTATGCTGGCTGAGCGTCGTGGCAATGAAAACAGCGAGCTATTGCATCAGGATTTAGCGACGGCGTTGCAGCAAGCGGAGGACGAAACCAATCAATCCAATTTGATTACTGCTCTGGGCAACAGCGCAGACGATCGCCATACGGCACAGATTAAACGCTACCGCGATCATGCCTCTGCGCGTTTGCAGCGGGCCTCTGCGCGGGCATTTGGTGGCATTGCTAGTCAGCAGGCTTATGGCCAATTGCAGGCCATGCTGGCGACTTCCGAGCTGCGCCAGGCGCCGGTCACCAGAGCGGTGATCAAATCCTTGGCCAACTTTGAGTTAGAGTCTGCGACGTTAAATCAGGTGTATGGTTTTGCTCGTGATGCAAAAGAAGACTCGGTGCGCTACCAGGCGATTAAAACCATCGGTCAACAACACGCGCCGCAAATGCAGTCACAGCTGCGTGAGTTACTGCCGCAAGAGTCTTCGCGGCGTAACTTTCGCGCCATTGTACAGGCCTTGCACGCGGACAATTAACATCACCTTACGTGAAGCAGCGGTTTATTGCGCGGCGTTAAAAACAGTGCCCAGTTGGTTATTGAGCTCAGCTGGTAGCGCCTGATCGGCCGCGCTGTAGTCACATACGCCGGTGGCAAATATGCGCTCCAGTTCGTTTTGATACGGCGTCATGTCCAATGGTTGGTACATGCCACGCTCCAATGCTTCACTCACCGTCATGCGCTGGCATTGAAAAATCGTGCCGCCGATATTTTCACCCGCGACTTGTCGAGAGCCTTGATGAAATGGCATCAGTGCATGACAGGCTCCCTCGCTTTGGCCATTCCACCGTCCATTCCAAACGCCGTCGCCGATATGCAGCGTATCGCCGTGTTCATCCAAACAGCGGTCTTGCGCTAGCGGGGGCCTGGCGGTTGCCCAGTCGCCGGTGATTTTGTGGCGGCTAAGCCACTCATCCATCACCGCCACCGCGTCCCACATGGGATTGTAGGGTTTAGTACTGATCCAGATCGGCTGCATCAGACTGGGAGTGCCAGCATCGAGCAGCCGCTGGCGGGTAGAGGCGGCGGCCCAAGTGTGGTGAATGTTCAATTCATGGTCCAAATACATGCGCACATCCATCACCGGAATGTGCATATGGCCGACAAAGACATTGCCAGATTGATACGCTGCTTTTGCGGCGGACAAATCTCCCTGATAGCGCGGCGCCAGCGCTTTCGCTTCACCTCGATGACTCATATTGTGCTCGCCATAGGGGCTGAACCGATACAAACGGGAGTCGCCACTAATGTGCCAAAACCTAGCATTGTCCATATCTTTGGCCGGCAGCCAGCTACCAATGCGCGCATTTAATTCAAGAAATTGCGGAATACTGATATCGCCATGGCTCACGGCATTTAAACCATACTGTACGCCCTCGTTGCTCCAGACCGACGGCGAGCGCCCGTCTTGGTCGGTGCCGTAGACATTGCGATTATCTTGCCAGTGTGTCCAATGGGTTTGTGCCTGGACCTCGCGCGAGAAGCGATAATAGTCGCTGTGAAAACGTGGGTTATTAACCAATGGCACCGAGCCGCGCCAGCCTTTGCTGCATTCGGAAGCCGGCGGCGTGACGGGTGGCCATTGGCCACGCAGCAGATAAGCGGCATCGGTCAGCCAAGACAGGCGAGGGCGATAATCATCGCTGACGGTTAGCCCCATCACGGCTTGGCGTTTTTCTGGCTGGCGCCAGAACGACGGATCGCTGGCCAAATGATCGAAATAATACTCCAGTATTTCACAGTCCAATGTGTATTGGATTTGCGTCACCATGTCGGGATAAGCGATCAGAGCGACACCGCCATCAATAATGCCCGGCTGGTTTTGCGCGTACAAAAATTGTTGTAGCCCACCGCCAGAACCGCCTAGGCCGATGACAAACTCTGGCTTCGCAAAACGCGCCGAAAACTGTCGTTTCACTCTAAGCGCCGTGTCTTCTTGTAGGCGAATGTTGTATGTGTTGTCGGTCTCGGTGGCGGTGGAATAAATAATGGCGTAACCCTGGCGCAAAGCGGTGCGCATGTCGCGCATCACACGGCGAATGTCCGTGCGGCCTTGCTGAAAGCCAATGCTGATACCGCCGCGAAAATAATAAATCGCTTTGCCATTCCAGCGCGATAAATCAGGCTGTAATAACCGGTCCTGATGAGTGGTTGGCATTAGCAGTACGTAAATATGACGGTGAATGGTGCCACTTTCCGCACGCACAATGAGCTCTGCGTTTTGCGGTACATCGTCGATGCGCTGATCGGTACGTTTGGGTAACGCCCGCAAGGCGCTGTTGGGAGGGTCGTATAAATAGTGATTACGGGTGGGTAATAAACAATCTTTACTGTAGCCAATGATTAAATCGGAGCGTTTGCCTTGGCTGTTTTCGGCAAATACCGGCACGCCCCAGCCTTGTTGATTGTCGATTAATGGTTGCCCGAGTTTTGACTCCTCACTTTGGCATGCAAAGGGGTATTGCAGTGGTCCTGAAAACAACGGCTCAACTGGGCCGATGGCACCAAACTCAATGGGGTATGAATACGGGTCGTCCGGTCGGGCAGCGGTGGCTGGGTGTGGCCCACTGTATGGCGGAAGATTGAACAGCTGACTGCCCGGCGGCGTCCCTGCGACTTGCGGGTAGCCGCGGTCCAGACCGATTTGTTGCCGTAGATCGAGATAATACTGATAACCAAAGCCACTGCCTGCGGCGAGAGCAAGGAGCAGCAGCAATACCAGCTTACGGCGCATAGCCCACCTCCTGAATCGAGTTGTGACTTCAGTTTAGTGCTGGTCAACGCCAGTGGTGTGACGACATTCTGACGGCGAGTGAACGCTCACGGGGCAGGGGCCATAAAATGGCCTCTGCCGCTGCGAACGCCAGGCAATTATTTACACTATTTTGGGGCCTACCCAGACTTGTTGCGTATTTACGAATTCCAAGATGCCATGCGGGCCCAGTTCTCTGCCAATACCCGAGCGCTTAATGCCACCGCTGGGCAAGCGCGGGTCGGTTTTGACAATGCCATTGATGGCCACTTGCCCCGTTTCCAGCTGGTGCGCCATCGCTTCGCCACGCTCGGCGGTGGTCCAGATGGCAGCCGCTAGGCCATATTGACTGTCGTTAGCCAGTGCCAACGCATGTTCTGCATTGTCGGCTTTTAAGACCACCGCCACTGGCCCGAAGGTTTCTTCCTGGCACACTGGCATGTCATTGCTGACGTCGGTTAATAAAGTGACGGGATAAAAAAAGCCATCGCGAGGCAGTGGCTCGCCACCCAGTAGACAGCGTGCTCCGGCGGCAATACTGCGATCCACTTGCTGGGTTAAATGATCGCGTAAATCCGATCGAGCGATGGGGCCGATGCGGTTGCTCGGCTCCCGAGGATCTCCCAGCGTGAGTTGCTCGAGTTCGGTTTGAAGACGCTCGACCACGGCATCATACACATCCGCTTCGGCGATGATGCGTTTGGCGGCAATGCAGGACTGACCGGCGTTAATAATGCGCGATAATGCAATGGTGGGAATGGCGTCGTCCAAGTTGGCATCATTGAGCACGATGGCAGGGTCTGAACCACCGAGTTCCAGCACGAAGGGTTTTATTTCGCTGGCGGCAATGGCGGCTACCGTGGCACCGGCGGTGCTAGAGCCGGTAAACGACACGGCCACGACATCTGGGTGGCGAATGGCGCTGGCGACGTCTTCGGTATTCAGCGGTAAATTTAAAAAAATGTTGGCCGGTGCCCCTGCTTTATAAAACACCTCTTGCAGTGCCTCACCGCAGCCAGGCACATGCGGGTCTGGTTTCATCAGGCAAGTGTTGCCAGCCATTAATGCCGGCGCACTAAATCGCAAAGCCAACCAAAACGGCGCATTCCAGGGTAATATTCCCAACACCGGCCCGAGCGGTAAATGTTGCACGTAGCTGCGGCTGGCATCGGATGGCAACGGCTGCAGCCTTAGATACTGTTCTGCGTGCTCGGCATAATGCTCAGCACACCAGGCGGCTTTTTCCACTTCGGCCAAGGCTTCGTTAATGGGTTTGCCCATTTCGTCGGTCATCAGCAATGCGTACTTTTTTTGGTCGGCGCGCAGTTCTGCCGCTACGGCGGTTAATACCTGGGCCCGTTCATTAAAGCTGGTGCGGCGCCAGGAGGCGTAGGCTTCTTTGCTGCAGGCAATGCGATCATTCAATTCCTGCCCGGTGAGGGCTGCAAACTGATGCAGAGGTTGGCCAGTGGTTGGGCTTATCACGGTCAGCATGGAATGCTCCTTTAAACTGGGTGAGAGTGGTCCTTTGCAGCGCTGTCATTAGTGGTAGGTGGTTCGGCGGCTGATTGACTGGTTTCTGATTTGCTGGCGCTCGACGGATTCTTGCTGGCCGTCGTTTTGCTGTTTTCCTTTTTCGGATTGCCAATGTGTGACACTCGCTCATCCACATTGGGGGCAGCTCCTTGGCTGGCTTTCACCACAAAATCTTGCTCGACGTCCGCAAAAAAAGAATCACAGCCTTGCTCGGTGATGTAAAAGGTGTCGGAAATACCACAAGTTTTATCGCCTTCAACCCCCCACATCCAAGGAATAATATGAAAGGTCATGCCGGGTTTTAACACGGTGGAATCACCTTGTTTAAGGCTGACGATATAGCCTTCATCCCAGCTCGGTGGAAACGCAATGCCGATGGAATAACCCGAGCGAGTAATTAACTGCGCACCGACGTCGTTATCGACGATAATGGTGCGCACCAGATTGTCAGCATCGGAAACGGTCATGCCGGGCCGCAGCTCCTCGCGAGCCCTGCGTAGGGCATATTTCATCGTTTCTTGGGCTTTAAACATGGCGTCGGATAATTCACCGCATACCACGGTGCGCATCATTGCCGTGTGGTAGCGCCGATAGCAGCCGCCCACCTCTAAAAACACATGCTCACCGGCTTGCACTTGGCGACCTTCCCAGGTGGCGTGGCCAATCATGGTGCGCGGCCCTGAGGTCACGTATGGCATAACCGCAGGCGGCTCGCCCCCAGCGTTAAACATGGCTTGGCTGATGGCGGCGCCAATTTCATTTTCACTCACCCCTGGGGACGTCGCGTTTATGCCCGCCAACATGCCTGCTTTGGTAGCCACGGCGGCTTTACGCATGGCCTGCAGTTCAACGTCCGACTTCATCGCCCGGCCTTGTTCAACAATGCCAAAGCAGTCCATTAGGCGACCATCGGTAAAGGTGGTGTGAATCTGGTCCTGATGATAAGCCGGCAAAAAATAGCTGTTACGTTCATAACCGAGGTTTTTGCCTTGCAAACCAAACTCACGTAATGCACCCACCAACATTTGCACGGCATCACCGGTATCTGGGTAGGGGCGGGTGATTTCCACCCAGGTGCGGGCATGAATATTCGATTCTTCCAGTTTGCGGGTGATCATAAACGGCTCGTCATCGAGCGGTACCACCAATGCCTGAAAGAAGGAATAACCCGTAGTCTGATAATCGGTTAAATACATCAGATTTTCTGGGTCAGAAATAATCACCGCATCCAATAGCCGCTCTTGCATCCGTTCGCGCAGCTCGGCTATGCGGCGCTGGTACTCGCTGAAAGGGAAGGTCATATCGTCGCGTTCGCGCATACTTAACCCTCCTCAATGGCGCTGTTGATGGCATCCGCCAAAATGTCCAGGCCGCGTTGCAGCGTATCGGCTTCGATGGTAAGCGGCGGTATTAATTTCACCACCCGTCCACCCACACCGCACGGCCCAATCAATAAACCACGCTCAAAACACAGTGTCTGCACGCGCTTGGCCAAGGCGCCATCCATTAAGTCGATGGCCTGCATCATGCCTTTCCCGCGTACGGCAAAACCGTGTTGCGGATGACGCGCGGCGATCTCCTGTAAATAAGTAGAAACTTGCTGGCCATAGCGCCGCGTTTGCGCCATTAGCTCGTCATTGTCGAAATAACTCAGCGCCACTTTACCGGCCACAAACGACAAATTTTGGCCGCGAAAGGTGCCGGTGTGCTCACCTGGGTTCCAGTGTTTGTCATGCTCGGGTTTGATCAGGTTAAGCGCCATCGGCGTGCCAAAACCACCGATGCCTTTTGCCAGACAAACGATGTCTGGATCTAGGCCCATGTCATCAAAACTGAAGTACGAGCCGGTGCGTCCGCAGCCGGCTTGAATATCATCAATAATTAATAGTGCGCCGGTATCACGTGCCAGTTGTTGTAGCTCTAGCAGCCACGACTGGCTGGCGACGTTGACCCCACCTTCCGCCTGGATCGCTTCCACCAAAAAAGCCGCCGGTGGCTCGAAGCCGCTTGAGCTGTTTTCAAAGCCTTGGCGCAGCGTATTTAAACAGCCCATGCCACAGCCCTGGGTGTTCTCGAACGGCGCGTGTTGCACATGAGTGAGGGGGACACCAGCGGCGCCGCGAAAATACTGATTGGCGGTGCACGCCAGGGCACCGAGCGTCATGCCGTGAAACCCTTGTGAAAAAGCGACAATATTGTGTCGGCCAGTCACGCGGCGGGCGATTTTCAGAGCCGCTTCAACGGCGTTGGTTCCGGTCGGGCCCATAAACTGTAATTTATGTTGCATTGCCCGTGGTTTGAGGATCAGCTCGACAAAACTTTGGATAAATTCGCGTTTGGCCGTGGTGTACATATCCAGGCTGTGCGCCACGCCATCCGCTTCAATGTAGCGAATGATGGCCTCTTTCATGCGAGGATTGTTGTGGCCGAAATTCAGCACTCCAGCGCCAGCAAAAAAATCGATGTATTGCTTGCCGCTCTCATCGGTTTGCACCGCGTTTTGTGCGCTTTTAAACACCGTCGGATAGACCCGGCAATAACCGCGAATATCCGATTCCCATTGTTCAAAAACGTGCATAGTCACCCCCTGTTGCAGTGGTCGACGACCCAGGTATTGGGCCGGTGATGTGTCCCGACTGCACGAGTCAGTGAGCAATGCATGTGCGTGCTGTGACTTCCAGGCTGGCTTCGCGGCTGCATGGCGAAACCCATCCCCAAGGTAGTTGGGTCGGCGCTGCGCTGCAACAGACCGAATGGGCCCCGATTTTTATTCAGGTAATGATTTGTAATGACAACAAGCCCGCCAACGGACGTCAGCGGACACAAAAATTGGCGGAATTGTTAGTCGCAGGCAGGTAAGGGCGCGCGGCAGAAACGGGCAAAGCAGCGTACCACCGGCGCAATTAAACGATCATTAAATTGGTAATGAGGGCTATGGCAGGGGTGTTGAAATGCTTGTTGGTCATGCATGCCAATCAGAGCAAACGCGCCCGGTGTGTGTTTCAGGTAATAGCTGAAATCCTCCGATGCCATAATGGGCACCGCCAGCTCATTGCAATGCCAGTCCGGGCCTAACTCCAGCGCCAGAGCTTGGCGAAATTCATTGGCCGCTTCAGCGTGGTTGATGGTGGCGTCGTAGCGGGCTTCGCACACGACCTCGGCGGTGACGCCATATGCACGTGCGGTGTCTTCGCTGATTTGGCGGATGGCCTCATTGATTCGTGTGCGCAGCGATGGGTCGGACAGGCGAATGCTGCCGCTCAGTTTGGCTTGTTGCGGTATGACGGTGCTGGCACTGGGCGCCTCAATGGAAGATACATTGACCACTGCTGCAGCTTGCGGCGGCAGCTGGCGGGAGATGATCTGCTGCAAATTGAGCGTGATCGCAGCGGCAGCGACTACCGGGTCTTTGCACAGTTCGGGCTGGCTGGCATGGCCGCCCTTGCCATGTACTGTGATGAAAAAGGTGCCATTGCCGGACATCACCGCACCGTCTGGGCACACCGCTTGGCCAAATGGCATGGCTGGCCAGTTGTGCCAGCCAAAAATAACGTCCAAACCGTCCAATGCGCCGTGCTCAATCATCGATTCTGCGCCATGGCCGCCTTCTTCTGCCGGTTGGAACAAAAAGCTGACCGGCCCGGGCAGCTCCGCCTCATGCTGTTTTAACCAAGCTGCAGCTGCCCACAGCGTGGCAGTGTGACCGTCGTGGCCACAAGCGTGCATTTTGCCGTCGTGCTGGGATTTGTAAGATAAATCGCAGGCTTCTTGAATGGGCAGGGCATCGATGTCGCCGCGCAGCCCAACGTGACGCCCAGGCCTGTCACTGGCGAGGGTGGCCACCGTGCCAAATCGGCCGCACTCGCGCCAAGCGATGTGCAGTTGGTCGAGGCGTTCACGGATATGCCGGGTGGTTTGCTCTTCCTGCCAAGTCAGCTCGGGTGACTGATGCAATTGATGACGAAATTCAATGGCTTGCTCGATGATGCGAGCCCACTGCGGGTTGCTCATAACTACCTCCATGCTGTGTCTTCAGTGTAACGACATAGCTTGGAAGATGCATGATGGATTAATGCGCTCGGGTGAGAGTGCGCGCAGCGGGTGCTGCACGCGAAAGGATCGGCTTGGCCTGAATCAGACTGGGCTGGCCCACAAGTCGTAATCGTCGGCGTTCTCGATTTCGACCTCGACAAAGTCACCAGGCTGGGCATCAAAAAAGCCGTTCAGGTAGACCATGCCATCAATGTTTGGCGCATCCGCAGGTGAGCGTGCCACCGCACCTTCATCATCGACCTCATCAACCAGCACGGTCATGCGTTGGCCAATTTTACGCTGCAATTTACGCGCGCTGATTTCTTGTGCTTTGGCCATGAAGCGCTCCCAGCGCTGCTGCTGTATGTCTTCCGGCACATGATCAGGCAGATCGTTGGCCTTGGCGCCGTCCACTGGGCTGTATTTAAAGCAGCCAACTCGATCCAGTTCGGCCTCATCAAGCCAGTCGAGCAAGATTTGGAAGTCTTCTTCAGTTTCGCCCGGGAAGCCGACCACAAAGGTCGAACGCAACACCAGGTTAGGCACTTGTTGGCGCCAGGCCTTGATGCGCTCCAGCGTATTTTCTGCGTGTGCCGGGCGCTTCATCAATTTGAGAATGCGCGGACTGGCATGCTGAAAAGGGATGTCCAGATACGGCAGGATTTTACCCTCAGCCATCAGCGGCATGATGTCGTCGACATGCGGATAAGGGTAAACGTAGTGCAGGCGCACCCAAGCGCCTAAGTTGCCGAGCTCGTTGCACAAGTCATAGAGCTTGGTTTTGACTGGTTTGCCGTCCCAGAAGCCGGTACGGAATTTCATGTCGACGCCGTAGGCCGAGGTATCTTGCGAGATCACCAACAGCTCTTTGGTACCTGCGGCAACCAGCCGTTTGGCCTCATCTAAGACATCGCCGATCGGGCGGCTAACGTGCTTGCCACGCATATCGGGGATGATGCAGAAAGTACAGCTGTGATTGCAGCCTTCAGAGATTTTCAAATAAGAGTAATGGCGAGGCGTGAGTTTAACGCCTTGTGGCGGCACCAGGTCGGTGAAAGGGTCATGCTCTTTGGCCACCGGCGGCACCCACTGGTGCACCGCTTCCATCACTTCTTCATAGGCTTGTGGGCCTGTAACGGCCAACACATCCGGGTTTTGTTCGCGGATCAGCTCGGCGTCTTTGCCTTTGCCCATGCAGCCGGTGACGATGACTTTGCCGTTCTCATTCATCGCTTCGCGAATGGCGTCCAACGATTCTTGCTTGGCATCGTCAATAAAGCCG
Organism: Bacterioplanes sanyensis; assembly: GCF_002237535.1. GTDB lineage: Bacteria > Pseudomonadota > Gammaproteobacteria > Pseudomonadales > Oceanobacteraceae > Bacterioplanes > Bacterioplanes sanyensis_A. Next base: position 2,812,337 of record NZ_CP022530.1, read on the forward strand.
CAGGTGTTTACCACCACCACATCGGCGTCGTTGTAGCTGTTGACGACGTCGTAATTGTCCATACGCAGTTGCGTCAAAATGCGCTCCGAATCGACCAGCGCTTTCGGACAGCCCAGAGAGACAAACCCCACACGGCCACTGCTGTCGGCTGCCTGGGTGGAGGTTATGAGATCGGTTGGTTGGTTTTCTTTCATCGTCAGCCATCACGTTGCGGAATGGCGGCGATTATACCTGCCCTGACGCTGGCGACCAGTCATGGCTACAAAGGTCACGCACTGTGCTGGGGTGTGGCCAAATGCAGGCTCAATAGCTGGCTGAGTTGCTGAAACTCGACCGGCTTTACCAGATAGCCGTTCATGCCCGCCTGCAATGCTCGGTCAATGTCGCGCTGGTGGGCGTTGGCCGACATGGCGTAGATAGGCAGCGTGGTGTTGCCCATTTGGCGGATCAGTTGGGTGGCTTCATAGCCGTCCATGATCGGCATTTGTATGTCCATTAACACCATGTCATAGGGGTGGATATTGACCATGGCGACGGCCTCTTCGCCGTTTTCCGCCAGATCATAGTGCAGGCCTAGCTCGTCGAGCATACTGGTGGCGACAACCTGATTGATGTGGTTGTCTTCCACCACCAATACGCGCCCCTGCAGTTGCAGGCTGGGCGTATCGACCTCGGCTTCGGGCGTTACGGAGTGCCCTAACAACGCATCGATAAACTGGGCAAAAGCAGCGGGCGAGTAGGGGTGCAGCAGCACTTTAATCGGCTCTGCTATGGGCAATTGACGATGCCAAGGGTGGTCCATGATTAATCCGCATGGGCAATTGGGCGGTTGTTGTTGTTGTTGTTGTTGCAGCCAGTCTTGCAGTTGCGAGTACTGCTCCAAGCTGCTGACGTGAATTAGTGTGACAGCCGACAGCTCGGCCGAGGTGATTTCCTCTATGTCAAGAATCTGGGCTTGTTGAAACACACCGTGAGGGATCATGTCAGAATCGAACTGGCCGATCAGGTTGATGGATTTCGGTTTGGATAAACGCAAAATGGGCTCAGAGCTGTGACGTTTCAGGGGCAGACGAATGCGAAAGTGGGTGCCTTTGTGTAGGGCGGATTGCACATCGATGTGGCCATCCATTAATTCGGTTAACTGCTTAACAATGGATAGCCCCAATCCGGTACCACCATGGCGTCGACTGATGGAGCTGTCGGCTTGAGTAAAGGCGTCAAACACTCGCTCGAGTTGCTCAGGCGACATACCGATACCGGAGTCAATGACTTCAAAAATCAGAGTGTCATGCTCCGTGCTGAAACGGACATCGACGCTGCCGCTGTTGGTAAATTTGATGGCGTTATTGCCCAGATTTAGCAATATTTGATTGAGCCGCAATGGGTCGGCGTCGATGGTTTTTGGCAAGTTGGCCTCTACGTGCAAGCGCAGCGCCAGAGACTTTTCGCGGGCTTTGGGCAGCAGAGATGTAATGACATGTTCGGCTAGGTTGTTAACGTCCATCTCTACCGGGCAGATGTCCAGCTTGCCCGCCTCTATTTTAGAAAAATCCAAAATGTCATTGATGACGGCCATCATCAGCTGGCTGGAGTAAGCTGCCTTTTGTAAATAAAACCGTTGTTTTTCGGTCAGTGCCGTTTTTAAACTCAAATCAATCAAACCGATGATGCCATTCATTGGCGTGCGAATTTCATGACTCATGTTGGCCAAAAAAGCGCTTTTCATGGTGGTGGCCGTTTCCGCTTGTGCGCGTGCACTTTCCAGTTGCTCATTCATGCTGCTTAAGCGTTGATTCAGCTGCTGTGCTTGCTGCAACAAGGTGTGTGTTTGCTCATTTTTTTGGCGAAAAACCATCGCTGCTCGCGCCAGTGCTCCGATTTCATCATGGCGATGAATGTCTGTCGGTGCTTCAATTGGGTCGCCTTTGGCTAAACGATCAAAGGTCTCGGTAAGGCGCCTGATTGGCGATAAAATCATCCGCAACAGCAACCATGCCGCCAGGAGTGTTAGAGCAACGCCTGCGGTCGACGTAGCCAGGTTGGTGGTGCGAATGCGGTCGCTGCTGAGCAGCGCCTGTTGCGTAGCTGTATGCAGTTGTGCGCTGGTGTGCTCGCGTAATTGGCGGGTAATATACAAAATTTCGTTGGCAGCACCGGTCATGACAACATTGGTGAGATAAACATAGCCACGATTGATTTGCTGCAACTTCAGAAAATTCGTATGCAAGCCCTCCAATAATGGCTTCAGGTCAGTGTTGGCTGCTCTGTTAAATTGACTGGTTTGGTCAATAAAGCGCTCTGCGGCGCGGTGGTCATAGGCCACTAAATAGGATAATAAATGCCCGCGCAGTATGTCGGCCAAAGCCGCATCCGCAGCGCCTGGTTGCGACTGCAGCCGTTGCCGCAGTTGACCGAGTTGCTGTTCAATGATGACTTGTTGCAGGCTGTCTTGCTGTTCTCGGCCGTTGACCACGGCGCGAAAATGATCGCCATAATCCTGAATGTGCGCCGTCATGCGGACGATGTCAGTGCTGTGTGACTGAAACTGAACGCTGGCCTCCATTCGTTCTATTTGCGCAAATACGTCGGTCAGAATATTAAAAAAGCGGGTCGCGGCACTGTCGCTGGCGTTTTGCCGGAAAATTAATACGTTGCGTTGTAAGTCCAACACTTGGCGCTCTAAGGCGGATATTTTTTGTGCAGCATTAAATACGTCGGAGGTGTGCCGATTGGCTTGTCGCAAAGAGTGTTGACTGAACTGAGATAAGACAATTTGCACCATGAGGCTCACTACGATGGCGGCCAACAGCAGCAGGATTTGTTGCTTTAACGACATAAGAAGGCCTCAGCGTTTAGCTGCTGATAAATTCATACCATTTTTGCAAGCTGTAGTCGTAGGTGGGCATGACACTGTTCCATACCACCACATGGCTTAAGCGGCGCTGATAACTGCCGCCTCGACGTCGTTGCCCCTTGCGCACGGCGGTTTGTCCATCGGTGCCGGGTAAATTTTGGCTGGCTGGTAGGCCTTCGTACCAATAATCCCACTCTGCCTTGGATAAATACTGGCGTGAGCGCTGCGGGTTGGAAATGTAATAACCTTGACGGGCAATAAAAGCGCCAGGCCAGCCCGATAGCCACCAGTTCATATAATCATAAGCAGCTGCTTTGCTGCGTCCTTGACTGGCAGAGGATAAACACATCACGCCGTGCCAGCCGCGATACCCTTCTTTGGGAGCCGCATAAACGACGGGAACATTGCGGCTATTCAATTGTGTCACCGCCGGTGAGAACATACTTTCTAAGGTGACCCGCCCGGACGCCATAAACTCCACCGACTCAGGTACAGACGTCCAGTAGCCGCTGAAATGACCACGTCGCTTAAATTCATACAGCACGTTAAACAGGGCATCGAGCTCATCGCGGGTGATGTTGCCAATGTCGTTGAACTGCGCAAGCCCTTTGGCTTGGGCCGCTAAGGCCAGGTCAAATAAACCTATGGTCGGTGCATTTACAATGCCCACTTTGCCTTGGTGCTGACTATCCAATAACCAACCCCAACTTTCCTCGACATAGGGCTCGGCGGCAGCAATGTGGTCGGTGTTGTAACCAAAAGAGTCGACGTTGTGTACATAGGGCAAAAAACTCAGGGTATTGGAATGCTGTGAGCCGAGCTGTTGGTTGGCTTGTACGTGCAGCAAACGGTAGGGTGCATCGCCTGCACCAATGTTGGCGTCTGGGCTGAGTCGCCCGGTTTTGGTGAGGTCGTTAATTTCGTCCCAGTACCGCAGTTGGCGTTTATCAATACCTTGAATGGCACCAGAGCGCCACAATACGGGCACGCTGTTGGACCATTGCTCGTACAGGTCGAAGGCTTCTGGCTGCATCGAGGCTTTTTGCAATACCGCAGCGCTGCCGCGGGCTTCAAAACGCAGCTCAATGCCCAAATCTTGCATCGCTTGCTGGCGCAATGTTTCTTGCAGGGTTACGTGGGTTCCCAGCACTTTAACAACCGGCTTACCTTGGGTGTGGACCCAGGGGGCGCACAGGCTGGCGCCGGTCGCGCCCAACCATTGCAGCGCTGTGCGGCGGCTGAGTTTTGCCTGAGTCATGTCCAAGGCTCCAGGCTGAGATCGGCATCCACCGCATCGGTGAAGCGGTGAAAAGCCTGCTTTGCCTGCTCCAGTAAAGTTTGCGCCTCATCAGTATTTTGCTGCACCAGCGCGACTTGCAAGTGTCCCAAATAGTGACTCAGCTGCTCTGCACCCGCGTTGGCGCTGGCGCCTTTTAAGGTGTGCGCCATAGTGGCCAACTCGGCTAAGGCGCTGCTGTCTGTATCAGGGGCGATATCAGCCGTCATCAGCTGCGCGTCGGCTTTGTCGCGAAACAGTGCCAGCACGCGCGTTAGTAACGATGGGTTGTTATTCAGCCGATGTAAGGCTGCAGTTTTATTCCAATCGCTCAGTTGCTCGACGGATAGGTTTGATGGTGGGCTGGACTGCAGCGCTGCTGCCGGTTGGCTATCCAGCCATTGGGTGAGCAAATGGCGCAACTGATCGGCGGCCATGGGTTTGGCGATGTAGTCGTTCATGCCAGCGCTGATGCAGCGCTGTCGGTCTTGTGGCAGAGCGGCGGCGGTCACAGCAATAACGGGGATTTGCTCGTAGCGCTCGCCGGCTTCACCTTGGCGAATTTGCCGTGTTGCCTGATAGCCATCGAGCAAGGGCATTTGGCAGTCCATCAAGATCAGCAAATACGGATCAAAGGCTTCACTGTTGAGCAGCTTGTCGATCGCTGCGCCGCCATGAATGGCACGATCACAGCGCAGCCCCATGTCGGTTAACAGGGTTGCGATCACCTCTAGGTTAACCTCATCGTCATCGACCACCAGGATGCGCTGCTGCTGGAATCGCCGCTCTTCTGTGAGGTGGCTGTTGGCGCTCAGAATGGCCTGTGCGGGGTGGTCATCTGTGGCCTGCAAATAAGCCAACGCCAGCGCTTCTTGCGTTACTGGCAGCGGGAGTTTTATCACGCTCAAGCTGGCAGGAATCGGCTGCGCCGCTCCGGCAGGTGGGACCAGAGTGATGATGTTGGCGTGCTGTGAAGACTGCAGTGCGTCAGCGTAGTCGCGCAGGTGGTGCGCGTCGGTCAGTACGATGTGGTAATCATCGAGATCGCTGTCGCGCCTAGCAATATCGACCCGCCCGCCGCGCTGTTGAATCATGCGCATCAACACATCCGCTTGCAGGCCGTCATCGAGGCTAAGCAGCCAGCGGCTGCTGCTCAACCCGCTGTCGTCATGCAAGGGGTTTTTACTGCCGCTGGTGGCGGGGGAGGCGAGCAGTTGGAATTCAAAGCAACCGCCATGCTCCTCTCTCGGGCAGATGCGCAAATCGCCGCCCATCAATACACACAATTGGCGACTGAGGGCTAACCCTAGGCCAGGACCGCCGACGGATTCAAAGCTGACGTCTTCCAGTTCCTCAAATTGACTCAATGCACGCGTGTGTTGTTCTTCTACGCCGATGCCTGAATCGCTGACCCGTCCCTGCAAATGAATACCGTAGTCGTTGTCTTCGCTGCTGCTGATTTCCACCAGCACATAGCCGTGGCGCGTTGTTTTTATTGCATTGGCGAGCAAGTTGCCGAGCACCTGACGGATGCGGGTGGGGTCACCGCGCAAGCGGTCATGCTGTAACCGGGTGTTGTCAATCAGCAGAGTCAGGCCTTTGTCGAAGGCGCTGCTGGCGTAGTGAGTCAGTGCCGAGTGCAGGCTGGCCATCAAACTGAACTCAACCTCCTCTACGAATAGCTGCCCGGATCGCAGCTTGGAATAGTCCAGAATGTCGTCCATCAGCGCGGCAACGCTGCGCATGCTGTCGCTGGCCATGTCTAGATAGCGTTGCTGATCAGCACCCAGTCGGCTTTTCGCCAGCAAGCTGAGCACACCCTGAATGCTGTTCATGGGCGTACGGATTTCGTGGCTGATGGCGGCCAATAACCGCTCTTTGTTTTTGGTTTGGCGCCTGGCGTCGGCCAGGCTTTGTTGCACGCTGCGCAATTGTTCTTCTGTGTCGCTGAGCTGTTGCTGGTAGCGCTGTTGCAGCTGCTGAGTCAGCAGTTCTTGCTGGCTACGATCACGCGCGGTAACGGAATAGCCGGTGCACTCGCCGTGATCGGTGACAATTGGCACCACGCTGAGGTCTAGGGGGAAGGTATTGTCGGCGAATCGACCCAGGGCGCTGAAGGTGACAGAGCGGCGTTGCTGGATGGCGCGCTGTAGCGGCTCAATGTCGTCTGCGGTGCTCTCAATATTGCTCTCAACGTTGCTGTCTGCATGTTTATTAATACCCTGGTGGGAATCGTCGGCTGCGTGATCGGCGCTCAACAAGGTGCTCTGCAGGCTGCGCCCCAGCATGGTGGCTGCGCGCTGACCGAACAGCTGCTCGGTGGCACGGTTACAGCCGTTGATATGACCATGCGCATCCAACGTGATGATGGCATCCATAGAGTGGTCAACAATGGTTTGAAACTTTGCTTGCGCCGACAGCCAGCGCAGCCGCGCTGACACATAGCGCTGGTAGCCGGTCATAAATATCAGCAGCAGTGCCACCAAAATGGCGGCTGTGATCAGTGTATCGCCGCGCCGGCGCTCGACTTCACGCCATAAATCGTCTTCTGTCAGCGTGGTGCGCAATATCACATCATGCCCCAGGGCTGGTGAGCCTAGGGCTATGCGCGATTGTGTGGCGTACAGTGTGAGTGCCCCGGCATTGAACTGTCGGATGTTTGTGTTGACCTGGGTGGGTTCACCATTTAACTGTTGCCAGGAGTGCGCCTGCCCTAATTCATGAGCGAACTCGAGCTGTTGACGAGGATGCAGCAAAAACTTGCCATCCACTGTGGTAAGCACGCTGGCAAACGGCTCTTTGACCGACGCTCGCAGTTCGCTGAGCCAGGCAGTGGCGTCCAGCGTAAAGCTCAAAATCCCGAATAACTCTTGCGTGTCGGGCTGATAGACGCCCAGCGCCAGCGTCATGGCCGGCCAAATGGGGTATTCCACCTGACCTTGGCGGCGCGCGAGATGCAACGGCGACACATAAAATTGACCGGGTTTGAGTGCGCGTAAGGCTTGCAAGTCATCGGTATGGGGCTGCGACATGGAGGGTAAAACCTGCTCTGATCGGCCGGCTGCAGCCAGCGTTTGGCCGCTGATTGCGGTGTACTGAATGGAGCGGATTTCACGGTGGTTGGCCATAAAGGCAGTCAGAATTTGCTCCAGGCGTTGTTGCCATTGCTGTTGCGTGGAGCCGCTGTCGTGGTCGATGCCGGCGTTGATGGAACTGCGCACTAAGGCGGCAATAGGCGGGGTGGCGTGAATAAAGTTCAGATAATCGAATTGGCGGCGCAAATAATTTTCAAGTAGCGCTTGTCCTTGCTGTTGCTCGCTCGTCATGTCGGCGAACAAACGCTTGCGTACCTCAGTAAAGTTGTAGTGCTCCAGCCCTAGCAACATGACTCCTGCTACCACGATGGCAATGACCATGTTTTGTAAGAAACGATAGCGTGCTCCGCGGGTGCTGCTATCCGTCAGTACAGCAGAAGATGATGTGCGCATGAGTTCTCTCCCTGACCCTTGTAAACTAGTCGCCCAACCCAAGGGTGCCAGTAACTGCAGGACAACACCGTAAGTATGACCTCTATCCTGATGCTATCGGCCTACCGCAGCGATAGTCACGCACTGTGGGCCACAAGTGTGCAACACCACCTTACCGCAGATTGGCGCTGCCTAGAGTTGCCCGGTCGCCATTTTCGTTGGCGCATTCGCGGCAATCCCTTGTCTTGGTTGCCTGAGTTACATGCGTTGCTGCAGGACTGGCAGCCACAGCATATTTTGGCCACCAGCATGGTGGATCTGGCCACGATCAAAGGGCTGTTTCCAGCACTGGCGAAGGTACCCAGCAGTTATTACTTTCATGAAAACCAGTTCGCCTATCCGGTCAGTTCGGGCCAGCACCATTCCATCGATCCGCAGATGGTGCAGATGTATGGGGCCTTGGCCGCCGAGCGGTTATTGTTTAATTCGATGTTCAACCGCGATACGTTTTTAGCCGGTGTTGACGAACTGCTGCAACGGCTACCCGATCATGTTCCTGAGGGAATATCGACATTGCTGCAGCAGCGCAGTGCTTGTCTGCCGGTGCCCGTCGCACCGATTGAACGGCGCCCACATGGCGCTCGGAGCAGGCCACTACTGTTGTGGAATCATCGCTGGGAATACGACAAACGACCGGACTTATTTTTACAGCTGCTGCGACAGTTACAGCAACGTCAACAGCCTGTGGATGTGGCTTTGTTGGGTGGTCGCAGCCAGTCCGTGAACCCGGCGTTAGAGATTATCCGCCAGGAGTTTAGCGGCTGGATTGTGGTGGATGATTATCCCGATCGGTCGCAATATCTGCACTGGTTGCAGCAGGCCGATTTGGTATTCAGCTGTGCTGAGCATGAATTTCAAGGTGTCGCCATGCTAGAGGCGGTCAGTGCCGGAGCGCTGCCGGTGGTGCCGGATGCACTGTGTTATCGCGAGCAATATCCACCACAGTGCCGCTACCCAGCTGGAGACATGGCTGCGGCGGCCGAACGCATTGTTGCTTGGCAGCAATTGCCGATAGTGGACATCTCCAACTGGTTGCAGCCTGCCACCGGGGAGATGTGGCGGCAGTGGTTGGCGGCGATTCGTTAGCGGCGATTCCTTAGCAATTCTACCGGGCTGTCTTTCGACTTCATTTTCAACACCAGCACCAGCACCGATACGAGCGCCTTATCAATACGATTGCGACACCAAGATTACCCGCTGCCAATTTTGATATCGGCTCTGGTGTTGGTTTTTGTGTCGGTGCTGGCTCTAATATTACAGGCGCGCGGCAGTTGTATGACGGCCGGGTAGCTCTTGAACTCATAGAAAATGTCACACCGAGGGCGAGTGGTTTTATTCACCGCTAGTGCGGCTGCTTTGGTAGCGATAAAGCGACTCCAGCACCTTGCCCAATGATTCGTCGATTACATCTAACGAATGGCTGCGACTTTGTAATCGTTCCGACGTGCGATGTGCCAGATGCATCAGTTTTTTCTCCTGATCTTCATCCAAGCCAAGACTAAATAGCATCGACTCCAGCTCTTCCACCATGGCCATCACTTCCTGGCGAATATTGTGCGTCTGCTGGCTCGCTTCGTGACCGGCGTGTTGGATGGTGCTTTCCGTCATTTTAATAATCTCATCGAGCATTTGTTTGCGCTCTATCGCCAGCCGCTCTTCGGCTTCCAATAATTGCACTTGGCCAGATGCGATGTCGGCCAAGATGGCTAGATGATCTTTTAATCGGCCGTAACGATTTTCATCGCTCAACGGCATGTTTTTAATCAGCACCACCACCTGTGGAGTGTGAATGATGGTGCGGATGCCATGGTGGGTGATGCCTTTGTCATGATTGCGGAATTTGCCCAACAGCTGCCCGGCCAAGTCATCCACGGCGCAGCCCACGACAACCGGCTCGTGGGTATTAATCAGCACACAGGCACTTAACTGAAACGAGGCGGCGCTGGTCATAATGGCCGCAGCCAACGACTCTGCGGTGCGAATTTGCTGAGTTTGGCGCACAAATTCAATGATGTTGCCAAGTTCTGAGCTGTTGGTCATTGCCTCCATGGCCACTTGCATGGCCTGGCCGGCTTGTTCCTTGGTGTGTTTGTGGTGCTCGGCTTGCTGCAGTTTTTCGATCATCATCTGCAACAATTTTTGGCCATCGACAGGCTTGGTGATATAGCCATCGGCGCCTGCTTCAAAGCCTTGTAAGCGCTCTTCGGTGGTGTCTTTGGCGGATACAAAAATCACCGGAATCATTTGTGTCGCCGGGTCGGACTTCAGTGTCACACAGACTTCATAACCAGATTTGCCAGGCATCACAACGTCCAACAAAATGATGTCTGGCGGCTGTTGTGTCGTTATGGTTAAGCAGGCATCGCCGCTGTCGGCCTCGATGACCTCATAGGTGTCTTCCAGTAGGGCGCTTAATACCATTCGGTTGTCGGCAGCATCATCAACAATTAATACTAGAGCCATGGTTTTTGCTTCCGTCTGCAGTCGATATAAATACTTACTGTTTGCCGGGCACCGCTGGGTCTAACCCCTACAATGAAGCGGTGGCGACAATGGGCATGCCTGAACAAATGCACCGCGCCAAGGCGGGCAAGTTAGCCTGCGCATACCCGATTACGACCTTGCTGCTTTGCCTGATACAAGGCATCGTCGGCGCGTTTCAGTAGCGAGCCTAAAGAATCGTCTTTTTTTACGCTGGTGGCACCAATGCTAATGGTGATGGGCGTACCAGCCGGATTTAATTGCTCTACAGCGTGCAGCAACTGTTGCGCCTTATCCATCATGTGCCCATCGGGACAGGGATCAAGCACTACCAAAAATTCCTCTCCGCCAAGGCGTGCGACCAAATCTTCGGTGCGAAAATAACTGCACAAAAAGGTACCCAGCGAGGTTAATACGTCGTCGCCTTGTTGATGGCCCAGCTCGTCATTAATGCGTTTGAAATGATCAATGTCGATCATTAGGGCCGCCATTTGATAGCCATGGCGATGGCAGCGCGATAAACGTTGGCCGATGTGTTCCATCAAATAATGCCGGTTGTACAAGCCGGTCAACTGATCACGCATGGCCAGCTGTGCTAGTCGGTCTCGCTGGCGCTTCAGTGTGATGTGTGTATTGACGCGGGCCTTCACGATGGCTGGTCGAATGGGCTTAAAAATATAATCGACGGCGCCCAGCTCAAGGCCGCGCTCCTCCGATGCCAGGCTGGTGTGACCGGAGACAAAAATAATCGGAATATCGGCGGTGGCGTCAGTGTCTTTTAATTGTTGGCACACATCAAAGCCATTCATGCCAGGCATTTCGATGTCCAATAAAATCAGGTCTGGGTGAAAACGGCGCGCCAGCTCCAGGCATTGCTCACCGTTGTTGGCGACTTTGAGCTGAAACTGTTCATGTAAGCAAGCAGCCAGTGCTTGAATATTCTCTGGAGAATCGTCTGCCAGCAAAACCGTCATTTGCTCGTCGCCGGAGGCCGCAGGGCTTAATGGATTGAGTGTGCCCATGTGCATTACCTAGTGGACGGAGAAGTGGCTAACAATGTGGTTAGTTTAGTCTGCGCCGAGTCGCTATCAAGGCGCAGCACGGCATCGCGAATCTGTGATACGGCCGTGTTGGTCTCGACGTCAGAGAATTGCGCTTCGAGTACCGGAAATGCATTGATATCGATGTAGTTGGCTAACTCCAATTGTTGTTGCAGATTTTGCAGTTGCTGAATGTGCTCCTCGCTAAGCTCCGTTTTAGCTGAGGTCGCCTCGCTGGCGGGCGAGTCGGTTGCGTTGATGGCGGCAATAAAGGCGTCGGATGCGTGCTGCAGCTTCGGCCACAGCTCAGGCAGCTGACTGGTTTGCTGCTCGCGCGCGGCATGTTCCAGCTCGGCGGCGACGGCCTGCAAGGCGGGGGCGCCGAGATTGCCAGCAACGCCTTTAAGCGTGTGCGCGGTGGCGGACAGGGTGTCAAAATCTTGCTGCTCAATGTGCTGTTGAATGGCGTCCATGCGCGCAGGCTGCTCGTCATTAAATAATTGAGTTAAGCGCTGGAGCAGTTTTTCATTGCCCATCAAGCGTTGCAGCGCTTCTTCTTTTAACCAAATAGGAGTGTCCATGGGCTGCGCCTCGCTGTCGCGTGTGTCGTTGGGCGGGGTATGACTGGGGTGGGCATCTTTAGGAGGAATGTCGCTAGGATTGCCGTCGTTGGGCTGGGTGTCGTTGGACTGAGTGTCGTTGCTGGCAGTCTCCGCTGGCTGCGAAGGGTGGTGCTCAAAGGGTGAGGGCAACCACTGCGCGAGTTTCTGCTGTATCGCCGCGACATTGACCGGTTTGGATAAATAATCGTCCATGCCAGCGTCTAGGCAGGCCTGCTTGTCGCCATCCATGGCATTGGCGGTCATCGCCACAATGGGCACCTGGCGATAGCCTGCGCCAGCGCCGCCTTGTCGAATACGGCGCGTAGTATCAAAACCGTCCAGCTCTGGCATCTGACAGTCCATTAATACCAGCTCGATCGGGTCGTCGACGCTGCCTTGAAGTTTCTCCAGCGCTTCCAAACCGTTATTGGCAACACTGACACGATATCCCAACGCCGCCAGTAGCTCCGACGCCACCAGCTGATTGACTTGGTTGTCCTCAACCAGCAGCAAGTGTTGCCAATTACCCTGACCGAACACCTCATTGCGTTGATTCCAGTGGGCGCTGGCAGATTCGTCCAAAGCGCGCACCAGATCCTGCTCGGTAACCGGCTTCGGAAACCACCAATCAATGCCGGCTTGTTTTAGTGCGTTGGGCTCGGTGTGAAAACGCATGGGTGTCATCAATACCTGGCGGCATTGATGTTGCTGTTTCAGCAGCCAAGCGGCGACCTCGCCGTTGTCGTTTTCCGCCAGTGCTTGCTCTGGCTCCAGTAAAATGCAGTCAAAGCGTTGCTGAGCCAGCAACTGTTGGGCGGACTCGATGGTGTCGGCCGCCTGACCTTCTGCGCCGAGGTGCGCCAAGCTGGCCAGTACGCTGTCGTTATTGCGTTGTTGCGGGCTGATGATCAACAAGCGTTTGCTGCCAGTGCTGCTATCTTCGCGTGGCCAGGCCTCTGGTACGTACCAGTGGGCGATAAAAGTGCTGCCGTGGCCCGGTTTGCTGTCTACTTCAATGTCGCCGTGCATCAGTTGCAGCAATTGACGCACGATGGCCAGCCCCAGTCCGGTGCCGCCAAAGCGGCGTGTATTAGAGGCATCGACTTGACTGAAGGCCTCGAACAAGGTGGCAACGGCCTGGGGATCAATGCCAATACCGGTGTCGCGCACGGCCAGTTCGATGCGATGGCAGCCGTTGTTGTCCGCGCTTGTGCTCAGCGTGACCTCGACTTCACCTTGGTCGGTGAACTTGATGGCGTTGCCTAGCAGGTTGGTGAGAATTTGTCGGCTGCGGCCTTCGTCGCCGAGTACTTCGCGACAGGCCACACCCGCGGTATTGATGATGACTTCCAAGCCTTTGTCCTGCGCCAGTTGCGCCAGACCTTCGACACAATCGCTGGCCATGGAGACCAGATCAAAGCGCTCTTCAGCGATGGACAGCTTTTGCGCTTCGATTTTGGAAAAGTCGAGAATGTCGTTGATCAGACTCAGAAGCGCCTGTGCACTGCTGCGTGCCAGGTTAATGCGATGCTGCTGCTCTTCGGTGAGCGGTGTGTTTTGCAGCAAATCCAGCATGCCCAACACGCCATTCATCGGCGTGCGAATTTCGTGGCTCATCGACGCTAGGAACTGGCTTTTAGCGATCAAAGCGGCTTCGGCCTGTTGGCGCGCCTCGATCAACGCCTGCTGGTTTTGTTGTTGCGAGGTGATGTCGCGGTAATTCCACACCCGGCCAATGGCGCGGCGCTCCAGCATCATCGGTAGCGACGAGCGCTCAAAGGTGCGGCCATCTTGGCACTCGATCAAATCGAAGGCGCCTTGATCTGGGTTGTCGTACAGCTCTTGCATTTGCTGATCAACCCATTGGGTGTGACGCAACTGTGGAACGATGTGCTGCAGCAGCTGTTTGTGGTTTAAGCTGGCCATCTCCTCGGCGCTGATTTTCAGTTGCCACATTTCCATAAAACGCTGGTTCCAACGCAAAATCTGGCCCTCATTGGAGGTCACCAGAACACCGTTGTCGGTGGCTTCGAGGCTGGCCTCAATCATCGACAGCGCACGTTCAGACTGTTGTTGTTGCTGGCGCAGCGGCGTGATGTCGTAATTGGCACCGATTACTCGTATCGCCTGGCCATCGGCGCCGCGCAGTATGTGTGCGTTGGCTTGAATGTGGCGCAGGCCATCGGGATGGCTGACGATGCGGAACTCGCTGTTAAAGGATTGGCTTCGTTCCAGGCTACTTTTAAATTCAGTGGAAGCGCGCTCTTTGTCGGTTGGATGCAGGCAGACAATCCAGTCGTTAATGCTATTGTGGAACTGCTCTTCTGTTATGCCATATAGAGCGAACATGCCGCTGTCCCAATCCAGCTTGCCGGTGGTCAGATCGATGTCCCAAATGCCCATACCGACGGCATCGCGTGCCAACGTCAGGCGCGTGTTCACTTCCTCTAGGTGCTGCTCGGCTTGCTTGCGCTCGGTGATGTCGAGGTGGGTGCCGATCATGCGCAGTGGTTCACCGTTGTCGCCCCGTTCCACCACTTGGCCGGTGTCCAAAATCCATACCCAATGCCCTTCTTTATGGCGTATGCGCGCTTCGCACACATAAATATCGGTTTTTTCTTCGAAGTGCTGTTGCAGCAGGCGCTCGGATTCTTGCAAATCCTGCGGGTGGACCACGGAGGTCCAGGTATTGATGTCGGTGGGCTCCAACTCCGCCAATGAATAACCGATGATTTCGGCCCAACGTTCATTAAACACAGTTTTACCACTGGCAATGTGCCAGTCCCAGATGCCGACCGCGGTGGATTTCAGCACTAGGGCGTTGCGTTGCTGCTCGATGATCTGATCGTTGACATCTTGGAAGGAGCCGAACAAACGCACACACTGACCATCGACGAACTCGGCTTGTCCGCGCGCTTGTACCCAGATTTCTTCACCGTCGTAAGTGATGATCTGCAGCATCTCATCCCAGGGCGTGCCTTGCTCGATGCCGAGCTGCACCACTTCTTGAATGCGCTCGCGACTGCGGCCCGGTTTGTAGAAGTTGATGCCTTCTTCCAGGTTGGGCTGGAAACTGTCGGGCACACGATGGATGCGCCGGGTCATGGGGGACCAATACACTTCGCCACGCAACAGATCGACTTCCCAGCCACCCATGCGGGCTTGCTCGCTGACTTGTTGTAGCAAACGATCGTTGCGCTGCAGTGCCTCTCGCCCAAGGTCGCGGCCAATTTCATTGCTAATCCATTGGCTGATCAACTGCACCAGCTCTAAGTCTTGCTCACTGAACGGGCGCAAGCGCGTCTCTGGACTGGAAAAGTTGACCGTGCCATAGCGCTGACCTTGAACGCGCATCGGGCAGCCCAAATAGGCTTCCAGCTGAAACGTCTTGTAGCAGGGGTGCTCGGCAATGTCGCTCATGCCGGCGTGGTGATAGGCCTTGGGGCCATTGGCGCTGAGCGTCAGTGAGCAGTAGGTATCGCCCAAAGCGAAGGTGTCGCCCGGTTTCACTTGCCCCTCGGCGGCATGAGCGTACTGCACGGTGTAGGTGGTATCGCGAATGTGGCTGACAATGCCGATCGGCAGTTCAAAAATACGACAGCCCAGCTCCAACATGGCATTGATGCGCTGGGTTAGGGTTTGGTTCACATCGGCGGTGATTTGATGCAGCTCATTCAGCGTTTGCTGGGTGCGCTGCTGACTGGTGACGTCGGTGCAGACGTACATGGTGCCTTGGCGACGGCTGAGTGGAATGACCGTGGTTTGCAGCCAGAAGCTTTGGTGGCGGCGATCGCGCCCATGAGTGATGCCATGCCAGCGTTTGTGTTGCTGCAGTTGACGCTCGATTTGCCAAGCGGTGGAGCCAAAGGGGGCAGGGGTGAGCTCTGCCAGCGGTTGATTTAACAGCTCCTCTGGGGTGTAGCCGGTTAACTCGCAAAAATGACGGTTGGCATCGCGGATAATGCCCTCAGAGTCGACGTACACAATAATACAGTGTTGATCCAGCGCCGCTTTTTGGTCGCTCAAGGTGGCCAGATGTTGATGTGACTTGAGCAAGCTGTCGCGAATCAGCTCATCGTGACGGCGCTGCAGTGTGGCGGTATTGAACAGCTCCGTTTGTACAGCATCCAGCTCGGCAATGCCGATGGGCGGAGGAGCGACGACGTCCTGCTGCACCGATACATTGGCCGACGTCGTCGTGTCGCTGGTTTGATGGCTGTAGCGTGCCAGCTGGCTAATGGGCGATGCCATGTGTTGTGCCAACACGACGGATGCGGCCAGCGAAAACAACAACACCAGTAGGGCGTACATCAGGCCCGTCTCGATCAGTTGTTGGCTGGCCATGGCCAGTTGCACCATGGGCGTTTCGGTCAGCAAGTACCAGGTGTGCTCGCCAGCAACGATGGCTTGGGACACGCCCGCTACAGCAGTGCCATCCAACGAGTAATATTGATGCCAGCTGCGACTGCGCGCTTGTTCGGGCAGGGCATCCACTGGTGGGCCCGGGTCGCCGGCGTATTCAAACAGCGCCACACGCGAGCGCGGTTGCCCTTCGGCGTTGATGATCAGGTTACGTTGCTGGGTTTCGCCTGAGTCCAGCAGCGTCAGCAAACGGCTGAAATCGAGATGCAAGGCCACCAGGCCGGTCAGCTGATCGCTTGACCTCAGCTCGGTCACGTACCAAGCGTGAAAGGCATCTTGCGCCTCGCGGCTCCACTCATCCGACATATGATCCAGACCATGGTCCAGCACATGCTCCACAGCGTGCTGCAGTGCCGCATTGCGACCAGCTGCCATCACGTTTTGGCCAAGTAGCTCGGTCGCTTCGCTGCTGAGTATCACTGTACCTTGGGTATCCAGCAGCAACACATTGCCGAATAGGCGGTCGGTGCCGGTTAAGACTTGCGTGCGCTCGGCAAAACTGCGCTGCAGACGTTGCCATTCAGGTGTGTTGAGCAGTTGCTCCGTGCTTAAACGGTTTGCTGCTTGATGTTGTTTTAACGCAGCAAGATCACCATCTACCTGAGCCGCTCGGGCATACAGACGGGCGTCGTTTAAGCGCAGGTTTAACCAGCGTTGCAGTACATCGGCTTTGTGCTCAGCTTTGGCGATCAGCTGACGTTTGGCTTTATCGCTGAGCTGTTGATCGGCTTGCCAGATGCTGATGGCTGAGATGGCCACGACGGGCAGTAATACGATAACGAGCAGGCGCCACAGAATGAAACGCCGTAGGGTGGTGCCAGACGTGGCTTCCTTTCCGAAACTGTTGGACATGCCTTGCTGCCAGACCCGCACTGAGATGTAAAAAAGCGTAGCTCAGTGCAGCATGGTCGCCAGTCAAATGGCTTAGTTTGTCGAGGCGGTAGCGGACAGGCGGGTGTCGATGTAAGGCTCAGATTTGTTGGCGTCGAGTTGGTCGTCGTGCTGCGGCTCGCGGTCGGCGCGCAGCGCTACCCAAGCGGACACATCCTGCTGCCACTCAGCCATAGGGCGAAGTTCGGGGGCTGCCAGCATTTTTGCATCGGCGCCTTTGTGGGCAAACACCAGCAAGTGGCGCACGCGATAGGCGCGCATGGGGGGGATTTCTCTGGGCATCGGGCCTCCGCTGTGGGTGAATCAAACGACGGCGGCTGTTATAGCAAAAAAAGCACCGCCACGCATGGTGGCAGTGCGGTGAACCCTATGTTAGGGGCAACGTTTTAAACGTTTTTTTGTGAACGGCTAAAGCGGCGGTAAAACACCGGCAGCACGATCAGCGTCAGCAGGGTGGAGGTGATCAGGCCTCCGACAATCACAGTCGCCAGAGGCCGCTGAATTTCAGCGCCGACACCTTGGCTCAGCAGCATCGGAATCAGCCCCAATGCGGAGGTAATGGCGGTCATCAGCACCGGCCTTAAGCGCGATGTTGCGCCATCCAAAATGGCCTCGGTTAACGGCTGTCGGTGGCGCTGCTGATTAATTTGTGACACCAGCACCACGCCATTGAGCACCGCAACACCGAATAGGGTAATAAAACCGACGGAGCTGGGCACCGACACGTACTGACCGCTGAGCCACAGCGCCCAAATGCCCCCGATGGCGGCCATCGGTACATTGGCCAGAATCAGCAAGGTTTGCCCCAAGTGGCCAAATGCCAGATACAGCAGTAAGGCAATCAGTGCCAACGCCAGCGGCACGACCACCAGCAAACGCTGCTGCGCGCGTTGCTGACTTTTGAATTGCCCACCGATGTCGACGGAGTAGCCGGCCGGCAGCGCTACTTCATCGGCAATGCGCTGGCGAATGTCGGCCACCACATTGCCCATGTCGCGACCGACGACATTGGCTTGAATCACCACCCGCCGCTGCACATCGTCGCGACGTATTTGCGGCGGGCCGGCTTCGATGTTGACGTCGGCAACGTCTTGCAAGCGCAGCCAAGCACCGCTGGGGCTGACCAGCGGCAGCTGCGCAATGGCATCGATCTGGTTGCGCGCCTCGTCGGCCAGGCGGACGTAAATGTCGTAGCGCTCATTGCCCTGAATGATCTGTCCGGCGCTGGCGCCACCTAAGCCATCGCGTACCAAGGCCAGTACATCGGCCACGGCCAGGCCGTAGCGTGACAGCGCTTCACGATTGGGCCGCACCACCAGCTGTTGCTCTCCGGCAATCGGCTCTAAGGCGACATCTCGGGTACCATCGACCTGCTTAACTTGCTCGGCGATGGCGGCGCCGGTTTGCTCCAGCTGCGCCAGGTCAGGACCAAACAGCTTGATGGCCAGCTGTGCCTTCACCCCGGACAACAGCTCATCCACACGCGTGGCAATGGGCTGGGAGAAGTTAAACAACAGCCCGGGGTGTTGCTCGAGTTTGGCTTGCATCTGCTGCTGCAATTGCAGTCGGTTGCTGGCGCTTTGCCACTGCGCAACGGGTTTCAGGCCTATGTAGATTTCGATGTTGCTGACCGGCTCTGGATCGCCGCCGACTTCAGCGCGGCCGATGCGTGACATGGCGTAAGTCACCTCCGGGAAGGTCATCAGTATCGCCTCGAGTTTGGGCGCGACGGCCAAAGCGGTATCTAGGCTGGCGGACGGCGCCAGAGTGACGCGCAAGTTAATGGTGCCTTCTTCCAGTTCGGGCACAAACTCGGTGCCTAGCCGAGGCAGCAGGGCGGCAGTCGCGACTAACAACGCCAGCAGTACTGCCAATACCATGCGCGGCTGTTGTATTAAGCGTTGCAGCAGCTGGCGATAGTGGCGCTGCCAAGCGTCGATCCAAACATTGCGACGCAGTCGTGGCGGCGTTTTAAATAGGTAAGCCGCCAGCGCCGGAATTAGCAGTAGCGCGGTCAACAGCGCTGCCAATAGCGCCAACATGATGCTAATGGCCATGGGCTGAAATAGCTTGGCTTCGACGCCTTCAAAAGCGAACAGCGGCAGAAACACCACCAAAATAATACTGCTGGCAAAAAACACCGGCCGTGCCACTTGCTGACAGGCTTGGCGGATACGCTGGTGCGGGTTGCTTGGTTCTGGGGTGCTTGTTTTCTGGTCGCCAGCGCCTTGCTGCAGCTGATGGGTTAAATGCTCGGTCATCACCACCGCCCCATCGACCAGCATACCGATGGCAACGGCCAAACCGCCCAGTGACATCAAGTTGGCTGATAGCCCCAGCAGTGACATGACCATCAAGGCTAAACCAATCGACACCGGGATCGACAGTAGCACCAGCACGGTGGCACGCAGGTTGAGCAGGAAGAACACCAACACCACCACAATCAGCGCGAAGGCGATCAGCAGTGCATCGACCACCGTCATCACCGCCTGGTCGATCAGGCTCGACTGGTCGTAGTAGGGCATCAAGGTCACGCCCTCAGGCAGCGCTTGCTGAATGCGGGGCAAGCGCTCTTTGATGGCATCGATGGTGGCCTTGGTATTGGCGCCCATGCGCTTCAACACAATGCCGGAGACCACTTCGCCCATCGGCTGCACAGATCCGTCTGACCGGCGTTGACTCATGGTCACGGCGCCTTGGCGGATTTCGCCGCCCAGCTTTACCTGCGCTATGTCAGACAGGCGAATGGTGGTGCCATCGACGGTTTTAACCGCCAAGGCTTTTAACTGGCTGAGGCCTTGCTCGCCACCATCCAGCCAGCCCATGCCACGAATGACCAACTGCTCCTGACCGCGCGGCATGTACCAGCCGCCGACGTTGAGGTTGTTGGCGTTGATGGCGGCCATTACCTGCTGTTGCGTTAGGCGGTAGGCCAGCAAGCGCTCAGGCAGCAGGTTGACCTGGTACTGGCGCACCTCACCGCCAAACGACAACACCTCGGTCACCCCCTCGGCGGGCATCAATAGCAGCTTCACGAGCCAATCGTTGAGGCTGCGCAGCGCCATCACGTCATAGCCGCTGTCGGCTTCGGCGATCAGTAGGTACTGAAAAATCTGCCCCAAACCCGAGGTGTTCGGCCCCATTTGTGGTGTGCCAACACCTGCGGGAATTAACTCGCGTGCAGCTTGCAAACGTTCAAATACCAACTGGCGAGCAAAATAAATATCGGTGCCTTCCTTGAACACCACCGTCACACCGGAAAGACCGGTTTTCGACACCGAGCGTACTTCCTCAACATCCGGCAAGGCGTACATAACGGCCTCAATCGGGTAGCTGATCAGTTGTTCGACTTCCTCGGCGGCCAGTCCGGGTGCTTCAGTATTGATGCTGACTTGGACATTGGTGACGTCGGGAAAGGCATCTAAGTTGAGCCGCGGAATCACCAGCGTGGCGCCAATACAGGCGGCCAGCAGAGCCAGCAATAGCAGCAGGCGCTGGCGCACAGCCCAGGCAATGATTTGATTTAACATGCTGTTCTGTCGCCCCTAGTGGTTGTGCGGATCAAAGCCGTCTTTGGCCAGTTGCGAGGCAACAAAAAATGCCCCTTGCATGACCAAACGAGCGCCCTCAGCAACGCCGTGTACCTGTTGCCAGTCGCCAAATCGCTGGCCCAGTTCCACCTCTTGGGCACTGAATGTGTCGTCGGCGGTTTGCACAAACACTTGCCAGTGGCCATCGCTACTTGGCATCAGCGCGGTTGATGGCACTGCCAGCACTGGCGGGCTGGTGAAGGTCAGCTCGGCACTGGCAAACATGCCAGGGTGAAAACGATGCTCTGGGTTGTCGATTTCCAGCCGTACCGTGCGCGTGCGGGTGATGGGGTTGATGCTGTGAGAGTCCTGGCCTAAGCGCGCCGGGATGCGCTGGTCACCAATGATCACCACCAGCTGCTCTGCTTGGCTCAAAGGCAAGGTGTCGGTGGCTGGTAGATGCACCTCAACCCACAGTTGCTGTTCATTGGCGATGCGCATTAGGGCGGTGCCGGCAGCTAGGTGCTGGCCTTGCTCGAAGTCGTCGCTTAACACCGTGCCATTGACCTGCGCACGCAGTTGATATTGGCCCAACTGCTGTGGCTCGTTGCTCTGCAATGTCTTGATATCGGCTGGGCTCAAGCCAAATGCCCGCAACTGCGCCAAGCCTTGCTCGTAGTCTGAGCGGGCACGGGTATAGCGTTGTTCGCCAACGGTGTTGCGCCCGAGCTGTTGTACTCGTTGCCACTCCGAATGCGCTTGGCGGTAGCTGGCTTGGGCGCTGGCTACGTCGGCGCTGAACAAGGTCACCAGTACTTGGCCGGCGCGTACGTGCTCACCCAAAGCTACGTGGCGAGCCACTACGGATGAGTCAGTGCGTGGGCTAAGCACATAGGTTTGATAGGCGTTGGCAACAATTTCGCCCGGTGCCCGCAGAATGCTTTGTCTGGCTGTACGTTGCAGAGGCGCAATGGATAATTCTGCCAGCTGTTGTTGCTGTGGGCTTAATCGTGCTGCGCTGGCGTGATCGTCATCGCCATGGCCGTCGTCGTGACTGTGATCCGCGTGCTCATTCTCGTTGTGCTCATCGTTGTGCTTATCGCTGTCGTGATGATGCTCAGCGTGCTCACTCTCGCTGTGCTCATTACTGTGTTCATCGCTGTGTTGATGATCGCCGTGATTGTGGTCAGGTTGCTCGTTATGGTCGTTGTGCTGTGCATGTGCATCAGTGCTGTGGTCATGATCGTCAGCCTGTCGCTGGACGTGTGATGCGTGGTCATGACCATCTTGGCTATGGGTTGAGTGGTCATCGCCGGCCAGCGCCAAGGCAGGTGAGGCCAACAGCAGGGTCAGTGTCAAATTACGAAGCATGGTGAGTCTCCACAGTGGTAGCAGGAAGAGCAAAGGTTGGGAGTTGTCCGGCACTAAGCCAGCGTTGCAGGTTGGCCAGGCGGGCTTGGCGTTGCAGTTCAATGCCTGCTTGCTCGCTGGCGGCGAGTTGGTTGAGGCTGCGCAAATAATCGGCGCTACTGAGGTCGCCTTGCTGCCAACGCTGGTGCAGTAGCTCGGCCGTCTGAGTCAGGCGGTGTTGGCTGTGCTGGCGCCATTGCTGCCATTGCTGGTCGAAGTTGCGCCAATTCTGCTGCGCTTGTTGCCACTGTTGCTGCAGCAGGCGACGTTGCGCGCGGTAGTCGGCTTCCAGTGCCAGGGCTTGCTGTTGCAGCGCCCGTTGCTCTGGGGCGTAGTCATTACGCACGTTGAGCGGGATCGATAGGTTCAGTCCGCTCACCGTTTGCTGATCTTCCCTGCCCAGGGTGACCCCCAGGGTTGGCCGGGCGCGGCGATCTCGTTTGGCGGCCAAGGCGTTGGTTTGCTGTGCTTGCCAGCTGGCCTTAGCCATTTGCAGTTGTGGATGTTGCTCCAGCTCGAATGTTGGCTGGGTCTGCTGCAGCTGTTGCCAGGCTTGCTCGGGAGCGGCGTCCAGCTGGCCAAACCACCAGCGCCGTTGTTGTTCGGCTTGCAGCTGTTGTTGTCGGCTTTGCGCCAGCGTTAGGCGCTGCTGCGATAAAGATAAAAACGCCAGTTCGGCATCCAGTTGACCCACGTCCCCTTGTTGCTGGCGGCGTTGTATCAGTTGCTGCAACTGTAGTAAGCGCATCTGCTGTTGCTCAGCCAGTTGCTGGTGTTGGCGCGCCGCCTGCCAGTTGGCTTCGCTGCTAAGTGCCTGCACCCAGTGTTGCAACTGCTGCCAGCTGCTCAGGGCTTGGCTGGCTTCTGCTTGTTGCTGTGCTTGCTGTTGATAGGCTTGGCGGCTGTCCCAGAGGTCTAACTCTTGATTAAGGCCAACTTGATAATTGCGCTGGCCACGGCTGCGCTGCCATTCGCCCTCTAGCTCTGGGTTAAAGCGCGGCAGCGCGGCTTGCTCTGCGCTGGCCTGGGCGCTGGCATAACTGGCTCGCTGAGCTTGCCAGCTGGGGTGCTGCTGCAACTGCGCTCTGGCTTGTTGCCACCAGGGGGTAGCGTTGGGGGCCGCCAAGGCGGCAGGGGTCAACAGTGCCAAGCTCAAAAAAGCCAGGCAGCGGCGACGGTGAACACTCGTCATTGTGAGTTCTCCAAACACGATAAAAACACCAGCGCTGCGACGACTGTGTCGGTCGCGGCGCCGTATTGCTGTGGGTTGTTCGTGTCAGGAGTGGTTAGGAGGTGGCAGCAGCGGCGGTGCGCGCATGCCTAAATCACCCTGCGCGGGGGGCTGAAACAGGTGATGACTGAGGACGTTGGGCTCAGGGCTTAACAACTGCGCTTGCGGTGCCAGCAGGTGCACGTGGACATGCACTTCGCTGCCATCATGTTCGTGTTCGCCGTCCTGTGTTTGATCGGCCAAGCGCTGGCTGACGAGGCTGAGCAGGTCTTTGATGATCTGGTCGCCGTGCAAATGCGGGGTTTCACGACCACCGTGTTCACTGTGTGACAGGTGCACAGAGGCCACTGCGGTGTTAAACACCAGGTGTTGCAGCAGCAATGTCACAATCAGTAGAAAACGCATCGAAACCTAGAAGGTTGGCCAGTGGTGTTTGTGCAGTCTGCCATTAAAGTCAGGTTGGTCGTCGCTGGCAAGTCCATTTACTGAATCTGACGCGGTTCGGCTCAGGTGTCGGCGCGAAACGGCAGCAGGGTGGCTGCATCGGCTTGATAGCGGCGCACGTGTTCGGCTTCCTCTTCGCAGAAGTTGCCCACGGCGGTATGAAACTCAGGCTGGCGCAGCCAGTGAGCGCTGTAGGTGAGGGTGGGCTCAAAGCCACGGCTGATTTTGTGTTCGCCTTGGGTGCCGGGGTCAAAACGTTGCAGTTGGTGTTCGATGCAAAACTCAATGCCTTGGTAGTAGCAAGCCTCAAAATGCAGGCCGTCGTAGTTGTCCAAGCTGCCCCAGTAACGGCCATACAAGGTCGTGTCATCGAATAAATACAGTGCGTAGGCGACCGGCTTGTCGTTTTCGCTGGCGCGAACCAGCAGCAGTTGCTCGGCCATACTGGTGCGTAGCTGTTGAAAAAACGCTTCGTTTAGATAGCCGCGTGAATAGCGTTTTAAATAGGTCAGCTGATAACACTGGTAGAACTGGTGAATGTCATCGGCACGGATGTCATCGCCCGTGAGCCGTGTCAGGGTGAGCTGTTGTTGCACTTTTTTGCGCTCTTTATTGACGTTTTTGCGTTTGCGACTGGTGAACGTTTGCAGAAACTCGTCGAAGGTGGCGTAGTCACGATTGCGCCAGTGGAACTGGCAGCCGATGCGAACATGGCAGTCTTGTTGCTGCAACAGTGCTTGCTGGCTTGGCTGAAAAAAGTTCAAGTGCCAGCCAGACCAATTGTGCCGTTGGCATAAGTGAGCCAGTGCTTCCAGTGCAGCCTGCAGTTGCTCTGCGCTGATGTCCTTGCCTTGGCTGAGCAGCCTAGGGCCGGTGGCTGGGGTAAAGGGAGCGGCGCACAATAACTTGGGGTAATAGTCGAGGCCATGTCGTTCATACGCCTCGGCCCAACTCCAATCAAACACATATTCGCCGTAGCTGTGTTGTTTGATAAAACACGGCAGCGCCAACTCATCCGATAGCAAATACATAGGCTGCCAGCCGGAGTCGCCGCCGATGCTGGCACTGTCTTCCAGGGCCGCCAAAAACGCGTGACAGAGAAACGGATAGCGGCTTGCAAGCCGTCGTTGCCAGTCTGTCGTATCTACTTGATGGATACTGGTAAAAATACGAAAAAGTGCCATCTTTCAGTGATTTATCAATGCCACAGCCCTATGATGGAGGCGTATAGAAGTTAGGAGATGCATTATGTTCCGTCTGGATGAACGTCTACAAGCAGATACTGCTTGGATTGGACGCCTGCCGCTAAGCCAGGTGCTGTTGATGAATGACGCCCGCTACCCTTGGGTGATCTTGGTGCCGGTAAGGACCGACGTGTTTGAAATCTACCACCTGTCTGAGCAAGACCGCATACAAATGGCGAAAGAGTCTGCTTTAGTGGCAGAAAAACTGGCCGATCACTACGCCGCTCGTTCAATGAATATTGGTGCACTGGGCAACGTGGTACCACAACTGCACGTTCATCATGTTGTGCGCAAAGAAGGCGATCCGGCATGGCCTGCGCCTGTTTGGGGGCACAGCACCGCGGTGCCTTACGAGGCCGCTGCGTTAGAGCAAACCGTGCATGAGCTGCAAAGCTTGCTGGGCTCGCACTTGATTGAAGATGTTGCGGCGGCGGACGAAGCGGCCAATAACGTGTATTGGTAACGTCGGCATAGCTTTGGGGGTCACATGCGCGTCCTGCGTCGCTACATGCACAACTCGCTGCGCAATTTTAACTATTTGCTGGCGTGTGAACACAGTCATCAGGCCATTGCACTGGACCCTTTGGATGGCGAGGCCATGGTGGCGCTGGCACAGCAACATGGGCTGCAAATAAAGCTCATCATTAATACCCACGAGCATCACGACCACATTGAAGGCAACCCGGCGGTGCAAGCCGCCACCGGCGCGCCAGTGTGGGCGCATGAAAACGCCCGCATTCCCAATCAGGCCCATGGCATTAAAGCCGGGGATTGGATCGAGTTAGGTACCATGCGGTTGCAAGCATTGCACACACCGGGGCATACGCCGGTACATGTATGCTTGCTGGCGCCGGCCAGCGAATACGATGCAGTGCCGCGACTGTTCTCCGGCGACACCTTATTTAACGCTTGTGCTGGCAACTGCAAAAATGGCGGCAATGTCGATGACATGTACGAGTCGTTTGTGTCGCAGTTGATGCCTTTGCCAGATGAAACTCTGTTGTATCCGGGTCACGACTACATGAAAAACAACTTGGGGTTTGCTTTGGACCGTGAGCCAGGGAATGCCATGGCGAGCTATTGGCAGCAGCAGGTGGCAGCCACCCCTGAAGATGACATGCCGCTGATGACCCTAGGGCAGGAGCGTCAGTACAACCCATTTTTGCGTTTGCATACGCCGGAAGTTATCGCAGGTTTGCGCCAGCAATTTCCGGATTTATCCGCCGATGACCGCGCCGTTTTTAAGGCGCTGCGCCAGCTTCGAGATCATTGGTAGCACCCACTTTAGTGGCGGTTATTTGCTGCCAGGCCGAGCTGGTCATAATGGTTTCAGCCAGAGAGTGCGCCCATAGCTGATAGCCTTGGGCATTCGGGTGGTAGCCATCTGTTGCCATCCATTGCGGCTCCAGCGCCAATTCAAAGGCCTGGTACAGCCATCCCTTTTCTTTACTGAGCTGCATCAACTCGCCATCCAATTGTCGCGCTCGTACACCCAGCAGCCAGCTCAGTGGAGCAGGCAATGCAGGAAAGCGATGGATCGGCGGCACCTGAGTGACAATCACCATTTTTGCATCAATGCGCTCAACTAGGGCACACAGCTGGCGACGCCAGTGCTGGCGTCGGGTAAAGCCGGTAGTGTCGTTGACGCCTAGGGTGACGACCAGTACATCACAGCGGCGCGGCTGTGCGGGCATGTGTTCCAACAGCTCGCCAGCGGTTAAACCATTGGCCGATTGTGTTTGCCAATGCACTCTGTGGTTGTCGGCTAATCGCTGAGCCAATTGGGCGGTCAAGCCTTGCTCGATGTGGTCAATGCCGACGCCGGCGACGGTGCTTTCGCCTAAGTGCAGTAGCTCCAATGTGGCTGGGCCATCGCCGCTGATGCCATCGCAATCTCCTCCGGCCGCTGGCAAGCGCGGTGTGTCGCGACGTACACGTTTGCCTTGCCAGATGGCCCATGGCAGCAAGGGGCTGAGCAGTGCATAAGCGGCAAGGCTGGTGAGACTGTTCATAGTAATTCCTGGATGCGTTGTTGTAAGCGTGGAATCAGCTGTTGCTCAAACCAGGGGTGGCGCTTGAACCACAGCTGGTTGCGCGGTGACGGGTGTGGCAGTGGAAACTGGCGGGGTAGCGTGATCTGCGCTTGAAGCGATTCGATGCGCGCGGTCAGCGTTTGGTGTTGGTCGCGCAAGTAGTAGCGCTGAGCATACTGGCCAATGAGTAGCGTCAGTTCAATGTTGGGTAGCTGCGCCAGTACCGGCTCATGCCACAGCGGCGCGCACTCTGTGCGCGGAGGCAAATCACCGCTGCACCCTTTGCCTGGATAACACAAACCCATGGGCATAATGGCGACGCGCTGGCTGTCGTAAAAAGTGGCTTCGTCCATATCTAACCACTGCCTGAGGCGGCGGCCGCTGGCGTCGTTCCAGGGAATGCCGGAGTCGTGCACTTTCTTGCCGGGTGCTTGGCCGACAATGAGTAGGCGTGCGCTAGGCGTAGCGACGATAACGGGTCGAGGTGAATGAGGTAACTGGTTTGCACATTGCCGACATTGGCGGATTTGCGTTAGTAGCGTGTTGAGCGGTTGATCACTCATGGTGAAAAGGCAGGGCGCCAAGCTGGTCGCTCGGCGCCTGGCTGGCTTATACCGCCATGTCTTTCAGTTTTTTCAGGGGCGTCACTTTTACCTTGGTCGACGCAGGCTTGGCCGCTACGTCCATGGTTTCGCCAGGGCGGAATGGGTTAGGTACACCTTTACGCGCTTTTTGCGCAGGCTTTTTCACGGTTTTGATTTTCAGCAGGCCAGGCAAGGTGAACTCGCCGACAGCGCGTTTTTTGATGTGGCGCTCGATGGTAACGCCCAGTTCGTCCAGCACGGCCGCCACGTCTTTGCGTGTCAGGCCGGTATTGTCTGCAATTTCATTCAGCAGCTGGGTTTTGGTGAACTTTTCACGCACAGCAGTGACTTTGCGGGTGGTCATGGGTACATCCTTATTATTCGGGAGGTAAATGGCGGTAACGCCCTTAGGCCTGTAGTTTTTAGCTAAACTGCGCGGCCAGAGCAAGTGTTGAGTTCAATCTTGTGAACATACGTATGGCTTGAGCATGCGATTGGTCGCATAGTCCCCTTGATGGGCTGTTAGTCAACGCCCAACTTCCGCTATAATGCCCGGCTTTTGCCAATCCGTTTGAAGTCGCTGGTCAGCGACTGAAACGTGGCATTGTTGCCCTCAGGGTAAAACTCATCGTTTATTTAGGGATGCGGGACCAATCATGCGCACGCACTATTGTGGTGATATCAACGAAACTTTGATTGACCAAACCGTCACATTCTGTGGCTGGGTTCATCGTCGCCGTGATCACGGTGGCGTGATCTTCCTAGACGTTCGCGATCGCGAAGGTCTGGTTCAGGTGGTATTCGATCCGGATACTGTGGATGCCTTTAATACCGCCGATAGCGTGCGCTCTGAATTTGTAGTTCAGATTACCGGTCGTGTGCGTGGTCGCCCGGAAGGCACCACTAATGACAATATGAAAACCGGCAAGATCGAAGTGCTGGGTAAAGAGATTAATGTCGTTAACAAAGCGGCGACTCCGCCGTTCCCGCTGGACGGTTACACCGACGTGGGCGAAGACATTCGTCTGAAGTATCGCTATATGGACATGCGTCGCCCGGAGATGCAAGAAAAGCTGCGTTTCCGCTCAAAAGTGACCTCCCATGTACGTCGCTATTTGGAAGATAACGGCTTTTTGGACATCGAAACGCCGATTCTGACCCGTGCCACGCCAGAAGGTGCACGCGATTACCTGGTGCCAAGCCGTACTCACGAAGGTTCGTTTTTCGCGCTGCCGCAATCACCACAGCTGTTTAAACAGCTGCTGATGGTGTCTGGTTTTGACCGTTATTATCAGATTGCTAAGTGCTTCCGTGACGAAGACCTGCGCGCTGACCGTCAGCCTGAATTTACCCAAATCGATATCGAAGCGTCGTTTATCGATGAAGAGCAAATCATGGCACTGACCCAAGGCATGATCAGCGAAATCTTTGAAAAAGAGCTGAACGTACAGCTGGGTGAATTCCCACGCATGCCATACTCGGAAGCGATGCAAAAATACGGTTCAGATAAGCCTGACCTGCGTATTCCGCTGCAGTTGGTGGACGTGGCTGAGTTCCTGCAAGATATCGAATTTAAAGTGTTTGCTGGCCCTGCCAAAGATCCAAAAGGTCGCGTGGCGGCGCTGCGTGTACCTGGTGGTGCTGAAATCAGCCGTAAGCAAATCGACGACTACACCAAGTTTGTTGGCATTTACGGTGCTAAAGGTTTGGCCTGGATTAAGGTCAACGAGATTGAAAAGGGCGTCGAAGGCCTGCAATCGCCAATCATCAAGTTCATCGGTGACGACAACACCATGAGCATCATGAACAAGCTGGGTGCAGAAAACGGCGACATCATCTTCTTTGGTGCTGATAAGGAAGTGATTGTGAACGAAGCGCTGGGCGCGCTGCGTTGCAAGCTGGGTGAAGATCTGAATCTGTACACCTGCGACTGGGCGCCTCTGTGGGTAGTCGACTTCCCAATGTTCGAAGAGACTAAAGACGGTGGCATTACCGCCATTCACCACCCATTTACTGCGCCGAGCTGCTCACCAGAGGAGCTGAAAGCCGAGCCAACCACAGCGCTGTCACGTGCCTACGATATGGTACTGAACGGCTGTGAGCTGGGCGGTGGTTCGATTCGTATTCACGAACAGTCAATGCAAGAAACGGTATTCGACGTCCTCGGCATTAGCGAAGAGGAGCAGCAAGAGAAGTTTGGCTTCCTACTCGATGCCCTGAAATACGGCGCTCCTGTACACGGTGGTTTGGCCTTTGGCCTCGACCGCTTGGTGATGTTGCTGACCGGCGCTAACTCGATTCGTGAAGTGATTGCCTTCCCGAAAACTCAGTCGGCGGCGTGTGTGATGACAGAAGCACCCGGCCAGGTGGGTAATGCCCAACTGCGTGAGTTGCATATCAAACTGCGTGAAAAGCCAAAAGCTGAGTCGTAAGACTGGGTTAGGTTGGTACATATAAACGGGAGCTTCGGCTCCCGTTTTTTGTGGGTGTTGGATAGCTGAAGAACAATCCGTGGCTGCGTTTTAGGTAGTCAGTGTTCTTTCGTAGTTTGTCTTGATGTCCGGCATCTATATCCCTTAGACGTCTTTGCTATTTGCAGAGTTTTTTAATCCCTGTAGGTTTTTAAGGTGAAAAGGGAAGCCGCGGAGCAATGCCGCTGCCATTTGGCTATGTCTCTGATTTTAAGGGGAATTCAATTTTTCTTCGTTATTTGTACTGAATTTTTTATTCGTTTTGGTTTCTTTTCACTTCTTTAGATTAGTTTTCGTTATATGACGATTTGGGCAGTAGAGCTTGAGTCTGTCGCTCTGACTGGTCTTAACTGTCAGTCATAACAAAACAATAATCGAGTCAGGGATGTGAGTGGGAAGGCGGAAGAGAGACTGCCCACGATACGACTTGCACTCATACAGTTCCTGCTTGCAGGGGGTACTTATGCGGTGTCGTGAAAGGCTGATGGTGGCTTTGCTACTCAGTCCGCTGGGAGTTGGTGCGGGCTTGGTTCAGGCAGAGCAACAACAAGGCGTCGATTACGGTTCACGGTGGAATATGCCCACCGGCGTGACGGAAATCAGCCGAGAAGTTCATTCCCTTCATATGATTATCTTTGCCATCTGCGTGGTGATCGCAGTGGTGGTGTTCGGGGTCATGTTTTGGTCATTGATCCGCTATCGTCGCAGCCGTAATAAAGACGCGGCTCATTTCCATGAAAGTACCGCAGTTGAACTGATATGGACCGCAGTGCCTGTGGTGATTTTGATTGCGATGGCCGTGCCAGCTACCGCCACACTAAAGAAAATCTACGACCCCAGTGATGCTCAGGTGGATGTATTAATCACGGGTTATCAGTGGCGTTGGCGCTATGAATTTTTGAATGAAGACGTGGCGTATTTTTCCAATTTATCGACGCCGCTGGAGCAAATCGAGGGCCAGCAAGCCAAAGGTGAGGCGTATTTGTTGGAGGTGGATGAGCCGCTGGTGCTGCCGGTAGATACCAAAGTACGTTTTTTATTGACGTCGAACGACGTTATTCATGCTTGGTGGGTCCCTGAGCTGGCGGTGAAAAAAGATGCGGTACCTGGCTTTATTAACGAAAGCTGGACCAACATCGAGCAACCGGGCACCTATCGCGGTCAATGCGCCGAGCTGTGTGGTCGCAATCATGGGTTTATGCCGGTCGAAGTCAAAGCAGTCAGCCAACAAGAGTTTCAAACCTTTCTGGATGAAAAGCGAGCGCTGGCGTTGGCAGAAAAAGCCAAAGAAAGTAAGCAATGGTCGATGGCAGAGCTGATGGAAAAAGGCGAGGCGGTGTACACCACTTACTGCGCAGCTTGCCATCAACCCAATGGTCAAGGCCTGCCGCCGGCCTTTCCTGCTTTGGCAGGTAACGACAACATGATATCCGCCAGTGGCTTAGATATTCACATCGAGCGTGTGCTGTACGGTAAATCTGGCACTGCGATGCCAGGTTTTGCAGAAACCCTGTCAGCTGTAGATATCGCCGCGGTGGTCACTTATGAGCGCAACGCGTGGGGCAACGATACTGGTGATGCGATACAACCAGAGCAAATCAATCAGATCTTAACGGCGGAGGAGTGAGCATGCAGATTCAAGGAGATTCTACTCACGCGCCGGAGGTGACCGGGCCTCTGAGGTGGTTGTTGACCACCAATCATAAAGAAATTGGTACTTTGTATCTGTTGTTCTCGCTGGCCATGTTACTGGTGGGCGGTGTTATGGCTTTGGTGATACGGGCGGAGCTCTTTCAGCCTGGATTGCAGTTAGTGGAGCCTGAATTCTTTAATCAAATGACCACCATGCACGGTCTGATTATGGTGTTCGGTGCTGTTATGCCGGCCTTTGTCGGCTTAGCAAACTGGATGATTCCACTGCAAATCGGAGCGCCTGACATGGCGTTGCCGCGCCTGAATAATTTTAGCTTTTGGTTATTGCCCATTGCCTTTGGCTTGCTGTTGTCGACGTTGTGGATGGAGGGGGGCGGTCCGAATTTTGGCTGGACCTTTTACGCGCCGTTGTCGACGACCTATGCGCCGCCATCAACCAGCTTCTTTATTTTGTCGATTCACGTGGCTGGTATTAGCTCAATTTTGGGTGCGATTAATATCATCGCCACCATCTTGAACATGAGAACGCCTGGCATGCGGCTGATGGATATGTCGCTGTTTGTTTGGACGTGGCTGATCACTGCTTTTTTACTGATTGCGGTTATGCCGGTGTTGGCGGGCGTGGTCACTATGATGCTGTTGGACATCAATTTTGGCACCAGCTTCTTTAATGCCGCCGGTGGCGGTGACCCTGTGTTGTTCCAGCACTTATTCTGGTTTTTCGGTCATCCAGAAGTGTACATCATGATCTTGCCGGCATTTGGCATCGTGTCATTGATCGTACCGACCTTCTCGCGCAAACGCCTGTTTGGCTACAAGTCTATGGTGTATGCCACTGCATCCATTGCTTTGCTGTCGTTTGTGGTATGGGCACACCATATGTTTACCGTCGGGCTGCCTTTAGAAGCCCAGCTGTTCTTTATGTATATGACCATGCTGATTGCTGTGCCGACTGGGGTGAAGGTGTTTAATTGGATCGCGACATTGTTCCGTGGGTCCATTTCTTTTGAAGTGCCGATGCTTTTTGCGCTGGCATTTATCGTGCAATTTACCATTGGTGGTTTGTCTGGTGTTATGTTGGCGATCGTGCCTGCCGACTATCAATACCATGATACGTATTTTGTGGTTGCTCACTTCCACTACGTGTTAGTGCCGGGTGCCGTGTTTGCCATCATCGCTGGGGTGTATTACTGGTTGCCGAAATGGACAGGCTTTTACCCCAGTGAAAGCTTAGGAAAACTGCATTTTTGGCTGTCGGTCATCGGCGTCAACCTGACCTTCTTCCCGATGCACTTTTCAGGCTTGGCCGGCATGCCACGACGCATTCCGGATTACGCTCTGCAGTTTGCCGATTTCAATATGATCTCATCGCTCGGTGCTTTCCTGTTTGGCTTGTCGCAGATCCTGCTGATGATTGTTATCTATCAATGTGTGAAAGGTGGCAAACCTGCGCCAGCGAAACCTTGGGAGGGTGCAGAAGGACTGGAGTGGACCGTGCCTAGCCCGGCGCCACTGCACACCTTCAGTGAGCCGCCCCAGTTTGTTCCGGAACGAGATTCTCCCAGCCGCGCGTGAGGTGATCTATGGCACAGGCACCAGACACACAGCAAGCGATCCAAAAAACCGTGCGCCAGTTGCTGTTGGTGTTATTGGGCATGGTGGGGTTCACCATAGCACTGGTGCCTTTGTATGACGTTTTTTGCGAAGTCACTGGCCTAAACGGCAAGCCCAAACGATTCGATTTGGCTGATGTGCAAGCGCAAAGCTTGAGTGCTGAACGTGTGTTGGACGTACAGTTTGTCACCAAGGTGGGGACGGGGTTACCGGTGTCTTTTAGTGCTGCGCAAGGCCGCCAGATACCCGAGCCTGGCGCTCGCAATCAAACGCAGTTTACGTTTTTTAATCAAGGTGATGACGATCTTTGGATTCGTACCGTGCCGAGTATTAGCCCTGCTGAAGCCAGTCCGCATTTGTTGAAAATAGAGTGTTTTTGTTTTCAGGAAATGTTGCTGAAAGCGGGTGAGAAGAAAGAGGTGGGGTTAATGTATTTGGTCGGTGCAAATCTGCCGGAACATGTCTCATCCGTCACCCTGTCGTACACAGTTTATCCCGTTAAACCCGACGCCTTAGCGCAGGAGAGCAGTTTATGAGTGGTTCTTATTATGTACCAGCTTCCAGCCGGTGGCCCATCATTGCTGTTGCGGCCATCGGCCTGATAGCTGTCGGAGCAGGCAATGAGTTGGCTCATGGTCGTGGTGGTATGTTATTGCTCTTCGGCATTTTGGGGATCTTATGGGTGATTTATCAATGGTTCGCTGACGTCGTGTATGAGTCTCGTGCCGGATTCTATGACGAGCAAATGGATCGCTCGTTTCGCCAGGGAATGGCTTGGTTTATTTTCTCTGAGATTATGTTCTTTGCCGCATTTTTTGGGGCGCTGTTTTACGTGCGCACCTTTGCCATTCCCTGGCTGGATGGTGAAGGCGCAAAGGGAATCACCGCATTGTTGTGGCCCGACTTTACCGCCAGCTGGCCATTGATGTCGCCTCCCTCTGCCGAAGTGGCCGGTCCAACTGGAGTCATCGACCCATGGCATCTGCCATTGATCAATACCATTTTATTGGTCGCATCCAGTATTACCCTGACGTTTGCGCATCACGCGCTGAAAGCCAATCATCGTTTTGCATGTTTGAATTGGCTGGGTCTGACATTGTTGCTCGGCGCCATATTCTTGGTGGTGCAAGGCATTGAATACGTCGAAGCCTACCGCCAGCTGGGGTTGACGCTGCAAGCGGGCATTTATGGCGGAACTTTCTTTTTGCTCACAGGGTTTCATGGTGTACACGTCACCTTAGGTGCGCTGATTTTGGCCACCATCTGGTTGCGCTTGATGAATGGGCATTTCTCGGCTGATCAACATTTTGGTTTCGAAGCCGCCGCCTGGTATTGGCATTTTGTAGACGTGGTTTGGATCGGATTATTTCTGTTTGTCTACGTATTTTAGAGCTGGGTTATGCGAGTGTGCCAGATACAAAGCCATACACCAACGCTGCCATAAGTATGGCAGCACAAGCCACGCGCAAGGTCAGGGATGTTAATAGGCGTTTGGACTGGCTTTGGTCGGACAGCAAAAAGCCAGCGCCGGCCAATAAGCTGACAATCATTATAAAAAAAACAATTGCGATTAGGACTTTTAACATGACACGTCTGCGCTCCAAATATTTATTGATCAGTAGCGCATGGCGTTAGAGGCTGAGTCAATAGCCCCAAGGATTTGGCCGATCAAGCGCTACGGCTGGTACGCTTTTTGGCTGGCATTGTTTTTGTTGGGGCTGGTATTGGCAAACTGGCAATACGACCGAGCCAATAATAAACGTTTGATGTCTGCTCATGATGCTGTTTGGCGCGAAGGTGATCTACCTTCGCTCCCTAGCCATGGCCAAAATGTTGAGATCGAGGGACATTTCCAGCCAGAGCTCAGCGCCTGGTTAGATAATCGCAATTATCAAGGCCGCCCTGGCGTGTCGCTGATCACACCCTTGGTGACCGAACGCGGGCGAGTGTATTTGGTGGACCGCGGATTTGAATTTACCGGCGGTCATCGCCAATCGTTGCCGTTGCCAAAGGAACCCGCTGGGCCAGCGATTATAAAAGGGCAATGGCAGCAGCTGAATCAAACGCCATTTTTGCTCGGTGAGGTGCAAGAAGGTAATCGTGTTCAAGCGCTGGTGCTGCCCGACTGGGAACAGAAGCTGGATGCTGAGCTGGCTGGCGGCGTGGTGCATCAGCGCAATGGTCAGCGTCCTGCTTGGTGGCAGCCGCTGCAATTTATGTCGCCAGAACGTCATTTAGGTTATGCCCTGCAGTGGCTAGCGTTGGCGTTTACGGCCGTCACTGTGGGTTATCTTGCTGATCCTTGGAGGGAAAAGAGATGTCGTCGGCACACTGGAAATTGATTGGGTTGATGGTTTTGCTCGCAGCGCCCATGCCTATTGCCTGGGCTATGTGGCATTGGCAGTTGGCAATTCCAAAAGACGTGGCTGTGGACGCCACCGTGCAACCCGATGTGCCGCCATTGTCTCAGTGGCTTGGCGAGTACGATCAAAACATCGCCGACTTTTATTTGCTTATTAATTGTCATCAGTCGGACTGTAATGCGGACAGCGCATGGCATATTCATCGCGCTTTGGGGAGAGACGCTCAAAGGCTGTGGCGGTGGCGTTTAACGGACGATGCGTCGATCAGTGCTTTGCCAGGGGAAAGTGTTTCCACGGCGGTGCCGCCTTTTGCCGGTTCATTGGCATTGGCCGATGCTAATGGTCGAGTGGTGTTGTTGTTTCAAGATCTAGACGATGCGCAAGTACTCAAAGACCTTCGCTATGTACTCAAGCGCGTTCCCAAGCGACCAGATTACTGGCCGGAGTAAGCCTATGAATGAATCACTGAAGGTAATTCGCTGGGTGTCGCTGAGTGGTGCCGTATTCTGCATTGTGGTGATTTTAGTCGGTGTCGCCACGCGCTTGATGGACGCTGGCTTGGGGTGTCCGGACTGGCCCGGATGTTACGGGCGACTGGTGGTGCCTGACCACGCCACTGCAGCAGAATATTCTTCGCAGCCGCTGGAGCCGGTGAAAGCCTGGATGGAAATGATTCATCGCTATTTGGCATCGGCCTTGGGACTGTGGGTGTTGGTCATTAATGCGCTGGCTTGGCGTCAGCGCTCGGCCTTTCCGGCAGTGATGCGTTGGTCACTGGCATTACTTGGTATGGTGCTGCTGCAGGGAGCATTTGGCGCTTGGACGGTCACATTGCAGCTTTGGCCACAAGTGGTAACGGCGCATCTGCTTGGTGGACTGACGTGCTTGTCGCTGTTTTTTGCGGTTTGGCTCAGTAGTCGTCAGCGCTCCGGAGAGCAAAACAATGAGTCCGGCTCGTTACGTTTTGCTGTGGCCGCTTTAATGGGGGTGTTAATACTGCAGCTGGCCCTGGGTGGTTGGACATCGAGCAATTATGCCGGTACCGGTTGCGTCGGCTTCCCTAAATGCAATGGTGAGTGGTGGCCTGCCATGGATGTGTCCGAGGGTTTCCATTTAACCCAAACCATTGGCCCGCACTACTTATATGGTCAGCTGCACGCGGAGGCGCGAACGGCCATTCATTTTGCGCACCGACTGAATGCCGTGTTGTTGGGAGTGTTATTGCTGGTTGCGTATTGGTTGGCGCACAGGCGTGCATCGGCGGCGCAGCAGCCGTTGGGCTGGATGATGTCGGTGTATTTAGTGCAGGTCGCGTTGGGTGCCATTTTGGTAACGCAAGGCATGCCACTGGTGGTGGCACTGCTGCATACCGCTGGTGCTGTGGCACTGTTGCTGCTGGGGTGGTGGTCATTGCTATTGACGCCGCAACTGGCGGTGGCATCAAGTCGTGTATCTGGGAGGGTGAGCTATGAATGACGTTGTTTTAAAACAGCCGTCTCGCTGGCAGGACTATTGGGCGCTCGGCAAGCCACGAGTGGTGGTGGTGATGCTGGTGTGTGCCTTAGTCGGTGCATTGCTGGCGCGGCCGGTTCTTCCCGATTTGGGTCAATTGACATTGGCCATGCTGGGCATTGCGTTGGCTTCGATGGGCGCGGCGGCATTTAACCATTTGCTCGATCAGCGCTTTGATCAGCTGATGGCGAGGACTCGGCGCCGTCCTTTTGCTCAGCAGCGTTTATCGACATGGCAGGTGAGTCTGTACGCCAGTGCGCTGTCACTCAGTGGCGTGTTTTTGTTGGCCTGGCTCATCAATCCGCTAACAGCCATGCTGACGGCAGCCTCGCTGCTGGGGTATGCCTTGGTCTACACCGCCTTTCTAAAACACGCGACGCCGCAAAACATCACCATTGGTGGCTTGGCGGGAGCGGCGCCACCTTTGTTGGGCTGGACCGCTGTTACTGGGCAATTGGAAGGCAATGCGGTGTTGTTGGTGTTAATCATTTTTGCCTGGACGCCGGCACATTTTTGGGTATTGGCTATTCATCGCTGTGAAGAATATCGCCACGCTGGGGTACCTATGTTACCGGTGACTCATGGTGATGCGTTTACCCGCTTACAGGTGTGGCTGTACGCTTGGCTCACGGTTGCCGTCACGTTGTTGCCTTTTGTCACCGCCATGAGCTGCTGGTTATATTTATTGTTGCTGCTGCCGCTCAATGCGCGTTGGATCTGGTTTAACTGGCGGGTGTACCGGCATCGACACGATGTAAAAGCGCCGATGCAGGCATTTTGGTTTTCAATTCGCTACATTTTGTGGCTGTTTGGCGCGCTCTTGCTTGATCACTTCGTGCGATTCTGACGCTAACAGGCGCGCTAATAGCGCGTCTTTTTTCTCCCAGATCGCCGATGTCCAGTGCTGCATTTCCTGGCGCAGATGTGGGTCATTTTGATAGTCGCCCTGGCAGAAATGTGGCGGAATCGGAATTTCTTCAATCACCATACGAATAAACGCTACCCGGCCGCACATTAAATCCCAAAAACTCGGCGTGCCATGAGGGTAGGCGATGGTGACGTTGGTCAGCGCATCAAAGCGCTCTCCCAGTGCTTGAATGGCAAAAGCCAAACCGCCCGCTTTGGGTTTTAACAAATGTCGATAAGGTGATTGCTGCTGACGGTGCTTGGCATCGGTGAGACGTGTGCCTTCTAAAAAATTCATTACGCTGGTGGGTGTTTGGGAAAACTTTTCACACGCACGCTGGGTTTCTAGCAAATCCTGCCCTGCTTTTTCTGGGTGTTTTTTTAGATAGTCCTTGGTGTAGCGGCGCATAAAGGGGAAATCCAGTGCCCACCAAGCCTGGCCAACGATGGGCAAATAGCCAAGTTCGTGTTTGATAAAGAACTTAAGCAGCGGAGCTTTGCCTAAATACACTTGATAGAGAGCAAAGATATCAACCCAGCTCTGGTGATTGGCAGTAATCAGATACCAACCATCCGCCCGGCTGCGCTCCAGCCCTTGGATATCCCACTGTACTTTGCCAACATGATTGATCCACCACAAAATGCCTTGAATCCACAGGCTAGCGATGGCCACAATAGCCGGATCAGCGATGCGTTGACGCAATGGCGGCAGTAGAATTTTCACGGCAATCATGGCGTACAGAAATACTCCTAGAAATACCGTGTACAGCAGCAGCGCTAGTGCACTGACAATGCCTGTGAAAGTTGAGCCAGATGGGCTCGCGCTATTATTTGCCATGAATCAGCGTTCCCAAATAAATCTGCTTAGGATACTACTGTTTTTTGCATCCAGATCAATTTGTTAGGCGCTGTTTTGAGTGAACTGTTGGTCATTTATTACGAGTTGTTATGCAACATAGAATTCAGATAGATCCAGGCTGGCTCACTATCGCTGCCCCCATCACCGAGACGGATCTTCATCAGCATACTTGCTGGCAACTGGTGCTTGGTCATGACTGGCAGTTGCTGCTTGATGATCAGGCATTAACAGGCTCTTACGTTATCGCACTGGCACCTGGTGTGATGCATGCTTTAAGGCTGTCCCAAGGGGTCGTGATACTGCTCGAACAGCAAAGCGCAGTCGGACGTTGGTTAAAGCAGCAAAGCGCAGGCAAGAGTCGCTTTTCCTTGGGTTGTGACCCGGCGTTAAGCCCGGATGGTTTTCGCCGCTGGATTGAACAACAAAGCCAAACCCACGAAGTCGCTATGGATGCTCAAATAAGTCAGCTGTTAACACAGCTTGATGGCTGCTTGGTGGCGGATTGCATTAAGCCGTCGCAATGGCGAGCGGCGCAGGTGGCGCAGCAGTTGGGCTGGTCTGAAAGCCATTTTTTACACCGCTTTAAACAGTCTATGGGTGTGCCCTGGCGGCCTTATTTAAAATGGCGGCGTTTGCAGTGTGCCTTATTAGCCTTGCAGCGAGGGCAGTCAGCCACGGAAGCTGCTCATGCCGCTGGTTTTTCCGACAGTGCGCATCTTTCACGCACTTTTCGCCAGCAGTTTGGCCTGACTATTCGACAAGCGTTACGCCAGTTTTTGTAATCGCTCATCGCCAGTTTATTCAAGTAACTTGTTGCTCATACTCTTAATCTGGTGGCCTCTAACGGGAGGTACCTATGAGCGATTATTTGATACACACGGATATGCTGGATTTTCAACATACGGATTTGCAAACGCTGATCGATCAGCGCGGCTGGCGCCAGCTCGATGGTTATGCTGCCATCGGTGCTGTATACGATTTTGTACGCGACGAGATTTTGTTTGGCTACAACGCCCATGATGAGCTGAAGGCCAGTCAGGTGCTCGCCGATGGCTATGGCCAGTGCAATACCAAAGGTACACTGTTAATGGCGTTATTACGTGCGTTGGGTATTCCCTGTCGTTTACATGGCTTCACTATTTTTAATCGCTTACAGCAAGGTGCCATTCCCACCTGGCTCATGCCATTCGTGCCAGAGCGTATTGTGCACAGTTGGGTGGAAGTCTTGTACCAGCAGCGTTGGATTAACCTTGAAGGTTATATTATCGACCAGCGCTATCTAAATCAGATTCAGCATCGCTTTGCCAAGCAGGGCGGCGGGGAGGGTGAAAACTGCACGGCATTCAGCGGTTATGGCATTGCCACCACCTGTTTGGCTGAGCCCAATATCAACTGGCAAGGAGAAGACACCTATATTCAACGCCAAGGCATTGCCGATGATTATGGTATTTTTGCCCATCCCGATGATTTTTATCGCCAGCATCGCAATTTAACTGGTGTGAAGCGTTGGTTTTATTGTTACGCATTGCGTCATGTGCTTAATCGCAATGTTAGGCGCATTCGGGACCTTGGACGTTTCTAATTAACTCGGTGTCCTTGGCATTGCTCGTCGTTGAGCATTTTTAATGCGATGTGCTGCTGAAAATGCAACAAAAAAAGCCCGGCAAATGCCGGGCTTTTTACTGGGCTAGGTGGAATTGCTAGGGATTATTTATCCGTTGCAATCACAGCCGTTGCCGCTTTTTTGGTGTACTCGTCCATCTTGTCGAAGTTCAAGTACTTGTAGATGTCGGCAGACATGCTATCCAAGTTCTTGGCGTACTCCATGTATTCCGCAGGTGTAGGCAGTTTGCCTAAGATGCCGCCCACCGCTGCCAGTTCCGCAGAGGTCAGGTACACATTGGCGCCATCACCCAAACGGTTAGGGAAGTTACGCGTTGAGGTCGACAGTACTGTGGTGTTTGGAGCTACACGCGCCTGGTTACCCATGCACAAAGAGCAGCCCGGCATTTCGGTGCGAACACCGGATGTGCCGTAGATGTTGAAGTAGCCTTCTTCCATCAACTGAGCTTCGTCCATTTTAGTCGGTGGCGACATCCAGAAGCGGGTCGACAGACCGCCTTTGTTTTGGGCCAGCAGTTTACCCGCCGCACGGAAGTGACCGATGTTGGTCATGCACGAGCCGATGAAGACTTCATCAACGCTGTCGCCAGCCACTTCAGACAGATATTTAGCATCGTCTGGGTCGTTCGGGCAGCACACGATCGGCTCTTTAATGTCGGCCAGATCAATTTCGATCACGTGAGCGTACTCAGCGTCTTTGTCAGCACGCATCAGGCTTGGGTTAGCCA
Organism: Bacterioplanes sanyensis; assembly: GCF_002237535.1. GTDB lineage: Bacteria > Pseudomonadota > Gammaproteobacteria > Pseudomonadales > Oceanobacteraceae > Bacterioplanes > Bacterioplanes sanyensis_A. The sequence goes on from NZ_CP022530.1 coordinate 2,853,635, forward strand.
ACCAGGCTTCCATGGCTTGTGCACGACGCTCCAGAGTACGAGGATCGCCATAACCTTCGGCAATCATCCAACGCAGCATGACGATGTTAGAGCGCAGGTACTCAGCAACGGACTCTTCCGACAGGTTGATGGTACAACCCGCAGCAGAGCGCTCTGCAGAGGCATCTGACAGCTCAAACGCTTGCTCAACGGTCAGATCTTCCAGGCCTTCGATTTCCAGGATGCGACCTGAGAATTCGTTGATCTTGCCTTTTTTCTCAACCGTCAACAGGCCTTGCTTGATGCCGTAAAGAGGAATGGCGTGTACCAGGTCACGCAGCGTGATGCCAGGCTGCATCTTGCCTTTAAAGCGCACCAGTACAGATTCAGGCATATCCAGTGGCATAACACCGGTGGCGGCAGCAAAGGCCACCAAGCCAGAACCGGCTGGGAACGAAATGCCCATTGGGAAACGGGTGTGAGAGTCACCACCGGTGCCCACGGTATCTGGCAGCAGCATGCGGTTCAGCCAAGAGTGGATGATGCCGTCACCCGGACGCAGCGCAACACCGCCACGGGTTTGAATAAAGTCTGGCATGGTGTGCTGCATTTCAACGTCAACCGGCTTTGGATAAGCCGCGGTATGACAGAAAGATTGCATCACCAAGTCAGCTTGGAAGCCCAAGCACGCCAGGTCTTTTAGTTCATCACGGGTCATAGGACCTGTGGTGTCTTGAGAGCCGACGGTGGTCATTTGTGGCTCGCAGTAGGTGCCAGGACGAACGCCTTGACCTTCTTCCAGGCCACATGCCTTACCGACCATCTTCTGCGCCAGGCTAAAGCCTTTAGAGCCGGCTTCTGGGTCAACTGGCAAGCGGAAGGTATCTGATGCACCTAGGCCCAGAGCTTCGCGTGCTTTGCTGGTCAGGCCGCGACCAATGATCAGTGGGATACGGCCACCGGCTTGAACTTCATCAAGAATCACGTCGGATTTGAATTCAAACTCAGACAAGACTTCGCCTGATTCAGACAGAATCTTGCCGTCGTACGGGCGAATTTCAATCACATCACCCATGTTGAGGTCGTCAACTGGGGCTTCGAAGACCAAGGCGCCAGCGTCTTCCATGGTGTTGAAGAAGATCGGCGCCACTTTACCGCCGATACACACACCGCCGCCACGCTTGTTAGGTACGCCAGGGATGTCGTCGCCAAAGAACCACAACACCGAGTTGGTGGCGGATTTACGTGACGAACCGGTACCTACAACGTCACCAACAAAAGCAACCGGCAGGCCTTTGGTTTTGATCGCTTCGATCTGCGCCATAGGACCTGTGACGCCGTGCTCTTCAGGCTCTAAGCCGTCACGGGTCATTTTGTAAGCAGCGCGGGCGTGCAGAGGAATGTCTGGACGAGACCATGCGTCAGGAGCTGGGGACAGATCGTCGGTGTTGGTTTCACCAGTGACCTTGAACACGGTCATTTTGATGCTTTCAGCGACCTTGTCTTTGTTGGTGAACCACTCAGCGTTGGCCCAAGACTCCATCACGCTCTTGGCAACGGCGTTGCCCGCGTCCATTTTTTCTTTAACGTCGTTGAAGGCATCGAACATCAGCAGCGTGCTTTTCAGCTGCTCGCCGGCCAGCTCGGCCAGGCTGGCGTCGTCCAGCAACTCAACCAAGGTAGCGATGTTATAGCCACCTTGCATCATGCCCAGCAGCTGCACGGCTTTTTCTTTCGAGACCAGAGGAGAGGCGGCTTCGCCTTTAACGATCGCAGTCAGGAAACCGGCTTTGACATAAGCAGCTTCGTCCACGCCCGGTGGAATACGATTTTCCAGCAGGTCGACCAGAGTTTCCTCTTCGCCAGCTGGTGGGGTTTTCAGCAGCTCGACCAGAGCGGCGGTTTGCTCAGCATTCAGAGGCTTTGGCGGTACGCCTTGCTCTGCACGCTCAGCGACGTGAGCACGATAAGCTTCTAACACGGTTATATCCTCGTCTCGTTATATCTGTCGCACATCCTACGTCGACTTGTGACCGACGTGGCCGACGGATGGGTGTACTTCCTGGTGAGCTTTGCGGCGCTGCAGCGCCGGTCACGGTTGCAAGCTGGCGCTGCCGCGTTCAATCGCAAAGGCTCGTAAACGGATTTCCGGGCGCAATTATAGGTCATCGGCGATTTTGGGTTAAGGAAGCCGATGGTCGAATAGGTTATAAAGTGTTCTTATTTGGCTTATGTTCGCTATTTTCTGAGTGAATGGCGCGTTCGCTCTGGCGATCCCCGTAGGGTGCGGGCGGCAAGTCTCCAAAATGTCGTTGGCGATGTTGACCAGGCCTGGCCATTTTCTGCCAGTGCCGCCTTGTTCTGAACACCTGCTGCACTGGCGCGGAGCTGTGCAGAATTGTTCCGCGGTGCCTTAAATATCATTGTCAGTCGTGTCGGCAGTTGCCAAAATGAGGTCTGATTGAGTTTTTGAGAACCGCTCGTGCGAATACTGGCTGATGAAAACATTCCGCTGATCGATGAATTTTTTGCCGACCTCGGCACCATTGAACGCCGCCCTGGGCGCCAGTTGTGCCGCGACGACTTGCTGCACACCGATGTACTGCTAGTACGCTCGGTAACGCGTGTCGATCAGTCGCTGCTGGAGGGAACACCGGTCAAGTTTGTTGCGACCGCCACCATAGGCACCGACCACATCGATACCGATTACCTGACCGCCAACAACATTGGTTTTGCCAGCTCGCCCGGTTGCAACGCGCAAGCCGTGGTGGACTACGTACTTAGCGCGCTCAGTGTGCTGACTGATACGCGTGGCCAAACCTTTACCGACCTCAGTGTTGGCATTGTGGGTGTTGGCAATGTGGGCGGGCTGCTGCGACAGCGTCTGGAAACCATGGGGGTGACGGTGATGGCCGTCGATCCGTTTAAGCAGCCTGAGGATGTTGGTGAGCTGGTGTCACTGCAGCAAGCGTTGCAAGCCGATGTGGTGACCCTGCACACGCCGCTCACCCTTGATGGTCCACACCCAACGCATCACTTGATTGGCGCTGAGCAGTTGGCGGCAATGCGCCCAGATGCGTGTTTGATCAATACTTGTCGCGGTGGCGTGGTGGACGGTCAGGCGCTGAAGGCGCATCTCAATGATCATGGCGATTTTGAAGCCGTATTGGACGTTTGGGAACACGAGCCGTACTTGGATTTGGCGCTGATGCAACGGGCATTAATCGCCACGCCACACATTGCCGGGTATTCCTTGGATGGAAAAATGCGCGGGACTGAAATGATTTACCACGCCGTCAGTGAGTTTTTGGGGTTGCCCGTGCGCTGCAAACTCGCCCAGTTTTTACCCGAGCCGGGCATAAAGCGGGTGAATTTTTCCGACAATATTCCAGTTCATCAGGCGCTGCGAACAGCGATTCGCGCTTCATACGAAATACGTGTGGATGACGGCGTGATGCGTGCTGCCATGCGCCGCAGTGAGGATCAGCGCGCCACCTTTGATCAATTACGCCGCGATTATCCGCTGCGTCGCGATATTCCCGTACTTAAGGTGGGAGTGCCGGCGCGTTGCCTGGATTTGGGTAAGGCGCTTGAGGCGGCAGGCTTTGATGTGCGTGTTAAATAGCGCTCAGAGCAACTGATCGTGGCATAAAATGTGCGCTTGCAGCAGCCTTCCTAAGGTGAGGGTGTCGCCCTGCAGGCGCGCGTATTCGAGCGAGTGCGCCAGTGTTTGGGTGGGGTCATCGTCGATGGCTTTCATCATGCGCGCAAACGCTTTCGACGTTAATACAAAATCGTCCACCGAGCGGCAGGCATCGCGTGCGCCAAAGCGCACAAACCCTTCATCTTGCAGCCACTGCACTGTGCCCAACGCCGCCATGTGCCTAGGTGAGTGCAGGCCGAACTCGTCCATATCGTCCGGCCCGGAAATGTCTTCAATAAACAGCGTTTGCTGGCGTGGAAACCAGCGAAAGCCTAACAGCAGCGCCGCTGCACAGTCTTTGTAAAAGTCATCAATATGGACGTCGAGCATAGGCGCTCCGCTACAGTTGGCGATAGCCACCGAAAAACTGCTGCATGCGCTCCATGGCGGCAGTCAAGTCTTCCGGGCGCGGCAAAAATACTACGCGGAAGTGGTCTGGGTAGGGCCAGTTAAACGCGGTGCCGTGCACGATCAAAATTTTCTGCTGCTCCAACAAATCCAACACCATGCGCTCATCGTTGGCGATGTTGAATTTTTGCGTGTCCATTTTCGGGAAGCAATACAAAGCGCCTTTGGGCTTAACGCACGACACGCCGTCGATGCTGTTGAGTGCCTCGTAGGCGATGTCGCGCTGTTGGCAAATGCGACCTCCGGGTGCCACTAGGTCGTTAATGCTTTGATAGCCGCCGAGCGCGGTTTGAATCGCGTGCATCGCTGGTACATTGGCACACAGGCGCATGTTGGCCAGCATGTCCAAGCCTTCGAGGTAATCTTTGGCCAGGTGCTTGGCGCCGCTGATGATCATCCAACCAGCGCGAAAGCCTGCCAGACGATAATTTTTAGACAGGCCGTTAAAGGTAATGATGAGCAAGTCATCGGCCAATGAGCCGGTCGAAATATGCTCGGCGCCATCAAACAAAATCTTGTCGTAAATTTCATCGGAGAACACCACCAGTTGGTGTTCGCGGGCGATGTCGAGCATGCCTTGCAGAATTTCCTGCGGGTAGACAGCGCCGGTCGGGTTGTTGGGGTTGATCAATACCAGCGCACGGGTTTTATCGGTGATTTTGCGGCGCATGTCTTCTAAATCTGGATACCAGCCGCTGCCTTCGTCGCAGATGTAGTGCACGGCGCGTCCACCGGCCAGGCTCACGGCGCCCGTCCACAGTGGGTAATCCGGTGCTGGCACCAAGACTTCGTCGCCGTTATTGAGCAGGCCCTGCATGCTCATCACAATCAGCTCACTGACACCGTTGCCGACGATGATGTCTTCAATACCGACGTTGGCAATGTTCTTTTGCTGCGCGTATTGCATGATGGCTTTGCGCGCAGAAAACAAGCCGCGCGAGTCGGCGTAGCCTTCGGAATCGGGCAGGTTATAGATAACGTCCTGAATGATTTCTTCTGGCGCATCCAAACCAAAGGGCTTGGGGTTGCCAATGTTTAACTTCAGGATTCGGTGGCCTTCTTCTTCCATGCGCTTGGCGGCTTGTAAGACGGGTCCACGAATATCGTAAAAAACATTAGCCAGCTTATTGGATTTAACGACTTCCTTCATGGAACTACGCACGCCTTTATTGAATCAACAGAGAACTCAGCATCATACTCTGTGCTTAGATAACGCGAAAGTAAGCAAGGGCATCGCATGGCAAAAATTACCAAAACTCCGCAGCAGTGGCGTGAGCAACTGGATGAACACACCTACAGCATCACTCGAGAGGCGGCGACCGAGCGCCCTTTTACCGGGCAATACTATGACTTTGACCAAGACGGCACCTACCACTGCGTTTGCTGCGGTGCCGCCTTGTTTTTAAGTCACAATAAATACGATGCTGGCTGTGGTTGGCCCAGCTTTACCCAGCCCGTGGCCGACCAGGCTGTGGACGAGCATTTGGATACCAGTCATTTTATGGTCCGTACCGAGGTCGTCTGCCACCAATGTGATGCTCATTTAGGGCATGTATTCACCGATGGCCCCGCTGAGAACGGGCTGCGCTACTGCATTAACTCCGCCTCTTTGGATTTTGTCGCCAAGTCTGAGTCAAGCGACGACGGCTAGTTCGCGCTGGTGCGGACTGCATTGGTTTAGGTTGCATTGGTGTGGGTTACATTGGTGAGAGCCGCGGAGCGCTGAGCCAGCGCTCCGCAGGACTCAAGCGTTGCCAACTCAGACACAGCTCGAGTGTCGAACATTGCTGTTAGTTTCATCGCAATAAATGCCATACAGGCTGGCGGCATGACTTTTAATCGGCTATTGTATTTTGCGCAATATAATTTGAAGCAATGGAGGTAGTGATGATTTTGACCGGCGAAATGGCGCGCTTAAATGGTGAGCAGCAGCAACTGGACGACTACCAAGGCCACGTGGTGTTGGTGGTCAACACCGCCAGCGAATGTGGTTTTACCCCGCAGTACGAGGGGTTGGAGGCATTGTGGAAACAATATAAGGAGCAGGGGTTGATGATCCTGGGCTTTCCCTGCAACCAATTCGGCCATCAAGAAAAAGGCAGCTCTGAGGAGATTGGTGCTTTCTGCCAAAAGAATTACGGCGTCAGTTTTCCAATGTTTGCCAAAATTGAGGTGAATGGTGACAATGCCGCTCCCTTGTACCAGCGTCTGAAGCAGGCGGCGCCAGGTGTGCTCGGTACAGAGGGCATCAAGTGGAACTTCACCAAGTTTTTGATTGGGCGTGATGGTCAGGTTATTGATCGCTACGCGCCCACCACCAAACCCGAAGCGCTGGCCAAAGACATTGAGCAGGCGCTGTCGGCCGGACAGTAAGGCTCGAATGACTTCCAGCAGTCGGCTGCAGTTGCAGCAACAGCTCTGTTTCCCGCTGTACAGCTTGTCACGCCAGGTGACTCAGGCTTATCAGCCATTACTAAAACCGCTGGGGTTAACCTACCCACAGTATTTGGTGATGCTGGTATTGTGGCAGGCGCGGGAAGAGCAGCGCCTGCCGTTGGCGGTGGGCGAGTTGTGCCGCGAACTGCAGCTCGATACGGGCACTGTGACACCTTTGTTAAAGCGCATGGAGGCGAACGGCTTACTACAGCGCCGGCGCAGTACGCAGGACGAGCGTCGTGTGATGATTGAACTGACCGCAGACGGCCTGTCACTGAAAACGCGCGCTGAATCGGTACCTGAGCAGCTGTTATGCCGCCTGCAAGTCAGCCCACAAGAGCTGCAACAAATGCGCGACTTACTGCAATCTTGGCAGCGGCAGTTATCGCAGCTGCTTTGATCGCATCCCGGTGCTGCTTTGATCGTGTTGTGGTGCTGCTAAGCAGCGGGCGAGTCTAACCACTGCAGCAAGGTGGATTGGATTTGCGTTTGCGTAAACGGCTTGCCAATAAAGTCGTTCATGCCCGCGCCCAAGCAGGCTTGTCGTTCATCTTCACCGCTCAATCCAGTCAGTGCCATGATTGGGGTGGCTTGGTTGAGTGAGTCACGGCGTATCTGGCGAGTCGCCTCAAAGCCATCCATGATCGGCATCTGGCAGTCCATTAAGATGACGTCAAAGTGTTGTTGCCTGGCTTTTTCCAACGCTTGTAAGCCGTTGTCGACCAGCTCGGTCTGAATGCCCAGGTTTTTCAAAAAACGCTGACACAGCATGCGGCTGATGGTGTTGTCTTCGGCTACTAGAGCGCGCCTGCCGATCTGCTCCTGGCTGCCTTGGCAGAGATTGCTAAGCGCCAGCAGCAGCTGAGCGGAAACCCAGTTGGCAGGCAGACCGGTGTCTGGGTGTCCCAGCAGCAGCACGTTGCGTTGCCCTGCCAGGGTGGCGTCATCGGTAAGGGTGATGCTGCCTACATCTGGGTGATCGCCGAATTGGTAGGGCAGTTGCCAAGCATCTAGGCTGCTCTGCAGTTTGGAGCGCTGCAGCGCGCTGTTGATTATCAGCTGTAACGCTTGTGGGTGGTGGCGGCGAACCGCGTTTAGCAGCGCCTTCTGATGCTGGCATGGCAGCTGCCATGCCAGCTCTAACTCCGGCTCGTAACTGATGGACAACTGCCTCTGATGCGTTGCCAGTAGTTGGCGATGTACTTTTAGTCCTGGAATCAGGCCGTGGGGGGTGGATATCAGCTCGCTATCGATCAGCTCTGCTGGCACGGCTTGCGCTTGGCTGCACAGCTTGAAACACAGTTGCTGGTCGTCGCCCTGGGGCCGGATGCGCACCGTCAGCTGTATCGGCGCGCTGCTCACGGCGCGTATGCAAGCCGTCAATTTTACCAACAGCCAAATGGTCAGCTCTTCTGCCAGCAACACCGGGTCTTCATCGGCTTCGATATGAGTCACGACGCTGGGGTACAAACCCTCCTGGCTGAGCACCCGCTGCAGCCAAAGGCTCAAGCGCTCTTCATGATCCATGGCGCGGCTGAGTTGTGGAATGTGGTCAAGCTCCCTGGCTTGCTGCAGATGCAACTGTAACGATACCAGGTCAACATCCGATGCCGATGTGCCGAGCTGGGTAAGGGCGGTGTCCAGTAATAGTTTGCGTGCCTGAGTAATGGCGTCGTTGGCAGTCTGGGTGGGCGGATCCAGTTGGCGGCTGACTTCGCTCAGTGCGTGGCTACGACGCTGCACCAGCTGTTCGAGCTTGGCGGAGTAGTCAGCTACCTGAGCTTCGGCTTGCTGCTGTTTGTGAATGTGCTGTGTTAATGCCTCTAGCAACCGATAGAAAGAACGGCTGAGCTGGCCCAGCTCATCGGGTCTGTCGCTGTGAAACTGCGCCAATGCTTGCGAGTCAATGGTGTGGCCATTGATGCCCTCGGCGCGCTGCGCCAGGCGCTGCAGTGGGCGGGTGAGCAGCCGATCATGGCTGATGTAAATAAAGCCGCTGACGATGACGCACAATAGCAACGTATACAGAGCTGCATGTATGGCAGTGCGCCGAAACTCTTGCACAAACAGGCACGGGTCGGCCCGGAGAATGACCTGACCGATGTCGTTGCCCCGATGGTTGAGCGCTGCCAGATGGATGTCTTCAACATCAAAAATGGCGTATTCAACCGTATTGATCTGGCATGCTTGGGTGCGACTGGAGTGCGCCACTTCGCGGCCGGTGTTATCCAATACCGATACCGACAGTACGGCAGGGTGCTGAATCAGGCCATCGGTCAGCTGTTGGTTGAGTCGATCGTTGTAATTAAAGGTCGCTAGGTCGAAGGTGGGCAGGCTGGTCTGCAGCAGTTGATGTGGTGTTTGGAATAATTGCTGGCGCAACTGTTGGGCGGATTGAAACAGGCTGAACGCACTCAGCACCAAGGCGATGATTAACAACAGTACGCTGACATGCAATGCCATGCGTTGGGCCAACTTGTGATGAATACTACGGAACATACAGTCGTTGCATCCGTTTGCTCTATCTCGCCAATATTGAGCGTTGGCTTATCCTATCCAGCCGCCGTCATGCTGTCGATGTGCTGGCCGGTGTTCAAAAATGCTTTTTCTTCCACGCTTCGTCGCTGTCCGCCAGCTCCTGAGCACCAGTTTCCAGTCGTGAGGGGGCGGTAGGCGGTGCCAGCTTAGCTTGTGCGGTTTTGACATCGTGCTGTAAGCGCTCCAATGCTTGGGTTAACACGGGCAGATCGTCGCGATTGTTTTTGAGCAAATTTTTGGCTTTGTCGACAAAGCGTGTCGCTCTGGAGGGGGTGTTCATGGCCAATGCTGCTCGTGCTTTGCTATCAAATACGCCGTAGCAGACACGCAAATTTAGGGACCTGGCTTCGCGGGCAATGGCCGCGGCGCTGTTTTTATCCAACTTGCCTTTTTGGTAACTGACGCGCACCAAGGCCGACAGGTGGCGAGTTTGCTCGCTGAAGCGTTGAGCGGGTTTGCTGTCGGTCGGCAGTGGGGGCTTTTTATTGCTGGGTGGCTCTTCTAATGACTGATGCGCCAGTGAGCTGGCTCGTTTGACCGGTTGGCTGCTCTTGATGCCCAGTTGTTGCAGTTGCTGTTGTAGCTGCAAAATATGCTGGGCCAGCAAATGTTTGCTGGGCTGACTGACATAAGCCCCCAAAGTCGACAAGGTTTCGGCGAACTTGATGATGTCATCGGTCAAAGCGATGGCGTGGCGTGCACGTTCTAATTGTTGTTGTTCGCGTAGGCGCAAATAGGCGAGGGCGCCGACGCCTGCCAAGGCAACGAAAGAAACCAAAATGACCAGTCCGAGTGTGGACATAGCGTTAGATAACCTGACTTGAGATACGTTACCTAGTTTAGTCGCCCTGGTTATAAACGTTGTCGCATATTTCTTGTGTTCAGTGTTAAAAAAGTTATAACAAGGGGTTGACGAGGGGCGGTGCCGCCCCTAGAATGCGCGCTCCTTGATTGAGACGTCCCCATCGTCTAGAGGCCTAGGACACCGCCCTTTCACGGCGGTAACAGGGGTTCGAATCCCCTTGGGGATGCCATCTTATTTTAAGATGCATTAAGTGCGGGAATAGCTCAGTTGGTAGAGCACAACCTTGCCAAGGTTGGGGTCGCGAGTTCGAATCTCGTTTCCCGCTCCAATTCAAATGATTCAAATTTGAGTTGGAGTAGCACAAGCTCAGCGTCGTCAATCAGGAAAGCAGCACTAGGCGCTGCAATACGGTGTGTCCCCATCGTCTAGAGGCCTAGGACACCGCCCTTTCACGGCGGTAACAGGGGTTCGAATCCCCTTGGGGATGCCATTAGCGGGAATAGCTCAGTTGGTAGAGCACAACCTTGCCAAGGTTGGGGTCGCGAGTTCGAATCTCGTTTCCCGCTCCAGATCCTAAAAGCCGATTCAGAAATGAGTCGGCTTTTTTCGTTTCTGGGTTTTGAATTTGTGCTTGGGTATCAGCGACGCCGCGAGCTGGAGCGCCAGCCCGGTGGTTCGCTAGCCCTATGGTTCGCCACTCGGTCGATCTCGTTATCCGCTTCGGATTCTAAAAGCCGGTTCATTTCTGAATCGGCTTTTCGTTTTATGGATTATTGGACGGTACTCCGCTGACTGATGGAGAGGGCCGCTCGTTATCTCTCTGGCGAGGTGGCTGGCGCCAGCGGTTTGCATGCTGCTAAAGATTTTTTTGGAAAAAGTGTTGCAAATCAAATAGATGGGTGTATCATGCGCTGCATCTAAGCGATGCGTCCCCATCGTCTAGAGGCCTAGGACACCGCCCTTTCACGGCGGTAACAGGGGTTCGAATCCCCTTGGGGATGCCATTAGCGGGAATAGCTCAGTTGGTAGAGCACAACCTTGCCAAGGTTGGGGTCGCGAGTTCGAATCTCGTTTCCCGCTCCAGATTTGAAAGCCCAGTCAAGAAATTGACTGGGCTTTTTTATTGGCTGCGGAGTTTGTCGATATCATCCTGATACCGACCCTTGTGACTCGCTGCGCTCTCGCAAAAATGCTCCTGGCATTTTTGTCCCGCTCCAGATTTAAAAAGCCGATTCAGAAATGAGTCGGCTTTTTTCGTTTTTGAGTTTGGGTCTATCCATTAGGGTTTGGCGCCGCCGCGAGATGGAGCGCCAGCCCGGTGAAACGCCAGCCCGGTGGTGCGCCGGTCGAGGAAACGTCAGTCTGGTGCAGTAGTAGCCCAACACCGTTCCTGCTGATGTAAATGCGAGCGTTATCCCGCTGATTTCGCCTTTGATCCAAGCTCTATAGGCCGACTCACAGATAAGTCGTTTATTGTATCGAACTCAACTTGTTCGCCTTGCTATGTGCATGAAAGAGAGGTCGCTTCCGGAACGAGTGATGGCTTTGATGGTAAGAGTTTGGTGCCCCAGTTGTTTGGGCAGAAATGGCGCTCAGTTAGCGGCATTATCGCCGGAGCGGCAGTGCTCCGGCGTTTGCAACAGTCTTATGTCCGCCGTTGGCTGGCAATCCAGGCTGGCTTTGGTATGCTCGCCGCCGGTTTTTCTTTGCTGGCCCTGTCAGCGTGATAGCAGTGCTTTGCGCACAGCGGTGCGGTCAAAAGGTTGGCCTGCCTGTTCGGCCTCATCGGCTTGCTCGTCCAGTTGTTGGAAGCTTTCGATTTCTTCATCCGTTAATGTGTGCAGGCAGCTGCCGCCGAAAAACCAAAACAGGTCGCGTTCGATCGCTGGTACCAGTTGCGGCTGATGGGTCGCCAAGGTGCTGAGCCAGTCTTGGCCGAGTTCATGCGCATGTGGCTGTTGGTGTTGCAGGGCGACAATGATTTCTTCCAGCGCCTCCAATGTGGCTGCCGGCACCACTTCGCTGGCTTTTTGCAAGCGCTGTTGCAGCTGTTGAAGCAGTTCCACGTGATATTGGGTGCGTGACGTTAAAACATAGGACATAGGGTAATCATGACTCCGGCGTTGCAGGTAAGTGCGTTACGAAAGGTGTATGCCAATGGTTTTGAGGCGCTCAAGGCCATTGATTTGCGTGTTGAGCAAGGCGATTTTTTTGCTCTACTGGGCCCAAATGGCGCAGGCAAGTCCACCACCTTGGGTATTGTATCGGGTTTGGTGCAAAAAACATCGGGCTCGGCCGAGATTATGGGCTTTGATGTCAACAACGATCTGTTTGAAGCGCGACGCCGATTGGGGGTGGTGCCGCAAGAGTTCAACTTCAATCAGTTCGAAAAAGTGGAAGACATTGTGATCACCCAGGCGGGTTATTTTGGCTTGCGCAGCCGCGAGGCGACATCGCGCACCAAAGAGCTGCTGCAAGCGTTGGATTTATGGGATAAGCGCGACCAGCCTGCGCGCATGCTGTCGGGTGGGATGAAACGACGTTTAATGATTGCCCGTGCTCTGGTGCACCGCCCGGACGTGTTAATTCTGGATGAACCAACGGCAGGCGTCGATATTGAACTGCGCCGTTCCATGTGGCGTTTTATGCAGCAGCTCAATGGCGAGGGCGTCACCATTGTGCTGACCACTCACTATTTAGAAGAAGCAGAGCAGCTGTGCCGCAATATTGCCATTATCAATCATGGCCAAATCGTGCAAAGCACCAGCACCCGCGAGCTGCTCTCCACCTTGCATACCGAAACCTTTGTGCTGGATTTGGCATCGCCGCTGGCTCAGCCTCCAGAGCTGCCAGGCTACGACGTGCAACAGCCGGCGCCAGATGGCTTGGAGGTCACGGTCGAGAAAGGGCAGGACCTTAACGCGCTGTTTCAAGCATTGACTGAGCATGGTGTGTTGGTGCGCAGCATGCGAACCAAATCCAATCGATTGGAAGAGCTATTCGTGCATCTGGTGCAGGAGAAAACGGCATGAATCAATGGCAGGTGCAGCGCATCGCATTCACGACCATTGTGGTAAAAGAAATACGACGCTTTATGCGCATTTGGCAGCAAACCCTATTGCCGCCCGCCATTACCATGACGCTGTATTTCGTCATTTTTGGCAATCTGATTGGTTCGCGCATCGGCGACATGGGCGGCGTGGATTACATGGCGTTTATTGTGCCGGGGCTGATCATGATGAGCGTGATCACCAATGCCTATGGCAATGTGGCGTCCTCCTTTTTTAGCAATAAATTTCAGCGCAGTGTCGAAGAAATGATGGTGGCACCGGTTCACCCGCTGACCATCTTATTTGGCTTTGTAGCCGGCGGCGTCGTGCGTGGCGTGCTGGTGGGTATCATAGTGACCTTGCTGTCGCTCTGGTTCACCGATTTGGTGGTGCACAATGTGTGGGTGGTGGTGTCGGTGATTTTGCTGTCGGCGGTGGTGTTTGCGCTGGGTGGCTTTATCAACGCGATATTTGCCAGCAAGTTCGATGACATTTCGATAGTTCCTACCTTTGTGATTACACCGCTGACGTATCTCGGCGGGGTATTTTATTCCATCGCTTTGTTGCCAGAGTTTTGGCAGGGCGTATCGGCTTTGAACCCCATTTTGTATTTGGTCAATGCCTTTCGCTACGGCGTGCTGGGTGTATCGGACATCAGCTTGCTGCACGCCTATGTGATGCTGGCGGCGTTTGTGGTGTTGCTGACGGTGTTTAGCGTGTGGCTGATACGCCGCGGCGTGGGCATGCGGCAATAAAGAGTGCGGCGTGCGCTGTTAGCAGCGTGCGCCAGTGAGAATCTAGTTGGAGGTAAATATGGGTTCTGTTCACAGTGAGAGCAATCCATTAGGGCAGGCGTCCGAGTATAAAGATCAGTACGACGCCGGTTTGTTGTTTCCCATTGATCGCCAGGAGAGCTGGCGCGCGCAAGGGCTGGATCGCAGCAGCGCCAGTTTTTTTGGTGAAGATATTTGGAATGCCTACGAACTGTCATGGTTGAATGAGCGCGGCAAGCCCATGGTGGCGATGGCGGAGTTTCGTATTCCGGCTGCCAGCCCGTTTTTGATCGAGTCCAAGTCGTTCAAGCTGTACTTAAACTCGTTTAATCAAACGCGCTTTGCCAGTGCGGCCGAGGTGGTGCAACACTTGGAGCGTGACCTAAGCGGTGCTGCTGGTGCGGCCGTGCAAGCGACTTTGCTCGACGTTGAACATGCTTTTAGTGCGCCGCCACAAGCTGTATGCATCGACGAGCTGGATGTCGACATTGATAGCTATCAGCCTGATCCAAGCCTGCTGCGCTGCGCCGATGGAGAGTTCGATGGTTGGCTGTGCAGTCACTTATTAAAGTCGAATTGCCCCGTAACAGGTCAGCCGGACTGGGGCAGTTTGTACATTCATTACCGTGGCCAGCGTATCGATGAAGCAGCGCTGCTGAAATACGTGATTTCGTTACGCCAGCATCAGGATTTTCATGAGCAGTGCGTCGAGCGCACCTTTATGGACTTGATGACCGCCTGTCAGCCAGAGGCGTTAACTGTGTATGCGCGCTATGTGCGCCGTGGTGGCTTGGACATCAATCCGATGCGCAGTACCGACAGCGCTGCCGTGGCAGTGAACTTCCGCTTGGCGCGCCAGTAGGGCGAAGCTCAAGGCAGTGGACGCTTACGCGTCCACTTGTTTTCTCAGTTTGCGCGCAGCGCGCTCCAATGCCGCGGCCACTTTTTCTCGCTCGTGATCTTTGACCTTGTCCGATTCCAAATACAGCGAAAAGCCTTCGGTATCGTGGTTGATAAAGCTGGGGTTGGCGCCGAGGTCACGACGGTAATCCACCACCTGATACAGCGGCACCGGGTCGCGAAAACCTTTCACTTGCGCAGTGCCGCGAGTGCGACAAATGATCTTGTCTTTGATTAGTGCAAAGGTCTCGTGAGAAATCAGAATTTCCCCAGCCTCGGCTTCGCTTTCTAGGCGGGCTGCGAGGTTCACTTCCTTGCCGATGATGGTGTAATCCATGCGGCTTTCGGTGCCGAAGTTGCCCACGGTGACGTAGCCGGTGTTGATGCCCATGCGGATTTGCAGTGGTGCCGTCATGCCGTGCTCAGCCCACTGTTTGCGCAGCTTTAGCATGTGACGGCGCATTTCAATGGCCATGGCCACGCAGGCCAGAGCATCGCGCTTGGTGCCCTTGGTTCTGGGGTCACCAAAGAAAATCATAATGCCATCGCCAATAAACTTATCGATGGTGCCACCGTATTTCAGCGCGATGCGCGACATGTCCGTCAGGTAGGTGTTCAACAGCTCGGTAAAGGCTTCGGCCTCCATCTGCTCGGACAGGCTGGTAAAGCCAACGATGTCGGAGAAAAACACCACCAGTTTCTTGCGTTGAGTTTCCAGTTTCACTTGGCGCTTGCCGGAGAAAATGGACTCCCAGATCTGCGGTGCAACGTACTTGGAGACCTGGTGGGACAACGCCTGAAAGCGGGAAACCTGGCCCTGAAACTTACGCTTCAGATGGATCAAATCACGCGCTTGGCGGTTGCTGTTAAAGCCGGAAATCGCCAAATGAATGCCCACGCCAATGGCGGCGGTCATAAATACTAGGTCCGGCACTGCTGGTGGTTTGGTGTAGCCAAACAGCAAGTAGCCAATGGCCGCCCCCGAGACCAGCGAGATGATGCAAAACGCCCAGGCGGTAAAGCTGCCGACAATAATGAAGCTGGTGTTAATCATGATGAGAAACAGCATCACCAGCGGCATCGGCAGTTGCATGTAAGATAAAAACAGCCCGCACAATAAGGCATCGCCATGAATCAACAGCTGGCGGGTGGTGTAGCCACGGCGGCGCTTAAATGGCCGGCTGAGCATGTACACCAAGTGTGGGTAGAGCAGGCAAATCAACATGACGACCAGAGCACTGGCGCCAAAAAAGCCTTCCATAAAGCCAGCCAATGTCGTGGCTGCAGCAACCCCGTAGCCAAGCACGCGGGCCATGTAATCCTGTCGGGGTAGAGTCGATTCGCTGAACTGAGCTTCGTCAGCTGGACTGGTCATGAACGCATTCCACGGTTGTCGTCATCATTATACGGCTTGCGTGATCCACATATACCGGCGAAAACCACTCTGTATACCGGGAATATTGGGCGGCGGCAAGCGCTGGCTGTTGCTGTTTGCGGTGCAAGGGCCATTGTGGGCCAAAGCCGCGGTTTAGTTGTGGGTGGGCTGCCTTTAAAATAGCGCAATCATTGACTGGCTGGAATCCTCTACATGAATGCCCTGGATGTTCTGACACAACGTGTATCTGCCCCGCAATTGACTGGCCCAGAGCCAACTGCTGCACAAATCGAAACGCTGCTACGTGCGGCCCTGCGGGCGCCAGACCACGCTTGGCTGCGGCCTAGCCGCTACCTGCTGATCCGCGGTGAGCAACGCCGCCAACTGGGCGAGATCTTCCTGCAAGGCATGGAGGATGCACACTCCTTGTCGGCCGAGAAGCAAGAAAAGTCACGCAACTTACTCACCCGAGCACCCTTGGTCATTGCGGCAGTAACGCGTGTTGTCGAGCACGATAAGGTCCCGCGTGATGAGCAATTGCTGTCTACTGGTGCTGGCGTGCAGAACCTATTGAACGCCAGTTGGGCATTGGGTTTGGGCGCCATTTGGCGTACCGGTGCCATGGCCAGCAGCCAAGCCGTTCATCAAGCACTGGGGTTGCAACCCAACGACGTGTTGGTGGGCTTCGTCTACGTCGGGCAGGTTAACTGCCGCCTGAAGCAGGCGCCAGAGCTGGAATTGTCAGACTATGTGTCGGAATGGACAGGGAAACCTGAATAAAAACAACGAATTACCGGGCGATGCTTGACGAGTCGCCAACAGCTGCGTATAGTTCGCCGCCACTGATCAGTGCAGCATGCATGCTGTGAACTGACTTTAGGTGAGGTGTCCGAGTGGTCGAAGGAGCACGCCTGGAAAGCGTGTATACCGAAAGGTATCGAGGGTTCGAATCCCTCCCTCACCGCCACCTAAAAGTCAAGACCTGAAAGCAGCTTTTTTTAAACTTTTTTCAGGTTATGAGACAAATTTTCTTCATGGTGCGTACAAACTGCGTACATCATGAAGAAAAACTCTAATTACTCTTCCTATCTGACTCGAAATCAAGTTGGAACCTATGTGTTCCAGATTCGTGTTCCTACACATATATTGCGTCAGAATCATTCGCTGAAACCTATCTTCAGGTGCTCTTTAGGAACCAAAAGTCTTCGTGAAGCAATTTGCCGCTCCGGTGTGAAGTTGTCTTTGTTTGAAGAAATCCTTAAAGGCTATGACTGCCCAAAGCTATTTGAGCAGCAGTTGATTGCCTTGAGGAATCGTGCTGACTTCAGCAGCCAGAAAAGCCAATTAGATAGTGGCAGTCATGCTCCGCTATTACCTTCGTCTGTAGGTGCTACGAGCACGGTGGTTGATATTGCCTTGGATGAGTTGGTAGAAAGCTTTCTTTTATACAAGGCAGATTCTGGTGTTCGTTCAGCTTCATATACATGGTATGAGCGAAAGCTCTCTTTGTTTGTCCAGATTGCACGAAGCCTTGCCCAAAAACGTAATCTGATGCTGAGTGATTTGACCGCTAACCTTGTTCGGCGGTATGCGACGATCATGGGTCGTTATCCAAAGTACGCCCGTAATCAGGTCGAGACCAAGTTGCAAACGGTCGATGAACTGGTAGCTGTGATTGAACAACATAGTCGCGAGTCCTTGGTCAATATGGGCTACAACCTTATTGGCTATCAAACGATGACTCATTACTTCACTGCGGTGAAAGAGTTGCTTCGATATGCCCAGCGGCAACAGTTCAATGTGCCAAATGGTCTTGCAGATCTCTTACATGCCCCTAAAAAACGTCGTGGAGTGAAGCCGCAGGTTAAGTTTGATTCAACTGATCTGAAGCGGATCTTTATGTCTCATGAGTATCTTAACGGTTCGTTTAAGCGTAACTCAGACTATTGGATTCCTCTGCTTGCATTGTTTGGTGGTCAAACCCAGGCAGAGTTGTGTCAGTTGCATGTATCGGATGTCCGCCAGCAAGAGGGGATATGGTACATCGATATTAATGATCAAGATGACAAGAACTTGAAGAATGAAACGGGTCGTCCTCGTCAGGTACCAATACACCGAAAGCTGATCGAGTTAGGGTTTTTGGCGTTTGTCGAGCATTGTCGAAAATCCGGGCAGACACGGTTGTTTCCTGAAGAAAAGAAGAATGAGTACGACAAGTATTCTAGCTATTCAAAGCGCTTTAATCGCTGGCGGCAGCGTCTGGGGGTGACGGTCGACTCTGCTGGTGGTCGCAAAACGTTTCATAGTTTTCGACATCTGGTCTCTGACTGGTTGATCGGCAATCAGTGTCACCCTGGTGTTGCAGCCGACATTATCGGTCACGAGGGGAGGGAGCGTATGGAAACCCGGCGGACCTACTCTGATGGAGCCTGGTTGGCTGAGAAGAATAAATGGATACAGTCGATTTCTTATGAGCTGGATCTTAGTGAGATTAGGCATTGGTCACCAGGCTGCTTTCAGTCGAGCTAAAGCTTTCGAGGAAAAAGTAAAATTTCCACATGTGGTGCCACATCAGGTTGTTTTTGCTTGCTAGGCTTGTTTAGCGTGTAAATGGGATGGGGTGATAGATGGAAATAGTTTTCTTTGGTTTTGATGATGAGTCAATTTATCGACGTTTTGCTAATGCATGCTTTCATGTTTTAGGAACGCCTTTGCCAGATGAGGTGACCTTGTACATTGCGCGTGATACTTCAGTAGAGCCAAGTGGTTGTGTTGTACGTACACCCGCAGGAGACTTCATGCTGCGCATACGTTATGACCACCATGATAGAGATAGCATTATCCCTGTCTTGCTTCATGAGCTGATGCATGTTGATCAATTCCTTAAAGGGCGCATCCACACTGAAAGGGAGTTGGTCTTCTGGGATGGTGTGGCATTTTCATCAACATTGCATCCACTTGATATGCTCTGGGAGTTGGATGTTGATGACCGTATTATCTCTGTCGCAGCCGATATCGCTTGCTGGATGAAGTTCGTTAAAGATAACAATTCTAACGTAAGTGTTGGTGTATAAAGCTGTTCCATATGCCTGAAAATATTCATCGAGCGATCTTTTCGATGTCGGTAAAGGAATAAGGGTGGGGCGTAGCTACTGTCGCATTTTGCCACAGTAACCGACAGGCTGAGGAGAAAACCTGCGCGCATCTGTCGGCTCGTCCTTGCCTCGTCCATGAGTTTCCTGTGCGCCACCCCTTAAGCGACAGTATAGATTCATTATGTGCATTTTTTGAACGCTTTTTTTGGTAATTTATCGTCGACCTTTTTGAGTTCTTCAAGCTGCTGACCTGGGTGATTTGGACCCCAAAGAGCCTGTGAGTAGGGCTGTGTATAGTTCTATTGCTGTAGCAGTGTCAGGTCTTTTTATCGACATGTGTTCATACAGTGCCTTTCCGATCATCTCTGCTTCTTTCGACCAGTTAGGGCTATGTGAGAGCCATGTAGTCGTGTCTACGAAGAAGGATGAGTCTTTGCTCCACTGACCGGGTTTCGCTGCATTGCTGAGATTTAGACTTAGTTTTAATAGTTGTGCTATGTGGGCAAGCTCTTTACACAACATGAGCAGTAGCCCTTGCGTATCCTGGTAGTTGTATAGCTTGACCTCAAAAGGTGCATTTTGCACGTAGTCGGTGGCTTGGCTCATTACAGATTTGGGTAATATGTTCTTCTGGTTTGCACCTAAGACAATGATGTTGATGGCTCGTGGTATGGACATTGTTTGGGACGGTTTTAGCCAGCTAAGTGCTTCTGTTGCATATTCTTCTAGTTCGCTATCCAGCTCGGACTTCTCCGAGCCATCAATTCCGTTCATGAAATTGGCATTGATTGAACATGTTTCTCTGTTTTTGTTTCGATCAATATTTTTGGTCATAATATTTTGTAGGATATTGTTTGATGACATTTCTTATTCCTGGTTGTGAGTTGATTTCTTTATGTTGATATTTTTCAATAAAACCCATTGATCCCTAAAAAGACAGTGTTTCCACTCATCTGTAAGTGGGGTGTCTCATGATTAGGTAACTTGTTTGTGTCTTTGACAAGGTATTGAGATAGCCGGGTATGGCTCGATTCGCTTTGCTCAATCTCCTGTACGTCTATGCCCTTGGGGCTGAATATCTTTAGCTTTTGAACTCTACGTTCAATGGCTTCATCTAGCTCTTGTTTGGTGATTTCATTGGCAATCACTAGGTGTATATGTGGCTGTCCATTTGCCTGATATTCGATAGCACCAATTCCTTCGAGAAACTTATTATGCTTTTTATATCGTCTCCCGTAAAGGTGAGAATTTATCCAGCAGAATAAAAGATTAAGATCTCGTATAAGTCTATTGTTAGATATTCGCCAGTCATTGTACTTCCACTTTTTTTCCATGTTTGGTTCTATGACTGTAATTGTCATGAATATGTTGCATTGGTTTTGTTCAATATAGTTTTTGATTAGTTCTTTGTTTGCTTGTTTTAGTTGGTTTCTTTTTGTCTTGTTGTGATAGTTTGGGTTCATGTGTTCTTTCACTATGTTCAAGTTTGTTCGATGTTTCTTCTCTATTGATTTTCTTTAGGCATTACTTCTCTAATCAAGAAAAGCTGAAGCTGATCAAGTTCAAGGGAAGAGCCTGGAGTACAACAACAGGTCTTTGGCTGCTATAACCATATATATCAAGGCAAGATTTTATGGGTCGGAATGATCATCCTATATGTTTGATGGAATCATCAAACTAAGGCTTTCCGATTGCTGGGTGGACCGAAATCTGCGGTATTTTATTAACTTTTGAAAGTAGGGGTGGATTGATAGTTTCCCCAGCCGTTGGTTGGGGTACTAGCCTCTATCTGAGCTGTCGTTAGCCCTATGGCAGAATGAGTAGGGCTAATAGAAAGTGGGTCCTTATAGCTCTTGGCAGCTATTTCTCTGAATTATTAAAGTCAGTTGGAGTCGGCAGGATTTTCTTCTCATACGATCTCGTTGCTTAATATTCCTGTACCTTTATTCTGATGAGAAATTGGCGCTACTTTGGTGACTGACTGAAACTGCATCAGTTTTTCTTGGGTGTGTAGTTCATATGTCTTTTTTAGTAATTATTTCTGATAGCTTTTATTGTCTCTAAATCTTCATTGAATAAATTAGTTTGTGAGGAATTGTCAGTGAATCAATTTGTCGGTGACGATTTTCTTTTGGGGCTTGTGCAAAAAAATAGCCAACTTGGACTTATTTTTCAATATTTAGAAATTATTGCTTGACAGAGGGGGTAAAATTTTACACCCTGTACCCAGGTTGTTTCCCTTCTCCGATCATAATTGAATGTATGATTCCCATACCCTTTGGGGATGGTCCTATCATTACCCAATTATCGAACAATAATGACATCCGTGATTACACTTCCTCATAGCAGTCAGTTGAAAAGAGAAAATGTGTGTACACCGAAGGTGTACAAATGCCATAGGCATTTGGACATTATTATTCAGCATCACAAATGTAAGCTATAGGAACATACTCCTACCATGTGTACTGGTGGGGTAAGTCAGTGGATGTCTATTGCAAAAATGATCATAGCCTCAGCATGATACTAAGTGTGTTCTTCATGTAGATTACAACAGTCATTACACCGCAGGTGTGCAAGTGCCGAAGGCAGTTGCAAGTACCATATCGACTATTTACATGATGGATACTGCAATGTGTCGTCTTGCTGGCAGTGTTGATATCAGTGATGTGGTGGCGTGTATGAGCATCTGGGGTGTTTTGGGTATAAAGCAAGGGTGTCATTGCCTGCAGCGTAAGAAGTCAGCCAGGGGGCTATCTTGTAGTCTTCGCCTTTGTTTTGGATGGCTTACTTAGCATCTTGTTATTGACTGCTTGTTACTTAATCAGAAAGCCAGAGAACATGAGCGACTTTATAGGCATCAGTGATAGTGACTTTAGGCAGAGTGATCCCCCATGCGGATAAAAAACCGCCAGCATGTATGCAGCTTCATACAAGATGTATTCGGACCATTCATTTGCCGTCTGCATTAAGAATGGTGGGGGATGTTTTTACCGTGTATGGACGGAAATCCACTTTAACTTATGGGTGTGTTATCGCTCGTTGATGTTCGCCGAGTGCGTCCATGCACTACTTACCATCTAGCTTCTTATTCACGATCCAGTTGAACATCTCTTCGCCAACCTTGATGTCGCCCATGATGTGGTTGAGTATCGTGTGCATCATGCCACTGATCTCTTTGTCGCCTGGAAAGAACTGCGCACCTGTTACCCAGTGCATTGTGCTCACTGATGGGGCGTTTCTCTTTGATACTGGCGGGCGGTGCAGCAGAGAGTCGGCAGCAGCGCTTAGCGTATCGTATGGCGAGTCCCCCGGCGCATTACCAAACACTTCTGCCCACTCAGCCCATGAAACATACAGCTGGTCGTATTCTTTGCTTTTGCCGACTTTGGTGCAAAGCAGCGCGATCAGTTGGCGCTCTGGCTTTGACATTGAGTAAATGTCACGCATAAGGAAGACGACCTCGTCGTCACCACTGCTCAAAGCTCTACCTTGCTTTGTTGGACCAGATGTAACTCATTGGGCAGCAGTTTTAGAGATCGCTCTATGCGTCCCTTGCAGCTTAGCTAGAGTAACTTTGTTCTGGGCTATTCAAGGTCTTGCTGAGCATGTATGACTTTATGGTGCTTGCCACCAGCAGAGCTGATCTTCAGTCAATCATGCGCTCTTAGGGCGGCTAAACGTTTGCCAGACATCGAGTTCGCAATGGCTTGTCAGTGTGATGCAAACCATTGCGTTGCATTTTTTCGGTTTGAGATGGGTTTGTTAATCTCGACGATTAAAAACCATCTAGTACACCTTCAGTTTCTTTTGTAACCCGTCTGTAAACGTCATCAAACAAAGCTGTAATAAGTAGATTGCGGAAACCCTCGTCTTGCAAAAAGTCACCAACAATTTTCTCATTTCGCTCATGGCGGTTTACAAAGGCATTCATGACTTCTATTTCAAACACGGGCTTCACCTGATCTTTGGTATTGGCTCGCATCTTTTCGGTGAGGGGGGCGTCAGATGCCATATCGCCAGCGATTTGCTCTATTAGCAGACTATCTTCTTCACTTAAACCTGCACCGTATCTGTCATTTATGAGTTTGATTACCTCAGATAACGGCGAAGTGTGATCTTCCTGCCCACCGCCGGTGCCTACTTCTGTCGGTCCATACACTGGGTGCTCTTCATTAACCGCCAGCGTGCCGGAGCCCTCGTAGGTTTTTTCTAATCGATATGACTCCAGTGCAACCTCCTCATCCAGATTGATCGAACCTGCGTTCGAGCGATACGGCAATTTGGTCAGTAACATGCTGCCGTAGGCGAACAGTTTGTGCAGTTCTACATCAACAAAGTCCACTACCTGGCTCAAGAAGCTGTAGAGGCGCACAAAGCTGCGCAGATTGCTCTTAAACGCCTCTCCTTCGTCTGTGTAGGCTTCATAATCACAGATGCTTTGATCACGGTATTCAGCCTTGTAGCGGCTGACAGCGGGGTCAATCCATTGGTTATATTTGCCGTGATCGCGCTTGTTTTGCTTTGCCGGGTCTTTGAAAAATACCTTGGCAAACTCATCGATATCCAGCTGTCTCAGTACTGGAGCTGCACGTAACTTGGAGTCAAAGTTATAGAGAATGTTAGGGTCTGTAGGCTCATCCACCGTAGTGACTTCGTAGTAGGGTTGGAAGGCTTCGACCATATCCTCCATGGTGTTCTCAAAATCTAAGACAAAGGTGTCTTTTTTATTTCCCGTCGTGCGGTTTAAACGTGACAGGGTTTGCACTGCTTTCACATCGCCGAGTTTTTTGTCTACAAACATGGTGTGCAGTAGAGGCTGGTCAAAGCCAGTTTGATACTTTTCCGCCACAATCAATATGTGGTATTCCGGTGTGCCAAATTTGGCTGGCAGCTCTTTTTCGCTGAAGCCGTTCATCTCTGCTTCGGTGTAGCTGACAGTGTCTAAATCGGGATCATCAACCGAGCCAGAAAATGCCACCAGCGCTTTAACATCGTTGTAGCCGTTTGCGGCGATGTACTTGTCAAACTCCTGTTTGTAGCGCACAGCATGTAGGCGTGATTTGGTCACCAGCATGGCTTTGGCTTTGCCGCCGATCTTCTTGCGGGTGAAGTTACGAAAGTGCTCCACCATAATCTCGGTTTTTTGTGCCAGGTTGGTAGGGTGCAGGCTCAGGTAGGCATTGATAGCGCGCTTGGCTTTCTTCTCATCGACTTCAGGGTCATCTTGTACCGCTTTTGTCAGCTTAAAGTAGGTCTTATAAGTGGTGTAAAACTTGAGTACATCGTGAATAAAGTTTTCTTCGATGGCTTGGCGCATTGAGTACAAGTGAAACGGTCGTGGATACCCTGTTGCGTCAGGCGTGCCAAATAGGGTTAGCGTTTTGTGTTTGGGCGTTGCAGTAAATGCAAAGAAGCTGATGTTGGGTTGCTTACCAGACGAGCGTGCATCGTCGTTAATCAAGTCTTCAATGCCAGGTTCTTCGACAAGTTTGTTGTCCTCGCTGGCGGCGGCTTCAAATACAGCTGCCATGTGCTCTTCTTCAGTTTCACCTTCTTTGCGTGGAATTGCTCCCAGTGCTTTCTTCAGGTTGCCCGTGTGTGTACTGCCGGTAGAGCTGTGAGCTTCGTCCACAATCACTGCAAAGCGTTTGTGTGAAAAGTCATTGACCTTATCCAGCAAGAAACTGAACTTCTGCAAGGTGGTAATGATGATCTTTACGCCAGAGTTCAGTGCCGCTGCTAAGTCTGAGGCGTGTTTGCCATCATCAATCTTCTCAACCACGCCGTGCTTGTGCTCAATGGCAAAGACATTGTCTTGCAGCTGTTTATCGAGGTTGCGGCGGTCAGAAATGACAATGACTGAGTTAAATAGGGGGCGATCCAGCTCATCGTGCAAGCTTGCCAGCTGGTGTGCCGTCCAGCTAATGGTATTGGTCTTGCCAGAGCCTGCTGAGTGCTGAATTAAGCGGTTTTCACCAACGCCATCGCGGAGTGTCACCGCCACCATTTTTCGCACCGCATCCATTTGATGGTAGCGAGGGAAGATCATGGTCTCTTTGCTGGTAATCTTGCCGGTGACTTTATCTTTCTCTTCTTCGACTTGCAGGTGAATGAAGCGGTGGACAAGGTCTAACCAGCTGTCACGCTGCCAAACTTGTTCCCACAAATAGCCTGTTTTATACCCAGTTTGGTAGTCGTGCTGGTCAGGGTTGCCTTTGCCGCCATCATTGCCAGTATTAAACGGGAGGAAGAAGGTTTTATCACCAGCAAGCTTGGTTGCCATATAGGCTTCATCGGTATCCACCGCAAAGTGAACCAATGCTCGCTTTTTAAACTGTAGCAGCGGCGTGTTGCGCGACGGCACACGATCTTTTTTGTATTGTTTGACCGCATGGGTCCAATTCTGCCCAGTGAACTGGTTTTTTAACTCTACCGTCGCAATGGGCATGCCGTTAATAAACAGCACCATGTCAATGCAGTTTCGGCTACCCAGGTCGTAGTAAACCTGGCGCATCACGGTCAAACGGTTTTGCTGATACAGTGCTTCTGTTTCGGGGTTGAGTGAGCTGGCAGGCTTAAAATAGGCTAAGCGCACCGACTGCCCTCGGTCACGCACCCCATTGCGAATCACATCCAAAAGCCCACGTTTGTCACACTCAGAAGCAATACGGTTCACCATCATGGTATCGACCTGGCTACCATAGCTAGCGCTCAGTGCCTGATACACTTCAGGTTGGGTTGCTTGAATAAAGGCGAGTAGGGTGGTTGGGTCAATGGCTAGTTCAGCATTGTATTGCTGATTAGACACTGACTCATAACCGACATGAGTAACTAACCAATGCTCAATGGCATCTTCAAAGTTGTCTTCTTTTGTCGGGCGCTGTGACATGACAATTCCTTGTTACAGTTCAGTTGACCAGATTTGCTCCGCAATGGCTCGGTATAGCTGCTGACGTTCTTCCAGATCTTGCTTGTTAAACTGCGCGTGGGGCTTGAAATTCAGTGCTAGCCGCTCACACATGTTTTTGAAATTTGGATTGTTATCGTAGGTGATGTCGCATAGCGACTGTGCCAGTAAGTTATTTTCCTTAACGTAGTGATCGCGTTTTTCTTCATAGGGCTTAGCACCGTAGCTTTGGTTGGTGCCACGGGGCAATAAAATCAGCCCGCCTAAGCGGTTGCGGTAGTCTTCGAAATCGCTTTCTTGATCAAACTCATCACGGTGATGGGCAAACTTATTCGCCCAGATATGCTCAACCTCAAAGGGTCTGCCACCTGGCTTGTGGTAGTAGGTTTCAAAGTTGGTGGTGTAACCGGCTGCCTGCTCAATATAAGCGGTAATACGTGCGAGCAAGAACTTTACAAAGCGTTTGTTTTGCCCGTGTAAGCGAAAGTTATCCATACCTGACCATGTTTCATCCATGGCATCCAGTTTGCCTTGTAAGAGGCTACGTAGGCTTTCAAGATCTTTGCCGCGTATCTCTTTGACCAAGGTGTACATGGTGTAACGAATGGAACTGGAGGCAAACTTGCGGAAGTTAACCGAGCGGCGAACCACAAAGGTTTCAATATACCGTGCCACTAAGTTTAGCTTTTGTACGACGACGCTTTCATCGTCATGCAAGGTTAACGGTGCCAGCAGCAGAGGGTAACTGAGTGAGGTCGCTATCCCCCAGCGTTGAATGTAAAAAACATGTTCTAAGCCTCCCGTCAGTGTTTTTTCAGCCGATAAGATCTTTAAGTAAGCGCTGAGGAAAAACTTAAAGTCTTGCCCGATAAATCGCTCAAAATCATCGGATGAGTCTGCACTGAGCCCCATTTTGTCGAGATTATCGCGCACCCAGCTATGAAAGCGGGTGCCTATCTTCTCGAAGTCTTCATTTTGAGAGCCCGCACTGCCTTGGCGTATGGTGTCGGCATATTGGCTACGCAGCCAAGTTTGAAAGAATCGTTGGTCTTCTTCTTTGTCGTGCCCATGCAACTGCTGAATGGCTAGCTTCCAGTGCTCATTGGCTTTTTGACGACGTTGATAGTCACTAAAGCGTGACAGCACGTAACCTTTCAGCATCTCCGTCGAAGTGAGGTTCAAACCACGATCATTCATGGTTTCAAAGATGGTGTAGGCATTGTCGTCGCTGTAGGCGATGATCTCCACCAGTACCACGTTGTACTTTAACCAATCGAGAAAGTGGGGCAGAGCGTTGCTCTTTAGCTCCTCGGGGAAGGCATCGGCAATGTCATCGTAGCGCTCTGCCATATTGATGGTGGACTCGTCATCGTCTTCCCTGGGTTGATAACTGCCCTGGTTAAACAATTGCTCCAGGCAATGCATACGCTCGTCCACCTGGATATTAAACGACCGCTTGCCACGGCTCTCAGAAAAGATCATATCTGAGAGGCTTTCTTCCAGTTGCAGCGACTTTTGCAGGTTATCCAAGTAGATCAAAAACAGAGTGAGGGACGTCAGCCGCTGTTGTCCATCAATGATGCTGCGCTTGCTGTCTTTCTCGCTGAGTACAAAGGGACCCAGGTAATAGGTGTTATAGTCTTCGCCTTGTTCCCGGCTATCGCCGTCGCGGTACTCGTTTAAAAACGACGACGTGAGGTCAGTCACCAACTGTTCGATATGCTTCTTGCCCCAGCTGTACTCGCGCTGAAAGTAGTCCACCGTGTACTTCTTTTTGTCCAATACCTCTAGCACACTGCGATCATTGGCTTCGATTTTGTTGGTTAACTTGCTCATAACAATCCTTATTATTAATGCGGTATCAGACAGCGTTGCGAACGTCGATCTTGCCAGTGACGGCGGCTGAGATTAGAGCGGCGCGGCGTTCTTTAAGTAATTCAATTGACGATTGAGACTTTGATTCAAGTTGATCATACTTTTGTTCTATCTCTTCAATTCTGGCAACAATCTTATCTTGCTCATCACGCGGAGGTACTGGCATTGTGATTCGACCCAACTCATCAAAATACAACCGAAGGCGCATTTCCATGATGCCCCTAGACCATCGCTTAAACTCTGCCTGAGCAATTTTTGACCTAAAAAGATAGTGATAAAACTTGGAGCTGACATCCTTTGTCGGTCTCAAAATATCATACGCAGGGCTTGTTACACCGTCATATGCTGAATATCCCGTCGCACCCATCCACGCAAGAAGTTTATTGACTATCAAGTCACCTTTTTCAACAATCCAGTACCCATCAGTTGTACTCGCCTTGTTGCCTTTAGCTTCTAAATCCTTCCGGGGTCTAACTCCTATTTCGGTATAAATAGATAACAGTTCTGCGTCATTATTCTTTGTTGCTGGCTCAGCAACTAGACGAAAAAATCTTTTTGTCTTTAGTAGAAGCCAATGCTCTGGCACTTCACCTAGCCACTCAGCGCCGCTGTCTTTCATTTTGGCATTAGGGTTCAAGCCTTTGGTCACGGCGTGTGAGACAACGGCTTGGCGCTTTTCCTCTAGCAGCTTGATAAGCTGTTGCTGCTTCTCGATCAGGGCATCGATCTTGGCGGTTTCACGGTCGAGGAAATTCGCAATTTGAGTTTGTTCTGGTTCATGAGGAGCTGCAAAACAGAAATTCTCAATTATATGAGATGGTACACGCCTCAATCCTCCAGCTCCCGTCATTTCTCTAGTTGCGGTTCTAATAAATCCATCTTCTTGTAGGCGATAAAAGAGAAATCTTCCAGCTATTTGATTGGACGGGCGGATGGTGTAAATCTCTGAAGATCCAAAACCGATTTTATTTTTCATTCCATGAGCCAAGGCAATGTTCCCATTTTCGAAACAGGGAGTCACCTTTGCCATCAAAATGTCGCCGTCTGAGAAGTATGTGTACCCTTCGTACACATCATCTATGATGCGTTCTTCATTCAATATTAAAGAATCAGTCTTGAGCTTCTCCATAGGAATGAAGCTGCAGGTCTGTGTTCGATCAATCTTTGGCTTTTTTGGAGTTAACTTTGCGATGTGTTTGATCCGGCTTAAGCTCCAGTGGCTAGGTATACTTCCAATGTGAGAAATATCCGTGCGGCGAAGTTTTGGGTAGGAAGGATATCTCATACATGCACCTCCCGTAGCAGGTCCATAATCTCCGCACTCACCTTATCCAAGTCGGCATCAATCTCTTCCAGTGAGCGCGGCGGCACATACCGGTAAAAATGACGGTTAAACGGAATCTCATAGCCTACTTTAGTTTTTTCGTGATCAATCCATGCATCCGGCACATGAGGAATCACTTCACGCTGGAAATAGGCTTCTATATCTTCGGTTAACGGCACATTCTCATAGTCGCGCAGCTCTGGGTCAGGTTCGATGCTGCCCTTTGCCTTGCCAGATTGCACGATGCAGACATCCGCTGTTTCGTCTCGCTCGCTAAGTGCGGTCCAAATTGCTTTGAATAGGGGACCTTTTACGTCAAGATTGTGCGACTTAAAGGCAGATTTAAGATCGGCAATAAATTCTTCGCGATTGATGTAGATCCATTCGGTATCCAGCGTCTGTATTGCTTTCTTGATCTCATGCTGTTCAGCGCCGCTGAGTTTGGTGAAGGCTTTAACGTCATCTAGCTGCTTGATACGCTCATCCATAACCGCAAAGTTGAGCTGCAGTGGGCGTTCAACGGTGATGCGCGAATAACCAAAGTCGACATTGTTGAACCATTTCACCCGGTCATCGCTGTTGGCTAAATCACCATCAAACAACTCAGAAATGGTCTTAATTTGCTCATCGCTGATTTGCTTGCGTTTGCTGCCTAGGCTTTTACGCATCGGTACATGGAGATCGGTGGCATTGATCAGCTGTACTTTGCCTTTGCGCCCTGGTTTCTTTTTATTGGTGATGATCCAGATGTAAGTGGCAATGCCAGTGTTGTAGAACATATCCGTTGGCAGTGCGACGATGGCTTCAAGCCAATCGTTTTCGATTATCCAGCGGCGTATCTCACTTTCACCGGAACCCGCACCACCAGTAAATAGGGGCGAGCCGTTAAGGACCACGGCAATGCGTGCAGGCTGATCTTTGCTTTTGGTCGATTGCTCAGCCTTGTTGGTGTTCATTTTGCTGATCATATGTTGTACAAAAAGCAATGAACCATCACTGACACGAGGCAAGCCCACGCCAAAGCGACCATCGAAGCCAAAGTCTTCTGCTTCCTTGCGGACTTGTTTTTCGACTTTCCTCCACTCTACGCCAAAGGGTGGGTTAGAGAGCATATAGTCGAAGCGTTCTTCGCTGAGCCCATCGTCACTGAAGCTGTTTCCGTATTTGATGTTTCTAGGGTTTTGCCCTTTGATCATCATATCGGATTTACAGATGCCGAAACTCTCACCATTGAGTTCCTGACCGTAAACTTCTAAGTGAGCATGTTTGTTCAGTTCTTTTAGGTACTTTTCTGCCTCACTGAGCATGCCACCGGTACCACAGGCTGGGTCGTAGAGTTTACGGATCACGCTTTTCTTGGTGAGTGCTTCACTGTCTTCGGCAAACAACAAGTTGACCATCAAACGAATGACTTCTCGTGGAGTGAAGTGCTCACCCGCCGTTTCATTGGATTGTTCCGAGAATCGGCGAATCAACTCTTCAAAGATGTAACCCATGGTGGTGTTGTCCACCGTATCAGGGTGCAAATCAGTTTGAGCGAATTTTTGCACTACCAGATACAGCAGATTGTCCCTATCCAGACGGGCGATTTGCAGGGGTAGCTCAAAGCGATCAACAAAGATCTCTCGCGCATCTTCGCTAAAGTTGTTGATGATGTTGTTCAAGTTGGCGGCAATGTTCGCTGGATCGTCTAACAGCTTGGCAAAGGTAAACTTACTGGTGTTGTGGAAGTTGTGCCCAGAAGCGTTGTTGAGCATGATCTCAGCCATAGCGCTATCAATGTTTTTGGGCAAGCTGGCGGCTTTATCAAGTACGGCTTGCTTACTTTCTTCCAATACACAATCCAGACGTCGCAGTACGGTAAACGGCAATACCACCTTGCCGTATTCAGATTGTTTGTAGTTACCGCGCAAAATTTCGGCAATCGACCAGATAAAACTAACGTGCTCGGAAAAGTTGTTCATTTATTGTCCAGTGTTCATTCGATATGAGTGCTTGCCATGTACCATTGTTTAGGCTTTGCAGGCGACTCGCTGATATTCATCTTCGATCAGGCGGCTGAATAGTTCACCTTTGCTGCAATCCAAGCGTTCGCAGAGTTCTTGGGCATGTTCAGCAACTTGGCTGGAGACCAGTACCTGATAACGCTTTTTGCCTTTTGCTTGTACGCGTTGACGGTAACGTTTCTGCCGCTCGGCTTCAGATAGGGGCATATTCAAACCTCAGGATTGCCTCACCTTTCACCAAAATGGTTGAGTGTGTGGCACTTGAATGTGAATCGTGATGCTCTCACGTTATCAGATGCAATCGACAAAAAATAGTGATTCAGATGCTTCAATCAGGTTGAAGAGAGTGGTCTGCACACTGGCTTGTCATGGTGCGTACAAACTGCGTACAATCATCAATTCAAACTCATTTGCACCATGAAGTGATTGTTAGGTGACAGTTAGGGGATAGTCGGGCGACTGTGCCGCTAGCATGCATGAATGCTGGGCTGAGGTTGCCACAGAGAGTCAATAAGAGGATGCCGCCTGGAAAGCGTGTATACCGAAAGGTATCGAGGGTGAGAATCCCTCCCTCACCGCCACGAATTAAGAAAAAAAAGCCCCCGTCGTAAGACTGGGGCTTTTTTATGTCTACATTTGCGGGGATGGGTGGGTAAAGAGAACCCTCGTGGGTTCGTACCGAGCGAAGCGACAAACGTAGGCTTGCCTGCGGCCCGAAGGGGCATTATCCCTCCCTCACCGACACTGATTCAAAAAACCGCGTTTGCCCTCGGCTGCGTGGTTTTTTTATGTGCGCGATTTGGCATTTGTGTGAGGGTAGGGTGAGAACCCTTGTGGGTTCGTACCGAGCGCAGCGACAAACACCAACCTACCTGAGGCCGAAGTGGAATATCCGAGCGCAGCGACAAGCGTTGGCTTTGCCAACGGCCCGAAGGGGTATCATCCCTCCCTCACCGCCACTGATTCAAAAACCGCGTTTGCTTTCGGCGACGCGGTTTTTTTATGTGCGCGATTTGGTGAAGTTAAAATCTCAGAGGCAATGTTGTCGCAAGGCGAACAGTTTCGAAGGAGCGGAGTTTACTGGCGAGTACATGAGCATCCTGAGAGGCTGTTCAACACCGCGACAACGAGAAAAAGAGATTTTAATGAGGGTAAGGTGAGAACCCTCGTTGTTCGTACCGAGCGCAGCGACAAACGCCAACCTGTCAGCAGGCCGAAGTGGAGTAATCCCTCCCTCACTTCCCCACACCCCAAAAACGCGATTAGCCTCTCAATAAACTCCGCCGTATCATGACAACCGTTAATACACCGGTTGGGGAAGTTCGTGCGTATTCGTCCTGCTCACATAGAAGATCTTGATGCCATAGCAAACCTGCATGCCAATAGCTGGCGCATTGCCTATCGCGGCATTTTGTCCGATGAATTCCTAGACAATGAAGTGGGTGCTGACAGACTAAAGGCTTGGCAGGACAAGTTTAACTGTGCAAAAAACAATCAAAAAATATGGGTGGCCGAAGAAGGCGACGACCTAGCTGGCTTTATCTGCATTTATGGCGACGAGCACGAAACCCTAGGTACCTTTATTGATAACTTGCACGTCGCGGCGGCTTATCAAGGCCAGGGGATTGGCCGACAGTTAATGCACACCGTGGCTGAGTGGGTAAATCATCATTGCGCGAGTAAAGGGCTGTATCTTGAGGTGCTGGCGGATAACCAGCAGGCGCAGAGATTTTATCAGAGCTTGGCGGGCAAACCGGTGAAAAGCCAATGGTGGCAGCCGCCGGGCGATGGCGAAAAAGTCAAAGAGTGGCTGTATGTCTGGCAGCAAGCAGACGACGTATTGCAGAACTTTCTTTAACACTCTCCAGGGTTGCTGTAGTCCTACTGTAAGCGAGCTCCGAAAACTAGTTGCGTACATGGACATTCATGGCAATGTGATGCTTGGCTGCGGTGATGGTTGGCTGCAGTGTTGTTCGGTTGAAAACTACAAAAACGCTGAGCGAACTTAGCCAACTTACTGGCCCAGCCCGGTCAACACTTCAAACTTCCCGTCGCCCACTGTTAGGCCGTGGAAAATATATGACGTGGTCGGTGTCAGGGTTATTTCCATGCGTTGAGATTTGGGTAAGAAATTCACGCTGCACAGCCAGTGAAAGGTTTCGACATGAGTGCTGTTGCCGATAGACGTTGGGGCTCGATGGAGCAGGGTGTCGGCGGCATCGGCCATCAGGGTGTAGGCGGGTATTTCCGCAGTGCCAAAGACGCTTTGCCACTCCTCGGCAGATACGCTGTGCACTTGTGACAGCACTGGCCTGTCGCTGTTGAGCTTGGTGCAGGTCAATAAAATTAAGCGACGTTCTGTCAGGCTCATCGACAGCAGGTCTCGGATCATTTCACGTAAATACAGACCAGCGCTCATAGGCTTTCCTGCTAGTGGCTAGGCACTCATTTGTAATTATACGTGGGTAAGCGTCGCTATGAAACTGATGCGAGGTAAAGTGCTTTCGAGTTTCACTGCGTGTTTGTATGGGGGATGGTTTGTCGTGGTAATAGAATGGGATGCCCGCAGGGCGTGCATCCTCAAATGTAAGACTGTAGTGCTGTCAATTAAACTGCACCGGCAATGAGATGCCTGATTTACACTCATAGGTTTCGCCGTGGCAACCCAGAAAGTGGACCTTAAGAATTGCGGGCAATGCAGAGACTTGCTCAGATAAATCCAAGGCGATGCTTCCGCAAGTTACTTCGCTAAGGCTGTTGTAGGTGCACTTGACATTTAGACTGTTGTCAATATTGACGACATCGTCAAAGATAACGCCAGGCAGGCCACTAAAGCCATTATCAATCAATGTCCGGGTTTCTACCTCGGGGCCGCTATACAACATAATTACGCTGGTGAGCTTTTCTAGTTCTGAGTCAAATAGCAGTGATGAGCCAAAGTCAGATGATTCGACAAAAAACCAGAACTCGCCGTTTTTCATGTTGGCGTGAACCTGGGGATAGGAGGTGCCTTCATCAATAATCACCTCTGCATTACCCTCCGCGGTAACACGATCAAAGGTCACGAAAAGGTCGAGTAGGGAGTTGTCGGCGGTGATGATATCGTCTGTGCTGCTTACACGATAAGCCGAAAGGTCGAGCTCTTGCCCTTCGCAACGCACGGCGAAGTCGTTCCCTGCGAGACTACCTGCTGTGAAATTACCGATCTGTATTTGACCATTACTGCAACGGGCTTCGTCGCTATCTACAGGAATCGGCAGTTTGTCTTTTTGCTCTGGTGTTAAGGTGCATTGACTGCCCTCTGCAACGAGAATGGTGTTATCTACCGCTTCGCAAAAGTTGCTGGGCTGTACTTCAGGCGTTGGCGTGTTGTCCGTTTGCTCTGTGTCAGACGAACTAGAAGAAGAACTCCCACCGCCGCCGCAGGCAGCTAAAGACAATGACAGTATGGCTAAAGAAGTAAAATTGGTTTTTTTCATATTGATTGTAACTTGAGTGTTGGCGTGGACTCGCCAGCTGCATGCGTAGCGAGGGTAGTTTCGTTGCTTAGTTCAGCTGAATGGGCACATAGGCGCCGTATTGGCAAACATTTATTTCAGCGTCGCAGCTTAACGCATGTAAGTTCATGCGGGCGGGGAGCTCGGTTTCGTCTTCACTGAGGTCGATCGTAATACCGCCACAGGTCACTTCACTTAAGCTTTCGTACTGGCAGATGGTACGAAGACCTTGCCTGTCGACGTCATCTAAATTGTCGTAAATTACACCATCATAGATAGCGCTGCTGTCTTCTAATAAGTCGCGACTGCTGACATTGTCATCTGAGAATACTAAGCGAATTTCAGCGTCTCTATCGGCAAAGGTGCCAAACTGACCATCGACTTCAACAATAAACTCGCCGTCGTCGATGTTGGCGTGCACTTGAACGATGTTTGTACGACCGTTGAATATGTATTCTGCATTGCCTTCAACCTCGATGCTGCTGATGCTCACGGCGTCGGATTGAACACCAATTACTGAATAGCGTGTGCCTTTGACCTTATATTCAGCTCTAGACGTTGGGCTAGTGTTTGAGTCCGAGCTAGTTGAGCCACCGCTGTCGCCGCCGCATGCTGTTAGAGATGTAATTAGTGCCAGTGAGAGTAAATGCCTGTTCATATCCTCGCTATCCTTACTCAGAAGTACAGAAAACTAATTATGGGATTTGACGCCCAGCATTCTAATGTGTGTAGGGTAAAAAAAAAGAACTTTTAGTACATATGATGATCTGTGTCGCATATTGTCTGCATGGAAATGTGTGCAGGCAGTAAGTTTTGCAATAACCGCTAACTCCCAGTGGTGCAAAGTCAGCAATTACCCACTTGCCCATGTCTTCACGACCGGCTTTTGCTGTTAGGGATACTCTGCTTTGGACAGCCTGGGGTATGCGAGTATCTAGCTGCGGTTCAAATACTGCCAGCGCCTGCGCGCAAAGCGTCGCATGTTGGTGATGGTGTCGGTCTCATCGAGAATGGGATGGCCCAAAATGGTCTCGAGAATGTCTTCCATGGTGATCAGGCCCTGCCAAGCGCCGTATTCATCGTACACCAGCAGCATTTGTTGGCGCTCGCGCAGCAATAACCCCATGGCCTGCTCGGCATTCATTTGATCGAGCACCACATGGGCGGGTTTTAACAGCGAGCGAATCGAGCGCTCGGGGTCTTTTTCTTCGAAATACAGCTCCTGGCGCAGCAAAATGCCTACGGGCTCTTGTTCGTTGTCGAGCACAGGAAAGCGCGAAAATGGCTGCTTACGACTAAAACGTTTGGCGTTTTCGATGGTGTCATTGGGCGACATGATGGTGCAAACCGTGCGCGGCACCATGATGTCTTTAACGCGGATTTCGTGTAAATCCAAAATATTGGCAATGGCGCGTTCTTCGTCTTTATCCAGCTGCCCCAACTCGTTGCCCAAGGTGGCCATGGCCTTGATCTCACTGCGCAAATCGGCGGCATGATCGTGGCTGCCCAATAACCGCAGCAAGATATCGGATAACCAAATAAAGGGCTTTAACAGCAAAATCATAGTGTTCAGCACGGGCGGCAGCATAGGTGAGAGCTGGCGCCAATAGCGCGCGCCAAGGCTTTTCGGCACGATTTCTGATAGTACCAAAATCAGCAACGTCATCACCGCCGAAGCAGCGCCCAGGTAGGCATCGCCATAAAGTTTGGTGACCTGTGCTCCGACGCCTGCCGCGCCAATGGTATGGGCAATGGTGTTGAGCGTCAGAATGGCGGCCAGTGGCTGGTCGAGGGCGTCTTTTAAGCGCGCCAGTCGCAGATGCAGCGTAGGGCGAGATTCTTTCAGTCCGGCAATGTAGCTGGGGGTGAGCGACAGTAGCGATGCTTCCAATACGGAGCAAATAAACGACACCACAATCGACAACAAGGCAAATACGATCAGTAAAGTCATGTCAGAGCAAAGTAAGAAATAGGCGCACAGCTTACACTGGGCGCCACTGGCTTGTCGTCAATAAGTGCAAAGAGCTAAACGGTTGGATACAAAGGCGCCAAGGCCGCTTTGTTGTTGCCGTCTTGGCTGGGTTTCCATTGCTTAATCAGATGCCACAAGTTGCTGCCATTGTAGGCGCTGTTGTCCGCTGCGCCGTACAGCGTTTGATCAAGCTCCGCCAACGCAGCTTGCAGTTGTGGCTGCTGCAACCTTTGGCCCAGCTCGTTCAGACTTTGGCTGCCCGCGAGGGTCGGCTGCTGTTGTGCCCACGCCAGCAGGGCGCTGCGAATACGGGCGGGGTCATCGCTGCGACACGCTTGTTTGAGTGAGTCGTTGTTGGCTGTGCCATTGCTCTGCTGGCTGTCCTGGTTAGCAACAGTAGGCTTCCTGCGCCACAGCAAAGCGATGATGAGCAGCACATTGATCACCGCCGACGCCATCAATGCCCACCACACCATAGAGGACGGCGCGCCATGCTCGCTGTTGAGCACAGGTGCGGGCGTTGCCCCATTTTCATTGCTGGATACCGTTGGCAGGCTGGGAGCCGCAGCGCTGTTATTGGGCGCCGCAGCCACTTCAATGGTGTGTGCTGGCACCACAGCGTATTCGAGCTGTTGTGAGCGCATGTTCCACCAAGGCACGCGGATTTCTGGCAAGGTCACTGTGCCTGGCTGAGTGGGCACGATGGCCATGGCTTGAGTCAGCGTGCCGGTCAGGCCAGAGTCCAGGATTTGGTCCTGGTGTTGATTTTGATCTGGGTAGTAGCGCAACCCTGCCACCTCGGGAATGGCCAACGCGGGAATCTGACTGCCGCTAAGCCCTTCGGCCGTGACCGTCAGGGTGCGGGTGATGGGCGTACCAACCTGCCAGTTGTCGGTGGGCAGCTGTTCGGTAATCACCAGCGCGCGTGCCGGAATCCAGGGGGCTGGCGGGTAGTTGTCGGGTGCGGGGTCAACGTCTAGGCGGATGATGCGGCTAACAACCGAGGCCTCACGGCTGGAGGCCCAGCGGTTGTAGGGGTTCACCACTTGAGCGCGAAAGCGTTGCCCAGGTATCACCAGCTCACCACTTTGCTCAGGAAAAATAGCGAAACGGCGTTCATAAACACCTAACCGTTGCCCGTCGATGGTGGTGGTGTACTGGCGTGGGTCACCCAAAGCCTCGACTCTGGCATCGGTGACTTTCAGTTCAGACAAGCTGGGTCTTTCGTGGTTGACGCTGTAGTAGAGCTTTTCGATGTACAGAATTTGCCCCTGAACTCGATACGGCCCTTTGCTGATCTCCACATTAAAGAAGAACTCTTTGTCTTGCTGCGCGCGCACATCCGCCGATAGCGGTTTCACACTGATGGCTACTGGTACCGTGCGGCTGCCGCGAAAGCTCAGCGCCGGGATGATGAACTCCCCGGTTTTTTTCGGAGCCAGCACCAGTTGCCACTCGGTGTAGGATTCGGTTTTGCCATTGATGCTGCGAAACTGGTTCGACGTGCGAGTGTTGAGGATGTCGAAATCCCGCTCCAAGCTGCTGAAATCCGGGCGGTCAGACACTTGCTGGTGATATCGCAGCAGCAGGTTAAAGGTTTCCTGCTCGGTGATGTGCTTGCGATCCACACTGGCGGTAAATTCTGTGCTGGCCAGGCTCCACAATGGCAGTAGCCAGCATAGGCACAGCAGTCCTAAGCGACGGCCTACCATAGCACCTCCTCATCTGACGGTGTCGGTTGTTGTTGACGATATTGATATAAGAATTTGCGCTGCAGCAGGTTGCCCGGGTCGTCTGGTACGCGGTTGAGCCACTGCTGCAGTGCTGCGCGTTCCTCCTCAGACAAATGCGACAGCGGCTCGTCCTCTGGCGTGGCTGTCTCGCTTGACTCAGCCTCTTGCTCTGTCGACGATTCTGGCTGCTGTTGCTGCTGTTGCTGCTGTTGCTGCTGTTGCTGCTGTTGCTGCTGTTGCTGCTGTTGCTGCTGTTGCTGCTGTTGCTGCTGTTGCTGCTGTTGCTGCTGTTGCTGCTGTTGCTGCTGTTGCTGCTGTTGCTGCTGTTGCTGCTGTTGCTGCTGTTGCTGCTGTTGCTGCTGTTGCTGCTGTTGCTGCTGTTGCTGCTGTTGCTGCTGTTGCTGCTGTTGCTGCTGTTGCTGCTGTTGCTGCTGTTGCTGCTGTTGCTGCTGTTGCTGCTGTTGCTGTTGCTGCTGTTGCTCCAGCAGATCTTGCACACGCTGGCGGTTGGTCTCGGCAGCGGACAGCTCAGGGTTCAGCTCCAGCGCGCGATCGTAGGCGTCGATCGCAGCTTGCAAGTCACCATTCATAGCCAAGGCGTTGCCACGGTTATAGTGCCCATGTGCATTGTTTTGCTGACTAAAGTCGTCGATGGCTTGCTGGTATTGCCCCGCTTGATAGTGGGCGTAACCGCGCCAGTCCGGGCGCTCAAAGGTGTCCGCTGCTTGCTCCGCGTCGCCACTTTCTAGCAATGCTTGGGCCTGTTGGTCGGCGGTTTGCCACGGCCCTGCTTGGCCGTCAGGGCTGTGAATTAACAATAATAACGGCACACACAGCAGTGCGCCTTGGCGGAACAACAAGAGAGCGGCTGGCAATAATAGCCAGATCAACCAATACCCCTGGTCGTACCACTGATCAAACTCACCGGCTTGTTGCTCGGCCAGTTGCTGCTGCCGTTCACCAGCTTCTAATAGCCGTTGCCAATCGTCGTCCGTCAGACTCATGGGTTGCCAGTCGACCCAGCTGTTGGCACTGGCCAGCTGTTCAATGGCGCCTGTGTCCAGCTGCGGCAGGACAATCTGATCGCTGCCGTCGCGCAAAAAACCTTGGTTCGGCAAAGGTACTGGTGCGCCTTCCTTGGTGCCCAGCGCAATGATGCCAAGGCTAAAACCAGGCTGTAGTGCTGCCGATATGCGCTCGACATCACGCGGTTGAATGCCGTCGGCCAACAGCACCAATCTGCCTGAGCGGACACCGGCTCCTTGCGCCAGTTGTTGCGCGTGTTCTATCGCCACGTCTGGGCGGCTACCCGGCTGCGGCATGATAAAGGGGCTGAGCGAGGGCAGCAGATTTTCAATGGTGCTGATGTCATCCGTCAGTGGCGTTACTGTGTGGGCGCTGCCAGCGTAGGTGATCAGCGCGGTTTGGCCGTCTTCTCGGCTGCGCAGCAGATCGGTCACCTTGAGCAATGCGCGCTGATGACGATTAGGAGCAAGGTCGGTGGCGGCCATCGATAGCGACTGGTCGAGTAATATCAACACAGCATCCTGGCGCTCGGCCACCGCGCTGGGGCGTTTATCCCAGGCCGGCCCAGCCAGCGCCAAAATAGCAACAAGCCCTATTAGCAACAGCCAAACACTGCGGCCTCGCTGCTGTGGTGCTTGCTGTTCCAACAGAAATGGCAGCAGTTCAGCATCGACGACTTGCTGCCACTGTCCGGCGCTGGCGCGGCGCTGGCGCCAAAGCCACCACACCAGCACCAGCGGCACCAGTAAAAGCAGCCACTCGGGGCGTAACAACTGCAATGTCATGGCTCACGTCCTCCCAGTCGCCAACCACTTTGCTGTACCGTCAGTAGCAGGCCAAACAGCACCGCCGCTGCCAGCGGCCAGTAATACAAACTGCGCTGCGGCCGCAGGGCTTGTGTGTCTTTCAATGTGGGCTCTAGCTCGTCGATCAAGGCGTAAATTTGCCGCAGCTCTTCGCTGTTGCGGGCACGGAAGAATGCGCCGCCCGTTTGCTGGGCGATGGCGCGTAGAGTGCGCTCATCCGGTGGTGAGGTGCGTTGCAGGGAAAATAGCCCACCAGATTCTGCGCCCAGGCCAATGGTGTAAATTTTCAAACCTACTTGCTCGGCCAATTCGGCTGCGCGCAGTGGCTCCACCTCGCCGGCACTGTTGGCGCCGTCGGTGAGCAGCACCAGTACGCGGCTGTCTTGTGCATTGTTTTGCAGTCGCTTGATGGCCAGGCCTATGGCATCGCCAATGGCTGTCTCTTGGCCCGCCAAGCCGATGGCGGCCTCGCCGACAAAGGTGCGTACGGTTTGTGTATCAAAGGTCAGCGGCGCCTGCAGGTAGGCTTGTGAGCCGAACAAAATCAGCCCCAAGCGGTCTCCTTGGCGCTCGGCAATGAAGTCGTTGAGCACCGCTTTTACCACGGCCAGGCGACTGGCGGGGCGCCCCTGCCAGCGCATGTCGTCGGCGCGCATGCTGCCGGAAATGTCCACTGCCAGCATCAAATCACGGCCACTGCGCGGCAGCTCAACGGTGTCGCCCATCACCTGTGGCCGCGCCAGTGCGGTGACCAGGCTGAGCCAGATGAGGGTTGGCAACAGCCAGCGCTGCCAGTTGCGGTCGCTGCGCTCACTGCTGATTTCCCCCGCGCCGTGCCAGCTGTCGAGCTCGGGTACTTTTAACGCGGCATTGGGTGCTGCTCGCCGTGCACTGAGTTGTGCCATTAACAGCGGCAGGGGGAGCAACAAAAATGCCCATGGCCATTGCCACTCAAGCATGATGGCCTCCTTTCCAGCATTGTTGCAGCCAGCGGAGGCAGTCGTGTTGCAGCTGTTGGGTGTCTACCTGGTCGGCGCGCTGTGGGTCATAGGTCGCGTGCGCCAATGCCTCGCTGCTATGAGGCGACATACCTGTGTCGGTGAGGAAGGTGCGCCATTGATCACCGTGCCAGCTCAGCGCCTGCGGAAAATAGTAGCGACAGGCTTGTTTCAGTATCTGATTGCACTGCATACACGCCGCTTGCGGTGCTGATGGCAGGCCCTGCTGCAGTTGTCGCTGTGCCAAGCGTGCGGCGCGCTGTTGCTGGCGCCGGTGCCACCAGAAGAAGACAGCCAATGCGATCGCGAGTAGGGCGAGTGCGGCGACTAGCCACCAGCCATATGCCGGCCAGGCACTGACTGGGTCGGGTGTAATGAGGGGCTCAAGATTCAGTTGTGACGGATCAAACGCTGCTGTGCTCATGCGCGTTTCTCCCACGCCATGCCCAGGCCCTGATACAGGCGGGAAAGAACGTCGTCATCGGTGGCGATGGAGAGCAGTGGAATCTCCAGTTTGACTAACGCCTGTTGCAGGTTGTCGCGATGTTGCTCGAACGCCTGTTGGTGAGATAGACGCGCTGCGCGGCTGTGGGTGGCCAAGTTCAATCGCTGCTGACCATCTGACAATGTGTAATGGCCCGGTGGTGGCAGTTCTGCTTCCAGAGCATCGAACAGGTGTACGGCGGAGACATCGCAGTGGCGGCTGAGCTGGAACAGGGCCTGCTCGCCAGCGGCGTCGAAGCCGTGCCAGTCGCTGATGATGTACACCGCGCTGCCGGGGCGACAAATGCGCTGCAGATGGCGCAGCATCTGCGCTAAGCGGTCTTGGCGTTTGAGGGTGTCGCTGGCCGGCGCGGGCCAAGTGGCCAACTGATGCACCAGGTTGAGCACCTGGCGGCTGCCGTTGCGGCTGCGCAGATCGGTTTCGCTGCTGTCATCAAAAAGCAAGCCGCCAATGCGGTCGCCATTGCGCAGCGCGGCCCAGCCGAGCAGGGCGGTCAGGTCTGCGGCGAGCACATGTTTAAACGCACGGCGGGTGCCAAAGCGCATGTGCGCTCGCAGGTCGCAAGCCAGCATGACTGGGCGCTCGCGCTCTTCGCGAAACAGTTTGATGTGTGCCTCGCCGGTGCGTGCGGTGACGCGCCAGTCCATCGCACGAATGTCGTCGCCGGGTTGGTATTCGCGCACCTCGGCAAAATCAATGCCGCGACCTCTCATGGCAGAGGTATGGGTACCAGCTTTATCGTTCAGCACCTTACGCTGGCGCTTTAGTGGCAACTGCGCGGCCAGGGCTTGCAAGGCAATCAGGTTGTCACGGTCAATATGAGCGCCGCGACTGAACTCGATCCGACTCATCAGCTGACTGGCACCCGCTTGATCAGTTCATCAATCACAGCATCCACGCCAACGCCGCTGGCTTGTGCCTCAAAGCTCAATATCAACCGATGGCGCAGTACGTCGTGTACCACCGCTTGCACGTCATCTGGGCTGACGTAGTCTTTGCCGTGCAGCCAAGCGTGGGCGCGTGCGCAACGTTCCAGCGCGATGGTGCCGCGCGGGCTAGCGCCGTACTCCAGCCATTGTGACAGGTCGTCGCCATACGCTTGTGGCTGGCGTGTGGCGAGGATCAACTGCACCACATATTGCTCGACGGCGGCGCTGAAATGCAGTTGCAAAATGTCTTTTCGAGCATTGAAAACATCTTGCTGGCGCAGTGTCGGCACGTCGCTGACTTCCTGCTGCAAGGCTTCACCGCGCACCAGGCGCAGGATTTTTAACTCGGCATCGGCATCCGGATAGTCAATTAGTACCTGCATTAGGAAACGGTCGAGTTGAGCTTCGGGCAGTGGGTAAGTGCCTTCTTGCTCAATCGGGTTTTGTGTTGCCATCACCATAAACAGCTCGGGCAGCGCACGAGTTTGGCCACCGACGGTAATCTGCCGCTCAGCCATAGCTTCCAATAACGCACTTTGTACTTTGGCCGGCGCGCGGTTGATCTCATCGGCGAGAATCAAATGGTGAAAAATCGGACCGGCCTGAAAGTCGAAGGTTTGCGTTTGCGGGCGATAAATATCTGTGCCGGTGATGTCGCCCGGCAGCAAGTCCGGAGTGAACTGGATGCGCTTAAACTCGCCTTCGAGGCGCTGTG
The DNA here is from genome assembly GCF_002237535.1 of Bacterioplanes sanyensis. GTDB lineage: Bacteria > Pseudomonadota > Gammaproteobacteria > Pseudomonadales > Oceanobacteraceae > Bacterioplanes > Bacterioplanes sanyensis_A. The sequence continues at coordinate 2,896,990 of NZ_CP022530.1, forward strand.
CCAAGGCGTTAATGGCCTTAGTTTTGGCCAAGCCCGGCGCACCTTCGACCAATAAATGCCCATCTGCCAACAGGCAGACCAGCATGCGGTCAACCAAGGTTGGCTGACCAATAATGTGTTGTTGCATGTGCTGGCGCAGGGCCAATACGGCGTCTCTAACTGCCATGTGATCTATTCTTCCTCTGCCAATGAGGCGCATGATTTTATGCGTGAAACTGCGCATGACTCAATCCAGTAGTCACGCCATTTGCAAATTTTTGCGTCTCGGCTGTGCTTGTTATGAGTCTGGCGTAAACCGCCGATGAGACCTCGCTTTGCTCGCCATAGTTCCATATTAGCCACAGTGCGTTGCCACTATCCCTAGTGAACGCGCAGAAAGCCAGTTCTTTACTAGGCTTACAACGTACGTAGTTTTATATCCCGATTACGCTATTTATGGGGCTGAACTTGCACCACTAGCTGTGATCAACTTTGCCTCTTACTCTATGCCTATAATTTCGATAAGGAAGGATTCAATGCTGACTGCGCTCAATAATCTCATTGACGAACGCAATGACGCAAAACAAGCCGATATTTTGCGCCGCTTTGCCAGCCTCTATTACTCCGGCGCACCGATGGACGAGGTCATGGCCCGTCCGGTTGAAGACATTTACGGCGCGGCGATGTCTTGCTGGCAACTGGTGCAACAACGCCAAGCAGGCAAAAACAAAGTGCGGGTGCTCAACCCCGACTACGAAAATCATGGCTGGCAATCCAACCACACCATTATCGAAATAGTCTGCGAGGACGTTCCTTTCCTGGTGGACTCGGTTCGCATAGAGCTCAATGCACGACAAATGGCGTTGCACGCCATTCACTACTGCGTGTGGAATGTTGAACGCAGCAAAGACGGTCAGCTGAAATCGTCGGGCAATTGGGATAAGCCTTCCAAGTCTTCGGTGTCCGAAGCCATCATCTATATCGAAATTGACCACAACTCCAATCCACAAACCCTGGAGGAGTTGACGCAGGCATTGGTCAGCGTATTGGACGAAGTTCAGGTCTGTGTGGCGGATTTCCCCGCCATTATGAAACAGGCCGATGCCGCCGTGGCCAGCTTAGAGGGCGGTCGCAAGCGCACCAAAGAGCGCAAAGAAGCACGCGAATTCTTGCAGTGGTTAATTAATAATCATTTTACCTTCCTGGCTTACGATGAGTTCGAAATGCAGCAGGACGGTAGCGTGCAATACGTGAACCGTAACTCTGAAGCGGACCTTGGGGTATTTCGTTTCCGCAGCTCTGCCAGCGACCATTTGCGCATGGACGAGCTGCCCGGCGAAATCCAGGATTTCATCAAAAGCCCACAACTGATCAGCTTTATGAAGTCCGGCTACCGCAGCCGAGTGCATCGTCCAGCGTACCCGGATTACGTGGTGCTAAAACGCCTGAACGAAGACGGCGAAGTGATTGGCGGTGTGCGTTTCTTGGGCTTGTATACCTCATTGGTGTACATCGAGTCGCCTAATAATATCCCGATCATTCGCCAAAAATTGGATGCTGTACGCGAATTAGCGGGCTTTGATCCGCACTCACATAGCGGTAAAGAGCTGGCGCGCATTTTGGAAGTGTATCCGCGTGATGAGCTGTTCCAATCTGCAGTCGAGCAGCTGCACGAAACCGCAATCAGTGTGCTCAATATTCAAGAGCGTCGCCAGACGCGGGTGTATTTGCGTCGCGATACCTACGGCAAATTTATTTCCTGCCTGGTGTACACACCTCGTGATATCTACAACACCGAGCTGCGTCAAAAAATCGAGTCGGTGTTAGAGAATGAGTTTTCGCCAATCGATGTCGAATTTAATACCTATTTCTCCGAGTCGGTATTGGCTCGAACGCACTTTATGGTGCGCTTGGATCCTGAAAAATCGGTGAAATACGACGCCGATATGGTCGAGCGTAAGATTCGCCAAGTAGCACGCTCCTGGCAGGACGACCTGCACGATGCCTTGGTCGAGCAGGTGGGTGAAGAAAAAGGCAACCGCCAGTACAACCGCTATCGCATGGCTTTCCCAGCCGGTTACCGTGAGAACTTTTCGCCGCGCACTGCCGTCGCCGACGTGCAGCACATGGAGTCACTGTTCAGTCACGACTGCGAAGACGATTTGGCGATGAGCTTTTATCGCGAGCTGGAAGAAAGCGACAATCAGCTGCGCTTTAAGCTGTTTAACCGTGACACCATTTTACCGCTGTCGGACGTGATTCCAGTTCTGGAAAACTTAGGGCTGCGTGTACTGGGCGAGCACCCTTATGAGATTACCGTCGAAGGTAATCGTACCGTGTGGATTCACAACTTCCTGTTGGAATACACACTGTCCGACAGCATCACCATTTCTGAGGTGAAAAAACTATTCCAGGATGCCTTCCGTGCTATTTGGCAAGGTCGCGCAGAAAACGACGGCTTTAATCGCCTGGTACTGGGTGGCAAGCTGGGTTGGAAGGACATCGCCATCTTGCGTGCGTATGCGCGCTACATGAAGCAAATTCGCTTTGGCATTTCTGAGTTCTATATTGCCAACGCACTGAGCCGCTACATTCCAATCGCGGCGCGTTTAGTGGAATTCTTCCATCTGCGTTTTGGGCTGCAGTTTGATAGCCAGCAGGATCGAATTCTGAAAATGGCTGAGTGCGAAGAGCAGCTGAAAATCGCCATTGATGAAGTGGATCAGCTGAACGAAGACCGCACCTTCCGCCGTTATGTGGAACTGATGAAGGCGACCTTGCGGACGAACTTCTTCCAGTGCGATGACGATGGCAATACTAAAGATTATGTCTCTTTGAAGATCGATCCGTCGGCGGTATCGGATATGCCGCTGCCGCGCCCGATGTTCGAAATCTTTGTGTATTCTCCGCGTGTTGAGGGTGTGCACCTGCGTGGTGGTCGAGTTGCCCGTGGTGGTTTGCGTTGGTCAGATCGCACGGAAGATTTCCGGACCGAAGTATTGGGCTTGGTGAAAGCGCAGCAGGTGAAAAACGCAGTGATCGTACCGGTCGGTGCGAAGGGCGGTTTTGTTGCCAAACAGCTGCCTAAAGACGGCGGCCGCGACGCCTTTATGGCTGAAGGCATTGCGTGTTATCAGACCTTTATTTCGGCTCTGTTGGATGTGACCGATAACCTGGTTGAAGGTGAACTGGTGCCACCACAACAGGTGATTCGCCACGACAGCGACGATCCGTACCTGGTGGTGGCGGCCGATAAAGGCACCGCGACCTTCTCCGACATTGCCAACGAAATTGCCGTTAAACGTGGTTTCTGGATGGGTGATGCGTTCGCATCCGGTGGTTCTATCGGTTACGACCATAAAAAAATGGGCATTACCGCTCGCGGTGCCTGGGTATCGGTGCAACGACACTTCCGTGAACTGGGCGTGAATGTTCAGAAGCAGGATTTTTCCGTCGTTGCCATTGGTGATATGGCCGGCGACGTATTTGGTAATGGCATGCTGTTGTCTGAGCACATTTGCTTGGTCGCGGCCTTTAACCACATGCACATCTTTATTGACCCAACGCCGAACGCGGCCACCAGTTATGAAGAGCGCAAGCGCATGTTCGAATTGCCGCGCTCCAGTTGGGCCGACTACAGCCGTGATTTGATTTCACGCGGTGGCGGTATTTTCTCGCGTAATGCTAAGAGCATTCCCATTTCGCGCGAAATGAAGCAGCTGTTCGGTATTTACGACGACCGCCTGCCGCCGAATGAGCTGATTCGTGCCATCTTGCGTGCGCCGGTGGATTTGATCTGGAATGGCGGCATCGGCACATATATCAAGGCCACCAGCGAGCGTCACGCGCAAGTGGGTGATAAAGCCAATGACGGTGTGCGCATCAATGGCAATCAGGTGCGCGCCAAAGTTATTGGTGAAGGCGGTAACCTGGGTATTACCCAATTGGGCCGCATTGAGTTCAATCTCAATGGCGGTGCGTCCTACACCGACTTTATTGATAACGCCGGTGGTGTGGACTGCTCCGACCACGAGGTGAACATTAAGATCATGCTCAATGAGATCATGGACAATGGCGATCTGACGCGTAAGCAGCGTAACGAGATCTTTATGTCGATGACCGATCAAGTGGCCGATCTGGTGTTGACCAACAACTACAACCAGACCCAAGCCATCGCTTTGGCTGAGCGTGATTGCCGTACACGCCTGGAGGAGTACTCGCGCCTGATGCGCGATTACGAGAGTCAGGGCAAGTTGAACCGTGCGTTGGAGTTTTTGCCAAGCGAAGAAGAGCTGCAAGATCGTCGCAGCCAAAACGCGGGTTTAACGCGTCCAGAATTGTCGGTGCTGATTTCCTACACCAAAGCCGACTTAAAAGAGCGCCTGAATACCGCTGAAATCTGCGCCGATGATTACATCTCGCGCATTTTGACCACAGCGTTCCCGCAGAACCTGTTTGAACGCTTTGGAGAAGCCATGTCTGGCCACCGTCTGCGCAGCGAGATCATTGCCACGCAATTGGCCAACGACATGGTCAACTACATGGGCATCACTTTCGTTAATCGCCAGCAGGAGTCCACCGGTGCCAGTGCCACCGAGATTGCTCGTGCTTATCTGACGGCGCGTGATGTGTTCGATTTGCCTGCCTTGTGGCAGCAAATTACCGCGCTGGATTATCAGATCGATACCGATGTGCAAGAAAGCATGATGGCCGATCTGATGCGTTTGGTGCGCCGAGCCAGCCGTTGGTTCTTGCGCAATCGTCGCTTGCTGGAAGACATCGATGCTGAGGTCAGCACCTTCCGTGAGCCGGTATTGGCGTTGTCTACTCGCCTGGGTGAAACGTTAAAAGGCTCGGCGCTGGAAAGCTGGCGTCAAACCTTTAATGAGCGGGTGGAAGCTGGAGTGCCAGAATCGTTGGCGGCCATCACCGCCGGTGCTTCGAACCTCTATTCGGCGCTCGGCATCATTGAGGCAGCGCGTCAAACTGAGCGTGAACCGCAACAAGTGGCCGAGACTTACTTTGAGATTGGTGAGCACTTGTCGCTGGATTGGTTTATGCAACAAATTAACCTGTTGCCAGCCGCCAATCACTGGGATGCTCTGGCGCGCGAAACTCTGCGCGACGACCTGGACTGGCAGCAGCGTGCGCTGACCGTCGGCTTGTTGTCGGGTTATGCCGAGTACGACTCGCTGGACGACGCCATTGAAGCTTGGGCCAGCGAGCAAGAAAGCCTAGTGACACGCTGGCGCAGTATGCTGTCTGAGCTGAAGGCCGCCGATGGGCTGGAGTTTGCTATGGTGGCGGTGGCGCTGCGTGAACTGCTCGATCTGGCGCAAGCCAGTCGTCATCACAAAGCGGTGGTAGAGGGCGAGCTCGTCAGCGCGTCGTAATCGCTGCAATAGCGACACGCGTTTGATTCAACGCCGACTCTGGTGACAGAGTCGGCGTTTTTTATGCCAGTGTCCTTAGAGGCTGTTTCATAACCTTCAGTCCGATATAATAATCAAAACTATCAGCTTCAACTCCTCCACCATGAAACGTTCAACCTCAGAACTGACCGACCAACAGTGGGCACACATTGAGCCTTGTTTACCCAGCCTGCCTCGTGGCAAAGGGGGTCCCAAACCTATCAGCAATCGAGCCTGTTTCGAGGGCATTTTATGGGTCTTACGTTCAGGTGCGCGCTGGCGTGATCTACCCGAGCGCTATCCTTCACCGAGTACCTGCTGGCGCCGCCTTCAGTACTGGGAAGAGCAAGGTGCATGGGTCAAAGCCTGGCGTAAGCTTCTTCGCGTTCTGGATCAACAGTCGCGGTTAAATTGGGAAGAATCGTTTTCTGATGGTAGTTTTGCACCCGCAAAAAAAGGGGCCTCGGTGTTGGAAAAACCAAGCGTGGTAAGGGGTCGAAGTGGATGATAGTCGTCGATGGCGAAGGCATTCCAATCGGGCTGACACTTGGCTCAGCGTCACCGGCGGAGGTCAATCTGATTGAGGCTTTGTTAAATGTTTCCTATGGCAAGAGCAAGGTGAAGCGTTTGATTTACGATAAAGCGGCAGACTCTGATCCTCTGCGAATGGCGTTAAAGAAACGGGGCGTTGATCTCATTTGTCCACATCGTCGAAACAGGAGAAAAGCGCCGCTGCAAGATGGTAGAAAGCTGAGAAGGTACGACCGTCGCTGGAAAGTAGAGCGCACTTTTGCTTGGCTTGGAAATTATCGGCGATTAGTGGTTCGATGGGAAAGAAAGCTCTCAATGTATCGAGCCTTCTTTCACGCCGCCTGCATGATGATCGTGCTAAAGAAGTTGTGAAACAGCTTCTAGTCAGAAGTGCGCACGCATTCAGCGGGCCATTCAAATGCTCTGGCGAGGCGTGCCTCATAGGCCATGGTCCATTGGCAGAAACAGAACGACGCCAGAGGGTTTGAAGGGCGTGCCTAAGGGAGCGAACGAGTAGCGCCATTACGGCGTTGTTGCTGTTAAAGATCCTGATATTTCCTGCCAACAGCGCCTAGTACTAGCGCTTCCCATTCGCTCTGAACATAGGCGTACTTCTCATTCAGGAGACTAGTGGGTGACCTTGCGCGTCGCGGCATAGATAATGCGCGCAGATGTTTTGCGAGACTCGACTGTGCGAACGATATTGCGTTACCTGTGTGGCCTGATCTTGTGCGGCCTGACATGCCTATCTTTGGCTGCGGAAGTGGATCAGTTTTCCGGCCAGCCCTTTACACCTTTAAACGACAGCAGTGCCATCATTGAAGCCGAAGTTGAGCGGCGCATCGATGCGGCGATTAAGCTGGCCAACAGTCCGTATCCGCGCCAGCGACCGCAAAAAGTGCATATGATGCGCCGGCGCCCCAACTGCGATGTCGAGCGTTTGTACGACAGTTTACGCTGGTACCTGGCGCGGCCAGTGATTGGCCAAGTGGAAACCTTTGCCGAGCAGTCTGATCAGGTAGAGCGTCGGCGCATTCCCTTTGAGCAGTCCATTTACCGGGATTTTGCCTGGCAGTATTCGCCGTCTTTGGTGTTGAGTCAGCGCATTGCCGCCGTGATTCGCTTGGGAGGCACAGAGGTCGGCACTGATAAGCTCGGTCATTTCTTTACCGAAGGGGCCAGTTATTTTGCCGCCACGCAACGATTGCAAGGCGAGCTAAACGCCGGGCTGTTGTTTGGTGAATGGTCGGAATCTTTGTATTTTGGTGCGCAAACGACGGGGGTATTTTCTTACGCGGACTTGGTCGCTAACTTCCAGGGATTGCGTTTTTGGAATCGAATTCTGGCCGAGCAGCCGGACCCTTTGTACGGCACTCAGCCCGAGGCGTACATTCGTTGTGAGAACAAACGCTGGCAGCGCGCCAACGATTTTCTTTGGGCCGATTATGTGGATGACGGTTGGAATGAAAGCATCAACTGCAGCGTATTAAGAACGCCAGCATTGCTGCAACAATTATCGCTGGAGGACGTGCGTTGCTCGCCCAAACGTCTGCCCAAGCAGCGCTACGGAGAGTTGGCGGAGCGCTTGTTAAATCCGCAAGGATTGGCGGTGCTGGCGCAGCATTTACAGCCTGAGGCTCTGTTGCCACAGCGCATTCACTTGCGTAGCTGGGCGTTGCCGCCGGAGGCGTTTGAACACATTAAAGACATGCGCGAGCGGTTAGAGCTGTGGCGTCAACAGCAGGTGGGAGAAGGGCAATGAGTCAGCGCATTGTGGTGGATTTGGCGATTTCTGCCGACGACTATCTGGCTTATTACAGTGGAACGGCCAAGAACGTGGTAGCGACAGCGGAGGACGGGCGCATTGTGCGTTTTCCCGCCAATATTTTGCAGCGTGTGGTCGGCCACGAAGGTATTTATGGCCGCTTTGCCATTGAGTTCGATTCAGCCGGTAAATTTACTGGTATTACCAAGTTGAATTAATCATGTTGTCGTCATTTTTGTTGGCCTTGCGCCGTCTGTGCCATTGCCAGGATGATCGGGTATTGCACGCGCTATTGGCGCAGCAGTTTCGCCAGTTCCGTACCAATGCCAGTTTTGCTGCGTTGATTACCATCGCTTTAATTGTGTATTTAGTTGGCGGTCAGCCCAATGCGGTTATAGGGCTATGGGTAGCCACCTCGGTATCGATGTTGTTGTATTTATTAATGCAGCTGTGGCGCGTGCAGCGGGCGACGATAAGTGACAATTTGTCTCATTGGTACTGGGTCGGGCTGAGTATCGTGATGCTTTCAGGCATTAACTGGGCGTTGATGCCTTATGTGTTTTATTCCTCGCAGTCTGAACTGACTTTGCAGGTGTTGGTGGTGGCCTTGGCGTATGTGGCGTTGTCGGGCAACGTGATGATTCATATACCGGGCGGCTTTTTATTGTTTGCCGTCTTTGCACTGAGCGGCCAAGTGTTGACGTTTTATCATTTTGCACCGGATTTGATCATTCCTATGTTAGTCGGTTGCGGCTTTTTTGGTTTAGCCTTGTCGTCCAACATTCGAGCAACGCGTTTGATGGCTATGGCAGAGCAGTTGCGCTTGAACAATGAAGATATGTTAGTGGAAGTGCGCGAACAGCAAAGCCGTGCCCAAGCAGCGGTAACGGAAAAAAATCGCTTTATGGCCGCGGCCAGTCACGATTTACGCCAGCCCTTGCAAGCATTGAACTTATTGTGTGCCGGGCAAGAGCTGCAGCAGCCAGATAATCCGTACAACGGCAAATTACGGCGCAGTATCGATAGTTTGGCAGCGCTGTTTGATGCGGTGCTGGATATCTCGACCTTGGAGCATCAGCAACAGGTAGATGTGCAGGTGTTTTCTTTACGGCAAGTACAGCGGCGATTATTGGATCAGCACCTGGATAAACTCGCTCGACCGGGCGTCGATTTTAAACTGGATTTACCGGATGTGTATGTCAGCAGTGACTATGAGCTGTTGCTGCGTGTGCTGAATAATGTGCTGGGCAATGCGTTTAAATACACGCATGCAGGCCAGGTGCAGCTGCTGGCCGATGTGTGCGGCGATCAGGTAATCATTCGGGTGCAGGACACTGGTGTGGGCATCGCTGAGGATCATCAGCGACACATCTTTTCGGATTATTATCAGGTCGACAATCCTGAGCGCGACCGAAGTAAAGGCTTAGGGCTAGGGCTGGCGATCGTACAGCGCATTAATGAACTGCTGCAGTTGCAGTTAACGCTCAGCAGTGAGCTCGGAAAAGGCACCTGCATCACCTTCCAATTGCCGCTAGCCAAGGAAGCCCCCAAGGCGCAGCATGATCAACCCCAGGCGCTGTTGCATTGGCCGGACGATCAATGCTTGGCTTTGGTGGATGACGATGTCGAAGCGCGTGCATCGCTGTGTCATTGGTTGTCGTTACAAGGTGTCTGGGTGGTTGCAGCAGATAACTGGAGCAAGTTGGCTAACATGTTAGATGAACTTGATGTGAGGCCGGCTGGATTGATCAGTGACTATCGCTTGGCGGATGGGGAGACAGGGTTGGATGTGTTCGATCAAGCGCAGGCACGCTTCCCGGGCATTCCTTGCTTGCTGCTGACGGGCGATGTGCTTATGTCACAGCTCCCGGCCCCGTACCAAGCTCTGCCGCTGCTGAACAAGCCAGTACCGCCGCAGCAACTGCTGGAACAATTGCAAAATTTCATCACGAAAGCAGGCAGTTAATCTGCAGCTGGCAACGTAGCGTTGGTATTACAGGGTCTGGCTTCTATTCTGCGGCGGGCGTTATTGGCGCCCAATCAAAGTGTTGGTTACAGCAACTTCATCTGCCTGGCTTTGGCAACGCACTCAGAGCGCGTCGAGGCGTCAAGAATCATAAATAGATGCGATAAATGCTTTTTGACGGTGTTTTCTGAAATATTAAACTGACAACCAATTTGTTTGTTGGTCAGACCGTCTGCCACCGCTTGTAATATTTGCTGCTGGCGGAAAGTGAAGGCCGGTGAGGTAGCTGGGTGAGGTGGAATGCCGGCACGCACCGGATTCGAATGCAAAAACTTCGTCAGGGCAATGATCAGATTTTCACGGCTTTCGCCTTTGCTAACAAATGCCTGTGCGCCGTACTGAAAACACGCTTCTTGTTCAACCTGGCTTTCGCTGGAGGTTAAAATCATTAGCCGACCTTGCAACGCATTGGCGATGCGATTGATCGATATGCCGCCCTTCATGCCGGGCATTTTTAAATCTATGATGCCTGCGTGCATCTGCGCCAAAGGCAGTGACATTAAACTGTCTAAACATTGGGCGCGGTGCACTTCAACTTTGGGTACCAGGCTGTTGACCAGCGACTCTAGGCCATCCAAAAACAGTTCATGGTCGTCTGCCAGCACTAAGCGCATAAAAATTCCAAGTCCAACGAGTTCATTTTAATTGATTGATTATGTAGAAGGAGAGTGGCCAGCTGGCCACTCTCAAGGCGTTTAGTTTGTTAATTCTAAGCTGCTCTGCGGACCTGCATGGATGTCTTTTAACATGCGTGTACCAGCCACGGTGCCGTCGGTTATCCAGGGTTCCATCCCGTGGCCGTCTTTTTGCAAGATCAGTAAGCGTTTGCCATTGATCTGCTGGCGCGAGAACACGGATTGTTCACGCTGGTTGCCTGCGATGTCAAACATGGTGCCTAGAATGTCATTCAGCGGAGCGGTAAATAACCCATCCACCAACAGGCCAAACTCATCCCGGCTGTTGATACCCATGGCCCAATGTTGGCCGTTCACCACGTCGTGCCAGCTTTCTTCATCGGATAAATGCGGCAGTTTCTCAACCTGGACTGAATCCGTGCTGCTGAGATCAAGCGAATACCAATGCCAGTCACCACTGTCTTGTGATTTGGCGGTAAACAAGGCTTTGTTGTTGTGCACCTCAAAACGGGTCTTTTCTGAGGCGATGGTTTGTTCTGCACCGGTGGGGCTGCGATCTTTGGCCCCGAGAGAAAAATCGATCCATACAGTATGGCGATCACTACTACCATCTAACTGTGCGGTGAACAGCATGTGTTGTTGCCAAAATAGAACATTCATTGGGTTGGTATAGGTATGTCGGAAATCATCATTCATGCGGAAAATGTCGTTGCCACGATCAAACTCAACACAAAAGATCTCGTGTTCAAGCGTTGCTTTGGCGATAAAACAGGTGGCGTTAACGTCTGTTTTACCATTACTTGAATAGTGGGATAAATCGATAATCTCAACACCGCTATCGAAGTCAAAACCATCGTCTGTGCCAGGAGCGTAATCGTACACCAATTCAACGTTATCAAAGCTTGGATTGTCTGCGTCCATCATATACAGCTCATGGCCGTGGTCTGGGGTGATAGCAAAAAATAGCAATTTATTGCCAACAATATGCAGATTATGAATGCTCGATATCAGATGCGGCGACGGCGTTGTTGTATAGCTACTAAAAATTAGTTGAGTGCCCGGATAGCTTCCGTCGGTTTGATAGATACCGCTCACCCCGCGTGTTTTCCTAATTGATGCTCCGCCGTGCGCAAAGAATACGGTGTCTTTATACTCAATAAAGTCAGCGGGCCAAGGTGCATCAACCATGAAATGAATGCTGTTTTGATCAGCTGGGACCATGGCAATGCTGGGGTAGCCCGTTGAGGACCCAGCTCCCAGTAGCAGCATATCATTGTGGTGATAGAGGTGAGTGAATTTGGAATCTTCAACCCCTGGCGATAAATCTTGCACCATCTGAGTGCCATCGGTTGTGCCGTCGGTGACCCACAGCTCTTTGCCGTGCACACCATCATTGGCGACAAAATAGGCTTTTTCTGGCGCTTTCACTTCAAACGTCAGGTCGATGTCGGTGCTGTCCTGATCGTCACTGATCGTCAGGCTAACGACGGCGCTGCCTAGGGTTTTTGCGTTTAATTGCAAGTCGCGCTGGTTCACCGAAGCATCCAGTATGGCGCTGTTACTAACACTATCAACACGGATGCTGATGTCGGCATCGGCTGAGTCAGGGTCGAACACGCTCAGTGCCAACGTCTGCTGAGTGCTGGGCGTTAAAAAGACCGAGTTAGCCAGTGTGTCTGCATCGAGCAGTTGTGGAGCGTCGTTAACTGGGTTGACGGTCACCGCCAGATTAAAATTCGACGTGGCTTTGCCATCACTGGCGGACAAAGGAATCGTCGCGCTGCCAAATTGGTTTTGAGCGGCCACTATATTGAGCTGGTTTTGGCTGGCGCTAACGCTTAATAAATCGCTTTTAAACGGTTCTATCTTCCAGCTGACGGCATCGCCATCGGCGTCGGTTAATTTGATATCAACGCTGGCAGAGGCGTCTTCATCAAACACAATGCTGCTTTGGGTGCCAGCAAAGGACGGAGCACGGTTGTTGTTACCTCCGCCATTATTGCCACCGCCGTTGCCGCCGTTGCCGCCGTTGTTTCCACCACCGCTATTGCCGCCGCCGCTCGAACCGTTATTGGCGCTTTGCGCTGCCACGGTAAAACTGCGTCGAGTCACTTGTTTGCCGTCAGACACTTGAACGGTCACGGTGCCGCTGCCGGTATAACCAGCCTTGGGGGTGATGGTGACGGTGCCGGTGGCGGAAACGCTCACAATAAATCCGCTCGGTGCTGCTAGTAATTTGAATGTCAGCTGGTCGCCATCAGGGTCGCTGGCGGTGAGTTTAAACGACGCCGCATTACCTGAGGTCAGTGTTTTTTTGTTGATTGCCGGAATAACAGGGGCATCGTTTTGTGCCGCCACGCTGACATTCAATTCAATGTCCTGATGCAGTTTGCCATCGGACACTTGCACCACAATTTTGTCGTTCCCATAGCGATGCGCGGCTGGGGTTAAACGCAATTGACCGTCAACAATGACCGCATTGATCCAGTCGGGAGCGGAGAGGATTTTATAGGCCAGTTCATCGCCGTCTGGGTCTTGCACTTTGAGGTCCAATGTCTTGGCTTGGTCCTCGGTCATTTGCCAATCCGTGTTCATTTGCCATTCGGGCGCATCATTCACGGAAATAATGCTCACCGGCACGGTTTTGCGCAGCTCGTGCGTACCGTCGCTGATTAACAACACAATCTCGCCATCGCCGTGGTAACCCGGCTCAGGATTCAGCTCGATCATGCCTTCATGGATGCGTGCGCCGGCTTGCTCTGGCGCCGACAGAATGGTGATGGTCAGCGCATCGCCATCTGGGTCGCTGACCGGCAAGCGCATGCTGCGCTTAGTGTCTTCATCGCAGCTGAGCATGACGTTGTCTGCCAGTACGGGAGCCGAGTTGCTTTCTACTGGCGTCGCTTCGCTGTTGTTGCTGGACGAATCGCTGCCGCAACCGGCCAGCGTCAGCGCCGCAGCGCCCAAACAGGCGCGCACGACCAATGTGTGCAGCAAGGTGTAACTGCCCTGAACCATGTTCTGTCTTCCCCTTGGATGTTGATGGTGTGTGTTTGAATGCGGCGGATATTAGGAAGAAGGGCTGTATTCGGGGACTACCCAAACGGGTAGTTTTTTCAGCAGCGCGATAAATTTGTTGCGAAAACCGGCTTTTCTGGCGCCGGTCGTCTACAGGGGGGGGCATTTACCGTATAATGCCGCGGTTTTTTGCCCCGACGCCCGCATCTGGAGATTGGTATGGATTGGTACAGCCTGACTCGGCAACTGTTTTTTCGACTCAGTGGTGAAACGTCCCACGAACTCGGCTTAGATATGCTGGGCGCTGGGGAGCGTCTGGGGCTGCTGCAGTATTTAGCGCCGCAGGTTGCCAACCTGGAAACCGAAGTCGCTGGTATTCGCTTTGCCAACCCAGTTGGCCTGGCTGCTGGTTTGGATAAAAACGGCGACTACATAGATGCCTTTGCCCGCTTGGGCTTTGGCTTTATTGAAATTGGCACCGTGACGCCACGGCCACAGCCTGGCAACCCTAAACCACGCCTGTTCCGCCTACCGCAGCAGCGCGCCATCATTAACCGCATGGGGTTTAACAATAAGGGCGTCGATCACCTGGTGGCGCGAGTCAAAGCCGCGCGCTATGACGGTGTTTTGGGTATCAATATTGGCAAAAACTTCGATACCGCTGTAGAGGACGCCAGCAGCGATTATCTTACCTGCCTGAACAAAGTCTACGAGCATGCCAGCTACATTGCGGTCAACATTTCTTCTCCCAATACGCCTGGGCTGCGAACGCTGCAATACGGTGACGCGTTGAAAGAGTTGTTACAGCCGTTAAAAGAGCGCCAAGCACAGCTCAGTCAACAGCACGGCTACAAGCCCATCTTTGTGAAAATTGCCCCAGACATGAGCGAAGAAGAAGTCGGTTTGGTGGCTGAGACTCTGCTAGAAACAGAAATGGACGGCGTCATTGCCACCAACACCACCTTGTCGCGCGAGGGTGTTTCTGGAGCGCGTCATGGCGACGAGCAAGGTGGTCTCAGCGGTGCGCCGGTGGAAGAGTTGGCCACCGAGACGGTCGAGCAATTGTCGCAGGCGTTGGCCGGAAAACTGCCGATCATCGGCGTGGGCGGGATTCTTGATGGCGAAGGCGCGGTGGATAAGGTCAAGGCCGGTGCACAGTTGGTGCAAGTGTACAGTGGCTTTATTTATCGTGGTCCCGAGCTGATTGGCGAAGCGGTGGATGCGTTAGCTGCGCTGCGCGCCAACATGTGATTTAAGCTGGGCAAACGGCAGGCAAAAAAATGCCCCGTTGATAACGGGGCGGCCACCCGGGTGAGGTGGCGGGTGCTGAAGGCTATAGTGACATTTTATGAATTCCAGAAACGCCGGTGTATCCATCCCAATTGTCTGCTCGTCCGGATCGCCAACCGGCCATCCAGGCGTCTCGCATGGTGCCCATGGGCGCTAGGTCTTTGGATCTTCGTTCGACCCCGGCGCGGTAACCACGTGAGAAAGCCCGTTCTTGCAAATCGCGTTTCTGTTTCTTCATAAGATGCGTCCTCGCTTCCTGTTTAAAGAACTGGTCGCTGCCAAGTGAAAAGATGACGTAAGCAGCGACAGCCCCTAAGGTTTTATCGCGACGCTTGGGTCGATGTTAATGATTTTTTTCTTATAAACAGCGTTGCTCTTGCTTCGCAACGCTATTTGACGAACGGATTACTTTCAGCATGCAAACAGATGTTCAGGCGCCAGAAGTGGCGTGGATGGCCCTATGTCCGAAAGGGTTGGAATCGCTTCTGGCGGATGAAATCAGCCACTTAGGTGGCAAAGTTGAACGAGAAACGCACATGGGTGTGGCGTTCAGTGGCCCGCTGGAAGTGGTCTACCGGGTGTGTCTGTGGAGCCGTTTGGCGAGCAGAATATTGTTACCCTTGTATGAAAGTCAGGTGACATCGGTCAATGAATTGTACGACTGTGCCAGACAAGTGGACTGGAATTCGGTGTTTTCGGTCTCAGCCACATTTCGTATCGACTTCCATGGTCGTACCGACTTTGTCCGCAATACACAGTTTGGCGCTCAGCGCATTAAAGACGCGGTGGTGGACAGCTTTCGCGAGCAGCAGGGGCAGCGCCCATCGGTGGACAAAAACGCCGCCGTTCGCATTGAAGCGCGCTTGGCCAAGGGCAAGCTCAGCCTGTTTTTGAACCTCAGTGGTGACAGTTTGCATCGCCGCGGCTATCGCTTGCAGCCGGGTAAGGCGCCGCTGAAAGAAAACCTGGCGGCTGCGCTACTGTTACGTGCTGGTTGGCCGGAGAAATGGGCCCAGGGTCAGCATCTGGTGGACCCCATGTGCGGCTCCGGCACTTTACTGATCGAGGCGGCGATGATGGCTGCAGACATCGCCCCAGGGTTCAATCGCCAGTTGTGGGGTTTCAGTGACTGGAAAGGCCACGATCGCAAACTGTGGTTGCAGTTGTGTGACGAGGCGCGCCAGCGTCGCAGTGATGGCATCGCAGCGCTGAAAAACCGCTTCTATGGCTTTGACATCGACCCAGAGCAGCTCAATGCCGCGCACAAGAATCTGGAGCGTTCGGGGCTGGCCGGTAAGGTGCATTTGGAGCGTCGTTCTGTTGATGCGCTGCGGGTGAAAGATGAGGTGGTGGCTGAGGGTGGCCTGATCATCTGTAACCCTCCGTACGGCGAGCGTTTGAGCGAGCTGCCGCAGCTGGCGCCGCTGTACCAGCAGCTGCACAAAGCCGGCCTCAAGCTGCCGGACTGGCCGCTGGCGGTATTCACTGGCAACGTCGATCTGGCCAAAGTGATCAGCCGGCCCATGGACAAACAGTACCGCTTCACCAACGGCCAAATCGCCACGCGATTATTGCTGTTTGGTGCCGCCGACGAACGCTCTCAAGCCGCTCCTGAAAGTTTGATTCGCGGTCCGGTGGAAGCCTTTGCCAATCGCGTGCGCAAAAACTTAAAGCAACTACACAAGTGGGCCAAACGCGAGCAGGTGAGCTGCTATCGCTTGTACGATGCCGATTTGCCCGAGTACGCCGTGGCGATTGATCGCTACTGCGCCGAGCAAGGTGAGTGGTTGCACGTACAGGAATACACGCCGCCCAAGTCAATCGATCCAGACAAAGCCGAGCGCCGCTTGCTGGATGTGCTGGCGGCCTTGCCGGAGGTCACCGGTGTGGCGGCGGAACGCATCGTGCTGAAGCGACGTGAGCGTCAGTCGGGCAAAAAACAATACGAGAAAGTGGCCAGCGCTGAGCAGCAATTGGTGGTGCGCGAGGGCGATGTGCAGCTGGTGGTGAATTTGCGCGATTATCTCGACACCGGTTTGTTTTTGGACCACCGGCCAACACGGTTGCTCATCGCGCAGCGCAGTGCGCCGCAGCAGCGCTTTTTAAACTTGTTCTGCTACACCGCTGTGGCCAGCTTGCATGCGGCACAGCGCGGTGCGCAGTGCACCAGCGTGGATATGTCGCGCACCTATTTAAATTGGGGCAAAGATAACTTCCGTTTAAATCAGCTCGACCCGGCGCAGCACGAATTTGTGCAACAAGATTGCCTGCAATGGTTGGCCGAGCACAGTAACAAACAGCGCGGCGGCTACGATACGATTTTTATGGACCCGCCCACGTTCTCAAATTCGAAACGTATGGAAGGGGTGCTCGATATTCAGCGCGATCATGTGCAATTGATCAGCCAAGCAATGACGCTGCTCAACCCAGGTGGTGTGCTGATTTTCTCCACCAACCTCAGACGCTTTCAAATCGATCGCGATGCACTAAAAGAGTTCGTGATTACCGATCAAGGCACAAAGTCGGTGCCATTTGACTTTGCCCGGCGCCCCAATATCCATCACTGCTTTCATATCACACGCGCGTAATCCACCGCTTGTGCCCCAAACAAAGGCCCGAACTCCGGGCCTTTGCTGCATTTCTGTGCTCAAAATCTTGCTGCTTATTCCCAAAACCCATGTTTCTGGTACGGATTCTGCTCTAACAGCCAGCTGAAAAACCAGTTGCCCAAACTTTGGGCATATAAAAACAACCGGTATCAGTATGAGGCATGCCGGCTGAGCTTTTGAAGTTTGGCCGCATCAGTGCGACCTATTGGCTGCAACGGTATCGCGGCGACAGTCGCGAAAACTGCAGTGCCTTGGCTGAGCTACCTACAGAGAAAATGAGCCTGTTGCAGGAACCTGCTTTAGGAACCCAGATAGGCTGATGGGGAGTTGTATGAACCACTCAGATTTAACCGCGATGAACAGTGCCGTTGAAACACTGATGCAAAGCGCCAACACCATGTTCATCTTGCTGGGCGCCATTATGGTGCTGGCCATGCATGCAGGCTTTGCTTTTTTAGAAGTGGGTACGGTGCGCCATAAAAACCAGGTTAATGCGCTGGTCAAAATTATTACCGACTTTGGTGTGTCGACCATTGCCTATTTTTTTGTGGGTTATCAAGTTGCGTACGGTCTGGATTTTTTTGCCAGCGCTCACGATTTGATCAATAACAACGGTTACGAGCTGGTTAAATTCTTTTTCTTGCTGACCTTTGCTGCAGCCATACCGGCCATTGTCTCTGGCGGTATTGCCGAGAGGGCGAAATTTTATCCAATCTTAATCGCTTCGGCACTGACAGTGGCGCTGGTGTATCCGTTTTTTGAAGGTCTGATTTGGAATGGCAATTACGGCTTTCAAGCTTGGTTAGAGCAACGCTTTGGCGCACCGTTCCACGACTTTGCTGGCTCTATTGTTGTACATGGTGTGGGCGGCTGGATCGCATTTGCTGCGGTGTATTTACTAGGCGCGCGCAAAGGCCGTTATCGCGATGGTCGGGTGGTGGCTTTTGCGCCGTCTAATATCCCATTTTTGGCGTTGGGCGCTTGGATTTTGGCCGTGGGCTGGTTTGGCTTTAATGTGATGTCGGCGCAAACGCTGGACGGGATTTCCGGACTGGTGGCGGTGAACAGCTTGATGGCGATGGTGGGTGGCACTGTTGTCGCCATGTTGGTGGGCCGCAATGACCCAGGGTTTATTCATAATGGGCCATTGGCCGGGTTGGTGGCGGTGTGTGCCGGCTCAGATGTGATGCATCCCATCGGCTCGCTGATCGTCGGTGGTGTGGCCGGTGCGTTGTTCGTTTATGTATTTACCTTGGCACAGAATCGTTTTCCCAAGTTTGATGACGTGCTCGGTGTGTGGCCTTTGCACGGCTTGTGCGGTACCTGGGGCGCCATCGCGGCGGGTATTTTTGGTGCACAGAGTATGGGCGGCTTGGGCGGTGTGAGCCTGATGGCGCAATTGATTGGTTCGCTGGTGGGCATCGCTGTTGCTGTGGGCGGCGGGTTTATCATTTACGGCACGATCAAATGGCTGTCTGGCATTCGCTTGGACGAAGAGCAGGAGTATCAAGGGGCGGATTTGTCGATCCATAAAATCGGCGCTACCTGCGACGATTAAACCGGCTGCACAGCGGTTAAAAGCCTGAGGCTTGATGACCCTTTGCGCCTCAATGGTGCTATAGAGCGGCATAGAAGGTATGGAATAAGGCGCAACTGTTCTGCGGTAGTTTACTTCGGCACAAGGCGGCGTGCTCTTTAGGTGCGCATAGGGGGTGCATAGGGTCGCACTCTCGAAGGTTTCTATTTTCTGGCACCGGCTTTCTCCGGTGCTCGCTCTATCTGGCGTTAGCGTTCAGCAACGACGGATTCGGCGGCAAACTTCTGTGCCAAAGAGAGTGGTAAAGAGCGTGTTAAAGAGTGTGGTAAAGAGTGTGGTAAAGAGTGTGATACGGAAAAATGCCCGCCATTCTTGAGTATCGCTGCTCGATACTAAAAACATGGCTGCGTCACAGCGTTATGTGCAGATGTTCGCAGCCCTTGCCTGCGCCGATAAGAGCTGTATCATGGCGCTTTTTTTTGTACACGTTTAAGGACAAACCGATGAAAGCTTCTTTTATGGCGCTGGCCGCCTCACTGTTGGTGGTTGGCGCCGCCCAGGCCAAGCCTTTCTTGCAGCAAGATCTGATGGGTAGCTGGTGTCATCACACCACAGAATACGCCGATGGCAACCAATCTAATGAGCGTGCCAGTTATGTGTTTGGCGCCGATCAACAGGTACGTATGCAGGACCCTAGTTATGAAACGCGCAGTCGCTATCAGCTCAAAGGGTCACGTTTAAAGATGGGCGCGCTGGGCAAATATTCCGTGTTGCAGCTCACCGCCAAACAGCTGTTGTTAAAGCAAGGCAATGGCAGTGTCATGTACTTAAAACGCGGTCAGTGCTGACTGCTGCTGATACAAACGCGCTGGCTGCAACTGGCGATTATTTTTTAATGCTCATCAGGCGCAGTAGCTCAGACTGAATCTTGTCGCTCAGTTGATGTAACTCTTGCAGCAGTGGGGCGGGTTCATCTCGCTGCTGCAGCACACCCAGTTGGGCGATATCAGCCGCTACGCGGTGTGCCTGCTGGTGCCACTGAGTAAGTTGCTTGTGTATTTCTGGTGCAAGAGTGTCGTCGTTGGCTTTCAGCCACTTGCCCAATTTGCACTGTTTTGGATTGAGCTCAGGAATTGGCTGCTGCAGATGAAACGCTTGTTGCAGCTGGGTAAACCAAGCGCGGTGTTCAACCAAGGCAAATAGGGCAGGCATGTTGCGTTTGCTCATGGCGTGTATGCCTGCCCAATTAGGGTTGGCTGCATACTGTGCCACCCAGCTAGGCACATCTGCTGCAGGCATTGGTCTGGCAATGCCAAACCCTTGTGCTTGCTGACACCCCAGTAGCAGTAAAAACAGCCCTTGTTCTTGTGTTTCGACGCCTTCGGCAATGACTTGGCGGTCGAACGCTTGTGCCAAGCGCACAATGCCATCCAATATCGACAAGTCGCGCGGATTGTTCATCATATCGGTGACAAAGCTGCGGTCGATCTTCAGCGTTTCCACTGGCAGCAGCTTAAGATAATTAAGCGACGAATAACCGGTGCCAAAATCATCCAGAGAAAAATGAATGCCGAGGCGCTGACACCGGCCAATGACTTCGATGGCGGCGTCGATATTTTCCAGTGCGCCGGTTTCTAACACCTCAAGTTCCAGCTGCTGCGGCGACACCAGTGGGTGCTCGCTTAAATACCCCGCTAAAGACTCAACAAAACCGGGCTTTAGTAAATGTGGCGCTGCCATATTAACGCTGATTGGCAGCGCCAGTTGCTGCCACTGCGCTAGTTGATCCAACGCCGTGGTTAAGGTCCATTGTCCTAAGTCTGCCATGACCGGATGCTGTTCTATGTCGGGTAAAAACTGACCCGGTGACAACAACCCGAGCTGTGGATGATTCCAACGAATCAAGGCTTCAAAACCAATGACCTGGCCACTGAACATATTCACTTTGGGCTGATAGTACAGCTCAAACTGCTGTTGTTGGATGGCGTTTAAAATGGCGTCGACTTTGGCGTTGAGCTGCAGTTGCTGGCGGTCGTGGTCAAGATTAAATACGTGAAACCGATTGCGCCCAGCTTGTTTAGCCTCGTACATGGCTTGATCCGCCTGGCGAATCAGTTGCTCGCAGGTGACGTCTTGTTGCTGCGGATGAAAGGTGACACCGATGCTGGCGCTGACTTGTATTTCGCGGTCATGAATATGGAATGGCTGCTGCAATGCCGCCAATAACCGCTGCACGGTAAAAATGCAGTCCTGCTGGTCGTTAAAACCCGGCAATACGGCGGCAAACTCATCACCAGACATGCGCGCTAACGTATCGCCGCCGCGCAAAACTCTGCGTAGCCGCAGACCAACCGCCACCAGTAGCTGATCACCAATGGTATTGCCCATTTTTTCGTTAATGGCTTTAAAGCCGTCCATATCGATAAACACCACGGCCGTGTGCTTTAGATCGTGCCTTAATGGATGAATTTCATCGTTGATGGCTTGTTCCAATTGGCTGCGGTTGGCAAGGCCAGTCAGTAAGTCGAAATGGGTGATTTGTTTGAGATCATGCTCGGCTTTTTTGCGGGCGCTGATGTCGCGAAAAAAGGCAAATAAACGATTGGCCCCCGGCTCGGCATTATTGACCGACACTTCTACCGGCCAAGTGGAACCATCTTTACGGCTCAGTCGACTTTCAAAGACTTGCCCGCCCGATTGCATGATCTCAGTAATGCGCTGTTTTACCTCGCTCATGGTCACCATCGCATCGAGTTGCCAAACACTCATGCCGATCAGCTCCTGGCGGCTAAAGCCTGATAGCTGGCAGAAGGTATCGTTAACATCGACGACATTGCCGTTTGGGTCCATCTCCCAAAAGCCATCCAGTGTGGTATCTAATATGGCTTTGTAGCGTGCCAGACTCTTGTGCGCGATTTGTTCATTGGTTTTGCGCTGAGTAATGTTATGGCCAATACCGAGCACACCCAGCAGTTCGCCCTGATCGTCATGCACAGCGGTTTTGGTGGTTTCCAGCAATACTTCGGTGCCGTCGCTTAGCGTGATTTTCTCCTCATTTACCAGCGGATGGTCGGCCCGCATGGCTTTTTGATCATGCTGCAAAAAGAAGTTGGCTAGTGCTGCATCGACAAAGTCAAAGTCGGTGCGCCCAAGTATTTGTGCTTCGCAGGCGCCAAAGAAGCGTTCAAACTGCGCGTTGCAGGCTAAATAAACACCTTGGGTATCTTTCATCCACACCATATCGGGCAGCTGTTGCAGCAGGCGCTGCAAGAACAGCAGGCGTTTGGTGGCGGAGTCCGATGGCCTCATGGTATGGCTCTTATTGTCGGTGTGGAGTCCCTTCAGTCTAGGCGACGTCTGTGATATTGGCCTGGCACTCGCTAAAGCGGGTCGGCATTGCTTGTCATGATTGTTTGATATGCTCGGCGCATTAACGAATAGGAGTGTGGTGATGCTCGACGCTTGGCAGGTGTTTCGACAGTTTTTCTGGCTGGGTTGTACGTCATTTGGCGGGCCAGCGGCCCATATAGGCTACTTTCGCCAGCATTTTGTGGTGCAGAGTAGCAGCATCAGTGAGCAACGTTTTGCCGATATGTTGGCTTTGTCGCAGTTTCTGCCTGGCCCGGCTTCCAGCCAGTTGGGTGCCGCCATTGGCAAAGACTTGGCCGGTTGGCTAGGAGCGCTGGCGGCGTTTATCGGTTTTACCCTGCCGTCGGTGCTGCTGCTGATGCTGTTCGGCAGTGCCTGGGTGTGGCTCGCCGACAGTGCGGTGATACTGGCGTTGAAATGGCTGGCCATGGTAGTGGTCGCTGATGCGGTGTGGGGTATGGCGAAGACTTTTTGCCGCAGTGGCGCTCAGCGCTGGCTCGCCGCATGGGGGGGCGTATTTATGTTGTGCTTGCCTTCCTGGCAATGGGGGATGCTGTTGTTTGTGGCTGTTTGGGGAGCCTATCGCACACCGATTGATGCGCGAGTCACTGCGCAAGCTGCAGCGCAAACATCAGCGCAAACCAAAGCACCGAACCCATTGTCTTCACCCCTGACAGCAACCTTATTGCTTTTGTTTGTTGTAGTGCTGATGTGGTCATGGTGGGGCGCCAATGGCATCGGTGAGCAGCTGGTAGCGCTGTTTTATCGCACGGGGGCCAGCGTGTTTGGCGGTGGCCATGTGGTGCTGCCGTTGTTACAGCCAGAGTTGGTCGGGCAAGGTTTGCTGGGCGAAACACAATTTAATGCCGGCTATGGCATCGCGCAGACATTGCCAGGCCCACTATTTAGTGTGGCGTTATTATTTGCCCACGGCACGGGTGCTGGCATTGGGGTGGCTATGTTGTGTTTATTGGCCATTTTTTTACCCGGCTTTTTATTGTTATTTGCGCTGTTGAATCAATGGTATTGGCTGCAGCAACAACCACGGCTGGTGTCCGCCTTGGCAGCAGTGAATGCTGCCGTGGTCGGATTATTGGCTGCCACTTGGCTTAGCACTCTGGTGCCTGCCGGAGTACATTCATTGATGACGTTATTACTGGCACTGCTGGCATTTTTCTGGTTGCAGTGGCAACGATCGGCCAAAACGGTGTTGCTGCTGGCTGGGTTGGCGGTGCTGTATTTCTGGGTGTTTTATTGATACAACTGTTTTTTGTATAACGATGCCCGGCATAGGTTTCAGACGAGTATGAAGGTCATAGCAAGGGTTGAACATGTTGCTCGGCGTTGGTTTCTGTGTATGGCTAACTTTGTGGCGGCAATAAGTGGCTGTGGGAGTGGTGATCGTCTGGTCACTACGGATTGTGAGGAGTGGTATGAGGTTGTTTGTAAAAAGTGTTCTGTTTGGGCTGATCTTCGTTTCTCTGCAGAGTTACTCTGATGTAGCGTTTAAGATGATTACACCTCGTGCAATTGAACTATGGATTTATCCCGTTTGTGATGTATTTCATAAGCTATTACCTGATGTGAGTTACATGGATTTCCCAGGAGGAGAGTTGGGTGATGAAAGTGGGATTGAGTGGATTCCATCTATCCCCGTTTCTAAAGATCAGTACTTGGGTTGGATTGATCGTTATCAGCAAGAAAAATTAGTGAACAGGCTCAAGGTATCTGAGAAGTGGGTGGCTGAGCGGCATTATAAGACGTGGCGAGATCAAGCCCTCAGTCCAAATAGCTCGATCGTTCTGTATCAGCCATTTGATATTGACCGGGATGGTATTAACGATCGAGTAATTGGTCTGCATAAATATTCGAATGGCTCGGTAGTGACTAGAAGCTGTTTCATAACCTTCAGTCCGATATAATAATCAAAACTATCAGCTTCAACTCCTCCACCATGAAACGTTCAACCTCAGAACTGACCGACCAACAGTGGGCACACATTGAGCCTTGTTTACCCAGCCTGCCTCGTGGCAAAGGGGGTCCCAAACCTATCAGCAATCGAGCCTGTTTCGAGGGCATTTTATGGGTCTTACGTTCTGGTGCGCGGTGGCGTGATCTACCTGAACACTATCCTTCACCGAGTACCTGCTGGCGCCGCCTTCAGTACTGGGAAGAGCAAGGTGCATGGGTCAAAGCCTGGCGTAAGCTTCTTCGCGTTCTGGATCAACAGTCGCGGTTAAATTGGGAAGAATCGTTTTCTGATGGTAGTTTTGCACCCGCAAAAAAAGGGGCCTCGGTGTTGGAAAAACCAAGCGTGGTAAGGGGTCGAAGTGGATGATAGTCGTCGATGGCGAAGGCATTCCAATCGGGCTGACACTTGGCTCAGCGTCACCGGCGGAGGTCAATCTGATTGAGGCTTTGTTAAATGTTTCCTATGGCAAGAGCAAGGTGAAGCGTTTGATTTACGATAAAGCGGCAGACTCTGATCCTCTGCGAATGGCGTTAAAGAAGCGGGGTATTGATCTCATTTGTCCACATCGTCGAAACAGGAGAAAAGCGCCGCTGCAAGATGGTAGAAAGCTGAGAAGGTACGACCGTCGCTGGAAAGTAGAGCGCACTTTTGCTTGGCTTGGAAATTATCGGCGATTAGTGGTTCGATGGGAAAGAAAGCTCTCAATGTATCGAGCCTTCTTTCACGCCGCCTGCATGATGATCGTGCTAAAGAAGTTGTGAAGCAGCTTCTAGTCATTTGTTCAGGTTTCGGCGTGGAGAAAAGCTCGTTGACCCTGTGGGTGACTTTGATCTCGTTTGGGAGCAAGCAGGTTTTCCATTTTTTCATGATAACTATATTTATACGTATTCCGGTGGAAAAGGTGTGGCGATGATTAATAGTCCAATCGAAGCATCGCTTGATCGTATTGCGCGTGTTGTGAAGATTTTGCGCGTTTGTTATTTTATACAGGAATAATTGATTTTGAGATACGGCGCGATAAGCTGAACTGATTGTAAATGGTGGCTTCTGAGCTTGATTATGGGTTCTGAACTCTATGCGAAAGCAATTAGATAGACTCAGAAACAATCCCTATTAGGGTGAGATATGCTTCAGGTTTCGATTTAAATCATGATGGTGCGAGTGATTCTGTAGTTGTTGTGATGCTCAGAGATACTTGCTCTGGCTGGCAATTGATAATCGTGTCGGGTATTTGGGCTTGTATTATAAGAACTCCGTTTCTGGGCATCCATTTTCTATCAGGCAAGGTGTTTTCGGCTGCTGTGAATAGTATTAATGTCTCTATTGCTGTACAGCTTTCATCTAAATAGAGCTCAAAGACACGATTTTCCGAAACGGTTTGTCATTGTCTGGTTAACTAAGCGGTACCACTTTCAGATGCTCCATCTGTAAGTTGCGAGGGCTATTAATATACTGCTGGCATTGTCGGGTGCTTGGGTTATATAAAGATCAGTTAACGACGTATTCTTTTCTGCGAACCAAAGGTGTGTGCCACTGTGTCGGTGTTAATCGCTTTACTCTCTGCTTGTGCCTGGTCGCTATTTGATGTGAAGCGTAAACAGTTGGTGCAGCAGGTGGCGCCGCTGCCGCTGACGTTTTGGCTGAGTCTTAGCGTTATTCCGTTTTATTTGGTGTTGAGTGGTGTGGCTCTCGCGCTGTCGCCAGACGCGTCGTTGCCGGCCTCTGGATACTGGTGGCCAGCGCTGGGCAGTTTGCTGGTGTCGACCATGGCGGCGGTGTCGTTTGTGCAGGCGTTGAAGGTTGGGCAGATGGCTGGTTTGATGCCGGTGTTGGCATTAACGCCGGTTATCTCTGCGCTGTTAAGCGTGTGGTGGTTGGCGGATGAGTTAAGCGCGCGCCAATGGGGTGCCATGAGTGCGATCGTGGTATTGCTGTTTTGGCTGCAGGGCGGCGCGCGGTTTCGCTGGCAGGCTGGTACAGGGTTTATGTTGCTGGTGGCGCTGGGTTGGGGCACTGGTACGGTGTTCGACAAATGTGCGCTGGCGTATGCTGAGCCGCTGCAGCATGCCTTACTGCAAAGCAGCGGCATGATGTTGCTGGTGGCGTTGGTGATCTTTGTGCGCGGTGAGCGGCAGCAATTGTCTTTTCATCGGCTGCCGCTTTTTGCCCTCATGACTGCTGCATTGGTGTTTATCGTAGCGGTGTCGGCGCAGCTGTTTGCGTTGCAGAGCCTACACGCTGGCATTATCGAAACGATCAAGCGCAGCATAGGTATCGTCGGCGGCTTGTTCTGGGGGGCTTACTTGTTTGGTGAGACCGTCAGTCGCCAGCAACAACGCTTGGTCGCGCTTTTGGTGGCGGCCATCGCTTGGTTAATGTGGCCGGTCTGATCCTGGTCCAGGATTCTGGTATCATTTCCCGTCGTTTGAGACTACGTGAATGCGCATGTTACCGACCGACTTTGCAGAACGATTTGAACGCTTGTGTCCGCCGCAATGGCACCTGGAGGCACAGCGCTCGTTTGATCAGCCCCGTGCTGTGACTTTTCGGGTGAATACCTTGCGCCCGGGCCATGAACACGTGATCGACCGCCTGCAAGCACAGGGCCTTGATGTTGCGCCCGTGGCTTGGAGCCAAGAACTCGGTCTGCATGCCTGGCAAGTGGCGGCGGAACAACGTGAGGCTCTGACTTACAGCCACGAAGCTGAAGTGGGCGATATTTATATCCAGAGTTTGTCGAGCATGCTGGCGCCGTGGTTGTTGCAGCCCAAGGTCGATGATTGGGTGCTGGATTTGGCGGCAGCGCCCGGCGGTAAAACCATTTTGCTGGCGCAAATGATGAAGAATCAGGGCCGTATCAGTGCCGTTGAGCCGGTTAAGAATCGCTTTTTCCGCCTGCGTGCCAACCTCGAGCGCATGGGCATTGAAAACACCCAGTGCTACATGAAAGATGGCCGTGCCATTGGCACGTTAAAACCCGATACTTTCGATCGCATTATGCTCGATGCGCCATGCTCGTCGGAGTCGCGATTTAAAAGTTACGACGCCAGTTCCACCGAGCATTGGTCTCTGCGCAAAGTCAGTGAATGTGCCAAAAAGCAAAAGCGGCTGATTCAAAGCGCCTTTGACGCTCTCAAGCCTGGCGGGGTGATGATGTACTGCACGTGCTCCTTTTCCCCGGAAGAGAATGAAGCCGTCGTCAGCCAGCTGCTGAAAAAGCGCCCAGCTCAGTTGTTGCCGATGGCGCTGCCAGAAGACATTGCCAATGCGTCGCCCGGGCTAGTGAGTTGGCTGGGCAAAGATTTTCATCCTGATTGCGATCAAACCCTGCGTATCTGGCCGCAAGGGCAGATGGACGGTTTTTATTTGGCGCTGATTCGTAAGCCGTTGTAGTTGATGGTCATAAAGGGCTGCCCACATTTTACTTGCGGGAAGCCCGTTAATTAGCCAAACGTAGCGGTGCGATTCAAACCGGGTGGCCTTGGCCTGTCTCTGCTCTAGGATCTGCTACTTCAATGACGCGAGTCGCAGCGTTCAAAACACCGCATTAGCGACGCCCGCATGGTAGGCGCACTGCAGCAGTCTCTGTTAGCCGTCTTCCATTCACAACCGCCAGCAATTTATCTAACGTCGGCAATCCCCAAAAGTAGACTCCAAATAGTTCGCGCCGCACTGCAATATACGAGGCTTGTGTGGATGATCGCTATCGGGCTCAAGCGGTAATTTTCTGCTCTTGTAACGGTGACACCGAATCTCAGTATTCCTGCCTATACTGTCAGCTCCGCCTGAGCAAAGGATCTGGTCGTGCTGCTGCGCAATAAAATCCTGCTGGTTTATCTGCTGGTTCTGGCCATGGGGCTGGCCATCTCGCTGTCGACCTTGCTCAGTGGTCAGCGTGTATCGTCGTTGACCACTGAGTTGCTGGATCACGATCTGCCGCTGCTGCAGCACATGCAGGGTTTGTACTTTGGCATGGTCGAGCATGAGCGGCTGTTGTACGAGTATTACGCCACCACCGACGCCGACACCATTATGCCCAAAGTCGAGGCGGTGGATGCCGCCATTGATGACCATTTGCAGGCACTGGCAACGGGTCTGCACGATCAAGCAGCCTATCAGCGCTTGCAATCCGCCAATCAGGATTTGCGTTTGCTCACCGAGCGCCTCGACGTCGTGCTGTCGTCCAATCGAGTAGATTGGGATTTGGCCCGCGAGTTGTTGGTGCAGATAAGCGACAGTCGCCGCCGGGTATTGCCCGATTTGGAGCGTTTGGTGGCCGAGTTTCGCGCCGAGGCGGATATGGCCGGCTCCGAGGCGCGCTATCAAACCCAGCTCAGTACCGCGCTGGTGGTCAGCTTCAGCGCCTTGGTGCTGGTGATCGCTGCCTTTGTTGGGTATTACGTCAATCGTTATTTATCCGACAGCGCCGCCCGGCGGCGTTTGGCGATGATGGCTGAACGCCATCCAAGCCCGGTGATGCGTTTCGATTGGTACGGAGAATTGCAGTACAGCAATCCAGCCAGTTACCAGCTGATGAAACAGCTGGATAATCATTCCATGCGACCCGAAAGTTTGCTACCCGACGATTTCCATCAACGCTTGCTTGATGCACAAGTGGAAGGTGGCAGTCTGGTGGAGTGGCAGCAGCCGTTTCATCAGCACTGGCTGCAGTATTCGCTATCGTTACTGCCCGATTTGGCCAGTTGTCACCTCTATATTACCGACATCACCGAAGAAGTATCGGCGCGCAATGAGCTGCGCTACCAAGCCTACCATGACGAATTAACCGGCCTTAGAAATCGTCGCTACTTCTTTGAGCAGCTGCAGCAGCACGCGGATGCCAGCGATGAAAAACCGCTGGCATTAATGTTGTTGCAATTAGATCGCTACGATTCTCTGACCTCCAGCTTGGGGCAGGGCGTGGCCGATGCGTTATTGCAAAATGTTGCCACCAGGCTGAAGGATTTCCTGCGTCATTACAGTGAACACGATCTGCAGCACACCTTGTATCGCATGGAAGCGGCGAAGTTTGTGGTGTTACTCGACAGCTTGCCGGAGCCAGAATTTGCAGATCATTTGTCCAAAGCGCTGGTGGAATCGATTCAGCAGCCCGTGTGCATCGACAGTAATGAGTTCTTTTTAACCGTCAGTGTCGGCTTGAGCTTTTTCCCCGAGCACGGGCTGCGTCCGGAAACCTTGTTTGCCAACGCCGATGCCGCGTTGGGACGCGCGCGCTCGGACGGCGGCGACGGCGTGGTGCACTATTGCGACAGCATTCATGCGCGTGAGCAAACTTGGGTGGCGATTGAACGCGGGCTGCGTGAAGCGATTGAAAAACAACAACTGTTTTTGATGTATCAACCGAAAATCTCCGCTCATCAGCATCGCATTACCGGTGTCGAAGCCTTAATTCGGTGGCGTCGTGAGGATGGCAGTCTGGTATCGCCAGCGGAATTTATTCCGGTGGCAGAGCGCAGTGGCCTGATCGTCACGATTGGTGAATGGGTGCTGCATGAAGCGTTTCGCCAATACGAAACCTGGTCGCAGCAGCAGCCGCTCAGTATTGCCATTAATCTTTCCGCGCGGCAGTTTCGCCACCCCGGTTTGCTGCCGATGCTGAGCGAGTGTTTGCATTATTACGCCATTAATCCCAATGATATTGAGCTAGAAATTACCGAGAGCCTGTTGATGCAGGATATGGAAAAAGCCATCGCATTAATGCACGAACTAAAAGCACTGGGTTTTCGTCTGGCCATTGACGATTTTGGTACTGGCTATTCTTCCTTGAGTTATTTAAAGCGTTTTCCGATTGATCGACTAAAAATCGATCGTGCGTTTGTGAAAGACATTCAAAATAATGAGCAAGACCGCACGCTGGTCAAAGCCATTATTGATTTGGCCCATAACCTCGATTTGGGTGTGGTCACTGAAGGTGTGGAAACGGCCGATCAATTGGCGCTGGTCGAGCAGTTTGGCGGTGATGATATACAGGGGTTTTTCTTCAGTAAGCCGCTGACTCAAGAGGAGATTCAGCGGCAGTACTTTAACTAGGGCAGTAGGCGCATAGGTTATGCGGCGTGCAGTTGATGCTCTTCACCTTGATAATAATTTTCTACCCGCGGGTTCATCACCTTAAACCACAGGGGCGGAATAAGGGCCAGCACCACCATGGTGGCGTAGCCACTGGGTAATTGCGGACTTTGTTCATGATGGCGCAGTACCTGATAGCGCCGTTTTGGATACGCATGATGGTCTGAGTGGCGCTGCAGTTGAAACAGAAACAGGTTGGTCAATAAATAGTTGCTGTTCCAAGAATGCTCGACGTTTGTGCGCTCATAACGGCCATTCTCCAACTTGCGCCGATGCAGGCCGTAGTGCTCGACGTAATTAATGATTTCCAGCAGCGTGAAGGCAAAAAAGCTCTGTGCAGCAAAGAAAAAGACGCCCATCCAACCCCATAGCAGCCCGCAGCCGACGGCCATCAGCGCACTGATGCCATACCACCAAATCAATTCATTGCGCCAGCTCAGCGGACTATGTCCTTTGCGCTGTAAGCGCTTTGCTTCCAGTTTCCAGGCGTTTAGAAAATTGTGCAGGTACGCATGAGGCAAAAAACGGTACAAGGACTGGCCATAGCGCGAAGACGAGGCGTCCTCTGGGGTGGATACGTGAACGTGATGGCCGCGTACGTGCTCTACTTTAAAACCGCCGTAGCAGACACTGGCCAGCAATAAACCACCGGCCCATTGCTCTATGGTCGGGTCTTTGTGAATCAATTCATGGCCGACGTTAATCGCCACCACGCCGCCAACGGTGCCGATGGACATCAGCCAACCCAGCTGGCCTAGCCAGCCGAAATCTGTGTGCATAAACACATGTCCGGCGTAAACGATGCTGGCCAGCTGCATCGGCAGGCACAGAAGCGTCAGCCAGCGGTAATAGCCTTGCTCAGACAA
This sequence comes from Bacterioplanes sanyensis, assembly GCF_002237535.1. Taxonomy (GTDB): domain Bacteria; phylum Pseudomonadota; class Gammaproteobacteria; order Pseudomonadales; family Oceanobacteraceae; genus Bacterioplanes; species Bacterioplanes sanyensis_A. The sequence goes on from NZ_CP022530.1 coordinate 2,928,088, forward strand.
CACCGGGACTTCTGAGGCCTCATCTGGGTTTACTGGGTCCTTGCCAATGATATGGTCCAGCATCGGCACCAGTCCAAATACAAAAAACAAGGTAAACCAGGCAAACAGATCGGCAAAGCCAAACTGGTGCCACAAGGCTTGAGAGGCCAACAGCAGCAATGGCGGTACTACCACCATGGCGTAGGCGTATTTTTTAACGTTCAGCATCCAATCTTTGGACGTTTGCTCGAACATAGCAGTGCTCCAATACATTATTATTGTAGGATTGTTCGACAATATTCGCCGATTGTCTGGACAAGAAACAGGGAGATAGCCGCCAACTGCCGGTGGTTCGGCGCCAGTTATCGCTGTGCTATGATTCACCTCCCTCAATTGGTGTCCGAGTTATGAGTCTGACCCACGCACAAAGTCTGGCTGAGCACATTGCTGATCACATTGAGCAACGTATTCTCAATGGCGACATGGTGTCTGGCGAGCGCATTCAGGAAATCAAAGTGGTCAATGCGCTGGAGGTCAGTCGCGGCAGTGTGCGCGAAGCCTTGCTGTTGCTGGAATCCCGGCATTTGGTGACGATTTTGCCCAGGCGCGGCGCTTTTGTGGCGGAGTTGAACGCCGAGCGAGTACACAGTCTGTACGACCTGTTTGAACACCTGCTGGTGATGCTCACCACGCAACTCGCGCAGCGTTGGCAAGACAATCAGCTGGAGCCGTTGCTGGCAACGGCGCAGTCCTTGGCACAGCACGAGCAAACGGATGACTACGAGAGCTTTATGGCACAGGGCTTTGTGTTGATGCGCGACGCCATGGCGCTGGTCGGTAACGACTATCTCAGTCATGTGCTCAGCGACTTACAGCCCGCCATTCGCCGCACCTATGCGCTGGCCATGCGCCATTCACAAAATGAGCGTCAGCATGCGCAGCAGTTTTTTGCGCAGCTATTGCAGGCGGTGATGCAGCGCGATGTTGCTGCCATGGCGCCCATCGTGCATAACTACGGCCAACATCAGCGCGACAAAGTTTTGGAAGCCCTGGCTCAGGGACACGAGGCAGCACGATAATTTATGCGATTGAAAGCCATTAAACTGGCCGGGTTCAAGTCTTTTGTGGATCCGACCTCCGTACCTTTTACCACCAATATGACTGGCATCGTCGGCCCCAACGGCTGCGGTAAATCCAACACCATCGATGCGGTGCGTTGGGTGATGGGCGAAAGCTCGGCCAAGTATTTGCGTGGAGATGCCATGACCGACGTCATCTTCAACGGCTCGTCGGAGCGCAAACCGGTGGGTAAATGCAGCGTGGATCTGATCTTCGACAACAGCGAAGGCAAGCTGCGCGGCGAATACGCCAAATACAACGAAGTGGCAGTGCGCCGCCAGGTGACGCGCGATGGTCAATCGACCTATTACCTCAACGGAACCAAATGTCGGCGCAAAGACGTCACCGACTTATTCCTCGGCACCGGCTTGGGTCCGCGCTCCTACGCCATCATCGAGCAGGGCATGATCTCGCGTTTGATCGAAGCGAAGCCGGAAGAGTTGCGCGTGTATGTCGAGGAAGCTGCGGGCATCTCACGCTATAAAGAGCGCCGGCGCGAAACTGAAAACCGCATGCGCCGCACCCAAGAAAACCTTGAGCGCTTGAGCGATATTCGCGAAGAACTCGAGCGCCAATTGGCGCATTTGCAGCGCCAGGCGCAAGCGGCAGAAAAATACAAAGACCTCAAAGCACAAGAGCGGGAAAAGAAAGCCCAGTTGCAGGCGTTGCAATGGCAAACCCTGGACAACGACTACCGCCAGCGGGAACAGCAAATTGGCCAACTGCAGGTCACCTTTGAGTCACACATGGCGGCGCAGCGCTCCGCCGATGCTGACATCGAAGCCTTGCGCCTGCAGCACGGCGATAAAACCGAGGCCTTTAATCAGGCGCAAACCCGTTTTTACGAGGTGGGTGCGCAAATTGCTCGGCAGGAACAAAAAGTTGAGCACCAGTCGCAGATGTCGCTGCAACTGGATCGCGAACTGGCCGATGCCGAGCGCAGCTTGCTCGAAGCGCAAAAAGAGTTGGAACAGGATCAGCTGCAACTGGAAGACGTCAGCGAAAAACGCATGGCGCTGGAGCCAGAACTGGAGCTGCTAGAAGCCGCTGAAGAGGAAGCCAGCGAGGCGCTGATGTTGGCCGAGGAGGGGCAGCGTCAGTGGCAAGACGATTGGGATCAGTTTACCCAGCGGGCCAGCGAGCCCACCCGCCAGGCGGAAGTGGCGCAAACGCGCATTCAAAACACCGAGCAGCAGTTACAGCGGTTGCAGCAACGTCGCGGCAAGCTGCAGGATGAACAGCATCAGCTGGAGCACAACCCCGAGCTGGAAGAGATTCAACTGCTGCAAGAGCAGTGCAGTGAGCAAGAGCTGCATTCCGAAGCTTTGCAAGAGCAGGTGGATGAGCTGCAGGCGCAATTGCAACAAGGCGAACAGGCGTTGGAACAACGTCGCCAGCAGTTGCAACAACAGCGTCAGCAGTTGCAGCAGCACCTGAACCGTCAAACCACCTTGCAAGCGCTGCAGTCGGCGGCGCTGGGCGAGGGCTCCGAGAGCGTTAGTCATTGGCTGGAAAGCCATCAGCTAGCGCGCAACCCAAGGTTGGCCGAACAGCTGCACGTAGAAGCAGGCTGGGAAAAGGCCGTTGAAACGGTACTGGGCGACTATCTGCAGGCCGTGGTATTGGACGATCTGGACCCAGTTCAACACTGGCTCGACAGTCTTAGCGACGGTCAGCTGGCTTTGAGCTGTGCTTCTGTTGGTTCTGAGCCTGCGGCGGCTGCGCAAGACTTGTTGAGCAAGGTACGCAGCGAGCGGGATGTGTCCTCCTTGCTGCATGGGGTGCAAGTGGCGGACGATTTGGCCGCTGCGTTGAATCGTCGTTCGCAGCTTGCTGCAGGGCAATCCATCGTAACTCCAGACGGTATTTGGATCGGCCGAGATTGGCTGCGCGTCAACCGCCAAAGAGGTGACGAAGGCGGTATGCTGGCGCGCCAACAAGAGCTGGAGCAGCTGGCGGAGCAGATCGAAGAGCTGGACATTGATGTCGAAGAAGCCGAGGTTGATCTCGACAGCGACCAACTCAAACTGCGCGGCCAGCAGCAGCAGCGTGAGAACGCTCAGCGTGAGTTGCAGCAAGCCAGTCAAAAGTTGATTGCTTTGCGCTCGCAGTTGGCGGGCAAACAAGCGCGTGCAGAACAGTTTGATGTGCGCCGCCGACAGTTGCAAAGCGAGCTGGAGGAAATCAGCGAGCAGCAAGAGCTGGAGCGGGAACAACTGGAGTTGCTGCGCGAGCAGTGGCAAGAAGCCATGGCCGCTGTCGACGAAGACACCGACCAGCGTGAACAGCTGCAGCTGCGCCGAGAGCAAGTGCAAAGTCAGCTGCAACAGGCGCGCGGTCAGGCTGGCCAACATAAAGACCGTCGCCATCAGTTGCAGTTACAACTGCAGGGTCTGAACACCAGCGAAGATAGCCTTAAACAGGCCATCGAACGTTTGGCATCACAGCTGCAGACCTTACGCCAGCGCCGCGAAACCATCATTGAGCAGCAATCACGGGATCACTCCGCTGACCTGACTGAGCTGAAGGCCCAGTTGGATGAAATGCTCGAGCAGCGCGTCGATGCGGAAGAGCAGATGCAACAGCGTCGCAAAGAGTTAGAGCAGGTGGATACTCGCCTGCGCGAGTTGGAGCAGCAGCGCAGCGATGCTGAAAAACACGCCCTCGAGGTCCGCAATGCGCTGGAAAAAGTGCGCATGGAGTGCCAAGCCCTAGATATCCGCCGACAGGCCCTGGTCGAGCAGCTGAAAGAAAGTGGTTTGACGTTGCACGAAGTCATGCAAGCCATGCCCGAGCAAGCCGATGCCGAGCAATGGCAGCAGGAGCTGCAGCGCATTGCCGAGCGTATTCAACGACTGGGTGCGATTAACCTGGCTGCGATTGAAGAATATCAAACGCAATCTGAGCGTAAGCGCTACCTGGACGAGCAAAACGCCGATCTGGAAAAAGCACTGGCGACGTTAGAGGGTGCGATCCACAAAATCGACCGCGAGACACGCACGCGCTTTAAGGAAACCTTTGATCACATCAACAGCGGTTTGGCCGAGCTGTTTCCGAAAGTATTTGGCGGCGGCCATGCCTCGCTGGAGCTGACTGGCGACGACTTGCTCAACACCGGAGTTGCCATCATGGCGCGCCCGCCTGGCAAAAAGAACAGCACCATTCACTTGCTTTCTGGTGGTGAAAAGGCGCTGACCGCCATTGCGTTGGTGTTCTCTATCTTCCAATTGAACCCGGCGCCGTTCTGTATGCTCGATGAGGTCGATGCGCCACTCGACGATGCCAACGTCGGTCGCTACGCCCGACTGGTAAAAGCCATGTCGGATAAAGTGCAGTTTATCTACATCACCCACAACAAGATCGCGATGGAAATGGCTGATCAACTGATGGGTGTGACCATGCAAGAGCCGGGCGTTTCACGTTTGGTCAGTGTGGATGTCGAGGAAGCGGCCGAAATGATCGACTGACCCTGCCTGCGTACGCAATTTCCGCAACTCGGGTGCGTCGCGAGCAGGCCATTTCCGTCTAATTGGGCGGTAAATATAAGTAAAACAGCTGTCCTGGCACCAATAGGTAGGTGCTGGGTCTGTTTTCAGCGGTTAGGTTGTGTAACACTCTGCTGGGGCTTGCTACTTGAACAGCCCTTCGTTGCTGACCGATGGTGGTGTTTTCCGGTCAGTGCGTTCGTTATTCAAAATCAATGAGTTAGGTACAGAGTATGGAATGGAGCTGGCGCACCATCATGATCCTGCTTGGTTTGCTGGGGATGGTGGTGATCCTGATCGATGGTTTTCGACGCATGCGCCGAGCACGCGCGGAAGCGTTGCGCCTCGATGTGTCACAAGAATTTCGCTTTCCTGAAGACGGGCACAATCCTGAGCTGCCTGGCGGTGGTGCGCGGGTGGTAGGTGACGAGCCTACAAACTCCAGCGCAGAACCAAGCGATGACTTAATAGATACACCAGAACCTGAAAGGTTGGAGCCAACGCTGACGTTGGACGATGCACCAACGGACAGCGCGGAGGTGAATGACACTGTCGTCGTCAATGAGCGGCCTGAAGATGTGTCGGTGATTCCGCGGGTTAAACCAGTCAACCTCGACGAGCCTGTGCCAGTGTTGATGGACGTTGAAGAGCTGGGGGACGACGTCGACAGTGCGCCTGCAGCACCGTCCGAGCCGACCATGACGGACGCTGTAGCCGTTGAGCGGGGCGCCGATGAGCAAGATTCCAAAGAGCAAACCCACGCTCAGTACCAGCCTAACCCAGAGTTGGAATCTCCCGACTCCATCACCGACCCACACCTAGAACAAGAGGTAGACGCGCTGCCCGAGGCCGATCCGGCACTGGTGCAGCCGGTCAACTTTGCAGCGCCTGACGCCGAGCTGCTGAGCGATCGCCCGGATCCAGAGCTAGTGTTGGTGATCCATGTGCTGGCTCACGATGAGCAAGGTTTCTCTGGGCGTGATGTGCTGTTTTTGTTCAACAGCTGCGATTTGCGCTACGGCGAGAAGAACATTTTCCATCGTTACGAGCAGGCCGATGGCAAGGGTTGCGTGCAGTTTTCGGTGGCGCAAAGCCACGAACCTGGCAGCTTCGTACCACTGGATATGCCACAACAGTCGTATCTGGGCCTGAGCTTTTTCCTCAGCTTGCCCGGCGCACATAAGCCGCTGGAAGCCTACGAAGCGATGTCAGAGATGGCGCAGCTGGTGGCGCGCAAACTCGGTGGAGACATGCTCGATGGCGAGCACAGTACGCTCACGCCGCAGACCATTGAACATGATCGCGCGCAAATTATGGACTTTGAACGCCGCCAGCGCTTACAGCAGCGCAAGCGTGGTTAAGCACTAGCCCCAGCGGCGCGCCTGCGCCGCGTACAAAAGACATTCCATGACAGACACGATACCGGATCACAACCAAGCGCAAGCACGTGTGGCGCAGCTGCACGAGCAGTTGCATCGTTACAATCGCGAATATTATCAACAAGACAATCCGAGTGTGCCGGATGCAGAATACGACCGCTTGCTGCGTGAGTTGCAGCAACTGGAACAGGCCTATCCGGATTTACTCAGCGACGACTCCCCCAGTCAGCGTGTCGGCTCTTTGCCACTCAGTGCCTTTACCCAGGTAGCGCACGAGCAACCCATGTTATCGCTCGATAACGCCATGAATGCGGGCGAGTTTGCCGATTTTTACGCCCGTTTACAGCGCTTAGCCGCTAGTGAGCAAGAGATTGCGTTGGTGTGCGAGCCCAAGCTGGATGGCGCTGCCGTCAGCTTGCTGTATGAGAACGGACGCCTGCTGCGCGCCGCCACCCGTGGTGATGGCAGCACGGGTGAAGACATTACTGCCAATGTGCGCACCATTGGCAATGTGCCTTTGCGCTTGGAGGGCGAAGTGCCGTCTCGCGTTGAGGTGCGCGGCGAAGTCTACATGCCGCTGGCAGGATTCGAACGCTATAACCAGCAGGCGCGTGACAACGGCGGCAAAGTATTTGCCAATCCTCGCAATGCTGCAGCAGGCTCGCTGCGACAGCTGGACTCTCGCGTGACGGCGACCCGGCCGTTGGAGTTCTGTGCCTACGGTGTGGGCGTTGTGAGCGACGATTTTGCCCGCCCGGATACCTTGTTTGAGGTGTTTCAATGCATTCGCCGCTGGGGGCTAAAGGTCAATGACGAACTGACGCTGGCCGACAACCTTGAACAGGCGCAGCAGTTTTATCAGCGTCTGGGCGATAAACGCCATCGCTTGGCGTATGAAATTGATGGCAGTGTGTTTAAGGTCAACGACCTGGCGTTGCAGCAAAAAATGGGCTTTGTCGCTCGCGCTCCGCGCTGGGCCGTGGCTTATAAGTTTCCTGCCGTGGAGCAAATGACTCGGCTGAATGGCGTTGATTTTCAGGTTGGGCGCACCGGTGCCATTACTCCGGTCGCGCGCCTGGAACCCGTGCATGTGGCTGGTGTGATGGTGAGCAACGCCACGTTGCACAATATGGATGAAATCGAACGCTTGGACGCTCGTATAGGCGATACCGTCATCGTGCGCCGAGCTGGCGATGTGATTCCGCAAATTGTGTCGGTGGTGCAGGACATGCGCCCGCAGGACGCTGAAACCATAACCATGCCGTTGGATTGCCCTGTCTGCGCATCCTTGGTGGAGCGGGTACAAGGCGAAGCGGTGGCGCGCTGTACCGGCGGGCTGGTGTGCGCCGCACAGCGTAAAGAGGCCATTAAACACTTCGCATCGCGCAAGGCGCTGGACATCGAAGGGTTGGGCGACAAGCTGATCGAGCAATTGGTCGATGCCGATCTGATCGACTCCGTGGATGACTTATTTCATTTGCAAGAATCGCAGCTGGCGGCATTAGAGCGCATGGGGCCTAAGTCGGCTGCCAATGTTATCGCGGCCATTGATGCTGCGAAAAATACCACACTGCCGCGCTTTCTCTATGCCTTGGGTATTCGTGAAGTGGGCGTGGTGACGGCGCAAAATCTGGCCAACCATTTTGGCTTCTTGCAGCGCATTATGGACGCCGACCAAGACGCCTTGTTGGCGGTCAATGACGTCGGTGACATCGTCGCGGCCCATATCGTTAACTTCTTTCGTGAAGAACATAATCGCGACACCATTGCGCAACTACGCGCAGCGGGAGTGGACTGGCCGGAAGCCGAGCCGCAACGCGATGAAGAAGCGCCCTTGGCCGGGCAGGTGGCGGTGGTGACGGGCACGCTGTCGTCTATGACGCGAGACGAGGCCAAGCAAGCGCTGCAAACGCTGGGGGTAAAAGTCACCGGCAGCGTATCGGCGAAAACAGACTTTCTGGTGGCGGGTGAAAAAGCTGGCAGTAAGTTGGCCAAAGCCCAGTCTTTGCAGGTGGAGGTCTTGGACGAAGCCGCCTTTATGAACCTGCTACAGCAGCACGGAGTGCAGTGATGAGAACTTGGCTGGTACTGCTAATGACGGCGCTACTGGCCGCTTGCTCGACACCGCAGCCGCGCAATATCAACGATGTGTGCGACATTTACGATGAATACTACGACTGGTACAACGCCTCAAAAGAAGTCAAGGAGCGCTACGGCATACCGGAACCTGTGACCATGGCGTTTATTCACCAGGAATCGAAGTTTATCGACGACAGTCGCCCGCCGCGCAAATGGTACTTGTGGATCATCCCAGGCCCTAGGCCTTCATCGGCGTATGGTTATGCCCAGGCACTGGATAGCACGTGGGAAGAGTACCAGCGCTTAACCGGTAACTGGAGCGCCGATCGCGACGACTTTGAAGACGCAGTTGATTTTGTCGGCTGGTATAACCGTCGCACTATTCAGCGCACGGGCATTAAGCCGCACGATGCCTACCGCTTGTATTTGGCCTATCACGAAGGCGCGGGTGGCTATTTGCGCGGCAGCTACAAAAACAAGGGCTGGCTTATCCAGGTGGCGAAGAAAGTTCAGCGCCGCGCCAATGCTTACCAACGCCAATTAAACGCCTGTCGCGAAGACTTGGACGACGGCTGGTTTTGGCGCTCACTGTTCGGCCAATCCGCTGAGGCGCCCATTGCAGCCATCGCGGTCCCTGTCGGCCCAGGCATGTAACCGGGTGTAGTACCGGCGCCCGTGCGCTGGCAGGAGGTCATGCTAAGGTTATAGGGATGTCACTAGGGCTCGGTAAGGTCAATGGAAGGATTGTTACTAGCATCGGCACTGTTGGTGCTGATTGGAGGAGTGGGGTATTGGTGGTTAAACCGCCAGTCGCCGCCATTCGCTTGGTTCTCCGACCAAGATAGTGACAGTCTGTTTTGGCACAGCCCTGACCCTATGCTGGTGGTGAATCAGCGTGGTCACATCGAGCGGGCAAATCTGTCCGCCCATCAAATGCTCGGTTATGCCGTTAATACCCTTGATGGAGAGAGTTTGTCATTGCTGGTGCCGGAAGGTGCTCGGCTGCACCACGACTCCCTGGTGGGGCTGTTTTTCTCTTCATCGGGCCAGCAGCGCATGCGCAATCGCATTCGTGTCTGCCATGCCGATGGGCACAGTGTGTCCGCCGAAATACACTTGGCTTTGGCGCAGTTAAAAGGCAAGCCTTACGCTCTGGCCACCATTCGCGATACCAGCCGCCTAGACGACGGTGAGCGTGAACTGCGCAAATGGGAAAAACGTTACGAACGATTGTTTGAGCAGCGCACCATTGGTCTGGCAATTGTAAGCCTTGGCGGGCATTTTATTGCCGTCAACGACAGCCTCTGCTCGATTCTTTGTCATGCCCGCGAAACCCTGATGACGCTCGGATTTCAGGACATCACCCACCCCGATGATTTACGCCGTGATGTTGAGCAGCTGCGTCAGTTGATCGAAGGCGACGGCAACAGTTACTGCATAGAAAAGCGCTATATGCGTGGTGACGGTCAAGTCATTTGGGCGCAGCTAACGGTCAATCTGGTACGCGATGAACGCGGCAAACCGGACTATTTTATTTCCAATGTCATCGATGTCTCGCAGCGCAAATGGGCGGCACAACTGCTGGAAGAGTCGGAGCAAAAATTTCGCACCATTGCCGAAACCATCGGCTCGGTAGTGTGGATGGCAACGCCGGGCGCCGACACCATTTTGTTTGTTAACAAAGCGTATGAGCGAGTGTGGGGGCGCAGCCGCGAAATTTTGTACGACAACCCACAAGCAATGACCGATGCGGTATTGGAGGAGGATCGCGCGACGTTATTGGCGGCTATCGGCCAGCACCGCCAAGGGGCTTGGGAAGTTCGCTACCGGATTCGCAATGCCGATGGTCACATTCGCTATATACACGACGTCGGCCACGGTATTGAAGGCGAAGATGGTCAGCTCAAGTACCTGATTGGCTTAGCCACCGACGTGACCGAGCAAGTAGAAGCACAGCAGGTGGTCGAGCAGGCGTTGGAGCGCGAGCGCGCTGCCAGTGTGGCGCTGCAGGAGCAGCTGCGCAGAGACTCGCTGACCGGGTGTTTAAATCGCCAGGCGCTGTACGAAGAGCTGGAAGTGCAATGGAATCTCTATCAACGCCATCAAACACCCAGCACCATTTTATTCATCGACCTAAATGACTTTAAGAAAATCAACGACAGCCACGGCCATGTCGCTGGCGATCAGGCGCTGTTGTTATTGTCCGAGCGACTGCGGCAGATTATTCGCGTCAGTGATTCTCTGGCGCGCTTTGCCGGAGATGAGTTTGTGGTGGTGTTACCCCAGACCACGGTGCCGGAGGCGAAAAGCGTGGTAGATAAAATTCGCCGCGAGGTGCTGACGTTTGATACTGCCAGTGGTTGTACCGTGGCGGTGCCGTTTAGCATCGGCTTGGCGTATGTCGGTTATCCCGATGTCACCGGGCCAAATACCTGGATCAGCGTTGCTGATCAGGCCATGTATTTGGACAAAAGCCGCTATCGCAGCTCGTCTGCCGATGACTAGTGATGCTCGTGTCGTGCTAAGGCCAGATGGCAATCAAATCCTCTTGCCCCAATAAATCGGGCAATAGCCAAATCTGTTCAAATTCCCCGCCGTGCACACTGAGTTGCTGCGTTGCCTGCAGCAATTGTGAGCGTTGCCACACAGGGCTGGCGTTGCGAATCACCAGCCATACCCGGTCGGAGTCGTAGTGCTTGCCAGCCTTGCTAGACAGCAATCGCTGCAAAGCATGCACTGGCTGTTGCTGCTCTGACAGGGTGATCAGTTCATGCAAATAGCGCCACAGCGGATCGTCTGCTCGGCGGCCCGAAACCCATTTGGCCTCATCTTGGTGGGCGTACAAATGGGCAATTTCTAGATCCAGTTGCTGGCCTTGCAGAAAGCATGAGACGTCCGGTTTTGCTGGGTCGTTGTGCCAGATATGGCGCATTGGCTGGCCAAACTGCAGCTCGTAGCGGCGCATAAACAGCTTCGCCGCGTCGTGCTCTAACTTGCGCTTTTCGACCTCAGAGCGATTGAGCGCTTGTCCATCCTGGCGGCGATGAATGTCTGAGGTCATCAGCTGGTCACTTGCGGCGCAGCAGCACGCCAGCTTCGGTGTGGTGGGTGTAGGGGAATTGATCAAACAAGGCCGCGCGCTCAATACGGTGAGTGGCGGTCAGAGTTTGCAAGTTGTCGGCCAGTGTCTGCGGGTTACAGGAAATATAAATGATCTGGTCGTAGGCCTGAATCTGGCGCACGGACTCCTCGTCTAGGCCGGCCCGTGGTGGGTCGACCAGCACAGTGCGAAAGTCGTAACTGCCTAGGTCGATGCCTTCTAAGCGCCGGAACTCACGCTCGCCGCGCAGGGCCTGGACGAACTCTTCGCTGGATAAGCGAATGATGTCGAGGTTGTTGACTTGGTTGTCACGAATGTTGGCCTGTGCCGCATGCACCGAGGTTTTGGCGATTTCCGTTGCTAATACGCGCTCAAAGCAATTGGCTAATGCAATGGAGAAATTGCCGTTGCCGCAATACAGCTCCAGCAAATCACCCCCAATGCCCTCGCTACAATCGCGCGCCCAGCTCAGCATGTGCTGATTCATCTCGCCGTTGGGCTGGGTAAATCCGCCCTCGATTTGCCGGTACTGATACGACTGGCCGTCCACCTGCAGTGTTTCGGTCACGTAGTCGCGGCTTAGAACGCGCTTTTGTTTACGCGAGCGGCCAATGACGGCGACGCCCAACTCTTGCTGCAGTTGCTCGGCGTGCTGTTGCCATTCGTCGGTTAGGGCTTTGTGGTAAATCAGGGTGATCAGCGCATCACCGCTCAGGGTGGTTAAAAACTCCACCTGAAATAAACGCTGGCGCAACACGTCGCTTGCGTGGATAGCGTCCAACAACTGCGGCATCAGGCGTTGAATTAATGGCGCAGCGATGGGAAACGAAGTGACTTCGTAGGTGGTGGTTTTGTCGCCCGGGGCGTGCATGGCGTAAAAACAGCGATCGCCATCGTGCCACAAACGAAACTCAGCGCGCAGGCGAAACCCCGCCGGTGAGCTGGCGTGTACCTCTAACTCAGGTGCGGCAAACGGTGCCAGTTGCGCCGCCAATGTGTCGGCTTTGCTGCGCAGCAGCGCCTCGTAGCGCTCGGGTTCAACATTGTGCTGGTAAATCGGGTACATAACGCCACCTTGAAAACGGGCCGCACATTATACGGATTGACGCCAGTATTGCAGCTGTCCTGCAGACTGTGATGCTACAACGGCAATGGGCCTCCGGCTTTGACTTCACGAATCGCGAAACTGCTGTCGATGGTGTTGACGTTAGGCAGCTTTTGCAGCCGTCGCACCCAGGATTCATAGTGACGTAAATCGCGCGCCACCACTTGCAGTAAATAATCAAAAGCGCCGGATACGGTATGACAACTGATCACCTCGGCCATATCTCCCACCGTTTGCTCAAACTGGTCAATGATGGCGTCTTGATGCTGACTCAGACGCACGTGCACAAAGACGGTGATGTCCAGTTGCAGGCGCTCTCGATCCAGCTCGGCGCGGTAGCGTTTGATCCAGCCATCGTGCTGCAGTCGTCGGATACGCCTGGCGCAGGGCGAGGGCGACAGGCCAACACGGTCGGCAATGTCTTGTGCCGTGAGCTGCCCGTCGCGCTGCAAGCAGTTGAGTATTTGTCGATCAATGCGGTCGAGTGATTCCATGTGCTAACCATTGCTTTTTCGTTAGCAAATTATGGCACGATTTGATGTTTTGTGCGGCATGCTTGCCGACAGGCGTCACGCGCTTGCGCGCACAATATTGGCACTTATTTGCTGGATGATGCCAATGTCTGCCACCACTGCTCCCTCCTGGAAGGCCGTAGCGCCGATTGAAAATCACGCCCATCAACGACGCCTCGGCGTAATGGCGGCGCTCGCTACGGTGTTGATCTGGGCCAGTTATTTCATCTCGCTGAGGCTGGGTGCGCTGTCGTCGATGGCGGCGGGGGATTTGGCGCTGTTCCGCTTCGCTGTGCCCGCGATGTTGCTGCTGCCATTGTTTTTACGCCAGCGTCAACGCTTGCTGGCCGTGCCCAGGTTATGGCAGGTGGGTTTGTTGGTCGGCGGTGGTTTACCGTTCTTTTTACTGGGTGCGGTGGCGATGCAATGGTCGCCGGTGGCCCACGGCAGTACCCTGATTCCGGGGGTAGCACCTCTGTTTGTTACCTTTCTGGCGGTGTGGTTGTTTGCGCAGCCGCTGTCTGCCTCCAAGCGTGTGGGCATCGCTGCCATTGCCATCGGTGTGGTGGCGCTGCTGCTGAACAGCTGGTTGCAAGGCAATGCTCAGCTCGCCATGGGGCAAGGGTTATTCTTGCTTGCCAGTTTGCTGTGGGCGGTGTTCACCATTTCTGTTCGCCAAAGCGGCCTGTCGCCGCTGGATGTGGCGGCTTGGGTGTGTGTGCCGAGCGGATGTTTGCTGTTGTTGGTCGCGCTTTTGGAAGCCGCGGTGCACGGACAAACGCCGGCTTTCTTGCACCTTAGCTGGCAGCAGTGGTTGCCGCAGTTGCTGGTGCAGGGCGTACTGGTGGGATTGGGTGCTGGCTACTTGTACGGCTATGCCATTCGCCAGTTAGGAGCAGAGCTGACTTCGGCCATAGGTTCACTAACGCCGGTGGCGGCCACCGTGGCTGCAGCCATGTTTTTGCACGAAACAGTCGAACTGACCACCCTGGCGGGGTTATTCTTCGTCACTTTAGGCGTGGTGTTCGCCAGTGGCCTGATTGCTAAACGGAGATAACGCATGTTTCAACAGTTGGATGCACCAGCCAAAGACCCGATCTTGTCATTGACGGTGGCCTATCGAGAAGACGCTCGTGAAGACAAACTTGACCTCGGGATTGGCGTTTATCGCGACTCCCAGGGCCATACGCCGGTGATGCAAGCCGTGCGCAGTGCAGCACTGACGTTGGCAGACCAGCAAGACAGCAAGGGCTATGTTGGCCTGGCGGGCAACGAGCGCTTTAACGATTTGATGAGCCAGTTTTTGCTGGCCGGCACCTCGGCGTTGGCGCGCAGTGCCACCATTCAAACACCGGGTGCCAGTGGTGCGCTGCGTATGTTGGGTGAGTTGATCGCTTACGCCAAACCCAATGCGACCGTATGGATCAGTCGCCCGAGCTATGTGAATCATCAGCCGGTGATGGAAGCCTGCGGTCTTGAGGTGCGTGAGTACCCGTATTTTGACCCTGACACCAAGCTGGTCAATGAAGCGGCCATGCTGGAAAGCTTGCGCCAGTTGGGCCCGGACGATGTGTTGCTGCTGCACGGCTGTTGCCACAACCCGACCGGTGCTGATATTTCCATGGCGACCTGGCAGGCGATAGCTGACCTGGCCGAGCAACAAGGGTTTGTGCCTTTTGTTGATCTGGCTTATCAGGGGTTTGGCGACAACTTAGACGCAGATGCTGCGGGCCTACGTTTGCTGGCCGAACGCTTGCCTGAAGTGCTGGTGGCGGTGTCCTGCTCGAAGAATTTCGGTTTGTATCGCGAGCGCACCGGCGCTGCCATTGTCATTGGTGCCACTCAAGCCGACGCCCTGCGTGGCAAGGGGCATATGCAACGTATTGCCCGTGCGACTTACACCATGCCGCCCGATCATGGCGCTGCCATCGTTGCCATGATTTTGGAAAATGACGCTTTAAAACAGCAGTGGCTCGACGAACTGCAAGCCATGCAAGCTCGCATTCAGCGCTTGCGCCAGCAGCTGGTGGCGGAGTTTCGCTCCGCCAGCGACAGTCATCGCTTTGACTACTTTGCCGAGCACCGGGGCATGTTCTCCGTGACTGGGCTGAGCGCTGAGCAAACACAGCAGCTGAGCGCTGAGCAGGGTGTTTACGTGGTCGGTGGCGGGCGCGTCAATGTCGCGGGTCTGAGCGAAGATCGCATTGGCAAACTGGTAAGCGCCTTCTTGGCGGTGGGCGCCTAACTGGGAAAGCTCAATACGGAGCATTCGACAGTGCAGCGCAGCCAGCGGTGGCCGCTATGGCGTCGACGATGGCTGCGCTGTTGGCTGTGTTAATAACGGTGTCGATAGCAGTGTCGATTGTAGTATCGATAGAAAAACAGCGAGATTCTGAATGACAATATCCGAGCCCAAATCCGCGGCGTTGAAAGCCAGGGCTTTGTGTTGCCTAGTGCTAACAGCGCTGACGTCAGCACTGTTATTTGGCTGTGGCGGCGGCGGTGGTTCTGACGATGAAACATCGGCTTCCTTGCACTTGCCGCTGTCAGCCGAACAGCGTGAGGCCATACTGACCATTCCTGTGGTGGTGCATGTGATTTATCGTGATGCCGCCACCAATATCAGCGAAGAAAAGATTCGTTCGCAGTTGGCGGCCAGCAATGCTCATTTGCGCGCCCTCAATGTCGACGAATTGAGCACTGTGCCTGCAGCGTATCAGCCGTACATTGCCGATGCTCGCATTCAGCTGCAACTCGCTGAGCTGGACCCAGACGGCAACCCCACTAGTGGCATTACCCGCACAGCGTCGGATCATCCCGTCAATGGCTCGTGTGATTATTGCACCGGCACTGCCAGCCAGTGGGACCCAAAGCGCTACCTCAATGTTTGGGTTGGCGATAACAGCAATCGCCACGGCGACATCGCCTCGTTGGGCACCAGTGTCGGTGGACCTGAATCCAACCCGGATAATTGGGGCTT
This sequence comes from Bacterioplanes sanyensis, assembly GCF_002237535.1. GTDB lineage: Bacteria > Pseudomonadota > Gammaproteobacteria > Pseudomonadales > Oceanobacteraceae > Bacterioplanes > Bacterioplanes sanyensis_A. The sequence goes on from NZ_CP022530.1 coordinate 2,943,826, forward strand.
GAGCATCGAATACCGGGCGTTTGGTTCCCTTCCACCGCTTAGCGACGAATACAGCCAAGGCAAGACGTTGACCCATGAACTGGGGCACTATCTTGGCCTCAAAGGGCACATCGAAGAAGGCGATGGTCATCGCTTGTTCAGTTGCGACGGTTTAACACAAACCAGCTGCAGCAACGCTGAGTTGAGCATGAGCTTTATGCGTACTCGCCAGCCCGATGAGCAATTGAAAATGTTTTCCGTGTCTCAGGTTGACCTGATGCGCATTACCCTGCTGGATGGCTATTTAAAGGGGCTGGCGCGCAGCGAGACTCTATAATGGTCGCTGCACTCCCTGTGTCGGCACGGCGTTTGTCATGTCAGCCAATGTCAATTGCCACAGGCTGAGTAGAGTGCCATCACAAACGTTGTTGGGAGATCAGCATGAGCGACGTATTGCAGGAACTGCTGCAGCTGTTACGGTTGGAGCCGATTGGGGTTCAGCGTTTTCGTGGTCACAGTCAGGATTTAGGGTTTCGCGCCTTGTTTGGCGGTCAGGTGTTAGGGCAAAGCTTGTCTGCGGCCATGCACACCTTGCCCGAGGGCGACTGGTTTCCGCATTCATTGCACGCCTATTTTTTGCGCCCAGGCACGGTCGATGACAGTGTCGAGTTTGAAGTGGATGTGGTGCGCGATGGCCGCAGTTTTGTCACGCGCCAAGTGAAGGCCAGTCAGCACGGCAAGGCCATTTTGACCATGATGTGCTCGTTCCAACATCCGGAAGACGGTTTTGTCCATATGGCGCCCATGCCTGAGGTAGCAGGCCCCGAGGGGATTGCTTCGCAGCTGGAGTTGGCACGTACCTTTCGTGATTATTTTCCCGAAAGAGTGCGCGATATTTACACCGCCGACAAACCCATCGAACAGCGGGTTTTGGATCCGGTGAATATCTTTGCACCGCAAAAAAAAGAGCCGATCAAATACGCGTGGATGCGCGCCGACGATGCTATGGGTGATGATTTTCATGACCATGCACGGGTGCTGGCGTATGCCTCGGACTTTAATCTCATCACCACGGCGTTGCATCCACACGCGGTGTCGGTATCACAAAAAGACATGCGCGTGGCCTCCATCGATCACAGCATCTGGTTTCATCGCCCGTTTCGGATGGACGAGTGGCTACTGTATGCCATTGATAGCCCCAATGCCGGTGGCGCACGCGGTTTTTGTCGTGGTCAGATATTTAATCTGCAAGGCGAGCTGGTGGCGTCGGTGGCGCAGGAAGGTTTGATGCGCCAGGTGGCGCGTGCAAAGGAGAGCTCCTGATGCACGCCGCACGCTCATTGAAATTATTACTGCAATGGCCGGTGTCCGATAAACCACTGGCGCAGGTGTTGGCCTCCAGCAGCATGGGTTTTCGTGTCATGCCGTGGGATTGCGATTTTAATCTGCATTTAACCAATGGCATTTATCCGCGCTGGCTAGACTTAGCCCGCACTCGATTATTTATTGAATTGGGTGCGGCGGGCAGTTTTGTACGCCACGGTTGGCGCTCGGTGTTGGCCAGCCAGACCATCACCTTTATTCGAGAAATCCCGCCATTGGCCAGCGTCACGGTACGCACCCAGGTGTTGCATATCGAAGCCAAGTACTTTTACGTCGAGCATCGCTTCGAGGTGAATGGACGTTTGCACGCCAAAGCACTGGCTCGGGTGGCGATGCTGAAAAAAGGCAAAGTGCAATCTTTGCAGCGTCTGCTGCAGCACATACAGCCGGATTTTTTCATTTCTGATGCGGATATGACGCCGCAGGTGCAGGCAAAAATTGCATTGTTAGAAGCGAAAAAATTGGCCGGTTAATAGACCGGCCAGTTTTTATCTTAAGGTCGCGGTATTTCATTGACCGCGGCCCATCACCATCACACCGATGGTTTTGACCACAATAAATAAATCCATTTTCAGCCACGACCACACATCTCCCAGCGCGAGCGCATAGCGATGGTCAAAGCCGACTTTGGAGCGTACATCGTCAATGCAGGTGTCATAGCCTTGATTGACTTGCGCCAAGCCGGTAATGCCGGGACTGACGCCATAGGTGCGCTCGGCAAAAAATGGAATGGCGGTTTCTAATTTCTGATAAAACCCAGGGCGCTCGGGGCGCGGGCCAATCAGTGACATATCGCCTTTAATAACGTTAATAAATTGCGGCAACTCATCCAGCCGCGTTTTGCGCAGCACCATGCCGACCCGGGTGATGCGAGGGTCACGCTTGCTGGCCCAGGTGGCGCCAGTGCGCTTTTCAGCGTCTTGGATCATGGTGCGAAATTTAATCATATCAAATAGCAATGTACGATCGGGCAAGGCTTTGCCGATGCGAGTTTGGCTAAAAAATACCGGCCCTTTGGATTCGAGTTTGATGGCCAGTGCAATTAAGGGAAACAACGGCAAGGTCAGCAACAGTCCGACGGAGGCAAACACGATATCAAATACGCGTTTGGCTGCCAGGGTGAAAGGGTTGATGGAAAACATATCAGTATTCATAAAAATACTCCGGTTATGGCTGAGGGGTTTGAGTAATGCGGTGCCAGCGGCCGCGCTCCAGCCCCATGGCGTAGCGCAGGCTACCCCACAAGCTGGCAGCATGGCCTGCTACTAAATACGCTAACGCTTTGGTGATGCGGTGGCTGCTCTGGCGGCCAATGCCCCAGACAGCAAGGCTGTACACTAGGATTTGCAGCCCTGCCAGCAGAGCAAACAACCAGGACTCTGGTGCCAGCCACAAACTGCCGATCAGAGCCAACAGCATTAGGTACGGCATCAACACGCGCAGGGCTTTGCCCGAGGCAAAATTAAATGCCAGCCAACCGTGTTTGGGATGCAGCAGTGTTTTCAGCCGCCACAGCTGTTGCAGGTTGCCAGCGCTGATGCGAATGCGGCGATTGAAATCCATTTGCTCATCGCTGGCTTCCATTTCCAGCGCTATCAAGTTGTGTTCTTGCACTGAACGAAAGCCTTGCGCGACGATGCTCATGGGCAAGATAAAGTCGTCGTTGATGGTGTCGCCGGGCAGTGGGGTAAACAGGCGGCGGCGGAATACATAACAAGCACCGTGTGTGCCCAATGTTGAGCCAAGGTTGGCTTCGCACTGTTTGATGTCGCTTTGATAACGCCAGTACAAGGCCTCACCGGCGGAGCCTGCTTGCCATAAACAATAACGGCTGTTCACGACGCCAATGTTGTTATCAGCAAAGCGCTGCGCGGCAATTGTTAAAGCGTCGATGGAGAGCAGCGCCGACACGTCGGTCAGCATGACCAAATCGCTGTAGCAGCGGCTCACGACGTCATTAATCACCGCCACTTTTCCGCGATTGATAAGGAAATTTTTCACTGTGATGTTGGCATCGCGGCAAATGGGCTCCTGTAGAGTTTGCACCGCTATTTGTGCGGTGTTATCGCGACAGCCATCGCAGGCAATGATGATGTGAACCAGCTCGGCTGGGTAATTCAGTGCCGCTAAGTTGCGAATTTTCTCCGCGATCCACTGCTGTTCGTTATAAGCCGGCACCACGATGGTGATGGTGGGCAGGGCATGGGTGTGCGCTGTTACTTCGGCGCTATTTTCGGTGCTATTTTCGGCGCAACTTCGAGCCGTATTTATCCGCGCCAGCTTTTTCAGTAGCAGCGGATACAACGCATGGTGATAGACCACCAAGGCGCCGCTGAGCACCGTGATCACAATAACGACGATATCCATCATCTGACTCCTTCGCCTGACAGCGATTCATAGGCCTTAACCATGTCGCGCACGTCGCCTTGCTCGGTAACGAAGGTGCGTGGCGAGTGGTTGGGGGGGCGGCGCAGCATATGGGCGATGGAGGCGGTTAAAGCCTTGGCATCGCCTTGGGAAATGGTGCTGCCAGTGAATGGGCAAACGGTTTCAGCCGAGCCTCCGACATTGGTGACGATGCTCGGAACGCCGCAGGCCTGTGCTTCTAGTGGCGATAGCGGAAAGCCCTCCTGATAAGACGGCAGGCAAAACAAGTCGATGGCGCGGTAAAAGGTTGGCATCGAATCCAGGTGGCCAAGAAAGTGTACCCGCTCGCTGACACCGGCTTGCTCAGCCTGATCGCGTAAGCGTTGCTCCAGGGAGCCGGACCCTGCTAACACAACATGGATTTTTTCATCCAGTCCGGCCAAGGCTTCAATGAGCAGATGTTGTCCTTTCACCGCTTCGAGGCGCCCGCTGCAGCCGACCAACAGGGCATTGAGGGGCAGATGCAACTTGCGCCGCGCTTCAAATGGGTTGCCAGGAACAAACTGCTCGCTGTCGATACCATTGCGAATGGTCTGCACCGTGCGTGCTGGAAAATACTCTTTCAAACTGCAGGCCACACTGTGAGAGTCAGCCACCAGCGTCGGGCGCAGCAAAGCCAGCAACTGGCCTTGTAACTGGCGACGGCGTGGCTGGCTGAGATGCCAAGCGTCGTGCTCGGTATGAATCAGATGCTGGATACCTGCCAGCCGCGCGGCGGTGCCAGCGTAGATCAGCGGGCCGATATGATGTGTATGGACGGTGAGCGGGCGAATGCGTCGCAGCAGCTGCACCAGTTTGATAATCAACCCCGGTCTGACGCCTGCGGGTTTGTTCAGGAACAGCAAGCGATCGGCGACCGCCTCTAGGCGTGGCCAAGCGGCGATGGCATCTTGTTTATTCCCTTCCAAGCTGATGATCAGGCAATCTGGGTGGCGCGAAAATCTGGCCAGATCCAGCGCCATGGTCTCTATGCCACCGGGGCGCAGGTGTTGAACAATTTGCACTATGGAAGTCACGGGCTGTCTCCTGAAAAGGGCTGTGCATAGGCGGTTGCAGCCCGCGTGCCAATGCCGTGTTTTGGTTTAAAGTTGTTTTATTTCAATGGCTTATGTGATTTCGTGCGAGTGGGGCGGTGAGCGCTCGCAAAGTGTCATTGCAGAATGCAAAGCAAATTCGCGTCCGGCCTTCAGGTTATTGCTGTTTGGCCAACTGCATGATTTGACTGCGCCAGTGACTCAGCGTCCGGTTGGTTATGTGTTTGGCGTCTTTCCAGCTGGTCGGGATCTGCTGTCGCAGTTGTTTAACGAGTGCTGTAGCGTCAGCGGAGGATTGCTGTTGTAGCCACAGGAGCCAGCGCAAATCCTGTATGCCATCGCTCAAATCCAACAGCTGGGCATCGATGTCGGGTGTGTGAGGGCAGACGGTTGCGCTGGGGTACAGCAGCTGCACATCGTCTTCTCGGCCATCGGTGGGATCAAATGGGTCGGCAGTGGGCATGCGCGCATGCCAATGCAGATACCCCGCTGCGCCGCTGCGCCATAAATAGAATCCGCTGGCCAAACGCGTTTGCTCGTGCAGATTGTAAAACCACGCCTCAACACCTTGCTGCTTAACCTGTGCCAGCCGTTTGCGGGTCAACTCATAGCCGGCGTTTAACAATACCGCATCGAAAAATTCCAGCAGCGCGTCGTCTTCTGGATGATTCAGATGACCGGCCAAGCGAATGGCGGGTGATGCCGCTTTGTGCGTTTTTGTGGGAGCGGGTTTGGCTTCCGATGATGATTCAGATGAAGTCTCAGATGGTGCTTCAGATATCGACTCTGACGAAAAGGCGCGCGCGTAGCGATAAATGCGCTGCAGTTGGGTTTTGCTGCCAGGGTTCGAAGGCTCGTCTGCACTGACCCACAAAGGTGGTGTCTGGCCTAAGGCAAGCAGTTGCTGCTGCACCTGTTGCAGTTGCCGTACGGCACCGTCGACACCTGAGCCTGCGATCAGACGCTTGAGCGGCGTATAGGCCAGAACGGGCTGGTGAAACCCAGCATGCTGCGTGCTGGCCAGCTGCTGTGCTATGGCCTGAGTAGCAGCGGCATCGTTGGGCGTTGTTAGCGGTGGTGCCAGCGCGGTTAGCCCTAATTTACGCAGATACGCCATGTCGCATTCTGTGGCCTTGGCTGCGGCCATGGGGTCAAACCAGTCAAAGTGCACTGGGCGCTCCAAATACACCCCTGCGGGACGGTCGGCGGGCGGCAATGCAATGGGCAGCACCTCAATGGTAAATGGCCATGACCGCAGAGTTTGTGAATGTGGCTCAGCGGCGTTGCCAGGACCCAGCAGTTCGCCCCGGTAAAGCCCGGCTGGCGTTTGCGCCGGCACGTCCACCAACAGCTCCAATGTTCGCGGCAATGCAGCAGATGACGCTCCCTCAATGCGGGCACGCAAATAACCGTCGTTAGCGATTAAGCGGGTAGAAGAGAGGGTGCTGCGTTGCAATCGCCATTGCCCCCAGCGCATGTCGGTGGATAAACGCAAATGCTCGCGCACCGGCTCGCGCAAGTGAAAGTCCTGCAGCGGCCAAACGCCCGGTGGCAGCGACCACCGGATACGCACACGACTGTTGGCGGCGGCCAAGTGGTGGCCAAGAGCGTGCTCGGCCTGGCTACCTGGTTTGCTGCTCGGTTGGTTGACCAAATCCGTGTTAGGTAGGGTGTTTGCCTGCGTATTCGACTGGTTGTTGATCTGGTCGTTTGAGTAGCCGCTCGATACTGAAGGCGAAATAGGCCAAGGCTCGATGCTCCAGCTACGTTGCCACCATTGAGCGCGCTGCTGTTCGACCTTAGCCAAAGCGGATTTTGCATGACTGGGCTCGGCCAATATGGCGGCCACAAAACCAGCCTCCGGTTGCTGGCCGTTTAGCTCAATGCGCACCCCGTCGACGACCTTTACCTCAAAGCTCACACGCTGGCGCAGGCGCTGGCCATACAAAGTCCAGCTGTTATCCGTCGGGCTAGGTTCTTTGTGGCTGAGCGCCAAATAGTCGCGCGCAATCCACTCGCTGGCCGTGAGTGAACGCCGATGGACCAACTGGCCATTGGCGTGCACGGTGCGTGTCAGTGGATGCGGCAGATACTCCCACTCGCCGCTGTCACGCAGCCACAGAGTAATGCGCCAGTGCCCTGAGCTGAGCGGCAGCTGTATAGCACGAATGCCGCGAATGCCGTCGATGGTGAGGGCATCGGCAGCTTGTTTGCGGCGGCCACGATCGACGGCTTGCAGCTGTCCACTGAGCCATTGGCTGTGTTCATCCAGTGGCATAAAGCCGGGCCACACGGCGCTATTGCTGGGTCCTAAATCCCAACCTAAGGCGCCTTCGGGTAGAGGCTCTGTGGCCACCAGCGTGACTTCGGTCAGCGCCACGGCATCCGTGTCATGTGCTCTGAAGGCCATTGCATGCATGATGTTGCGCAGTGGTAATGGGCGGCCGGACGGGGTATGCAGGCCAGCAAGGTTTAGGTGCAGTTCAAACTGGCCAGGACCGACGCGGCGTTCAATGTTGGCGCGCTCTGCGTAGCTGGGGTTCAGCTGATCGTCGATGCGGATCACCACGATCTGTTCGCTGCTGCTGCGATTGTGCCCGCGCACCCTGATCTGGCTGCTGAGGTCTAACGGCTGATGGCGCAAATCCAACGTACGCAGGCCACCGCGCATAGCCTCGATCGTTGCCCGCGCCGAGCTGATCAGCGTCGGCTGCAGCGCAGCGTGTGACCCGCTGACAAACGCTGTGGCTGTGAGAGCCAGAACCAGGGTCAGAACCAGGATCAGAACCAGAGCCAATAGAGTCAGAGCTGCTACCACCAAAGGGCGTGCCGCCGCTCTGGACCGCCGCCAGCTGCGCCAGTGCTGTTTCATCCGTGCGAGCCACTCGAGGCGATGATGTCTCCGTCTTCGTCGAATACCAGCCCAAACTCCTCTGGTTGCTGGGTCATGGGTGGAATGCGACTCAACACTGGAATGCCCGCTAGCGTCATCACCTGATCTTTGCGCCGAATGGTGCTGTCGGTCAGCTCCATCACTAAGGCCAAGCCGGAGCCGAGGAAAATGCCGCCGATCACGCCGGCGATGGCGTACATCCACAACGGCAGGTTGGACGGTGCGGTGGGCGTGAAGGGGCGGTCGATGACTTTGACGCGCTTCTCTTGTTCAAAAATGCCTAATGAGCCGGTTATGCGCGCCATTTCATGGCGTTGCAGCAGGTCTTCGTACAGTTCCAGTTTTACTTTTTGATCGCGCTCCAGGCGTTTGAGTTGGCGCTCGTGATCGCCAAAGCCAGACGTTTTCACCTCCAGCTCAGCAATCATACGTTTTAAGCTGGCGGTTTCTTCCATCAGGCCGTCGACCTTATTGCGCGCCAGTTGCAATTGCTCCAATTGCGAAATCAGCAGCGGTTGTGCGCCGCCGTTATCGTCTTGCATCACGGTACTGCTGGCGATGTCCCACAGTTTGTCGGAATCGACCGTCAGCTCGGTGTCGGCCAGTATTTTCTGACGCTCCTGCTGCAAACGCTTGAGATTGCGTAGCGCGCCCTGAATCAAGCTGTGGTTGTCGGTGTAACGCGCCCGCAGCAGCGCCAGTTCGCCGCGAATCACCACGATGTGCTCTTCGATACGGCCCACCACTGGGTTGGTTTTGGACAGTTGTTGATCCAATCCGCCCAGGCTTTTTTGCGCACCAGCCATTTCCGCTTGTTTCTCGGCCAGCCGCTGCTTGAGTTGTGCTAGGCGCGTGAACTGCGCCATTTGCAGCTCCGGCAGCTCATCGGCGTGTTTGTCTTTGAACTCCGCCAGCGCCTGATCGGCGGCTTCCAGTTCCTGGCGGCGTTGCTTCAAATGTTCGGACAGGAAGTAGCTAGAGTCCTGCATCGATGACCGCTCGGGTGCCAACAGCTGCTCTACAAAATGTTTGCTGACAGCCTCCAGCGTTTCTTTCACCCCATCAGCCTGGCGGGCACGGTAGTCGATACGAATGAGGTCTTTGCCCATCATTTCCACCGACAGCGAGGACGACAGCTCGGAAATGACCTCATCGTGGCGCTCTGGTGAGCTGTCGTCTTCGATCAGCCCACGCTCCTTTGCCACCAACCCCAAAATATGGCGGCTGTGGAGCAAGGTGGTGAGGGCACCAATGCGCTCTTTAAGCATGGCCGACACGGCCAAGTCCTTCAAAAACGGATTCATTTTGGCCGTTTCCTGAATCAACATGCTGGTATGAGAGGCGTACTTTTTCGGTGTGATGTAACCCACCGCGCTGCCAAGAAATGGCAGAATCAGTATCGGCAATACGATCAGATAGCGCCGTCTCCAGGCGCCGTCTAACAATAAATACACGCGGTAGGTGAGACTTTTCATAGCGACTCCAGCCACTGTTCGAGTTGATCGGCCCGACGGTCCCAGTCGTGTTGCGAAGCCAGCTGCTGCTGGCTATCCAGTGTTGTTGTGCTGGCGGCGCGTTGCAGTGCGGCGACCATATCATCGACGCCGTCGACAACGCTGACTGCCCCAGGGTAGGCACTCAGTGCAGGAAAGCGCGTGCTGACAATGGGCCGACCAGCCGCCATGTACTCCAGCAGTTTTAATGGGTTGCAGGCACGGATTTGCGCGTTATCCCGAAATGGCAATAGCGACGCCTGCCAATGCTGGCTGTAACTGGGCAGCTCGCCATGTGGCCGCGGACCCAAAAAGGTGACGTTCTCTAGCCGCTGCAGCGCACTGATATCCACCACGGGTTGTCCGACAAACACAAAGTGCCAATGTGGCAGGGCGCTGGCGGTTTGCTGCAACAGCTCGATGTCGATCCATTGCGACAGGCTGCCATAAAAACCGGCGATCGGACGGCCATCGTTCGGCAGGTCTGGCGCTCTGGGCGCAGGACTGGCGAAACTGTGATAGTCGACGCCGTGCGGCAACAGCTGGGTACGAGCCGACGGGAAGCGCGCTGCCAGGTTCTCGCTGGCCGCCAGAATCAAATCGGCGCGTTGCACCAGCTCCTGTTCACGTTGGCTGACGGTGTCATGGTCAACGCCGGCCAGGGCGTTGAAGTCGTCGCCGCAGTAGTACACCAATGCTGATTCTCCCAAACAGCCGGCCATATCGACCGCCGTTGGCAGGGAGGTCCACAGAATCGGACGGTGCAGCCGTTCTTGGTGCAACACCGGCGCCAACTGGCGTTGCAGTAACTCGCGCGCCAGGCGCCGCTCTAGGGCACTGCGCGGTGCTGGCAGGGTGCGAGGATGCACAATTCGCGGTGTGCTCTCTGGCTGTGGCTGATTTGGGTTAGGTGAGCGTCGTGCTGTTAGTTTGCAAAACGCGCGTTTGATGTCGCGCCAGTGCAGCTGCGGGCGCCTTAGGCCGATGGAGTTTACCCACACGACCTTGCGCTGGTGCTGCAATCGGCGGATCAGGTGCTGGGTGCTGGATGGCAATCCTCCCCAGTCTTCGCCGAATACGATCAGATCACGAGTCATGCTGCTTTCCTCGCCGACGCTGCAGTGCTGTTCAGCACCTTGATCACCTTGGCGGGAATGCCTGCGGCCAATACGCCTGGCGGTAAGTCGTGGGTCACCACGCTGCCAGCGGCGACGACTGTGCCGCGGCCGATGGTGACTCCTGCCATCACCGACACACCGGTGGCCAGCCACACATCGGGCTCCAGCACAATGTCACCGACTTGGTGATCGTGCTCAGCCATGCCAGCGGCGCGCTCCTCGGCGTCCAATGGATGGCCGGGGTAGCCTGCTAATAAGGCGCGACCGGCAATGCGCACGTTGTCGCCAATCAATACCCGGCTGCCAACGGCAATGGTGGTCATCCAACCGATGTCGACGTTGTTGCCCACCACCAAGGTGGGTGTGCTCGGTGCACAGGTGCGCCCGGAGAAGGTACTGTGCGCTGAGATACGGCAGTCGCGACCGACGCACAGGTCGAGCGGACCACTTTGGTAAGGCAGGCCTCCGTAGAGATACAGGTTGCTGCCGCAGCGGCTCAGTTGGCTTTTGAATAGCGGCGTCCACCAGACGATGCGCAAGGTGGCACCGAGCAGCTGGCTCACTGCCATGTACACCCCGTGCAGTAAACGAAACAGCAGTTTCGGTGCTGGCAACTCGGGGTTACGAATGCGCTTGGCGAGCGCAAACAGCGAGCGAGCCAATGGATGTGGGCTGGTTTTCAACCACTGGCGAATGTTAGCGATGCTGAACTGAGTCATAGTCGTTACTCCACCGTGACGGATTTGGCCAAGTTGCGTGGCTGGTCAATGTCGGTGCCTTTGAGCAGGGCAACACGGTAAGCCAGCAGCTGCAGTGGCAAGGTGTACAACATGGGCATCGCCATGGCGTTGCAATCGGGCATCACAATGGCGTCCTGGATGCCATCCGCTGCTAGGTCAACACCGGCTTGGTCGCTGATTAAGGTGATCTGCGCACCGCGGGAGGCGATTTCGCGCAGATTCGACAGCGTCTTCTCCTGCAGCTCGCCGGGCGGTGCCAGTACGATCACTGGCAGTTCGTCATCGACCAACGCAATGGGGCCGTGTTTGAGTTCACCGGCAGGGTACGCTTCGGCGTGTATGTAGCTGATTTCTTTCAGTTTTAATGCGCCTTCCAGCGCCAGTGGGTACGCCATGCCACGGCCGATATAGAGCACGTTTCTGGCGCGACGCAGACGACCGGCAATGGCTTGAATGGCGTCCTGCTGTTTTAGCATCTGGCGCATTTGCTCAGGTAGGTGGCGCAAGGAATCCATCGCGTACTTGACGGTGCCCGCGTCGCAGTGAGCGCTGCTTTCTGCCAGACGCAGCGTCAGCAGGGCCAGCATCATCAGCTGTGCGGTGAAGGCTTTGGTGGAGGCCACGCCAATTTCCGCGCCTGCCAGTGTTTCGATAAAGCCAGCGCTTTCTCTGGCCATGGCGCTGGCAGGCGCATTGACCAAACTCAAACTAGTGATGCCCAGCTGTTTGGTGTAACGCAGCGCTGCCAAGGTGTCGGCCGTTTCACCGGACTGGGAAATAAACAAATGCGCACTGCTGGATGACAGTGGCGTATTGCGATAGCGAAACTCTGATGCGATGTCGAGATCGACGGGCAATGAGGCAATGCTCTCCAGCCAGTATTTGCCTACCATGCCGGCATAATATGACGAACCGCAGGCGACGATGCCCAAGCGCTGTCTGTGCTGCAACGTCAGCTTGGCATGGTCAAGCGAGGTGCCTGCAGCGTGATCGCCGTAATGGTGCAGCAGTTTTTCAATAATGCCGGGCTGCTCGTGCATTTCTTTCAGCATGTAGTGGGCGTAGCCCTGTTTGCCGTTATTAACTCGGCTTTCTTCCAGTACCTCAAACGGCCGCTCGACCAAAGCGCCGGTGTGATCGTGAATGTGCAGCTGGTCGCGGCGGATATACGCCAGATCGCCGTCTTCAAGGTGGCACGCCAGGGTTGCCTTGCTGGCCAGTGCGTTGCTGTCCGACGCCAAGTAATGAGCATCGTGCGCTTTGCCAATCACCAGCGGACTGCCCATACGCGCGGCATAGATGCAATCCGGTGAGTCGCTAAAAATGGCGGCGATGGCGAAGCTGCCTTTCAATTGTTGCAAACTGGCACGTATGGCCTCGGCTTGATCCAGCCCTTGCGCCATTTGCTGACTGATGAGCCGAGGAATGACCTCGCTGTCGGTGTCGCTGTCAAAGGCCACCCCTTGCGCTTGCAGCTGTAGCCGCAGTTGCTGATAGTTTTCAATGATGCCGTTGTGCACCACGGCGACTTGCTCGGTCATATGGGGGTGAGCATTGCGCTCATCTGGACGGCCATGGGTGGCCCAGCGGGTGTGGCCAATGCCTGTGTTGCCATCAACGGGGCTTTGCTCAATGGTGCTTTGCAAATTGCCGATTTTGCCCTCGGCTCGACGGCGCTGCAGACCGTTCGCCGCGGCAATGGCAATGCCGCTGGAGTCATAGCCGCGATAGGCCAGCGCTTCTAAGCCAGCCAGCAGACTGGAAGTGACTGAACTGCCATTAGTGGCACCAAATATTCCGCACATAATGCCGCTCCTGTTTCGAATACACAGAGGTCACAGCAGGGCTCGTGCCAGAACGCAAAAGAGCATATAAATCAAAGGCCTAGGGAGATTTTGGTGGGGTTTTGTGAGGTTGGCAGTGCGCTCAGTTGCAGAATGCATAGCGTTTTATTGAAAGCCATTGCAGAGCAATTGCGCTCTGCAATGGCCGCTTGGTCGCGGCTGTTAGGCCAAAGCGGTGTGCATATTGAGCGGGTTTTTACCCAGCGCAAAACTGAACAGGCCCATCGCCATCAGCACGCCGACGATGCCCTGTCCCAGCGGCGGTAATGGTGCGGTGGCGATATTGGAATCACCAAATGCCTCCACCGGGTCGGAGCTGACCAGGAAGATGGCGTCGTTGAAGTCCTCATCCGAGCGAAAGCCCCATTGATTGGCGCTGCGATCCACACGATTGAGGTCCTCAAATCCCATAATGACCTGCTGCTGGGTGTCGTCACTGAACAGCATGGCGACGTGACGCGACTGCTCTAAGTTGCTGTCGATGGTGCTGGTGAAGTCGGCCTCTGGGTTAAGAAAGTCGAGGCCATAAAACATTTGTGTACTGCCGGTGAGCACACCATTATTCACACGATCACCGCCCCAGGAAGCGTTTTGTGCCAAAAAGAAACTCACTGAGGTGCCGGCAGACAGCGGCCCGTCACCAACCGCGACGGTGTCGCCAGCGAGCAGCGAGCCACCGCCACGATATTCAGATGAGTTGGGAAATAACCAGCCGGAATTAACGCCATCAACTGCGTTCAACTCAGATAGAGAGACAACGCTGGAGTCGTCGATGTCGATATCGCCTTTGCTCATGCCATCAAAGGTGGTGTCGGAAAAGGAAAACCAACCGAGAGAGTTGCGATAGCCAGCGCCTTCATCTAGGAAAGTAACGGCAACGTTGGCCTCTTGGTTGACAGTAAGGTAGGGGTCGTAATCCGTGTTGAGAAACGACGTATTGACAGCTTTTTGTTCCGGTAAAGCCGTTCTAACCGTTTGCAATACGCTGTCTTCAACCGTGCGGTTTTCTATCTCTGGCGGGTCGGTGTCGAGCGCCAGTGTGGTGTGACTGGTGGCCGTCAGGCCCAGCACTATGGCTGCAGATAAGGTGGTTTTCATCATGCTTCTCCTACAGTGAACAAATGCTGCCAGGGAAGCCTGGTCAGCGTTTCGCAGCGCTGAGGGAAGGACAACGCAACGACGGGCTCGGGTGGCGTAAGCGCTTTTATGTGCAACCGTGCGAGTAGGGCATGGAGCATGCTTTGCCACCAGAAATCAAAGCTGGGGAACTGTGGTGAAATTCGTTGTTGAAACACGAAGGCGGTGCGGTTGTTGATGCTGGCCGAACGGCTTTGCCACAAACTCAGGAATTCATCGCCTTGCGGCATCACCATGATGTGCAAAAAGCCCTGGCAGTGCTGCGACCAGCCTTGCACGCCGGTAATACCGGCATCCTTGGTAAAGTGAATGCGTTTGATCTGCGCAAAACCATACGAGTTAAGAAACACGGCCGCTTGTCTTTCGACGGCGGGGCCGATGTCTGCCTGGGCCGTCACAGGCTCGCTTAGGCGTAGCGTAACGCCGAGGCTTACCAATGCTGTGATGGCGATGAAAACCATTCTGCTAGCGAGCGTGTGCAGCGCAGCCATGGCGACCTCCTAGTGCGAGAACAACAAACACCAAAGCAATCGACAGCAGCTGAAATTGCATCATGCCGGTTTCTGAGTGCCACCATTGATGCCAGTGCAGATCAAAGGTCATCATTGTTAAGCGAATTAGATTGAGGCTCAGTACCGCCAAGCCCAGTAACAGTGCTAACAGTGCAAAACGTTTGACGCTAACCGCACCGCGAAACATCAACACGCAGCCCAGTGCCAGCAGCGAATTGCCCATCAGTAGCAGCGAGCTACAGCCACGCAGAATCATCAGTTGATGATCACTTGGGCCTTGCAGTAGATTGCCGCTGAGCTGAAAGGGCACATTGGCCATGCTCAGCACAATGGCCATGAGTTGAGCGTCGAAGGCCAGAATTGGCCCAGCAAACCATTTCATGCTGTAGGTGGTGAGCACATTAGCGCCAGCGGTGAGGGTGATAATCCAACCGGCCACTTGTGCTTGCTTCGGGGTTATCTGGCCCTGGCTGATCTGGTTATGAAGTGAGCCGTATTGGCGGCCACGAGCCAGCACCAGCAATCCCGTCAATAACACGCACAGCCAGCCCAGCTGTTGGCTGGGGATGACAAACAGTATGGCCATCGCCATCAGCATCACACTGTCCCGACGGCGTGCGTTAATGGCGGGCGTACGAGCCAGTGCCACCATGCCCAAAGACAAGGTCATGCTGCTGACCATAGGGCATAAGGTGTTCACCTGGCTGCTGGCCGACAACAGGGTCGACACGCACTGTGCCAATACAATGGGCAGTGCGCAGACTTGCAGCGAACCCACGGCGAGCCATCGTTTTGCCAATCGCGGGATGGTTATCAGCATGGCTGGCCCTCCGTGTTGCCGTTTGGTTCTTTGCCTAAATGAGTGTCAACCCAATGGGCCACGGCAATGACTTGGGCAGCAAGAATGTAAATCGGCCAGGTAAACCCTTGGGTTAAAAAAGTGCCGGAAACGACGGTGCCGACCAGACCCGCCAACACCGCCATGGCGGTGGCCTGAATGGCCGGATCGACCTGTGAGCGATTGGCCTCAACACGATTGAGGGTTTTGATCGCGGTGCGCATCAGCTGAGTGATGAGCACCAAAAATACCGTCAAACCCAAAAATCCAGTCTCCGCCAGTACACCAAACCAGGTGCTGTGTACCGCGTGGTTAAGGCCGTCCCAGTGCGGGCTGTAGTAAAAATAATTGGAGTAGAAGTTATCCAGCCCCACCCCGGTTAGCGGGTTGTGTACCGCCATGCCAAACGCGGCTTGCCAGGCGTATAAACGTCCCATGGCTGAGGCGTCGATGCCTTCTTCGGCGGCACCACCTGACGATCGCCCGGAAATGCCCGCCAATAAATACAAGCCTGCGGCAGCGACCACACCAATGATCAGCAATAAGGTTTTGGAGCGAATGCGCCGATACCCATAAATGCCAAAAATGGCGATGATGCCCAGCAAGCCGCCGCGGCTTTGTGTGGCAATGATGGCGGAAAATAAGATGGGAATGCTAATCAGGCCAAGCAATCGTGTGCCGCGATCAATGCCTTGCGTCAGCATCAAACTCACCGCAAACGACGTCGGAAACATCAGTACCAGGGCCAAATCATTGGGGTCACCCAATACCGAGCCGATGTCTCGGCTGATGGTAACGCGCGTACCTTCCACTAGGCCTACGCCGCTGGCCTTGTTGATGAGCGCAACGATGCCCACCAGAATGCCCGATACCGTGATCATGCGAGAGGTTAAAGCAAAGTCCTTGGCCGTGCGCGACAGCCAGGCGATGGCAAAGGTCATCAGCGCAATCTTCCAATAAATGCCTTTGAAATACGTCAGCGCGATGGGACGGTTGCTGGCCAATACCACTCCGATGACCACCAACGCAAAAAAGATGCTTAACGTGGTCAGTTCTTTGCGCCAATAGACCTGGTACTTGCGGGTGAAACCGACATGCCAGGCCAGAGCGGCGAGCGACGCCAGCGACAACAGCAGCGGAATTTTCAGCGAATACAGCTGCGGGAAGACCTCGTGCAGGCGGAAAAACGAAAACGAGACAAACAGCAAAATCATTAAAAACGAACGATCAAGTACCAGCAAAATCGCCAGTGGCGCCAGGCTGACAGGAACCACCACCGCTGGATGTGGAATCGCCAGCCAAGCGACGCCAATAAGGCTGCAAACGCTGAGCGCAAGCAGCGTTTGCTTTCCGCGCTGATGGTGAGTCGCTACGCCCATAACCACGACCAACGCTGCTGCCAGCGGTCAGGTAACGGAATCAGCCCAAGGCACACGGCGGCGACCGCGGTCGACAGTGTTGCCACGGTGGCGAGCAGCAATTGCAATACTGGTGCTTGCTCGCTGCCAACGCTCAGTAACCAGCCACAGGCCAAGGCAGCTAGGGCCAGCAGAGGGCCGAAACGATAGGGCAATTTCTGCAATCGTTGCCCGACGACAATAAACAGCGCCAACCGCACCGCCTGTGCGATAAACAGTGCCCATACCGCGCCCCACACGCCGTAGTTGGGGGTCAGCCACAGCATGCACACGACGCCAGCGCAGGCACCCGCGGCATTCAATACCACTTGGACGCCAGTGGTGCGTCCTGCCAAGCAGCCTAGGTTGAGCAGCTCGGTGATTTCCTTTAATCCGGCTGTGGCTACGAGCACCAAGGCATAGCCAGCGGCAGCGGCGTATGCCGCTGGCATTAGCCAATCGATCAGCAGCGGGGCGGTGAGTCCGACGGCGACGGTGATGATCAGTGCCAACGCCACGCCGATGGTGTTAAAGCGTACCGCACGGGCGCTGCCCTGTGGGCCGAACAGCACCTCAAAGCGTTTCGGCATCCACCACATGCCGTAAGGCTGCAGCAGCAGAACCGTTGCCAGCGCAAATTTGGCGGCAATGCCGAGGTGCGCCACGTCTGTTAAGGTGGTGTGCTCCGCGGCAATCCAGCGATCGAGACCATTAAGCGTGAAGGCCAGCAGTCCGCTGGCTACCAGTGGCAGACCGTACACCAAGGCTTTGGCGCCGACCGCTGCACTAATGGCGAGGCCGGTATCGCGCAGCATCAGGGCCCCTAATAGCAAGGCTTGCAATACTGCCGCCAATAAGCCTGCTTCGAGAATCCCGGCTACGCCGCGATCCAAACTCAGAAACCATACGGTTAATGCCGCATGCAACGCGGCGCGGCCGGTGGTGAGGGTGAAAAAACCGACCGCTTTGTCGCGCATGCGCAGCCAACCCAGTGGCACCGCAATGGCGCCTTCAAAGGCGAGCATCAGTAGTACCAGTTGCACTTCGTAATGGCTGAGTTGTCCGGGCACCCATTGGCTTAAAACGGGGGCCAGCCAATGACTTGTCGGAATGATGAGGGCGGCGGCCAGCAGGGTCAGTGAATAAATACACGCTGCTAGGCGATGCCTTTGCGATTGATTGGGCTGTTCACCGACAAAGCGATAGAGAGCATCCTCCAGACCCAAACCGATAAGGATGCTGCCAATCACGGCCAGGCTACTGGCCAGCTCCAAACGGCCAAACTCGTCGGCGCTCAGTTGTTGGGCAACAAATGGCAGCAATAACAGCGACAGTCCTTTCATCAGCGCGATGCTGGAGCCATATAACAATGCTTGTCGCCAGACTTTGCTGGCAGTGCTGCTTGATGGCATGCCAGCGCTGCTCATAACGCCTCCGATGACAGCTTGCGGCCAGTGGCGCCGCTAGATTGCTCGATATCGCGGCGTAAAGGCTCCAGGCGCTGTTCCGCGCGATAATGCTGAGCGAGAGACTGGGCGGCACTGCCAATACGGCGCACGGTTTCCATGTCGAGGCTCAGCCGCTGCAGCAGCTCGGCCAGCGCGGCGCTGTCGCCGGGTGGGTATAGCAAGCAATGCTCTCCGTCCACCAGGTGCTGACTCCAATAGGCGCCGTCGTCAGGGATGACGACACAATGCCCAGCAGCCAACGCTTCCAAAATGGAAAGTCCGAACGGCTCTTTATCACTGGTGGAAACAAAAATATTGCACTGTGCGCGGATGGCATCGAGCTCGTCTGGGTCTTCGTGCCATTGCACGTTGCCCAGTTGCACCGGTGCTTGTGAAATTGGCAATGAGGTTTGCTGCGGGCGAATAAAACAAATATGAGCTGGCGGCCGCTGTTGGCTGTCGCACTGGCGCAGCGCCGCCACTAGTGTATTTAGACCTTTCCACTTCAATAGAGAGGCGGCCCAAAACACCACTGGCTGCTGATACTGACACGGCTGTGGCCAAGCGCTTTGGGCTATGCCATTTTTCAGCGGCTGACAGTGGTTGGGCAGGGAATCGCCAAAGGACGGCTGATAGCGGCGGATGGCGCTGAGCATGGACTGCGTGGCGCTGGTTAAATAATGCACGCTATTTGCTTGCAGCAGGCAGCGCCCCAGTGTGCGCGATGTCGCCACCGGGCCGTGGACCAACTGCAGCAGACGAAATCCGAGCAGCGGTTTTAGCAGGTACAGCGCCAGGTCGACACCAGGGCCTGAAGCGCCGATGGCGGTATCGATACGGCCGCAACGCAAACGCGTGAACAACACCAGGCCGGCCAGATACAAATGGCGGGCAAAAAAGCCTGTGCCATGATCCCGTGACGCCAGCCACGAAGGCTGTTTCAGCCGAATCACCTGGGCATGTTCGCTGTGCCAAGCCTGTGGCGATGACGTCAGCACGGTGACCCGAGTACGTTGTCGGTCCAGTAAGCCCAATGCGGTATCGGTGGCGACTTTTGATCCACCGGCAAAGGCAGTTGGGTCCAGCACCAAGGTATGACGTGGTTTATCCGCCCCTGGCAGCCAGTGGCGTGCAACGCGCTTGATAGAGCGCACGGTGGACATTAGCGGCAAACGCCACGGGCTGAGCCAACCCATGCGGTAGTGAGTCTTTTGCAGCAGCCGCTGATACAGGGCTTCAAAGCGGCCAACGTATTGTTCGATGCTGAAGTGTTTCAGCACTCGCTGGCGCCCGGCTTCGCCCAGTTGGCGGCGCAGCGCCGGGTCGTTGTGCAAAGAAGCAAGAGCTTGAGTGAGCGCTGGAACGCTTTCATGTTCGACCAATAAACCGGTTTCACCAGCACGTACCACGGTTGGGATGCCGCCGACTTTGGGGGCAACGACGGGCAAGCGATTGAGGCCAGCTTCTGCTAACACCAAGCCGAATACCTCCTCGCGCGCTGCACTGACAAACACATCCGCTCCCTGGCGCAGCAGCGCTGACACATTGCTGCGCTCGCCGAGAATATGGATGCGTTGCTGCAGCCCCAGATTGAGCGTTTGTTGTTGCAGTGCGGCGCGCTCTTCGCCGTCGCCAATGATCGCCAGGTGCGCATCGATGCCGAGCTGGCCCAGCTCGCTGACGGCCTGAATGATCAGATCCATGCCTTTTCTGTGAATCAGCGACCCGACCGTCACCAGCAAGAAATCACTGTCATCGAGCTGCAATAGGGTGCGCAGGTTGCTGCCGCTTTGGGTTTCCAATGCGCGTGTGTCAATGCCATTGGCAATGACACTGCAGCGCTCAGCCGGCATGCCATCGTCGACCAGCTGCTCGATCACCGGGGCACTGACGCCTACCAGCATGCTGGCTTGATGCAAGCCGAGGCTGAGGCGGTCTTTAAGCGGGTAACGACAATGCAAATGAGTGACCAGGGGTAGACCGGCCCAGCGTGCTGCTAGGTGCATCCATTGGGTGGGGGCGCCGCTGTTGACGTGCACCAGCGCTACGTCAAAGCGTTTGATTAAGGCGATGGCATCGCGCACCAAGCGCCCGTAGGCCAGTACATTGAAACGTGGTGCCGACCAGCCCAGCAACAGTGTAAAAGGCTGCTGGATCACAATGATGCCCAGTTCTCGTGCTGCCGCCGCCATGACAGGGCTGTTGCACCACAGTACAGCGCGGTAACGCTGGGGGTCGAGGTGCTGCATGAGGTCGAGCAAGCAGCGCTCGCTGCCGCGAATCCAGTCGTCACCGAAATGAACGAATAACAGGGTGGCAGGTTGAGAAACACTGGCTGACTGGTTCACGTTAATCACCTCAAACTTTGCTCGCTTGAATGACTTTGAGCAAGTCTTGGGCCAGTGTTCTAAGTGGTTGATTTATATGGTTTATGTTGGGTTTTGAAGAAAAAGCGCCGGCCAGTTAAGCGGGCGCAATACGAATCTGCAAATCAACCAGCGACGGGTTTTGCGATTTGCCAATAGATTGCCAACAGCTGCGGAATAACAGCCTTGGCCGAGAATTGCTGCTCAATCTTTGCAGCGGCGCTGCGCTGCATGTCAGCGCGCTGCGTCGGCGCCAGGGAGAGCCACTGCTGCACATGCTGTTGCATCGCGGCCAACTCCGGTTGCTCGACCAGCCAGCCATTTTGATGGTGGTCGATCACCCTAGGCAGGTCGCCAACGCGCGTGGCCAGTACGGGAATACCGCGCCCCATGGCTTCTAAGGCGGCCATGGGCAAGCCTTCATAGCGTGAGGGCATCAGCAGCAAGCCAATGCGCGGCCAGATCTGCGCCATGTCGCTTTGCATGCCATGCAGTATCAGATTGTCGGGCGCTTGCTGCTGGATAGTGGCAGCCAGCGGCCCGGTGCCGTAACAGTGAAATTGTGTTGCAGGCATTTGCTCGGCCAACTGCAGCAAACGATCAGGGCCTTTTTCACTGCTGAGTCGCCCAACAAACGCAATCTGCTGCCCCTGGCTCAGTGTCAGTTTGTCGGTGTCGATAAAGTTGTCCAGTACCCGCGATGACCACGGCAAGCGTTGCTGAATCTCGCGCGATACCGACAAACGGGCTTGAGCAAAAAAGCCGGTGTAGCGGTCGAGGGCATCGTACAGTCGGACTCGCCCGTTGGGCACTTCGCCAGCGTGATAGCTGCTGACCACTGGGATGCGCAGTAAGTTGGCGATGCAACGGCCAACGATGCCAGCCTTGTAGCCGTGAGTGTGGAGTAATCCGGGAGCGTGGCTGCGCAATAAATGCCATAACCGATGGGGTTTACCGTCAAAGGCGCAGCAGTCGATTCCGTTTTGTTGCAGCAACGCTTGCAAGGGGTTGTGCGCGTGTTGCCGGAACAGCACCACGGTGACAGGTCGTCCTGCTGCTTTTAAACCGGCAGCCAACTGCACAACGTGTGTTTCAATGCCGCCAATATTGCTGCTGTCCAATAAAAGCCAAATCGCCGCTGCTGAATCGTTCATCACATTCCTCCGCTTTTGCGAGAGTAAGCAATTACGGTGCCGCTAATATTGGCTGCTCTTTTATTTGGCACCTCTGAATAATTCGGTGCCCGCTCTGGATCGCCAAAGGGCTTCAGATAACGAAGCCGGTTTGCCGCTCTAGCCAGCTACAGCAAAAAACGGCGATACAGAGCTGGAGTTCTCTGGCGATCCGCGCAGGGCGCGGGCTGCAGGCCTTCATAACGTTGTTGGCGATGTTGAAAAGGACTGGCCATTTCCTGCCATCACCGCCTCGTTCTGAACACCTGCTGCACTCGCGCAGAGTTGCGCAGAATTATTCAGAGGTGCCATTTGTTTTTTGATGGTTTTCTGCGTATTGCAAAGCAAGGTTTAAAAAGCTCGCATAATGCAAAGCAAATTGCGTCTAGATGGTTGTTTTTAAAGGAAAAATGGCGATTTTTATTGGTACGTTGTTTGCCAGAGCTGAGTTAGCATCAATCAACAATAGGGCTAACGAAATGGCAAATTATTTAATCACGGGTGGTTGTGGATTTATCGGCTCGCATTTGGCCGATCGACTGTTAGCGGCCGGGCACAGAGTTCGTATATTGGACGATCTGTCCTCCGGGCATATGGCGAATGTCAGTCCTGCTTGCGATGTCATTGTCGGTGATGTGACTGATGCCGACACTGTGCAGCACTGCATGCGCAATATGGACGGTTGTTTTCATCTGGCGGCGGTTGCTTCAGTGCAGCGCTCCAATGAAGAGTGGGCACGGACGCATCAAATCAATCTGACCGGCTCGGTCAATGTGTTTGATGCTGCCAAACAACAAAAAACTCCGGTGGTGTATGCCTCGTCGGCCGCCGTGTACGGTGATAATGCCGATATGCCACTGCGTGAAGTGTCCAGTGTTCGACCGTTAACCGCCTATGGTGCGGATAAACTGGGCTCTGAATTACATGCGCGCGTGGCGGCGCTGATGCACGACATTCCCAATGTCGGTTTGCGCTTTTTTAATGTGTTCGGTCCGCGCCAGGATCCCAGTTCACCGTACTCGGGTGTTATTTCTATTTTTGTTGACCGGCTGCTGAAACAACAGCCATTGACCATATTTGGTGACGGCGAACAAACGCGCGACTTTATTTATGTGGCCGATGTGGTCAGCTTTCTGGTGGCGGCGATGGATAAAGCCGACACCACACACCCGGTATTTAATGTCTGCACCGGTCAGTGCATTACCATCAATCAAATGGCTCGTATGCTGCTCACTTTAACCAGTAGCAATGCCGGTATTCGTCATATGAAAGCGCGCCAGGGCGATATTCGTGTGTCGATCGGCAACCCCAGCAAAGCCAACCGTGAACTGGGTGTCGTGGCGCAGTACAGTGTTTTGGAAGGGTTGCGAAAATTGGTGTTGGAATCAGGCCATCGCGAACGGGTGGCTTGATAATATCGCTGACAACGGCGCCTGAGCTCATGCCCAAAAACAGTACTCACGCTCCGGACTCTTAGCCTAGCCTTTGCGCCTAGCCTTTGAGCCGGAGCGCACCGTTACTCGACAGCGTCTTGTTCCCAAGTTTGTTTTTTGCGGTAAATAGTGGACGGGCTGACTTCCAGCAGGCCAGCGGCCCTTGGAATGTTGCCCTCACACACCGCGATGGCATGCTCTATGGCTTCGCGCTCAATGTCCGCCAGTGGCCGAATGGTGGTGGAGGCTGGCACTGGCGACACGTCGCCACTGTGCTCGGCAGCAGCGGGCGCTTCGGTCTCAGCTCGATAGCGCGTGGCGGGCTTGTCGGCCAGCACGGTATCCAGCGGTGGTGGGATATGATGCGGGCGCACCAGGATATCGTCATGCAGCACCACGGTGTTGCGAATAACATTTTGCAGCTGGCGCACATTGCCTGGCCAGTCGTAATGTCTCAGCATCACTTCAGCCTCGGGGGTAAAACCCTCGAAGCGTTTGCCTTCTTCTTCGGCGAAGGTGAGCAAGAATTGCTGTGCAATGGCTAAGATGTCGTCGCCGCGCGTCCGCAGTGGCGGCAGCTGCAATGGCACAACGTGCAGTCGGTAATACAAATCCTCACGGAATCGTTTGGCGTTGACTTCTTCCATCGGATCTTTATTGGTGGCGCACAAAATGCGGATGTCGACGGCTTCTTCTTTGCTGGAACCGACTTTTTGAAACCGACCACTTTGAATAAAACGCAGCAATTTCTTTTGCAGCTCTAGGTCCATTTCACACACTTCGTCCAGAAATAATGTCCCGCCATCGGCTTGCGCCGCCGCACCTTTGCGCTCCGCGGCAGCGCCGGTAAAGGCGCCTTTTACATGGCCGAATATTTCGCTTTCCATTAAATCGTGCGGAATGGCTCCGCAGTTGATGGCAATAAAAGGTTTGCCTTTGCGTGGACTGCGGTTGTGAATGGCTTCGGCGCAGACTTCTTTGCCGGTGCCGCTTTCGCCGGTAATAAAGACCGTGGCTTTGCTTGGGGCGGCGGCATCAATAATTCGGTAGGTGGCTTGCATCGGCAGACAGGAGCCGATAAAGCCTTCGTAGCGCTCGCGCTCAAAGGTGGTTTGAATGTCCTGGACCAAATGCTCCAGGCGACTGCGCTCCAACAAATTGTGCACGCTGGTTCTTAATCGCCCGGCGGTGATGGGTTTTTCTAAAAAATCGTCCGCTCCCAAGCGCATCAGATCGACGGCTAGGTCGACGGAGCCATGGCCAGTGATGATGCACACGGCGCTCGGAATGCCTTCGTTTTTTACCCATTCCAGAATGTCCTGGCCATCCATGTCGGGCAACTTAAGGTCCAATAAAATCAGGTCGGGAGGGTTGTCGCTGATCACGCGCTTGGCCTCGGCGCCGGTATCAACGTGTTTGATGTGCAGGTGTTGGTCCTTGAGATATTCCAGATATAAGGTTGCGAGTGGTAAAGAATCCTCGATCACCAGGATGCGGTTTGTCTCTGGCATTGCCGGTTTACCTGTGTCAGTCCATGGTCTGTATCAAAGATAGCCTGTCTGGGTGGCAGATGCAGTAGCGAGGGGCATATTCAGGCATCCAGCGCCGCGCCGTACACAGATTCAACGTGTTGCTGTAATTGGTCGAAGGAATGTTGTGCCGTTTGCGCTAAGGTGCTGGCCAACTCCAGTGCTGTGTCATAGTCCTGTTGGCGACATAAGCGTTCGATCTCGCGGCATTGCTGACATAAACGCGTAACGCCGTGGGCGGCGGCGCTGCTGCCCAGGGTGTGCGTTTCAAATTCCAGTGTTTGCACATCGTGGTTGGCCAGGGCGTGTTGCAAAGCCTGCAGTCGTTGCTGTGAGTCCTGTATAAACAGGTCGCAGAGTTTGGGTATGAGCGCGGCGGAGGTGTCTTTTGCCAATTGCTGCAATACACCGCTGTTAACGTAAGGCTCAGCGGGCTCAGCGGGCTCAGCGGGCTCAGGGGGTTGTTCGGGGTTGTGTTGTATCGGCTGCGCAGCGTCAGTGATGGACGCTGTCCACTGGGCGATGCAGGACAGTAACTTGTCGCCCTGCAGTGGTTTGGTGAGACAGTCGTTCATGCCGGCGGTTAAAAAGCGCTCGCGATCACCGTCCAAGGCATGAGCGGTAATCGCAACGATGGGCACTTGCGCAATGCCGCCCGGCAGTTGGCGAATGATCTGTGTTGCCTGCATGCCATCCATGCGCGGCATAGAAATGTCCATCAGTATTAAATCGTAGGGCCGCTGCTGACAGGCGGCCACGGCTTCTTCGCCATCGGCGGCGACGTCGACTAGCAAATCGGCGGCGTCCAAGATGCTTTTAAATACAAACTGGTTGGCACTGTTGTCCTCGGCCAGCAGGATGCGAAGCCCGGCTTTTGGCTTAAGTAAGGTTGTTGCGGCGGTATCGTCTTCCGCCTTGGAGATCGCCACAGGCAGGGTCAGGTCAACATAAAAGGTACTGCCGTGGCCTTGTTGGCTGATAACGCCAATGTCGCCTTCCATTAAGGTCACCAAGCGTTTGCAAATGGCCAAACCAAGGCCGGCGCCTTCTTGTTTGCGCGCCAGGCTTTGGTCGGCCATGGTGAACTCTTCAAATAGCTGGGCTTGCTCGTCTTCAGCGATGCCAATACCGGTGTCCTGTACTTGCAGCCTGAGTGAGACCTGCTCGCCTTGCTGTTGCAGCAGCATGGCATTGACGTCGATGTGGCCTTTAACCGTGAACTTAATGGCATTATTGATCAGGTTAATCAGTATTTGTCGCAACCGATCGGCATCGCCGTTCAGTCGGCTGGGCACGTCTTCGTCAATGCGATAACTAAGTTGCAGGCTTTTATTTTGCGCCTGTGGTAGTAGCAGCTCGTGCACTTGCTGAAATAGGGTGTGGATCGCAAAGTCGGCGTTCTCCAACGACAGTTTGTTAGCCTCCATTTTGGAAAAATCCAGAATGTCATTGATGATGGTCAGCAGGTGTTCACCAGATTCACGTGCTGTTTTCACCATCGACTGCTGCTCGCTGTTTAAGGGTGTTTTTTTCAATAACCCCAACACGCCTAAAACACCATTCATTGGCGTACGAATTTCGTGGCTCATCGATGCCAAAAAACGACTTTTTGCTTCGTTGGCTTGCTCTGCTTGTTGGCGCGCGCGCAGCAGCTCGTCTTCGTTGCGCTTCAGTTCGGTCATGTCAACAAAATGGGCAACGTAATGGCTGGCTTTGCCGTGTTTATTCAGCACTGCATTTATGTTCAAGTGCTCGGCAAATAGCTCTCCGTTTTTGCGGCGATTGGTGATCTCGCCGCTCCAGCGACCGGTTTTTTCGAGCTCTTGCCACAGCTGCTGGTAAAAGTGCTTGTTCTGCTGGCCCGAGGAGAGAATGTTGGGGCGGTGACCGATGACTTCGTGTGCGGCATATCCGGTGATACGGCTAAAGGCCTGGTTAACGCGAATAATATGGCCGTCACGGTCGGTAATTAAAATGGCCTCTTCGGATTCAAAGGCGTGTGCGGCAATGCGCAGCTCGGTTTCATAACGGCGGCGGCGGGTGATGTCGCGAATAAAGGCGGTAAATTCTATGGCGTCGCCTGTCTGCAAGGCTGATATGGCGATTTCAATAGGAAAGGTTTCACCATTTTTGCGCTGCGCCAACAGCTCCATGCGTTTGCCCAGCATGGCGCCTTTGCCAGTGTTCAGGTACTGAGTCATACCCTCTTGGTGGGCGTCGCGCAGCGTTTCGGGAATGATGTACTCGGCCATATTGCGCCCGCTGATTTCAGCGGCGCTCCAACCGAATATCTCTTCCGCGGCGTGGTTGTAATCGATCACTGTGCCGTGTTGATCAATGGTGATCATGGCATCCAGCGACGCATTTAATATGGCTTGGTGTTTTTTCTCAGCTCGCTGGGCGGCGACGATATCCTGTTGGTCGCGTTCATGCTGTGCATCCAATGCTTTGACGCGGCGTGATACACGCTGAGCAAAACGATTAAAGGCCTGGGCGAGATCGCGCTCTGCACCTGTGTCCGGAACATCCAGAGTGTCGTCTACGTCGCCTTTATTAAGTAAGGCGCTGGCGTTTTTAAGAAAATGAAATTGGCGCGTCAGGTAGCTGCCGCCCAAAAAAGCCAATAGGGCAATAAGCACCAGTTCTACGCCAGCGATGGACAGCAGCCATTGGCTGCCAGATAGCAGGTTGTTGGCGGTAATGGCGACGACTAAATGCGCGACCAGCCTGTCTTGCTGGTGAATATCCTGGCGCATGATCACCTGCTGAGCGTCAGTGGATTGATCAAGTAATGCGACTTCGCCAGCCTGCGCCAGTACCTCAGCATCTTGGTGAATCTGCACCAGTGCCACGCCGTCTTTTTCGACAAAACTCTGTGCCAGCTGCTGCAGTGCTTGAGCATCGCCCTTGCGCGCGGGGTCGCTGGCAAGAATGCTGAGCAGCTCCATGGTTACGTCGGCGCGTTGATGGAGCTGTTGCTCGTTATTGTGGCTGAGCATGTTCAGGGCACTGATGATGAGGACGACCAGTAACATCGACTCAATCAGTGCAATGCCCAGCACGAGTTTGATACGCAGGCTCACGGTGACCCCTGTTGCAGCAGTGTAACGTCAATCTAGCATAAGCAAACTACGGCCGTGTTTGTTACTGTTGAAACAGCAAGCGACGTACTTTTTGGCCGAGCTTCTCCAGTGAAAATGGCTTGGTGACATAGGCATCGGCACCACGTTCAAAGGCATCTTCCACATCTCCCAGCAGGTTGCGTCCGGTGAGCATAATCACCGGAATATTCTGTGTTGTATCGACGCATTTCAGGCATTCCAACACGTCTGGGCCGTCAATGTCGGGCAGTACCCAATCCAATAAAATCAGGTCGGGTTGCTGAGTTTGCGCCAGGCGCAGACCGTCCTGCCCACAGGTGGCCGCTGAGACTTTTAATTGCCCTTGTTGCGATAAACGAATGCCAATCATGCGTTGCAGCGATCGATCGTCATCAATCACCAATACGTGCTTCTTTTTCTGATTGAAAAACATGCTTGCTCTCCTTACTGCCGGTTGTCGCTGCGTGTTGCCGCTGGAATGGGTTCCAGCAACAACAGTAGGCTGTCGTCTTTGGGTGGAATACCGGCCAGTCGATCAAAGGCCAGCATGACATTGGCGTTGGCTTCATCGATGGGCAGGTGCAAGGTGTCGATCAAAGTTTGCTGTATTTGTTGCTCCAGCTGTAAACGCCCGGACTCACTGTCGGCAGATTCAAATAAACCGTCGGTGTAACAGGCGATGCGCTGGCCTGCAGACAATACAAAATGCTCGCTGTTGTAGCGGGTGTCGTCGGTTAATCCAGGCAATATGCCATTCACCGGCAGCGGCTCTATGCCGGACTGTGATATCAACAAAGGTGCTGGGTGACCGCCGCAGGCGATGTTCAGTTCACCGGCATCGCCCAGTTGCAGTACAATGCTGGTTAGGGTGATTTGCGACAGCAGCTCATCTTGGTAAGCACCGTCGGATAACTGTGTAAGAAAATCGCAGGGTTTAAGGTGGTCTGCCGATGTCGACGACAGCAGGCCACGCACATAGCCGCTGTAGGCGTAGGAGAAAAACTTCGCCACTTCGTCGTGTCCCATAATATCAATCAGGGTAATCAGACTGTGTTGCTCTCCGGCTTGAAATAACACCAAATCACCACCGCCGACACCAGAGTTACGGCTGCCTAACGACAATTGCCATTGATGTAATTGCTTGGGCAAGCGTGGCGTCAGTGTTTGACTAATGCGCTGATTTATCCGGTCGGTGAGTTGGCGGTAAATCTGCTGCGAACGCTCAAGTACCCGCTGTACCGTGTACAGCAAATTTTCTTTTTGCACCGGCTTGACTAAATAATCGTCAATGCCGAGGGCGGTGGCTTGCTGCAGTAGATTTTGGTCACTCGATGAGGTGAGAAAAATAAACGGCAAGGTGTCCGTGCGGCTGGTGTTGGCAATGTGCTGGCGCAAATCCAAACCATTCATACCCGGCATACGTATGTCCGACAGCACTAGATCAATGGGATGTTCGTTGATGATGCTCAGGGCTTCCCGACCATCGGCGGCGCTGTGAATGGAAAACTGCTCGGCTAAATACGCCGTTAATAAGCGCCGTTGTGAGGCATCGTCGTCAACCAATAACAGCGACGGTTTGTCATTTTGATGATGGCGTTGCCAGCGCAGTTCCAGTCGATTCCAGCGACTGCTGCTGGCTGGCTGGTAATCGAGCTGATCGCTCAACGCCCTGATTAATTCAAGGCCGCGGCCATGTGTTTGCAAACTAAACTCGCCGCTGCACGTGGCTGTCTGCTGGTCGGTATGCTGGTCTGGGTCAAATGCTGTGCCATTGTCTTCGACGCTGAGCCACCATTGTTGTCGGTTGCTGCCGAACTTCAGCCGCATCAGACTGGTGGCGAGGTTGTGCTCGACAAGATTGGCACCGACTTCGGATACGCACAGCAAAATGTCGTTGCGTTGACGCTTAATCGGCAGACGGTGAATAAGGATGGCTTCCAGTTGCTGGCGAAATGCTGAGACCGAGGCCAGCGTTGAAGGCAGTTCCAGTTCAAGCAATAAGGTGTTCACGCTATACCTCCAAAGATAATAAAGGGTTCTGGCGAATCCATTGCCTGAGTGCCTGTGCTAAGCGGCGAGCAAAACGTGGCAAACGATTCACTTCGCGCAGCAACTCCTGTTGCAAGGGCGGATTAAAACGATCATTCAGTACGCAGCCGAGCAGGTTGGCGTCGCTACTGCGTAACTTTTCTACCGCAGCTTGCGCCATACTCTCGGTGGTTTGACCTGCCAGTATCACCAGCAGACAGCCGTCACATGCAGTGGCCACTTGCTCGGCCGGAATATTGTTGGCGTTGATGCGACTAAATGGCGAGGTGTCAAAAATCAAGGTGTCGAAGTCGCGCTGCCATTGTTGAATTTGGCGGCTGAGTTCCTCTGGCCGGCGCAGTTGCAAAATGTCTTCCCGCCGAGCCGGTGCTACCACGCCAGTCAATGCCAGGCTACGACCACTGCTGCCCACTAGCTGAGGCTGGTGGCAGGCTTTGGAAGTCAGTGAATTTTCGACCATTGCCAAGCTTTTTAGCGTTGGCCGATAGAGGTTCAGATCGACCAATAATGTGCTTTTGCCCGCTAATAGACTGCGCTGCGCTAATGCGATGGCCAGTGTGCTGACGCCTTCTTCTGGGTTGGCGGCGGTAATGGCTAAGCTGCGAATGCCTCTGGCCAAGGTTTGATGGTAGATCTCTTCGATCTCCATGTGTTGCGCAGGTATGTTCATCAGATGATCCCCAGTAACGCCAGCAAGGCAACGGATTGGAAAATGTCACTGATACCGACACGTACTTGCTCTGCGGTGCTGTCGGCTTTATTCGGTACGAATATGGTATCGCCAGCGCGAATAACGGGCAGTGATGCAAAGTTGGCAGTGCGGCTAAACTCAGACAAATTAAAGGTTCTTGCCTGATCGCGGCAGCAGGATAAATTCACCACGGTAATTTTCTCGGTGTAAGCATTGCTGCCGGTGCCGCCAGCTTCGGCCAATAAATCCAGCAGCGTCATGTTGTCGTTAAAGCGATAGCGTCCTGGCTTATTGACTGCGCCTAACACGCGCACCGTGGTTTCTTTAGGCTGATCGAGCCAAATGCGATTTTTTTCAGGCACAAATATGGTGTCGCCAGTGCGCACCTCGGGTAATAAGTTTGGATCGCCGGTTTCAAAATACAGGGCTAAATTCAGTTTGCTCACGCGAGCGTGCTTGCCATTGCGGTGCGTGATACGAATGTTGTGAATGTCCGCATTGCCGGTAGGACCGTCGGCTGCAGACAAAATGTCGAGAAAATGCATGTCGTTGGTGAAACGATAGCGTCCAGGTGCACCGACTTGGCCAAATACATAAATGGAACGTTGTGAACTTTGACGCACCCATTGGGACTTATTGTCAGACGGGTCTTGCGGTAAGTCGTGCACACGTACAGTGGCACCGGCGCGAATCAGTGGCAATTCGCTGTCGTGTCCACCGCGTTTGATAAAACGGTCTAAATCAAATACGTGCGTGCGTGTTTTACCGTCGTCTTGCGGTGAGACGACTTCGATATTGCTGGTGTCCGCCCGCGAGGTTGGGCCGCCCACGTGCGCTAGCAGATCCAGCAGCGACATCTCATTGGACCATTCAATTCTGCCTGGGCGTACCACTTCACCAAGCACTCGTACGGCGCGGTCTGGTGCCACTTTTAACCAAGATTTTTCATTCATGTCGGTTTTTTCTGGCACAAAGATGGCGTCGCCCGGCTCAATCTTTGGTGGGCGCTGGGCCAGGGTGCCTTCGGTGTAGCCGCTGAGATCAAAGCGAATGACTTCACCACTGGCCTTTAAAATGCGGATTTGTCGCGATTCGGCGAAGCGGGTAGGGCCGCCGGCGTTGGCCAGAATGTCCATAAACGTGGCGCCTTTTTTACCTTCATAGGCACCGGGCTCCGCCACTTCACCCATGATGTAAACGGTGTTGGCGCCGGATTTAATTTCTTCTTCTTGGCGCGGCACAAAAATCGTGGCGCCGGCATTAATCACAGGCAGCAGCGATTCATTACCACTGTCGAGGTAGCGTTTTAGGTTAAACAGCTCTGGCTCGCTGTTGGATATCACGCGAATTTGTTCCACCCCGGCGTAGCGTGTGACGCCACCCGCGCGCATCAGTAAGTCCACCAGGCTCATGGATGGTTTGTAGGAAAAGCTGCCCGGACGATTGACCTCTCCAAACACCTTGATCGCTTTTCTGTCTTCCGCTGCGTCTCCGCCATCGGCCAGCTTGGCAGGATCAAACTCGGTTTCGACATTGCCAATCATGGGCGACGCCGGAATAAACAAGGTGTCTAATGAGCGCAGTGTGGGCAGGCGCGAGAAGTCACCGCTGTCGAGAAACGCTTTGTAGTCAAAGTTGCGGCTGTTGCCGTCGCGCTTGAGTTGCAAACGATCCAACTGTGCGCCGGAGCGCAATCCGCCGGCAGCGTGCAGGGCGACTTGCACCGAAGCACTGGCTGGTAGCGTGTATTCACCCGGTTCTTTGACGTAGCCTTGAATGTTGATCAGCATTTGCTGTTGGCTGACGTAGACTTTTAAATGGCTTAAGTCGCGATACACGCTGCTCATGGCGGTGGTCACCGTGTCGGCCAAAGCCTCTTCGCTCAGCCCCGCCACCGATACGCTGCCCACTTCTGGAATGTTGATGCGCCCCTGGCGATCCACTTGCAGCGGCGCATTGAGCGAGCTTTCGCCTGGCAAGGTGACGCGGATTTGATCGCCCACTTGGATGATATAGGCGGCGGCCTGGGCGCTGGTGAGCACCAGCGCGGCGTAGGTGAGCAGTGCAAGCAAAGGTTTCATTGGGTTACTCCATGGCGCTGGCCGGTGTCTGTGATACGTCGATCACTTCGATGCTGACGCGGCGATTGGTCAGCAGCACGTGGCTTTCATTGCCGTGAAACAAGGGGTCATCAGCGCCCACGGCATCGGTATGAATACGTTTCTCGGTAATGCCAAAAATGCTCAGGTAGCGCTGTACTTGCTGCGCTCGAGCCATGGCCAATTCACGATTACGCTCGCTGCTGCCGCGGGCATCGGCGTGGCCGGTGATATTAAGGTGGTAGTTCGCTTGGTCTTTCAGTAGTTGCGCCGCTTCGGCCAACCGCCCCATGTACTTTGGGTTGATGTGGGCTGAGTCGGTGGCGAACTGGTTGTCGCTGTTGAGCAGCTCATAAACGCGACGCACTTGCTGTTGGTCGCTGTCGGCTTGCTGTTGCTCTGCTGAGCTGACTTCACACACGCGATGCTGCTGCACGTAATCCAGTTGTTTTTCCAGACGCTGCAGTTGTTTGCGCTGAATGATCAGATCGTTGGCGGCATCAAAATCTAGGCCACCGGTGAGCTGGCGGATAATGCGATGCTGGCGCTCCTGCGCCTGCACCACGGCGGCAGGGAAGCACAGGGCTGCACCTTCCAGAATCAACACGTCCAATTGCTGTTTGACCAGCACGTACTCAAAGCGCAGGCCATGTTCTGGCCCCATGGGTTGGTCTGGCATCACCGGCACACCCATGTAGGCGTACTGTTCTGCCATGCCACCGCGCCCGTACTCTGGCCACACGGAGCAGCCACTGATCCCTGTGGCGAGCATCAATATCCCAATCGTTAAGCGTCGCATTTATCTGGCTTCCTGAAAGTGGTTGGCGGATTGCACCGGAATGGCGGTGTTGATGCGCAGCAGTTCCATCAGCTCCAGTGGCTGGCCGGAGGCGTTGCTGATTGACAGCGAGCCACCTTTGCTTTTGATGCGTTTGTAGAGGTAAACGATGGCGCCGATGCCAGATGAATCGAGAAAATTCACCTTACTGATGTCGATGACCACAGCACGGTCACCGGCGTTGTCAGCAATGCGCTCGATGTCGTCGCGGATCAGACTGCAGCCTTGTGCGTCCATTTCCCCGCGCACGGAAATGGTCATTTCACGATCACCGCTTTTGATGGTTTCTATTTGCATGGTTCTGTCTCCAAACATGACGGTCACTCCTCGGTTGGTGTTGTGGTGTTCATAGCAGTGCCTGTGCCAACTTCAAAAGTTCTTTAAAAACAATGGCTTGAGGGTTTGTGGCTGGTTGAGGGAAAGAGCGATATGGAGGTGGCTTGCAGAATGCGAATGGTTTTGCACAGCTGGGTCAGCGGTTTGGGGTGAGCGGTTTGGGGTGAGCGGTTTGGGGTGAGCGGTTTGAGGTAAACGGTCGGGTGTAAATAACCAGATGCGAGTTGAGGGGAAATGGCTGAATCAATGCCTGTGTGCGTAGAGAGAAGAGCAGTTGCAGCAATTTGACGTTTTCCGCCTTGTGCGGGTAACCCCAGGTTACCTATGCTTCAGTTTCCTCCCATATCGTCATAGGCAGTGTGAATGACTACCGAGCTGGACGCAGCGCTTGCACGTTTAAATACCATCATCCTGGGCAAACAGACACAGTTAAAACTGGCACTCAGTTGTTTGCTGGCCCGAGGACATTTGCTGATCGAAGATCTACCGGGGATGGGCAAGACCACCATGTCGCACGCTTTGGCCGGTGTGCTCGGCCTGGACTACAACCGTGTGCAGTTCACCAGCGACTTGTTGCCCGCAGACGTGCTTGGGGTCAGCGTGTTTGAGCGTGAATCCGGCTCTGACCAAGGCCGCTTTCGCTTTCATCCGGGCCCGGTGTTTTGCCAGCTGTTGTTGGCCGATGAAATCAACCGGGCAACGCCGAAAGCGCAAAGCGCGCTGTTGGAGGCGATGGAAGAGCGTCAGGTAACGGTTGAGGGCGAAACACGGCCATTGCCAGAGCCGTTTTTTGTGATCGCAACACAAAACCCGGTCAATCAATCCGGTACCTTTCCCTTGCCAGAATCCCAGCTCGATCGCTTTTTAATGCGCATCAGCCTCGGCTATCCAGATGATAAATCTGAGCGCGCCTTGTACGAGGGGCAAGATCACCGTCAGCTGGCGAACTCGGTGCAGCCAGTGCTGACGCTGGCGCAATTGCACGCTCTGCAGCAAGGGGTTGAGCAGGTGAAGGCTTCGGGCTCGGTGTTGGACTACTTGCAGCGCATCGTTGCCTTTACCCGATATGATGGCGGTTACCAATACGGCCTGTCTCCTCGCGGCGGATTGGCGCTGCTGCGCGCGGCCAAAGCCTGGGCGCTATTGCATCAACGCCAGCACGTATTGCCGGAGGACTTGCAAGCGGTATTGCCATCAGTGGTCGATCATCGCTTGGCGGAGGCCGCAGACGGCGCAGCTGGGCGTGTGTCGCAACATATATTGAACCAAGTGCCCGTATTGTTATGAGTGGTTGGCGTGGAGCGCTGCGCCAGCGGTGGCAGCGTTGGATGGAGCGGCGCATTCCGGCCGCTCAACAGTTGACGCTAGGGCATAGGTCCATTTTTATCTTTCCATCTGTGATCGGTTGGCTGTTTGCGGCGCTGTTGTTGGTGATGCTGCTGACCGCCATCAATTATCAAAACAGTTTGATTTATGGCTTGGTGTTTTGGCTGTTCAGTATGGGCATTACGGCGATGCACTTCAGCTTTGGCAACTTGTCAGGGTTAACCCTGACGGCGGGGCATGCGTTGCCTGTGTTCGCCGGTGAAACCATCGAATTGCCGGTCCGGTTAACTAGCGACAAAGCCAAGGCGCACCAATCGTTATTGCTACGCTACCCAGACGGCCCTGAGGTGGTGGCGGACGTCAACGCCGATGCCGACGACACGGTGGCTACCCTGAGCATCGTAACGCAGCGGCGGGGCCACTTAGATGCTGGCCGTTTTTTGCTCGAAAGTCGCTACCCGTTGGGATTGTTTCGCGTCTGGAGCTGGATCCGGTTGCGTTATCCGGTGGTGGTGTACCCGCAGCCGGTGTGGATTCCATTTCGCTTTGCACAAGGCAGTGAAGGCGAGTGGCTGGAGGGTGCCACCTCAGACAGCAGCGGAGAGCAGGATTTTCATGGTTTGCGCAGCTACCAAGCGGGCGACTCTATGCGCCAAATCGCGTGGAAACAGTACGCCCGTGGCCGGGGTTTGGTCAGTAAAGACTTCGATAGCGATGACGGCGCCAGTTGTTGGTTTGACTGGGAGGCATTGGCGCCACTACCCATTGAAGAGCGTCTGTCACATCTGACCGCTTGGGTGCTGAAAGCTCATCAAAACGGCTGGCAATACGGCTTACGATTGCCTGGGCATACCTTGCCGCAGCATCACTCAGAGCTGCACTTAGAGGCCTGTTTGCAGACCTTGGCACTGTTTGGCCAGGAGCCAATATGATTACTCATTCGATTCCTCGCGCGGCCACCCCATGGCTGTTGGCTGCGACGGCGGCCAGTTTGGTGTTGCATGCCAGTCACTTACCGATTTGGATGTGGGGGCTGGCGGCATTGACGGCGGGCTGGCGCTGGATGGTGCACCTTGGGCGTTGGTCGTACCCGGGCAAAGTGTTAAAGATGATCGCCGTGGCGCTGGCCGTCGCCGCAGTGGGGAGCACCTTTGGCGGACGCTTTTCACTGGAAGCAGCCAGTGCCTTTCTGATTGCTGCATGTGTGTTGAAGCTGCTGGAAATGCGCACGCTGCGCGATGCCTATGTGGTCATCTTTATGGCGTTTTATACCCTCGCCGCGGGCTTCTTGTATGAGCAGGAGCTGACGGCAGGGCTGGTAGCTCTGCCCACGGTGTGGTTGATGACCACAGCCTTGATTGCAGCGCATCACACTGGGCACGGCAGCCAGCGCGCCAGTGGTGTGGCCCTGCGTTTGCTGGCGGTGTCGCTGCCGGTGATGCTGGTGCTGTATTTTCTATTCCCTCGTATCGGTCCGCTGTGGAATGTCGGACTGCAGAGCAATCAGGCCCGCACCGGGTTATCTGCAAGCATGGCGCCGGGCGATATTGCGAATTTGAGTCAGTCCGATGAGCTGGCCTTCCGGGTGACCTTTGAGTCCGGTGAGCCGCTGCCGCGCCAGCAACTGTATTGGCGGGCACTTACCTTGGACGCCTATGACGGGCGCAGCTGGCAACCCAGCGGTTTGTTCGATGCTGCGGTGTATCCACCACAGGCTTGGCGGCCGCCTGCGCAAGCCAGCGGCGCGGTGCGCTACGAAATCATTCAAGAGCCGACGGATCAGAAGTGGCTGTTTGCTCTGCGAGGCGTTGGTGCGGTGGATCCACGCACCGGACTCACCGCAGATGATCGCCTACTGCATCGCACGCCAGTGCACCAACGCATTCGTTACCAAGTGGAGTCGCTGCCAGATGTCTCCATCGCTGAGCAGGGCTTGAGTCGTGCCGTCTGGCGCCAGAGTACTAGGTTGCCAGCTCGCGGTAATGACAGGGCCCGGCAGTGGGCTGAGCAGAGGTTCACCGGCGATGCGAGCGCGTTTGCCAACCTGATTATGCAGCATTTTCGCCAGCAGCCTTATTACTACACATTGCAGCCGCCGGCGTTGGGCGCTGATGATATCGACGCTTTTCTGTTTGAAACGCGCCAAGGGTTTTGCGCCCATTACGCGGGTGCAACCGTGTTTATGCTGCGAGCGGCAGGCATACCCGCACGGGTGGTGGCAGGCTATCAGGGCGGTGAATGGAACGCTGAGGCCGGTTATCTGACGGTGCGCCAGTTCGATGCCCATGCTTGGGTCGAATATTGGCAGCCTGAGAAAGGCTGGCTATCGATCGACCCAACCGCCGCGGTGGCGCCAGAGCGCATTGAGCTCGGGCTGCGTGATGCACTATCTACCGAGGAAGAGTTCCTTGCTGACAGTCCACTGTCGCCGCACCGATTCACTGGAGTTAGTTGGCTAAATCAAATGCGCATGCAGTTTGATCAGCTCAACTATTACTGGCACCGCTTCGTGCTGTCATACGACAAAGGGCGCCAGCAGCAGTTAATGCAGTATTGGATCGGCATGCAGTCCTACAAAGATCTGCTTTATCTGTTGGCGGGCAGTATTGCTGCGCTGTTTTTAGTCGGTGCTGTGTGGTTATGGTGGCAGAATAGACCGCGCTATCGTAACCGCTTTGTGCGCTCATGGACGCAACTGCAACAGGCCATGAAGCGCCACGGTATCGAGAGTCCTGGGCAGACGCCGGATGAGCAATTACAGCAGCTGGCCGAAGCCGTGCCTGGCTGCGCCAATGAGATCGGTGCCGTGCGACAGTTGCTGCAGCACTACTTGTACGTCGCCGATGCACCCGAAGGACAAGCGCAGCAGCAGGTGATTACTAGGCTCAATCGCTTGCGTCGGCAGCTGGCCAGGCACAAAAGCAACCATCACCCGCCACGCTCATAAAGGGCCCATAAGGGCCCGACTGCAGTCGCTCGACCAATGTTGGGAACAGTTGATCATCAGCTACGGTGCACAGCGCACCAAAGCCGTAGGCGCCGAAGTAGGCCAGCTGGCCCTCTGAGTGAAACAGCGCCAGTGATGGACTGCTAGGCAATTCCAGATTCGCTGGCGCCGTCAGCACTTGAATGCGCCCGTCGTTCAGCGCCAGTAATTGTTGGCGCTGCTGTTCGCTGCTGGTGTGCGGTGCTACCACCACGACGCGCAGGTCATCGATGCCAAACTGCTCCAGCAAACTTGCGTAGTGTCGATGGCTGACCTGATTGCACAGACAGTCGGGGTTCCAAAAATGCATCAGTGTGGGTTGTTGGCTGTCACTAAGCTGTTGCCACAAGGGCTGCAATCGCTGCTCTACCTGCGCTGCTTGCCAATAGTCAGCGCTGTCGCTGGCCGTTATAAAGGGCCGCACGGCTTGTTGTTGAAACCACCACAAACCGACCAGTGTGGCACCAAACAGCACCATGACAGCGATGGACATCCACCAATGTTGCGTTTTCATGACTTGCCTTAAACAGTGTTTGCGCCGGTTATACCGTATTTGCCCTTGAAAGTGTTGTCTTTTGCCACCATCGATTGGTCTATGACCATCGGCAGATATAAAAAACAGTGACTGACCTTTCCCTGCTGCAGTTTGACCGCCAAGTGACCCAGGCTTCCCAGCAACACTGGCAGCTGGTGAGTTTTACTGGCCAAACCTGCGCGCCATGCAAAGCGCAAAAACCTGCACTGCAGCAAGTGGTGCAGCAGTTATCGAACCGCTTACAGTTAGTCGAACTGGACGCTGAGCAATGCCAAGCTGTGGCGGCCCACTATCAGGTTCGCAGCTTGCCAACCCTTCTGTTGTTTGACCGCGGAGAGCTGGTGTCGAGGCGCAGCGGAGTGAATAGCGCCCAGTCACTGAAGCAGTGGCTTGTCCATCACATGGGGGAGAGCAACGATTTAGACGGCGATGCCGTTGTCAGCTCAGGTAGCACGGCTGCCCAGCATATAGACGCACTGTTGCAAGGCTGGCAGCGTTCGCTGACCAAAGGCCAGCCATGCGAGCGCACTTTGCAGCAACTGGCTCAGGCTTTGATCGACGATGGACAATCTGCGCGGGCAGCGCAGGTGTTGCAGCAAGCCGACGATACGCTGCAGCGCTCACCGGCCATTGCCCAAATTCAAAGCCAGCTGCAACTGTATCTGCAATCAATTCAACCACAATCAGAGAGCGATCCGTGCAACAGCGCGCTGACCTTAGTGGCACAGCAGCAATTTGATGCCGCCCTAACGCTGTTGCTGCAGGCTGTGGCGCAAGATGAGCAGCACTCATCACCGGCACGCACCATGATGGTGAAGGTGCTGAACGCCATGCCGGATCGCCAACAAGCTCAGCACTATCGCAGGCAGTTGCTGGCTATGGGTTAGTTTATACCGTTATCTTTTGGCGCTTGATCATGGCATGACGCCGCATCAACGCTTTTCCGCCGAGTTCAGGAGAACACTATGGAACGTCGCCGCTTAGGCAATACCGATCTTCAAGTCAGCAAGCTGTGCCTTGGCACCATGACCTGGGGCGAGCAAAACAGTGAGCAGCAAGCGCACGAGCAAATGGACTTTGCCATTGAGCAGGGGATCAACTTTTTTGATACCGCCGAAATGTATCCGGTGCCGCCCAAAGCTGAAACACAGGGGCTGACGGAGCAGTACATTGGTAGCTGGCTGGTAGCACGAGGCCAGCGTGAGCGTGTCATTCTAGCCACCAAGGTGGCCGGTCCCGGTGAGTGGCTGAACTATCTGCGCGGAGGTCCAAAGCTGACCAGGGAGCACATTCATGCCGCAGTGGACGACAGTTTGCGCCGCTTGCAAACCGACTACATCGACCTGTACCAGCTGCACTGGCCAGCTCGGAATACCAATTTCTTTGGCCAGCTGGGCTACACCGTCGATGTCAACGAACAGCTGACGCCGCTGGAAGAAAGCCTTGAAGCACTGCACGAACTGCAACAGCAAGGCAAGATTCGCCACTACGGGCTGTCTAACGAAAGTGCCTGGGGAACCATGAAAGCCCTCAGTATTGCCGAGGCGCGTGGGTATGCCAGGGCTGTGTCGGTGCAGAATCCATACAACTTGCTCAACCGCAGTTACGAGGTTGGCATGGCAGAAGTCTCGCACCGCGAGCAAGTCGGATTGCTGGCCTACTCGCCGCTGGCGTTTGGCGCCTTGAGTGGCAAATACCTTGGCGGACAGCGTCCGCAAGGAGCGCGGTTGTCACTGTTTGATCGCTTCCAGCGCTATTTGGGTGAACAAGCCGAGGAGGCCATTGCGCGTTACGTTGCCGTGGCGCAGGAGCATCAACTGTCACCGGCGATGATGGCACTGGCGTTTGTGACTGAGCAGCCGTTTGTTACCTCCAATATCATCGGCGCCACCAACCTTGAGCAGTTAGCAGAGAATATTCGCAGCGCCGATTTGCAACTGTCCGATGAAGCGCTAAGCGCCATCGAACAGGTACATTTGCTCAATACCAATCCTTGTCCTTAAGCCAGCTGTTAAACCCGGCTTAAAGGTGACGTAGCGGTTGCCTTGCCACGTTGGCAAGGCGCCAGCCAAGGGCGATGGCAGCAACGGTCAAGCCACTGACCAAACCAATCCAAAACCCTTTGGCGCCCATTGGGCCGCCGATGGCAGCGCCGTCAAAGGCCAGCCAGTAGCCCAGGCCCAATCCCACCAGCCAATAGGCGATAAAGGTGATGATCATCACCGGCAATGTGTCCTGATAACCACGCAAGGCACCAGCAGCAGAAATCTGAATCGAATCAGACAACTGGAACACCGCGGCAAACAGCAAAAGCCCGGCCGCCAACGACACAACCGCTGGGTCCGGCGAATACAACGAAGCAATCGGGGCCGCAAGCAGCGTGATAAGCGACGCATTGAACACGGCAATGCCAAGGTTCAATTTGACTCCCAGCCACGCTGTCTGGCGTGCCAAATCCGCTGCCCCTGCGCCTAGGTGATGGCCGACCCGAACCGTCAATGCCATGCCTAAGCTCAATGGAATCATAAAGGTCAGTGATGACACATTGAGCGCCACTTGATGCCCGGCCACCACGGTTGGCCCCAGCTCGGTCAGAAACAGCGCAATAACGGAAAACAAGCTGACCTCAAAGAAAATCGCGGTGCCAATCGGCAGACCCACGGCGACCAGCTGGCGTACCCGTTGCCACTTGGGCTTCCATATGCGGCGCCACAGGCGAAACTCTGGCTGCAAGCGGTATTTGCGCGTATTGATCGCCATCGCCAGCGCCATGCCAGCAAACACAATCGCACTGCCAATGCCGCAGCCCACACCACCCAGGGCTGGCAGGCCGAACCAGCCATAGACCAGTACCGCATTGATGGGAATATTGAGCAGCAGCCCAGATAACATCACCCAGGTCACATGGCTGGCTTGATTTAACGCCTCGGCGTAAAAACGATAGGCAAGAAATACACCGGCGCCGGGCATTCCGATGGCAATTGCAGTAAGATAGTCCGCCGCGATGCGAGCGGTGTCCGGATCATCGACCCACGACGAGATAAACTGCGCCATGGCGTAGAGAAAAACACCGGCGATGGCACCTGCGACAATGCCCAGCCACAGGGCTGCAGCCAACAGTTGTGGTAGGTCTTTGCCTCGTGCGGCGGCATTCAGGCGAGCCGTGAGTGGCGACAGTGCCACCAGAATGCCCGCCAGAAATAACCACACCGGCGTCCAGAAACTGGTGCCAATGGCCACTGCCGCCAAATCTCGGGTGCTGACATAGCCAGACATCAGAGTGTCGACGGTGCCCATACCGATCTGTGCCATTTGCGTGGCAAGTATGGGAAGAGTAAGGCGTGTCAAAGCACGCAGTTCGTGGCGAGTGAAGGGCATAACAGTGTCCGTTAATAGCGGCCGGGCATTCTGCACCGAAGTGATAACAGAGTGAATAGTGAAACCTGAGTTAAACGTTGAAGACCTGATCCAGCTGTTCAACACATTGTTCGTTGAGGGAGAAAATACCCGATTAGTGGCCGGTGATGATGAGCCGATTTATTTGCCTGCCGATGAACACACGCCACACCACCGGCTGATTTTCGCACACGGCTTTTACGAGTCTGCGTTGCACGAGATCAGTCATTGGTGCATTGCTGGCAGCGAACGACGCCAGTTGGTGGATTTCGGCTACTGGTACGAACCCGATGGGCGCAGTGCAGCGCAGCAGCGGGCGTTTGAGCAGGTTGAAGTCAAGCCACAGGCGCTGGAGTGGATTTTGTCCGTAGCCTGCGGGCGGCGTTTTCGAGTCAGCACCGACAACTTAAACGGTGAGGCTGACGCCGTGGAGCATGGGTTGGCGCAATTTCGCCTGGCCGTAGGCGAGCAAGCCCAGCGATATTTACAACAAGGGTTGCCCGCTAGGGCTGAGCGTTTGCGCCAGGCCCTGCTAACTTTCTATCAGCGTCACGATGATTTTGTAGCCTATCGTTTCGACGCTTCACAGATTTGATGGAGAACATTTTGTTTAAACGATTGATGGGCCGAAGTAAGGCAGAAACGCCGCCCAGTCCCGCTAAAAAGGCGGCCAGCCGCAGCCAAAAGAAAGCGCATGGCAAAGAAGACAAACAACCCGCGCGAGATCATCACAAAGCCGCGCCGCACGGAGCGGAAAACAAACGCGCTAAATCGCGCAAACGCAAGTCCTCAGGCCCAGCTCGGGCACGGGATGATCGCCAGCAGCCATGGAGGATCGATGAGTTTCAGGTCGAGGCCGTGGCGGATAAAACCCGCTTCCACGATTTGGGCCTGCCCGACAGCGTGATGCGCGGTATTCACAAACTCGGCTTTGAATACTGCACGCCTATTCAGGCTGAAAGCTTGCCGGCGGCGCTGCGTGGCCGTGACACCATTGGCCAAGCGCAAACCGGTACCGGTAAGTCTGCTGCCTTTATTTTGACGATTCTGAATCAGCTGCTGAACGAAGACCCTGGTGAGCGCTACGCTAGCGAGCCGCGGGCGTTGATCATTGCTCCTACGCGCGAACTGGCGCTGCAAATCGGCAAAGATGCAGAGGGCCTGGCACGCTACACCGGCAAAACCGTACTGACCGTCGTTGGTGGCATGAGCTACGACGAACAGCGCCGCCGTCTGCGTGATGAGGTGGTGGACATTTTGGTAGCCACGCCCGGGCGCTTAATTGATTTTATGCGCAGCCAGGACGTCTTTCTCGATCAAGTGGAAGTGTTGGTATTGGACGAAGCGGACCGCATGCTGGACATGGGCTTTATCCCCGATGTGCGTCGCATCGTGCGCTCAACTCCGCCGAAGGGCGAACGGCAAACCTTATTATACTCGGCCACCTTTAATTACGACGTGCGCATATTGATCGATCAATGGACGGTGAATCCGCTGCAAGTGATCATCGAGCCAGAGCAGGTGACCACGGATCGTGTTGATCAGCGCTTATTTCTTGTCGCTGAGTCCGAGAAGTTTGGTTTGCTGCTGCGCAGCCTGGATGAAGAAAAGCCAGAACGCACGATTATCTTTGCCAATCGCCGCGATCTGACGCGCAACCTGTGCGACAAGCTCAACAAAAAAGGCCACAAAGCATTGTTGTTGTCCGGCGAAGTCAGCCAGCAAAAACGCATCAAAACGCTGGAGCGCTTCCGCGACGGCGACGTCACCATCATGGTGGCCACCGATGTGGCAGGGCGCGGCATTCACGTGGATGGCGTCAGTCACGTGGTCAATTACACCTTGCCCGAAGACCCGGAGGACTACGTGCACCGTATCGGCCGTACCGGTCGTGCTGGTGCCAAGGGTGTGTCCATTAGCTTTGTGTCAGAAGACGACGCCTTTGTACTGCCGGATCTCGAGAAGTACCTCAATCAGAAACTGACGCTGACCTATCCGGAGTACTGAGCAACATGCGTTGGCTGCTGTGGTTTGGCATGTCGCTTGGCGTTCCTGCCTGGGCCGCCGACCAGGTCGATGCGTTGGTGTCGCCGCAGTTTGCTGAGCGTTATCTCGAAACACATTACCCGTCGCTGCTGCACGGCAGCGAGGGTGATCATGTGGTGTCGTATTATTTTTTTGGCCGTTGGCAGGCGCACAGTTTGATTGGTCTCGAGCGTGTGCAGGGCCAGGATTATCGCCAACACCTCACTCTGATGGTGTTTCAACAGCAGCAATTAGGCGGTTATTTCGCCGATGTGGCGTCATTTCCGCGAGCCATCTCTGCCTCTGGGCAGTTGCTGTTCCCATCGGGACTGGCGCCAAATGAGCCAGTGCTTATTCAGAGTCTGCCGTCGCAGTTGTGTTGGTCGCGCACTGATCATTGTGCAGTGTGGCACTCTGTTGAGCGATCTGATGCAGCAGCCAACCCGGATCCTGTAGCGGTAGATCGTGACCCGCCGTCGCATGCGTCAGTAGAGAACACTCCCAACGCTGACTGATTGCCAGGCTGCATTGCCAATCCACTAACGCATCTTGCTTGCTGGCGTAGATGTAGGTGTGTTGGCAGGGCTTTGACTTTGGTGCGCGAAAGCGGCTGGCTGCCCACATTTGCCGTAAGGCGTTGCTGGCTTTGATGGGGTGCTGGCGCGCAAAGGTAATCCAGTCGCTGATAATATCAATGTCTTGCTCTGCCAGTGGCCCTAGCTGAACCGTTTGTTGCCACA
Organism: Bacterioplanes sanyensis; assembly: GCF_002237535.1. Taxonomy (GTDB): domain Bacteria; phylum Pseudomonadota; class Gammaproteobacteria; order Pseudomonadales; family Oceanobacteraceae; genus Bacterioplanes; species Bacterioplanes sanyensis_A. The sequence continues at coordinate 2,988,691 of NZ_CP022530.1, forward strand.
CGGTATGCTCCAGTGCAGCTGGGTCGGTCGACCAGTGACGCGCTGCACGCAGCAGTGCAAATACAGCTTTAGGTTGCAGGCGTTGCCAAGGCTTGGCCATGTTGGCAAAGCTGGTATTGATTAAATGCAGCTCTTTTACTTCGGTTGGAAAGCGCTTGGCCCAGTCACAAGCGACCATGGCGCCCATGGAAATGGCAATCACCACAACGGGTTTGCTGGTAATGACCTGGTCGCGAATGACATCGGTCATGGCGCTAATAGAGGCTGGTGAGCGCCGTTGGTGGGCGTAACCGTTGCCCGGTAATTCGGGTTGCCACAGTCTGCGCTCAGGCCATTGTTGTTCAACCAGTGGGGCGAATGGGCCCCAGTGAAAGCGCGAGCGAATCAGCCCGCGCAGCAGGACGATGTCTGCATCAGAAGCTGAAGTAGCGTTGGATGCTGAACAGGAAGTTGGTGCCGCCATCGAAGTCGTTCCCTAAGTTGGTGCGCTCCAAAGATAGCTGATAGTCGTAGGGTCCGTAACTGCGGCCGACACCAAGGCGGAACTGCCAATAATTGTCGCGACGGTCATCACCGAAGTTAAAGTCGTCGTCATAGCTGAGGTAGCGATGACGCGCCGTTAACATCTCGATTGAAAAGCTACCTGTGTGCACAGTGTAGCCCAGCTCCCAGGCGCTTTTTTTGTGCTCAGAACCTAAGTAGTCGGGAGCCTGGCGCCAGCCAATCAACAGCGCATCGTCGTACAGGGCGCGCACGGTGAGCTCATTGTAGGCATCGATTTCGACGTCGCTGTCACCAATAAATTGGTAGTGGGTCACGCTGGTATCAATGGCAAAGCGGTCACTCAGTGGCAAATACCAGCCCAAATAAGCATCGGTTTCAAAGTCTGGGCTGTCTTCTTTCATTTCGACGCCACTGCCCCAAATGCCACCGTAAACGCCGCTGGAATGTTGGTACATCAGGCCGCCTTGCAAGGTCGGATTGCCTCGGGTGTAGCTGATGCCGTCGCGAATGTACTCACTGGTGGCACCGATGTGTGCTTGAAACTCCGCCTGACTGAGCGGCGACGCCAGCAGGGCCAAAGCGGTGCTGGCTGACAATACGGCTCGTATCATGAAACTCTACAACTCTTTAATTAAACATCGATCAGCGCGACATAATACGCACTTTTGCCGCAATTGTTAGAGCGGCGGCGCTGCGGCGAGTTCAGCCGGGGTTGCTGACTTGCCAGCTTTCGTGCGGATACCAGCGCTCCAGCGCCAAGTGATGCAAGCTTTGCTTTTGTTCCAGCTGTGCAGGCGCCCAAGTGGGCATGCTGCGCACGGCGGACATCAAAAAGTCGAACAGCAGTAAATGACGGCGCTGAATGCGCTGCTGGCGATGAGGCATGATGGGGTTAAACAGGCTGTGGTAGCGAAACAGGTGGCGTGGATTTTTCTTTACCCACAGCCATGAGCCCATTTCCAGTGTTAATGGCAAATAAATGCCGTCGGGCTTGTGATTCGAGTAGCGTTGATACAGATAGTCCCACAGGTCGCCATGGGTGGTGTAAGACAGTGACTGTGGTTCAAACAGATAAGTGTGGCTGGGGTAGGTGCGCTCAAACAGCTGTGTTAGGGCAAGAGCCTCGGCAATGCTGGGCCAGGGGTGGTGGCTGCCGGCGTACGGAAACCACAAACGATCACGAACGCCGAACCCGGAGTGACAGTCGATGCTGATGCAATGCGGCTGATCACGAATGGCCGTGCCAACCACATCGACCAGAGTTTGGCTCTCACTCTCCATCGGCTGCTCTTTGCGGCCGCGATACCAGGGCAAATGGCGGCTAATGCGCTGACCCCCGATCAACCAAGGCGTATCGCCGTCGGCATCAATGGGCGCATTGCGCATTAGATCAACACCGTTGGCGTTCGCTCGCTGGTTACGCCACATGCCCGCTGGGTTAACGATGGGCAATACCAGCAAGCGCAGTTGCGCCAGTTGTTCGTGTATGGCCGGGTCCCAATCGAGGCGCTCTAGTAGCGTGCGTAAAAACGCCAGAATGACCTGGGTGCCAATGCGCTCTATGCCGTGCACGCCACCGACCAGAATGAGCGTGGGTGCCAGCGGCGCAAGGCTGCCAGCTTCGATGACATAGAAGGGTAGGTCAATGTGATGCTCGTCAACGCGCTGGCGTATGTGGGCCGGAACCGACACCCGCAGCTGATGCCGCCCGCGCTGAATCAGCTTTTCTAGCTCGAATAGCTCAGGTAAAGCGCGCTTGAGATGGTAAATGCGTTGAATCACTGGCCTAGGGTCCTTACTCTGTGCCGCCTGTGTATCACTGTAGAGTAACAATCTGATGAAAGCGCGCACGCGCCTGCCAGAGACCATGCCCGAGCGATTGCGGGTGATGACCTGGGTGAAAACTTTATGGCCGTATCTGATGGAGTATCGCTGGCGGGTGTTGATCGCGCTGCTGTGCCTGTTGGCAGCCAAGCTCGCCAGTGTGGCGATGCCGTTTTTATTGAAATATCAGGTCGATCACTTGGCGGGTTTAAATGCCACTGATATGGACTGGTGGTTGTGGTTTCCACTGGGCTTGTTGTTGGCGTATGGCGCGGTACGCTTTTTAAATGTCTTTGTTGGTGAGGTGCGAGACGTGTTGTTTGGCCGCGTCACTGAGCGGGCGATGAGGCGCATGGCGCTGCGCGTCTTTCAGCATCTACATCGCTTAAGTTTGAATTTTCATCTCGATCGCCAAACCGGCGCGTTGCAGCGTGATATTGAACGCGGCACCAACGGCATCAGTTTTTTAATGCGTTTTATGATTTTCAATATTGGTCCCACCTTTATTGAGCTGGCGTTAGTGATCGGTATATTGCTGGTGAATTATCCGCCGGTGTTTGCGCTTATTACGTCGTTAGCGGTTGTGAGTTATGTGGCTTTTTCTGTGCGTGTGACCGAATGGCGCACGGAATATGTACGCCAGGCCAATCAAATGGACTCCAGCACGCATGCCAGAGCGCTGGACAGTTTATTGAATTATGAGACGGTTAAATATTTTACTGCAGAGCAACGCGAATCTCTGGCCTATGATGAAGCGCTGGCGAAGTGGGAGCAGGCGCGGCGCAAAAATCGCTTAACCCTGTTTTTGTTGAATTCCGGTCAGGCCTTGATCATCAGTGTGGCGATGGCAGCGATGCTGATGTTTGCTGCGTATTATGTGATTCGAGGTGAAATGACGGTCGGTGATTTTACCTTGGTCAATGCATTTATGTTTCAGCTATTTTTGCCGCTGAATTTGCTCGGTTTTGTTTACCGGGAAATAAAAGCATCAATGGCAAATATCGAACGTTTGTTTGAGCTGCTGGATGAAGTACCTGGCGTAGCTGACGACGGTGCGAGCACTTTGCAAGTGACACAAGGCCGAGTCGAGTTTGAAAATGTACATTTTACTTATCCGAACGGACGCAAAGTGCTCAACGGTTTGAATCTGGTGGTGGAACCGGGGCAGACGCTGGCGTTAGTGGGCACCAGTGGCGCCGGCAAATCCACATTGACGCGCTTGCTATGGCGTTTTTACGACAGTCAGCAGGGCGATATTCGCATAGATGGACAGTCATTGCGTGCAGTGTCTCAACAGTCGCTGCGCAGTGAGTTGGGCATCGTTCCACAAGATACCGTGCTGTTTAACGATACGCTGAAAAATAATCTGCTGTATGCCCGCCCGGATGCCACTGATGAGGCGTTGCAGCAGGTGGCGGATATGTCGCAGCTGTCTGGCTTGCTTGAACATGCCGAGCAAGGTTGGGAAACCTTGGTGGGCGAGCGCGGGCTAAAGCTGTCTGGTGGTGAAAAGCAGCGTTTGGCCATTGCCCGTATGTTGCTGAAACAACCGGCCATTCAGCTGTTTGATGAAGCCACGTCGTCCCTCGACTCCGCCACTGAGAGCAGCATCATGCGCGCCATCCAACGTGTGGCCAAAGGCAAAACCGCTATCATTATCGCGCATAGGCTTTCTACCATTGTCGATGCCGATCAAATCGCGGTGATGGACGCCGGCTGTGTTGTGGAGCAGGGAACTCACACACAGTTGTTGCAGCGCAAGGGCGCTTATTGGCGTTTATGGCAGGCTCAATTACGCACAGAGGAAGGAGGCTCGCATGCGGTTACTGATCATTGATGCGATGAACTTGATTCGGCGGGTGTTTGCCGCCGTTGAGCAAGGGGAGTTGGCGATTGAAGCCACGCAAACGCGTTGCTTGGCGGTCATTGGTCGCCAGGCGGACGCTTGGCAAGCCAGTCACTTGATTACGGTATTTGAGTGGCCGGCCACAACTTGGCGCCATCAGTTATGGCCAGACTACAAGGCCGGGCGCGCGCCGATGCCACAACTGCTAGCTGACGCCTTGCCTGGGGTATTGCATTACCTGGAGAAAAACGGTGTGCCGTGTTTGTCGATGGATTGTTGGGAGGCCGACGACGTCATTGCCAGCGTCGCGCTGAATGCTTATCAGCACCGCTTGGATGTACAAATCATGTCGACTGACAAAGGTTTTTGTCAGCTGGTCAGGCCGGGAATTCAAATCCGTAACCACTTCGATCGCAGCGACTGGGATGTGACGCAAGTGACCGACATGTATGGTTTGCGCCCAGATCAGCTGGTCGACTTTTGGGCGTTGATGGGCGACACCACCAACCATTTGCCGGGAGTCGCTGGCATAGGCCGTAAAACCGCTGCTCAGTTGCTGGATCGTTTTGGCTCACTGGATGCTACGTTGGTGCAGATGGAATCCTTCGGTGATGAGCGCTGGGCCAAGCAATTGCAGCAGGACTGGCGCCAGGCGTTATTGACTCGGTTGTTGGTACGCTTGCGCACGGACCTGGAGTTGGGCGTGTCGCTGAAGTCGATGCGCTGGGGTGGGTAAGTTGTCGGCGCAGGGGGAATGGCTTACACTGCGCCGCCGCTGGCGGGCCGACCAATGGACAGCCGCCTGGCGTCGTTGAATTGCACAAGAGTGACGGTATGAAGATTGATCAGGTGTTAGAAGAAATCTCCGAGTTTTTAGGGGTGGCGACTCCGGACGAATGGATTGAAGCGGCACTGCAGCATCAAGATATTTTGCTGATCGATCACGCCAATTGCGAAAAGAAGGCCGCCAGTACAGCCATGAATCTGCTCTACAAACACTTGGAGCGCGAAGATTTATTAAAGAAAATGAGCCAGCTGGCGCGCGAAGAATTGCTGCATTTTGAGCAAGTAGTCAACATCATGCGTGATCGCGGCATTCGCTATCGCACGGTGTCTTCCTCTCGTTATGCCTCTGGCATGCGTGATGCAGTGCGTAAAGGCGGTGAACAAGAGTTGATCGACGTGTTAATCGTTGGAGCCTTTATTGAGGCACGCAGCTGTGAGCGCTTTGCCAAGCTGGCGCCCCATTTGGACCCAGAGCTGGCCAAATTTTATCGCTCATTGCTGCGTTCAGAAGGGCGGCACTACCAAGATTATCTGACGCTGGCACAAAATTATTCCAGCAGTGATATTTCAGACCGGGTCAGCGACTTCAAACAGCTAGAAAATGATCTGATCTTGTCGCCGGACCCTGAATTTCGTTTTCACAGTGGCGTGCCCAGTGCCGCCTAGCGCCTGTTAGTCACGGCAGGAGCGAATAATCTTAAGGCACACATCCGTGATGGTTTGATACTCATCCTGACTGATGACGTGTGCATCCAGGTCACGGCGTGCTTGTTCGAGATTGGCTTTTGCATCTTGCAGATCAGTGAAACGACGGTTAGCTTCCAATGCTTTGTTAACAACTGCCGTTGAGTTCATAAGTTACCTCTTGGTCCTTAAACCGGTTACAAAATTGGTGGTGTTTGCAGAGAAGATCATTTTCTCATTTGCGGGCCGTAGTGAAGCAGGCACAGATCAATTCAGCAATCCAAGTTCAGGAAAAACCATCTTGCTTCATTAGATGAAGCCTCTCTATTATGTCGATCCATTTGTTGATCGGTATAACAATGACACCTCCGCATCTAACACTGGTTTCATGGAAAAGCGCTGATTCGAGCCTGTCCGGCTGGGAGCGTCCCGGCGACGGACAGATTGTTCATTTTTTGCATGGCAACGGTTTTTGCAGTCGCACACTTTGGCCATTGGCGCAGCAGTTGCCATCTGATTGGCGCCTTATCTTTACCGATATTCCAGGGCATGGCGGCTCTGCTCGCCCGTCGGTTGGCATGCCAGATTGGCAGGGCATGGCACGATCGATTGCCGATCAGCTGCAGGTGCTCGCCGACGGGCAGCCTGTGCAAGCGGTTGGGCATTCGATGGGGGGGTGTTAAGTTTGTTAATGGCCGCCTACAAGCCGTCGTTGTTCTCCTCTGTTGATATGCTGGATCCGGTATTGTTTACACCTGAAGTGGTGTGGGCGCAGCGCATTATGCGTAAGTCTGGCTGGTGGAAGCGCTCGCGCTTGGTACGTTCGGTAGCGGCTCGCCGGCAGCAGTGGCCGGATGAACAACAGATGACGGCCAGTCTGCAGGGAAAATCGTTGTACAAACATTGGCACCCAGATGCCCTGAATGAATTTGTTCACTTTGGTACCCGCCCGGTGGCCGATGGGATGGCGTTGTCTTGCGACCCACAATGGGAAGCATCGATATTTGGCTCGTATCCGCGTGGGTTATGGCGGGCCGTGCGCACGATCAGCACGCCCGTCAGGATTTGGGCAGCTGAAGACAGCTACTTTTTTATCCGAAAATCGGCACAAAAAGCCTCAAAAAATACCGCTATTAACTGGTTTTTGTTTGGGCAGCACCATTGTTTTCCAATGGAAGAGCCGCAAAAAACCGGACAATTGTTGTGCGAAAAGTTGGCGTTGTCTGACAGTGTAAAACCTTTGTCAAACACCATTGGGTAGGCTATGGTGAGATCGCTGACTGCCTGTCGTAGCCGTCAGTTAATCCTTCTATGGCAACAAAGAGAATAACGAGTAGGACTCTATGAACATGGAGATTCAGGCGGCTTTGGATGTCGCTGATGAGACTGATTCCTTCCTGCAGATCACCGATGTGATCTATGACAAACAAGCCGAAGTCGGCTACGACGCACTCAGCGATGCGGAAAAAACCGTATATCTACTCGATCACCTATTAAAAGAGATGGAAAACGGCGGCTTTGTGCAGTTTGTTCATCATGACGCCGGTGGTCGGGCGGAAGACACGCTGGAAGCGCTGGAGCGCATCAAGGCAAAAATCACCCACCAGTTGATGGATCGTTTGCTGGAGTTCTTTCCCGAACGTCATGTGCCTTTTGACGAAGACGAGCGCATCGAGCTGTTTGATCAAATCGAAAGCGAGCATGCCGACGAAATTGCCGAACTGGACGATCGCTTCTATGACAGCGGTGAAAACCTAGTCGAAATGACTCTGCGCTACGTCAGTAAAAATCTCAAAGATTTTCGTTGATGATGGCACAGTTGCAGCGTCGCTACCGTGCATGGGTGGCAGCGCTCGCTGGCCTGAAAACCGTCACTCAGCGTGAAGCGCATTTTCGTATCCATATATGTGCAGCCTTAGCTGTTGTCGTGGTCGGCTGGTGGTTCGATATTCAGCGGACGGATTGGGTACCACTAGTGCTTTGCATGGCGCTGGTGATGTCTCTGGAGGCCATGAATGCTGCTGTTGAGGCGCTGGCTGATGCGCTGCACCCAGAACACCATCCTTTAATTGGCAAAGCCAAAGACATGGCTGCAGCTGCGGTGTTGATTGCGGCACTGTGTTCAGTGGTAGTGGCGGTGGTGGTTTTTTGGCCCTACTGGCGCGTTTGAACTGGCACTTCAGTCTTGCTTTTTTTCAGTGCTGGCCCTATAAACGAGCGGCTCTGTTGTCGTAGAGCACAGATTATAACAACAAAAAGGATCGCCACATGTTACGCACGGTTTTTGCGCTCGTAGTAGCGCTCGGTCTTCTCGCGCCTCATGCGCACAGTAAACAAGTGTCCGGTATTTCGTTGGATGATGTGTTTGTCGTCGACGGCCACGCGCTGATGCTTAATGGCGCTGGTGTTCGCACCAAGTTTTTCCTCGATTTGTACATTGCCTCGCTGTACTTGCCAGCGTTGGAAGATGACGCTGACGATATTGTCGCCGCCGATACGCCGATGGCCATTCGCTTGCATATCATCTCTGGCATGATTACCGGCCAGCGTATGGCTGAGTCGACACGCGATGGTTTTGTGCGTTCAACCGGAGGTGATTTGGCACCGATCGAGGCCGAAGTTGATCAGCTTATCCAGGCCTTTTCGCAAGACGTGAAGGAAGGCGATGTTTTTGATCTGGTCTACTTGCCGCAACAAGGTGTCACCGTTTATCACAACGGCGAGGCTAAGTCTCAGGTTGCCGGGCTTGGCTTTAAGCAAGCATTGTTTGGTATCTGGCTGTCAGATGACCCAGTGCAAGAAGATCTGCGTGAGCAATTGCTTGTCCACGCTGATTAAACTTCGGACCCTGTGTTTCTCCCCGTCGTTGGCTTGAATCCGCTATAGTTTTGGGAGCAGTGAGTCCGGGATGACATACTGTTCCCATGCAGATTGAGGGGAGTTCATGGTTACAAGCCAGCTGGCTGAGTTTTTGCCAGATAGCATTCCTGTGCTGATGGTCGATGATGACGAGTCAGTGCTGCAAGTCAGTCGTTTGGTATTGCGCACCTACCGGTTTCAAGGACGACCATTAGAGTTGCTTGAATGCCACAGCGCTGCCGCAGCGCGCGAGTTGCTGGCGCAGCGAGACGACATTGCTCTGTTGTTGCTGGATGTGGTGATGGAGTCCGATAACGCCGGTTTAGAGCTGGTCGGTTACATCCGGGAGCAGCTGCAGAATCACCACATTCGCATCGTATTGCGCACCGGTCAGGCGGGTTTGGCCTCTGAGCGCAGTGTTATCGATGAATATGAAATAAACGATTACCTATCCAAAGCAGACGCGACTGCGCAACGTTTAAAAGTGGTGCTGACCACCGCTTTGCGTGGCTATCGCGATATCATCGCTGCGCAGCAGGCCACTCGTCGGGCGGATCAAGCAAGCAAAGCGTCGGTGGCGAAAAGTCGTTTTCTGGCGCACATGAGTCATGAAATCCGCACTCCGCTGAACGGTTTGATCGGCATCATTGGCTTGCTGCAGCAAACCGCACTCAGTAGTGAGCAAGCCACCATGGTGCAGGATGCTCAGTATGCAGCCGACGCTGTATTGGCCATTGTCAACGACGTGCTCGATTTAGGGAAAATCGAAGCCGGTAAGCTGGAGTTAAATCCGCAGCCGTTTTCTCCGCAAGAAATGCTGCGCCGCGTGCAGTCGGTATTTTTTGCCAACTGCGATAAAAAAGGCTTGGCGCTGAGCTATCGAATTGACCCAGAGGAATGCCCGCAGCTGGTCGCTGATTCAGACCGCTTGCAGCAAATCTTGCTCAATTTCGTCAGTAACGCGGTCAAATTCACCCCATCAGGCGGAAAAATTTCAGTTACAGGCCACTATTGCGCTGACCAGCAGCGTTTACGTTTGGTGGTCGAAGATACTGGCATTGGTATCGCCGCGGAGCAGTTAGAGCGCTTATTTGAAGCCTATGAGCAAGCGTCTGCTCAGGTGGCGGGGCAATTTGGTGGTACCGGCTTGGGGCTGAATTTGTGTCGTTATTTGGCAGAGTTAATGGGCGGCCGGGCTTGGGCAGAGAGCAGTGTCGGCCAAGGCAGTCGCTTCAGTGTCGAGGTGCCAGTCACTGAGGCGCATACAGTCGAGACGGTGCAGGAGTCTCAGGCGGTATCGCTGGCCGGGCTCACCATCGGCATCTGTGAAGACGACGCCACCAGTCGTACCGTGTTGGAGCGAATGCTCAGCAAGCAGGGGGCGACGGTGCTGAGTTATGAACACGGTCAAGCGCTGCTGGATGCCGCTCTTTGGTCGCAGGCGAATATCTTATTGTTGGATTGTCATATGCCAGTGTTGGACGGCTTTGCAACCACTCAGGCGCTCAGGCAGCTTGGTTGTAAATTGCCGATTGTCGCCTTGACCGCCGGCGTGTCGGATGATGAGCGCGAGTTATGTTACCGCGCCGGCTTTGACGACATCGTCGCCAAGCCGGTGAAGTGGCCAGAGCTGTTTGCTCATGTCCAGAGTCGCGTGACTACGCCGTAGCGGTCATTGCTTCTTTTTCTTCTTATCTTCCGGCAGCTCACCTGCGCTGCGGTAGATGCTTCTCAGCTGTTGCACCACGTCGGCATTGATCGAACCTTTAGGGAAGTGTCCCTGTTTATCGGCTTTGCCAGCAGGCCGCTGTAGGAGCAAAGTTAAAGCCTGGTCCACATGGCTAACTGCATGGATATGAAATTGTCCGGCAGCGACGGCATCAATCACAGTCTTACTAAGGATCAGGTTGCGACAATTGGCCGCTGGGATGATGACGCCTTGTTTGCCGGTGAGGCCGCGCGCCTGACATAGGCGGAAAAAGCCTTCAATTTTCTCATTGGCGCCGCCGATGGCCTGTACTTCGCCGTATTGATTGACCGATCCGGTCACGGCAAAGGATTGGTCGATCGGGCAGCGAATCAGCGCCGATACCAAGCACACAAGCTCAGCCAGTGAAGCGCTGTCGCCATCGATGTAACCGTACGATTGCTCCATGGCAATGTGGGCGGTGATGGCCAGAGGAAAGTCCTTTGCATAGCGATGGCCAAGAAACCCGCTGATGATCATCACGCCTTTGGAGTGAATGGCTTGTCCCAGTGCGACTTCCCGTTCGATGTCCACTAAGCCACGACTGCCGGGGTAAACCGTGGTGGTAATGCGAGCAGGAGAACCAAAACTGGTATCCCCCAGCGACATCACGGTAAGGCCGTTGATATTGCCGATGGCATCGCCATCGGTTTGCAGCAGCACGGTGCCATCGAGCATCTGCTCAAACAGCTTGTCATACACACGTCCGGTACGGTCTTTTTTGGCTGCCAAGGCGCGCTCAATATGATGGTCGTCGATCAAGGTGTCGCTCGCCAGCTGCCTTAAAAAATCAGCTTCGGACAGCAAATCAAACTGTTCACCAATACGAGCACTGAGGGCATCCTGGCGCTCGGACAAGCGTGCACTGAACTCCACCATGCGCATTACGCCCGCTTGAGTCATGTGCGCCATTTGCTGCTCATCAATGCGGCTGCGCAGTAAGCGAGCGTAGCCTTCAACGTGCTCTGGGTCTGCGGTCAGATCGCCGTCGAAGTCGACCACTGCGCGAAACAGGCGACGAAAATCCTCATCGTACTCTTGCAGTAAGTAATACAGCTGGCGCGAGCCAATTAACACCAGTTTGAGCTGCAGCGGGATGGTTTGCGGCAACAATGTGGTGGTGTTGAGCATGCCCAGTTCGGCGTAGGGCGACTCCATCTTTAGCTGGCCTGATTGCAGTGCGCGTTTGAGAGCCTCCCAGACCAGCGGTTCAGAGAGAATCTTCTCGGCGTCGACAATCAAATAGCCGCCATTGGCGCTGTGCAAAGCGCCGGGGCTGATGCGCCGATAGTTGGTGACCAGTGCGCCTTGCTCATTGGCGTATTCAATGCGGCCAAACAAATTGGCATAGCTGGGGTGCGGTTCATACACCACTGGAGCACCGCTGTTGGACTGGTGGCGTGTCGCGATGTTAGGCAGCAGGGCATCTTCCAGCGACGTACGCTTATTGTATTCTTCACGCAGTTCCAGCAAGCGCTCGTCCACCAGCTCTTCTAGGACCAAGCGGGGCAGAAACGTCTCGAGTTCTTTCAGGTACTCGGTGACTTCATCTTGCTGGGCAAACTGCATGCGCAGTGGCTCGAGCAATGGCGTAACCGCTTCCTTAATAGTCTCTTGGTTGAGTTCTCGCTGGGCATTGCTGGACTCGCGCTTCCACTGCGGTAACTCAGAGAGTTGCTCGCCCAGCATCTGCTCTAGCTCGGCGATGGTGTTGTGAAACTGATCGCGCTCTGCTTCTGGGAGTTGAGCAAACTCAGTTTCGTCCAGTGCCTTGCCTTCGCGCATGGGGGTGAAGCTGATGGCCGATGCGTCACGATACACGGCCACGCCGCGCTTGTGCGCCTCGCGCTCAATTTGCTCGATGGCTTTGTCGTAGCGACGGTTAAAGGCGTATTCAATGGCCGCCTTTTTTTGCTGGTAGGACGGGTGTTCGAACACAGCAGGAAACGTCGCCAGCAGCTGATTGATCAGCTCATGGATGTGGCCTTCGTAGACACTGGCTTCATCTGGGTTGAGCTTTAGAGCGCGCGGCTCACGAGGATTGCTGAAGTGATTGACGTAGCACCAGGTGTCGGGTGTCGCTTGTCGTTTGCCCTCGTTGCGTAGGTATTCTCGTACGTAAGAGGAGCGGCCGGTGCCGGTTTCACCCATAACAAAGATGTTGTAACCCGGACGCTTCATCGCTACGCCAAATTGAATGGCGTTAACGGCGCGTTCTTGCCCCAATACGCCATTGAAGGCAGTGAGGTCGGCCGTGGTGTCAAAGGCCAACAGCTCAGAGCTGATGGTGTGGGTCAGTTGTTCAGGGGTAAGGCGAGTATCTGGCTGTTTTGGCATTGCTGCTGAAATTCCTTTATGGCTGTGGCTGCGTTGATGGCGCAAGCCTCCAATATTAGGCATGGTAGCGGGGAGAGAGCACTTCGGGCAATCGAAGCAGTTGCAATCGCCGTTTAGCCTTGGATAATGTGCGCCCCCTTGGAGTCCCTATGTCCGTTCAGCCCGAAGATAGAATCACCATCGACATGTTTGCACCGCGTGGGCCTGGCCGCCCGCGCAGCAATCCGTACGATCGATCATTGCAGTGTCGCGTTAATAAGCGTAGCCAACGGAGACGCGATAAAGCACGTGGGCTGAAGCGTGTCGAGGTGAAACTGCCGGACCATGTGATTGAGCATCTGGACGCTGCTTGTGAGCAACTGAACTTGAATCGGGCAGAAGTGATCGAGCTGTCACTGCGCCATTGGCTGCATTTGGGCGAAGACTGAGCACCGTTGAAAAAACTGTGTGACCCAGTTGTCTGCCTGTGACATTCCGCATTGCCAGTACGTCATGTCCAGGGCTATGCTCGATACGGTCAACAAAGGAACTGTCTTATGCAACGGATGCTTCTACCCCTGCTGACGGGGATCACATTGAATGTGGCGTCAAGCGTGTATGCGCACGCGGACGCTGTTCGTGAGATGTCTCAACCCATCCCTCTATATGCTAATCCGGAATTGGCGCTGTCCGTGCGACGCTCTGAACATACGGAATGGCAGCTGCTGTTATGTGCCAGCGGAGAGCGCACCATGCGCAAAAATTACCCCTTGGTGTTATCGGTAGACGGTCAGTTTGTGCGTCTGCCTGCATTGGCTCAGGCTCCCAGCGAGCGCGAGGGGTATTGGTGCCATGCGTTTGCCACCAGCGCTGAGCAGTTACAGAGCATGACCACGGCACGCCAGGTACTGGTGCGGGCCTTTTTTGACAGCGGCAAAGTGGATGCGCGGGTGAGCGGTACGGAGGCCGATTATCTGACCCGCCCACAAGCCCTGGGGCCGCTGGCGCAGATACAGGATTTTGTCAGCGATCAAGCATCGGCGGTGGAAGTCATCGTTGATGGTGGATAAACGCTTGATTTTTCAGAACGTTTTGGTATTGTTCGCGTCCTCCGAGTGATCGGACTGTTGTGGTGACCCTCGTTGGTTCCCTCGCAACGATAAGCTGTAAACCCCGCCAGGCCCGGAAGGGAGCAACGGTAGCAGTGGATTCGTGTGCCGGGGTGTAGCTGGCGGGGGTCATCTCCATTTCCTCCCTGACAATCTCTTGCTGACGCGCTAAGATGGCGCATCTATTCTCTCCTCTGACATAAAAGTAATGAGTTATCAGGTACTTGCGCGAAAGTGGCGGCCAAAAATCTTTGCCGAGATGGTGGGTCAGGAGCATGTTCTCAAAGCTCTGATCAATGCCCTCGACGATCAACGACTGCACCACGCTTATTTGTTTACCGGTACCCGTGGTGTCGGTAAGACCACCATTGCGCGTATCTTGGCCAAGTGCCTGAACTGCGAAGAAGGTGTCAGTTCGAAGCCTTGTGGCCAGTGCTCCTCCTGTACGGCGATTGCCGAAGGTCGCTTCGTCGATCTGATTGAGGTGGATGCCGCCTCACGTACCAAAGTAGAGGATACGCGTGAGCTGCTGGACAACGTTCAATACGCACCGACGCATGGCCGCTACAAGGTCTATCTGATCGACGAAGTTCACATGCTGTCGACGCACAGCTTTAACGCTCTGTTGAAAACGCTGGAAGAACCGCCAGAGCATGTGAAATTTTTGCTGGCGACCACAGATCCGCAAAAATTACCGGTCACGGTATTGTCGCGTTGCCTGCAGTTCAGTCTTAAAAACATGGCGCCGCAGCGCATCGTCGAATACCTCACTCATGTACTGTCGTCAGAGCAAGTCAGCTATGAAGAGTCCGCTCTTTGGCAGCTTGGCCGAGCGGCTCAAGGCAGTATGCGTGATGCCCTGTCGTTAACCGACCAAGCCATTGCGTTTGGTCAGGGGCAGGTGATGGAAGAGCAGGTGGTGTCGATGTTAGGCACCATGGACCGCGGCCGTTTGTTTCGTTTGGCCAGCGTCATGGCCTCCGCCGATGCGGTCAAAGTGTTGGATGAAGTCGCGGCCATGGCAGAACACGGGCCAGATTTTGACGAAGTGCTGCAAGGGCTGATGCACATCTGGCATCGCACCGCGCTGGCACAAGTGGCTCCGGATGCCATTGATAATTCAGAGGGCGATCGCGACGCCATTATGAAATTAGCGGTGGCCATGGCCGCTGAAGACGTGCAGCTGTGCTATCAAATTGCTGGCACTGGGCGCCAAGATATCACTATGGCCCCCGACCCGCGTCAGGGCTTCGAGATGGTGCTGTTGCGCATGTTGGCGTTCCGGCCAGCGCCAACTGCACCGGTCGATTTGGACTTGGCCAGCTGCTTGGACGCTCAGCCATCGTTAGCGGGCGAAAAAAAAAATCCTGAATTAGCCGGTCGAGTTGATTCGGTTTCGGTACAGCAACACACTGATCAGCCAGAGCCAGAGCCAGAGCCAGAGCCAGAGCCAGAGCCAGAGCCAGAGCCAGAGCCAGAGCCAGAGCCAGAGCCAGAGCCAGAGCCAGAGCCAGAGCCAGAGCCAGAGCCAGAGCCAGAGCCAGAGCCAGAGCCAGAGCCAGAGCCAGAGCCAGAGCCAGAGCCAGAGCCAGAGCCAGAGCCAGAGCCAGAGCCCGTTGTAAGCTCGGACGCATTAGCTCTTCAGCCGCACACCTGGTGGCAATGGTTGGAGCAATTGCCGCTGGCGGGTATGACCGCTGCCATAGCCCGCAGCTGTGCTTTGGTACAGGTGGATGGGCAACAGTACTTTTTCGACTTGGACCCAGGCAATTCGGCGCTGTTTAATGACTCTCAGCGCCAGCGGTTGCAGGATGCTATGGCGCAGCAACTGGGTAAGGTTCAGGTGCATATTGAAGTGCGCCCACCGCGGGGTGAAACGCCCGATCAACGGCGTCAGCGGCTCCGCCACGAGGCCTGGGAGGGTGCGGCACAAGCGTTGCTGGCCGATCCCAATGTACAAATGATGATCGATCAGTTTGGTGCGGCGATCGACGAAAACAGCATTCAGCCGCTGCAGCAAAACTAACGATCTAACCAGTTATAGACATTTAACCAATTGAGGACTCTCTTATGATTAAAGGTGGCATGGGCAACTTGATGAAGCAGGCCCAGCAAATGCAAGAAAAAATGCAAAAGGCGCAGGAAGAAATCGCCAATGCCGAAGTGCAAGGCGAGTCGGGCGCTGGTCTGGTTAAGGTGACGATGAATGGTCGTCACGACGTGAAGCGCGTTGAAATCGACGATGCGGTGATGTCAGAAGACAAAGAAATGTTGGAAGATTTGCTCGCAGCTGCCGTCAACGACGCAGTGCGCAAAATCGAAGCCTACAACAAGGAAGAAATGAGCAAGGCTACCGCAGGCATGGGCTTGCCTGCAGGTATGAAATTGCCATTTTAACCATGAGCAAAACCTCGGCATTGTCGCAGTTGCGCCAGCAACTGCAGCGCCTCCCTGGTGTTGGCGAAAACGCCGCGGCACGCTGGGCTCAATGGCTGTTGGTGAATCGGCAAGGACAAGCGCTCGCCGAGGCGCTGAAGCTGGCGTTATCGCTGGAGCCGTGTTCGCAGTGCCAGCGCTTAGCAGTCGGGGACGATTGCCCTGCCTGCGCTGACGTGGCAGATGCCGTGCGCGTAGCGGTGGTGGTCAATGAAGATCAAGCGGATCGCCTGCTAGCCAGTGGTTATCCGGGGTATTGCTTTATTTGTCACGGCCGCTTGTCGCCAACCTCGGGCGTTGGTCCGGCCGAGCTTGGATTGGCGAAGTTGCAGCAAGGCCCTTGGCAGCGCGTGGACGCCTTTTTTGGCGATGATGTGGAAGACAAAGCAACGGTACTGTTTTTGCGCCAGTGCTTTAAAGGACAGGCGGAGGTCTATCACGTGACAGAGGAAGACGGGTGGCGCAACTGAAAATTCCAGAGCCGATTTGGCTGACTAATAATGCCGATTTGGCGGCGGCCTGCCAGGACTGGTGCGCTGAAGCATTTATTGCGGTAGATACCGAATTTGTTCGTACCAAAACCTATTTCCCCCAGGCTGGGCTGATTCAAGTGGCCAGTCGCCAAGGCAGCTACTTGATCGATCCTTTAGTGATCGATGACTGGCAACCGTTGGCTGAGGTATTTGAGCACCCTTTGGTGGTGAAGGTATTTCACGCCTGCGCTGAGGATTTGGAAGTCTGCCGCCTTCTCACCGGGGCGGTGCCTGCGCCGTTGGCCGATTCGCAGTTGGCGGCGGCGTTGGCGGGCTTGGGCGGCTCTTTGGGCTTTCAAAAAATAGTGAAAGAGCTGTTGCGAATTAACCTGCCCAAAGAAGAAACGCGCTCTAACTGGCTGCAGCGGCCATTGCGCGACGAGCAAATTCGTTATGCGGTGGCGGACGTGCACTACTTGCATCGCCTCTATCCGAAACTGATTAAACTGCTCAAATCGTTGCAGCGTGAATCGTGGTTGAGTGAAGAGTGTGATCGCTTGGTACGCCAGGTGCAGGTGCCGGACGACTTGAGCGGTTTGTATCGGCGAATCAAGCTGGCTTGGAAGCTGCGTCCGCAGGAGCAATTGGTGCTGCAGCAGCTCGCCGTGTGGCGAGAACAGCAGGCGCGTGCTTCGGACGTTCCTCGTGGGCAAATCTGTGACGATCAGAGCTTGTGGAACATTGCGCGGTTTAAAGCACGCAATCGTGATCAGTTAGCGAAGGCCGGTATGCGTCCAAGCATCATTCGAGACCATGGCAAAGATGTTCTTAAACTGGTTGATCAAGCATTGAAATTGGATAAGCAGTATTGGCCCAAGGTGCTTGATAAGCCGTTGTCGCCATTGGCCGGACAGTGGCTTAAAAAGCTGCGCGCGGCTGCGGTAGAAAAAGCCGAGCTGTTGGATATTCCGCCTGATCTGTTGGTGAAGAAAAAAATGCTGGAAGCCTTGTTGCGCTCTGGCTATCCTCGCGGCCCGTTTGAGCTGCCAGATGAGCTGAGTGGTTGGCGCCGGGCAGAAATTGGCGATTACCTTGTGCGGCTGCTGGAAGAGTGCAGCCGCGGTGAAACAACAGGCTGACTATGAGCAAAGTACTGTGCGACGTGTATAAGTCGCGAAAAAAAGACGAAACCTATTTGTACGTATCGCGCCAGGATGGGCTCAGCAAAGTACCAGACGAGCTAAAAGAGCTGTTTGGTCAAGCCGAGTTGGCGTTGACCATGATATTGACAGCGGACAAGACCCTGGCACGGGTGGACGCTGAGCGTGTGTTGCAGCAAATCGATGAGCAAGGGTACTACTTGCAAATGCCACCGCCGCGCGAGACTTATATGTTGGATCTGTTCTGTAAGCGGGACAACGATGACTGACGCGCCGTTCTGGCAGACCAAAACACTTGAACAAATGTCGACCCAAGAATGGGAGTCGCTGTGTGATGGTTGCGCCAAATGCTGTTTGCACAAGCTAGAAGACGAAGACTCAGGTGATGTGTATTACACCGATGTGCATTGTCGCTACCTCGATAACGACACCTGCCGTTGCAGTGTGTACCGCGAGCGGCAACAAAAGGTGCCGCATTGCGTTTGGTTGACGCCAGAGCAAGCAAAGGATTTCTTCTGGCTGCCCGATACCTGCGCTTACCGTCGCCTGAGCGAGGGGAAAGACCTGCCTGAATGGCATCCTCTGGTCTCTGGTGAGCCGCTCAGTGTGCACGATGCCGGCATTTCACTGCGCGGCAAAGGCGTGAATGAAGAGCTGGTGAAAGAAGAAGACTGGGAAGATCACATTATTTGGAAAGCGTAAAATGGATGCGGTGATTGAATACTGGCCATTCTGGCTGATTTATCTGGCGTCCGCAGTCATTGGGCTGTGGTGCTGGGGACAGTGTTTTTTCTGGTTGCGCAATACAGAAGTGCGACGGTTTGTCTATGCATTGGGTGCGGTGCTGCTGTTTACCCCGGCGCCGGCGGGGGAGGGGCTGAATCATCTAGCTCCTGCTCTGGTGGTGGTGCCCTTTGCTTGGCTTGATGGCAGCTTGCAGCAAGCGATGCCGGCCATTAACTGGTGGTTGTCGGCGTTGGCCATGGCCGTGGTGCTGTTGGCGCTGCGTGCGTTGATGAATTATTTCACTCGCTCTGAGCAAAGCGACCAGGCGCAGTAATCAGGGTTGGTGGTTTTTTATTCAAGCCACCCCTGACTTTTCTTTTTTTTATTACTTTTCTGGCTAACTTCAAAATCTTTGCTAATTTTTACAGCAGGCGTACGGCGCTGTAATCATTGGGGCAGTCCACTCGCACGGAGTATCGGGCCGCAGATATTGCTCTGACTGCAAGGGAAGAGGTTGGAAGTATGGCGAATCATATTTTTATTCTGGCGACGGTCATGTTGCTGGCCGGTATTTTTGGCGGCTTGGTGAACTATTACCTGTACGGTGATAAAGACCCTGATGCAGCCAGTTTGCCAAGATTCTTGGTGGTCGGCGTGGGTGCTTCGTTTCTGGTGCCGGTGGTGTTGGACATGGTGAACAGCGAACTGGTGTTGGAAAGTCAGGGCGATCCATCAAGGCTGTTAATCTTCACCGGTTTTTGTTTGATCGCAGCGCTGTTGAGCCGTTTCCTGATTGATAATTTGTCCGACCGGATTCTGAACGAAGCGCAAATGGCGAAGCAGCGCTCGGAAGAAGTGCAGCAAAATCTGCGCACCATGCAGGGTGAGCTGATGCCGCTGATCGATACTGAAACTGAACAAGATGCCTCCCAGGGAGATCCTGAGGCGGCACAAATAAATGAAGAGTTGGATGTAACGTCTACTCAAGTGCTGCGCATTTTAGCCAGTGGCCGATTTATTTTCCGCTCGCTGGGCGGTGTGTGCCGTGAAGCCAACGAAGAGGAATCGACCATTCTAAAAACACTCAATGTCTTGGTCGTTAGAAGCCTGGCAGGCAAAGTTAGCGGCAAAAATGGCGTGCGTTGGCATATTACTGAAAAAGGCCGACGCATTTTGGAGAATAATCTCTAGCCGGGCCGTGGGCTCGGTAAAACCGGAGGGGCGCCTGCGAGAGCAGTGTGCCCCTTTTTTGTTACAGAACTGGCGTTAGACGCCGATAGCTTAACAACAGTGGTATGAAAGGGGAGTGCAATGTTGCGCTGGTGGGTGTCGATTTTAGTGTTGACGATGGTTGTTTCTGCTTGGGCGGACGAGCGCCCGGCGGATGTCCGAATAGTGGTCGACATTTCAGGCAGTATGAAGCAAACCGACCCTAATAATCTTCGTATTCCAGCCACGAACTTACTAATTGAACTGATTCCCGATGGTGCCAACGCTGGGGTGTGGACCTTCGGTCGCTTCGTGAATATGTTAACGCCACTGGCCGTGGTGAACGACGAATGGCGCCAGCAAGCGCGTGCCGACGCTCAGCAAATCAACTCCGCAGGCCTGCGTACCAACTTGGTGGAGGCGCTGGAGCGTGCGCGCTGGCAGTTGGCGTCAGACTCTGGCTATCAACAGAGCATTATTTTGTTAACAGACGGCAAAATCGATATGGCCGCCGGCGATGCTGCGAACGCTGTCAATGAAGGCGAGCGCCAACGTTTATTAACGCAGGTATTGCCTTCATATGTCGAGGCTAATGCGAAAATTCACACATTGGCACTGTCGGATGGCGCGGACAAAAATATGCTGCGTCAAATTGCATTAGAGACTGGTGGCTTGTATCAAGAGGCCAATAACGCCGACGAGTTGCTGGCTGCTTTTTTGCGTGCATTTGATCGGGCTGTGCCGACCGAGCAGGTCCCTATGGTCGACAATGCTTTCACCATTGATGAGTCGGTGACTGAGTTTACCGCCCTGATCTTCAAACGCAGCAGCGACCGCCCGGTGCGGCTGCTATCGCCCTCCGGTAAAGAGTACACGGCTGACACGAGCCGCGGTGATGAGCAAGTCCGTTGGCACCAAGAGCTGAACTACGACTTGATTACCGTAACCGCGCCCGAGGCTGGGCAGTGGCAGGCGGATGCGGACATCGACCCAGAAAACCGCGTGCAGGTACTGACCGACCTGAAACTGAAAGTAGAAGGGCTGCCTGAGTCTATCTTTGCCGGCTATCCCGTTGATTTGACCATGTCGCTGACCAATCAGGGCGAAGTCATTGCCGAGCCTGCCTTGCTGCGTTTGACTGATGTCACTATGAAAGTCACCGCACCGGACGGCCGAGTGGGCAGTAAGTTGCTGTCAGACCCGGAGACCTTGCCTGCGGATGGCGTATATGCCGAATCTCTAACGCGGCTATCTCAGCCGGGCCAATACCTACTGGAAGTGACGGCCAGCGGTCCCACCTTTCAGCGCCGCCAGCAATTAAGTGCCACATTGATGGAACCGTTGCGCATTACCGAGCAGCTGGACGTAGCCAATCAACAAGTGTTGCTCGAAGTCGAGCCGTTGGTCGCCAATATCGATACCGGACTGTCGCGCATCATCGCCCGAGTGCTGTCGCCGGACGACAGCTCCATCATTCAGTCAATGGATTACGATCCGCAATTGAATCGCTGGCAGCTGCGTTTGCGCGCCGACAACGGTCCAGGGCAGTACGAAGTCGAGTTGAATGTTCGCGGTGTAACCGGATCTGGTGCCACCTTCAAAACCCGGCCGGATGCGCGAGTGTTTGAGTTTCCGCTGCAAGATCCAAACGCCACTGTGCCTGAGCCTATGCAAGAGGAAGCCCTTGAGGCTGACGCCAGTGCACCTGCAGAACAAGCCGTGGCTGAGGCTGCCAGTGAGGCAACCGCTCTAGCACCGACACCAGAGCCACCGAAAGCAGAGAAGCCCGAACCTGAGGTGCCAGAGGCGATAGAGCAACCGGAGGCATCGATTGCCCCGGATTTGTCCGCAAAACCAGTCACCGAGTTGACCGATGAGGCCGTGACAGAAGAATCAGAAGGCATTGCTTGGTGGATATACCTGCTGTTGGCATTGGGTAACTTAGGCATCTTTGGTGGTGCTGCTTGGTGGTGGCTGCGCCATCGCAGTCAGCAAGACAATGAAGCCCTGGCGCATGCAGATGTCAGCAGTACGTCGCTGCCGCCGGACCTGGAGCCGCCTGAACTCAGCGAAGAGGAGCTAGAGGGCAGCTTTGACAGCTTTGATGACGCTGACGAAGAGGAAATTCCACCCGTCAATGAGGCGCCGGCGAGTATGGGAGGAGATACGGACCTGGGTGGCGCGTCATTGGATGATGAGTTTTCCATCGACCCAGACGACAACCCAGCTCCCGATTTGGAAGACGATTGGGGCGAGTTTGATGTCGATGAGGAGCTCAACGGCGACAACGATAAAAAAGACCCATGATGCGAGGCCGTCGATGGCCGACATTACCGCGCTGGTGATATTCGCCCCAGTCAATTGAGCCACACGCTCGAGCGTGGGTTTGGCTTTTGTTCTTGGTGTTGAGCGATGTTGATCTTACCTTGCATTCGTCACATTTGGCTGGCTTGCTGTGCCGATGTGGCGTCCTTATACTTTCTGCCTACTTAAAAATGCGTAATCTGAGGTTGGTATGAAGTTCGAGGGTACTCAGGAATATGTGGCAACGCCGGAGCTGCGAACCGCCGTTAACGCGGCGATCACCTTGCAGCGTCCGCTGCTGTTAAAAGGGGAGCCGGGCACGGGCAAAACCATGCTGGCAGAGCAGTTGGCCAAGTCGCTGGATACTGAGCTGATTCAATGGCATATCAAGAGTACCACCAAAGCCCATCAAGGCTTGTATGAGTACGACGCCGTGTCTCGTTTGCGCGACTCCCAGTTGGGTGACGATAAAGTTCACGACATTGCTAATTACATTGTGAAAGGCAAGTTGTGGGAGGCGTTTACCGCAGACAAGCCCGTGGTTCTGTTGATTGATGAAATCGATAAAGCCGACATCGAGTTCCCCAACGACTTGCTGCTTGAGTTGGATAAAATGGAGTTTTTTGTCTACGAGACGCAAGAGCGTATTGTCGCCAAGCACCGCCCGATCATTTTGATCACCAGCAACAACGAAAAAGAGCTGCCAGACGCCTTTTTGCGCCGTTGTTTCTTCCATTACATCGATTTCCCGGATCGCACTACCATGCAAAGCATTGTTGATGTCCATTATCCGAGCATTAAGGCCGATCTGGTGCGCGAGGCGCTGGAAGTCTTCTTTGATGTGCGCAAGGTGCCTGGTTTAAAGAAAAAGCCATCCACATCGGAGCTGATCGATTGGCTGAAATTATTGCTGTCCGATGATATTGGTGCCGACTTATTGCGTAATAAAGATCACTCCAAAGCAATTCCGCCGATGTACGGTGCGCTGCTGAAAAACGAGCAAGACGTACAATTATTGGAAAAACTGGCGTTTATGAGTCGCCGCAAAGGTTAACGCATATGTTGATCGATTTTTTCGAAACCGTGCGCCAAGCCAAAGTCCCATGTTCCGTACGTGAGTATTTGGACTTGGTTGAAGCCGTCAGTGCGCATCTGGCGTTTGCTGATATGGACGAGTTTTACGCCATTGCTCGTTTGTGTTTAGTGAAGGACGAAAAACACTATGACAAGTTCGACAAAGCCTTTGCTGCCTACTTCCAAGGGCTTGAGCTGCCGCCGGATTTTCTCAACGAGGCCGGTATTCCTGAGGATTGGATGCGCAAAGAGTTTGAGCGCATCCTGTCGCAGGAAGATATGGATAAAATCGATGCGCTGGGCGGTCTCGACAAGCTGATGGAAGAGTTCCAAAAACGTCTTGAAGAACAAGAAAAACGTCACCAGGGTGGTAATCGCATGATTGGCACCGGCGGCACATCGCCGTTTGGTGCCAATGGTTACAATCCGGAAGGCTTTCGCATTGAGCAAGGCAAGTCGCGGCACAAAAAAGCCGTCAAGGTGTGGGAAAAACGTCAATATCGTGATTTGGACGACAGCATTGAGCTGGGTATTCGCAACATAAAAGTCGCGCTGCGACGGTTGCGCAAATTTGCTCGCCAAGGCGCCGCGGAAGAACTGGATCTGGATGACACCATAGGCGCCACCGCCAAAAATGCGGGCTTCTTGGACATTAAAATGGTGCCGGAGCGCCACAACGCCGTTAAGGTGCTGCTGTTTTTTGATGTGGGCGGCTCGATGGACCCGCACGTGCGTACCTGTGAGGAATTATTTTCCGCCGCGCGGACTGAGTTCAAGCACATGGAAACCTTTTACTTCCACAATTGCTTGTACGAGTCGGTGTGGCAAAACAACGTACGGCGCATGAATGAGCAGATCAAAACCTGGGACATCCTGCGCAAGTACGGTAACGACTACAAAGTGATTTTTGTCGGCGATGCCATGATGGCACCTTACGAAGTCACGCACGCCGGCGGTAGTGTGGAACACTGGAACGAAGAGCCCGGAGCGGTTTGGCTACAGCGCATCACTGATCACTACGATAAAATTGCCTGGATCAACCCGGCGCCCAAATCTTACTGGGGCAATGGCGGCTCTCTGGGAGCCATACGCAGCATTTTCAACGATCACATGTACCCACTGACGTTGTCTGGGTTAGAAGATGCGATGAAGTTTTTGGCGAAATAGCAGCGACACGGTCGCTGCTGGCGCTGTTAGCTCAATTGCACCTGTGGCAAAGCGGGAGCGGTGACGGTCATTTTGTCGGTCGGTGCCATTACGGTGGCTTCACCGGCAGCAACGACTTTATTGTGTTGATTGCTCACCTTGCAATCCAGGGTAACGATGGGTTTGCTGTCGTGTTTGCTGCTAACGGTTAAGGTCACGGTCAGCTCATCACCAATCATTACCGGCTTTTTAAACGACAAATTCTGACCCAAATAAATCGTGCCAGGGCCAGGCAGTTGCATGCCAAGCACCGCCGAGATCAGTGCGCCGGTGTACATGCCGTGAGCAATTTGTGCTTTAAATGCAGTGGTGGCGGCAAATTCTGCATCCAAATGCACTGGGTTGCGGTCGCCAGAGACGGCTGCGAACAATTGCAGGTCCTGTTCGCTTACTGTTTGTTGGCGCTGGCAGCTGTCGCCAATTTGAATTTCGTCAAAGGTGCGGTTGGTAATGGTGTCCATGTTATTCCTTATCCAATTGCTGAAGCCAACGCAGCATATCGCCACGCACTTGCTCGGCGTTAATCTCATTTAACACTTCATGACGTGCATCAGGATACAGGGTGCAGGTGACATTGTGATGACCCGTTTGGCGAAATTGTTGTGCCAGTCGCTTCACGCCACGGCCTTGTTGTCCTACCGGGTCTTTGTCTCCAGCAATTAATAACACGGGCAGCTCACTGGGAATGGCGCGTAAAGCATCGGCCTGGCTGATTTCTATCAATCCAGTCATTAACTCAACCCATAACTGCGTGCTGCACAAATGGCCGCAGTGTTCATCTTGAATATACGCCTGAACCTCATCGGGATCGCGTGATAGCCAATCAAACGGCGTCGAGGTGGGGCGAAACGCACGATTAAAACTGGCGAAGGACAACGCATTCAGCAAGGAAGAAGGGTGTTTGTCGCCACGCAGCGAACGCTCAGTCCAGGCCACCGCTCGCGCTGCTTGATACAACAGTGGGCCTTGATAATTACTGCCGCTCAGTATTAAACCGGACAAATGATCACCGTGGCGCCGGGCAAAGCCCTGCGCAATAAAGGATCCCATCGAGTGGCCAAACAGAATGCGTCGTGGCTGGCGCGTTAGTTGTTGCACTTGCCAAATGTCATCGATCACGGCTTCCCAGCCAGATTGTCCTTGGTCGGCGAAATGGCCTGTCGGTGTGCGTTCACCGTGGCCACGGTGGTTGTGCATCGCCACGGCAAAGCCAGCTTGCTGCAGCGCAACAACCAATGGTTGATAGCGTTGGACGTGCTCGGCCATGCCATGAGTGAGGTGCACCACCGTGTCGGCGTCTGGCAAATCCCAATATTGGGCTTGAAACTCGCTACCGTCTTGGCTGCGAATGTTGAGCGTTTGTGCCGCAGGCGGCATGGAGTTTGGGCGTGCTGTGGTCATGTTCATCGGTGAGTATAGTTGTTTTTTGCTGCACACCATGGCGTGATTGACGCTGTTTGTAAACGCTTGGCGCTGAAATGCTGTGTGGTGTAAGTGGTTACCGCAGTGTGGTTCGCTAAAGCACTGAAATGATTCACGGTTGACCCGATGTGACCTGTTTTGCCGCATTGTCAGAAAACCGGTACACTCCTGCTGTTTTTTCTGACCCGTCGTCAGTGGGGGAGCTGACAGTTGGTGAACCAGCAGGCGGGGCTTCGATTATTTTACCCCTGACGATAACGATAAATCAGGGTGGCTCAGGAGGCAGTATGAACGAACAATTCTTCCAGGAACGATACCCGGCTGGCCTTGCAGCGACGATTGATCCAGACAAGCACGACTCTGTGGTCGAGATCTTCGATGGCTTCGTCAAAAAGTTCAGCGACCGTCCGGCGTTTACCTGCCTTGGGCAAACCATCACTTATCGTGATCTGAATGAAAAAAGTGCAGCCTTTGCTGCATACCTGCAAAACGAAACCAGCTTGCAGCCAGGTGATCGTATTGCGGTGCAATTGCCGAACGTACTGCAGTATCCGATTGTGGTATTTGGCGCGATGCGTGCTGGCATGGTGGTGGTAAACACCAACCCGTTGTACACCGAGCGCGAAATGGAGCACCAATTTAACGACTCGGGTGCAAAAGCCTTGGTGGTGTTGGCGAATATGGCCTCCAAAGCCGAAAAAGTTCTGCCCAATACCGGCATTAAACACGTCATCGTGACCAGTGTCGGCGACATGCACGACGGTCTGAAGCGTATGTTGATTAACGGTGTGTTGAAGTACGTCAAAAAAGAAGTGCCGCCGTTTAATATTGCTGGCGCTGTGGGTTTGCGTGAAGCCTTGGCGACAGGCGCAGGGCGTAGTTTTTCTGCCGTTAAAGTCGAGCGCGATGATGTGGCGGTATTGCAGTACACCGGCGGTACTACAGGGGTTGCCAAAGGCGCCATGCTGACCCACCGTAACTTGATGGCCAACATGTTGCAGTGTCATGGTCTGTTTTCCATGATTTTGGAAGAAGGCCGTGAAACGGCCATTGCGCCGCTGCCGCTGTATCATATTTACGCCTTTACCGTGCATTGCATGGTGATGCTGGAGACGGGCAATCACTCGATTTTGATACCTAATCCGCGCGATATCCCAGGTTTTGTGAAAACCCTGCAGAAAAGCGACTTCAGTGCGTTTGTTGGCCTCAATACTTTGTTTGTGGCGCTGTGCAATCAGCCTGATTTCCGCGCGCTGGATTTCAGTGGTTTGAAACTGACCATTTCAGGCGGTATGGCGTTGACCAAAGACGCGGCAGATCAGTGGAAGAAAATCACGGGCTGTGACATCGCCGAAGGTTATGGCATGACAGAAACCTCACCTGTGGTGTCGTTTAACCCGCCGGGTTACATCAAGGTCGGTACCATTGGTATGCCGGTGGCCAGCACCTTGTGTAAGGTGATGGACGAAGAAGGCAACGAAATGCCGGTTGGTGAGCCGGGTGAGCTGTGTGTGAAAGGCCCGCAAGTGATGAAGGGCTACTGGCAGCGTCCGGAAGCTACGGCGGAAACCATCACTGAAGACGGTTGGTTAAAAACCGGTGATATGGCCGTCATTTCTGAAGACGGTTACATGAAAATCGTCGACCGTAAGAAGGACATGATTATTGTCTCAGGCTTTAATGTGTATCCGAATGAGGTAGAAGACGTGGTAGTGTCTCACCCGGATATCGTTGAGGCGGCCGCCGTGGGTGTGCCGGATGCCAAGAGCTCTGAGGCGGTGAAGATCTTTGTGGTGTCATCGAACCAAGATCTGACCGCTGCTGAAATTACCGAATGGTGCCGTGAGCGCCTGACGGCATACAAAATTCCACGTCATATTGAATTCCGTGACGATCTGCCGAAAACCAATGTCGGCAAAATCCTGCGCCGTGAGCTGCGTGATGAGGAGCTGAAAAAGCACAACTAAACGTCACGGTTGTGTAGCAACATTAGCGCCCTCAGATTGTCTGAGGGCGTTTTTATTTGTTCAGGAGTCCGCCTTGCAGGCATCCACTCAACCCGATATCAAAGCACTGCACAAAGCCATTGATCAGTGTTTATTAAAAGACCAATTTCCTGCCCGCCGCAGCGTTCGCCAAATTCAACAACGCATTGATCAGCAACAATCCATCGATCAGCCGCTGCAGCGCCTGTTGAAACGCATTGAAACCAGTCAGGCGGCCAGAGCGCGTCGCAGCCAGCCAATCACACTGAGTTACCCACAAAACTTGCCCGTCAGCGAGCGCCGCGAGGACATTCTGGCGTTGATTCGCGAGCACCAAGTGGTGGTGATTGCGGGCGAAACCGGCAGTGGTAAAACCACGCAATTGCCGAAGCTCTGTTTAGAGGCCGGATTGGGCCAGGCCGGGCGCATTGCTCATACTCAACCCAGGCGGTTGGCCGCCCGTTCCGTCGCTGCCCGTATTGCCGAAGAGATCAATACGCCATTGGGCGATCTGGTGGGTTATCAGATTCGTTTTACCGACAATAGCAGCGACGATACGCGCATCAAGTTGATGACGGACGGTATTTTGTTGGCGCAAACGCAACATGACCGTTTTTTAAACGAATACGACGCCATTATTATCGACGAAGCACACGAACGCAGTCTGAATATTGACTTTCTGATTGGCTATTTGAAGCAATTATTGCCCAAGCGCCCCGATCTTAAAGTGATCATTACCTCGGCCACCATCGATGTAGAGCGTTTCTCCAAGCACTTCGACAATGCCCCGGTGGTGGAAGTCTCGGGTCGTTCTTATCCGGTAGAAATGCGTTATCGACCGCTGGTGCGCGAAGATCAGGAAGCCGAAGACCAAAGCCTGTTTGAGGGTATTGATGCGGCGTTGGCGGAGCTGCGCGGCGAGGATAAGAAAAACGGTCAACCGGGCGATGTGCTGGTATTTTTGCCCGGTGAGCGAGAAATTCGTGAATGCGCTGAGTATTTACGCCGCCAATCCTTGCCAGCCACCGACATTCTGCCGCTGTATGCGCGACTCAGTGCCGCAGATCAGCAACGAATATTTCGTCCTCATGGCGGCCGACGTGTGGTGCTGTCCACCAATGTTGCCGAAACGTCTTTGACGGTGCCTGGTATTCGCTATGTGATCGATTCCGGCGTTGCCCGCATCAGTCGCTACAGTTATCGCAGTAAAGTGCAACGACTGCAGATTGAAGCCATTTCTCAAGCCAGCGCTAATCAGCGCGCCGGGCGCTGTGGTCGTACCGCGCCGGGTGTGTGTATTCGCCTGTATGAGCAAGCCGACTTCGAGGCTCGCCCTGAGTTTACCGACCCAGAGATTCGGCGCACGAACTTAGCCGCTGTGGTGCTGCAGATGCTGCATCTGAAACTGGGTAAGCTGCAGTCGTTCCCGTTTGTGGATGCACCCGACGAGCGTTTTGTGCGCGATGGCTTTAATTTGTTGTCGGAGCTTGAGGCCGTTGATGAGCAGCACCAGCTAACGGACATCGGCCGTCAAATGGCGCGCTTGCCATTAGACCCTCGTGTATCGCGCATGCTGCTTGAAGCACAGCGTCAGCAATCTTTGTCGGAGGTGTTGATCATCGCCGCTGCGCTGTCGGTGCAGGATCCGCGCGAGCGTCCGCCGGAAAAGAAACAAGCGGCGGATGAAAAACATCGCTTGTGGCGTCACGACGACTCAGACTTTTTGACGTTGGTGAATTTATGGCAAGGCTATGAAGAGCAGCGTCAGGCTTTGAGTCAGAATCAGCTGCGCAAATGGTGTCAAAAACACTATTTGTCCTTTATGCGTTTACGTGAGTGGCGTGATACGCACCGTCAACTGCACATTTTGTGCAAAGAGCTGTCGCTCAACGAAAATGGCGAACCGGCCGATTATGCGTCTGTGCACAAAGCCTTGTTGGCCGGCATGCTCAGTCAAATTGGTTTTAAAGCCGAGGGCAGTGAATACCTCGGGGCGCGCAATCGCAAACTGATGATATTTCCGGCGTCCGGCCTGTATAAAAAACGCCCTAAATGGATTATGGCGGCGGAGCTGATGGAAACGTCGCGCTTATATGCGCGAGAAGTGGCGTTGGTGGAGCCGCAATGGATCGAAGAGATTGGCCGTCCGCTATTGAAATACCAGTATTTTGAGCCCTATTGGCACCAAAAGCGCGGACAAGTCGTCGCCTTTGAGCAAAGCAGTTTGTACGGCTTGGTGGTCAACCCGAAAAAACGGGTGGATTACAGTAAAACCCACGCACCAGAGGCGCGTACGCTGTTTATTCAGCAAGCACTGGTGGAGCAGCAGCTCGGCAGTCGGGTCGATTTTTATCAGCACAATATTGAGCTGATTCGTGAAGTGACCGAATACGAGGAAAAATCACGCCGCCGTGATTTGGTGATCGATGATGCGGTGCTGGCCGCTTTTTACGACCAGCACTTGCCGACGCACATAGCCTCGCGTCGCCAGCTGGAAAGTTGGTGTAAAAAACACCCACAACAACAGCAAGCCCTGAAGCTGACGCGTGATTTTCTGCTCAGTCCAGACGCAGCCGGGATTGGCGTTGCCGATTTCCCCACCGAACTGGAGTGGAATGGGCTGATGTTTCCATTGAAATACAGCTTTGCCCCTGGGGCGGTGGACGATGGTATTTCATTGCAAGTGCCGTTGGCGATGTTGCAGCAAGTGCCTGCAGCGCGCATCGACTGGCTGGTGCCGGGCTTTATTCACGATAAGGTTGCGCAGCTGATCAAGGGCTTGCCCAAGGCCAAACGCAAACAGTTTGTGCCGGTGCCGCAAACCGCCGATGTGTTTTTGCGCCAACAGGTGTTTGCCCAAGGCGATTTGCTCTCTTGCTTATTGGATTATCTAAATCGCAATGCCAGCATGCGCGTTGAGCGCCAGGAGCTGAGCGCGGCAGAGTTGCCGCCACACTTGCAGATGAATATCCAGGTGATGGAAGACGGTGAGCTGTTCGAGCAGGGGCGTGACTTGGCCGCTTTGCAGCAAGCGTTTAGCGACGTCAGTCAATCGCAAGTGCAGAATCTGGCTCACGCTGATTTTCAGCGTGCTGGTATCGAACGTTGGGACTTTGGCGATTTACCCGCCATGGTCGAGACCGATTTGAACGGCCTGCCGGTGCGCGCATTTCCTTGTTTGAAATGTGGCGACAAAGAACTCTCGCTAACGGTTGAGGCGGATCAGGCGTTGGCAGAGCAACAGCATCGCGCCGGTGTTGTGCTGTTGTATCGGCGTATGTTCGCCGCACAAGCGAAAGTCATTCGCGCTGATTTGCAAAAAGCAGTGGGGTCACGTTGGTTGCAAGCCAAAGGTATGGGCACGCAGCAAACGCTGGCCGAGTCGCTGCTGGCGGCGGTGTTTCGCCAAGTGTTCGTCCCGCATGATCAGCCGGCGCCCTATGCTGAAGCCGATTTTGTAGAACGCCAGCAACGCCGTGATCAGCTGCTGGTGCAAGGAGCGCTGATGATCGAGCAATTCGATCAGTGGATGACCTTGCGTCATGGCATTTTAAAGTCGATGAGCGGCGCGGTCAGTTTGGATCGGGCAATGGCTTACAGCGATGTTAAAGCTCGACTGGAGCAATTGCTGGCGCCTGGCTTTATGGAGCAAACCCCCTGGCAATACCTGCAGTGCTTTACGCGTTACCTAAAAGCCATGGCATACCGCTTAGACAAGCTGCAGGGCAATCTGCCGCGTGATCGCCAAGCCATGTTGGAGTTCGACACTTTGGAGCAGCCGTATCTGGAGCTGGTGGCTGGTCAGGACATACCGCCATTGAGTGAACTGGCGGAGTTTGGCTGGCTGCTGCAGGAGTGGCGGGTGTCATTGTTTGCTCAGCCTCTGGGCACACGAGAGCCGGTCTCTCTCAAGCGCTTGAAAGCCAAATGGGAAGGGCTGGATAAGTCATTGCACGCCTGAGTATCAAACTTGGGCGCAATTTCTACGCCAAACTCTTGAACCACGCTGGCCAATTAGCCACTAATATCATCACGTCGCTGTAAGAAAGTTGGCGATGTGACGACATACCCCATGAGACGGCGGTCGCAACACTCAGTGCGCCGCCCTTTTTAGGCATATAACAAGCACATACAAGGTACTGACACATGGCGAATAACAGTAAAAAACCCGCAGCAGCCGTTCTGAGCGCCGCTTTCTTAGCGGCCCTAGCCACTACCCCGGCTCAGGCGAGTGATGCCAACCCTTTTGCGTCACAAACGCTGGACGGTGGTTACCAGCTGGCTGGCGATCATGAAGGCAAATGCGGTGAAGGTAAGTGTGGCGGCAAAGCCGACAGTGAAGGCAAGTGTGGCGAAGGTAAGTGCGGTGGCAAAGCCGACAGCGAAGGCAAATGCGGCGGCAAAAGCGACTCCGAAGGTAAGTGCGGTGAAGGCAAGTGTGGCGGTAACAGCTAACGGAGAATGACGATGACTTTTCCAGTGCAGGGGGCCGGCTTAGGCTTGCGCCGTGGTTTGATGGAAGCACTGACGAGCGTCGATGACGGTCGCATTGATTTCATGGAAGTGGCACCAGAGAATTGGATGCGCATTGGTGGACGCTTGGGCAAAGCGTTTCGTGCATTCACTGAGCGCTATGATTTTCTTTGCCACGGCTTGTCCCTGTCACTGGGAAGTCCCGACCCACTAGACGAAGATTTTGTGCGGGAAGTGGGGCGCTTTTTGCGCCAACACAATATTAAGGCCTACAGCGAACACCTCAGTTATTGCAGCAACGATGGTCATATGTACGACCTAATGCCGATTCCTTTTACCGAGCAGGCCGTCCAGTACGTTGCAGAAAGAATTCAGCGCGTGCAGGATATTTTGGGCCAGCGGTTAATCATTGAAAATGTCTCGGCGTATGCAGAGCCTGGCAAAGAAATGTCGGAGGTGGAGTTCGTCAGTCAGGTGGTAAAAGCGGCGGACTGCGATCTGTTGTTGGATGTGAATAATGTGTATGTGAACTGCCGAAATCATGGCGGCGATGCCAGAGATTACATCGCCGCCATGCCCAGTGAGCGTATTCGTTATTGTCACATCGCCGGGCATTTTGATGAAGCTCCTGATTTGCTGGTCGATACCCATGGCATGGAAGTGAAAGACGACGTGTGGCAATTGTTGCAGTTTACTTATCAGCATCATGGCGTGATCCCAACCTTGCTTGAACGTGATTTTAATTTCCCCGCACTGGAGGAATTGTTGGCCGAGGTGGATCTCATTCGCCAGCATCAGCAAGCGGCGCTGGTGGCGGAGCAGGCGGTATGACAACACTGGCATTGCAAAAACAGTTAGCAGACAGCATTCGCAATGCAGGCGTTGCCGCTCCAGAAGGTGTATCAGAGCGTGCACTGGGTGTGTATCGCGACCTGTTTTTTAACAATGTACTGAGTTTTCTGGACGGCACTTTTCCTGTTTGTGAAAGGGTGCTGTCGCATTTGCACGGTAGGGAGCAATGGTTGCAACTCGCGCGTGAGTTCTTGCGTGATTACCACTGTACCTCGCCTTTATTCTTAGACATTCCGCAGCATTTTCTGGATTACTTAAGTCAACGAGATGATGTGTGGCTGCCTCCTTGGCTGTGTGAGTTGGCGCACTACGAATGGCTGGAATTGGCGGTGGACATTGCGCCGCAAACCATCACTGAAGATGTCGATGCCAATGCCGATTTGGCCACGTCGGTGCCAATTCTGGCCGCTGCGGCGCAAGGTTATCTTTACCAGTATCCGGTGCACACCATCAGTGTTGATGAACCTGATCCCACGCCGACCCTGACGGCGTTAATTGTCTTTCGCGATCGCCAAGACAAAACTTGCTTTATTGAGTCCAATCCCCTGACGCTGGGATTGCTTGCACAGCTGCAGGAGCAATCGTGCAGCGGTAGCGAGGCGGTCGCAAAGGTATTGGCGGCGTCTGGCCAGGCGTTGTCGGATAGCGCTTTGGCAGGGGGCTTGGCGATACTGCAGCAATGGCAGCAACAGGGCTTGATTTTGGGCGCTAGCGTGACAGCGCGTTCGAGCTAAGCCCTTTCTTATTCGCGGGTGAACTGCTCTAATGGCGGCAAAACAGCATGCGA
This sequence comes from Bacterioplanes sanyensis, assembly GCF_002237535.1. Taxonomy (GTDB): domain Bacteria; phylum Pseudomonadota; class Gammaproteobacteria; order Pseudomonadales; family Oceanobacteraceae; genus Bacterioplanes; species Bacterioplanes sanyensis_A. The sequence goes on from NZ_CP022530.1 coordinate 3,022,473, forward strand.
GAAAGACGATGAAACCTTGGTGGCTGCTTGCTCTGTTATGGCCGTCGTTGGCATTGGCAGAGAATGGCTATGACCCGGACCCTTGGGAAGATTTTAACCGTCGGGTGTTCGCCTTTAATGAAGTGATGGATGAATACGTCGCCAGGCCGCTAGCGGTTGGGTATCAGGCGGTTACACCAAAAGACGTCGATGATTCGGTGACGCACTTTTTTTCTAATTTAGAAGATGTGATCGTCATCATTAACGACTTGGGGCAGCTAAAGTTTGGCCAAGCGGCCTCGGATACGGCGCGTTTTCTGGTGAACAGTACCGTCGGATTTTTTGGTGTGTTTGATGTTGCCACGCACATTGGTTTGCCAAAGCACGATGAAGATTTTGGTCAGACATTAGGCTACTGGGGCGTCGGCACTGGTCCTTATATTATGTTGCCGATACTCGGACCCAGCACGCTGCGTGACGGCGCTGGTGATGTCATCGGTACTGTGTCGGGTGTGGATTATTTATCCATCCCGGACACCAATGCTAAAAAACTCGCAGCTTATGGGGTGAGAAATATTGACGTCAGGGCTGGGTTGTTGGCGTCGGAAGGGCTGATCACTGGCGATCGTTATACTTTTGTACGCAGTTTTTATCTGCAGCGCCGGGAATTTCTCGTCAATGACGGTGAGTCATCAGACAACTGGGAAGAAGACAGTTGGGATGATGATGTCTGGGTCGATGATGAGTGGGATGACTCTTTGGAAGACGATATCGATCGAGAGGCGTTCGAACAATAAGTTTTATATCCATGTTTGCAGCAGGATAAAAAAGCCGCGAAACTCGCGGCTTTTTTGCGTTTAGTCGTCTTGCATTTCCTGCATCGACATAGCACAGCTATTAAAGCCGCCGTCGACGTAAATGTTTTGCGCAGAAATGCCTGATGCCAGGTCAGAGCACAAAAACGCCGCCGTATTACCGACCTCTAGGGTGGTGATGTTGCGCCCAAGTGGCGCGCGATCGGCGTTATGTTTAAGCATTTTGCGAAAGCTTTTAATGCCGGAGGCGGCCAGCGTTTTAATCGGCCCGGCTGAAATAGAGTTCACACGAATGCCGGACGAGCCCAGGCTACCGGCCAGGTAACGAACCGACGCTTCCAGCGAGGCCTTCGCCAAGCCCATAACATTGTAGTTGGGCAAGGTTTGTTGTGAGCCGTGATAGCTCAGCGTCAGCAAGGCAGCGTTGTCAGCCAACATCGGACGCGCGGCTTTGGCTAATGCAACGAAACTGTAGGCACTGATGTCGTGAGCAATGCGAAAACCTTCGCGCGTGGTGGCCTGCAAATAATCGCCGTCCAGTTCGTGTCCTGGAGCAAAGCCCACTGAGTGAATGATGATGTCAACTTTGTCCCAATGTTTGGCCAGATTTTCAAATACCGCATCGATTTGTTCATCGGAGCTGACATCACACGGGAAGCACAGCTCTGATCCCCATTCGCCGGCCATTTTTTCCACCCGCGGCTGCAGTTTTTCGCCTTGGTAGGTGAACGCCAGTTCTGCGCCTTCGCGATGGAACGCTTCAGCGATACCGTGTGCAATCGAGTGCTTGCTGGCTAAGCCAACAATCAAAGCTTTTTTGCCGGATAACATGCCCATGAGTAACTACCTTGTGTGCTGTGTTTGGTTTGAATAAATAAAAGATTGAACGTGCACGGCTTGCGGCGTGCGGCGCTCGGGTCGAGACAAAATGGTGTTGCGACGACGCGCGTCGATAAACAGATGGCCACCACGATGGATGTCCCATAAGTCGGTGGATGGCGCATTGGCTGCCACTTGAATCCATTCCCACGCCAGTACTGTGCTGGGCGATGTTGTCAGCGGCCAGTGCGGCGCAGACAAAGCCTGTGGGTTCTGTACGTGGGTTAATACAATATCCGCGCGCGTGCGGGTGTCGATAAGGTTGGCGCTACGAATGTTCACTTGAAACCCTTGCTGTTGCAGATAGGACTGCAGCTGCAGTGCGCTGTCTCGCAGTTGCCCGCTGGGATGAAGCAGCTGCACGCTGGGGTGGAATTCGATACCGGCCAAAGGCTCGCCAGCAAAGTAGGCGTCGAGGTGTCGGCGTAAACTGCTGTTGTCTTGATGGGTGGTTAAAACAACATAGGGCGCCGGAGCCGTTGGAACTTGCCACAGCTGCATTTGAAAGTAGCGAGCGCGCTGTTGTAGCGTATCGCTTGGGTCGGCTTTAAATTCCAGCCAGTCGATTTCGCCGCGTATCAGTGCTGCCCACTGCTCAGATGGATCGATGCGCTGTAGACGCACGCTGGCAATGTTAAAACGCCCTTTGAAAAACGCCCGCTGCTGCGCCCACCAGCCCGGTGTGCGGCGTAAGGTGATTGAGCGCCCGGGCTGCACGGCATCAATGTAATAGGGACCGCTGGTAGGCTCCGCTTGCCAGCGCAAAGAATCTGGGGATGACAGGTAGGCATCGTAATAGTGCTTTGGCAATAAGCGCAGCTGAGCAATGGTGGTGCGCTCTTGTGTTTCCGGCGCAAAGGTGAGTGCAGCAAGCTTGGGCGATAACACATCTACCGATTGCAGGCCTGCAATCGGTGCCATGCGCTGCTGTTGTTGCAAGGTAAACACGACATCGTCGACAGTGATGCTGACACCGTCGGACCAGCGGGCGGCGCTGTCGATTTCTATGATGAGCTGTCCTTCTGGGCTGGTGCCCCATCGCGATGCAATACCCGGACGCCAATGCTGATTGTCGTGAATCATCAGCGGCATTTGCAGCTGCTCAAGCCAGTTATGATCGGGTGGTACTTCTCCCAGTTGTTGCACGGCGCGTGGGAAGCGTGCCATGGCCAGGCGTAGCGAGCCGCTGATGTCTTGACTGTTGGCAGTTGCCTTAGAAGAGGCAAGGGGCCACCAAGTGACCTCAGGTTTGGCGTAGAGGTAGCGGACGGTAAGAGGATTCTCCGATGAGGAGGCTGCTAGTGCCCATGACAAGCACAAAAATAAGACTAGGTGGCGCATGGCGCTCATGGTAGCCACCTAGGGTTTGATGACACAATCCCTGCTGCTGACACAGATTCATTCCTTTAAAGAAAGAGTGCTAGCGTGTCACATCGACGTACAAGGTCAAGCGTTGTCCTGGTTGCAGATATTTATTGCTGGCGAGCTGGCGATTCCAGCGTTTTACATCGGCCAAGCGCACATTAAATTTGCTGGCAATGCGCGCTAATGAGTCGCCAGAGCGCACTTTGTAATGCACGGTGCGAATCACCTCTCGCTGGGCAGGAGTCTGTTTTTTGGTCCAAATGGTAAGGGTTTGGCCAGGCTTTAAGGGGTCGCCAGGCGCTAAGCCATTCCAACGCGTTAACTGGCGAACACTGACGTCGTGGGCGCGGGCAATGCTCCAGAAGCTATCCCCGCTTTGGACGCGATAGCGCAGGCTGTGATTGCTGTTGCTGGGTTTGCGTTGCTGTTTAAGCCGCTCCAGTCGCTGCGGCGCGCTGTAGGCGTATGAGCCTTCGGCTTGCATGGCTGACGGGATGAGCAGTGCTTGGCCTTTGCGAATCATGTTGCCGCGCAGCTGGTTTGACTGGCGCAAGGCATCTGGGGTGGTGTGAAAACGCTTAGCGATCGAAATCAGCGAGTCGCCGCTGCGGACAACATAGCGCTGCCATTTGAGTCTGGCTGACTCGGGCAGTTGGGCGAGGTTTTTGTTAAACGTGTCTTTTTTCTCGTAGGGCACCAGTATCTCATGTGGCCCCTGTGGTCGTGTGGCCCAGCGGTTGTAAACCGGGTTGAGTTTGTAAATCTCCTCCAGCTCAGTGTCAGCCAATTGTGCGACCTGCGACAGGTCGATCTGCCCGCCGGTATTGACCACGGCAAAGTAGGGCTGATTAGCCACAGGTTTGAACTGAATGTTGTACTTTTCTGCATCGCGCAGCAGACGTGCCAATGCGATTAATTTTGGGACATAGGCGCGGGTTTCGCGCGGCAGCTGCAATGACCAGAAATCTGTTGGTTTGCCCAAGCGGCGGTTCTTTCGAATCGCTTTGCGTACGGTGCCTGCGCCTGAGTTGTAGGCCGCCAGACCCAACAACCAATCGCCATCAAATTGGCGCTGCAGGGCATCGAGGTAACTCAGCGCCGCTTCGGTGGATGCGCGTATGTCGCGGCGACCGTCGTGCCACCAGTCCTGGTGCAAGTCAAAATCACGCCCGGTCGACGGGATAAACTGCCACACACCGGCGGCGCGACCATGAGAGTATGCAAATGGGTCAAAAGCGCTTTCGACGATGGGCAGCAGCGCCAGTTCGCCAGGCATGTTGCGAGCTTCAATTTGCTCGGCAATAAAATACAAATAGCGTCGGCTGCGGTCGGCCACGCGGTCCAAATAGGCTTGATGCGACTTATACCAGTTGAGTTGTGAGGTAATGCGCTTCTGGTCTTGATCTATGTTCAAGCGGTAGGAAGCGAGAATGCGATCCCATACATCATTATGTTGTTGAGGTGTGGCGTCCGTTGCTTGCTGCTCGGTGATGTTGAGCGGTGATTCGGCCACGCTTGGCGCAACAGGAGAGTTTTGCTGCGGGTGCTGGGCACAACCACCGATGACACCGGCCAGCAACCATAGTTTGATGAATCTCATATCGTTACAATGTCGTTGAAAAATGGCAGTCTAAAGTGCAGTCGGCGCCCAAGCAACCGCGCGAACGTCAAGGAAATCTATGGCTCAGTATGGCAATCGAATTGGCTTTCGCCACTACCAGAGCTGGTTGCAGCGTCCTTCTGCGCAGCGCCTGTTGGCGATGGAAGCGGGTTGGCTTGGTGATTGGTTGGGGCAGCTGGATGGCGAACATCTGCTCTATGCGGGCGTCGATGCAGAGCCTCGGTTTTTGCGTCATAGCCCCATGTCGCATCGTTTTACAGTCGACCTGCCCTGGCAAGCCGACGCCTGCCGCGGTGCTGTGCAAATGCAGCCCGAGGCTTGGCCGTTTATGGATCAGTCGCTGGATTTGGTGGTGTTGCAGCATGCGCTCGATCTGAGCCGCCGCCCGCACCAGGTGGTGCGAGAGGCATCGCGCTGCCTAGTGAGTAGCGGCTACATGATTGTTGTTGGTTTTAACCCTTGGAGTTTGTGGGGCGCTCAGCGTTGGCTGCGCACCTTTTCATCTGAATTGCCTTGGTTGAGTAATCCGGTGGCCGCCGGTCGTCTTACCGATTGGCTAACGTTGCTCGATTTTCGTATCGAGAGTGTCCAGCATTTGGCGCATTTGTGGCCGTTGAAGTTGTTTTCTGAGTCTCTCAGTCGACGCGTCGATCGTGTATTGATGGGGCATCGTGGTTTGCCGGGTAATGCGTATTTGTTAGTGGCACGAAAAACTATCGCAGGTGTGACGCGTATCCGCGCACCGCGCTGGCGAGTGACGGATAATACCTTTACCATCCCGGCGCCTGCAGGGCGTCAGCCTTTGGGTTAATGGGTGGTGAGAGAGTGAATGAATAGTCCAACAGTCGAGTTGTATACAGACGGTGCTTGTAAGGGCAACCCGGGCCCAGGAGGTTGGGGGTGCCTATTGCGGTACGGTCAGCATGAAAAAGAGTTGTGGGGCGGTGAGGCCATGACAACCAATAACCGCATGGAGCTGACTGCAGCTTTGCGCGGCCTTGAGGCATTACAGCGCCCGTGTAACGTGGTGCTAACCACCGATTCACAGTACGTGAAACAAGGCATTCAGCAATGGCTGGCTGGCTGGAAAAAGAAAGGCTGGAAGACCGCCTCTGGCCAAGCGGTGAAGAATCAAGACTTGTGGCAGCAGTTGGATGCGGCGGTGCAGCGCCATCAGATCGATTGGCGTTGGGTCAAAGGGCATGCTGGACATGCTGATAATGAACGAGCGGATATGCTGGCAAATCGTGGCGCACAAGAGGTGACATCATGAGACAAGTGGTTCTGGATACAGAGACCACCGGTATTGGTGAAGGCCACCGGATTATTGAGATTGGTTGTGTTGAAGTCATTGAGCGCCGCCTTACCGGTCGTCATTTCCATCAATACATCAATCCTCAGCGTGACATTGATGTTGAGGCTGCCGAGGTGCACGGAATCACCAACGAATGGCTGATTGAACAAGGTGCGCCGGTATTTGCTCAAGTGGCCGATCAGTTTCGCCAGTTTATTGCTGGCGCAGAGCTGGTGATTCACAACGCGCCCTTCGACGTGGGCATGATGGACGCCGAGTTTAACCGGCTAAACTTAACGCCAACGCGCGATTTTTGCTCCGTTCTCGATACTTTGGTGCTGGCGCGTGACATGTTCCCCGGCGCGCGCAACAGCTTGGACGCCTTGTGTAAACGCTATGACATCGACAACAGTCATCGTGAGTTACACGGCGCTTTGCTTGATGCCGAGATTCTGGCTGATGTCTATTTGATGATGACCGGTGGTCAGACCGACTTGGCATTAAGCGTTGAGTCAGAGGGCGGCTCTGAAGGGCAGTTGGATGATATCTTGTTTAATGTCGATGTGGCCAACGTTGAGCTGCCGGTAGTACGCGCCAGTGCGGCTGAAATAAAAGCGCACGATGGCATGTTGGAACTCATTGATAAGGCCAGCGATGGCGCCCTGTGGCGAAATCTGTGACCTTTAGTCACGCCAAGATGGCAGTTTGTCTGAACAAAGCGTGGCAAATGTCTGACAGTCGTGTAGTTTTTGCTTGTGCAGTGTAATAAACCCTGCTGCACTTTCGATTTATGGTCGGGCTGATGCCGACAGTAACAAAAAGTTGAATAGTAGAATGGCTGAAATAACAACAGGAAGTGACGTATCCCAATTCGCTGCCTCTTTGAACCTAGTGCGGTCCGAGGTGGCCAGTGCGCTCGATCAAGCGGCGATGCAACTGGATACCTATTCTGAGTCTGGAGATGGTGAGCAGTTAAAAGCCTTCCTGGAGGAGATTCAGCAGGTCCGCGGGACCTTTAAAATGCTGGATTTTCGCGCCGGTGAGCGCCTGTGCGAAGAGCTGGCAGAGACCGGTCGGGCGCATAAGGGCCGCATGCTATCCGAGCAAACGCTGTCGGTGTTCACTCAAGCGGTTATCTTCCTGAAGCGCTACATCGAGTTTGTTATCAGTGGCAAGCCGGTGGCGCCGAGTCTTCTGTTGCCAACCATTAACGAGGTGCGTGCCGAGCGAAGCGAAAAGCCCTTGCCGGAAGCCTATTTCTTTTTGGTGAACCTGCGCCCGCAACTGACATCGCCCAGTGCGGAGCCAGAGGCGCGTAATTTCTCTGTACGCCGAGCACGTCAGCTGTATCAGCTTGGTTTGATCGGACTCATTCGCAACGACGGTCGCCGTGGTCCGCTGCAGGTCATGCTGCGGGCTGTGCGGCGTTTCGAAAAAGCCAGTCGTAGTCAGGCTTCCTGGCCATTTTGGCATGTCGCCACTGCCGCGTTGGAGGCGCTGTCCGAGGACGCCTTTGAAATGACCGGTACGCGTCTGCGTTTGATGGGGCTGCTGGATCGCCAAGTTCGTCGCATTCAGGACACCGAAGGCCGCGCTTTTAATGAAAAAATGCCTGATTGGCTGTTAAAAGAACTGCTGTATATCGTCTCATTGGCTGATGGTGGCGAACCGGTGGTCGATGCCGTGCAGCGTACCTTCCGTATCAGCTCGGGCATTAAAGAAAAAGGCTTGGCCGAGTCGCGTTCCGGTTTGCATGGCCCGGACTTGTCGGCGCTGGAATCGCTGTCGCAAGCGCTGCAAGAAGAGCTGCAATCGGTGAAGGACCAAATTGACCTGATTGAGCGCACGGATGTATCGGAAGAGGCGCTGTCTGAGCTAATAGAGGCCATGGACCGCATTGGCGATACCTTATTGGTGAGCAATCTCACGGATGCCTCTTACCGCACGCAGCAACTGTGTGAGCGCCTGAAGCAGTTGGGTGCTTCGGGCCTGGAAAGCGAATTGCCGTACTTGGCCGATGAGGTCATGAGTATCGAGCAAGATATTCGCGGCCTGACGCAAGAAAATTTGTCGGGTGAGACGCTGGTCGATCCGGTTAGCTTGAACGAAGCACGCATCGCGGTGGTGTCAGAGTCAATGACGGCACTGACCTTGATCAAGCGCGCGGTGGGTTCTTTCTTGGACTCCAGTGGCGACAAGCTGCACATCAAAAACGTCGGCAAGAGTTTGCGTGATGTGTCAGGTGCTCTCTTGTTCTTAGAGAATGAGCGGGTATGCAACATGCTGCAGCAGCTGGAAGAGTTTATCGCTCGGGTCGTTTCAGGAGCGCTGGAGCCGAGTGAATCGCAAATGGAAGCGTTCGCTGATGCCGTCACCGGTATTGAATACTTCCTGGATTCTCTGTCTGGTCAATCAGCCTCAGCCGATGACGCCCTGTCATTGGCATCAGACAGCATCGATCAGCTTCGGGCGTAATTATGCTGTTGCAAGCCTTAACCGCCACTTTGGTGGTGCTGATTTTGGTCGGTCTGGTCATGGTGGCCGGCTTTTGGCGCGGAGATGGCTGGTTCCGCCAATGGCTAAAAGGCACGGCTGGCATGATATCGCTGGCACTCTGTGTTTGGTTACTCTTGGCTGCTCTCGATCTTTGGAGCTATCAACAGCTGCAGCGCCAGCATGCCATCGCCACTGTGTCGGTGTTTAAAGTCGAAGAACAGTTGTACGACCTGACACTGGTGGATCAGCAGGGTACAGAACAGCGCTTTGAGATTCACGGAGATCAGTGGCAGCTAGATGTGCGCTTATTGCATTGGCGTGGCCCGATCGCTGCGATGGCTGATACGCCGTTGTATCGGCTTGAGCGCTTGAGTGGTCGTTACCTGACGCTGGAGCAGGAGCGCAATGCCGAGCGTTCTGTTTATACGCTGGAAGAATCTTACTGGGTCGATGTGTGGCAATCATTGCGGCACTTGCCGTTGTGGCTGCAGCCGGAGTTCGGCAGTGCGGTGTACATGCCGTTGGTTAACGGTGCGGTTTATGCCGTTGAAGCGGGTGGTCGTGGCCTGACGGTCAAGCCTGTCAATGATGTTGCAGAGGCCGCGGTCAGTCAGTGGTGAATGACCGCGGGGCGGGTTAGTCCCGGTTGTTGCAAGACTCCAGCGTATTTTCCAATAGTTTGGCGCGTGTCATTGGGCCCACACCTCCTGGTACCGGGGTGATGTGGCTGGCGCGCTGAGCGGCAACTTCAAATTCCACATCGCCGATTAATGTGCCGTCTTCCTGGCGGTTGATGCCAACATCCACCACCACAGCGCCTGGTTTGATCCACTCGCCTTTGACCAAGCCGGGCTTGCCCACCGCCACGACAACAATATCAGCTTGGCTGACAAAATATTCCAGGTTGTGGGTGAAGCGGTGACAAGTAGTGACGGTGCAGCCTTTCAATAGCAGTTCCAAGCTCATTGGGCGGCCAACGATATTCGATGCGCCAACGATGACAGCGTGTTGGCCGCGAACCGGCTCGCCGGTAGTGTCGAGCAAATCCACGATGCCGGCGGGGGTGCAGGGGCGCAGAAGCGGCATGCGCTGTGCCAATCGGCCAATGTTGAACGGGTGGAAGCCATCCACATCTTTACTTGGGCTGATTCGCTCGAGGATTTCATCGGCGTTCAGTCCAGCAGGCAGGGGCAGCTGAACCAAAATGCCGTCGATCTCGTTGTCCTGATTCAATGTGTCTATTAATGCTAGAAGCTCGGCCTGTGAGGTGTCGCTGGGCAGGTCGTAGGCGCGACTGACAAAACCCACTTGCTCGCAGTCTTTGCGCTTGTGGCTGACGTAGACTTGCGAGGCGGGGTCGCTGCCGACCAGTATGACAGCCAGCCCGGGCGCGCGTTTGCCTTGCGCCAGGCGCTCTGTGACTTGTTGTTTGATGTGTTCGCGGATGGCGGCTGCGCGGGCTTTGCCGTCAATTAGCTGGGCGCTCATGAGGGTGCAATTACCTGTAATCTGTGAAGGCCTGAATTTTCTCATGTGAGTGGTGCAAAACAAAGTCGTTAGTTCAGGGGAAATGCGGGCCTTTTGTGTGAAGCGATTGTTTTTAAAGAATTTTTTCAAAAAGTCGTTGACGGGCGTGGGAGTCATCTATAACATGCGCAGCCACTTGGACGGGGCAACTCATCCAGTGAATGTCGGGGTATAGCGCAGTCTGGTAGCGCGCCTGGTTTGGGACCAGGATGTCGGGAGTTCGAATCTCTCTACCCCGACCATTTAGCACATTGCTAAATGGCCATGCGCCCGTAGCTCAACCGGATAGAGCATCGGCCTTCTAAGCCGAGGGTTGCAGGTTCGAGCCCTGCCGGGCGCGCCAAGCGCTGGCGGTAAAAAATATGGTGGCTGTAGCTCAGTTGGTAGAGCCCAGGATTGTGATTCCTGTGGTCGCGGGTTCGATCCCCGTCAGCCACCCCATTCTTTCTAGCCCTTTTCTGGGTGATCAAATTAAAAATCGATATTATCAAGCAAGAGCCTTTTGTGCTCGCTGAGAATACTCCCTTTATAAGTCCGTTTTCTTTGTTGTTCTTCAGGGCTCTCTTGGTTGGCTCCCTCTGTCAAATCTGCTGTAGTTGTTTCATCTTTGCGGCTTTGTCGATCCATTCCTTTTTATTGGTGTCGTTGTAGTTCTCTCGATGTCGCGCTGCAGTGGCTGTTAGCAATTGTGCTGACAGCAGGCTATAATCCGCCGCCTTTATAGTGTGGTGGCTTCTGCGTGTGTGCGAAGTCGACAAAGAATTAATGTACAGAGAGGCTTGTATGCAAGTGTCTATTGAGACGACCTCTGGTCTTGAGCGTTGTATGACCATTGGTGTTCCTGCCGTGGAGCTGGAAGAAAAAGTAACGTCTGAGCTGAAGCGCATCGCTAAAGGTCAGCGTGTAAACGGTTTCCGCAAAAATAAGCCTCTGCCGCCTGCAGTTGCCAAGCGTATGTTCGGCAAACAAGCTCGTCTTGAAGCTGTTTATCAGCAAATGCAGCAGTCTTTTTTCCAGGCTGTGCAAGAGAATGACGTAAAGCTGGCGGGCATGCCACGCTTTGAGCCAACTCAGGACGAAGATGGCAAGGACTTGGAATTTAAAGCGACCTATGAAGTGTACCCTGAGGTTGCCTTGGCGGACTTCTCGGCGCTGAGCGTTGAGCGCAAGTCGGCTGAAGTGAAGGATGAAGATCTGGAAACCATGGTCGACACGCTGCGCAAACAAAAAGCAGAGTGGACCGCGACTGAAGAAGCCGCCAAAGACGGTGATCAGGTCAATATTGACTTCGAGGGCTTCATCGACGGCGAAGCGTTTGAAGGTGGCAAGGCTGAAGGTTACAACCTGACGCTGGGCTCAAACAGCATGATCCCTGGCTTTGAAGACGGTTTGGTAGGTGTTAAAGGCGGTGACGAAACGACTTTGAATGTCACCTTCCCTGAGGATTACCAGAAAGAAGACCTGCAAGGCAAAGCGGCTGAGTTCAAGGTTAAAGTGAACGAAGTGAAGGCGGCGTCGTTGCCTGAGCTGGATGAGGCATTCTTCAATGCGTTTGGCGTTGAAACGGCAGACGAAGCTGAGTTCCGCAGCGAAATCCGCAAGAACATGGTGCGTGAGCTGGATAAAGCCATCCGTACTTTGAACAAGCAGCAAGTGATTAAAGGTCTGGTTGAACAAAACGAGATCGATGTGCCTTCAGCGTTGGTGGATCAAGAAATTGATCGCCTGCGCCAGCAAGCGGTGCAGCAGTTTGGTGGCGCCCAGCAGTTTGATCCAAAGCAACTGCCAGCCGAGTTGTTCAAAGAGCAGGCAGACAAGCGTGTGCGCATTGGCTTGCTGATGAACGCTGCGATCGAGCAAGAGAGCATGGAACCATCGGCTGAAAAAGTTGAGCAGCTGATCGAGGAAGTGGCTGCAACGTATCAAGAGCCTGATCAAGTGCGCGAGTACTACAACAACAATCCAGAGCAGAAGTCTCAAGTTGAGGCGCTGGCACTGGAAGAGCAAGTTGTTGAGAAAGTATTGGCCGCCGCTCAAGTGAGTGATGTCGAGTCTAGTTACGAAGAAGTGATTCGCGCAGCAAATCAGCCAGCGTAATCTCGTTGTAACGACTGACAATCAGCCCTCAAATGGCTAAACTGTTAACAGCCGCTCCGTTATGGAAGCGGCTGTTTTTATAGCCGATTCTCACATTGTCGAGGGAGTAAAGAGTCGAATGATTGACTCCATCAAGCAAAACGCCGATATCGTTCAGGCCAGCGGTCTGGTTCCTATGGTGGTCGAGCAGTCGGCCAGGGGAGAGCGCTCCTATGACATTTATTCCCGCCTGCTGAAAGAGCGCGTTATTTTTTTGGTTGGGCCGGTCGAAGACCACATGGCCAATCTGGTGGTGGCGCAGCTGCTGTTTCTTGAGTCAGAAAATCCTGACAAAGACATCCATTTATATATCAACTCTCCAGGCGGTTCTGTCACGGCAGGTATGTCGATTTATGACACCATGCAGTTTATTAAGCCAGATGTAAGCACCATGGTGATAGGCCAAGCGTGCAGCATGGGGGCCTTTTTGCTGGCGGCGGGTGCCAAAGGCAAACGCTTCAGCGTGCCGAACTCGCGTGTCATGATTCATCAGCCATCGGGCGGTGCTCAAGGGCAAGCTACTGATATTCTGATTCACGCTAAGAATATTCAAGATACCAAAGAACGTCTGAACAGAATTCTGGCCGATCATACCGGACAGTCGTATGAAACCATTGCTCAAGATACTGAGCGTGATAACTTCATGGATGCTCAGGCTGCAATGGAATATGGTCTGGTTGACCAGGTGCTCGATAAGCGTTCTTAAGCTATCGTGACCGGGTACAGATTGAAATAAGACAGAGCCTGATGCCTTCAGGCTCAAAGCGTAATGAGGCAGTCGAATGACCGACGATACAAAAGGCAAAGGTGATGATGGCGGTAAGCTGCTCTACTGTTCGTTCTGTGGCAAGAGCCAGCACGAAGTACGTAAGCTGATCGCCGGTCCATCGGTGTTCATCTGTGACGAATGTGTCGACCTTTGCAACGATATCATTCGTGAAGAGGTGCAAGAAGCCGAGAACAAAGTCAGCAGCGATGCGCTGCCGACGCCGCAAGAAATCAAAGCCACATTGGACGAGTACGTGATTGGTCAAGATAAGGCCAAAATGGTGCTCGCAGTTGCCGTTTATAACCACTACAAGCGATTGCAGTTTGGTGGCGGAAAAACCGATGTTGAGCTGTCCAAAAGTAACATTTTGCTCATCGGTCCAACCGGTAGCGGTAAGACGTTGCTGGCCGAAACCCTGGCGCGCCTGTTGAATGTGCCATTCACCATCGCCGATGCAACCACGCTGACCGAAGCCGGCTATGTCGGTGAAGATGTTGAAAACATCATTCAGAAGCTGCTGCAGAAGTGTGATTACGATGTCGACAAGGCCCAGAGAGGCATTGTGTACATCGATGAAATCGACAAGATTTCACGTAAGTCTGACAACCCATCGATCACTCGTGATGTGTCTGGTGAAGGTGTGCAGCAGGCATTACTGAAACTGATCGAAGGCACGGTTGCTTCTGTGCCGCCGCAAGGTGGTCGTAAGCATCCGCAGCAGGAATTTTTGCAGGTAGATACGGGTAATATCCTGTTTATCTGTGGCGGCGCATTTGCTGGACTGGATCAGATCATCCGTGATCGCTCGGAAAAGAGCAGTATCGGTTTCTCGGCCACGGTCAAAGGCAAAGAAGACGAAAAAGCCGTTGGTGCTGTGCTGCGTGATGTAGAGCCAGGTGACTTAGTCAAATACGGCTTGATTCCTGAGTTCATCGGTCGTTTGCCGGTGGTGGCTACCCTAGACGAACTCGACACTGAGGCACTGGTGAGGATTCTCACTGAGCCGCGCAACTCTCTGGTGCGTCAGTATCAGAAGTTGTTTGAGATGGAATCTGTTGAGCTGGAATTCCGCGACAGTGCGCTTGAGGCCATTGCCAATTGCGCCATGGAGCGTAAAACCGGTGCGCGTGGGTTGCGCTCCATTATGGAGGGTGCGCTGCTGGATATTATGTACCGCATCCCGTCTGAAGAGCACGTTGCCAAGGTGGTCATCGAGGAAAACGTCATCACTGAAGACGCTGAGCCGTTAGTGATTTACGAGTCCGCCGATGTCGGTAAAGTCTCCCCAGACGATACCTGATAGACCCGTCACCGACGACTGACAAAAGGAGCGCAAGCTCCTTTTGTTGCATTTGGCGCTTGTATTTGTGTCTGCTCGTCCCCAATATCCTTTCATACACTAGATTCAGGTATGTTTGATGACACGTGAAGTATTACCCCTGCTGCCGCTGAGAGACGTGGTGGTCTTTCCATCGATGGTTATCCCTCTGTTTGTTGGACGAGAGAAGTCCATCAATGCTTTGGAAGAGGCGATGGAAACCGATAAGCGCATTATGTTGGTGGCGCAGAAGGACGCTTCCGATGATGAGCCTGAGTTGGACGGCATGTACAGCATGGGAACCGTTGCCACCATTTTGCAGCTGCTCAAGTTGCCTGATGGCACCGTTAAGGTGCTGGTGGAAGGTGAGGTGCGCGCCAGCTTGGAAAGCGTCTCCAACGATGAAGAGATGATGCGCGCCAGTCTGTCGGTTATCGACGATGAAGACGGCGCCGAGCGTGAAAACGAAGTACTGGTGCGCACACTGACCGGCCACTTTGAGCAGTATGTGCAACTGTCAAAGAAAGTGCCGGGTGAGGTCTTGTCGACCATCTCCGGCATTGAAGAAGCCAGTCGTTTGGCGGACACCGTTGCCGCCCACATTTCGCTGAAGCTGGAAGAGAAGCAAGAAGTGCTGGAAATGCTCGAGGTGCGTGAGCGCGTTGAGCACTTGCTGGAATTGATGGAGTCGGAAATTGATCTGCTGAAAGTCGAAAAGCGCATTCGTGGCCGCGTGAAGAAACAGATGGAAAAAAGCCAGCGAGAGTACTACTTGAATGAGCAGATGAAGGCCATTCAAAAAGAGCTGGGTGATTTGGAAGACGGCGCTAGCGAGTTTGACGAAATTGTCGACAAAATCGAATCCTCGGGCATGACAAAAGACGCCAAAGACAAAGCTGAGGCTGAGCTGAAAAAACTGCGCATGATGTCACCTATGTCGGCCGAAGCGTCCGTGGTGCGAGGTTACTTAGATTGGCTGGTCAATCTGCCGTGGAAAAAGCGCTCGCGGGTCAATCACAGTTTGGACAAAGCCAAAGAAATTCTGGACGCCGACCACTTTGGTTTGGAGGAGGTCAAAGAGCGCATTCTGGAGTACTTGGCTGTACAAAGCCGGGTGAAGAAAGTGCGTGGCGCCATTTTGTGTTTGGTGGGGCCGCCGGGGGTAGGTAAGACCTCGTTAGGGCAATCCATTGCTCGCGCCACCAATCGTAAATTTGTGCGTATGGCCTTGGGCGGTGTGCGTGATGAGGCCGAAATTCGAGGTCATCGCCGTACTTACATCGGCTCGATGCCGGGTAAGTTGGTACAAAAAATGTCCAAGGTCGGCGTGAAAAATCCGCTATTTTTGCTCGATGAAATCGACAAAATGGGCATGGATCACCGTGGCGACCCAGCGTCAGCATTGCTGGAAGTGTTGGACCCAGAGCAAAACAGTCAGTTTGCTGACCACTACTTAGAAGTAGACTTTGACCTGTCCGATGTGATGTTTGTGTGTACGTCCAACAGTATGGACATTCCTGGACCGCTGCTGGATCGGATGGAAGTCATCCGCATTCCGGGGTATACCGAGGATGAAAAAGTCAGCATCGCCCAGCGCTACTTGTTGCCTAAGCAAATCAAACTCAACGGTTTGAAAGAGCAAGAGATCGAGCTGAGCGAAGAGCAGCTGCGCGATGTCATCCGCTATTACACGCGTGAAGCGGGTGTGCGCGGTTTGGAGCGCGAAATCGCCAAGCTGTGCCGCCGTGTGGTGAAAGCCAATGCCTTAGCGAAAGAGGCTGCGACGCGCGTCATCGATGGTGAGTTGTTGCAGGAGTACCTGGGTGTCACCAAATTCCGTTATGGCTTGGCTGGGCAAGAGAATCAAATTGGTCAGGTGACCGGTCTGGCTTGGACGTCGGTTGGCGGTGAGCTGCTGACTTTGGAAGCCGCTGCCACGCCCGGTAAGGGGCGTAGTTTGAAGACGGGTTCGCTCGGCGATGTGATGCAGGAATCTATTCAGGCGGCGCTGACGGTTGTTCGTAGCCGTGCCATCGGCATGGGCGTCGACAACGAATATTTTGAAAAGCACGATTTGCACATTCACGTCCCTGAAGGGGCAACGCCAAAAGACGGCCCAAGTGCGGGCATTGGCATGGCGACCGCCTTGGTGTCTGTCATCTCTGGTATTCCGGTGCGCGCTGATGTGGCCATGACCGGTGAGATTACCTTGCGTGGTAAGGTGTTGGCGATTGGCGGTTTGAAAGAAAAGCTGCTGGCTGCTCATCGCGGCGGCATAAAAACCGTGGTGATTCCAAAAGAAAATGAAAAAGACTTGCGCGACATCCCAGAAAATATTCAGTCAGAGCTTAATATTGTTGCCGTTGACTGGATCGATGAAGTCTTGGAGTTGGCGTTAGAGAGTCTGCCGGAAGTCGCGACTGGTGAATTAATCAACAAAGATGAAAGCGCGGCACAGAAAGATGATAAAAGCCGCCCGAGCACCCATTGACGCTGTCAGGGGTGCTTGGTATAAATCATCGCTCTAAACGATATTTCCTGTAGCGATCACCCAATCGCACAACGAGAATTCTTTTTTGCGCACAGAGTAAGGGGATAAGTGTGAATAAGTCAGAACTGATCGACGCCATTGCAGCGTCAGCGGATATTCCGAAAGCTGCCGCAGGGCGTGCATTGGATGCAATGATCGACACCATTGGTGGCGCATTGAAAGAAGGCGACCAAGTTGCATTGGTTGGCTTCGGTACTTTCCAAGTGAAAGATCGCGCTGCGCGCACTGGCCGTAACCCACAAACCGGCGCACCAATCGAAATTAAAGCGGCCAAAGTGCCAAGCTTTAAGGCGGGCAAAGCGCTGAAAGACGCGGTCAACTAAGCCAACTGATTTAGGACCGGTAGTTCAGTTGGTTAGAATACCGGCCTGTCACGCCGGGGGTCGCGGGTTCGAGTCCCGTCCGGTCCGCCAGAATTAAAAGCGCATCCCTCGATGCGCTTTTTTTGTGTTTGCCCAGATGGCTGCACAGTTAACGGAGGAATCATGTTACAAACCATGCGCGACAATGCTCAGGGCCTGATCGCCAAGATCATTGTTGGTTTTATTATTGTGGTGTTCGCCTTATTTGGCGTGGAAAGCATCGTCAGCCTAGGCGGTGGCGAGCAAGCACCAGTGACTGTGGGTGACTACGAAATTTCGACATTAGAAATTTCACGCCAAGTGGAGCAGCAAAAATCCAACATGCGCCGTCAGTTTGGTGAGCAGTTTGACGACAGCTTATTTAATGATGGCTTTTTCAGAAACAGTGCCATTGAGCAATTGATCGAACAACGTCTGGCGCTGCAATCTGCCGAGCAAATGGGACTGGCTATTTCAACCGCTCAGCTTGATCAAATTATCGTCAATACGCCGGCATTTCAGGTCGATGGTCAGTTTAATTCTGATCAATTTGTGAGCATTTTGCGTTTGAATGGTTGGACGCCGATGAGCTACCGTGACGACTTGGCCGACGATTTGAAAATTAATCAAGCTCGTGCTGGCATGGTGCTCACCAGTATTGAAACGCCGTTTAATGCACAAATGGCGGCAGCGCTGTCGCAAGAAGAGCGCAGCTATCGTTTTGTTGAATATAAAATTGCTGACCTGGAAGATGCCATAGAGGTTAGTGATGAAGATGTGCAACAGTATTACCAGGCCAATACCAGCCAATATCAAACCGCAGAAACGGTGAGTGTTGATTATGTGATGCTCAGCCTGGCTGACATTGCCGCACAACAAGACGTTTCTGATGATGACATCACCGCTGCTTATGAAGATTATCAGCAGCAGTTGGCTGACAACGAGCAACGCGAGGTCAGCCATATCTTGATTGAAACCAACGACGAACGTACCGACGAGCAAGCCCGTCAGTTGGCTAATAGCTTGTCTGAGCGTGCCAAGGCGGGTGAGTCGTTTGCGCAATTGGCGCAAGAGTTTTCTGATGACCTGGGCTCGAAGCGTGACGGTGGATCACTCGGCATTGCTGCTCGTGGTGCCTTTGTGGAGCCATTTGAGCAAGTGTTGTACGCCATGGCCCAGCCGGGCGATATCAGCGGCGCTGTCGAAACCGAATTTGGTTATCACGTTATTCGTTTCGACGGTATCCATCGCCAAGAGTCTCAGTCGCTGGAGCAAGTGCGTGCTGAGTTAGAGCAAGAAATTCGCCAAGGCAAAGCACAGTTGGTGTATGCCGAGCAGCTGCAAGAGTTGTCGAACTTGGCATTCTCCGCGCGTAGCCTCAGTGATATCAGCGACGCGTTGGCAATGGAAATTCAAACCACAGCCTCGTTTGATCGCAACCAAGGCAGTGGAATCGCCCTAGACGGTTCCGTGCGCCAAGCGGCGTTTGCCGACAATGTGTTGCTTGATCGTGAGCTGTCAGAAGTGATTGAAACGGAGCAGGGTGCAGTGGTGTTGGCCATTCGTGAACATGCTCCACAGCAAACCATGCCGCTGGAAGACGTGCGTGAGCGTGTTGTTGCCAGCTTAAAGCGTGAGCGTGCTGCTGAGCAGGCACAAACGTTAGCGCAGGCTGCGGCCGACAACCCAGAGTCTGTCACTGACTGGCAAGCCGTCACCGGCGTGGCCTCGCAAAGCAGTGAAGCGCCGCGTGCTGTGCAGCAGCGAGCGTTTGCCCTAGCCAATGGTACGGCGGATGCGATTGCGACCCCGGGCGGTCACAGTGCGTTGGTGGTTGATGATATTCAAACCGTTGCTTGGCAGGAGCAAGCCGCAGAAGACGCGGCGGTAGAAGAGCTGCGTATGCGCCGCTCGCGCCAGGACATGGTGAGCTATCAAGGGTATGCGCGTAATACTACGCAAATTGAACGCGTAGGCAGCTAATGTTAATCGCGGGCTTGGGTTTATCCTGAGCCTGCTGCCTTGCTCTCTTCAGTATCGTGAGCTGATAACACATTGCTTGTGATTAGCGAGGGATGAACGTGGAGCTAACGGTGTTGAAACAGAAGCAATAAAAAAGGGGCGTGAGCCCCTTTTTTATTGCTTAGGCATTCTCAATGGAAGGCCTGGCAAGCCAATTACGCTGGGAACAGTTCGCCCAGTTTGGTGGCCAGCATCATGTCGCCTTCAACACGCAGTTGACCAGACATGAAGGCTTGCATGCCATCTGTTTCACCAGTCGCAATGCCTTCGAAGGTTTCGGTGTTCATGATCAGAGTAACGTTAGCGTCGTCGTTTTCGCCTTGCTCAACGGTGCACGCGCCATCTTTAACGATCAGGTGGTAAGTTTCACCGTCTTCGATGTTGAACTGGAAAATCAGGTCCAGGCCCGCAGCAGCGTCGGCGTTGAACTTGCTGTTCATGGTTTCAATGATTTCTGCAACAGATGCCATGATGAGTATCCTTATAATACTGTAAGACAAAGGTTTCGGCTGGCAGGAGTACAGCTGACGTCGGAAATCACTGGGTCAGCATCCCGCACGCGTCTGCAGCCAGACGGCACCACTCTAGGTGGACGCCTGATGCGTGTCAATGAAAATTCATACGATTGTTTGAATGCCGGCCACAATCACCGCTGCGTGCCAATAAAGCCCTTTTAACCCGTGGGAATCGACCGACATTGTTCGCGACAGGTGTGCCCATGTGCCGCTTCAGTTATGCTTGGCCCTTGAACGGATAAGTAAGGAATAGCGAGTGGAATTTTTTGCAGACTACGGTTTGTTTCTTCTCAAGGCGGTGACCATTATGGTGGCCATTTTGGTGGTGATCGGCGGCATTGCCTCACTGACGATGCGCAATCGCTCAGACAGTGAGGGCGAGCTGGATATCAAAAAACTCAACGACGAGCTTGAAGATCATCAGCATCAGCTGCGCGCCGTAGTGTGTGATAAAGACGCACAAAAACAGTTGGAAAAGCAGCAAAAGAAAGATGAAAAAGCGCGTCGCAAAGCGGATAAAAAGCGCGCCAAAGACGGCCTTGAGCCCAGCGCTGATCCGCGCAAACGATTGTACGTGCTGGACTTTGACGGCGATATTCGCGCCAGCGATGTGGAATTGTTGCGTGAAGCCATCAGTGCGGTACTGACCTTCGCCCGCAAAGAAGACGAGATTGTTCTGCGCTTGGAAAGCGGTGGCGGCATGGTGCACAGCTATGGATTGGCATCATCGCAGTTGAAGCGCATTCGTGACCGCGGCATTCAGCTGACCGTGTGTGTCGATGAAGTGGCGGCCAGTGGTGGTTACATGATGGCTTGCTTGGCAGACAAAATTATTGCCGCGCCGTTTGCATTGATTGGCTCAATTGGTGTGATGGCGCAGCTGCCCAACTTTAATCGCTTGCTGAAAAAACACGACGTCGATTTTGAGTTGTTCACCGCTGGTGAGTACAAACGAACTGTCACTATGTTTGGACACAATACGATCAAAGCCAAAGAGAAATTCCAACTCGATTTGGAGGATACTCATGCTCTGTTCAAACAACACGTACAGCATTACCGCCCGCGTGTGGATATCGAAGCGGTAGCAACTGGTGATGTGTGGTATGGCCAGCAAGCGTTGGATCGAAAGCTGGTGGATGAAATTGGCACCAGCGACGACTACCTGATCAATGCGTGTGAACATGCCGATGTGTACACGGTGAAGTACGAACAGCGCAAAACGCTGCAAGAAAAATTGGGCATGGCAGTGCAACAGGGCATTGAACGAGCGGCGGTGCGACTGATGACGGTGGCCAACCGACAAACACAAACAAAGGGGTAACACATGGGCTTCAGAGCATTTCGTGTAGAGCAAACCGAAGCGGGTTTTGCTGGGCAATGGCAGTCTGTTGATCGCGAAACATTGCCTGAGGGCGAGGTTGAGATTGAAGTCTTGTTCTCGTCGGTCAATTACAAAGATGCTCTGTCCTACAGTGGCAATCGCGGCGTTACCCGCGAATACCCACATACCCCGGGCATCGATGCCGCGGGTCGCGTTGTGAACAGTCAGTCGGATGAGTTTTCCGCCGGTGATGAGGTGGTGGTGTTCGGCTATGACCTAGGCATGAACACCGACGGTGGTTTTGCCCAGCGCATTCGCGTGCCGGCGCAGTGGGTTTTGCATTTACCCGACGGATTGTCTGCCAGTAACGCCATGGCTTGGGGCACGGCCGGTTTTACCGCCGCTCTGAGCGTTCTTAAACTGGAGCGCAACGGTATTTCACCGGAGCAAGGCCCGGTGGTGGTCACTGGAGCGACAGGCGGTGTTGGCTCGATCGCCGTGGCTTTGCTGGCGCATCTTGGTTATTCTGTGGTGGCTGTGTCTGGCAAGGAAGAACAAGTGCCTTTTTTACAGCATCTAGGTGCAGGCCAGGTGGTGGGGCGTGAAGAGATAATGGCAGCCAAAGGCAAAGCCATGGCTCGCACCCAATATCAGGCAGCCATCGACACCGTTGGCGGCGACATGGTGGCAGCACTGGTGCCTCAAATTCGCCCTGAAGGTGCGGTGACGACCTGCGGCATGATTGCCGGCACGAGTTTTGATGTCAGTGTCTTTCCGTTTATTTTGCGCGGCGTTAGTGTGCTGGGCGTGGACTCGGTTGAAATCCCTCGTGCGCTCAAACAAGCCGTGATCGACAAAGTGGCTGGTGAGTGGGCGCTGCCGCAACTGGATGCGCTGACCTCAAGCATTGGTCGCTCGGAACTGACCGCCACGCTTGAAGCATTGCTGCAAGGCAAAGGCGTGGGCCGTTATCGTTTGGAGTTGGGTAAAGAGTGACCACCTGCGCCGCTAGTCGCGGCGCAGATGATCGCGTACAGCAATCGGGTTGGGGTAGTTGAACACCACGATGTAACTCGATACCGCAAAGGTAATGATTGCTGTGGCTTGAATGGTCAGAGAGGCGGACTGAGAAATCAGCCCGCTATCGCTGGCCACAAAAGCAATCAATAGCGAAAATTCACTGATCTGCCCCAGGCGAAAGCCGACGTCCCAAGCCAAGCTAGGCCGCTCACTAAAGCTAGCCAGCATGTAGCGCAAGGTGACCGGCTTGATCACCAATGCCGCGATGGCCAGTACCATGGCCGGCACAACCACTTCACTGAGCAGGTTTAGATCTAACCCTGCGCCCAATGCGAAAAAGAACATCACTAAAAAGAAGTCACGCAGTGGCTTTAAACTCAGCGCAATAAACTGTGCTACCGGGCTGGTGGCCAGCGCCACACCCGCGACAAATGCGCCAATTTCATAGGTTAAACCCAGCTTTGCTGCTGCCTCTGCCACCGCCAAACACCAGCCGATGGCGAGAATAAATAGATATTCTTGAAAGCGATCAAAGCGTGTGATCAATGGCAGTAACAACCAGCGCACGGCGGCGTAACAACCCAGCGCCAAGAGCGGCATCGCCAGCAGTGGTTGCCATAAAGGAATGTCCTGATCACCCGACAGAAAGCCCAGCACAATCAAGGTAACGATGGCGAGAATGTCCTGAATCAGCAGTAAGCCGATCATCAACTCGCCCATGTGCTTATGATGCAGCACCGTGGTGGGCAGCAGTTTGAGTGCAATGATGGTGGAGGAAAACACCATGGCCGCGGCAATCACCAAGCTGTCCATAGTGCTGAAACCGAAGGCATAAGCTATGGCAAAGCCACTGGCGGCAAACACCACCGAGCTCAGTAAGGCGACGGAGGTGGCTTGGCGCAGCACTGCCAGAAGTGCCATCGGCTGCATATCCAGGCCAAGCAGGAACAGCAAAAAAATGATGCCGATGTGCGACATGTGAGAGAGCGCTTCGGGGTGCTCAATCCAGCTCATGCCAAACGGACCCACCAGCACCCCAAGGCCGATGTAAGCAATGATCAGCGGTTGGCGGGTATACAGCGCCAGGGTGGCCAATATCGCCGCCCCGGCAAACACAACAAAAAATGTAAAAATAATGTCTTCAGGCATGCATGAAGAGTAAGTGAGGCCCCAGGCAGAAGCCAGCAAAAGCTGTGTGTCTTCTGCCTGTTGGGTATTACTCGGCGATGGCCCGCAGCAGGTAGGCGCGTTCTATGCCTTGATGGTTGATGTAGCTACCAACAATGTCGCCGTGACGATTGATGCCGTTGGCCGTGGTTAATGTGCCTTCCACCTCGACCAAGTTGTTCAGGTCGTACAGTTCGCCTTGGATAAAGGCAATGGCGCGGCCGTTGCCATTAGGCAGGGTGGAAAAGCCGACGGCGCTGCCGCTGCGGTTAATATCAAAGAAGATGGACTCGATGCCGGGCTGATCGCTCAATCCGCCGACCACGTGCTGGGTCAAACCGCCGGCTACGGAGGGGTACCAGATGGTCGCTTGCACGGAGCTGAATGGCCGTAACGTACTGCTGCCTGCGATCATGCCGTAGTCGTTTATCTCCCAGCCATCACTCCACAGCTCTTCTGCCGACTGAAGCTGGGTGAAACCGTCCGGGGTTAAGACAAATCCCCGGTTGGGCTTGCCCGACCAGCGTTCGTATTCAAAACCGGCAATGTCGCCGAGATTGTTGTTGGCAAGTGCGCGGCGAAAAAAGCTCTCATGGATGGCTACTGCGCTTATTTGGCCTTGCTGCCAAATTACGGCGGTATCTTGCTGGTCGCTGGAATCCGACCAGCCGACAATGTCCCCGGAGTCATTAATGTCCGTTGCAACGGCGCTCAGGCCGCTGTCACCGCTCAGTGTGGGCAAAGCCTGTGCCTTACCGTCCACAAATTGCAGGGCGACGTAATGCCAGCCATTGGAGCTTGTTTCTTGCTGATAACCAATGATGTCGCCATGGCGGTTAATACGACTGGCTTCTGTGTGCTGAGCGATGGCGCTAGCCGTGCCAAGGTCGAGCATCTGGCCGTTGTGGTAAAGAAAAGCAAAGTGGCAGTTAACGTCGCTGGTATCGGTGGTGCACTCATGCTTATTGTCGCGAGAGGACCAGCCAACGATGCTTCCCGAGTCATTGATATCCAGAGCAGCCGCTTCTGGGCCACCCAGGGTGCCAATGTCCTCAAATTGATACAAGGGGGTGGCGGTTGCGGTGGAGGTGAAAACGCCGAGTGATATGGCTGATAGCCATGTGGTTACAGATTTCATTAAAGCTCCTTGCGGTTATGTTGTGGTAGCAAGATCGGCCACCTAGTAACAACCTTATCATTTTAAGGTGATATTTTTGTTAACAAGAATCAAGATATGCTGGACAAGGCGTTAGATCGCCGCTGCTGGAGCAAGTGGGTGCAGTTGAAAAGCAGGTGGGCGGCTCGACGGGAAGTGAGTAGGGAGTATTCAGGAGGGTTTAAAGTGGGAATAACACAACCACCGGCTGGCGGTGGTTGTGTCGGAGCAAGAACGCTAGGAGCGCCGGCGGAACAGTGGCCGTGGGTCGTTCACATCGCTTTGATAGCTGACACTAAAGGTAGAAAACGCAGCCAGAGCATCGTCGATGTCCTGGTCGTCGCGCAGTGCGAAGCGATCAAAGCCGCAGCGCAGCATGTAAAACAGTTGGTCGATCAGCACATCACCGCTGGCCTGCAGTTCACCCTGGTAACCAAAGCTCTGCCGTAACAAGCGCGCGGTGGAATAGCCACGACCGTCGCTGAACTTTGGAAAGTCGATGCTGATGCGCGCCATCAGCGCAGCATCTTCGCCCAATTGGTCGGCGGTCTCATCGCTGTTGAAATGCACACCCAGCTTGCCTTGTTGCGCCAGTGCTAGCAGGTCGTCGCGTTGTTCTAGCCAGCGCTTCAGCGGCACGATGGCGTACTCTGTAACAGCTTGCTCGTCGTCTGCAAAGTGCCAAGGGTCGTTGCTCAGCAACTGCTGGCGATCAATCAGCTTTGCCATAGACGGCCTCCTTAAATACGGTGTGGCCGGCGCGGCGATAAGTTTCCAGGAAGGTTTCACCGTCGATACGCTGTGCGACGTAGCAGTCCAAAATCTTGGCGATCACATCAGGCATGGCGTCGCGGGCAAACGATGGGCCTAAGATTTTGCCCAGAGAGGCATCGTCACCACCGTTACCACCGAGCGAGATCTGGTAAAACTCTTCGCCTTTTTTATCGACACCCAGTACACCAATGTTACCGACGTGATGGTGGCCACAAGCGTTCATGCAGCCAGAAATGTTGAGGTCGATTTCGCCTAAATCGTGCAAATAATCGAGATCGTCAAAGCGCACCTGAATGGCCTCAGCAACCGGAATCGACTTGGCGTTGGCCAGAGCACAGAAGTCACCGCCTGGGCAGCAAATCATGTCGGTCAGCAAACCTAAAGTGGGAGTCGCCAAACCGTTGCTTTTGGCTTGCTGCCACAGCTCATACAAGCGCTGTTGTTCAACGTCTGCCAGTACCAGGTTTTGCTGGTGCGTGGAGCGGATTTCGCCCAAGCTGAATTCTTCCGCCAGATCGGCGATGGCATCCATTTGCTCAGCGGTCACATCGCCCGGAGCATTGCCTTTTTGCTTCAAGCTCAGGTTCACAATGGCATAACCGGCTTGTTTGTGTGGTCGCACATTGCGCTGAACCCAACGGGCAAAGGCGGCGTCTTGCGCCTGTGCTTGTTGCAAGCTCGCTGGGTTTGACTCCAGTGTCTGGTAGTTCGGCGTGGTGAAGTGCGACTTCACTCGGTCCAGCTCGGCCTGAGTCAGTTTGTCTTCGCCGTCTTTGATGCGCTGCCATTCAGCTTCAACCAGCTCTTGCATGCGCTCAACACCCAGGGCTTTCACCAGGATTTTGATGCGTGCTTTGTACTTGTTGTCGCGACGACCGAACTGGTTGTAGATGCGGATGATCGCATCTAAGTAGGTCAGCAAGTCTTCTTCTGGCAGGAAGCTGCGAATCTCAGAACCAATAATTGGCGTACGACCCAGGCCACCGCCAACCAAAATCCGATAGCCGAGCTCACCTTGCTCATTGCGCACGATGTTGATGCCAATATCGTGAACCTTGACTGCTGCGCGGTCGACACCCGGAACGGCATTGACCGCAATCTTAAATTTGCGCGGCAGGTAAGCAAATTCAGGGTGGAAGGTGGACCACTGGCGAATGATTTCGCAATAGGGTCTTGGGTCGACCAGCTCATCGGCGGTAACCCCTGCGAACTCGTCGGTGGTGGTGTTGCGAATACAGTTGCCGCTGGTTTGCACCGCGTGCATCTGCACTGAGGCCAAGCGCTCCAGAATGTCAGGGCACTGTTCTAAGGCCGGCCAGTTAAACTGCACGTTTTGGCGTGTACTGAAGTGTGCGTAGCCCTTGTCGTAATCGCGCGCAATGCTGGCGAGGGTGCGCATTTGCTTGGCGTTAAACAGGCCATAAGGGATGGCGACACGCAGCATGGGCGCATAGCGCTGCACATAAATGCCGTTCTGCAGTCGCAGTGGCAAAAATTCTTCTTCTGGGATCTTACCGTCCAGATAGCGGGCCATTTGCCCGCGGAACTGGGCGACCCGCTCGTTCAGCAGTTGCTGGTCGTACTGATCGTAAACGTACATAGCTATCCGGTTAGCGAATTAGAGTGATTATGACGGCGAACCATAACAAAGCTTCGTTATGCTTAAAATGACTATTTATCTATATGGAAATAACTAGAGACTATAGTGACATTCCGCTTTGGTACGCTTGCCATGCGCCGCTTAATGGCCCTGGAAAATCACTGAACACGGCGCACACGCCCATTTGCCACAAGTCTTGTGCTTGTGATGGCTGGTTGACCGTGTAAGCCGCGCAGGCAATGTCGGCCGAGGTGACGCTTTGCAGTTGCTCGGGTATTAGCTGCTGGGCGTCAAAGTGCAGGCTGGTGCATTGGGCTTGTTGCAGCTGTTGTGGCCAGTCTGTGTCGATGGCTTCAACATTGAGCGCTCGTGGCCATGGCGCCAGGTGTTTGGCTGCCAGCTGCAAAGCTGTGACGTTAAAGCTACTGATCAGCAGAGCGGGCAGGGCATCCAGAGATTGTGCCGCCGAGTGGATGGCATGCGCGGTGGCATCGATAGTCGCTTGCTCCAGCCCGGCCATGGGTTTGATTTCCAGGTTCAGTGACAGTTGCAGCTTTGCTGCCAGTAGCAGCAGCGAGTGCAGCGTCAGAATTCGGGTGCCGACAAAGCTTGGGTGAAACCAAGTACCGCTGTCGAGTTGCTGTAACTGTTGCCATGTGTGCTCAGTGACTAACCCTTGGCCGTTGGTGCAGCGTTGCAATTCGTCGTCGTGGTGAATAACGGCGATGCCATCGGCGCTGATGGTAACGTCCACTTCCACCCAGTTGGCACCCTGTTGCTGCGCCAACTCAATCGCTGGTGCGGTGTTTTCAGGTGCATCACCGCTGGCGCCCCGGTGGGCAATGACGCCGTTCATGCTTTGGTAGAGAGACCATACAGATGCGGGAGTCGTGATGTTCATATGCGCAGCGTTGCCCAGTGTTGTGATCGCCAAATGACGGCGTAGATGATCGACAGCAGGACTCGATGGCTGACTTGCAGCAGCCAAATGCCGAGTAAACCAAAACCGGCCAGCGGTCCCATTAGATATGCCAGCGGCAACAGCACCAACCATTGCATGACCATATTGATTTTTAGCACTTGGCGGCTGGCACCGGCGCCGAGCAGCGCTTGGGTCAGCACCATAGCCACTACCTCTATCACAATGGCCAGGCCAGAGATGCGCAGTGGCCAGCTGCCCAAATCGATCAGTTCTGGGTCTGGGGTGAATAAGCGCATAATGGCTTCCGGGAACAGCCACAACGGCAGTCCGACCGTCGCCATCATCGCCATGGCCAAACGTACCACTTCCCACCCCCAGCGATAGGCGTCCTGTGGTTGTTGGCGACCGAGAGCTTGTCCGACCAAGCTGGCGGAAGCGATGCCCAGACCGACCGCCGGCAAAATGAGCACCAAGGCTAGGCTGATCAGTATATGTCCGACGGCCTGCTGCTGGGTGCCGATTTGCCCGATGATCCAAAACATCACGCTGGTGCCCAGCGCAAACAAGGTTTGTTGAGTTGAATTCGGCACAGCCAGTCGCGCCAGCGTCATCACATCGGGCCAAGGCGGCCAGCGCAGCGGCAGTCGGCGAAACGTCAGCCAGGTATAAATGACACTGCCGATGGCCATCGACGCTGCTGTACCAATGCCAGAGCCGACGGCGCCTAGGCCGTCGATGGGGCCAAGGCCGAAAATCAGCACGTAGCTGATGCCAACGTTGGCCACATGCATCAGCAGCAGAACGTATAAATAGATACGAGACTCACCAATGCCACTCCAATAGCCGCGATAGACGAAGTTCAGCGCCACGAAGGTCGCCGCCAGTGTGCGCCAGTCAAAATAGGCAATGGCAATGTCACTGACGTCGCTGTCGTGGTTAAACCAAGGGATGAACCAGTCGCTGGTGGAGACGAACAGGGCGGTGAGCGGTATCCCCATGATCAGTGCCAGCGTTAGTCCGGCCAAAAAGGTATTGGCCACGCGGCTGGGTTCATTGGCACCGAAGCGTCGGGCCACCAATGCCTGTACGCCGGAGGACAGCCCCATCACGGTGGAGACGACAATAAAACTGGCGTAGCTGCCAACGCCGACGGCGGCCAGGGCCTCCTGCCCCAGGCGTCCGACCATCGCAGCGTCCACCAGGTTGATCAGACTTTGTGACAGCATGGCGCCAATAATCGGCAGGCCAATGCTGAGTATGCGCGTCAGTCGATGGGGTTCAATCGAGGTGAGACGCGCCAGCCATAGAGTCAATTAATACACCATAATCAATGAGTTATGGCTCATAGCTCAAGTTAGGGGACAACCAGCGTTCGAGTGTCGTCAGCGGCATTTGCTTGCGCTCCGCCAGATCGCGAACCTGGTCTTGGTCGATTTTGCCGACGCCAAAGTACTTAGCTTGTGGGTGTGCCAGGTACCAGCCACTGACCGACGCAGCCGGGGTCATGGCAAAGGATTCCGTCAAGCTGACGCCGGTGTGTTGTTCGGCTTCTAGCAGTCGGAACAGGGTCGCTTTTTCCGTGTGATCTGGACAGGCCGGGTAGCCAGGTGCTGGTCGAATGCCTTGGTAGGCTTCTTTGATCAGCTGATCATTATCGAGTTGTTCGTCGCTGGCGTAGCCCCACAGCTCCTGGCGCACTTTTTCATGCATGCGCTCGGCAAATGCCTCGGCTAGGCGGTCGGCCAGCGCTTTCATCATGATGCTGTTGTAATCATCGTGTTGAGCATCGTACTGTTTGGCCAATTGCTCTGCCTGAATGCCTGCGGTGACGACAAAACCACCCATGTGATCAGCCAGCTGCCCTTCAGGGGCAACAAAGTCGGCCAGCGAGTAGTTCGCTTGCTCGCCAGGTTTGACTGTTTGCTGGCGCAGTTGGTGCAAGGTGGCCAGCTCCTCGGTGCGGTCTGCATTGAAAATGACAATGTCATCGGCGCCGCGGCGCTGCGCCGGCCACAGGCCGACCACGGCCTTGGCGGTAAACAGTTTGTCGTCGACAATGCGCTGCAGCATGGCACGCGCATCCTGGTAGAGGTTGCGCGCCGCTTCGCCAACCACTTCGTCATCGAGAATTTTCGGGAATTTGCCTGCCAGCTCCCAAGAGATGAAGAAAGGTGTCCAGTCGATGTAGTCCACCAGCTCGCCGACATCAAAATCGTCAAACACGTGCAGCCCGGGTTGTTTGGGCGCCACTGGCGGGAACTGTTGCCAGTCGGGTTGGAACGCATTAGCGCATGCATCGCTATAACTCAGCAGGGCCTTGGCCTTGCGGTTGGCGTTGCGTTGGCGAACATGCTCGTATTCGCTGCGCAAATCGTCGATGAAAGTGGGCTTGTCTGTTGTTGATACCAGCTTTTGCGCCACGCCTACAGCGCGTGACGCGTCGGTAACGTACACGGCAATGTCATTGTCGAACTGTGGTTCGATCTTCACCGCGGTGTGGGCCTTGGAAGTGGTCGCACCACCAATCATCAGCGGAATGTTGAAGTCCAGGCGCTGCATCTCGCGCGCCACATGCACCATTTCATCCAGCGATGGGGTGATCAAGCCAGACAAGCCGATGATGTCGACATTTTCTTCACGCGCAACTTTCAGAATTTTCTCTGCTGGCACCATAACGCCAAGGTCAATGACTTCAAAGTTATTGCACTGCAGCACCACGCCAACGATGTTTTTGCCAATGTCGTGCACATCGCCTTTCACGGTGGCCATCAAAATCTTGCCTTGGCTTTCTGCTTTGCCGTCCTTTTCTTCTTCGATAAAGGGCAGCAAGTAGGCCACGGCTTGCTTCATTACCCGGGCGCTTTTCACCACTTGCGGCAAGAACATTTTGCCAGAGCCAAACAGGTCGCCAACCACGTTCATGCCATCCATCAGCGGCCCTTCGATCACTTCAATCGGACGGTCAAACTGCTGTCGGGCTTCTTCGGTGTCCTGCTCAACAAAGGCATTGATGCCTTTCACCAGTGCGTGAGTGAGACGCTCATTCACCGGCAGGGAGCGCCAGGCTTCGTCTTCTTTTTCCTGTACGCTGCCGTCGCCGCGGAACTGCTCGGCGATTTCTAATAGGCGGTCGGTGGCGTCGTCGCGACGGTTGAGAATGACGTCTTCGACGCGCTCTTTCAGCTCGCCCGGTAGGTCGTCATAGACGGCCAGCTGTCCGGCATTGACGATGCCCATGCTCAAGCCATTGCGAATGGCGTGGTAGAGGAACACCGAATGAATGGCCTCACGCACCGGGTCGTTGCCGCGGAAAGAAAAGGACACATTGCTGACACCGCCAGAAATTTTGGCGTGTGGCAACTGGCTGGAAATAAAGGCGCAGCTGTTGATGAAATCAACGGCGTAGTTGTTGTGTTCATCAATGCCTGTGGCGACGGCAAAAATATTGGGGTCGAAGATAATGTCTTGCGGCGGGAAGCCGACTGTATCCACCAGGATGCGATAAGAGCGCTGGCAGATTTCATTTTTACGCGCTTCGGTATCGGCTTGGCCGGTTTCATCAAACGCCATGACCACCACCGCAGCGCCAAAGCGCAAACAGGACTTGGCCTTGTCGATGAAGTCTTGCTCGCCTTCTTTCAGGCTGATGGAGTTGACGATGGCCTTGCCTTGAATGCACTTCAGGCCAGCTTCGATGATGTCCCATTTGGAAGAGTCCACCATGATGGGCACACGCGCGATGTCGGGCTCTGCAGCAATTAGATTGAGGTAGCGCACCATGGCGGCCTTCGAGTCCAGCATGCCTTCGTCCATGTTGATGTCGATGATTTGGGCGCCGTTCTCGACTTGCTGGCGCGCGACTTCCAGCGCCTCGTCGTAGCTTTCTTCTTTGATCAACCGCTTAAAGCGCGCCGACCCTGTGACGTTGGTACGCTCGCCGACGTTAACGAACAGGCTATCGCTGTCGAAGTTAAACGGCTCCAGACCCGCTAATTTACACGCGGGCGCGAGCTCTGGAATCACGCGCGCACTGTGGCGGCCAACGGCTTCGGCCAACGCTTTGATGTGCTCTGGCGTGGTGCCACAACAGCCGCCGACAATGTTTAAAAAACCGCTGGCAGCGAACTCTTCGACAATGGCTGCCATCTCGGCCGGTGTTTGGTCGTATTCGCCAAACTCGTTCGGCAAACCGGCGTTGGGGTGTGCGGAAATATAGGTGCTGGCTTTGTTGGACAGCTCCTCAATGTGTGGGCGCAGCTCTTCTGCGCCCAATGCGCAGTTAAGGCCGATGGAAATCGGTTTTGCATGTGCCACTGAGTTCCAGAACGCTTCGGCGGTTTGGCCTGATAAGGTGCGCCCAGAGGCGTCGGTGATGGTGCCGGAAATCATAATCGGCAAGGCTTCACCGCGTAGCTCGAACACGCCTTGGGCGGCATAGATGGCGGCTTTGGCGTTCAATGTGTCGAACACGGTTTCGATCAGGATCAAATCCGCGCCACCGTCGATCAGGGCGTCGGTGGCTTCGGTGTACTCAGCCACCAATTGATCAAAGGTAATGGCGCGGTAGCCAGGGTCGTTAACGTCCGGAGAGATGGAGGCGGTTTTGCTGGTCGGGCCCAGTACGCCGGCAACAAAGCGCGCCGTGCCAGTGGTGGCAGACACTTCGTCGGCAACTTGGCGGGCAATGCGCGCCGCTTCTCGGTTGAGCTCAGGCACCAGGTCTTCGAGCTGGTAGTCTGCCTGAGAAACCCGGGTTGAATTAAACGTGTTGGTTTCCACGATGTCAGCGCCCGCCATCAGGTATTGGCGGTGCATATCAGCAATCAGGTCTGGCTGGGTCAGCACCAGCAGGTCGTTGTTGCCTTTAACTTCTTGGCTGAGATCGGCAAAACGTGCGCCACGGTAGTCTTTTTCTTCCAGCTGGTGAGTTTGAATCAAGGTGCCCATGCCGCCGTCCAATATCAGGATGCGTTGTGCCAAGGCGTCGTGTAACTGCTGCAAGCGCTGCTGGCGAGAAAGGGTTGGCGGAGTTGTGTGATTCATGCTGGTTCTTCTTCCGTTGGGTGATCGGCGCGGCCATAAAACGGCGGTCGGCGATTGTAGCAGAAGGTGGGATGCTGTGTACCGGCTTACCCTAGTAAAACACTAGGGTATTCAAGGGGCGCGTCGCTTGCGGTATAGTAGCGCCATTGTTTCTTTCAGGTGATCCCATGACCCAATACGTGAATATTACGTCCGAAGCCGAAGGCTACCTTGCAGACTTGCTGGAAAAGCAAAACGTCGAGGGTATGGCCGTGCGTATTTTCATCACTCAGCCCGGCACTAAGTACGCAGAAACTTGCTTGGCGTATTGCCGCCCGGAAGAGGTCAATGACAAAGACGAAGTGCAGCAAATGGAAAAGCTGAAAGTCTATGTTGAAGCGATGAGCATCCCGTATCTGGATGAGTCGGTCATCGATTTTGCCAAAGACCGCATGGGCGGCCAACTGACGATCAAAGCGCCAAACGCTAAGATGCCACGCGTCAACGCTGACAGCCCGGTCGAAGATCGTATTAATTATTTGCTTTACACCGAGATCAACCCAGGTTTGGCGGCGCACGGTGGAGAGGTCAGCTTGGTGGAGCTGACTCAAGATGGCATTGCAGTACTGAAGTTTGGCGGCGGCTGCCAAGGCTGTAGCGCCGTAGATATGACGTTAAAAGACGGCGTCGAAGCCAGCTTGACGTCTAAGATTCCGGAAGTGAGCGGCGTGCGTGATGTGACCGACCACACCGTCACCGAGAACGCATACTTCAAGTAAAACGATCTCGGAGCGGTGCAATAAAAAACGGCAACTCAAAGTTGCCGTTTTTTATTTGAAGTCGTTGATGGTGGCTCCGAGTCGGTAGCTGTCGTTATCTTCCTCCACTCGGCAGATGGTGATGTCTGCCGTCAGTGGGGCGGTGGCTTGGCCCCCGCTGCTGATGTAGAGCGTCCCTGTGGCGCCAATCGGTAAAGGTTCGCTGCAAGCCAGTTGCACGCCGGTACTGCTTAAGTCGAGACACGTGAGTTGCAAATCGCGCCCATCGCTGAGTCGCAAAGACGCTGGTGTCTTGATCTGCATGCGCATGAAATCGCGTTTTTCCTGATAGGTGCGAGTCAGTGTCGTCATAAGCAATCTCCTAGTTAGGTCAGTTTGATACTACCACCCTTGTGTGAAAAGTGTACAAGGGGCACGACCTCATAACTTGTCATTAATGACTGCTTCGTAGACCAGGCTGTCAGCCTCGTATTGCAACCGTTATCGGTTGGCGGTACTGTTCGCCAATTCTGATTTCTGGGGATGTCCGAATGGCCGCAGCGGTGCTGGTCATTGATGACGATAGTGAGCGCTGTCAACGCCACGTGCATTACTTACATAAACGTGGCTATCAGGCTCAGGCGCATCAAGTCAGTGACAACGTGTCTGGCTGGTTGCAGGATCATCCGGTAGCCGCGGTGGTCTGTGCGCTGGGCGACGATCTTAGCTTTGAGTTGCTGGCCACTTTTAAGCAGCATTTTACCCACGCGCCGTTGGTGGTGTTGTCGCCATCATCGGACAGTAACGACGTGCTGCAGGCTCTGCGCATGGGCGCGGACGACTATCTCATTTTGCCATTGGACAATCTCGAAGTGTTGGGTCTGTCGGTGGATAAGGCCGTGCAACACGCACGCATCGAAGCCGAAAACCAAGCCTATCGCGAGCACCTTGAGGTGACGAACCGCGAGCTGCGCCGCCATCTTGATGAGCTGCGCAACGATCAGCAAGCCGGCCGCCAGGCGCAATTACGGATGCTGCCCGAGCCGATCACTAAAATGGGCATTAACCTGAGTCATCGGGTGATTCCATCGCTGCTGCTCAGTGGCGACTTTCTTGACTACTTCGAACTCGATCAACGCCGTTTAGTGTTTTACGTAGCCGACGTCTCTGGCCATGGCGCTTCGTCGGCTTTCGTGACGGTGCTGCTAAAGAATCTGACGTACCGTTTGCGCCGCAACCTGCGCCGCGGCTCTAGCGACGATCTCAATGACCCTTCTAGGGTGTTGCAGCGCATCAACAGTGAGCTGTTGGCGTCGCAGCTGGGTAAACATCTCACCATTCTTTACGCCATCTATGACTTGGTCAGCAGTGAGCTGGTTTACAGTGTGGGCGGTCATTTGCCGATGCCTGTGTTGGTGGTTGATGGCCACGCCGATTACCTGGAAGGCTCGGGCATGCCTGTGGGGTTGTTTGAGGGTGCCAAGTATCAAAATTATCGTATGAAATTGCCGGAGCCTTTTACCTTGTGGATGTTTTCTGACGGAATACTGGAAATCATCGATCAGCCGACCTTGAATGATAAAGAAGCACAGCTGCTGTCATTAGCCGTCAGTGCCGAAGGAAGCCCGGAACGTTTGATCAATAGTCTGGGTCTGCAAGTGGATGCAGAAGTGCCCGATGATATCGCCATGCTGGCGGTGAATAGGGAGGGAATATGACATCAGGTGAAGTCTATGTCGCATTTGTCGACGGCGTTCATATCGTGCGCCTCGTCGGTGATGTGAGACTAAACTTGTGCTCCGCACTGGAGCGCTATCTGGACGACATCCTAGCTCGGCCAGACTTTCATCAAGTGGTGGTCGATCTCAGCGCCGCTTCGGGCGTCGATAGCACCACGCTTGGGCAAATTGCAAAAATTGCCATCTTGGCGCAAGAGCGTTTTGGTATCCGCCCGACGGTGGTCACGCCCAATCCCGACATCACCCGCTTGTTGCTTAGTATGGGCTTTGATCAGGTGTTTAACTTGGTGCGAGAGCCGATCGACACAGACGCTGAGTTTGAGCAATGGGCGGCCCGAGAAGTTAGTGAAGCGCAAGCGCGTGAGCAAGTGATCGATGCACACAAAGTGCTGATGAGCTTGAACAAGAGTAACGAACACGCCTTTAAAGAGTTGGTCGACTCGCTCGAAGCCGACCGTCGTGACGCCCAGTCGAATAATTCATAATCAGGGGGATCCCGTGCCTATCCAGTCAGCTGCCGTCGTTGGAGGCGGAAGTTTTGGTACCGTCATAGCTAATATTCTTGCCGATAACGGCATTCAAACCCGGCAATGGATGCGTGATGACAGCATTGCCGACGCCATCAATCAGCAGCATATCAACCCAAGGTATTTGCCGGATACGCCACTGAATCCGGCATTGCAGGCAACCACCGATTTACAAGCAGCGGTCACCAATGCCGACGTGGTGTTTGTGTCGGTGCCCAGTGCATCGGTGCGTGAGGTGGCGGAGAAGTTTTTGCCCTGGCTGCAGGCTGAGCAATGTTTGGTCAGCACCACCAAGGGCATTGAGCCTGAGAACTTCATGCTGATGAGTCAGGTGCTCAGTGACGTCTGCCCAGATAACCCAGTGGGTGTGTTGAGTGGACCTAACTTGGCCAAAGAAATAGCACGAAGAGAACTGGCAGCTTCAGTGATTGCGAGTGAAAACAGTGATTTACGCCGTGAAGTTCAAGAAGCTTTGAGTTGTGATTACTTTCGTGTTTACGCCTCGAATGACCCGCATGGTGTTGAGTTGGGCGGTGCCTTAAAGAACATCTACGCCATTGCGTCAGGC
Source organism: Bacterioplanes sanyensis (assembly GCF_002237535.1). GTDB lineage: Bacteria > Pseudomonadota > Gammaproteobacteria > Pseudomonadales > Oceanobacteraceae > Bacterioplanes > Bacterioplanes sanyensis_A. Next base: position 3,058,675 of record NZ_CP022530.1, read on the forward strand.
TTTGTCGCCGCACTCGGCTTGGGCGAAAACACCCGTAGCATGATCATTACCCGCTCGCTGGCAGAAATGAGCCGCTTTGCCGTGCAAATGGGTGCTAACCCGCTGACCTTCTTGGGCTTGGCCGGAGTGGGGGATTTATTCGTGACCTGCAGCTCCTCACTGAGCCGCAACTATCGTGTCGGTTTTGCCATTGGCGAAGGCAAAACCTTGGATGAAGCGATTGAATCGCTAGGCGAAGTGGCGGAGGGTGTAAAAACCTTGCGATATGTCAGGGAAAAGGCCATCGAATCTGATATCTATATGCCTCTGGTAATGGGAACGTACGAAGTGTTGTTTAACGGCGCTAACCCCAAGCAGGTAGCCCAGGGCTTGATGCGCGGAGAAATGGCGTCGGATGTCGAATTTGCCCTTTCTCGAAACGAAATCTAACACCGACTAAAGGACCCATTATGAGTGATGTAAAAGACAATCTGACTTCCGATGCTTTTTGGCTGAAAACCCTGTATCTGGTGCTGTTTTATTTGGTGTCGCGCCTGGCGGACATCGCTGTGCTGGTGATTACTGTGGCGCAGTGGGGATTCCAGTTAGCCACCGGTGCTCCAAATGCGCAGTTAGCCCAATTCGGTGATAGCTTGGGGCAGTACGTGAGTCAGATTATTCATTATCTGAGCGGTGTGAGTGAGCAAAAACCGTATCCTTTCCAGGATTGGCCAGCACCGCAAGACGCGGACAGCAGTGAATGAAATTATGCATAGTACGCCATGGTTTGGCGGTGACGGGGGCTGACTCGGATGAGCAGCGCCCCTTGCGCGAAGAGGGCGTCCAGCAAGCGCAACGGGCGGGTCAGTGGCTTGAGTCTCTGGGGCTTGAGTCGCCACAACTGATGGTCAGCCCTTATTTGCGCACGCAACAGACGGCACAGGCGATTAACGAGTCATTAGGCTCGACCATAGATACCATGAACGCACTGGTGCCCAGTAGTGCCCCCGAATCTGTTGTTGAACAGCTACTGGCTGTAAAACAGGACACGGTGCTGGTATCCCATCTGCCGCTGGTGGGTCGGCTGGCGGCCCTGTTGGTGGAAGGGCAAGTGTTTGATCAACCATGGTCGCCAGCGGAATGCTGGCTGCTCGAGGGAGATATCGCCGCAGCGGCTTGTATGAGCGTGCGCGATATATGGTACCCGGAGTTGGCTCAGGCTTCCTAGGGCTGTGCTCCAGAGGTGTGTCTGTCACAGATGCACCTTGCGCCTGACGGCTGCAGCGGGTAGCTTGGCTGGCTTTGTATATGCCATCAAGTTGCATGCATGAAGCCTATTATTCACTTTTCTCACGCTAACGGCTTTCCTGCCGGCGCTTATCAGCACGTCTTAGCGCCACTGGCTGCCCACGCGACGATTCGCAGCATTGACCGCTTAGGTCATCATCCAAACTACCCAGTGACGAATAACTGGGAGCATTTAGAGCGCGAGCTGCTGGAGTACTTTGAGCGGCACTACGCAACACCGGTGATTGCTGTCGGCCATTCCTTGGGAGGGGTGCTGAGCTACATGGTGGCACGTCGCCGTCCGGATCTGGTCGCCGGTCTGATCATGCTGGATTCACCCTTGCTTACGCCTTGGCAATCACGAGGCCTGCGTCTGCTAAAGAGCTTGGGTTTGTCCGATCGTGTCACGCCAGCGGCGCGCACCGAAGGGCGGCGTACTCGCTGGCCCGACCAAGACAGTGCGCTGGCGTATTTCCGCTCCAAATCGCTGATGAAACGCTTTGACGATACCTGTCTGAGGCACTACGTCGAGGCAGGCACCCAGCCCTGTGATGATGGCGTTTGCTTGAGCTACGACCCGGATGTGGAGATGAAAATCTATCGCACCATTCCGGATAATCTCTCCAATGCCGCACCGCTTGAAATGCCGGCTGCGGTGGTGGCCGGCAAGCAGAGCAATGTTTTGCGCCCGGTGAATGCTCGCTATATGCAAGCCAAAGCGGCCATGCAGGTTGAATGGCTGCCCGGCAGTCATATGTTTCCGTTCGAGCAGCCACAGGCAACAGCGCAGCTGATCCAGCGTTTATTACAGCAGTGGGGGCTGTTATGACGGAATCTTGCCTTGGGCCCTTGGCGGCCAAGTATCATGACGTCGATGGCAGTCGCGTGCAGGCATTGTTATTACACGGGTGGTTGGATAATGCCGCCAGTTTTGATGCGCTGGCGCCTAAGTTGCCATTCGCCAGTTGGGCACTCGACTTGCCTGGGCATGGCGCTTCCGACTGGTTACCTCATGGCGCCGATTATTACATTTGGTCCTACCTGTCACTGATCAAACAAGCGCTGGACGCGTTGCCTAGCGATGGTAACAAGCGCGTGTTGATAGGCCATTCGATGGGCAGTGCTATAGCGCTGCAGCTGGCGGCGCTATGGCCAGAGGCTGTGGATGCGCTGGTATTGATAGATGGCATTGGCCCGCTGGCCGGGCGAGATGAAGACTGGCTGGCCAATATGTCCAAAGCCCTCACTTGGCAGCCCAGAGCAAGCCGTGAGTTTGGCTCACTGGAAGAGGCCATGCAGGCCCGGCAAAAGACGGCTCCCTTACTCAGTGCAGCTGCATTAAAAGCCCTCGTCGAGCGCAACCTTGAGGCGTGCGAGCAGTCTTCCCGATTACGCTGGCGCACTGACCCGAGGCTCAGGGCGCCGTCAAAGATGCGCTTAACCGAAGCCATGGTGGCCACCATGTTGCGTTCAGTGGTTTGTCCTGTGCTGGTGATTCGCGCTGAGCAAGGCATTATTCCGAAGACGTTTTTTAGCCAGCGGATGGCTCATCTCCAGTGTGGGCGCTTGGCGAGTTTGCCAGGGCATCATCACTTGCACATGGAATCAGAGGGCAGTGCGTTGGTTTCCGATGCGGTCGCCACGTTTTTGCAGCAGGAGATGAGCTCATGAACAGTCGGACTGGGGATCTCAGCTGGTTCATTTTGTTGTTGTCTGGTTTGCTGCTGAGCTTGGGTGGGTCTTGGCATATTTGGGCCAAATTAGATTATGGCTACTCCTGGTGGTACGACGTGTTGCAGATCGAACAGCACATTGACTACTACGGGCCGCAGAATCGTTACAAGCTAGGTTTGGAGCAGCTTGATCGGGCGCAGCACGAGTCGCTATTTAGTGACATCGTACAGGCCGTGCATCAGCATGGAGAGGGGCTGCGCGAAATATCTTATACCGTTATCTACTCGGACGATAATCATAAATCTATTGCGTTGCTCAGAGAGCCTGAGGCGGTGCACTTGCAGGACGTTGCGAATTTAATCGACGCGCTCAATCTGGCGCTGCTGTGGTTGTTGCCAGTGAGCGCGTTGCTGTTGTTTGTCATTCAACGCTACGACTGGCACCTAAAATGGTCACGACAGTTACTGGTGCTGGCGGCGTTGGTGATAATGACCACCGCACTGGTCCTGGGAATTGGCCCCAAAGCGGTGTTCTATCAAATGCATGTGTGGATCTTTCCAGCGGAAAACGAGTGGTTCTTTTATTATCAGGATTCGTTGATGACCACTTTAATGCATGCGCCGCAGCTGTTCGGTTTGATTGCTGTTGGCATCACGGCGCTGGGACTAGTGCTGTTTGCTGCTTGGCTGGCAGGTCTTCGTTACTGGCTTAAAACTCGGGAGCGCAGTTAAAACGCAAGCGTTGTTGCTGGGTCGGGTGATCGAACTCGAGCCGGCGAGCGTGTAGCATCAGCCGCGGCTCTTCGTTGAGCTGGTCACCAGCGTACAGCGTGTCGCCCACGATTGGACAGCCGATTTGTTGCATATGTAAACGCAGCTGGTGTGAGCGGCCGGTTTGCGGCAGCAGTCGCATGCGACTCAAGCGTCCATCGGTTTCTAATCGTTGCCAGCGGGTGAGGGCATAGCGCCCTTGTGTGTGACTGATCATTTGCAGTGGTCGATTGGGCCAGTCGACGATGATGGGCAGATTAATGCAGCCTTGCATGCCTCGGGGCGTGCCGTACACCAATGCCTCGTATTCTTTTGTTGTGGTTTGCCGCTCGAACTGGCGCTGAATGGCAGCCAGCGCCGTCTTGTGCCGTGCGTATACCATGACGCCGGATGTATCTCGATCTAACCTGTGCACCACCAGTGTGGTACCAAACTGCGACTCCAGCCTTGCCTGTAGACAGTCCTTTTCATAGCGCCCGGGAACGCTGAGCAAGTGAGAGGGTTTGTTGACGACTAGGATGTCTTCATCAATCAGCAGTGGTTCAATCGGCGGGTGCATGTGGGTACTGAAAGTCCTGCAATAGTTCTGTGTAGGCGCCCGTTTGCTTGAGCTGTTGCAGGCCATCATTGAAGGCGCTAATCATGCGCTGTGCATTGGGGAGCGAGGCGCGGATTGTAACATGCAGGTCTTGGTTGGCCAGTTCCGGTGACAGTATCTCCAAGTGTTTGGCGATGTTGTCGCTGCTGGCCAACTCTTGTTCGGCAACCCAGCGATCGACGATCACTAAGTCCAGTTCCTCGCGCGCTAAGTCGCGAAATAAGTGCGAGCAATAGTCGCGATAGTGCTGCTCGAACTGGGCAGCAAACTGCGTCACTTCGTTGTTGTAAGCCACGTTGTTGAACAAGCCGATCTTGAGCGATCGTGCTTGCTGCGAATCGAGTAGCTCGGCCATGGTGAGGCCTGCATCGCGCCGGCTCACCACCACCAAGTGATTGCTCAAAAATGCGGCCGACTGAACCGTATGTGGCGAATTATCACGCCACTGGGCCAGCCAGCCATCCAGCTTTTTTGACGTAACGGCCTCGTCGATGGCTTGCTGTGGGCGAATGTCGACGTCAACTTGCCAACCTTGCTGTGCAAATGCACGTTTTACAATGGCTGCGGCCAAGCCTTGATCGGGCTGTTGGTTGCTGGCATACGGCCCCCAGTCTGGAGTGCCCAAGCTGACCGTGGGTGACTGGTCTTTGTATTCATCCGCCAGTATGGAGATCGCCTTGGCCAAGCCGTTTTCTTCGATGCTGCGGCTCATTTGGTCGCTAAAGCTTTTGACCAAGCTAACGCCTTCGATCACGACGTCGTAGATCTGCCACTGATCGTCGCGACTGAACAGCTTGTAGTCGACTTTGATAGAGGGTGCACCGACTCGCATGATCTCACTTTTGACCAAGGCTCGATTGCCCGATGGGCTCAAGCGCGCTTCAGAAAAGTTCATCTCTTGATCGTCGAAGGCACGAAAGGCGCCAGCGTATGTGCGGATAACTTTGTGTTTAAACGCTTCAACGAACGCCCGTTGCTGTTCGCTGGAGGCGCGGCGCCAGAACTTACCCAATACCAGACGTGCCATGTACACATGGTCAACCACCGGCAGCAGTTGCTCGTCAATCAGTTGTTCCAGGTAATAGTCTTGCTTTTGCACGCGCTCCTTATTGGCCAGCAGTTGCTTTGCCATGCCATTGGCAGCATTCATCACGACGTCGCGGGGAGGGCTTTGCTCCGCCGCGCTGGCGATGCTCAGTGTGGCCAGTATCAATGCCAGCAAACTGTGCAACAGATGTTTCATAACGTCCTCTGTAGGTTGGTGAGAATACTGGAACTATACGGCGTGGCTTAATCTTCTGGCAAATTGCGGATCAGCATAGCGTGCTGCAATTGGCCAATGTCAGCGCCTGTGGGTGGCTCAATTTCAACCACAAAACCTGAGCCTGGCGCGTCTTGCCTCGGCTGCCCGCTGCTGTCATACAAAGCACCGAGGGTAAATGCATGGTTGCCGCTTGGTGTCATCAGCTCCAGCTGGTCGCCGAGTTCAAAGCGGTTTTTTACGTCAACAACTAGGCGCTCTGCTGGGCTGCGCTCGGCGCGAATTTCACCGACAAACTGCTGGCGAGTGCTCATCGAGGTGCCGCGTTCGTAGTTCTGGTATTCATCGTGCACGTGGCGGCGGAAGAAGCCTTCGGTGTAACCACGGTTGGACATATTTTCCAGGGTGTCCATCAAGCTGATGTCAAAGTGCTTGCCACTCACGGCATCGTCAATGGCTTGACGATAGGCCTGGGCGGTACGAGCTGCATAATAGTGCGACTTGGTACGCCCCTCGATTTTCAGCGAGTGCACTCCCAGTTCGACCAGTTTCTGCACGTGTTGAATGGCGCGCAGGTCGCGTGAGTTCATGATGTAAGTGCCGTGTTCATCCTCGAATGCCGGCATGTATTCATTGTCGCGAGTGCTTTCTTGCAGCAAGAAAATACCGTCCTGAGGTTGCCCTTTGCCCAGTGTCGGTGAGCTTGGATCGAACTCTTGTGCGCTGCTTGGAATGACGTCACCAGAATCCGTTTCTTTGGCTTCATGTGCTTGGTACTTCCAGCGGCAAGCGTTGGTGCAGGTGCCTTGGTTAGGGTCACGATGATTCATGTAGCCAGATAACAAACAGCGACCTGAATAGGCGATGCACAGGGCGCCGTGCACAAATACTTCAATCTCCATCTCGGGGCAGCGCTGACGTATTTCCGCAATTTCTTCCAGCGATAGCTCGCGCGATAAAATGATGCGACTGACCCCCTGGCGGCGCCAGAACTCAACCGCCGCCCAGTTCACCACATTGGCCTGAACCGATAAGTGAATAACCGTGTCGGGCCAGCGATCTTTAACCAGCATGATCAGCCCTGGGTCAGACATGATCAGTGCGTCTGGGCCCATGTCGATGATGGGCTCAATGTCACGCAAGTAGCTGCTGATTTTGCTGTTGTGTGGGGCAATGTTGCTGGCAACGTAGAACTGCTTGCCCAGGCTGTGCGCGTAGGCGATGCCGTCGCCGAGACGTTGGCTGGTGAAGTCGTTGTTTCTGACGCGCAGGCTGTATCTGGGTTGACCGGCGTAAACCGCATCAGCGCCGTAGTCAAAGGCGTATTGCATGTTGCGAAAGGTGCCTGCAGGCGACAGCAATTCTGGGCGAAAGGTCATCGGGTACTCCGCATCGACAAAAGCGGCGCACCCTACCCAATGGTGTCGGGTAGGGTATTGATGCAGATCAACAGCTTAGAAGGGCTGGAAATTAGTCCTGCAGATCGACGCCAAACGGCGTGATCGGCTGCTGGCGCAAGGTGAGAAAAAAGTCTTTTGGCAATGGGCGCTGAACCTGCTCGGGAAGGGTGGCCAGCAGCTCTTGCGTCAGCTCCTGCCAATATTGCTCCAGGCCGCTGCCATCCAGGCCCTCGGTGTGCTGCAGCTGCTGCAAAAATTGACACAATAGCTGCCATTCTTCTTCGTTGGCTTCGGCCAAGCAGGCTTCGGTGGCACAAAACAGGGCGGCATTGCTCAAGTCGGCAATGCTGTCTGCCAGCGTATCCTCAAAAGTCAGCTGCTCGCGCCAGTCGGCAAAGGCTTCAAAGAAGCGTTGCAGATTGGTTCCTGACTTGAGTTCGCCCTGCAGCCACGACTGAGTTTTGTTCAACAGTTTGGTGTAAGGCTGAATGTCTAGCTGCCGGTGCTCGGCCAGCATGTGCAGATGGGGCTGGCATAGCCAAGCGATGCTAAAGGCTTGTGCGGCAATGGTGTAGCGATCGGTCATGATGTGGGCTCAAAGGTGTAGGTGGTAAATAACGCTGGCAGCACCCAGCGACTGTCGTCGGGCATGGATTGCTCTAGACGTTGAATGAATTCATCTTCGTCGGTCAGGCGAACGAAACGTTGCTCGCCCTCCAGGTCGTTGGCAAAAAAGTCTTCCCAATGGCCAAGGATAAAATGCCGTGCGCCCGTATCGCGGACGATGGCCTCGGGGTAGTCCTCCACTTGCGAGAAGGAAGCGGGGCACAGGATGGCCACATCAACGCGTTTGTTGTCGGCGAGTTGCGGCAGCAGTCCCAGTGGCGCTTGGCTGGCAGCGTCCTGATAATAAACACGATGTTGGATGTTGCCGCTGGCATCGAGAAAATCGATCAAGAAGGCCAAGGTTTGCCCTTCTTTCCAGCCAAATGAGTGCCAAGGCAGGTCAGACAGCGGCTTTGGCACGGTACCGCTCATGAACTTGATGCCCGCAATATGCGGCGCATGGCCGGATTCTATCGCCATGATGCGAACATCACGCTGTTGGTTGTAGAGCCATTGGCCAGGTGTGCTGCCGCTGGCCATGATGGTATTCATGGCTACTAAGCGGTCGGGATCGAGGGCTGCACTCAGCGTATTGACAGTGGTTTGTGATCCGTAAATGCGAACATTGGGCGCTTGCTGTGTGGCGACTCTGGGCACATCCAGCAGGTGATCGTAGTGGGCGTGCCCAACCAATAACATTTCAGCGTTGGGCACCTTCGGCATGTAGCGGTCAACTTTGTCATGATCCGAAGAGAGCGGCATAAAAGGACCGCTGAGTAAGAAGTGCGGATTAGTAAAGGACGGAGCAGCGATCACGTGCCGCTCGCCGACGCTAATGATATGCCCGCCCACTCCGAGGTATTGAATGCGCAACGCTTGTTCGCTATTCAGGGTGGCGGCGGTGTTGGTCGATGGGGTGCGTTTTAGTGTGCTGGAGCAAGCCGTGAGACTGATGGCGAGCAGGGCGAACAGCAATCGGTAGGTCATATTCGGTTCTTAATTGTTGTTATGATGAGAGTGTGCAGCAGTTTTCGGCCGCCCGCCGAGTTTAAAGACGACAAGTCTATCTGCCAATTTTTTGCTACCTATTTAACGTAAATTGATTACAAATTGCGCCATATTGACATGCACGGTTGGCATTCGCTGTCAAGTTGGCTATGGTCCGGACAACGGTCAGCAATATGTATCATTTTGTTATGCCTAGTGTTGTTTTGAGTAAGAATGACGAAGTCATCTTTCGCGGTCTGTGTGAGCAGCTATCGCCGTTAGGCTTCAAATGTGAACTGCCACTGTCGGCACTGGATGCCTTTCGTGATCAGTGCGGTCGTTACACCACCTTTGATGTGGCGGTGACGCTCACGGGCCAGCATGGCCGGGTCACCATTGACGGAGAAGTCGGCGTGCACGGCTTGTATCGCTGCTCGCAAACCCAGTGCTGCGTTAACTTTCGCTACGTTAAACTGTCTGGCGAAAACCGGCGCTTAATGGCCGAGCAGCTGACGCCCGCGCAGGACAGCGACAACGTCGCCTGGTTAGAGCGCAAAGCGCAATAATATTTGCTGCGGCTGGCAGAGGCTTTGCAGCGCTTCTGTCTGGTCCGATGGCAACTCTATTGTCATGTCGACACGGTCACTGTGATAGTGACAGTCCACGACCCTTCCTTGCAGTTGTTGTACTTCCCGACGTAAAAACGATTCTTGTGCGAACCCCAGCGTGGCAGTGCAAGAATGGGTGTCGATAACCGGGCTCAAGGTACAGTCATTGAGAAGCTGCTGCGCAGCGCCAGAGTAGGCCCGCTGCAATCCACCGGTTCCTAATTTGATACCACCAAAAAAGCGCACAACGTAAACGGCGTAATCGACCAGCTGGTGGTGGCGCAATACATTCAAGATGGGCATTCCGGCGGTGCCGCTTGGCTCACCGTCGTCGGAATACCCTTCTAACGGTCGTTCCCCATTTACTCTATACGCCCAGCAAACGTGGTTGGCTTTGTGGAATTGCTGCTGCAATTGTTGCAGCAGAATGGCATGTTGCTCGGCTGAATCGATGCAGTAACCGAAAGTCAAAAAACGGCTGCGCTTGATTTCACTGTGCGCCTCCGCGTTGTGGGTGGTGTAGATCGTCATGAGTGTTTTGAGGGCAGGCGGCAGCGGTAAAGTATGAATTTATCACTGCCTTGCTGCGTCACGTTGGCGAAATAGCGGTTAAGCACTGGGCGGTAGGGTAGGTGCCGATTGGCAATCACGAACATTTCACCCTTGCTGTCGAGGTGAGCGCTGGCTTGCTGAAACATGCGCTGGGCAAGGTTGGTCAGTTGCTTGTGGCCGTCGTGAAACGGCGGGTTGCACACGATGGTATCGAATAGACCCGTCACTGCCTCGCAACCGTCGCCGTGGTGGCATGTCACCGCCAGCTGGGCTTGTTCGGCATTGTGCTGAGCGGACAAAACAGCGCTGTAGGCGTCGTCGGTTAACTCAACGTGACACTCGGGCCAGCGCTGTTTGATCGTCAAGCCAAGCAGGCCGTTGCCGCAGCCCAAATCCAATACGCGGCCGTTCAGGTCGGGCAGTAGGTTGAGTAATGCTCGCCCGCCTCGATCTTCGCGGTGGCGCGAAAACACCAGTGGCAAAGCGTCCAGTTTTAGTCGCTCTGAGGTGCGATAGCCCTGCCATAGCGGCTGTTCAGAGTGCTTCAGTGGTGCGTTGACGATGCTGACCGCGCGGGACTTGCGCAAGATCTTGTGCTGTTGGTACTGCTGGCAATGTTGTTCGAGCCAATTCAGCCAAGCAACAGGAACGTGTTTGGCCGGACCGGCTATGTGAATTGGGGTGCCGTGGGGTAACCACTGGCTGCACCAATCGAGGTAGCGCTGCAGCGCATCGACGCTTTTCGGAAACTTGATCAGCACCTGCTGCGCAGGGCACGGTGTCTTCAGCGATTCAAACCATGAAATGCGCGGCGAATCAGCATGTTGCCAGTTTTGCTTTAGCGCATGGGCCGCGCAGGCACTGTCCAACATGGCATGTGAGTGCTCAGCCAATGCGCAACTGATGGCGCCATGGCGATCGTTGAGCACCACTGTCTCCATGTTGGTCGTAGCGAGTTGTAGTAGATGCTCGTCGCTACTGTCCCACGGCAGAGAGACATGTTCAGGCAGCGGTGGATAGCACTCTAGGGTGGTCTGATTGTAGGGCCAGATGGGCATTAATAAATGTCGTCGAAATTCTGTTGGTCCAGCTGCGACAGAAGGTCTTTTTCTGGCTCACGCTTGTCTTCAGGTTGCCTGGTCGTTTTAGCGGCTACAGGTGCTTTGGCTGCCTGCAGCTTATCGCGCTCTTTCGCCTCAGGGTTTTCCTGTAAAAACTTCTCATACACAGAGAGTGTGCGTCGGCCCTTGATGCGCTTGCTGGCTTGGCGGTCATTACCTAGGCTGCGCTTAAGCTTGGAGCGATTGCCGGTTTTGACGTTGTGGATGCGCTTTAATGAGCGGGTTTTCTTTTTGCGGGTCATGGAATAGTGCTATTCAATACGATTGACGGCTATTGTAGCGGATGGCGATGTCACTGTAATCTGCCGCCGCCGACTAGCGCTGTCTTTATGTGTTGGCGCTGGTATAGTTAGGCGGTCGCTCGCAGCTCAGCGGCCGATTGGTTTACAGTAAACAGTAAAGGAACGGGAATTCGTCAATGCCGGACAACGCAATTCATTTGGTTTACCTTGCTTCCACTGCTGGTATCAGTCTGGAGCGGGGTGAGGTCAAGCGCTGTTTGGCAAGTCAAAAGATGCAGGATGCAGGTCTGGTGTACGACCCAGAAGGTGCGCCGTACGACTGGAATCTGGTGCGCCAGCAGATAGAGCTTGCAGACGGTTTTGTGCTGCTACTGGGCGATAGCTACGGCCCGATGGCACCCACTGGCATCAGTTATCTACACCGCGAGTTCGTGCATGCACAAAGCTTGAACAAGCCCATCCTGGCCTTTGCTCGCACGCTTGAGGGGCCAGAAACCGAAGAACAGCGCCGCTTGGCCGGTTTCCATCAGATCATTGCCCAACAAGCTACCTTCAAACGTTGGCATCTGCGTGATGAATTGTTGTCTCACGTGCGCAGCGCACTGCCGTCTTATCGCAGTCAGTTGGGTATGGGTTGGCAGCCAGCTGCGCGACAGCCCATCGGTGCGGCCACCATCCCTCATGAGCAAGAAGTGGCGGTAAAACCGACGCCAGCACCAAAGCAGCGCACCGCCATTCGACAAACCATCAGTTTGCATGTGGTGGCTGATGTGTATGAAGCGGGTAACTGTACCCGAGAGGAGCAAATGCTGCCGGCGCGGTTGGACCAGTTACTGGCCAGCTTGCGCCGCTTGTTGCAAGCCGGTGCCAGTGAAGACAGATTACGTTCGCACCTAGAAGGGTTGATCACCAATACTGTGTCTGAACGATTATTGGAGCGCCATACCAACGCTCATGCGGTGGATGATGTTCGCCTCAGTCGCGGCCAGTTTCAGCAAATTCTCAAGTTGTGGCAGCAGCAGGGCGCAATAGAAATGTCCGAGCAAGGCGGGCGAGCGCAGTGGCGCTCGGCGCGTTAATCCTGCCCGGCGCCCAATAAACGCTGCTTCTGCTCCCATTCACTGCGCATGCCGTCGCAGACGGTGTTGCACAGGTCGAAAATAAACGGCGCTCCGATTGAAAAATACGCCAAGTTGCCTTGTTGGCGGCGCTTCACCATGCCGTGGCTGCGTAACGTCGATAAGTGTTTGGAAACGTTGGGTTGTGACGCACCGGTGGCGGCGACCAATTCGGTGACAGAGCGCTCGCCTTGCTGCAGTTGATGCAAAATCTTGAGCCTCATTGGGTCTGCCAGTAAGCGAAAACGTTGTGCGATCAACTCCAGCATTTCGTCGGTCATGTCAGTATTCATAGGCGCTGCCGTTGCGTTCCTCGGGTTTTTATAGCTGCGGTGTTGCAGCCATCAGTGTAATGCAAAGGGCTGAATGGCAATACAGTTATGTAGTCATTCCGTATGCGTTTTCCTTCTGTTGTTATTCTTTTTAGCGCTTTAGTCAGCGCGCAGGAGCTGTGCGTGAGAGTCGTCACTCGTTATACTTCGCGCACATTTTTCAACGGCGCCGATCATGAGTCGCTTATTTGCCTTAGCCTTTATTTCTTTTGCCCTTTTGGGCTGCAGTCCAACTTCTACGAACGACGTGCAGCGTATCAGCGGTCCAACCATGGGCACCGTCTACAACGTTGCCGTGGTGGCGCCTGAATCGACCGACTTGCAGCCATTGCAGCAGCGCATTGATCAGCGTTTGGCGGAGATCAATCGGGTGATGTCCACCTACGATCCGAGCTCAGAGTTGTCGCTGCTCAATCAGCGCACCGATGTCAGTGAGTCGGTGGTGATCAGCGCCGACTTGGCCGATGTGATACAAATGTCACTGGATGTCTACCGCGACAGTGACGGCGCGTTTGATGCCACCATCGGCCCTTTGGTTAATCGTTGGGGATTTGGCCCCCAAGAGCGACAACAGGTGCCCAGCGAGGTGGAGATTGCCGCCATCAAAGCACAGATCGGCATGGATAAAGTTCAACTCGATGGTGATCGTTTGACCACCAGCCATCCGCTGTACATTGACTTGTCCGCCGTGGCTAAGGGCTGGGCCGTGGATGAAATCGCTGAGTTGGTCCAGCAGCAAGGTTTCGCACAGTTTTTGGTGGAAATTGGCGGCGAGATTCGCGCCGAAGGCCGCAAGCCAGATGGCAGCGCCTGGCGCATTGCCATTGAGCGGCCAGACATGGGGTTGGAGCGCGAACCACAGCTGGTCATTGAGCTCCAGGGCAAAGGCCTGGCGACCTCGGGTGATTACCGCAACTACTACGAAGTGGATGGCCAGCGTGTATCGCACACCATCGACCCGGTGAGCGGTTTTCCCATTACTCACAATTTAGCGTCAGTCAGTGTGGTGCACGACTCTACTGGCTTGGCCGATGCTTGGGCGACGGCGTTAAGTGTTGTTGGGCATGAGCGTGCTATGGCGCTGGCAAAGCAATACAATCTGGCGGTATACATGATTGTTCGGTCCGGCGATGGCTATGCTGAACAACAGTCTGCTGCGTTTAAATCTTGGTTAGAGGCGCAGACCTCTGGGAGTCGATGATGAATACGTTTCTGATCGTTCTGGGCGTGATGCTGGTCATTGTGGCCGGTATGGCGGTCGGTGTTTTATTGGGGCGCAAACCACTGGCAGGCTCATGCGGCGGCATGAACGCTGTTGGTCTTGATGGCGCTTGTGACATCTGCGGCGGTGATCCGAAAAAGTGTGATGAAGAAAATCAAAGCGCTGCGCAGACGTCTGGAGAAGCGACGTTTTACGATGCGACTAAGCGCTAATCAGTAGCAGCCAGTGCTCTGGCTACAATGTCAGGGCAGTCGAGTTAATTGGAATGGAGAAAAGCATGGCAGATTATCACTACGACGTTGTTATCATCGGTGCGGGCCCGGCAGGTGAGGGCGCGGCGATGAATGCGGCTAAGAATGGCAAAAAGGTCGCCGTCGTTGAGGATAAGAAAATGGTGGGCGGCAATTGCACCCACTGGGGCACCATCCCGTCTAAAGCATTGCGTCATGCGGTTAAGCAAATTATCTCTTTCAATACCAACCCGATGTTCCGTGACATTGGCGAGCCGCGCTGGTTCTCCTTCCCGCGGGTGCTCAAAAGCGCTGAGCGCGTCATTGCCAAGCAGGTGAAACTGCGCACTGAGTTCTATGCCCGCAACCGTATCAGCGTCTATACCGGCCAAGCGCGTTTTGCCGATGCGCGCACCATTGACGTTTTTAACGGCACGGTCAGCAATACCCGCCTGCACGCCAAAGAAGTGGTCATTGCCACAGGCTCAAGCCCATGGCGGCCTAAAAACATCGACTTCAACCATCCGCGTATTTATGACTCGGACACCATTTTGCAGCTCGAGCACACGCCACGCACCATGATCATTTACGGTGCTGGCGTGATCGGCTGTGAGTACGCTTCGATTTTCTCTGGCTTGGGCGTAAAAGTGGATTTGATTCACCCGGGCGATCGCTTGCTCAACTTCTTGGATGATGAAATTTCCGATGCGCTGAGCTATCACTTGCGCGATAAAGGCGCGCTGATTCGTCACAACGAACAGTTCGACTCAGTGGAAAGCAACGAGCGCTTTGTCACCATGACCATGGCGTCGGGCAAAAAGGTGAAGGCCGATGCATTCTTGTGGGCAGCCGGGCGCTCGGGCAATACCAGTCACTTGGGCTTGGAAAACATCGGTCTGTCGACCAACAGCCGTGGTCAGCTTGAAGTCGATAACGAGTATCGCACGGCAGTGGAAAATATTTACGCCGCTGGCGACGTCATCGGTTGGCCGTCCTTAGCTTCTGCTGCTTACGATCAAGGGCGTGCTGCTGCGGCACAGATATCGGCGTCGGAAGATTTCCGCTTTGTTAAGTCGGTGCCGACTGGCATTTACACCATTCCTGAAATCAGCTCGGTGGGTAAAACTGAGCACCAGCTGACGGAAGAAAAAATCCCATACGAAGTGGGGCAGGCGTTTTTCAAGAGCATTGCGCGCGCGCAGATCACTGCTGAGGGCGTTGGCATGTTGAAAATCCTGTTCCACCGCCAGACTCTGGAGATTCTTGGTATCCATTGTTTTGGTGACCAAGCCGCTGAGATTGTGCACATCGGTCAGGCAATCATGGAACAGCCCGGTGAAGGCAATACGCTGAAGTACTTCGTCAACACCACCTTCAATTACCCAACCATGGCCGAAGCCTATCGTGTTGCGGCACTGAATGGTTTGAATCGCCTCTAATGGCATCGGCGTGGCCGCATTGGCCGCGCCTACTCCCCTTCGTAACTGTACACACGCAAGCTGGGTAACAGTGGCTCGCTACTCAGTCGCTGATCGGCGCGCGCTTGGCGCGTTCGTCCGCTCGGTGGCTCGCTAGCGACGTCGTTAAACTCTGGCAGGCCATGGCCGTCGTCGATAAACATCAGCGGCAGCGACACACTCATGGCTTTGCGGCGACCATCTGGGTACAGCAGGTTAGCGCGCATGATAGGCGCTAGCTCTTGCACTTGGGCCAAGCGTGTTCCAGGCCTTAAGTTGCCCAGTGTGTGCAGCTGCGCCTGAATGTGCGGCTTGTATTCGCCCATATCAAGCAGCTTTTGCTGCGCTTGCTCAAAGGTTAAATGTTTGATGCTGCGCCCGTGCGCATACCAGCTGAAGCCCACCTTGATTGGCCGTTCAGGCAGCAGCGGCAGCAGGCGATAACACTGCTTAAGATGAAGTCTGGCCAATCCTGAAGCCACCAGGTGCTGGCGAAAGTCGTCATGGCGCTGTCCTAGTTTGCCCCGAAGTGCTGGCCAGTCGGCAGCAGGGTGCTGGCGATAATCGCGAATGCGTTGCTGCAGCTGCTGCTTGCGCAGGTTCACGGTTTCAACAAGGCGATATTGATCGGCATCCAAGGCGACCAGGCCAATGTCGGTGCGCGTCTCGCGGCCATCTTGCCCGGGTTGATACCATAGGTCTTGAATTGCCGTGCACAGTTTGCTCATGGCTGTATCTTGGGGGGCTCCCAATAGCCAATGCGGGGGCTGGTGATGGCGCAGTGCTTGCGCCAAGGCTTGCAGGTCGCTGACCAGCCCATCGTAGCTTTCTACTATGTCTTGAATCATGTTGCTTGGTCGCGGGCCAATAGCTTGGCCCGGATAAACTCACTGTGTGGCAAATACAACAGCTCTGCGATGCGACGAATCATATGTTCCTCGTAGCGATCAATGCCGGCACTGGCGTAGGCAATGCGCCACAGATTCAACAGCAGAGTGAACTTTTCATTGTTACTAAGTTGCTGGTGCAGCAGGTCGGTGAATTGGAATAGGTCGTTGGCTTGTTCGGCGGTGGCTTGCGCCTCCCTCAACAACAGCGAAGTCTCCTCCTCATTAAGGTTGAGGTGCTGCTGACAGATGTGACGAAAAGCGTTTATCTCATCGGCGTCGATGTCGTGATCGGCGCGCATGATTTCCACCAGCAGCACCGCGGTTGCTTTTTCAACGGTGTGCTTCGGTTGCTGCTGATGTTGGTCGGCTGAGAACCAGTTCAGTAGGTCTTTTAACATTCGATGCGCTCACGCAATTGCTGTTCAAGTAGGATCTGGTCGGCGGCGAAGCGTCGGATGCCATCGGACAGCTTGTCGGTGGACATTGCGTCTTCGTTGTGCTGCCAACGGAAGGAGGCCTCGCTGACCGCCATGCGCGCATCCTCAGAGCGTAAACTTGGGTCGAGTAGGCGCTCAAGTGTGCCTGGGTCTGCTTGCAGCTGTGCCAGCAAATCCGGGGCGATGGTGAGCTTATCGCAGCCGGCCAGCTGCTCGATTTCGCCGGTGTTGCGAAAGCTGGCTCCCATCACAATGGTGTTGTAGCCGTGCTGTTTGTAGTAGCGGTAGATGCGAGTCACGGATTGCACGCCAGGGTCGTTGGCGCCAGAGAAATCAGTGCCCGGCAATTGCGCTTTGTGCCAATCGAGAATGCGTCCAACAAAGGGGGATATCAATGTTACGCCCGCATCTGCGCAAGCGGCTGCCTGCGCAAAGCTAAACAGCAGCGTTAGGTTGCATTGGATGCCTCGTTGTTCCAGTGCGCGCGCGGCTTCAATGCCTTCCCAGGTGGCAGCGATTTTGATCAAAATGCGCTCTTTGCTGATGCCTTGCTGCTGATAGAGCTCAATCAGCTTCTCTGCTTTGGCGATCGTGGCTTGCGTATCAAACGACAGGCGCGCATCGACTTCGGTGGAGATGCGGCCAGGAATGAGCTGGAGAATTTCTCTACCAATGTACACTGCCAAAAGGTCGCTGGCGTTGGCAGCAACATCGCCAGAGCTGCGTTTGGCTTCGTTGATGGCTTTGTCGATCAGCGGTTGGTATGCCTCCAATGCGGCGGCTTTTAGGACCAAAGACGGATTGGTGGTGGCATCCTCTGGTCGATGTTGACGTATTGCTTCGATGTCGCCCGTGTCCGCAACAACGGAGGTCATGGTGCGCAAACTTTCCAGTTTACTCATGTGGCTATCCTGAGGTTGAATCATGTAAGGGGAGGTTTACCGTGCCGAAATCCCCGTGACAGGTCAACCTCGTTATGAAAATGAACGTTAAATCAACGATTTGGAGCAGTTTATGAAAGTGCTGGGTGTTTTGTTTTTATGGTGCTTGGCGGGTATGGCATGGGCCGATCCGGTGTGGATTGACGTGCGCAGTGAAGCGGAGTTTCAGCAGCAGCACAAACCAGGGGCGCTGCTGATGCCGCATGGCGAGATTGCTCAGCGCATTGCTGCGGCGGGCATTGAAAAGGATGCCGAGGTGTATCTGTATTGTCGCTCAGGCAAGCGCGCGGGTATTGCTAAGCAAGCCCTGGAGCAACAGGGCTACTCCAAAGTCATCAATGTCGGCGGGTTAGAGGATGCGCTGACTCATGAAATGAACCAAGAGCTTTAATGTGCTGCTTCGGCGAACACCGCTGGCTGCACGAACTCCAGCGCCTGCTCCATGACATCAACGCCAGAGGTGCGCTTATGGGCCTGCTCACTTAGGTGGCGGCGGAATAATCGCGCCCCTTTGGCGCCGTTGAACAGACCGAGCATGTGGCGGCTAATGTGGTGCAGTACGGCGCCGCGGCTCAACTCTTGCTCTATGTAGGGGTAGAGCGAGCGAATGGCGTGCTTGCGCGCCTCAATGCTCGTGTCAGGTGGCGCTGGCTCGCCAAAGTACAAATGATCCGCCGCCATCAGTACGCTGGGATTATGGTAAGCCTCGCGGCCAAGCATGACGCCATCGAGGTGGCCTAGGTGCGTTTCACACGCGGCGTGTGTTTCGATACCGCCGTTGAGGATGATTTCCAGTTCTGGAAACTCCTGTTTTAAGCGATACACCAGTTCGTAGCGCAGTGGCGGTACCTCACGATTCTCCTTGGGGGACAAACCCTGCAAAATCGCCGTGCGAGCGTGCACGATAAAGGTGGTGACGCCACTGTCTTTAACGATGCCGACGAAATCTCTCAGATGCTCGTAGCTGTCTTGGTCGTCGATGCCGATGCGGTGCTTAACCGTCACATCGATGCCACACGCATCGCGCATGGCTTGTAGGCCATCGCGTACCAGTTCAGGGTGCGCCATCAGGCAGGCGCCAATCATGTTGTTTTGTACTCGATCGCTGGGGCAGCCGACGTTCAAATTCACTTCGTCGTAGCCAAACTGCTGCGCAAAGGCGGCACATTGAGCCAGCTGTTGTGGATCACTGCCGCCCAGTTGTAATGCAATCGGGTGCTCTTCGTCTGAATACTGCAAAAAGCGCTGCCGGTCGCCATGAATCAGAGCGCCAGTGGTGACCATTTCCGAATACAGCAGGCTGTGTCGCGTCAGTGTCCGCCAGAAGCGCCGACAGTGGCGATCAGACCAATCCATCATGGGTGCGGTGCTAAAACGGCGCGCGCCCGCTTTTAGTGGCGATGGTTTATCGCTGGAGGTGTCTGTCAAGCTGGCAGTACTGTGTGCGGTCATGGCTGGAAATCAAGTGCTCAGGCAGTGATGGGTTTAATGGTTGTGGTGCTGTGGTTCTTGCAGCAACTGCTCGCAAGCGTGCAAATAACGCTTGCGCCCGACCAGCATCTGAAAACGCCTTCCTCCGACCTGGCGCCATAAAATGGCGGCGCGAATGCCGGCCAGCAATAACGCACGTACTTTGTTGGCGGTGTGGTGGTTTTGCAAATAGCTGGGGTTGCCTTTCACTCGAATGCGAAAGCTGAGGTTGCTCAGTGTCTGTTGATACAAGCCAGCCAGTGCGGCGATGGTATTCTCATGGCCGACGGAAAAGTGATCCGCCTGGCGAGCGGCTTGTTGGATGCCTTCGCCCAGAGTAGACATCATGTCGCTGTTTTTACGCAGTTTGCGCTCTAAATGCAGCAAGCTCAGGGCATATCCGGTGACTTCAGGTTTGATGCCAGCAGGGTCTCGGCCAACGACGATCTGCAACTGCTTCAAGCCAATATTCAGCTGGCTTGAAGCTGGCCCATAAATGTCGTCAAAACGCTCTGGGTTCTGCTTGAAGATGCTGCGCAGCAGGGGCTCGGTGGTGGAGGGCGGGACATCACCTTCACGCGCTAGCTGCTCCACCAGCGTGGCTGCTTGAAATACCGCTGCCAAGGCAATGGCTTGCTCTTCGTTGCGTGATCTCATGCTGTCTTTCCTGTGAATTCAATGATGCCGCCGCCAAGGCACACATCACCTGAGTAAAGCACCAAAGATTGTCCGGGTGTGACGGCGCGCTGTGGTTGATCGAATAGCACACGATAACCGTCGCTGTGGCGCTCGATGGTGCAGCTTTGATCGTCTTGCCGATAGCGCACTTTGGCAGTGCAGCGCAGTGGCAACTCAGGCGCTTCGTTGACCCAAAATAGCTCGCTCGCTGTCAGCCAGTCGCTGAACAGTAGAGGATGGTTTTTGCCCTGTACGGCAATCAACACATTGCGCTCAAGATCCTTGCCAGCAACATACCAAGGCGCGTCAGGGTGGTTGGCTAAGCCGCCGATGCCAAGCCCTTGGCGCTGTCCTAGGGTGTGGTACATCAGGCCTTGGTGTTCGCCAATGTCTTCACCCTCAGGGGTTTCTATGCGGCCAGGCTGAGCGGGCAAGTATTGCTGCAAAAAGTCTTTGAAGCGGCGCTCGCCAATAAAACAGATGCCGGTGGAGTCTTTTTTACTGGCCGTGACCAAGTTGTTCTGCTCGGCAATACGCCTTACTTCTGGCTTTTCGAGCTCGCCGACCGGGAACAGAGTTTGGGCGATTTCATCGCCGCCCACGGCGTGCAAAAAGTAGCTTTGATCTTTGTTGCCATCCAGGCCGCGCAGCAGCTGGGCGGTATCGCCCGTGTCGCGGCGACGCACGTAATGTCCGGTGGCGATCAAGTCGGCGCCCAGCAATTTGGCATATTCAAGGAATGCTTTGAATTTGATTTCACGGTTGCACAAGATGTCTGGGTTTGGCGTACGACCAGCACGGTATTCGTGTAGGAAGTGTTCGAACACGTTGTCCCAGTACTCGGCGGCAAAGTTGGCCTGGTGCAACTTGATGCCCAGGGTGTCGCATACTTGTTGCGCATCGGCCAGATCTTCTTTGGCGGTGCAGTATTCGGTGCCGTCGTCTTCGTCCCAATTCTTCATAAACAGGCCTTCGACTTGATAGCCTTGCTCAAGCAGCAGGTAAGCCGAAACGGACGAATCAACACCGCCGGACATGCCGACGATGACTTTGGTGGCGGCCGGAGAGTGGTCTTCAGCGCTGTGTATAGTCATGGATGCTCAACAATGATATCGAGAGGGAAGCGTTTGCCAGCCAAATAGTCTTCTACGCAAGTAAGGACCATGGGAGAGCGCAGCCGCTGGCACTGCCTGAGCTCGTCTATGTCCATCCAACGCGGACCGATGATGCCTTCATCTAGCTCAGCCCCCGCCACGGCCTCGATGCCTTCGGCAATAAAGCAGTAGCGGTGATAAGTAACGCCATTGCTCGGACTGGTATAGGTGTACAGCCCTAATAAGGCTGTGGGTCTGACACGCCACCCGGTTTCTTCCAGTGTTTCACGGCAAGCGGCTTCGATTAAGGTCTCATTGGCCTCAACATGGCCTGCGGGCTGGTTGAAGACGGCTTCGCCTGCGCTTATTTCTTCCACCATTAAAAAGCGCCCTTGGTGTTCTACCAGGGTGGCGACGGTCGCATGGGGGGTCCAGCGCTCAGACATACATGGCTCCTGTTTTGGGCCGAGCAAAAAACAGCCGCGCAGTGTAACCAAGTTGCAGCTATTGCTCAATTTCGTCGCGGTGTCTTGCTGCTCTTACGTCTTGATTGTCTGGTTTTCGCGGGCGCGGGTAGATGAACACTGTGTTGCGCGTGCTCACCTGGCATCAAGGTGCCTAGCTGCCATGGGCCGATGGCGTAACGAATAAGTCTGAGTGTCGGATGGCCAATGTGTGCGGTCATGCGTCGCACTTGGCGATTGCGACCTTCTTTGATGCGAATGTCCAGCCAGCAGGTGTCATCATTGGCACGTTGACGGATGGGCGGGACGCGTGGCCAGACGTTCGGTGGCTCGACTATGGTTACCAAGGCTGGCTTGGTTGGCCCATCGTTGAGTGTCACACCCTGGCGTAGCATATCGAGTTGCTGCTCACTGGGGGTACCTTCAACTTGCACCCAGTAGTGCTTTTGCATCTTTTGCGCAGGGTCAGCGATGCGCGCCTGCAGTTGCCCGTCGTTGGTGAGCAGCAGTAGGCCTTCTGAGTCGTAGTCCAGCCGTCCGGCCGGGTAGACGCCGGGGGTGTCGATGAAGTCGGCCAGCGTCCTACGATCGCTGCCATCGGTAAATTGACTGAGTACCTGGAAGGGTTTGTTAAGGCAAATTAGGGTGGCCATGTTGTAGCTTTACTACTCATTACTTTTGTCTAGCTTGCATTTTTTGTAGAAAAACTACAAATTAGCGCCACTTTTGAAGACAGGGTCGTCTATCTAGCCGATATTCGATCACGTTGGTTATCAAACAGACAACATCTCTGGTTTCTGACACAGGGTGGCGACCAAAAGTCGCTTCGCTCAGAGCCTGCGAAACAGCAATCAGCAGTCACTGCTAAAGGAGTAAGAATGTCAACGAACACCCCTAAAATCATTTACACCGAGACGGATGAAGCACCGGCTCTGGCCACTTACTCATTGCTGCCTATCGTAAAAGCGTTTGCTCAATCTGCGGGCATCGAAGTTGAAACGCGTGATATCTCCTTGGCAGGTCGCGTTGTGGCGACGCTGGGCAAATATCTGAATGAAGACCAGCGCGAGAGTGATGCGCTGGCTGAGCTGGGCGAGCTGACCCAGCATGCGGATGCCAATATCATTAAACTGCCCAACATCAGTGCTTCCATTCCGCAGCTGAAGGCCTCGCTGAAAGAACTGCGCGCTATGGGTTACAACTTGCCTAAGTACCCAGACAACCCGACCAGTGAAGACGAAGTGGTACTGAAAGCCTTGTACGACAAGGTGAAAGGCAGTGCGGTGAACCCTGTATTGCGTGAAGGCAATTCTGATCGCCGTGCTCCTGCTGCGGTAAAAGAGTACGCACGCATATATCCGCACAGCATGGGCGAGTGGAGTAAAGACTCTAAGTCGCATGTTGCTTCCATGTCAGATGGTGATTTTTACAGCAGTGAAGAGTCGCTGACCATGGCGGACGCTGGCAGTGTCTCCATTCGTTTTACCAGCGACAGCGGCGAGCAAAAAACACTGAAAGAAGGTTTGGCGCTGCAGGCAGGTGAAGTGATCGACGCCGCCGTAATGAACTGCGCAGCGCTGCGCGAGTTTTTGCAGCAGCAAATCGAAGAGTGCAAGCAGCAAGACGTGCTGCTGTCTCTGCACTTGAAAGCGACCATGATGAAGGTGTCTGATCCCATCATCTTTGGCCACGCAGTAGATGTATTCTTCCGTGAGTTGTACGCCAAGCATGAAGCGGCGTTTAAGGCCGCCAGCATCAGTGTTAACAATGGCTTTGGCGATGTCATCGCCAAAATGGATCGCCTGCCGGAAGATATTCAAGCTCAGGTGCGCGAAGAGATCGATGTCATTTTGGCCAAGCAGCCGCGAGTGGCGATGGTCGACTCAGATAAGGGTATTACCAACCTGCACGTGCCCAACGACGTGATTGTGGATGCGTCCATGCCAGCGATGATCCGCAACTCGGGCAAAATGTGGGGCCCTGATGGTGAGCTGTACGATGCGAAAGCCATCATCCCAGATCGCTGCTACGCCGGCGTATACCAGGAAACCATCGACTTCTGTAAGCAGCACGGTGCTTTCGACCCAGCTACTATGGGCAGCGTGCCCAATGTTGGCCTGATGGCGCAAAAAGCAGAAGAGTACGGCTCTCACGATAAGACGTTTGAAATGACCTCTGCTGGCACCGTCGAGGTGATCGATGAGTCGGGTGCGGTTCTGTTGTCGCACACCGTTGGTGCGGGAGACATCTGGCGTATGTGTCAGACCAAAGACGCACCAATTCGTGATTGGGTGAAGTTGGCGGTTAACCGCGCTCGTGCGTCGAGTACACCAGCAGTTTTCTGGTTGGATGAGAATCGTGCTCACGATGCTCAATTGATCGCGAAAGTGAATCAGTACCTGCCAGAACATGACACCAGTGGTTTGGACATTCGCATTATGCCGCCAGTAGAAGCGACACGCTTCTCTTTGCAGCGCATTAAAGAAGGTCAGGATACTATTTCGGTTACTGGTAACGTGCTGCGCGACTACCTGACGGACTTGTTCCCGATCATGGAACTGGGCACCAGCGCTAAAATGCTGTCTATCGTACCGTTGATGAACGGCGGTGGTTTGTTCGAAACCGGTGCCGGCGGTTCCGCGCCGAAGCACGTGCAGCAGCTGGTGGAAGAAAACTTCCTGCGCTGGGATTCCTTAGGCGAATTTATGGCGTTGGCGGCTTCTCTGGAGCATTTGGCCAAAGTGGCCGACAATGCGCGCGCTCAAGTACTGGCCGATGCGCTAGACAAGGCGACCGGGCAGTTGCTGCAAAACAACAAATCACCCAAGCGCAAAGTGGGTGATATCGACAACCGCGGCAGTCATTTCTACCTGGCACTGTACTGGGCGCAAGCGCTGGCAGAGCAGAGTGATGATACTGAGTTGCAAGCGGCCTTTAAGCCAGTTGCCGATGCGCTGGCCAGCAACGAAGAGAGCATCATTGCTGAGTTGAACGCGGTTCAGGGCTCGCCAGTGGAACTGGGTGGCTACTATCGTCCAGATCCAAAGCTGGCAGAAAAAGTGATGCGCCCATCGGCCACCTTCAACAAGATTGTTGATGGTATCGCTGGCTAAGTGATCTTGTTGTGAAAACTAAAAAAGGCCGTCAGAGAAATCTGGCGGCCTTTTTTGTTGGGTTAAGCTTCGAGCGGCTGAATGTTAATGGCGTGAATGCCTTTGTCGCTGGGCTTGGTCTCGAACTGCACAGGCTGCCCTGCTTTTAGTGTTCGATAGCCGTCCATTTGAATGGTCGAATAATGGGCGAATAAATCTTCGGAACTGTCATCGGCCAGAATAAATCCGTAGCCTTTTGCATTGTTAAACCACTTCACCTTGCCGGTTTTCATGGCTACACCTCCCTTGCAATAGCTGCGCAGCGACCGCTCAGCTGAGTCATTGAAAAACTGTGTTTCAACACTACGTTGCAGATTTGGTGCCGTCAAGCATTGTCAAGTTTAAATTCATCCCCACTTAAACACTGTGGCAGCGCTGTTGCCTGCAGGGGCAGCGCGCTATCATGAGCGTGATGTTAAACACCAACAGTGACCTTAAGAAATTATGCGTAATCTGGTAATGCAAAACCCCGAGCATCACGACGATGATGGCGGACTGGCCGTTGAGCAATCGCGGCCTGAGCTAAAGCGCCCCTCCATGTACAGTGTCATCATGATGAACGATGACTACACCCCCATGGAGTTTGTGGTCGAGGTGTTGCAGAGCTTCTTTAATAAGGACCCTGAGCAGGCAACTCAGATCATGCTGACGGTGCACACCAAAGGCAGTGCGGTGTGTGCCATCTATACTAAGGATGTGGCGGAAACTAAAGCCGCCATCGTGAATCAATACTCTCGTGACTGCCAGCACCCACTGATGTGTGAGGTTGCGCCGGCAGGTGACAGAGAATAGGAGGCAGCATGCTGAACCGAGAACTGGAGCAAACTCTAAATGGTGCGTTTAAAGACGCCCGCTCCAAACGACATGAGTTTATGACGGTCGAGCATTTGCTGTTGGCATTGCTGGACAACGACGCTGCGGCAAAAGTGCTCGAAGCGTGTGGGGCTGATGGCGCCAAGTTGCGACGCGATCTGCAGGATTTTGTTGATTCCACCACGCCTTTGATTCCAGAGGACGACTTGGAGCGTGAAACGCAGCCGACACTGGGGTTTCAGCGCGTTTTGCAGCGTGCTGTGTTTCATGTGCAAAGCTCAGGCAAGTCTGAAGTAACCGGCGCCAATGTATTGGTGGCGATCTTCAGTGAGCAAGAAAGCCAAGCTGTGTATTTTCTCAAGCAGCAGGGCATCGCTCGCATCGATGTGGTCAACTACATTAGCCACGGCATTTCTAAGGTCAGTGGCCCTGAAGAGTCATCTGAGCAGATGTCTGAGCAGCATGACGAAGAGACCGAGGGCGGCAGCAAAAACGCCTTAGAAGGGTATGCTTCTAACCTCAACCGCCAAGCGAAAGACGGGCGCATTGACCCACTGATCGGGCGTGAGTATGAGGTCAGTCGTCTGGTGCAGATTCTCTCCCGTCGGCGCAAAAACAATCCGTTGCTGGTCGGTGATTCAGGTGTTGGTAAAACCGCCATCGTAGAAGGCTTAGCCAAACGTATTGTGGATGGCGATGTGCCGGACATTATTTCCGACGCTGTGGTGTATAGCCTCGACATGGGCGCGCTGTTGGCTGGTACTAAGTATCGTGGCGATTTCGAGAAGCGCTTTAAAGCCTTATTGGCAGAGCTGAAAAAGCAGCCGCACGGCATTTTGTTTATCGACGAGATTCATACCATTATTGGTGCCGGAGCTGCCTCCGGTGGGGTTATGGACGCCAGTAATTTGCTCAAGCCGCTATTGAGCTCGGGTGAGGTGCGTTGCATTGGTTCTACCACCTTTACCGAGTTCCGCGGCATCTTCGAAAAAGACAGCGCTCTGACTCGTCGTTTCCAGAAAATCGATGTGGCGCAACCATCCGTTGAAGACACCTACAAAATCCTCAAGGGCCTGAAGTCACGCTTTGAAGAGCACCACGACGTGCGTTACACCGACAAAGCCCTGCGCGCTGCTGCCGAGCTGTCGGAGCGCTACATTTCGGATCGCAATCTGCCAGACAAGGCCATTGATGTTATTGATGAGGTGGGAGCGTTACAGCATCTGTTGCCCGTCAGCAAGCGCAAGAAGGTCATCAACGTTGGCGAGGTTGAGCAGGTAGTTGCCTCGATTGCCCGAATTCCTCCGAAGTCAGTGAATGCGTCCGACAAGCAGTTGCTGTTTAAGTTGGAAGACAAGCTGTCGATGGTGGTGTTTGGTCAGGACGAGGCCATCCAAAGTTTGTCGACGGCCATCAAGATGAACCGCGCTGGTTTGAATTCTCCGGAAAAACCCATTGGTTCGTTTTTGTTTGCCGGCCCTACAGGGGTGGGTAAAACGGAAGTATCGAAACAGTTGGCCCATGTCATGGGGTTAGAACTGGTGCGTTTTGATATGTCTGAGTACATGGAGCGTCATACGGTGTCACGGCTAATCGGTGCGCCGCCTGGGTACGTCGGTTATGACCAGGGCGGTTTGCTAACTGAGGCCATCAATAAAACACCGCATTGTGTGCTGCTGCTCGATGAGATCGAGAAAGCCCACCCAGAGGTGTTTAACATTCTGTTGCAGGTCATGGATCACGGCACCCTGACCGACAACAATGGCCGCAAGACAGACTTCCGCAATGTCATTCTGATCATGACCACCAATGCCGGTGCGCAGCAAATGAGCCGCGCCAGTATTGGTTTTACTCAACAAGATCACAGCACAGATGGCATGGAGGAGCTGAAGAAACTGTTCACGCCAGAGTTCCGCAATCGTCTGGACAGCATCATTCAGTTCTCGCCATTGGGTCGCGACACCATTTTGCATGTAGTTGATAAGCTGTTAGCCGAACTTCAGGGTCAGCTGGACGACAAAGGCGTGGTGCTGAATGTGAGCGACGAAGCGCGCATTTGGTTGGGTGTTAACGGATATGACGAGAAAATGGGCGCACGGCCTATGAATCGCCTAGTGCAGGACAGAATTAAAAAGCCGTTGGCTGAAATTATTTTGTTCGGAGAACTAGAGAAAGGCGGCGAAGTAGACGTGTATGTTGAAAACGACGAGCTTCGCCTCAGAGTTCCTGAGGAGGTATCAGCGTGAGCTGATATCTCCTTAGCGCGCGCGGTAGGTGATGCGGCCCTTGCTCAGGTCGTAGGGAGTTAACTCAACCTTAACCTTGTCACCGGTTAAAATCCGGATGTAGTTCTTACGCATCTTGCCAGAGATATGGGCGGTCACTACGTGGCCGTTCTCTAACTTAACGCGGAACATAGTGTTCGGCAGGGTATCAATTACCTCACCTTCCATTTCAATATGATCGTCTTTTGCCATTCGTCACCTGTATAGACCATGCACAATGCGCGCGCATTCTGCACTAATTACACCGAAGAAGCAAAGGCGCAGAGCACTGTGGCGGATGATTCTCAGGATTTTGCCTGCCAAACACCGTTTTGCAGCAAATCCAGCGGTTGCCACTCTGCCTTATAGGTCATCTTCTTGCAGTTATCGATGTAATAGCCCAGGTAGTGATAGGGCAGCTTTAGGGCAATGGCAACGGCGCTGAGCGAATAAATCAAATAGCGCCCTGGGCTGCAGTGCTCGTAATGAGTGTCGAAGTAACAATAAACGGAAGAAACGCCGTCTTGCAGCAGGTCAAACACTAGGCAACCTATTAGCTGCTCTCCGCAACGCAAGGTTAAAAACGCAGTATTGCCGAAGTGGCTGGTGATGAATTCTTCATACTGCTGCTGTGATGGTGGATACATAGCGCCGTCGCGATGGCGAGCATTGATGTAGGCGCGGTACAGGCGGTAGTGCTCATCACTGTAGTGAGCCGTTTCTACCGCTAGGTGGAACGGGCGGCAATACTTAATGGCGCGCTTCAGGCGCCGATTGATACGCAGCTTGAGCGGCTCAAATCTGGCCGACTCGCAAGCGTTACAATCCGGGCAGGCTGGTCGGTACAGTAATTGCCCGCTGCGGCGAAACCCTAGCCGGTTGAGCTGGGTGAGCTCCTCCGTCGTCAGTGCCACTCTGGGGTCAACGTAATCGCTGCGTGACCAGTGATTTGGTAAATAGCCGCACGGAGTGGTCTGTGTTGGCCGGTACAAACTTAAAGAACGCATCAGCTGAGCACACACGGCAATGGCGTGGGAGTTGGGTGTTGAATGGCCGACCGCAAGCGATCTTCAAACTCCGCCCGCTCGACTTCCATGCAACCAAATTGCGCCAGATGTTCTGTTTGCATCTGGCAGTCGATTAACGTCACACCAGCATCAAGCAAGATCGGTGCGGCGGTCGCGAACGCTAACTTGGAAGCATTACTGGCGCGTGAAAACATAGATTCGCCAAACAGCGCAGAGCCAATCAAAACGCCATACCAGCCGCCAACCAAGGCGCCATCGTTCCAGGCTTCGACGCTGATGGCGCGCCCGGCGGCGTGCAGCCTGGGGTAGTGCAGCAGTAATTCATCATCGATCCAAGTGCCGCCTTCGGCATCGCGCGGTTCAGCGCAGGCGGCTTGCACCTGTTCAAACGCTTGATTGGCGGTAATAAAGTAGGGCTGGCGCCGCAACAACTTGCGTATCGTACGAGACAAGCGGAACTGCTCTGCAGTAATAATGGCGCGTGGAGCGGGCGACCACCACAGCCTTACTTCCTGTGGGTCATTCCACGGAAAGATGCCGCGTCGGTAGGCCGCGTCAAGCCACAGTGGCGATACCCGGCCGCCGGCGGCCAGCAGGCCATTGGGATGTTCCAGAGCCTGAGCCGTTGGTGGAAACTCAGGTCGGCTGTCTGGGTCCAGCCAATCAAGCATGGTGCGTGTTACACTCCTGAATTGTTAAACAGTGCGGTAAAAGAGGATCTATTTTGCCCAAGGATACGCCCGATTCCAGTGCTCAGCCAGCGCCACGTAGACGCTGGGCCGATGTGCTGTTTTTTGTATTGGCATTGATCTCTTCTTTGCTGCTGCTGGCGTTGATGAGTTATTCGCCGCAAGATCCCGGTTGGTCGAATATTGGTCAGCGCAGCGCGGGGAACCTGATTGGTCGCACCGGGGCTTGGGCCGCTGATGTGCTGTATCACGGTTTTGGCTACCTTGCTTACGCCATTCCTTTATTGACCACGCTGCGAGCTTATTTAGTGATGCGCGGCCAACCCATGCCGGGTCACTGGAGTCGTCGCCCCGTCGGCCTAGTATTGGCGTTGCTGTCACTGTGCACGCTAGCCCATATGAGCATATTTGCTGCGAGTCACTTACCCACCGGCCCGGGCGGCATGGTTGGCGACAGTCTGCTCGACGGGTTGCAGCCTTGGCTGGGTTTCGTTGGTGTTGCGCTGGTGATGATAGCCGTCGCGGCGATTGGGTTGATGTTGTTCTTCGACTTTTCTTGGCTCTCGGTGTTTGAGCGCATCGGCGATGCGCTGTTATCCCTCGCTCGCCAGCTATTTGCCAGCGACAGCGATGCAGCTGAACCCAAGCATAAAGTGGTGCAAGTTGAGACCGAACCAGAGCAGAAACGAAGCTTTATGGCACGCTTATCGCGTTGGCTGCCATCAAGACCTGCGGCCAGCTCATCTGAAGAGCCCAGGCCGGAAGAAGCGGACAACGCAAATAAAAAGCCGCAGCCAGTGCTGGAGTCAAAATCGGAGCCGTTGCTGGATTTTTCCATTACGCCCGGCGATGAATTAACAGATAGTATTGAGCCACCGCTACTTGCCGAACCTGTTCGCCAGCCTTCTGAGTGCGATGCGCAATCTGCCAAAGCAACCAGCGCCGAAAATACAAAAGCACCGACTGACGGCAATACACACGAGCAAGAACTGTTAATCACGCCGCTGGAGAAGCGCGAGACGGGGCCAAGTAAGCGCGCCCAGCGAGATTTGCAAGGCAGTTTGTTTAAACAACCTCAGCCTTTGCCCTCCATTTCCTTATTGGATCCACCACGGAAAGACCAGAAAAGCGGCTTCTCAGCCGAGCGCCTAAAGGAAATGTCGAAGTTACTGGTGCAAAAGTTGGCCGACTTTGGCGTTAAAGTTGAGGTCACCGCCGTTGCCCCTGGGCCAGTGATTACGCGCTTTGAGATCCAGCCTGCGCCCGGAGTGAAGTCGAGCAAAATTTCCAACTTAGCTCGTGACTTGGCGCGCTCCATGGCCATGGTCGCCGTGCGTGTGGTGGAAGTGATACCGGGCAAATCGGTGATGGGCATTGAAGTGCCCAATGAAAACCGCGCACTGGTGTCTCTGTCGGAAATTTTGTCGTCACAAGAATACGACGACAGCCCGTCACCGCTGACCATGGCATTAGGACACGACATTGCCGGCAATTCGGTGGTGACGGACTTGGCGAAAATGCCGCATTTGCTGGTGGCGGGTACAACCGGTTCGGGTAAATCGGTTGGCGTGAACGCGATGATTTTGTCCCTGCTGTTCAAGTCGACGCCAGATGAGCTGCGCCTGATCTTAGTCGATCCCAAAATGCTGGAACTGTCGGTGTACGAGGGCATTCCGCACCTGCTGACGCCCGTCATTACCGATATGAAAGAAGCGCACAATGGGCTGCGTTGGTCGGTTGAGGAAATGGAACGTCGTTATCAACTGATGGCGGCGCTTGGGGTGCGTAACATTGCTGGTTACAACAAAAAGGTGAAGCAAGCGATCAAAGAAGGTAAGCCGTTGGCTGATCCTTTGTGGCGCATTGACCAAAGCTTTGATACCACGCCGCCCACGCTGGAGCTGCTGCCTTATATCGTCATTGTCATCGATGAGTTTGCCGACATGATGATGATGGTGGGTAAAAAGGTTGAAGAGCTGATTGCGCGCATCGCTCAAAAGGCTCGCGCTGCCGGCATTCATATGATTTTGGCGACACAGCGTCCGTCTGTGGACGTCATCACTGGCCTGATCAAGGCCAACGTACCAACCCGAATTGCGTTCCAGGTGTCGTCGAAAATTGATTCACGCACCATTCTTGATCAGGGCGGTGCTGAGCAGTTGCTAGGCCATGGCGACATGCTGTTTATGCCGCCGGGCAGCTCGCTGCCGGAGCGCGTGCACGGCGCGTTTGTCGATGATGACGAGGTGCATCGGGTCGTGGCCGAGTGGAAAACCCGCGGCGAGCCTGAGTACATCGAAGAAATCACTCAAGGCAGCGAAGGGGATTCAGTGCCTGGCTTAGAAGCTGGCGACGAAAAAGACGATTTGTACGATCAGGCGGTGGCCTTCGTGACAGAATCCGGTAAATGTTCCATTTCCTCGGTGCAGCGTAAACTCAGAATTGGCTACAATCGCGCTGCTCGTTTGGTGGAAACTATGGAAGCATCCGGTGTTGTATCTCCGCCAGCTCACAACGGCAGTCGCGAAGTTCTGGCTCGTGCTGCACCCTCCGATTAACAGTAAGGAAGTCGAATGTTTAAGATGGCCCGCTTAGGTTTGTTGTTGTGTTGTTTGCCCGCACTAGCCTTAGCCAATAGCAATGCCGCCACCGATGAATTGTTACAGCGCTTGCAAACACTGCACTCCATGCAAGCCAGTTTTGAGCAGCGCACCTTGGCCAGAGATGGCAAAGTGCTGCAGCAGCTGACCGGTCAAATTCAAGTCGCACGGCCAGGAAAAATGCGTTGGCATACCGACGACCCATACCCCCAGCTGGTGGTGTCTGATGGCGAGCTGCTGTGGATTTACGACATGGATCTCGAGCAGGTAACCATTCGCCATATGGATCAGCGCGTGCAGCAAACGCCAGCCTTGCTGTTGAGCGGCCAGGCCGAGGCGATTCGCGACAGTTTCAACGTCAAGGCTGAAGGCGACACTCAGCAGCGCACCTACCGCTTGCTCCCACAAGACAATAGCCAGTTGTTTGAGGAGCTGCGCTTTGCCTATCAGGGCGAGACACTGCAGCGCATGGAGATTCTGGATGCGGCAGGCCAGTTGACGGAAATTCAGTTCCAGCAGTCGGCGGTCAATCAGACGATGGATGAATCGGCCTTCGTCTTTAATGTGCCGGAAGGGGTAGACGTCATCGACGGTCGCCATGACTTCTGATCTGTTTGCTGAAAACAACGGTTATCAACCACTGGCTGCACGCATGCGACCGGCCTCGCTGGATGACTATGTTGGCCAGCAGGCAGTGGTCGGCGCAGATTCGCCGCTTCGTCGTGGGCTGGATCGAGGTGAGCTGCACTCGTTAATTTTGTGGGGGCCGCCGGGCGTCGGCAAGACCACTCTGGCGCGTTTAATGGCCAGTTATGTCGATGCCGAGTTTCTATCGCTCAGTGCCGTGATGTCAGGTGTCAAAGACATTCGTGAAGCCGTCGATAAAGCCCGTCAGGTGCAATACCGCGGTGGTAAAACGGTACTATTTATCGACGAGGTGCATCGGTTTAACAAGTCGCAGCAGGACGCGTTTTTGCCCTACGTGGAAGATGGTACCGTGATTTTTGTCGGTGCGACCACGGAAAACCCGTCCTTCGAACTGAACAATGCACTGCTGTCCCGTGCGCAAGTCTATGTGCTGAGTGCCCTGAGCGAGTCCGACCTGCTGGCCATAGCGACCAGTGCGCTGCAGCGTTTTGGCGATGGAATAACCGCCGATCAAGAAACGCTAACGCGCTTAGCCCGCGCCGCCGATGGCGATGGCCGTAAGCTGCTCAACTTACTCGAACTGGCGTTGCAGCTGGCCGATGGCTGCATCGATGAAGCTGTGCTGCAGCAAGTACTCAGGCAGTCGCTGCGGCGCTTTGACAAAGGCGGCGATGACTTTTATGAGCAGATATCGGCGCTGCACAAATCTGTGCGCGGCAGCGACCCAGATGCCTCGCTGTATTGGTTGTGTCGCATGCTGGATGGTGGCTGTGACCCGCTGTATATCGCTCGCAGGGTGGTGCGCATGGCAAGCGAAGACATTGGCAATGCCGATCCGCGCGCGTTGACTTTGTGCTGCAACGCCTGGGATGTGCAGCAGCGCCTTGGCAGCCCAGAAGGGGAGTTAGCCATCGCTCAAGCTGTTGTGTATCTCGCCTGTGCGCCGAAAAGCAACGCCGTCTATAACGCTTACAATCAGGCCAGGCGCCTGGTGCAGCAGCGCCACAGTGATGATGTGCCTGTTCATCTGCGCAACGCGCCGACGGCCATGATGAAAGACCTGGGATATGGCGAAGAGTACCGCTACGCCCACGACGAGCCGGATGCCTTTGCTGCCGGTGAGAGCTACTTCCCCGAGGCACTGCACGGTCAGCAGTTTTATCAGCCGGTAGAGCGTGGCTTGGAAGGCAAAATCGCAGCCAAGTTGCGACACTTGCGCGAGTTGAATCGGCAATCGCCGCGCCAGCGTTACCCGGAGTCAGAGCCATGACCTATCTGTGGGTGGGGCTGGGCGGTGCGCTGGGCGCCATGGCGCGCTTTTGGATGGCCAGCGCAGTGTTTCGTGCTTTCGAACGCCCGTTTCCCTATGGCACCTTATCGGTCAACCTGTTAGGCTCCTTGGCCATAGGCGTTGCATACATCTGGCTGGTACAGCAGCAGTGGGGCACGGAGCACCACAAGCAGCTGGCCATGATCGGCTTTCTTGGCGCCTTTACAACGTTTTCTACGTTTTCCCTGGAATCGCTCACTCTGATGCAGCAAGCACGCTGGTCCGCCGCCTTTATTTATATGGGTGTCAGTCTGGTAGGCTGTTTATTGGCCACCGCATTGGGCATGTGGGTAGCAAAATCACTGGTATAAGACATCATGCTGGACATTAAATACATTCGCGACAACCTGGACGACGTCAAAGCTGGCCTGGCAAAAAAAGGATTCATCTTTGATGACATTGAATTCAAACGTCTTGATGAGCACCGCAAGTCGGCGC
Organism: Bacterioplanes sanyensis; assembly: GCF_002237535.1. Lineage (GTDB taxonomy): Bacteria > Pseudomonadota > Gammaproteobacteria > Pseudomonadales > Oceanobacteraceae > Bacterioplanes > Bacterioplanes sanyensis_A. Next base: position 3,093,055 of record NZ_CP022530.1, read on the forward strand.
TGACTAAGGCCCAGTCCCTGCAAGCGGAAAAGAAAAAAGCGTCCAAGCAAATTGGCGCCCTGATTGGCCAGGGCATGTCGCCAGAAGATGCCAAGGCTCAGGTCATGGGTAGTATTGATGCAGACATCACCGATGCCGAGCAGGCCGCCAAGCAGGCCGAACAAGCATTGCACGATTTGCTGATGAGTGTTCCTAATGTGCCTGATGCCGAAGTGCCACACGGCAACGATGAGGACGACAACGTCGAAGTGCTCACTTGGGGTGAGCCGACGTCGCTGAGCTTTGAAGCCAAAGATCACGTCGATTTGGGCGAGCCGTTTGGCCTGAACTTCGATCAAGGCGCCCTGGTTGCTGGCTCTCGTTTTGTTGCCATGAGCGGCAAGATGGCGCGCCTGCACCGCGCGCTGACGCAGTTTATGCTCGATCTGCACACCGACCAGCATGGTTACACCGAAACCTATGTGCCGTATTTGGTGAATCGTGAAGCATTGGAAGGCACCGGACAACTGCCGAAGTTCGAAGAAGATCTGTTCAAGATCCCAGCCGCTCAAGGTGATAAAGACTTCTACTTGATCCCAACCGCTGAGGTGCCTGTCACCAACTTGTTGCGCGATAAGGTCAACGACATTGAACTGCCGCTAAAACGTGCCGCCCATACGCCATGCTTCCGCTCAGAAGCCGGCAGCTATGGACGTGACACGCGCGGCATGATTCGCCAGCATCAATTCGACAAGGTTGAGCTGGTGCAATTTGTGCGAGCCGATCAATCCGATGCTGCTCTGGAAGAACTCACAGGTCACGCTGAAGCCGTGCTGCAGGCGCTGGAATTGCCTTACCGCAAAGTCATCCTGTGTGGCGGTGACTTGGGCTTCTCTGCCGCCAAAACGTACGACTTGGAAGTGTGGCTGCCGGGCCAGAAAAAGTACCGAGAGATTTCGTCGTGCAGTAACTTCCGCGACTATCAAGCGCGTCGCATGGGTGCACGCTGGCGCAACCCAGAAACCGGTAAGCCAGAGCTGCTGCACACCTTGAACGGCAGTGGCTTGGCGGTTGGCCGCTGCATGGTTGCCGTGCTGGAAAACTATCAGCAACAAGATGGCAGCATTCGTATTCCTGCGGCCCTGCAGCCATACATGGGCGGTTTGCAGGCCATCAGTTGATGGATTTGCCACTCATATTGCGCCGTACGCCACGCTTCGTGGTGTATGGTGCAGGCCAGGTGGCCGCACGACGGGTGCCGTCCTTATTGAACAGTGGCTGCCAAGTCACGGTTGTCGCCCAGCAAGCACACGCCGATATACAGCAGCTGGCTGAGCGCGGCGATGTTGAGTGGCAACAACGTCAGGTGTCACCGTCCTCCGAGCAGTTTGATGGTGATTGCTGGTATGTGCTGGCCCTGGACGATGCGTCGCTCAATGCGATTTTGGCAAAGCAAGCCCGTGCCTGCGGTGCTTGGGTATGTCGCGCGGACTCTCCCGATGACAGTGACTTCTACTTCCCTGCAGTGATTGACCGCTCGCCGGTGTTGGTCACTGTGTCCAGTCACGGTACGTCACCGGCGCTAACACGCTATCTTCGCCAGCGTCTGGATACTTTTTTGCCTGCCGAAATTGCCGACTTAGGTAACTTTGTTGCCCGTTGGCGCCAACGTGTTCGCCAAACCTTGCCGCTCAGTCAGCGCAAGTCGTTCTGGCGCCAGTGGATGCGCAGTGTGGCGCCTGAGCGGGTGTTGGCGCGCCAGCACGACGCGGCAGAATCACTCACACTCGAAATGCTCGATGGTAAGCAAGTGCAAGCTGGCGAAGTGTATTTGGTCGGAGCCGGCCCTGGCGACCCGGATTTATTAACCTTCCGCGCGCTGCGCTTGATTCAGTCGGCCGATATCGTGTTTTACGACCGCCTCGTGGGCAATCCGATTTTGGATTTATTGCCGCGCGATGCTGAGCGCTATTACGTTGGCAAAGCGCGCAGTGATCATGCTGTGCCGCAGGAGCGCATTAATCAGTTACTGGTGGAACACTCTCAACAAGGCAAGCGTGTACTGCGACTGAAGGGCGGCGATCCGTTTATCTTTGGTCGTGGCGGCGAAGAGCTGGAAACACTGGCCGATGCGCAAGTACCGTTTCAAGTGGTGCCTGGCATCACTGCTGCGGCCGGTTGTGCGGCTTATGCGGGGATTCCGTTAACCCATCGCGATCATGCACAAAGCGTACGCTTTGTGACCGGGCATTTAAAAAATGGCAGCTGCGATTTGCCCTGGCATGAGCTGGCTCACCCAGATCAAACATTGGTGATCTATATGGGGTTAGCAGGCTTACCACAGATCTGTCAGCAACTGATCGATCACGGCATGTCGCCCTATACCCCCATTGGCCTGGTCGAAAATGGCACGCGCCCGGATCAGCAAGTGCATGTCAGCACGTTGGCGCAGATGCCTGCTTACATCCATCGACGAGAGATCCAGCCGCCGACGCTGACCATCGTGGGCTCAGTGGTGAGCTTAAGTGAGCGCCTCAACTGGCGCTGATGCGCCTTTCAACTTCCTGCTGTTTATTGCCGAGAGGTTTTGTTTGGCCTGCTAGACTCAGGCTAATCAAAGCCGCTATCTACACTTGGCAAAGTCAACGTATTGAGGTTCTGTATGCAGTTTCTTGGCGCTGTTAGCATCAAAGTTAAAATCCTTTCGCTCGCCGCTGTGGCCATTGTTGGCTTTATTACTAATCTTCTTATCAACTCTAGCGTCAACCAGGAAAACTCAGAGCGCTTGCAGACCATTCAAGAGCGCTATTTTCCCGTGGTGCAGGAGTCGAAAGCCAACCTAGTGCGCTTGGCGCGAATCGAAGAGCTGCTGTCTACCGCAGTCAGTACCGGGGAAATGGACTTTGTACGCAGTGCCGATGCACTGCAAAAAGAAGTGCTGAACAGCTTTGACAGTCTGGATTCCCTCTGGCCCGGCGCCGCTAATGACAGTCGCTCCGCACGCCAGGCCTTCAGTGAGTATTTTCGTGTAGCACGTAATGTCTCTGCTGGCATGGCAGAGGGCACCATCGACATGAGCAGCCTCAGTGGCTCAATTAAAACCATGAATGCCGCGTTGGAGCTCAGCCGAGGGCAAATGCAGCAATACAGCGCCGCGGCAATTGCCGCTTTTGACGAAACGGTCACCCAGTCCAATAACGCGGTGAAGGATGCCCTGCTGTATGGAATGATCGTCACCCTAGTCGCTGTGGTGATCTTATTATTGGTTGCTTGGAGCACCACACGCAGCATTGGTAAGTCGCTGTCCGGCTTGCTGGGTTCACTTAAAGACATTGCTCAGGGGGAAGGGCACCTGACTAGGCGCATCGATAAAACCAGCAGTGATGAAATTGGCGACGTCGTTGACTGGTTCAACCTGTTCGTAGAAAAGCTGCACAGCAGCATTGGTGAAATCGTGGCTGCTTGTCAGCCACTGACGAAAGTCTCCGCCGACTTGGGCGACCTCACCAGCCAAACCTCCCAGGCGTCCGAGCGACAGAATATGGCCACTGAGCAGGTGTCGCTGGTGGTCGAAGAAATGGCGACCAGCATTCGTGAAGTGTCGAGTAGCGCCAATTCGGCGGCAGAAGCGGCCCATGACGCAGATAGCTCCGCCAAGGCCGGTGGTGAGGTGGTCAATCAAACCGTTACCAGCATCAATCGCTTGGCACAGGAAGTAGAGCGAGCAGGCGATGTGATTCGCCAGCTCGAAGCCGACACCGGCAATGTAGCCGCCATTCTTGATGTTATTAAAGGCATCGCTGAACAAACCAACTTGCTGGCACTCAACGCCGCCATTGAAGCAGCGCGGGCGGGCGAGCAAGGCCGCGGCTTTGCGGTGGTGGCCGATGAGGTCAGAACTCTGGCATCAAGAACGCAGGACAGCACCCAAGAGATTCAAAACGTCATTGAAAAGCTGCAGTCCGCCGCCAATTCTGCTGTCAGTGCCATGGCCGACAGCAAAGCTCGAGCTGAAGAAAGCGTCACGCAAGCGGCCAAAACCAACGACAGCTTAAGCGTTATCACCGAGAAAATTGAATCCATTTCGGCCATGAACATGAGCATAGCCTCGACCACCGAACAACAGGACCAAGCAGCGGCGAGCATTTTGGAGAATGTCAGCGGTATTCGCGCTACCTCGGAGGCTGCGCTGGCCAGCGTGCAGCAAGTGGAAAATGCCAGTCAGTCGTTGGCCAGCATTTCCGCCACCTTGCAGCGCGTCACGGGTCAGTTCCGGGTTTAAGGCTCCGGGTATAAGTTACAAACAGTTTTCAGGGCGTGGCAGCCCTGCAATTCGCGCTGCTACTTTGGCGGGGCTGCCAGGAAATAAGCTCAGCAAATAAATACTCCTGGCTTTGTCCGCCCCCAGTTCGGAGCGAATGTACTTAGTCAGCGGGCGCATAGCCGGAGCTAGGTCATATTGCTGATAGAAATCGCGCAATAAGTGAACAATCTCCCAATGCGCTGGCGTTAGCTCGATACCCTCATCCTGTGCCAGCTCTGTCGCCACCTCGGGTGACCAATCGTCTAGGTTTTTAAGGAATCCATCGCTGTCCAGTTCAGCCATCAGTCAAACCAACTCAGTGTGCGTGTTGCGGTTAATGTTAGTGTCAGCCATTCGGCATCATTCAGCCAGGTCAGCGGCAGCGATAGTAAGCCTTGCTGTTGGCCGTCATCGCGACGTGCAAGGTAGTGGAGCTGTTGGCTGCGCTGAGCCAACAGGCCTTGTTCCAGCAGCACAATGGCGTCGCCGTCGGTAAAGCTATCGAGCATGCGCTGATGGACATCGGCGCGACTGGAGAATAGTAAGTGCAGGGTCATGATTAAAAACTCAAACAATGATCGGCGCTGGCAATCCACTGGCGAATTTGCTCACGCGTCGCCGGCGTCGCACTTGGAGTCAATTGCGTGGCATCTATGACGCCTTGTATGGCATCTTGGTCGAGGTAGTACACTTGGTCGCAATCAAACAGAGGCAAACTTTTCACCAGCTTGGCCGGCGATTTGCCACCTAGGTGCAGAGCTTGTGCATCCTTGAGCAGCCAACCCATGCCAGCGCCTTCAAAAATGACCTTCGGCGGCAGCTCAAAAGCCGCCAGAGCCAATATCAGCTCCAACGCTTCAGGATCAGGCGTGGGAGCACTGCGCACCATCACTAAAATATCCATATTAGAACTCCACGATGCGGTCGCTGTCCGTCATCGCGCTGGCCACCTCGCCCAAGCCGCGCAAAACGTAGTGTGATTGCAGAGTTGCCTGCTGGCCGTAACGATCGGCTTCTTGTTGGTCAAAAATGCCTCGCCTTAATGCGTTAGCAATGCACAATTGCAGCTCGACGCCTTGCTCTGCAACGGCCAGCCATTGCTGTTCAACCGACGTTTGTCCTTGCGGCGCTTGCTGGGCCAGTCCGGCAAATACAGCATCTTGGTAAAAGAACACGCGCTGAATGGTGTGGCCTGCACGCAAGCATGCTTGCGCAAACGCCAAGGCGGAGCGATGGCCGTTGGCGACATAGGGGCTGCGACGCACCAATAGAGTAAAGCGGGCCATGAAGCAAGATAACTCCGTTGAATCTGAATGGCGGTATTCTCAAGAAGAAGGCAGGGGAAAACAACCCACCCCTATGCTGGCAATGGACAATACCGTACCTTCGATGTGTATTCAGAGGTGCTAATGGTGATGGCTATCAGGCTCGAGTTTTCCCTCTACGTTACCCGAGGCGTATAAACAAGGCAGGGGGGTAGAAGGGGCGGTGGGAGGACCCAGTAAAAACTCCAGCGGATGCTCGCAAATCGGCGCTATGGTATTGATTTGATTAAAAAAGTAGTTGACGCGCATGTTCGCTAAGGTATCATGCGCCCATCGCTTGGAGGGATGGCTGAGCGGTTGAAAGCACCGGTCTTGAAAACCGGCATACGTTAATAGCGTATCTAGGGTTCAAATCCCTATCCCTCCGCCATATTCGAAAAAGCCGGCTTTTAGCCGGCTTTTTTTTGTCTGCAATAAATGGGGTGCTACCCCATCACGCTGTGCAGGGATGCCAGCAGCAAGCCGCCACACCACAACGACAACACGCCTACCGCCAACCATTCAGCTTTGACGATCCGTGCCATCACGCACGGGCGCGACAGCGCATTTAATAGGGATTTCAGGGTCCGTTCCGACACCAGGCTTACTCCACAAGGGCAGATAGTGACAAAGATGGACCGATTCCTGCGCAAAGCCTATCCGATTTCAGTAGCTTCTTGTTGCAGGCTGTGAGTGACGTTAACAGAATGTAAACGGCTGACTGGAAGGTCAGTCGCCATGCCCTTGTTCCAGCATGACGCCAATAAACTCATTGGCGCTGCGGCCCAGCGCATTAAGGTCGTAGCCGCCTTCGAGCAGAGCCAACCACGGCGTGTTGCGACTGTCGGTGACATGACTGATCCACTGAGCGATCCAGCGATAGTCCTCATCCACCAAACATAACTCCGCCATAGGATCCTCGTAGTGGGCATCAAACCCTGCCGAGACGATGATCAGCTCAGGCGCGAAGCGGCGCAGTGGCTCCGCCCAGCAATTGAGTACGGCGTCGCGAAAGTCGCGACTGCCAGCGCCGGCACTCAGGTAGCCATTGACCAAATTGTTGTACTTATTGGATTCGTAGTGGCTGTAGGGGTAGAACGGGTGCTGAAAGGTGGAGCACAGTAAAAAGCGTACGTCGTTTTGTAAGATATCGATGGTGCCATTGCCCTGGTGCGCGTCAAAGTCGAGGATGGCAATGCGCTGTAAGTGATGCGCTTCTGCAGCTCGCAGTGCTGCCACGGCAATGTTGTTGAAAAAACAAAAGCCCATGCTGCGCTTGTGCTCCGCGTGGTGCCCAGGTGGGCGGGTGGCAACAAAAGCGTTACGAAATTGTCCGTTTAGCACCGCGTCCACCGCTTCGACCGCCGCGCCAGCAGAGTAGTAGGCCGCTTCTAAGCTGCCCGGCGACATAGGCGTATCTTCATCGACATAGATGCGGCCATGCTGCGGCTGAATCATATCCAGCTGTTCGACATAGCCGGGGCTGTGCGCGCGCAATATGTCAGAACGTTTGGCTGGGCCACTTTCGCAAATGGTCAGCTTGTCCCACAGCCCAGACTGTTTTAGCGCATTCTCAATGGCCGTGATGCGCAAGGCGTGTTCCGGGTGATCGTCCCCTGTGGCATGGGAAAAGTGCTCATGAAAGCAAAAATAGGCGGTCGACATATGGCGTAGCGTTCCTGTTTTGTGACAGTGTACTGGTCCTGTAAAGCTTTCAAAAGCCAGGATGTATTCGACAATGGGCTAAAATCGTCGGGCACAGCCTTCCGGTAAGCTCGCATGACATTCAAGCAGGTAGCAGTTGCTACTTTCTTGCTGCACGTCATGATGCCCAACACTGGGATGGCGACACTGTCGTTCGCCGCTACATGTCATCAGAGATCAATAGGATTCGGATCAACAGCCTATGGGTACGCGATCGCTCGAGCACTTCTTCAACCCCAGCAGTATTGCCGTAATTGGCGCATCGGAGCGCGACGGCAGCCTCGGCGGCGCCATTGTTCGCAATTTATTAGACAATCACTTTGGCGGTACCATTACCCCGGTCAACTCGCGCGGTTATGACTCTGTGTATGGGTTAAAGGCGCTGTCGCGTGTTAGCCAACTCAAGCATGCGCCGGAATTGGCGATTGTGTGTACACCAGCAGACACCGTGCCGCGGGTGTTAAAGCAACTGCATCAGTTGGGCGTGCAAGCCGCTATGGTGCTGACGGGCGGTATCGCACGGGCCCGCTCCTGGCAGTTTCGCCCCAGCTCTGAGCGCCTTGAGCAGGTGATTTCTCAAACACGCATGCGCATATTGGGCCCAGATTGCCTGGGAGTGATTGTGCCAGGGCGACAGTTAAATGCCTCGTTTTTGCACGTGCCGGTGCGCAAGGGCAGCGTGGCGTACATCGGGCAGTCTGGAACGTTGGCATCGAGCGTAATGGATTGGGCCTACAGCCGTAACATTGGTTTTTCTCACGTACTGACATTGGGCAAAAGCCAAGACGTCAGCTTGCCCGACATCATCGACTACATAGTGCAGGAGCCACACGTTCGAACTCTGCTGATCCAGCTCGACGAGATTGGATCTGGCAAGGCGCTGCTGCGCGCCTTGAGGGCAGCCTCGCGCCATAAGTTGGTGTTGGCGGTGAAGAGTAATCGCTTCTCAGACAGCCCGCTGAATCGCATTCCAACCCCCAAAGGATTGAACAGTCGCGACCAGTTGATCGATGAAACCCTGGCTCGCGCCGGTGTGCTGCGGGTATCGGCTACCGACGAGCTGTTCGATTGCGTCGACGCATTGAGCCGGCGCCGCGAAGGCTTTGGTCGTCGTTTGGCGATCGTAGCTAATGGTCGCGGACCAGCCATATTGGCCCTCGATCGCCTGCGTCACGATAATGGCCAGCTAGCAAGACTCAGTGATGAAACGCGCACCCACTTGCGTGGCTTGTTGCCAGAATATGTGCGCACGGATAACCCGGTGCTGCTCAATCCAGAGCTCAACCCTAAGCAATTGGCTGCTGTCACCACCACGTTATTGCGCGATCGCCAGGTTGACGCGGTGCTGGTGATTTACATCCCCAGCTTGGGCTCTAACGCGTTGGACAATGCCGAGGAGTTGGTGCGCATTGCCAAAGGCAGCAATAAAACCATACTGACCAGCTGGATGGGCGAATACTCGGTTGAGCGAGCCAGAGAGCTGTTTGATCGCCACGCCATCCCTACCTTTGATACGCCGGACAACGCGATTAAATCCTACATGTACATGGTGCAGCATCAGCGTACCCAAGACATGTTGCGGGAAACGCCGCAAAGTTTGGAAATTCCCATGAGCAGTGCTTGTCGCCAGCTGGGTGACGATATTCAGTCACAGCATAAACCGGGTCGCTACCTGCCGCCAAACGACGCTTGGCGGTTATTAGAGGCCTACGGTTTTCCATTTGCAGAAAATCGTTTCTTCACCAGCCGCAAAGAAATTCACGCGGTCACTGAGCAGGTGCCAGGTCCCTGGGTATTGCGTGTTCATCATCAGCGCTATTTGTATCCGTTTGCATATGGCGACAACCCCAGAGAGCGTTTGCGCAGTGTGGCGCGTGAGCTGCACACGCCCAAGGACATTCCTGTGGCTGCCGACCGTCTGGAGGCGGCCATTCATGTCGCCTTTGCTGACAGTCCGGTATTGGGTTACACCCTGCAGACCATGCATCGAGCGCTGGACAATTTGCAGTTTTCATTCGGCATTGGCCGTGACAGTGAACTGGGGCCTTATTTGTTCTTTGGCGGCGGTGGTACGACGGCGGACATCCTGTCGGATCGCCAAGTGGCACTGCCGCCGCTGAATGCCAACTTGGCTAAGCAGCTGATAAAGCGCAGCCATTTTTATCAGGTCTTGCGCGAACGTTCGGATGACATTAAGCGTGAGCTGGTGACACTGGAGCGCTGGCTAGTGGCGCTGTCGCACATGGCGCTTAATCATCCTTGGCTGGCTGGTATGGAGGTCAATGCCATTCGCCAGCAAGTGGGACGTTACTTGGCCATTGGCGTCGCAGCGGAAGTGGGCGTCACAGTAAAAAGTGCGATCCAGCCGTATCCACTCGAGCTGGAGACCAGCTACGTCAGTCCGCGTGACAACGCCTATGCCATTCGCCCTATACGCGGCGAAGACGAGCCTGCGCTGGAGGCGTTCTACCGCCGCCTGAGCCCAGAGTCGCTGCGACTGCGATTCTTCTCGGCCCGGCGCCAGTTCGATCACAAAGAGCTGGCACGTTTCACCCAGATTGATTACGACCGGGAAATGGCGTTTGTCGCCTTGCGCGAGGAGTTGCTGTTTGGTGTCGCACGAGTATGGATCGACCCTGACGATGTTACCGCGGAGTTTGCTGTGATCATTGACGACAATTGCCGAGGAGAGGGGCTGGGTAAGGCGTTGATGGACACCATCATTGCATACCTGACAGAGCGTGGCGTATTGCAAATCTATGGCACTGTTTTGCCGCACAATCGTGGCATGCTGTCGCTGGCAGATCGGCTTGGATTTAGTCGTCGTAATAATCCCGAAGAGGGCGTGGTCGAAGTGGGTAAGTCATTGAATCCATTAAAATATAGCTGGCAGCGCAAGCGCATGTACCCGCTGTAATCGGTCTGCTATATTGATGACTATAATAATGACGTCGCGGCAAGTTGGCGCGAAATTTTTGGGCATCCAAGCGAGCTGAGTCTTCTTATTGGTTGCTATGGTCTCAAGGGGTATAACTTGATCAGGGTTCTTGTTGTTGACGATCACGAGCTGGTTCGCTCGGGAATTTCACGTCTGCTATCCGACAGCAAGGGAATTGAAGTAGTTGGGCAGGCTGCCAGTGGCGAAGATGCAGTGCAGTGGGTGCGCAATGACGCGCCGGATGTCATTTTGATGGATATTCATATGCCCGGCATTGGTGGTTTAGAGGCGACGCGTAAAATTTTACGCGCCCATCCGGAGGTGCACGTCATTGCGGTGACGGCACTGGACGACAACCCTTACGCAGCGCGTTTAATGCAAGCCGGTGCGTCGGGCTACATCACCAAAGGCGCCGATGCCGACGAAATGATCGGTGCCATCATCAAGGTGCGCTCCGGGCAGAAATACATCTCTCCTGAGATTGCCCAGCGCATGGCGCTAAAGCCGTTCCAGCAAGATCAAAAATCGCCGTTTGATGAGCTGTCTGAGCGTGAAATGCAGATCGCGTTAATGATAGTGGGCTGTCAAAAAGTGGCTGATATTAGCGAAAAGCTGTTTTTAAGTCCTAAAACCGTGAACAGCTACCGCTATCGGATTTTCGACAAGCTGGACATATCCAGCGATGTTGAACTGACGCTGCTGGCCATGCGCCACGGGCTGGTGAATCCAGTCAGCTAAGGTATGAGTCAGTTCGATATTCCCGCCTTTCTTAGCACCCTCACTCGCCGTGCGGGTGTTTATCGCATGTACGACGATGCAGCGGAGCTGCTGTACGTTGGCAAGGCCAAGAATTTAAAAAACCGGGTATCAAGTTACTTTCGCGCACGCGGTTTGAACGCCAAAACCGTCGCTCTGGTCGCCCGTATTGCGCGCATTGAGATTACCGTGACCGGCAGTGAGGCAGAGGCACTGCTGCTTGAGCAAACGCTGATCAAACAGCATCGACCGCCGTTTAACATCCTGTTAAAAGACGACAAGTCATATCCGTATCTGCACTTATCGCAGCACCCATTCCCCAGGCTCAGCTACCGCCGCGGCAAGCGGCGTGGCGATGGGCGCTTTTTTGGCCCGTATCCGAACTCGGGCGCGGTACGCGAGGCGCTCAACCATATGCAAAAGCTGTTTTTGCTGCGCTCGTGTGAAGACAGTTACTTCAATCATCGCAGCCGCCCGTGTTTGCAATATGAGATCCAGCGCTGCTCTGGCCCGTGTGTGGGCAAAATATCCCAAGCCGATTATCAGCGCGACACCGAACACGCCGTCCTGTTTGTGCAAGGCAAAAGTCGCGAATTAATGTCGGCTTTGCAGCAAGATATGGAACAGGCCTCGGAGACGCTGCAGTTTGAGCGCGCCGCTGAACTGCGCGATCAAATTGATCTGGTACGCCGCATTCAGGAAAAACAGCATGTCGAAGCCGAGAAGGGCGATGCGGATGCATGGGCATGGGCCGATTGGCAAGGCATCGAATGTTTGCATCGGTTGAGTTTTCGCCGTGGTCGACTGGTCAACAGTCAAAACTTCTTTCCAGACAACCCGGCAGGCTTGGATGTCAGCGAACTGATGGCCGAGTATTTGGGGCAGTTTTACCTTGGCGGACATGCGCCGGAGGGTGTACCGCGCGACATTATTGTTGATATCGACTCAGAGTTAATGGAGTCGGTGGTAGCGGCACTAGAGTTGTCGCAGCAACGCCGTTGTTATCACGTGCGCGGCGTGCGTGGCCAGCCTCGGCAATGGTTGCACATGGCGCAGGAGAACGCTCGCGCCGGGGCGCAAAATCAACTGTCAGCGGCGCAGGCCGCTAAACAAAAGCTGCTCGATGTGCAGGCGCTGTTGAAGTTGCCAGAAACGCCCAGGCGCATTGAGTGCTTTGACATCTCTCACTCTCAAGGTGAAGCTACCTTTGCCTCCTGCGTGGTGTACGATCAAGACGGGCTGAACAAAAGCCGTTACCGGCGCTTTGCCATCAAAGGCGTCGCGGCGGGCGACGATTATGCCGCCCTTGAGCAGGCCGTCAGGCGTCACTTGACGCGATTGCAAGAGCAGCAGGATTGTCCGGATTTGTTGTTGATTGATGGCGGTAAAGGGCAAATCGGTCGCATACAGACGTTGCTCGACGAGATGGGACTTGGCACCATTCACGCTTTCGGCATTTCCAAAGGCGAAACGCGCAAGTCCGGCTGGGAGTTTTTATGGTCGGCCGGTGTAGCGCAACCCATCGTGCCAGATGCTCACAACGATGGCTTTCGACTGTTGCAATGGGTGCGCGACGAATCGCACCGTTTCGCCATCACTGGCCACCGCAAAGCGCGGGCTAAAAGCCGCGGTCAGTCGGGGATTGAAGCCTTGCCGGGAGTTGGGCCCAAACGTCGCAAAGCGCTGTTATTGCATTTCGGTAGTTTAAAAAACATGACCGGTGCCGCGCGGGAAGAAATTGCTCGCGTTCCTGGCATCAGTAAAAAACTGGCAGACCAGATTTTCGCTCACCTGCACGGTGAAGCACAGGAGTAAAGCAACGCATGAACCTGCCCAATCTGTTGACCCTGAGTCGTATTGTGATGATCCCCTTGCTGGTGGTGTGCTACTACTGGGCGGGGCCGTCCGGCAAGCTCTGGGCTGCAGGCTTGTTTTGTTTGGCCGCCATCACCGACTGGTTTGATGGTTATCTGGCGCGGCGCTGGAATCAAACCACGCCATTAGGGGCGTTCCTCGACCCGGTGGCTGATAAGCTGATCGTCTCCGTGGCACTAATTCTGTTGGTCGAATCCCATGCGTCGTTGTGGTTGACCATTCCGGCCACCATCATCGTCGGCCGCGAAATTGTCATCTCTGCGCTGCGCGAATGGATGGCCGAGCTGGGCAAGCGCGCCAATATCGCCGTCTCCAATATCGGCAAAATAAAAACCGCCATGCAAATGAGTGCCATCACTTTGCTGTTAATTGCAGAGCTGCATACCTGGCTGGACTGGGTCGGCCTGACGTTATTGTACGGAGCAGCGGTACTGACCATTTGGTCGATGATGGTGTACCTCAAGGCCGCTTGGCCGCACTTGTCGACGCAGACAGAAGGGTAAAGTAGGCCTGTCGGATCTGCCTCGCGGATTTGGCAAAAGGCGCTAAGTATTTAAAAAGTAAGAAAAAACACTTGACGCCACAGCGCCAGACATTAAAATGCGCAGCACTTACGCGGGAATAGCTCAGTTGGTAGAGCACAACCTTGCCAAGGTTGGGGTCGCGAGTTCGAATCTCGTTTCCCGCTCCAATTCATTTCTTGAATTGATAAGTAGTCATCAGCTTGATGATATTGGCGCGATAGCAAAGTGGTTATGCCGCGGATTGCAAATCCGCTGACGCCGGTTCGATTCCGGCTCGCGCCTCCACATTTTGCGTATTCAGAGCACCCTGTGCCTGATTCCTGAACGGATGCGCGCACTCAGCCCGAGTGGTGGAATTGGTAGACACAGGAGACTTAAAATCTCCCGACCTAACGGTCGTGCCGGTTCAATTCCGGCCTCGGGCACCATCTACAGCAAGCTTTCCAGCCATAGCACTTACTAACTGAAGGTTGCTTTCATAATACCCAGTATGTAAGGATGCACAGAAAGCTCCAATCTGTCGCTGCTAACACCAAAAATTCTGCGCTTTTTCCCAGCATTTTTTTGCTTATGTTGCGCGGCCTTTCTCAGGCTACTTCACGATAAAAAGCGGCGTACTGCGCCTATTGCCTTGGCGCACTACCTGCCATGCGATACCAACCTGTTTGACTATTCGGTCATTTCGCTGCCCGCGATCGGGCAAGACTTTAGTGGTGATAAGTGCTTTGTAAAAACGTACCACCACGACCGCGCGCTACTGGCAGTGATTGATGGTGCAGGATGAGGTGAGCTGGCCGACAGCGCATCGGCTTTTGCCGCAAGAACGCTGGCCGAATGCTACGAAATGCCGCTGAGCGACATTGCGCGATTGATCGATGCGGGACTAAAAACATCCGCTTACGACCGGCCGGTCGATATTGCCATGATCAGGGTGCTACCAGAGCAGTTGGAGTTTTGTGCCATTGGCAATGTTGGCGTCCTAGTGGAGAGCACCTCGGGGATCAGTGTGCCGCTCCAGGACGGCAATCTTGGGCCGATGCCACCCAAAGAGATTCGCGTCCATCGCGTGCCACGGCCTGGCCGTTTCACCGCGGCCCTACATTCCGATGGGTTGTCCTTGCCGCACGAGTTCATCTTAGACATCAACAGCTCGGCGGATCATGTCGCCAGGCAACTGTACGACGTATCCGCGTTACCCGATGACGATGCCACCATCGTGGTATTTAGAGGTTGATATGAATAATGCACTCGCTCAAACCACCACCTTACGTCAGCAGCTGGCCAGCATCGTCGGCGCCATTCCTTACGGCATTATTGCTGTCTCAGAATACGGTGATGTCGAAATAGTCAATCATCCGGCGGTGGCGATGCTGGGGCATAAAAACAAGAGCCCGAAGGACTTTGTTGATGATGACATTGGCCTGATGATCGCTCTGGCACCCGACATATACGACAAATACGAGCGTTTGATTCTGTCCAGTAAACGCAGCTCGTTTATCGAGCCATGTCGGCCAACCGGGTTGGACACGGACTTGGTGGTGACTTGCCAGAAAATGCTCACCGGCACGCTGTTTGTGATTGAGGACCGCACGGAGCGCAAGGCGCTGTTGTACGATTTGTCTCACGATTTTCTGACTCGCTTGCTTAATCATCAGTATTTTGAGATTCGTTTGCGCTTGGCAGTGGAAAAATCCAAAGACAACGGCGCCTGCGCCACGTTTATTTTTATCGACCTGGATCGTTTTAAGTTGGTCGATGACATTGCTGGCCATGCCGCTGGCGACGACATGTTAAGGCGAGTTGCCATCGCGCTAGAAAGCTGTGTGAGTTCACAAGACGTGGTCGCTCGGCCGGGTGGAGATGAATTTGCTGTTCTGGTCTACAACGCCAGCACCAATCAAGCCAAAGACATTGCCCACAAAATGCTGAAAAAAGTGGAATCGTTAAAGCTGTTGTGCGCCGGCAAGGTGGTCGATGTGAGCTTATCGGCTGGCATTGCGGCCGTCGACAGTGAGCAATTTGAAGACATCAGGTTGCTGGTCAATGCTGCCGATGCGGCTTGCCGTTACGCCAAAAACGATGCCGAGACGCGAGTGCACCTGATCGAGTCGGATTACCGCGAGTATCGTAATTATTTGCAGGAGACCAACCTCAATCATGTGGTCAACGATGCCATAGCTAACGATGAGTTTTATTTGGTCGCACAAGAAATCCGTTCGCTGAACAGCGATAAACGTTTCTCACACTATGAGATTCTTATCCGGCTAAAAGACGAAGAGGGCAAAAACATTGCGCCGAATATTTTTATACCGGTGGCGGAGCGCTCGCGGGTAATGGCAAAAAATGATCGCTGGGTTATTCAGGAAGCTTTCTCGATGATGCGCCCGGACATGTGTTTATCGATCAACCTATCCGGCCAATCCTTCTCCGATTTGACCCTGGTAGAATTCATTGTCAACATGACCGACCGCTACCAGGTATCGCCTCGCAGCATCACCTTTGAGATCACAGAAACGGCAGCGATTGAAAACATCGATAAAACCAAGGAGTTTATATCTGCGCTGCGAAAGCTTGGGTATAAGTTCTCACTGGACGACTTTGGCACCGGTCTGTCTTCTTATCAGTATTTAAAAGACCTACCGGTCGATCACATCAAGATTGACGGCTATTTCGTGAAAGACATCGAAGCAGACACTATCTCTTGTGCCATGGTGCAATCGATTAACGATTTCGTGCATAAAATTGGCCTAAAGACCATCGCCGAATTTGTCTCCAGCGAAGGCATAGAAGACAAGCTAAAAGAGATGGGCGTGGATTACGCGCAAGGCTTTCACGTTGCCAGACCTGTGCCTCTGGCTGACATTGTCGCCGCTTGAGCCTCATCCGAGGGCTGACCACACAGTCTAATGCTTCGATTTGTGTCGGCGTTTTTCTTCGTACATGGCATTGTCTGCAATGCGCATCAACTCTTCCAACTCATAACCATGAGCGTCAGTGTAGGCAAAGCCAATGCTGGCCGACACAGATAGCGGTTCAATTCGACTGCCGTTGACAGCATCCACCGTGGCGCGCAAGCGTTCAATAATAACCAACAGCTGTTCGATGCTGGCAACGGGGTCGATTATCACCACAAATTCATCACCGCCAATACGCGCCGCCATATCGCCGCGGCGCAGGTCTTCTAGCAGCTGATTGCCCACCTGTTCCAGCACGTAATCCCCCGTGTCATGCCCGAGCTGGTCATTAATGGCTTTAAATCCGTTGAGGTCTAAAAATAACAGTGCCACGCTGGCTTTGGTGCGCTCTGCGGTCGACAGCAGGCGGTTGGCGTACTCTTCAAAATGATAGCGATTGGGCAAGCCGGTGAGGGTGTCGTAATTGGCTTTCTGGTACAGCTGCTGCCGCTGTGCCTCTTCCAAGGCTTCAAACCGGGAATGAATGGTGAACATTTGTCGGTATAGGGTCGGCAGCACGATCAGGGCCAGCGCCACGACGACAAACCATCCCCATTTGATGTCCGACCAGATCACTTGCCGGTCAAAGTTCAGCTCCAAGGCGTAGTCTCGAAATGGAATCTCGCGGCTGAGCTGCAGTGGCGGTAGCCACTTCAGCACATGGCTACCCGAACCATACGCCGCTGACTGACCCACAACCCCAAAGCGCTGCTCGCCTACCACGGCATTTAGGTTAACGCTTAAGTTCCAGTCGTCATTGACGGTGGGGAGTAGGTCACTGACCTTCACCACCAAAATAGAAAGAAACTGGGGCCGCTGCTGCTGCAGTACGGTTTGCATCATCACCATCACCGGCTCGTCATCCAATAACAAAAACGGTTCGGTTAATACGATCTGCTCGCTTAACTGTTCAGGAAAGTGATTGGCAATAAAGTCTATGGTGCTCAAATCCAAACCTAACTGGGACGCCAGAAACGTCGGCTCCACCATAATCACTGGAATGGACTGCTCGCCTTGCAACTCGGTACGTCGCACTAACCCTTCGCCATCCACCAGCTGTAATAGGGTGGGTTCCTCGCCCTGCGAGTCCATCAACGCGCTGTAGTACCCCCAGTCTTCCTGGCTCACAAACTGCGCCGCTTGAAACATATGTACATGGGAAAACCGACTGGCCATGATGCTGGCGTAGTGACGCGCTGATTGAATCTCCAGATTTGGTTTGTCCTTAAAGTAAGTGTACAGACCCACCAGCAGCGTTTCGTTTTGTGCCATCTTTTCGCGTACATATTGGCTGATAACATTGGCTTCTGACTCAAACTCATTTTCCAGGCTTTGCATATTCCAAAACCAGGACAACACCAGCGACCCGATAAGCCCCAAGACCGTGGCGACGGTTAACATGCTGTACAGCACATTGATGCGCGTTTGTTTGTTCAGAACTGCGATCATTCGGGTGTCGTCCTTGAAACCTAAACACTGCTGATGAGCGGTAAACGACAGCGCTGAAAGCCGTCGTCCATTCCTTAGAGCATAGCCTGCACGGTACAGCCGGGCAGCGATAATCAGATCTTTGGCAGGAGAGGGCGCTCGGCGCCGCGCCTGACCGATAGCGAGGCGTTGCTCGCCCTAGCGCGGTGATCTATACCTAATTGAGAACACGACGTGAGCAACGAGCAGCTGCTGTATGGGTCAGCGTAGCAAACACCAATGGTCTGATGCATGTGGATGATTCGATGGCTGTTGCCACTGATGTTGCTGCATGCCTTCGCTCATGCCGATGATGGTCGCGCTACTGACGTCAACGGTGCTGATGGCCATAGCACAGGCGCTCGCTGGAGCGCAGAAGAGCAGGCTTTTCTAGCGCAACATCCGGTGATCAGTGTATCCAATGAAATGGACTGGCCGCCTTTCGATTTTGTCGACGACGGCGCTCCGTCTGGCTACAGCATTGATGTCCTCGAAAAAATATCCAACATTCTTGGCATTCGTTTTCGTTACATCAACGGACATGACTGGGCGACCCTGTATGACATGTTCGAAAAGCGGGAAATTGATGTCATCCATCCCTTGTACAAAACCCCAGAACGAGAGCAAGCCGGACTCTTCACCACAGCGCTGTACGCAGGCCGGCATCATTTTATTACGCTAAAAGATGCAGACGCTATTGAGTCGGCTGAACAGTTACAAGGGCAGACCATTGCGGTCATTCGTGGCTACGCCACCGCCGAATTTATGGAGCAAAGATACCCCGACGTCGATCTGCATTACACACATAGCCTGGAGGAGTCACTTGCAGCCGTAACCGGCGGCGTTGCATTGGCAACCATCGAAATCAAGGACGTCGCGCGCTACGCGCTGCAGCAGGAGGGGCGAGAGAGCCTGCGAATCAATAGCTGGTTCCGAGATTTGGATTACACCCGAGACAACAATCTGTACTACGCCGTCCGCAAAGACTGGCCCATCCTGCGGGATTTGTTCAACAAAGCACTGAATAGGATCAGTGTGTCGGAGTACGAAGCACTGCGCCTCAAATGGTTTGGAAGCCATCTGACCACGCGAATACCGCTGACGCCGGAAGAAGAAGCCTGGTTACAGTCCAACCCGGAAATCACCGTCAGTAACGAGGCCAACTACCCACCGTTTAACTTTTCCAATGGCGACCAGCCGCAAGGCTACAGTGTCGATATTTTAAATCTGGTGGCAGATCGCATCGGCGTTCGATTGAACTACACACCGGAAACTACCTTTGAGCAGCTGCTGCAAGGATTTAAAGATGGTGACATCGATCTGCTTCATAGCGCTGCAAAAACGCCTGAGCGCGAAAAAATCGCGCTTTATTCCAACAGTTATATCACCTTCAGAACCCGCTTCGCGACCCGTACCAATGTTGCAGACATCGAAAGCTTTGACGATCTGAATGGTAAAACCGTAGCGGCGGGGAAAGGGTGGTTTCAGGAGGAGTTTATCCGCACGCATTATCCCGGCATCAATTTGTTGTTGGTTGACAGTGCCGAGGACATGCTCGATGCCGTGGCATCGGAAGAGGCAGACGCCACTATTATGAATGAAAAAACCATTGCGTACTTGTTTTCCCGTGTCGGCTACACCGGGCTGAAGGTGTCCGGATGGGCGCGCGAACTGGACAATGATCGAATCCAAAAGTACTACTTTCTAACCCAGCCCGATGCCCCGGTTTTAAATAGCCTGATCAACAAGGCGTTGGGTTCATTAAGCACCCGCGACCTTGAAGATGCGCGTAGCAAATGGTTTGGCAGCGTCAGTCAGGGCCTGCCAATGGTGCCGATCAGCGAAGCAGAGGCTGATTATCTGCGAGCTAAAGGGGAAATCACTTATTGCGCTGACCCGGCTTGGTATCCGTTTGAATACATCGATGAACACGGCGTCCAAGGGCTCACTCGCGACTACATCAGTCTCATTACGCAACGCACAGACATGCTGGTAAATCTGGTACGAACCGAATCCTGGGTTGAGACCATTGAAGCGCTAAAGGATCGTCGCTGCGATATGGCCTTGCAAATTGCCGAAACCGACAGCCGGCTAGAGTTTCTTGATTTTACACCGCCCTATTTGTTTTTCCCCCAAGTGGTGGTCACTGTAAACGATGCGCCGTTTATCAGTGGCACCAAGGAAGTGCTGGACGAAACAATAGCCGCGGTCGCTGGGTATGCCATCGTTGAGATTCTAAAAAATAAGTACCCGGATATGGAGATTGTCGAGGTTGCCAATCATGAACAAGGGGTAAGGAAAGTTCTGGAAGGTGAGGTGTTTGGATTTATTGACTTCTTACCATCCGCGAGTCGGGCAATTTCAGATTATGGCGCTGGCTCGTTAAAAATATCCGGCAATTTGGATGAGAAAATCTCTCTCAGTGCTGGTATCCGAAACGACGAACCAGAGCTTACATCGCTCATGAGCAAAGCCATCGAGTCCATTTCTGATCGCCAACACAGAAACATCATGGACAAATGGCTCACCATCAAATACGAGCAAAGCTTTGATTATTCTTTGTTGTGGAAAGTGTTGGCGGTCGTGGCGGCCGTGCTGCTGCTGTTCGCCTACCGTAGCCGACAAGTCGCCATTCACAACAAGGAAGTGATGGCCATCAACGCTCAGCTAGAAGACGCCATCGTGGTGCTAAAAAGAACCCAGAGCAAACTGGTCGAAAGCGAGAAAATGACCACCCTTGGCAGAGTGTTATACGGCGTTGCGCACGAACTCAATACGCCGTTGGGCGTCTGTTTGACTGCCTGCTCCATGCTGCAAGATGACCTGGAATCCACGGCAGAAGCGTCTCATCGAGGCGGCTTATCCAAATCCGAACTGAGGCATTACTTTGCCGACAAGGAAGAGGTATTGAAGCTCATTGACAGCAACCTGCGCCGCTCAGCGGAATTGGTGTCGGTGTTTAAACAGCTATCGCCAGAGGAATATGGCGATGAGCTAGATGAAGTCAATGTGCTCGATTTTCTGACGTATGTGATTTCTCGCTTTAGCCATCTGATTCAGGACAAACAGATTCAAGTCCGCTATAAGGTGGCGGAACAGCTCGTCATCGTGACCCATCCGCGTGCGCTGGAAGTGGTGCTAAATCAGCTCATCAACAACGTGCTGGACCATGCATTTAATGACGCCAGCAGTGATCGGCAGCTGACCTTGTCAGCCTCATTGGCAGGTGAATGTGTAAATATTCAATTGCATGACAACGGCCAGGGCATTGACGAAGAGATCATCAAAAAAGTCTTTCAACCCTTTTACACCACCGCACGAACCAAGGGCAAAACGGGACTGGGGCTGAGCATCGTTCACAATTTGGTGGTGCACAGGCTGAATGGCAGCATTGAATACGCCGAAGGGTGTCCTGGAGAGCACGATAAAGGCACCTGCTGCCTATTGACGCTGCCTGTTAGTCTGACCAGTGGCCCAACCTAAGGCCTAATACGATGAGTGATTACCACTTGGCGAACAGCACCGACAGGTCTTCGCGGAAATCGAGGTAATCGTTTTCACCCATGTTCAGCTGATCGAAGTAGACGTCTTTGAGCTCATCCCAGTGGCTATCGTCCTGGCCGTAAATCAGATGACTGACGATGTTGTCAGCAATTTTGAGCGTTGCCATCATCATGTTTTCATCGGTGTTGGCGCCAAAGTCAAAAAAGGCCACTTCGTGGTGACAGAGGATAACCTTGCAAATGCTTCGCGGCAGTTTCCAACCATTGGCTATCAGGTAACCCACCACAGCATGAGTGGTGTGATAGCGATGGTCTTCATAATCGGTCAACATCAAAGTGCGATCCCGGGCTGCGTCCTTGAGACACTCGAGATAGGTGTCCTGATACCGAATACTCATCGCCGCAATGCCACAATCGTGAAAAAGCCCTGTGGTGTATAAGTCCTCAAGCGGTATGCGATCTTTAATGATGGCGCCGATGTGCGTCATTGCCATTGCCACCCGTTTTGACTCGTCCCAAAATTGACGAAAGTCGATCGCTGATGGGCCCACAAACGCTTGTTGAATCAGCACGGATGCAACCAGCGCCGACGCCGACTCCAGCCCCAGCAACATGGTCGCCTGCCGGGCATCACTCACTTGGCGGTTAAAGCCGTAAATCGGCGAATTGATGACCCGCAAAATGGCTGAAGACAGCGCCACATCGTCGGCAATAAGACTGGCCAGCTCTGCCAGCGACGGATCATCTGAGTCGCAAATCGCACGCGCTCTGAGCAGCACATCGGGAGGTGAGGGCAGTATGAAGTTAGAGCGGGCTTCAGCGATGGCTCGTTCCACTGAGAACATGGCAGCCTCCTTGGCGTAACCGACGAGATTCCTCAGGTTAGCGTGAGAGGCACCGCCGTGGCGAGTCGCAATCATTGCCTTTCATGTCACTGCCATATCTGACACATAATGTGAGCCGAAAAGGGCAGTTTGCGAGAGCTTTCAACGCTCCAGCCGCAATGGTTTTATCCAGTGGACACCATCCGTAACACGGCGTCACACGATATCACGCGTCTCTTGTGCAGGGCGCCCATGTTTTAAAGAAGGTGCTGAATCTCGCTGATTCATTTGTCACCTGTCGTTCCGACCCAAGCCATTGCGCGTGTGCGTCGAATTGATAATCTTGTCGAGGATAGCTGCAGAAAGGAATGACTCATGGCCACGGAATACACACTGCAGAAAATAATGAATGCCCCCGCCGACAGCTATGTCGTGATTCATGGCAAACGCTACGAGGTATTTATCTTGGGGCTGTTTCAGGGTGAATATGGCGACAGCTTTGTTGATGCCGTTTTTCCGTTGGATGACGTTCAACTGGGTGATCAAGCGACTCCATCTCGCCCCGCAAGGTTGCAAGAAGGCTTTGAAGGGTTGAGTATCGGTGGCCAATACTGGAAGAAATACGATCGTAAAGCTTCAGTCGAAGGCGCCGGTAAAATGCCATTCCTGGTGTTTTAGCCAGCATAGGCGTGTAGCGTGCCCCACAAAGCCGTGAGCAACTAGCCTTTCAGGAATAATTGAAACTTCTCTGAATTCTCAATTGGGGCAGCCAATCTCACCTTCGCGGACCGATGACTGTACTGCTAGTTCATGCGGAAGGAAGAACACACCATTTGGGCATGAGCGGACAGTCACAGGCTGAGCGCGAGGAGAGATCACCGTTGTCGGTGAATCACCGTAGGTGAAAACGCTCTTTCACCAAGAGCGAATGCGACTACTTTACTGGCCCAGGGTATTGGATACTGCAACTTGTTGCTATAACTCCCATCCAATGTAACTTATTGTAACTAGCAAGTATCATAACTCTGCAACATGGTCTTACATCTGGCCTATTTCTGGCCGCGTCGATGTGAGACGCTATCGCAGCGTTGCTCTCCTTTGAATTTTATTCAGCACAACCCCAAGGCCTTGCGTGAAACCGACAGAATTGAATCAAAATAACAAGCAGCCACAGCCCATCTATGGCCGTCGTGGCGGCGGCGTTTGGCTGTTGTTGTTTGCTTGGTCGTTTTTAATGTGGGGGGGCGTGCTGTACTGGAATACGCGCGCAGGCTAGTGAGCAAAGGTGCAGGCCGGCGCTCACGCGGATTGAGCTGAAGCCGATGGCGTCTGGTCGTCCTGTGTTTGCTCTTCTTTGTGACGATTACTGGCCAAGATGCCGTGATAGCAGCCTGGCGTGCAGTGCAAGCAGCCGTTTACGGCTGTACGAAAACGCCTTGCTTGCTCGAGCGCATTGACCGCAAAAGGGTAGACCCCCAAATACGTTCGAGTATTCGGCAGCGGCAGTCGGCTGCATTCATCGCTGTGAATGACGTGATATCCATCTGCCCTGGGTAGGTCGGTTACGTAGTAGTGCTTCATGTGCATGCCTCCGTGCTGCGGCGATATGTTACACCTCCTTACATTTGGCTCCAGATGAGGTTGACTGCTCATTTTGTGAGATATGTCTCACAATTCTTCAATTAACAGTGGTTGTGTCAGTACGCCAATAGCTGATCATTTAGTCAACTTGGTTTACCATGCGCAGCCGTTTCGCAGGAGCTAGTATGCGCAAGGTATTTTTACTGATCGCCACCACTTTGATAGCTCAGTTGAGCCTCAATGTGCAGGCGCAGACTGAGCCATTTAAAGTGGCCTTTGTATACGTCGGCCCGGTCGGCGATTCTGGCTGGAGTAAGTCGCACGATCTTGGGCGCGAGCATGTCGAGCGCGTGTTCGGCGATCGCATTCAGACCAACTTTGTCGAGTCTGTCCCTACTGGGCGCGGAGCCAGTGACACCATTGACCGCCTGGTCAATGAAGGCCACGACATGGTCTTCACAACATCTTGGGGGTACATGATTCCCACCGATCGCGCCGCCCAAAACCACCCCAATGTGTTGTTTGAGCACGCAACCGGTATTCGCCGTGGCGATAATCTCTCGACCTATGCCAATCGCGCCTATCAGGGGCGTTACTTGGCAGGCGTGGCAGCAGGCTCGATGAGTAAAAGCGGTGTCATTGGCTATGTGGCTGCCCATCCTGTGGTTGAGATCATTCGTGGCATAAACGCTTTCACCTTAGGTGTGCGCAGTGTGAATCCCGATGCTCAGGTTCAGGTGGAGTGGACCCGCTCTTGGTATGACCCTAAGACTGAACGTCAGCTCACCAATACTCTAATCAACCAAGGTGCGGACGTCATCGCTCAGCACACAGATAGCCCGGCGCCCATCCAAACGGCAGAGCGTCGCGGTGTCTACAGTATTGGTTATCACACCGACATGAGTCGCTTTGCGCCCGAGCATCATTTGCTGTCCATTGTGCACGATTGGGGTGCGGTCTATGAGCAGCGTATTCAGGCCGCACTGGACCAGCGCTGGCAGTCTGCAGACGTCTGGCAAGGGATGGACAGTGGCGCGGTCAATTTGACGCAAATACATAGCCAGGTGCCGGAGGCTGTTCGCCAGCGCTTAGAGAATGAGCAAGCTGCCTTATCCGCGGGCGCACAGAAGGTGTTTGCCGGCCCGATCAATAACCATCGCGGCCGTACCAAGGTGCGTGAAGGGCATGTACTGAGCGATCTTGATCTGATGCATATGGACTGGTTTGTCGAAGGCGTCAAAGGGCAGTTAAGAACACTTTAACCCCACTCCCTGCGTAGTTTTTCGCATGACGACGCAGGGTTCAGACCAATAGAGTCGTGCGCTTGGGCCTGTGATAATCGCGCTTTTGCATTGCCAGGCCCGCACCATGTCGCACCAAACACTTCTCGATCGAATTTGCCAGCACGCTCCGTCCTTGTGGGGGAGTGGCAAAGTGGCAGACTACATTCCGGCCTTGCAACGCGTTAATCCGCAGCAGTTTGGCATTGCGCTGCTGATGGCTGACGGCCAACTGTACACCGCAGGCCAGGCGCGCACTGGCTTCTCGATTCAGTCCATCTCGAAAGTATTGTCGCTGATGCTAGCGCTACAGCGCCACGGCGAGCAGTTGTGGCAGCGGGTTGGCATTGAGCCATCCGGCACCGCTTTCAATTCATTGGTGCAGCTGGAATACGAGCAAGGAAAGCCGCGCAACCCCTTCATTAACGCCGGCGCCTTGGTGGTGGTGGACGCCTTATTGGCGCGCAACGCCATGCCCGTACACACCATGCTCACCACGGTGCGCCGTCTAGCGGGTAACCCCAGCATCATCATGGATGAAGCCGTCAGTGAATCCGAGTATCAGCACCGCGAGCGCAACGCCGCCATGGCCTGGCTGATGAAGTCCTACGGTAATTTCCACAGCGATGTTGATGCCGCCTTGCGCGCTTACTTTCAGTTTTGTGCCTTGCATATGAACTGCGTTGAGCTGGTACGGGCCTTTAGTTTTTTGATGAATCAAGGCGTGTGCATGCAGTCCGGTCAACGCATCCTCAGCGCCCGCCAAACTCAGCAGATTAACGCCTTACTGCTGACCAGCGGCTTGTACGATGCCGCAGGTGATTTTGCCGTGCGCGTCGGAATGCCGGGTAAATCGGGCGTCGGCGGCGGCATTGTTGGTGCTGTGCCGGGCAAGTTCACGGTCTGCGTCTGGTCGCCAGAGCTGAACGAGTACGGAAACTCTGTAGCGGGCCTGTATGCGCTGGAGCAATTGGCCGATGAGTTAAACAGCAGCATTTTTCGCGGCTTGGGTTAGGCGAACTGACTCACCACTCTGGTATTATGGGCGGCCTTGAGTTTGCTAAAGGCCCATCATGCTGGACTACATTGAGCCCGTATTTCGCCCGCCAAGTGAAGGGCGCTCACTGATTTTTCAGGTAACCAATGGTTGCTCGTGGAATAAATGCACTTTTTGCGACATGTACACGCAACCGCAAAAGAAATTCCGCGCCCGCAGTGAAGATGAAGTGCTGGAGGAAATTCGCCAAGCCAAAAGCCTGGGGCCGCGCTTCGAGAAAGTTTTTTTGGCCGATGGTGACGCCATGGTGCTGCCAACCCATCGCCTGGCCAATATCCTGCTCGCCATTCGACAACACCTGCCCTGGGTGAAGCGTGTCGGCGCTTATTGTTTGCCTCGCAATGCGCGCAAAAAAAGCGCGCAAGATTTGGCCAACTTGCAAGCCTTAGGCTTGGGTATTCTGTACGTTGGCGCCGAAAGCGGTGACGATCAGGTGCTGCAGTTTATCAACAAAGGCGAAACCTACGGCTCAACACTGGGCGCACTGCAAAAAATTCATCAAGCCGGCATTAAAAGCTCGGTCATGATTTTAAATGGCATGGGCGGCGTGCGTTACAGTGAGCAGCATGCGATTAACTCAGCAAAGTTAATGAATGATGCTCAGCCTGATTTTTTATCCACCCTGGTGGTGAGTTATCCACTTGGTGACGAGCGGGTGCGCGATGGCTTTAACGGTGACTATGAACTGCCGGATCAAATGGCACTGTTTCAGGAGTTACGACTGCTAATCGACACATTGGAATTAAACAACACCGTTTTTCGCAGCGACCATGCCTCAAATTATCTACCACTAAGAGGCACACTGGGGGCGGATAAAACCCAGTTTTTGCAGCAGCTAGACGCGGCAATGAGCGGGCGCATTGCGCTGCGCCAAGAATGGCAACGAGGGCTTTAATGGATCTTTCAAACTTGCAACAACAAATAGGTTTGCAGGCAACCGCCAAGCAACCACCGCTAGAGCAGTGGCAGCCCGAACTGAGCGGCGATATCGATATCGAAATCCACAGCGATGGCGGCTGGTGGCATCAAGGCTCAGCCTTTGAGCGCCAAGATTTAGTGCGTTTGTTCGCTTCTATTTTACGGCGCGAAGGCGATGAATATTTCCTGGTAACACCGGTTGAGAAATGGCGCATTCAAGTCGAAGATCGGCCATTTGTTGTTACCTTGATTGAAGCCGACGCCGATGGCATTGAGTTTGTTACCAATGTCGGCGATAGCGGCCGCATTGGCCCTGAGCACCCGCTGCGTTTAAGTTATCGCCAAGGGGAGGCTGAGCCGCTACCCGAGGTATTAATACGCCATGACTTATGGGCACGCTTATCCCGCAATGCCTTTTACGAGCTGGTAGAGCACGCGGTGGAAATAGACGGGCAGTGGCGTATTCTCAGCGATGGAGAAAGCTTTGCCTTGGTTGTTGCTGAATAACACCAATACGCTGCTTATCCGTACGAAAGAATAAAAACACTGAAAAGCTTAATAGTGACGGCCTTTTTAAGGTTGTGTGCACTGGTACGCAGTCGCTATAAAGGGCTTGAGTTAAGTTACGCGCCTGATAAAAATAGGCCTTCATCTATAGCTGGCAGAGGTCTGCCCAATTCATGTTTTGCTGGCGCAGTGTATTGCTGCTGATTTGACGAATTGAACCCATCTGCCGACCCAAGGATGATCATCGGCTTATTAGCCAAAAAACTGCGTTTATATACGCTGAAACTGCTTTTAAATAGGGATATTTCTATGAAAAAACTACTCTCCATTGGCTTAGCTGTTGCTCTTTCTGCATGCGGCGGCGACAGCGGAGGAAGCTCTGGCGGAAACGATCCGGTTGACCCAGGTAATCCAGATCCGACCAATCCAACAATACCTACAGATCCAACAGCACCTATAGATCCTGGCCAGCCATCCGACGCATCTGTGTCATCAATACCAGGCCATCAATGGCACAATGCATTTCAAGTATCGACGGGAAGCGCTCGCAACCCGACGGTTTCGACCGATGGCAACACGTCGTTAGTGGCCTGGGTAGAAGAGGTAGAAGGCATAAAGCAGGTGCGAGCAACGCTATTTGAGGCTGATTTGCCAGAGTCGCAGCATCGAGCCGATACCTTGACCATTCTAACCATCAGCAATGCAACATCATCTGTCGATGATTCAAATTGGTTTTTGGATGATGTTTGGGAAGGTGGCAAAAAGTACGCTAAAAATTCCGTTTCTTCAGCGTTAAGTGATGGCCAGGCACACCTGGCTTGGTCAGAGTCTGGAGCGCTAATGGCGGCGACTTATAATCGAGTGTCAGCCAGCTGGGATGTTGCCGACCTGGGCCTAAGTGATGCTGCTTATTACCACGCGATGACGGACAAAGGTGAGCTGGTGGCGGTTGCTGGCGATCGCTTGTATGTGGCGCGCTACGACGCTGCCACTGCCAGCTGGACAGTATCGGACAGCATTGACGATGACCTAGTTACTCAGGCCGGCATGTCTGTTCTCCGCGAGAATGGCGCGATTCAAATCGCTTATATCAAGTCGGGAGGAGCTGGGAACCAACTCATTATGGCGACCGTGGCGCCACAAACTCTGGAGCCTTCGCTCAGTCTTGTCGCAGATACCGATGCGACTAAAAAATCACCGGCACTGACCTTTTATGGCGGCGAGTATTATCTGGCTTGGCGTCAACCCTTAGTCGCGAATGAGCACGGGTTAGTATATGCAAGAAGCACCGGTATAGCCTGGCAGGAAACTGTTGTCGATGGTGCAATAGCTATGGATCTGGACTTGGTGGTCGCTGATGATGGTGTCCACTTGCTTTGGACGGACGAGGATTACAGTAATAAGGCGTATAGTCACTTGATCGCGACACACCTTCAGGCAGGCCAATATGGCGACTTTAAGATTTTGGACGACTTTGGTTCAGAGGAGCCCATCGCTGTGCCTGTCGATGGCGGCATCGCGATGATGGTTGGCCAAAATGGCGGCCGGGGCATTGTGCCGATCAGTTACAGCGAAGCTGACGGTGAGTGGGGTATGGGCGACGAAGTTTGCATTGTTTTACAATACAGCGGCTGGAGCAGTTGCCAAGACGGCGATGGCGACCTTGGCTTCGCCATATCCGGTGAACGTGGTGTTGTGAGCTGGGTGTCAGGTGACAGAGATATTTATATAAGTACTGCTAAAAATTAACTTGCTTAAAGAGCATTCTTAGCGAGTCACTTAAAATAAAAAAACCGCGCACTGCGCGGTTTTTTTATTGAGCAACTTACATGTTCGGATAGTTTGGACCACCGCCACCTTCCGGCGTTACCCAGGTAATATTCTGGGCTGGGTCTTTAATATCACAAGTTTTACAATGCACGCAGTTTTGTGAATTGATCTGGAAGCGTTTTTCGCCGCTTTCATCCTCAACCACTTCGTATACACCAGCAGGGCAGTAGCGCTGCGCTGGCTCGTCATACATTGGCAAGTTAGATGCCAGAGGAATGCTGGCGTCTTTTAATTGTAAATGGCACAGCTGATCTTCAGCGTGGTTAACGTTGCCGATAAACACCGAGTCCAGTTTATTGAAGCTCAAAACACCATCTGGTTTTGGGTAAACAATTTTCTTGCATTCAGCCGCTGGCTTAAGCATGTCATGGTCTGCGGTGATGTCGTGCAGCGTGACCGGCATCGGGAAGATATTTTGGTCAATAAAGTTAAACGCAGCGCCACCGAAGGTGCCAAATTTGTGCATGGCTGGGCCAAAGTTGCGGCTGCGATGCAGCTCTTCATAAGCCCAAGACTGCTCGAACGATGCCGTAAATTCGGTCAGTTCGTCATTGGCGCGACCGGCTTTCAGAGCTTTGTACAGCTCTTCAGCAGCAATCATGCCGCTCTTCATCGCGGTGTGAGTGCCTTTAATTTTGGCAAAGTTCAAGGTGCCAGCATCACAGCCTACGATCAGGCCACCCGGGAACGTCATTTTCGGCAAACAGTTGAGGCCGCCTTTGGTGATAGCACGAGCACCGTAAGAGACACGCTTACCGCCTTCCAGATATTGCTTGATCACCGGGTGGTGCTTCATGCGCTGGAATTCATCGAACGGGCTCAGGTGTGGGTTGGAGTAGGATAAATCGGTAATCAGACCCACCACCACTTGGTTGTTTTCATCGTGATACAAGAAGAAACCGCCGGTAGAGCCAGACTCATTCAATGGCCAGCCAGTGCCGTGCAGTACCAAGCCAGGCTTGGACTTGGCCGGGTCGATGTCCCACAGCTCTTTGATACCAATGCCATAATGCTGCGGATCTTTACCTGCATCGAGCTTAAACTCGCTGATCAGGTTTTTGCCCAGGTGGCCGCGACAGCCTTCGGCGAAGATGGTGTATTTGGCGCGCAGTTCCATGCCCGGCATGTAGGTGTCTTTTTGCTCACCTTCAGCACTGATACCCATGTCACCCGTGACGATGCCTTTTACTTGGCCTTCTTCAACGATGTAGCTGGCAGCGGGGAAGCCTGGGTAGATTTCTACGCCAACGTTTTCCGCTTGCTCGCCCAACCAGCGGCATACATTACCCAGCGAGACAATGTAGTTGCCGTCGTTATGCATCGGCTTTGGAATGCTCCAGCCCGGTGCTTGAATGGCTTTTTCAGCGCTGGTCATGAAGTAGACTTCGTCTTCAGTTACCGCGGTGTTGAGCGGGGCACCCAGCTCTTTCCAGTCGGGGAACAGTTCCGTGAGAGCGCGATCTTCGATCACTGCACCGGACAAAATGTGGGCGCCAATTTCTGAGCCTTTTTCTACCAAGCAAACAGAAATTTCATCACCAGCCTCATTTGCCAGCTGCTTAATACGAATGGCAGTCGACAGGCCGGCAGGACCGCCGCCAACGATGACCACATCGTATTCCATCACTTCACGTTGCATATCTTTCTCCTCAAGCATCAAGGGGAGCGCAGAGCTCACGGTGCTCGCAAAACCCGCTCACTGCGTGTGTTTTCTTGTATCAAACGAGCGTTTGAATTTCTTGCATTATACGACTCAAGCCTGCACTGGCAACTGCTTTGCTGAGGCGATTGCGGATAAAACAGCCGTTATCAAACCCGGATTGCTCCGAAGGTATCCCACATCGGCGATAAAAACGCCTGCAGCATAGAGCATGATAACGATCAGCGCAGGCTGCCATGGTACTGATTTACGGCAACTACCTATTCGCCGACACTGGCTAGCACGTACGCTATTGACGCTGTCAGCAAAGCGCCCAATAATGTGCCGCGCTGGAAAGGGTGCCCGCGTGTGACGGCATCATCGTTGCGGAGAGGTATTCGCGCCCTTTGTTCATCCACTTGAGAAAAACGAGGAATCTATGAAGGTTCTTGTCGCTGTAAAACGCGTGATCGACTACAACGTGAAAGTCCGCGTTAAGCCAGACAACTCAGACGTCGACTTGGCCAACGTCAAGATGGCGATGAACCCATTCTGTGAAATCGCAGTCGAAGAAGCGGTTCGTCTGAAAGAAAAAGGCGTTGCTACTGAGGTGGTTGTGGTTTCCATCGGCCCGAAAGTGGCGCAGGAGCAAATTCGTACCGCTCTGGCACTGGGCGCAGATCGCGGCATCCTGATTGAGACCGAAGAAAAGCTGGAATCCTTGAGCGTTGCCAAATTGCTGAAAGGCGTGGTTGAAAAAGAGCAGCCTCAGTTGGTACTGATGGGCAAGCAAACCATCGACAGCGACAACAACCAAACTGGCCAGATGCTGGGCGCACTGACCGGCATGGCGCAAGGCACGTTCGCTTCAGAAGTCACTGTTGATGGTGACAAAGTGAATGTGGTTCGTGAAATCGACGGCGGCTTGCGCACTGTAGCGCTGAACCTGCCAGCCATCGTTACCACCGACCTGCGCCTGAACGAACCACGCTACGCATCGCTGCCAAACATCATGAAAGCGAAGCGCAAGCCGTTGGATGTCACCACGCCAGCCGATCTGGGTGTGACCATGACGTCTAGCCAGTCTCTGGTCAAAGTGACTCCGCCTGCCGAGCGCGAAGCCGGCATCAAGGTTGCCAGCGTCAGTGAGCTGGTTGAGAAACTGAAAAACGAAGCCAAAGTGCTGTAAGAGGGTGGGTGTAATGGCAATTTTAGTAATCGCAGAACACGATAACGCCACTCTGAAAGGCGCAACTCTGAACACCATCACGGCAGCCAAAGCCATCGGCGGCGACATCGACGTACTGGTCGCTGGCAGCGGTTGTGGTGCAGTCGCAGAAGCGGCAGCCAAAGTGGACGGCGTTGCCAAAGTGCTGGTGGCAGACAATGCTGCTTATGAGCACCAAGCCGCCGAAAACCTGGGTGCGCTGGTAGCCGATCTGGGCAAAAACTACAGCCACGTGCTGGCTGCAGCGACCACTACCGGTAAAGACTTCCTGCCTCGCGCAGCGGCCTTGCTGGACGTCAACATGCTGTCTGAAGTGATCGCCGTAGAAGACGCAGAAACCTTTGCTCGTCCTATCTATGCCGGTAACGCCATCGCAACGGTTAAATCATCCGATGCGATTAAAGTTCTGACAGTGCGCGGTACTGCATTTGACGCAGCAGCAGCCGAAGGCGGCAGCGCCAGCGTTGAAGCTGTTGATGCGACTCATGAGTTGGGCCTGTCTGCGTTCGTTGGCGAAGAGCTGGCCAAGTCTGATCGTCCAGAACTGACCGCGGCCAATGTTGTGGTATCTGGTGGTCGCGGCATGCAAAACGGCGACAACTTCGAAATGCTGTACAAGGTGGCTGACAAGCTGGGCGCAGCGGTGGGTGCCTCTCGCGCCGCAGTAGACGCAGGCTTTGTTCCTAACGACATGCAGGTCGGTCAGACCGGTAAAATCGTTGCACCAAACCTGTACATCGCCGTTGGTATCTCTGGTGCCATCCAGCACTTGGCGGGCATGAAGGACTCCAAAGTCATTGTTGCCATCAACAAAGACGAAGAAGCCCCTATCTTCCAAGTAGCCGACTACGGCTTGGTTGCAGACCTGTTTGAGGCTGTGCCAGAACTGGAAAATGCGCTGTAATATCAACAGCTTAGAAGAACCCGGCAAATGCCGGGTTTTTTTATGTCATGCGCTTGTCATTTTTTGGTAATAAGGTAACGTACCTCCAGCAAGCGAACGAACAAGGACTTTGCGTTGAATATCACCGTCATTGGGACTGGTTATGTCGGCCTGGTAACCGGCGCCTGTTTTGCCGAAATGGGAAATTCCGTCGTCTGCATCGATGTTGACCCAGACAAGGTAGAGCGGCTGCAGCAAGGGCACATCCCAATCTACGAGCCTGGTCTGGATGCCATCGTTACCAATAACAGCAAAGCAGGGCGTTTGCGTTTTAGCACCGATTTGGCCGCCGCTATGCAGCAGTCTGCTCTGTATTTTATTGCCGTCGGCACGCCACCAGATGAAGACGGCTCAGCCGACTTGAGTCACGTACTGCAAGTTGCAGGACAAATTGGCCAACATCTCAGTCGCGACGCCATTGTTGTTAATAAATCGACGGCACCGGTTGGCACCGCTGACAAAGTCGCTCACGTTATTCGCCAACAACTGCAAACCCGCGGTGTTACCGACGTGCATTTTGATGTGGTGTCTAACCCAGAGTTTCTAAAAGA
Organism: Bacterioplanes sanyensis; assembly: GCF_002237535.1. Classification (GTDB taxonomy): domain Bacteria; phylum Pseudomonadota; class Gammaproteobacteria; order Pseudomonadales; family Oceanobacteraceae; genus Bacterioplanes; species Bacterioplanes sanyensis_A. The sequence goes on from NZ_CP022530.1 coordinate 3,126,720, forward strand.
AGGCGCCGCCATTGATGACTTCATGCGCCCAGATCGCATCGTCATCGGCGTTGAATCCAATCACGCCCGCCAGGTGATGGCGGAGCTGTATCAGACTTTTTCGCGCAACCACGACAAAGTGATGTTTATGGGCGTGCGTGATGCCGAGCTGACCAAGTACGCGGCCAACGCCATGCTGGCGACCAAGATCTCCTTTATGAACGAGATGGCCAACCTTGCAGAACGCATGGGTGTTGATATTGAACAAGTGCGCAAAGGCATTGGTTCCGACTCGCGCATTGGTTACAGCTTTATTTATCCAGGCTGTGGTTATGGCGGCTCATGCTTTCCCAAAGACGTGCAAGCGCTGGTGCGAATGGGCGCAGAATACGATTACAACACCAGCGTGCTAAACGCCGTTGAGCAGCGCAACCAGTCGCAAAAACAGCGTTTGTTCGAAAAGTTGCAACAACGCTTCCCTGACCTAGCGGGCAAAGTGATTGCCGTTTGGGGGCTGGCGTTTAAGCCGGGCACCGACGACATGCGCGAGGCTAGCTCGATCACGCTCATCAACGCACTGGCTGAAGCCGGCGCGCGCATTCAAGCGTACGACCCCGTTGCCATGGACGAAGCGAAAAAACATTTCCCTGCATCCTGGTTTGACGATGGAACCATTCGCTTGTGCGCACATCAATACGATGCGCTGGAGAACGCGGACGCCATGGTATTAGTGACAGAATGGAAGCCGTTCCGGCAGCCAGACTTCAATGCAATTGGTAAACTTTTGAAGCAGCCCATCATAATCGACGGGCGAAACCAGTATGATCCGCACAGCTTGAAACAACAGGGCTTTGATTACACCGGCATTGGCCGAGATATCGCCTGAAACGGACAGATTCATGACAGCAGTAGCCATGCCTGACAGCGCAACGCAAATCGAACCCATTACGCCCGAGTCTCACGATGCCATCTCCGTCGTGCAGCGCGAGCAGCAGCTGCCGTACAGCTTTGCCCGCCGCTTTGGCGTGGTGGTAGAAGGTCGCGACCAACAACTGACCTTGGTGCATAAAGAGGGCATGTCGGCCGTCGCGCTGATGGAAGTGCAGCGCCACCTTGGTCACGCCTTTCGCTTGGAGGCGGTCAGCAACGACGAATTCGATCGCCGCCTTGGGCTGGCGTACCAAAGCGACTCGTCTGAAGCCATGGAAATGGTTGAAGGCTTGGGCGAGGACATGGATCTGGCCAGCCTGGCCGATTCGGTGCCCGAGACCGAAGACTTGCTCGAGCAAGAGGGCGACGCACCAATTATTCGGCTGATCAATGCACTGCTGACGGAAGCGGTAAAAGACAACGCCTCCGATATTCATATCGAAACCTATGAAAAACGCCTGGTGGTGCGCTTTCGTGTCGACGGCGTGCTGCGCGAAGTGGTGCAACCCAAACGCGCTTTGGCGGCTCTGTTGGTATCGCGCATCAAGGTAATGGCCAAACTGGATATCGCCGAAAAGCGCGTACCGCAAGATGGTCGTATTGCGCTGCGTATCGGTGGGCGTGAGGTGGATGTGCGGGTATCGACCATGCCTTCCAGCCACGGCGAGCGGGTGGTGATGCGTCTGCTCGACAAGCAGGCCGGGCGGTTGAGCCTGGGTCAGCTGGGCATGTCAGCGCGCGACCTCAATACCATGCGCGACATTATTTCCAAACCGCACGGCATTATCCTGGTGACCGGTCCAACCGGCTCAGGTAAGACCACCACCTTGTACGGTGCGCTGAGCGATCTGAACGATGCCAGCCGCAACATTCTGACGGTGGAAGACCCGGTGGAGTACAGCCTGCCTGGTATCGGTCAGACGCAAGTCAACACCAAGGTCGATATGACCTTCGCTAAAGGGTTGCGTGCGATTCTGCGTCAGGACCCGGACGTGGTGATGATCGGTGAGATCCGCGACTTGGAAACGGTTGAAATTGCCATCCAAGCATCTTTAACTGGTCACTTAGTGCTGTCTACATTGCACACCAACACCGCCGTTGGTGCCATTACCCGCTTGCAGGACATGGGCGTTGAACCCTTCTTGTTGTCCTCCAGTGTGGTGGGTGTTATCGCTCAGCGTCTGGTGCGGGTATTGTGCGACGACTGTAAGCAAGCGGCACCCGCAGACACCTCAGAATGTGAATTGCTGGGTGCAGACGCCAACAATCCTCCGGTGATATACCACGCCAAGGGTTGCGACAAATGCAACCAGCTGGGCTATCGCGGTCGTCAGGGCATCTATGAAATCATCAAGGTCGATGAGCAAATGAAAACCCTGATCCACGACAAAGCGGGCGAGCAGGAGCTGGAAGAACACGCTCGAACGTCGGGTCCGAGCATTCGTCAGGACGGCATTCGCAAAGTACTGGCAGGCAGCACCACGATCGAAGAGCTGTTGCGGGTTGCTAAGGGATAAGCATGGCAGCATTCGAATTTCAGGCGCTGGATGCCCGTGGCAAACAGCAAAAAGGCGTATTGGAAGGCGACAGCGCTCGCCAGATTCGCCAAAAGCTGCGCGACAAAGGCTGGATGCCGCTGTCGGTAGAGATCACTCGCTCTGCCACGGCGGCAAAATCCGGTAATCCACTCAGCCGTTGGTTGCAGCGTGGCCCGTCTTTGTCAGTGGCCGATTTGGCTCTGCTGACTCGACAGTTGGCCACCCTGATCGCCGCTGGCCTGCCGATTGACGAGTCACTCAAAGCACTGGCCGACCAAACCACCAGGCAATCCATCCAAGCGATGATTTTGGCCGTTCGCGCCAAAGTTTTAGAAGGCTACACCTTGGCACAAGCGCTGGCAGATTATCCGCGCGCTTTCCCGAGTTTGTTCCGCGCCACAGTGGCGGCGGGGGAGCATGCTGGCCAATTGGACGGCGTGCTTAATCGCCTGGCCGATTACACCGAAACCCGCTACGCCTCGGATCAAAAGATCAAAATGGCCGCCATTTACCCGGTTGTGCTGAGCATTGTAGCGCTCGGCGTGGTAGTTGGCCTGCTGACCTATGTGGTGCCAGACATTGTTGAAGTGTTTGTCAAAAACGGCCAAGAGCTGCCATGGCTAACACAATTGATGCTGGACTTGAGTCATATGATCTCGGGTTACGGTGTGTACTTGGCCGGCGCTGTAGTCGCTGCCATTGCCCTGTTTCGCCGTGCTCTGCGCCGACCAGCATTTAAGCGTAAGTATCATCATTTTTTACTGCGCATACCGGCCATTGGGCGCTTTGTGCGTGATGCCAACACCGCGCGCTTCGGCAGTACCGTCGCCATTCTTACCAGCAGCGGCGTGCCGTTGGTGGAAGCCATGCGCATTGCCAGCCAAGTGGTTAGCAACTTGCCGATCCAGGCCGCACTGACCCAAGCAACGGTGGCGGTGAGTGAAGGTGGCAGTTTGCATCAGGCACTGCGTGAAACCGGCTACTTTTCACCCATCATGCTGCACATGATCGCCTCCGGCGAGAGCAGTGGTGAGCTGGATAGCATGCTGGCGCGCACCGCACGCCAGCAAGAAGAAACACTGGAAAATACCGTGTCAGCACTGGTGAAGATTTTCGAGCCGGTGATGTTATTGGTCATGGGGGGCGTGGTCGGTTTGATTGTTGCCGCCATCATGATGCCAATTTTAGAGTTACAACAAATGGTTCAGTAGGAGTTATGACAATGCATTCTCGTCAACGCGTCGCCGCAGCCCGCGGTTTTACCCTGATTGAAGTTATGGTGGTATTGGCCATCATCGGTGGCATTTTGGCCTTGGTGGCCACCAACGTGTTGGGTTCGGCCGATGAGGCGCGCATCAAAACCACCAAAAGCCAGATGAAACTGATCGAAAACGCTTTGGATATGTACAAGCTGGATAACTTTGTTTATCCAACATCTGAGCAGGGCCTGGAAGCCTTGATCAACAAGCCCAGCAGCAGCCCAGAGCCGAAAAATTACCGTGACGGTGGCTATCTGAAAGGCAATAAGTTGCCGACCGACGCTTGGGGTAACGAATTCTTGTACTTCGCTGAAAAAGGCAGTTACGAGATCGTCTCTATGGGAGCAGACAGCCAGGAAGGCGGCGAGGGCGATGCGTCCGATATCAGCTCGCTGGATTGATGCCTAAACAACGCCAGCAGGGGGTGACCCTGCTGGAAATCCTGGTGGTGTTGATGCTAATTGGCGGCCTGATGGGAATCGTCATGCTCAACGTTGGCGACGATCAGGCGCGTAAAGACACCAAGCAATTTGCTCAGCAGCTGCAGCTGTGGCTGGGCGCCTTGCGCGAAGAATCTGTGTTTCAGAATCTCGACTTCGGCGTCGCCATGGACAGCGAAACCCTGCTGTTATTGAGCTATCAGGACGTCTACAGCCAGGAGTTCAGCGCCAACCTAGACGCTGAGGCGCTGGATAAACTGCGCAAAAACCCGTGGCAGCCGCACAGCGGTGGCCGCATCAAAACTGAACTACAAACGCCAGACAGCCTGCGCATGCGCCTGTTTCTGGATGATGAAGAAGTCGATTTTGAAGAGTTTCTGGCCAACGAAGATGGCCCACTGCCTGCTTTGTTATTGCTGTCGTCGGATGAATACACACCGTTCAGCCTGATGCTGGAACACGACCATGACGCCAGCTTCTATTACCAGTTGAGCGGCGACGGCTTCGCACCGTTACGTTTGGAATTGCAAGACTATGACGACTGAGCGCGGCTTTACGTTATTGGAAGTGATGATCGCCATCACCATCTTTGCCGTGGTGGCATCGACCATTGCCAGCGTCAACAGCCAAAATGTCGCCAATCTGCTCGCGATGGAGGAAAAGACCCTGGCGACCATGGTGGCCGAAAATCGACTGGTGGAGATGCGCTTAGCCGGTTATCCAAATGTCAGTGAAACCAACGACCAAGTGGACATGGCCGAGCGCGAGTGGTTTATCACCACCCAGGTAGAAGAAACGCCGTTTCCCGATACCCGCCGTGTCACCGTGGTCGTGAGTCGTAACGACGAGGGCGGCCAGCTCAGTCGGCTATCGACCTTGATAGGTAAACACTGATGCATCGCACTCGTGCCTTTACTCTACTCGAAGTCTTGCTGGCCATCGCTTTTACCGCCTCGATCGGCGTCGGCGCTCATCAGCTGCTCAGTGGCACCATGCTGGCGAAAGAGGTGTCCGATCGCAAAGCAGACCAGCTCAAAAGCCTGCAGCGATTAAATCAGGTGCTCAGTCGCGATATTCGCCAATACATTGATCGGCCGGTGCGCGATGTGTTTGGCGACGAGCAGCCTGCCTTGCTGTTAGAAAGCAGCGAGTACCCACTGGAATTCACTCGCTCTGGTTGGCGCAACTCGCCGGTGACGGAAGATCCACGCTCGCAACTGCAGCGTGTGGCCTACCGGCTGGAAAATATCGACAGCGATGTCTGTGAGTCGGCCCGCGAGCGCTTGCTGCAATGGGGTATAACGGACCCAGACGGCGATTGCCTGGTGCGCTACTACTGGCACGTGCTTGATCGTGCCAACGACAGCGAACCAAGCCATCAGGTGGTGTACGAACTGGTGGAACAGTTGGAAATGGAAGTGCTCATTCGCCAAGGCGACGCCAACGCTGGCAGTCCCAGTCAGGACTGGTACAGCAGCTGGCCTGCGCTTACCGGCGCCGACACCAGTACCACCTTGATGGCGCTGCGCTGGCGCATTGAGGTGCCGCCTTTTGGTGAGATAGAGCGCTCCTGGTTATTGGCGCGGGGGGACTTACCATGACACCAAGCATCAGAATGGGTCAGCAACGCGGCGTTGCTTTGTTGATGGTGCTGATGGTGTTTGCCTTCGTATCCTTGCTCGCCACCGCCATGATTGATCGCGAATCGACCGACATTCAGCGTGCTTCAACCCTGTTTGATATCCAACGCGCACGTGCTTACGCCGAAGGCGCCGAAGACGCAGTTCGCACCGGTTTGTTTCTGGATTGGAATCAAGAGCGCAGTGTCGACCATCTGAATGAAGAGTGGGCGCAGGAGCGAGTGTTACCCCTCGATCCAGATCCCGGCCGCGTACTGTTGAAAATCGCCGATGCGCAGGGCCGTTTTAATCTCAACGGCCTGCTGCCCACGGCCAGCAGCGCCGATGTCCAAGCCAGGCGTTTTCGTAACTTACTGAACCAGCTGGGTCTGGACCCCATGATTGCCACACACTGGCAGCGCTGGTTGAACAAGGACAGTCAAGCCGATGAGCTGTATCTGGGTCGTGAGCAACACCCGTATCGCGCGTCGTATCGCGCCTGCAGCCACAGCAGCGAGCTGATGCTGATTGAAGGCGTCACCCGTGCCGCTTATCAGCGCCTTGAACCCTACATTGCTTGCTTGCCAATCACTGTCACCTTGAACGTGAATACCGCCTCGGCGCTGGTGTTGGCCGCCCTGGATGAGCGCATGACCTTGGCCGATGGCCAAGCCTTGGCGGGCGAGCGCGGCGAAAAAGGCTTTGCCAGCGTGGATGACTTTTGGAACTCGTCGATCATTTCACGCTACACCCAACAGCTCAATGACAGCGAGCGCAAAGACGGCGGCGACGCCACAGCCACCCGTTGGGATCGCGCCGCGTTTGATGTAAAAAGTGAATACTTTGAAATGTTTGCCCGCGTCGAGTTTGCCGGTCGCATTGCCACCCTCGAAGCGCTGTTGCAGCGCAATCACAGTGATGGCAGCCTGACCACCTTGTACCGGGATTTTAGTCGCCGCGAGGCGCGCCCAGCCGATGCGCCGGGCATTTCCACCACCGCAGTTAATAATCGGAATCAACCATGATCACAGCACGGGTTGAATGGCAGGCGCTGAGCGGCCAATGGTTTATCAGCCCCTGGCAACCAGAGCAGGGATTTGCTGCCGCGCAGCCGCTCACTCAGTGGGCCGCAGAGCAGCCAGATTTAAGTACAGTGCGCCTCTTGTTGAGTGCACAAAATTACTCCGCGCATTGGATCGCCATGCCTGGCGTCAGCAAACGCCATTTGGCTAAGGCGCTGCCGTTTGCGCTGGAAGAGCAACTGATTAATGACCCTGAAAGCTACCTGATTGTGCCCGGCAGGGCGCACGACAAGCGCCAATGTGCTTACGCCGTGCAGCAGCAGCAGTTGGATGATTTGATTGAAGCCTGTCAATTGCACCACCTGCGCATCAGTGAGCTGATTCCTGAAACCGAGCTGTTCTGTGAGCAGCATCATCTAGTGCGCTGGCACAATGGTTGGTTATGGGGATGGCCTGGGCACTTTGAGGGCTGGGTCAGCGACATGGCGTTAAATGCCGTGCTGGAATATCAGCTCGATGGCCAAGAGGGCGTGTCGCTGACCATTCTGGCTGACACCATGGACCAAGCGCAGCTACTGCAAACTACGCTGGAAAGCGGCTATGGCGATGCATTAGAGCAGATCGAACGACGCATTGCCGCCACGGAAGCGCTGCTGCGCAGCCAGCTGGACAGTAAACACACCAATTTGTTGGCCGGCCTGACCGGCGCGGTGGCAACCACAGAAAAACGGCCGCCGGCTTGGTGGCGCCCCCTGGCCGGTTTGGCGGCCAGCTTGTTGGTGATTACCGTGGCCACGCTGATGATTGAGAATCATCAACTGGCGCAGCGCGAACAGCTGGTGCGCAAGGAAGCCAACGACTTGTACCGCTCACTATTTCCTGGCGAGCGCATTCGCAGCCTAGAGCGCCAGTTTCGTGAGAAGCTGCGCGGTGGCAGTGACGGCGGATCTTCCGAGGGTTTTGTGCCGTTGGTTCATCAAGTAGCCCAGGTCTATGCACAGAATGGCGACAATAAAGCGCTAGAACTGCAGAGTCTGCGCTTTAGCGAGCGCGACCACCAGCTGACGCTGGAAGTGACCGCCGCCGAATTGGGTCAGCTGCAGCGCTTCCGCCAAGCATTGGAGCAAGCAGGGCTGCAAGCCGAAGTCGCCAATGCCAGTAATGATGCCAAGGGCGTGAAAGGGCGATTGAAAGTAGGAGCGCGCGCATGAAGCTCGACACACTGAAACAAGAAGCTATCAACAGCGCCGCATGGCAGGCTTGGCAAGGCTGGTACGGGCAGCTGAGTAGCCGCGATCAGCGCATTGTGCGCTGGCTTGCAGCCGCCACGGCGGTGGCGCTACTGCTGCTGGTATTGGTAGTGCCATTGATGCAAAAGAACGACGCTTTGCAGCAGCAATATCAACGCAGCATGGCCAGCTATCAGCTGCTGGCCGATAACGCTTATCGCTTTGGTGGTGCCAGTCAAAGCAGCAGTGGCGGACCCATTCTGCCGCGTATCACCCAGCAAGCGCAGCGGTTTGGCTTGTCACTTAGCCGCTATGAGCAAGACGGTGGCGATCTGCGGGTATGGCTGGATAACGTCGCCTTTGATGACGCCATCAGTTGGATGGAGCAGCTCAAGCAGCAAAACATTCGTGCGTCGCTGGTCACGGTTGATCGCACGGCAGTGGGTCGAATAAATTTACGCGCCACGCTGACGCAAAGTTAGCCAGCGGGTGCAGCAAGGCAGAGGTGTGTGATGAGTTACGATTTTGATTTGTTAGTGATCGGTGCTGGCAGCGGTGGTGTACGTGCCTCGCGCATGGCAGCGGCCAAAGGCGCCAAGGTGGCAGTGATAGAAAACCGCTACCTGGGCGGCACCTGCGTCAACGTTGGCTGTGTGCCGAAAAAGCTGTTTGTTTACGCATCTGAGTACGCCGAAAAGATCGAAGAAGCCAAGGGCTTTGGCGTTCATGGTCAACTCAATGAGTTCGACTGGCCAACCCTGCGTGACAATAAAACGCGTGAAATTGAGCGCCTTAATGGCATTTATAACAACCTGTTGGAAAACTCCGGCGCCACCATTTTGCATGGCACTGGCAGCATCATCGACGCTCACACCGTAGATGTTGATGGCAAAACCTACACCGCCGAGCGCATCTTAATCGCTACCGGCGGCTGGCCTTATAAGCCCGATATCCCAGGCATTGAGCACGCCATCACCTCCAACGAAGCCTTTTACCTAGAAGCGTTTCCCAAGCGCGTGGTGGTGGTTGGCGGCGGTTATATCGCGGTCGAGTTTGCGGGCATTTTTAATGGCTTGGGCGCTGACACCACCTTGGTGTATCGCGGTGAGCAAATTTTGCGCGGCTTCGATGATGACGTACGCGAGTTTGCCGTCGAGCAGGTGGCCGCCAAGGGCGTGAAAATTCAAACTCAATGCGACATCGACCGCATTGAAAAACTGTCCGACGGCACCTTGATGTGTCATATGCAATCCGGTGGGCGCATTGCCTGCGACAGCGTTATGTACGCCACTGGCCGTCGGCCAATGACCGACGGTCTCAATCTGGAAAAACTGGGAGTGGAAATGCGAGAAGACGGCACCATTGTGGTGGATGATTTCTTCCGCACCCGTGTGCCATCCATTTTTGCGCTGGGCGATGTCATTGGCACCCCAGCGTTGACGCCAGTCGCGCTGGCCCAGGGCATGAAGTTGGTGGCGCAGCAGTTCGATGGCGATACCAGTGCGATGAATTATGACAACATCGCCACGGCGGTGTTTTGCCAGCCCAATATCGCCACCGTTGGCCTAACGGAAGCTGAGGCCGTGGCGCGCTGCAGCGATGACATTACTGTTTATCAATCGTCGTTTAGACCGATGAAGCACACCCTGAGCGGTTTGCCTGAGCGCAGCCTGATGAAGCTGGTGGTGCAAACCAGCAGCGACAAAGTACTCGGCGCTCACATGGTGGGGCCAGATGCTGGCGAAATCATGCAGGGCTTGGCGGTAGCCATCAAAATGGGTGCCACCAAGGCCGACTTTGATCAGACCATCGGCATTCATCCGACGGCGGCGGAGGAATTCGTCACCATGCGCACGCCGCGCGGTTAATCGCTCGGCGCCTCCCATTTTCGCTCCAGCAGCGTTTGCAGCTGCTGGCAGCGACCTTCCAATACAGCGTTCTGCTGTAACCAATGTTGTTTTTCCTGTGTTATTGCTTGCAGCTCTGACCGAGCACTGTGCAGCTGTGACAGCGTTTGCTCTTGACTCTTAGTCGCGTCGCCACACTGCTGCTCCGCAATTTGTATCTGGGATTGCGCCTGCTGCCATCGCTGCTGGTGTTGCTGCTCACTGAGCTGCAGTGCGGATTGGGCGCTAGCGAGCTGGCTGCCAAGGTCGGTACGTTGCTGCTGCCATGCAGCCTCTGCTTGCTGCTGATGCTCTAGCAAATCTTCAACGCGTTGTCGCAGTTGGCCGTTTTCATGCGTCAGTTGCGAGCTGTGTTGTTGTTGCTGCTGCAACTGTAGCCGCAGAGTTTGCAGCTCCGATTGTGCTTGCTCTCGCTGTTGCTGGCGTTCTTCCATGCTGCGCTGCTGGTAGTGCTCGAAGTGCTCGCGTAGATCCTTGTTCTCTTGTTTTTGATCGCCGGCCTGCTGTTTTAACTCTGCGATTTGCAGGTGTGCCTGATCTCGCTGCTCCGCCGTCTTGCTGCTGCTGACTCGCAGCTGCTGCAGTTGCTGCTCCAGGCTTTCGATAGTGCGTTGCTGCTGTTCTAAGCGCTCGCGCTGGGACTGTTCTTTCTTTTCTAAATCCTGGATTTCAGCCAGGGCATCACTGATTTGCTGCTGCTGCGCCTCGCTCAATTGCTCAAAGTCATCTTGTATCTGCGCAATGCGCTCATCGGCTAAGCGCTGCAGTTGCTGGTGCAGGTTTCGCACGCTGTCGAGTAAATCTGTCGGCAGCTCGGGCTGTTGTTGCTGCTCGCTGCGCCAGCGCTTTAGCAGTGGGGCGATGGTGCTTTTGCTGCCTGTGCCCAAGTGCTCACGCACACGATCCACTGTTGGGGAATGGCCTTGCGCTTGTATGGCTTGCGCGGCTTGGGCGATGTCGTTGTAGGTTACCCCGTTTCTGGCCATTGTTTCCTCTTGAAATAAATAATATTACGTAACACGTAATATTACGTTATTTAGATCAGAAAATAAACAGAGCAATAAACAACTATCTAACCATCGATAAATAACATTATCGTCGGTTAGAATGGTCAGCAGTGTCGATTCGGCTGTACCAGTCGGTACAGGGCGCAGCCATAGAAACGCTCCGGGCAACGGGCAACGAGCGATAGAGAAACAGCGATGAACCAAACACCAAGCACAACCAGCAGCCAACTGCCGTCTATTCAGGAAGAAGAAGCGCTGCGTCAATATCTGCAGGCGGCCACTGCACACAACACGCGCCGGGCTTACCGCTCCGCCATTCGCCAGTTCGAAAAGTGGGGTGGGCGGCTGCCAACCAACAGCGATGTGTTAGTGCGCTACTTACTGGCCAACGCCGCACGACTCAACAGCCGCAGCCTGACCTTGCATGTGACCGCCATCAGTCAATGGCATCGCTATCAGGAATTATCCGACCCGGCTCAGTCACCCTTGGTACGCAAAACCCTAGAAGGCATTCGCCGCCAACATGGCCGCCCAAAGCACAAAGCCAAAGCGCTGCGCCTTGAGCACATCGCCGCCATGGCCAAACACCTGCAATCCAGCGACACACCAAGTTTGAAACAGCAGCGAGACCTAGCGCTGATCCTAAGCGGTTTTTTTGGTGCATTTCGTCGCAGCGAACTGGTGTCGATTCAAGTCGAGGACCTGCACTGGGAACCCGAGGGGTTGATCATTCGCCTGCCGCGCTCGAAAACCGACCAGCACGGCGCGGGCATCAGTCGCGCGTTACCAAGCGGGCAGCCGGGGGCTTGTCCGTGCGCTGCGATTCGCCAATGGCTCGATAGCAGCGACATCCAACGGGGGCCACTGTTTCGCCCCATCAATCGCTGGGGACAGATCAAAGACAAAGCCATGCCAGTTGGCGCCATCAATGATCTACTCAAGCAGCTCGGCCTGGCACTGAATTTTGATTTTGTTCCCGACCTGAGCAGCCACAGCTTGCGCCGCGGTTTGTCGACCAGCGCCGCTCGCGCCAACATCGACTTTGAGCTGATTAAAAAGCAAGGCGGCTGGAAGAGCGACGCAACGGTGTGGGAGTACATTGAAGAAGGCCGCCAACTGGAAGACAACGCAGCTACACCTCTGATGCAGGAGATGTCCAAATGGATGTCCGATACCAGCGGCTGACCGATTAGGTGGCTGATTTGTTACCTTTGATCATCGCATCGGTGCAAAGTTATTCGTAACCTGATCAGCAACCGTGACAGCACCAAAGAGTGCTTATCCAATCACCATAATGAGTATCAGCTGATGAGCGAGTTTCAATCTTTACTGCAGCCTTTGGATTTAGGTTTTACCCAGGCGCGCAGCCGTGTCGTTATGGGGTCGATGCACACCGGCCTTGAGGAGCGCAAAGGCGGCTGGGAGCGCCAGGCCGAGTTTTTCCGTCAGCGCGCCGAAGGCGGTGTCGGCATCATTGTCACCGGCGGCATTGGCCCTAACGAAGAGGGCGCGGTCTTTCGTGGCGGTAGCATCCTGGCCAGCAGCGACGAAGTGGCACAGCATCGCATCGTCACCGATGCCGTACACAGCGTGCCGGGCGCACTGATTTGTATGCAGATTCTTCACGCCGGGCGTTACGCATACGGCGGCTTGGGCGTTGCGCCATCGGCGATTCCAGCACCCATCAACCCGATGCCCCCACGTGAACTGGACGAAGAGGGCATTGAAAAGCAAATTCAGGATTTTGTCCGCTGTGCGTCATTGGCCAAAGAAGCCGGCTACGACGGCGTTGAAATCATGGGTTCTGAAGGCTACTTCATTAACCAATTTATCGCCAAACGCACCAACCATCGCGACGACCGCTGGGGCGGCAGCTACGAGAACCGTATCCGTCTACCCCTGGAAATCGTTCGCCGCGTGCGCGACGCCGTTGGGCCTGAGTTTATTTTGATTTACCGCCTGTCCATGCTCGACCTAGTGGAAGACGGCAGTACTTGGGAAGAAATCGTGCAGCTGGGCAAAGCGCTGGAAGAAGTGGGCGTCACCATCATTAATACTGGCATTGGCTGGCACGAAGCGCGCGTTCCGACCATTGCCACCAGCGTGCCGCGTGCAGCCTTTGCCGAAGTCACCGCGCGCATGAAGCAACATTTATCCGTACCGTTGATCACCACCAACCGCATCAACGACCCCAGTGTTGCCGATGCCATCATTGCCGAGGGCAAGGCCGACATGGTGTCGATGGCAAGGCCCATGCTGGCCGATGCCGAGTTTGTGCGCAAAGCGGCCGAAGGCCGAGCGGATGAAATTAATACCTGCATCGGCTGCAACCAAGCCTGCCTAGACCACACCTTCGGCGGCGGTGAAGTTTCCTGCTTGGTGAACCCGTATGCGTGTAACGAAACCAAATTGATCGATCAGCCGCTGACTGAGAAAAAACGCATTGCCGTAGTCGGCGCCGGCCCTGCGGGGCTGGCCGCCGCCACTACCGCCGCCAAACGCGGCCATGACGTGACGCTGTTCGATGCCGACGACAAAATTGGCGGCCAATTTAACATTGCCAAGCAGATACCAGGCAAAGAAGAATTCTACGAAACCCTGCGCTACTTCCGTGTCATGCTGGAAAAGACCGGCGTCAACGTGCGCCTGAATACTCGCGTTAGCGCCGCCGATTTAACCGACTTTGATGAAGTGATGCTGGCAACCGGTATCTCGCCACGCACGCCAGACATTCCAGGCATTCAAGACAGCGACAAGGTACTGAGCTACCTGGACGTACTAAAGCACAAAACACCGGTAGGCCAGCGTGTGGCCGTCATCGGCGCCGGCGGCATCGGCTTTGACGTTTCTGAGTATTTGACTCATGGCGACACCACGCCGAGCCAAAATGTGGAAGAATTCATGCGCGAATGGGGAGTGGACCTAACGGTTTCCACCCCTGGTGGCCTTGCAGAAGCGCAGGTGGAACGCTCGCCGCGCGAGGTGTTTTTATTGCAACGCAAGACCAGCAAAGTGGGCGCCGGGCTGGGCAAAACCACCGGCTGGATTCATCGCACCACACTTAAAAACAAGGGTGTGAAGATGATGAATGGCGTCAGTTACGACCGCATTGATGAAAAAGGTCTGCACATCAGTGTTAACGGCGAGGCCAAACTACTGGAAGTGGATCACATCGTTGTATGCGCAGGGCAAGAACCTAATCGCGAACTACAGCAAGCATTGCTTGATGCTGGTGTGTCCGTGCATTTGATTGGCGGCGCCGACAAGGCCGCCGAGCTGGATGCCAAGCGCGCCATCAAACAAGGCACCGAATTGGCCGCGGCGATCTAGCCTCGGCTGATTTGAGTTCCCTGTCAAAAGCCGGCATTTAGGTGCCGGCTTTTTTGTTACTCTTTTTGATGCCCCGCAAGGTCACTCTCATTACCATTCACCGACAGCATTAACGTTGTTTTCCCCGCTGAGTAAAACCGCCCAGCGAGCTGAGCCCAACAAAGAGGCTAACGGCATCAGAAATGAACTTGTTGCAGAATCACTAGGCTGTCACTCGCAGCATCGGGGCTATTTCATCCTGCAGCATTTCACACGCCCCCATAGACACCCCTCGTCCAGCATGATATTGATTGGCTTATCAGCGGATGCCGCAGCTTTGAGCTCGCGCCGCCCTCACACACCAAAATCAATAACGGACATATTGCCAATGGTTATGCAGGAAAAACTAACCCTCATCCAATCGTACATTCAGTGCTACAACGCGTTTGATATTGACGGCTTGCTCGCGCTGTTAAGCGACGACATCGTTTTTGAAAATGAATCCGGCGGCGAGATAAATGCGCGCACGCAAGGAAAAGAGGATTTTAGAAACTTGGCGTCACAGTCCGCAGCGTTATTCTCTGAACGCCAGCAGACCACCACCAATATTCAAATGCACAACGACAGAGCCACAGTGGACATCGACTATCGGGCCACGGTAGCGGCCGATTTAGACAATGGCCTTAAAGCCGGACAAGTATTGGAGCTGCAAGGCCAAACCTTGTTTGAGTTCAACCAAAATAAAATCAGTTACATCAAAGACATCAGCTGATGGCATGGCCCGGCGATGCCGGGCCAGTAGAGCGGTACTTAACCGCAAAACACCAAACGTACCGAGTCCAATAGCAGCTGTGACTCATCAATCGCCGCCAACACCGCATCGCGCTCTTGGCGCACATTCTCCAACATGGCTGGAGAAATATTGGCGTTGTGCTGGGCCAAGGAGCCCAGTCGAGCGATACGATCTTGATAGGCTTCTTCGGCTTTGCGCTTAGCAACAGACACCATTTTCCCAAGCTGTGCCGCGCCCATTTTCTCCAGCTTGTACAACAGCGGCTGAATTTCCTGCGCGCGCTGCTCCACCAATCCACGTGCGGTGGCACGCTTAAGTGGCAAGGCAAAGCCCGGCAGTGCTTCCGGCTCATTGACCTTTAAATCGCCCGTGGGTGTCATCATCAGGTGCATGGCATTGGGCGGTAGATAGCGCTCAACCTGCAGCGCCCGCGGCGCCGGGCAACTGGCGGTAAACTGCAACTGCAAGAACACATCGCCGGTGTCGTGAGGGTGATCTTCAATGTAACCGACTGCGGCATTGCCCGCCGGACTGGTGAGAATCAACTCCAGCGCTTGATCGATAAACGGGTGCTCCCAACTGAGGAACTGCACATCGTCGCGCGCCAATGCCACATCGCGACTGCTGGTGGCCATAAAGCCGTCAGCCGGCAAGTGCGGCATATCCGGTACCAACATGTGATCACCAGGCGCGATGGTGAAACATTCCCCCCCAAATCCGTCACCTCAATGCCAAAGGCGTCGGCAAACAGCTCGAGAAAATCGTTCAGCTCGGCTTCGTCTTCAATGTGGGTGATGGTCATCTCACGCGCTAAGGCTTTGGCTTTACCCGGACGGCAGGAGTGCATTTCCAGCAAGCGGTCGCGTCCCGATTCAAGCTGCTGCAGCAGTTGCTGGCGTTCACTGGCGATTTGCTCCAGCAGCGGCTGCAGGTCGCTATCGCTCAACACCGCTTCGGTGATGGCGTCGCGGTGCTGTTCCAACAAAGGCTGTGCCGCTGGGTTGGGTGCGCGGAACAGATCAAACCCTTGCTCCAGCACACTGGCCCAGCGCTGGCTGACGTGCCCTTGGTACACAGGAATATGAATTTGAATGTCGTGCTTCTGGCCAATGCGATCAAGGCGACCAATGCGCTGCTCCAGCAAGTCACAGTTAAATGGCAAGTCGAACAGCACCAAGTGGTGAGCGAACTGGAAGTTACGACCCTCACTGCCAATTTCCGAACATAAGAGCACACGCGCGCCTTGTTCGTGATCGGCAAAATACGCCGCAGCGCGATCGCGCTCGACCAGATCCATGTGCTCGTGGAACACGGCGGCAGGCAGTGCGTGCTGATCCCACAAATACGCTTCCAGATCGAGCACCGTCTGCGCTGAGTGACAGATCAAAATAACCTTGTCTTTGCCGGCGGCGGTTAACAGCTCTAACAGCCATGGCAGACGGCTGTCTTTACCACACCAGTTGAGCTTGCCTTTTTCCGGCACTAAGTCATCCAGACTGTGGTTGTCGGCAAACTCCGGCGCTGGCAACTCGCTGATGGTGGTCAGACGTTGTGGGAAGCCGCTAACGCCATGGCGAGTATTACGATATAGAGCACGGCCAGGGCCAAAGCGATCGATTAGCGCTTCCAGCTGGCGATCACTCGAATCGCTGTCGGCCAGATCTGGGAGTTTGTCCGCCAGCGCTTGCTGCTGCTCAGCGCTGAGTGGGGCATCGGTGCACAGCGCCGCTGCCAGATCCGCAATCGGCTGATACGCCTGTTGCTCCTGCAAGAATTTTTCAAGAGAAGGGTAGCGCTCTGGGTCGAGCAAACGCAGGCGGGCAAAGTGCCCCTCAACGCCGAGCTGCTCAGGCGTTGCCGTCAGCAACATGACCCCTTGAGTGCGGTAGGCCAGCGCCTCGACCAGCGTGTAAGCACTGTCTTGGCTGTCTTCGCTCCACTGCAGGTGATGCGCCTCATCGACGATGAGCATGTCCCAGCTGCTGCTCAGCGCGGCTTGCTGCAGCATGTCGTTGTCGGCCAGGGAAATCGGACAAATAAACAATTGGCCGTCGCTAAACAGGTGCTCGCCTTCGCTCAGCGAGCCGTGATTGATGACGTTAAAGCGCAAGTTAAAGCGGCGGATCATCTCCACCAGCCACTGATGCACCAAATGATCGGGCACCAGAATCAAGACACGCTGCAAACGCTGCTGCAACAACAACCGATGCAGCATCAGACCGGCTTCAATGGTTTTACCCAAGCCCACTTCGTCGGCCAATAAAACACGGGGAATGCTGTCTTGGGTGGCATGTTCTGAGATGTACAACTGATGCGGCAGCAAGCTGGTGCGAGCACCGAGCAAGCCATAAAACGGCCGCTGCCTAAGCTTACTCAGCTGCTGCATGGCTACCTGGCGCAGCTCATACAAATTATTACGATCAATCTGACCGGAGAACAGACGGTCGACCGGTCGGTTCAGCTGAATGCTGCCACTTAAATGCGTTTCGGGAACAATACGTTCACCGTCGCCATAAAAGACGATGTCATTTTGCTCATCGACCTCAGCCACCGTCATCACGGTGCCGTCTTGCAGTGGCACTTCGTCGCCGGCTTTAAAGATGACCCGCGTCAGCGGGGAGTTCTGGCAAGCATAGGTACGGCTTTCATCAATCACCGGGAAGTACACGGTCACCATGCGGAAGTCGACACTTTGAATAAGACCCAGTCCCAGGTCGGTTTCGGCTTCACTGATCCAGCGCTGGCCAACACTAAAGTCGCTCATCGTCTATTGCTGTCTTCTGTCTGTCGTTATGAAATGGCGGCGCAGTCTACCCGATGGGCGCTAAAAATCCCATGAGCGAGACAGGAATTGGGTAAAAATGGTGTGGAGTTAATGGTAGGGAGTGGTCAGGGCCACCGGTAAGCGGCCCACTGCAGCTAAGTCGGGTTGGCACTAGTCGGTAGTGATGACAATCTTCTTAACATCGTACTTTTTCACCAGCTTGCCAAATGCGCGCCGGTCTTTACCACACAAGGCGGCAGCGCGGGTAATGTTGCCATCCGCCAACTCCAGCATGTGCACCACGTAGCGCTTTTCGAACTGCTCAACCGCTAGACGTTTGTCATCGGCAAAGTTGTAGCCCTCTTCGCGGCTGGGTAAGGGCAGAATAGGCAGTGCCGACTCACTGTGGGCAGATGGTTCACATGCCGTTTCGTCCGCAGAGACATGGCTTTTACCTGGTTTCCCGCCGAGGGCGAAGTGCTCCAGCTCAATGCACTCACCCGGTGTCAACAGACACAAGCGATGCAGGGTGTTTTCCAACTCACGCACATTGCCCTGCCACGGCGATTCCACTAAGGCAGACATCAGGGCCGGACTAACACGCTTGAGCCCCAAGCCATACTGCGATGAAAACTGCCGTAAGAAATGCTCAACCAGAAGTGGAATGTCCTGGCGGCGTTCACGCAGCGGCGGCATGTGAACGGCCAGTATGTACAGGCGATAATACAAGTCACGACGGAAACTGCCGCGCTCGACGCATTGCAACAAGTCACAATTAGAAGAGGCGATCAAGCGCACATTGCAGCGGTAGGTCTTTTCAGACCCGACCGGGCGAAATTCGGACTCTTGCAAAAAACGCAGCAGTGCTCCTTGCGACGCCAATGACAAGCTGTCGATTTCATCCAGGAATAGCGTGCCTTGATCGGCTTCCATCAACAGGCCTTTTTTATCGTGCCGAGCGTCGGTAAAGGCACCGCGTTTGTGGCCAAATAACTCGCTGGCAAACAACTCGGTGGTCAGCGTCGCACAGTTCACCGCCACAAACGGGCGTGCTGAACGTTGTCCGGCGTAGTGCAATCCACGCGCTGCCAGCTCTTTTCCCGTTCCCGTTTCACCGGTCACCAGTACCGGCGCATCGTACTGCGCTTGAATCTGGATGCTGGCCAACGCGTGCTGCAACTGCGGCGACTGTCCAATGATATTCAGCCCCGCCACAGACTCACATCCCGTTGGTGGCGCTGACGGCAACGGCGGCTCATGACTGGGTAACAGCGCGGATGAGGGGAGTACGTGAGATGACGAGTCCGAAAGTAACATTGGATCCTCCATGAGAGATCGGGCGTTCTGTTATCCAGTGGTTGAACCGCACAGTTGCTGAGGCAGTCGTGTGGAATGACAGATTGGCAAGTTCGATGCCAGATACAGGAGGCTATCACAAGCCCCAGAAGCTTCCAGATTTCACCCTGATTTTCAAGCGATCGACTGGGGTTTGATGATTTATTGAGCGGGTGTTTTGCATCCCACCGGGGCGATCAGCACCCACCCACATTGCCTCAGTACTTTGGTGCTAGTGAGCACTCCTGCTCGCAGCAGCAGCCGTATAAAAAAGACGGCGACCAATAAATAACCCACTTGCGATAAAAGCGACACAGCCATCAGAAAAAGCACACCCAATTACACCCGGTGCTTTTTCACCCGATCGCGAACAATGTGACGCAAAAACACCCCACAGAAGACTAAAAAAGCGAAAAAACTGCAGAATTTCGGGAATTTTAATTTTGGCATCGGCGTTGCTAAGTCACTTCACGCAGTACCAGTTTACTTCCTCAACCTCAGTGATGGTGCCCACGTGAGCGAACACAACCAAAACGACCACAGCCTTTATGTGGCTAGGTTAATAGAGAATTACCTACAAGCTCATCCCGACGCAATGGACAGCTTTGAAGGCATCAGACGTTGGTGGATAACCGAACAAAAAGTTCACGAGTCTGCCTTCTCTGTAAAAAATGCTCTAGAAATTTTGCTCGATAAAGGCGTGGTGGAGGAAGTCGGGGGTGGCTTCTTTAAGTGCGCGGTCAAAGAAAAGTCCGCGCGTCATTAATGCAAGCCAACTGTCATTTAATTTTGTGAGGAAATAATTTTGGAAAGTGTACAGAAAAAACTATCCAGGGTTAGATCGCCAAGGGTACACATCACGTACGATGTGGAAATAGGCAACGCCATCGTGCAGCGCGAGCTGCCGCTCATCGTCGGCATACTGGCAGACCTGTCTGGCAATCCCAAAGACCCGCTGCCACCGCTGAAAGAGCGAGAGTTTGTTGATATCGATCGTGACAACTTTGACTCCGTCATGGAAGGCATCAACCCCCGGCTCACCATGAAAGTCAAAGATGTACTGGCTGACAAGGACGACGCCACCACCAATATTGAGCTGTTCTTCGGCTCCATTGATGATTTCTCGCCACTGCCACTGGTACAACGCATTCCAGTTACCGCAAAGCTGTATCAAGGGCGCATTCATTTGCGTGACTTCCTGGCCAAGCTGGATGGTAACGACGCTCTCGACGATTTAATGACGCAGTTGCTTGGCGATGAGGCGCTGCAAAAAGAAGTCACTGGCGTGTACGACGGCGCTGAGGATTTATCCGCCGTTGAGCCCAGCGACTTTATGAAAAAGCTGATGGACGAAGGCGGCATGGTTCTGGACGAATCGCAACGGCCTTATGCGCTGTCGTTGATTGGTCAGTTTGCGCTCGATATTTTGTCCGATAATAGCAAGCAAAAAGAGGGCGATGCGGCGGATCGCATGAACGATCGCATCTCTGAGATCGACAACCTTCTGACTCAGCAGATCAATCTGGTGATGCACGAAGAAGGCTTCCAACAGCTCGAATCCTCTTGGCGCGGCCTGCATTATCTGGTGATGAACACAGAAACCAGCACGCATTTAAAACTGCGTTTGCTCAATGTGTCCAAGCGCGATTTATTAAAAGACCTGCAAAAAGCCTCTGAGTTTGACCAAAGCGCGTTATTTAAAAAGGTCTACGAAGAAGAATTCGGCACCTACGGTGGCGACCCGTTCAGCGTTTTACTGGGCGACTACGAGTTTGGCCGCCACCCTGAAGACGTGGAGCTGTTGGAGAAAATCTCCGGTGTGGCCGCTGCTGCGCACGCGCCGTTTATCAGCGCTGCCTACGCCAAGCTGTTTGACCTGCAGGACTACTTCCGCCTGTCTCAGCCACGAGATCTGTCGAAGATATTTGAAAGTGCCGAGTTGATTAAATGGCGTAGTTTCCGCGACAGTGAAGATTCGCGCTACGTTTCGCTCACCTTGCCCAAGGTGTTGCTGCGCTTGCCATACGGTCCAGAAACCGTGGTCGTAGAAGGTTTTGATTTCCATGAGGACGTGGATGGCACCGACGCATCACGTTATTTGTGGGGCAACCCTGCCTTTATTCTCGGCCAGCGTATTACCAACGCCTTTTCCAAACACGGCTGGCTTGCCGCCATTCGCGGAGTAGAAGGCGGTGGCTTGGTGGAAGGTTTGCCGGCCCACACCTTTAAAACCGCCGCAGGAGATGTGCGCCTGACGTGTCCGACGCAGGTGGCCATCACCGACCGGCGCGAAAAAGAGCTGAATGACCTGGGTTTTATGGCCATTTTGCACTGCAAAGGCACGGACAAAGCGGCGTTCTTTGGCGGTCAAACCACCAACAACCCGAAGAAGTACAACACCGACGAAGCCAATGCCAATGCCCGCACCTCGGCGATGTTGCCGTATGTTCTCAATGCCTCGCGCTTTGCGCATTACATTAAGGTCATCATGCGCGACAAAATTGGCTCTTTTTTAACCAAGGACAATGTGTCGGACTACCTCAACACCTGGATCGCTAACTATGTGTTGATTGACGACGGCGCCGCCAATGAAATCAAAGCGCGCTACCCACTGCGTGAAGCGCGTATCGATGTCACCGACGTACCAGGGAAGCCGGGTTCCTATAAGGCCATCGTGTTCCTTAAGCCACATTTCCAACTGGAAGAGTTGTCCACCTCCATTCGTTTGGTAGCGGATATTCCTGGCTAATGCCGGTTTAGAGCAATTTTTAAACATTTTTGGAGCACAATATGGATCTTATTTTATTAGAGCTGGGCGACGCCGCTCTGACCAAACCGAAAGGCAATGACGTTGCCGCCGGCGGCTCACTGATCGACGGTTTGGCGGAAAGTTCGGCCGACTGGCAAGCCGTTACCGCCAACCCTGGCAACCTGGGGTTTGATGCCACCAAGTGTGTGGAACTGGTGTCCATCAACCAGGGCATTCAACAGCAAGTCACCACCGACGTCAGTAATAGCGCGCGCACATCAGGGCGCCCAATCATCTCCGATTTTACCTGTGTGAAATACGTGGATGTGACCTCACCTAAATTGTACGAGCACTGTCTGAAAGCGAAATTGTTGGATGCCAGCGGCGCCCCGTGTCGCATTCACGTCCTGCGCAACTCTGGCGATCGCCTCAACCTGTTAATGCAATTTGAGCTGACCCAGGTATTGATCAGCGAAATTCAGTTCCAATCCCACCCCAACGATATGGCCACGGAGCAGTTCAAACTGAACTTCACCGAAATATCCTGGGTGCATTGCTTGCAGGGACCAGGGCTGGAAAACAAAGGTCATGTGGCAACCGGCTGGAGCGTGGTACGCAATCGTCCCATCGCACCAGGCAGCTACACCTTGTAATAACGCTAGGAGGCGACATGAACCGGACGTTACTGGAAAAACTCGACGAGCGCTGTCATCAACAAACTACGCGGCAATCCATTTGCCATCAGGTACAGCGTATTTTGACGACTCGCAGTTATCGCCGCGCAGGCCAGGCGTCCGGTGCCTATGTCACCGCTTTTGGTATCCCAGAATTACTCGATCAGTACGCTGGCGACAGCGCTGCTCACCAGAAGTATCAAGACATCATCAAACAGCAAGTGCTGGCACTGGAGCCACGTCTCAACGACGTCGAGGTGAAATCCATTCAGTCGTCATCACTGCAAGCCAGCTGCCAGCTGGTATTGCACACCGAGCAGGGGTCCATCGAAGAAGTATTCTTCTTCTAATACGAGGGCAGCATGAGCGCAGACATTCGCAATTTTCAACAAGAACTGACCGCTATGCGCCAATCCGTAGCGGCGTTCAGCGACGCGTATCCGGCCGTCGCCTCAGAATTGCGACTCAGCGCCGGGCATTCGGCCGACCCCCACGTCGAGCAATTATTGCAATCGTTTGCTTGGCTGACGGCCCGGTTGCGCTCGGACATGGAACGCCAGCGCTATGAGACACCGAATCACTTATTGCTGAGTTTGTATCCAAATTTAATGCGTTCGGTGCCCAGCATGGCCATTATGCAGGCCAATGTATTGAGTGACGGCGCCAGTTTTATTAACGGCTATCAACTGGAAAAAGGCCGTATTTTCAGCGCTCAAAGCAAATCGCGGCGGTTAGGGGAAAGCCTGGACCAAAAATCCGTCGAGTGCCGGATGCAATGTTGCTATGACACGCCGTTGTGGCCATTTGAAATCACCGACATCGCGACCAAACCCAAGAATCTGTTTCCGTATTTGGATCAGCGTGCCAACGTGCAAGGCGTTGTGTCTATTCGTATTCGCAGCAACGGCACCGACCCGATTTATGAGTACCCGTTGGAGCGTTTGCGTTTTTTCATCAACAGCCCAGAGCTGCGCGCTCCTTTGCATCAGCTGCTCAGCAACAATTTTGGCGGTGCGGCATTGCGTGTGGGCGAGCAGTTTATCCCATTAACCGACGCCAACATTAATTGGGTCGGGTTTGATGCTGAGCAAAACGTACTGCCGCAACCGTTGGGCAGCCATGAAGGTTACCGGCTGCTGCAGGAGTACTTCTACTTCCCGGAAAAATACTACTTTTTCGAACTGAGCGGCATCGAAGCGCAACACATTACCGACGAATTTGAGCTGCTGCTGTTTTTAGAGCGCACCGATTTACTGCCCGCTATTCACCCCAATAGCTTGTCGATCAACAGCTTTCCCGTCATTAACTTATTCCCGGCTACTTTTAAGCCTGTACAGCTCGATCACAGTCGCTATGAGTACCGCTTATTGGCCGACGAAAGCCAATATGGCCAAAGCGAAGTGCACAGTGTCAACGAGGTAAAAATTCTATCGGCCGATGGCACGGTGCGCCGCGCAGAAGCATGGCTAGGCGGTGACGGAGCCTGTTCGCCGGCGCAGCAACTGCGTTATCTGACTCGCTTGGTTGCGCCGATATCGCCATCGACGCAAGGCTGCGACACCATGGTGGCGTTGCAGGATCAACAATTAAAACCGGCCATGCCGGTCGATCAAACACTCAGTGCCAAGGGCTTATGCAGCAACCGCAACCTAGGCGAATCCCTGCGCGTGGGTGATCGTATGCAGCTGGTGGGGGCAGGAGCAATGCAACACGCTCAGCTGGTAACACGGCCGACATTGTTTAAGCCCGCTCGCCTGGTGGGCGAGTCGATGGTGCAACTGCTGTCGCAACTGCACTTAAATTTGCGCTCGTTGGTGAATGGCTCCAGCGACGAGGTGCTGCAACGCCTGCGTCAATTGCTGTTTTTGCACAGTGACCCGATGAATCCGTCGCACAACAAGCAAATCAACGGCATCGTCGCGATCGAGGCGCGTAGCTCGGTTAAATGTTTAGGCCCAGACGCTTGGCGCGGGCATTTTCGCGGCACACAACTGGCACTGACCTTGGACGAAAATGGCTTTGATGGTGCCGACCCACTGCTACTGGGTGAAACCCTGAGTCATTTTTTGGGCTTATACACCACGCCCAATCATTTCACCCAATTGACCCTATTCAGCTATCAACGTGAAGGAGTGTGGAAGCAATGGCATCCGCGTATTGGCGAACAGGTCATTCTGTAAGCACTCTGCTGCAAAGCCCCGGCGTTGGCTGGGACTTTTTGCAGCTGGTGCGCTTATTACTCACCGCAGCCAATGCCGATGAGTACGACCAACCGACGGTCATCAACGACCAGGCGCTGCTGCAGCGTTTAACCGAGCAAGTGCAATTTGGTTTGTCGTTGGACGCGGATTTCCCGCCCGGTGAAGTTCGCCATCTGGATTATCAAGAACACCAGCCAACTGAGCTGGTGCCCATTCACGGCGGCTTAATTGCCCCAGACGGGCCTTTACCTGAGCCATTTGTAGAATGGCTGCGCGAACTGAGCGAGCAGGGCGAAGAGGCCATGCTGCAGTTTTTGGGTTTGTTTAATCAGCGTTTATTGGCGCTGCGCTATTTGGTCAATCGTGATCAATCGCCCACGTTAATCGACACCAACGCTGAGCAAAGTCACAGCGGTGCCTTACTGTTGGCACTGTGCGGCCATGATGGCCACAACCAAGATGTCGATCACGACTTGGCGCTGGCCGGATTGCTGGCTAATTGCCGCATGTCACTGCCGATCATTCGCCATTTATTGGCCTTTTCGCTGGGCTTACAACTGCGCGAAATGCGCAGCTTAGAAGGTGGCTGGGTCACCATTGATGACAGCGATTACACCTACTTAGGTGAACAACATGCTTGCGTACTGGGCAGCAACAGCGTGCTCGGGCGGCAAGTATGGGACCAGCATAAAAGCATACACCTGATCATCGGGCCAGTGGACTGGCCGCGCCTGCAGCAGCTGGTGCCCGGCGGCGAGGATCACCAACAGCTGGTCGCCGTGATTCAGCGCATCACAGATTGTCATTTTGACTGCCGCATCAGTTTATTTTGCCCGCAAGTGCAAATCCCCGATCTCAAGCTGGGGCACATGAGTGCGCCGATGTCGCTGGGCTTAACAGCCTTTTTACCAATTTCCTGGCAACCGTCGTCGGATGAGTTTCAGCACAGTCTGGCCGGCGATGAAGTGGAGGTAAGTTTTATGGTGGAGAGCAGCTTATGAACCGAACACAGCCCATACGCACAGCGCTGTTATTGCTAATAACTGCCGTAACACTGGTCGCCTGTTCCTCCAACGACGTTAAACCGCCAGCCAATGAATTAACCCGCATTGATCTAGAAGCCAGCGCAGACAGCAATCGTAACGTTGCCACGGCACTCGACTTGGTCTTTATCAATGACGATCAGGTGGCCACCTTATTGGCCGAGTTAAACGGCCCGCAATGGTTTGAGCGTAAAACTGAATTGACCATGCGCTACGCCAGCGCAATAACCGTTGTCAGCTTCGAAGTGGTGCCGTTAACGCTGAGCAACAACGTCGCTTTGCCAACGGATCACAGCGATGCCAAACGCATTTTGCTGTTTGCCAATTACCTCGGTAGCCAAGGGCAATACGTCTCGGAATTGTCGCAGTTTCATCATTTAAAAATTCGACTGTTACGCGATCGCTATGCGCTGATCGACGTCGCCACAGTCGCCCGTGAGCAGGACTAACAGATGACCATATTATCCACTGGCCAAAGCAGTTTGATTCGCTCCGCCGCCAATGACGATGGCAACCAACCACGCATTCCCAACCCGATTTGCTGGCATCAGGGCATGCTGCTATCGCCCCAGCATTTTCAGCAAAACCATCTGTATTGGGAGGAGCAGCTGCGTCAACGTTTGTCGCTATTGCAACCGCATTATTGGGGTGTGGGTGAGTTAGTGATTGACGAAGCAGCGCTGTTAGAGGGCCAGGTGAATATTCAGCGTTTGGTGGCGGTGATGCCAGACGGACTGCTGATTGATTACCGCAGCAGTGAAGAAGATCGGCTGCAACTGACGCTTGACGCCGACCTCAGCGAAGGGCCTGCCACGGTGCAGTTAGCGGTGCCCATCCATGTTGCCGGCAGCGCCAGCGGGCGTAGTGAAATTCAGCGCTACGTCAGCCGAGAAGACCGTCCGCGAGTGGATGAAAATACCGGTGACAATGAGATCGTAATGCCGCGTTTGGTACCGAGGTTGTCGCTGCAATTGGGCGATAAGGTCAGCAACCGCTATGTCGGCCTACCACTGTTCCGCGTCGCACAACCAGAGGGCGGTAATATTCAAATCGACGGTGAGTACTCGCCGCCATTACTGACCGTTGCCGCCGATGCCTTTCGCAGCTCGGCAGAGGGCTCTGCAACACGCTCAATCGCGCAGCTGTGCCAACAGCTGGCGGTATCCATTCGCCAAAAAGCGCGCCAGCTGGCTGGTTTATCGGAGGAAGGCGAGCATTTAGGGCGCAACATTGCCCAGCGCCACCACCGCTGGATACGCGCCATGGTGCAAGAACTGGCGAGCTTCGAGTTGGCGGCGGGTACCACCATCACGTCCCCCTATGAGCTGTATCAAAGCCTGATACGACTGGCCGGACCCATCAGCGAACTGGACCCCAACGCCATTCCGCCGGTGTTTAAACCTTACATCCATGACAATGCCTTGCCCGGTTTTAAACAGGTGGTTCGTTACGTCCATCAACAAGTCAGTCGGGTTAATTTGAATTACACCACCTTGAGCTTTGATGAAGAGCGCAGCGGCTACTTTACCCTGGAATTCGACAAAGCGTGGGAAGGGCGCGATCTGATCATTGAGCTCAAACCACAAGGCCGAGGCTCCAGTGATGGCCTGGTGCATTGGCTCGGTGCCAGCCGCATTGCCTCGGCCAATGTGCACAAAGTGCTGATGCAGCGTCGCTTATTGGGTGCCAAAAGCCATCGCATCGCGCGCGATGAAAAAAGTGACATTGAACCAGCGCAAGGCAATGTTCTGTTTCGCGTTAAAGCTGACAAGCAACTCATTCGCTCTGGCGCCAAGTTGGTGATTGTCTGTACCAGCGAGCAGCTTAAAACTGAGCAGCCTGCCTCAATTCTTCTACACATGCCGCATGAGTAGCTTATGAAGCAGAGCACCCCTTGGTCGTCCCACGATGCATTAACCGACCCCTGCGGTAGCGGCGATCCTGTGCGTCTGATGAGTCACTTTTATCAGCACGTCGTCACCATCAAACAAGGGCTGGAGAGCGGTGAACTGGAAGACGACATCAGCCAGCAACTGAAATTAAATCGCACCCCCAGCGATGAAGAGCTGGCCGATGCCATTGCCAACCGTTTGCAACGCTGGATAGAGCGCTGCGCCAAACAATTGCGCAAGCAATTAACCGAGCGTGAATATCGCCTGGTGTTTGAGGCCATGTTTGTCATGGTGGCGCTGGTCGACGAACTGCTGATTTTTAACATCGACTGGCGCGGCCGCCATATCTGGCAAAACACGCCGCTGGAGGTGCGAATTTTCCGCAGCAGTTATGCCGGTGAACGATTTTTTGCAGGCGTTGCACGGCTGTTAAAGCAACGCAGCTGGGACAGTCAGCAGCAAAATTTGGCTGCGGTCTATCTGTTTGCTATGCGCCTTGGGTTCTGTGGCTGTTTTCGCGATCAGCCGAAAAAACTGCAGCACGTGCGTTTGCAACTGTACAAGCGCATCAGCACGTCGGGGCAACTGCAACAGCTGTGCCCGGGCGCCTATCAAAATGTGTTGTCTGCCAGTGAAGAAAAACGCCTCGCGCCGCTGGGCGCCTGGTATCGACTGATGGCGTTGGGACTGATCACGTATTTAGGCGTGAGCTGGGGAATTTGGCTGGCCGTTAAAGGAACTTGGCTATGAGACGCATATCTGCAACGCAGTCTGACATGGCGCAGGTG
Source organism: Bacterioplanes sanyensis (assembly GCF_002237535.1). GTDB lineage: Bacteria > Pseudomonadota > Gammaproteobacteria > Pseudomonadales > Oceanobacteraceae > Bacterioplanes > Bacterioplanes sanyensis_A. The sequence goes on from NZ_CP022530.1 coordinate 3,155,198, forward strand.
GGAGTACAGAAACATGGGTAGTTCGTGGCAGCAAACACTAGCCCAGGGGTGGCAGCATCTGGTTATGCAAACCCAGTCTTTATGGCAGGCACTGCTGCAACGCTTGGACCCTATGATCGTTCAGCTTGAGCCGATTTGGAGCGATCCGTTATGGCAGTTTATTGGCCTGATCATTGCCGCATTATTGCTGACCTGGCTGCTGTTTAAACTCGGTCAGATGCTGTGGGATGTGTTGCTGTCGTCGGCCTCGGCCATCAGCCACGCGTTGGGTAAACCGGTTTCCTGGCTGGAAAAACGCTTGCAGGCAAGACGTCAGCGCCAGCAACAGCAGCAAGCGCAACAAAGCGCTAAGTGGCAGTGGTTAAATAAAGTACATATTCGCCAAGGCATCGACGTCATTCGCTACCTGACAACACGCCGCGATTGGCGCTATCGCAGCCAATGGTATTTGCTGTCCGGGCTGGATGACAGTGGTAAAAGTCATTGGGTCGACAGTGTCTCACACACCACACGTACGCACCTGTTAGCACGAGAAAAACAGCTGATCAGCGAAGGCAGTCACTGGCGCTTCTTTGATCAAGGCGCCGTCATTGAAGTCGAAAACGAACGCCGCTTTACCGCCATCGTTGATCTGCTGAATTTCTATCGCCCAGAGCGGCCAATTGATGGGGTCATTTTAACCCTTTCCGCCCCGCAATTATTGTCCGCTACTGAGCCCGCTCTACAGCGCCAGTTAGGCGAACGTTTGTACCAGCAATTATGGGACATTCAGCAAAAGACCGGGTTTGTTGTACCTGTGTATATCCAGCTGACCCAGTGCGACCATGTCGCGGGGTTTGAAGCCTTTTGGCAGGCTCGCAGCAGCGGTGCTGGCAGCGAAATGTTTGGCTGGTCCAACCCGTATCGTATGGATGAGGCTTTTTCAGCCGATTGGATTGACGAAGCGTTCACATCCTTAGTCGACGGCGTGCGAGCAGGGCAGTTGGCCGCCTCTGCCGCCGGCAAAGACATTCAGGACATCGACGCCTTTATGCTGTTCGATCGCGAATTGATGCAGCTGCATGCACCTTTGCGCGCTATTTTGACCCACACCTTTACACGCAGCAGCTTTCAAGACGCACTGCCGCTGAGAGGCATTTGGCTCAGTGGCTTGGTCGACGATCGTATCGCTCTAACGGAAGACTTTTTCACCTATAAATTGTGGCCTGAGGCCAACTTGGCGTATCCACTGGAGCAACGGCGTTTTTCTGGTAACCGTGTGTTGCGACGGATGCAATACGCATCTCTGGCCACGCTACTATTTTTATGTCTATCACTGCTCGCCAACACCCACAGTTTGTTTGAATACAGCCACAAAGCCGAGTCGTTGTGGCTGCAAATCAGCGAACGTGACGATCGCTACTGCGACGCTCTCGGCGAGCACACTTGGTGGTTGCTCGACAGCCTCAGCACCATGAGCGAACAACCCTATACCTTGGCAATTCCCGCATCCTGGGGCGGCGGCCAGTTACCCGAACTGCAAAAAGCCGTCACCCAGCGCATACTGCCGCAACATCTGTTTCCTGGGCTGGAATGTCGCCTGCGCGTTAAAGCCGATGCCTTGCGCAATGATCATTCTAAACCGGTAGAGCGCAGCGCTGACCTTAAACAAGCGGAAAAGCGTTTGATCGATTTTGCTACCGCTCTGCAGCAGTATCAGCAGGCCCAAGCAGCGTTTACTCATCTAGCCAGCCCAAGCGCCAACAACGATACCGGCAAAACCCTGCGTCATTTGCTGGATTATCTGTATGACACCAGCATTCCCTCGACCATCGACTTTGAAAGTCCATTGATTGCCGCAGCGATTAACGACGGCTTTTACGACCACAACATCAAGCAGCATGAGATTTTAGAGCCCGAGCGACAATTAAATCAGCTCAATCATCTTGCCACTGCGGTGCATGAGCGGCTGTTGGAGAAAACCCTGTCGCCACCGATTCCACAGTTGCAACGCGCGTTTCTAGCGCTCAGTGACCCCGACTATTTTCACTCCAATAAGGACATGGACGAGGCACTGGACAACTTCGAGTCGTGGGCGGAATTTATTCAGCATCATTGGCTGATGTCTGGCAGCCACAACAGTCCGTGCGGGCGCACGCTGGAAAAACTGACGGTATTGACGCAACAGCTTCAAAACGCGGGCTACCCACAATTATTGCTCGACGCCACTTTGCATCATTTTCAAGCGCCGCAGTGCGACACCTACTTGCGCCAGCGGCTGGAAAAAATGCACATTTCACCCATTGGGGACATGTTCGAATACGGCAGCAGCGGCAAGCTGGTCATGACCCAAACGCTGGAAGACTGGGTGCACGAATTAGAAGCACTGCAGTCGCTACCACTGATCGCTAAACCGGCAGCAGATAATGAGCCGCCTGCCAGCGGCGGCTCCACCTCCGACGGCCACAGCCTAGTGGTGGCCTGGCACCGCAATACACTAATCGAAGCCTTGGATGCGATCCTGGCGTATCAGGCATTTCAGCGCCAATGGTGGCCGTCGTCGACGACCGCCGAAGAGCCATTTTACGCTGCCGCAGTCGACAAGCACTTACAGCAAATGGTCGGCGCCTTGATCAATAATTCGCAAGTGTTCATGGTGCAAAACACCTCCCAGGCAGTATTTGACAGTGGCGATGCCGAAGCCGATTTGGCCGCCAGTGTGAACAGTTTTCAAAGTGCCAACACCGCCATCAAACAGCTGATGGCGGTATTAAAACAGCAAGGTGACGACGCCAATCTGGCGCTGCTGAAAAATGCCAGCCAGCGCTTTGCACGCCAACAATTAAAACAACTGGATCAGCTGGTCAGTAACGATCGTTTGTATCTGCCATTGCGTTCACCGCAGTGGGCCAGTGAAAACTTTGCCGCCGCGCTGTTCAGCTATTCAACCGCTGCAGAAATGGACAGCTACCTGCAAAATCAGCGGCAGCGGGTCAGCTATATGGCGACCTTGTACGCCAAACCCTTGGTGGGCTTTTTAGTCGACACAGATGGCGTCAACAGCACCGATACCGTAGCCAATCGCTGGCTGGATACCTTGCGTGATATGCAACGCTATCAACGCCAAGAACCGGGCAATCACATCAGTGAACTGGAAACCTTTGCCGGCTCAGAGTTGGTGAAGTTATCGGCGGATGACTGCAATCAATGGCTGCAGCAGCCGATCACGGCTCATCGCTCCGGCGGTTTGTTCGCCGCACGCCACTACCGCATCGAACAGCAGGTGCGCAGCTATTGTCAGCAGTTCGGTAAAAATACCGTGATTAAACGCTACTTAGCGCTGGCCGAGCGCTTTAATAAAGAGCTGGCAGGACAATTCCCATTTGCCAGCCTCGATCAAGCCGGCCGCAGCGATCTGCAACCGCATGTATTGGCAGCGTTTCTAGAGGACTACCGCGCCATTTGGGCAGCGCCAGTGCAAGGCAAATCATTGCTACAAGGTCTCGACGAGCTGGTGGATGCACAGCCACAGTTGGCGTTGGATAGCTGGTTGGATTTTGTCAAACAACTCGATCAACTGGCGCTGTTGTGGCAGCAAGCGTCTGACGACAGCGGTGCATTAGCGCTGGGGTTGGAGGTCGAGTTTGCCGCCTTGCCACAGCAATCTCTGGGTATGCGGCAAATCGTACAGTGGACACTGAACAGTGGTCATGAGTCGCTGGTATTTCCCAATGGTGTGAGTCAGACCCACTGGACCCCCGGTGACGACTTGCAGCTGCGCCTGCGTTGGGCCAGCGGCTCGGAATTCCGCCCGGTACGCAATACCGAACACCCTGTGCAAGTAGATGACAGTCAACGCAGTGCCGTGTTTAGCAGCCAAGGGCGCTGGGGCTTGTTTGAATGGTGGCAGCGTTTTGCCAGCCCTGGCAAAGGCCAAGCGGCGCAGCTCACCTTTGAAGTGCCCGTTGCCGGACAGATCATAAAACAGCCTCACAATGCCGATGACACAGACCAAGAAAAAACTCCGTCGTCTTATCTCAGCAAAGTGAATTTATTGGTCAGTGTGAGCGCCACTCACAAGGGCCAAAAAATACCCGTAACGGTGCCTGCACAACTGCCAACCTTGGCGCCAGGCATACCTGGCGATCAGTCTTTGCCCGGAGGAAAGAACCTTGCGTCTACCCAATAATCTGAGCGCTGGCGAAAACCCTGAGCTCAATGACTACATCAAATCGTTTTATGGCCAAAGTCTGGACGACCTGATGGCGCCGATTGCCGACAACGCCGTGGGTGAATCCGTGCGTCACAACGGCGTCTACTTTGCCATCAAAGAAGCTCGCCGAGCGGACGATCCAACTCTACCGCAAGGCGTGTGGACCCATGAGCTGAAAACCGCAGATTGGGAGCAGGTCGAGAAGACCGCCATCAACGCTCTGTGCCATAAAAGCAAGGATTTGCAGCTCGGCGTTTGGTTAATGGAGTCCAGTATTCATCGCTACGGCTTTGCTGGCATCGCACCAGCTGCCATGGTGATTCGCCATTTGTGCCAAGCCTATTGGGACACCATGCATCCGCAAATGGAAGACGGCGACATTGAGTTTCGCACCAACCCGATTAACTGGATAAACGAAAAGCTGTCATTGCAACTGCGTCTGGTGCCCATCACCCACGCGGATATCGACGGCATCGAAATGTCCTGGAGCGACTGGGAAAATACCCAGCGCTATGAACAATTAAAACGCCAGCAAAGTGAACCCATTGATTGGAATGGGCCCACCACAGAAGCGTTCAAACACCACATGGCGGCCACCGGCAAAGATTTTTTATTGGCCCTGAGCGAGCAAGTTAGCGATGGCGAGCGTGCCATCGATGAACTTACCGAATGGCTCGACACAGCCTGTGGCAACGACAGCCCCAGTTTGACTGAAATTAGCCATTTACTGCGCGACATAAAAGTAATGACCAATGGCGAACTGCAGCGCCGTGGCGTGCAGCTGGCGCCAGCCAGCACGGAGGATGCGTCATCGGAGCAGGATGCTGGCCAGCTGCCGCCCGCAGCGGGCGGGGGCGATGGTGGCAATGGCCCACTCAACAGTCGCGCCGATGCCTTCGCGTTATTGTACAAAGCAGCAGAGTTTTTAATGCGCGATGATCCGCACAGCCCGGTGCCGTACTTGGTCTACACCGCGTGCGCCTGGGGTGAAAAATCAGCGCCCGATTTGTATCAGGAACTGTTTTTACAAAAAGGCGGGCAGCTCAATATTTTTGACGTGATGGGCCTAGAAACCAGTGAATAAAATCCAGTGAATAAAATCCAGTGATTAAAAACTAGCGAATAAATACAGACCAAAGCTAACGCAAAAAAACACCAAACACATTAAAACGTGAAAGGAGTCATACCATGCCAGAACATAGAGCCAGTGCCGGAGCAATGCGCGCCATGATTGGGCGAGGCGGGCGCACCATCGATGATGCTTCTAGCCAAAGAAGCATAGTGAGTCGAAATGGCCGTACGCAAATGGAGGTGGTACGGCACCGGAGCAACAGTGTCACCAATTTTCATATGCACGGCAGACGCATGGGCGCGATCACACACACTGACCGCAGAGGCAGAACCTATCGTATGAACGCATTCCAGCATAATAATCAGACTCGGGCGCTGACCCGCCAAGCACACGGCTACTAAACAGTGCAGCCAGCGTCATCAGATCAAATGCCAGCCGACCATGCGCTGTTGCAACAGGCGTTGCAGCAGCCGGTGTCGGCGCTGCAGCGGCTGGAGCTGATGCTGTTTGTGCGTGAAACCGCGCAGCTGCACGGGCAACCACAACAACTTTTCAAGCAAAAGCCGCCAACCAGCTCAGCTCAAGAAAATGACTGGTCACTGCTGTGCCAGCTGTGTCACAAGCTGTGCGACTGGCCCGGTTTGATTCAGCTATTAGCAGCCAGCGGCGATTCAGGCGACATGGCACTCTGTGCGTTAGCCCACCTGCGCATGGGTCAGTGGTACGAAGCCGAGCAACAGTTGCAGCGCTTGCGTATTGCCAAGCCAAACATAGAAACATCACATCTCGAAGTGGCTGCCACGGTCAGCAACCTATTGCTGCACAGTTTTTGTTTGCACAGCGATCAAGGCTTGCTGTTGCGACCATTGCAGGCTTTTGATTTATCCGACTTTTGTTGGCAATACAGTACCGATATCGCCGAGCGCTGTAATTTGCCCGACTTTGAATCCGATCGGCATTGGCACCACTGGCTATCAGAAAGCCAAGCAGACCCAAGGCAGTGGGTGTTCGCCATTATTCATCCGGCGTTTGGTTTTATTGGCTCAGTGGCGCTGGAAATCCATAACGACAATGGTTTTTTCTACTACTGGATCGGCGCCGATTTTCAAGGTCAGGGGTTTGGGCCCGATGCTGCCCGCAGTGCCATGCATTGGGCCGCTGACACGCAAGGCGTACAGCACTGGTTTGCCAAAGTTTACGACCACAATTGGCCGTCATTAAAAGCCATACAGCAATTAGGCTTCCAGCCAATGGCGTGCTCGTTGGCGTGTCCTTTTGACAACGAAGTGCTGTTTTCACTAAGCGACATTACCTGCCAGGTCGGCCTGTTTGATCGCCTGCAGCAGCTGATGGTCGATATGGACTGCGACTATCAGCTCGTCCCTTGGGCGGGCGCTTTTATTCGTTAATCACAACCACTTGGAGGGTTATCGCTCGCTTGCACACTCGCTTGTAAACCAGCTTGCTCAACAGCTTTCTCGACAGCTTTCTCGACAAACTGGACAGCAAAGCGGTTGTGTCAGTCTCATCACTTACTTTGCAATTTGGAGAATCACCGACATGATGTTTTTGCATAAACGGGCCAAACGGGCGGAAAAGGCGCCGTCCAAAGGTCTGGACTTTAAAACCATGATTCATAATGTGCAGCAGGCTCGGGAAGAACAGGGCGGTTTTAAACGCATCACACCCGATATGCTGCAAAAGCAGGCGGCGCGGCTAAACAAGGTGGACAACGTCACCGTACCAGGTTGGGACAATGTCACGCTGTCGCGTGATCGTGCCAATGGCTCACACGACACCGGCGCTCATTACGCCGACTTTGTTCGCCAAACACGCCGCGATTTATCGCAACTGGCCGGCACACAAACGGGCCAAGACATTGCACAGCGCATTGGCCAAAGCGGCCATAACGTGTCCATTCGTGATCGTGGCAACGACAGTGCACATGGTGGTTCGAATAAACCGCTGGATCGTGTCAAAGCCAGTCAGTCGGGCGTTGGCTCGTCAGCAATTGTCACGCACCAACCGGATCGTACGAAGCTGGCATCACGTCAGCATCGCACCGGCTACGTCGGTTCTTCCAGCGCCATGAGTCTCGGCCATGAGTTAATCCATGCCGTACATACGGTGGAAGGGAACCATTCGGGCAAGCACATACACGGTCCCACGGGTTCAAAAGTCGAAGAGCGTAATACCGTCGGGCATCACGATGGCAGTGGCCCCCTGACAGAAAACAAACTGCGCAATGAGCTGCAAGATACCCACTACGCAGGAAACAGCGGCATTCTGAAACCCATTCCAACCCGCCGTCACTACGGCAGAAAAGATCTGAAGTTTTAGGGCCATTGCAACCCAGGCGGGTATTTTTTTACCCGCCACCTACTTCACATAAAAACACCAAACTCTGCGTAATCTGCCCCAACAACACTGCCATGGTTATTCGCATCATACGTTGAGAACTGCCTAGTAACGAGAGTTTCTGCACCACAGCGCCGGTCTGTCAGATCACAACAACCAAGGCAGCTTGGGCGAAATGTGTTCGCGATTGTCTGGCATCATTTCTGCTAAACCCCATGCACACATCGTTTTTCAGGTTTGTGCATGACAGCCCAACATCGACCGTTTTCCATCGACGAGTGCGACTACAACAATCCGTCCATCGCCGTGCAAATCGAAGGTCCGAGTGGACTCACCAGCGATTATATTCGAGTGGAGTCGCTGCAAGGGCAGGAGAGCATTTCGCAGCCATTTCAGCTGACATTAGAGCTGCGCGCTGACGACGTCGCCAGTGCCAGCGGAAAAATGTTGGATGCCAGTGTTATTGGGCAATGGGCGTGCATCAGCCTTGCCCAGCACAATGATGACAGCCTGCCACCGAGTTATCGCTATTTGCGTGGTTTGGTCACCGAGGTGGCTTTGGGCGCGCCGGGATGTTACACGCTGACGGTGCAATCGCCGTTGCAAGTACTGAGCTTGCGCAATCGCTACCATATTTATACCGACTGCGACGTACAAACTCTGCTCAACCAAGTGTTTGCGCAGGAGTTACAGGACACCAAATTTAAGCTGCGTTTTGACTTTGACAGCAGCCTGACCCTGACACGCACCCAAGATTGGATGCAAGCCGGAGAGACGGACCTGGAGTTTATCCAGCGCATTCTCGGTAAGTGCTGTGTGCATTATTTTTTCATTCACGAGCAAAATTTACTCACTTTGGTGTTTTCCAACAGTGTGGTGACCCAAGATAAAGTCGCCATTCCTGGACACAGCTCTGGCCCGCTGGTACTGCGCTACACCTACACATCGGTCGAAAAGTTGGGCAGTCAGCAAGCGGATTTGTTCTGCGACTTGCGCTACGCGATAAAAATGATGCCCGGTAAAGTCAGTGCCATGCTGACTCGCCAAGAGGCCGTATGGGAGCAAAACCCGGTGGCGGCGGCTGAAAACACCCCCTGGCTGAGCCACGGTAATAATGTAAAAACCGAGTACCAGCATCATCGTTGTTATGACTACGGCGCCAATACCGACGAAGATAAGGGCCAGCTGACTAAGATCTGCCAACAAATTGAGACCGAAGCCGGCACGTTGACCGGCACAGTCACTTCATCGCTGTTAAGCCCGGGGTATTGTTTTACCCTCAGCGATCCCTTGCTCGACGATGACGATGGGCGCGGCACGGGGCGCCCCGAGTTCTCCGGTGAAATCTTTGTGGTGACTAAAATCCAGCACAAAATGAGCGCTTCAGGGTTCTACAGCGGGCAGGTGGAGGCCACCATGCTGAGCCTGAGCGAGGATGAATATCAGCACACGCTATTAACGCCATTCAACATTCAAAACACCCGCCAAGGCAGTATTTTGGCAAAAGTACTGGACCATGAAAAACCGTCAGGCTGGCGCTATCGCAGTAAAAGCAACTTCCAACCGGAAAGAGGGCAAACCAGTTTCGACAACGAGCCCTACCATGAACGCGGCTGTTTGGTTGAGCTGGTAACCGGCGAGCAGCACTGGGTCGCTCTGCCACGCACTTCACAAACCGTGCCGGAGGTTAATTCCCTGGTGATGATTGGCCGCGGTGGTAATGAAAGTGAGCAGCCGGAGCTGCAGCAAGTACTGTCCTCCCACGGCTCAAAAACCATCATGCCGCCGGACCGGCGCAATGCGTCGTGGCAAACCAATACCCATTGGGGGAGCAATTATTCCACCAGTTATGGCGATGGCATCAGCATTCGCTATGGACACAACTCCGCCACCAATTTGCCGCAGGCCATTCAACTGGTCGAAAGTGCGTACGACAACGCCGACATTGGCGGTGGCTTGTACGGTAATAGCAGCTACTCCAAAGGCGGTGGTTGGAGCCTGTCACAAAGCGACAATGCCGATGTGGGCATCCTCAGTGCATCGGTATCCCAGGGCAGCAGTTATAACGAAAGCCACGCCAAAGTGAGTTACAGCGTCACTAATACCGGCACCAGTCAAAATTATTCCAAAGTCGGAAAAAGCGTCAGCCGTTCAGTAATCGGCGAGTACGATGGCAGTGTCGATTTAAATTCACCCAGCTTTGTTGCTGGCAAACTGCCCGATCAATCCATCGTGTCATTGGCCAACCAGCTGGGCAATGGTGATAGCTACAATGAAAATCATATAAAAGGCCGTTCCGTCAGTTTAAGCGGTACCGACATGCCGCCACCCGGCTGGGGCGACAAGTCAGCGACGGTGTATTCAAGCTCCCAGACGCTGGGAAAAGTCGTTAATAAGAACGTTCACATTGGCGACAGCGACAGCACTTCTCTGCAGGTGGGCAATAGCCAAAGCGTGAGCACCACGGTCGGCACCACCGACAACGTCAACACCTTTGTTGGCTTGCGCAATGATATTAATACATCGCTCAGTGCCACCAACGCGGTTTCTACCACCATTGGTGCTAGCAACAGCATCACCACCAATGCCAGCGCGACCAACAGTGTGTCGACCACCGTAGGCTTGGCCAACAGCGTCGATACTTTTGTCGGTGCGCGAAATTCACTGTCGACCAATTTATCGGCCACTAATTCAACCTCGACTACAATAGGCGTTAGCAACAGCACCGAAACGTTTATTGGCGCCAAAAATGTTACCTCAACCAGCCTAGCCGCCACCAACACCACAGAAACCTTTATTGGTGCTCGTAATCACACCTCGACCACGCTCGCAGCGACCAATACCACCGAGACGTTTTTAGGTGCTACCAATACCACCAGTACACGTTTGGCATTGAATAACAGCAACTCGGTCACCATGGGTGTGGACATGAGTAATGCGGTCAATTTGAGCAGCTCGATCAGCAATAAACTGAGCATGGGCGCGGTTATCAGCAATGACATCAACTTGGCGGTCGGGGTCAACACCGTGCTTGCGCCATTTATGGTCAATAACGATCTGACGCCCAAAGCGAAGACCTCTGAAACCACCACCGAAATCTTGCTGGGAATCTACATAATCTTGTGAGCCATTATGCAGATCATTAAACCGCGCACCCTCAGCCTTATTAGCCAAACCTATCATTATCGACGCACACGATTGGCTGTTGGTGTGCTTGGTTTTTTTCGCTTCGGGGAAGAGCACTACCTCAGTGAGCAGGAAGGTTGGAAAACCCTGGAGCCATTGCTGCAACAAGGGTTAATTCTAGATACTGGCCATGCAAAAGCTTGTGGTGAATTTTTGCTCATTGGCGATGCATGCGCTCCAGAAGGGCAAACCATCAGCCATGGCAGCGTCAGTGTGCGCGTCGGCGACACCACAAAGTCTTTGCAGGTGGTCGGCGATCGCTATTGGCACGGTCGGCGCTTGCGACGGCCAACACCGCCGAAGCCTTTTACGCGCATACCGTTATCGTTTGAGCGCGCTTACGGCGGACAGGACTTTGCGGATAACCCATTGGGAAAAGGCCGGGTGAAAAATGCGCAAGGACTGATAGAGCTGCCGAATCTGTACGCAGAAAACGACAGCACCAAGCCCAGTCATCATACGTTAACGCCCACCACTTTAGGCCCCATCGATGTACGCTGGCCGCAGCGCCAGCGCTACATCGGCACCTACGATCAACAGTGGTTGGACAGTATTCACCCAGGTTTTGCCGACGACACTGACCCGGCATTCTTTAACGCCGCCATGACCGACCAACACCTAAAAGAGTTTATTACGCCCGGCTGTGAGGTAGAGCTGAAAGGGTGCCATGCAGAGAAAACAAAGTGGCAGTTTTGTGTGCCCGAGTACAGTGCCAGAGTATTTATTGAGCAAACAACCGACGACGATAGTCAGTTCCTTGAAGCACCCAGCCGCATCGACACCTTATGGTTATTTCCTGAGTTGGGCATGGGGCTGGTGATACATCGCGCAGAATTTGCCGTCAACGACTCACTGGGCCTCGACGTTAAACGCTTATTACTGGCTTACGAACGCACAACGGATACGCCAAGACCAGCCAGCCACTATCAACAGCAACTGCACCTGCGCAGCGACCCTGTGCAAGCTGCGACACAAATGGTGTATGAAGCGCCTTTAAAACCACTCAAAACCCAAGCAGAGCAGCAGCACATTGATTCCGCGTATGCAAACGCACGCCAGCAGCTGCAGCAAAAAAAAGAAACTTTCATTGCTGAACTGCGCCGATCGAATCCGACGCTGCCTGCCACGACGCCTCCGCCCGAAGCCAGCAACGAGGAAATGCCAACAGCTATTCCGGCAGAGCTGATCCAACAAGGTGAAGTGGATTTAACCCCGCTACAACAGCAAGCACAAACCCATATTCAGGCGGCAAAACAGCAGGCCGAAGACGCCAAAAAAGCAGCAGAGAAGGCGAAAAAGGCGCCCCAACAGCGCCCAAAGATGACTGCAGAATTCGAGCAAACCTTGCAGCGTCGAGTATTTGCACAACCGTTTAAAGATGTATCCGACTCTTCGAGTAAAAACAGTCCAAGCAAAGACAGTCCAAACAAAAACAGCCCAAACGAAAACAGTCAGCTATCGCCATTAGCCCAGGCAGCGAAACTGCAGCAACAGAGCGAATACCAAGCTCGTCAAAGCTCACCGGTGGCCATGATCGATAACAACGCGATGCCGGCGAAGAGTGCAGGGCTTATTCGCCAATGGGTACAGCAGTTACTCGCCAGTGGCGAATCTCTGGCTGGGCGAGATTTGTCTGGCGCCGACCTCAGCGGTCTGGATTTTAGCGATTGTGATTTAACACGCACGGCGCTAGAGAACTGCGATTTGCGCGACTGTCAGTTGCAGCGAGCCAACTTACACGGCGCCATTCTCACAGGCTCACAGCTGCAGGGGGCTTGCTTTAGCAACGCCAATTTACAGCAAGCCAATTTATCGGCCTGCCATGGCGAACACGTTGTTTTTACCCACGCTAAAATGCAGGACACACTGTTGATGGATGCGCAGCTGGAGGCGGCCGATTTTTCATATGCACACTTGATTAAGTTACAAGCATTGAATGCTCGATTGCCACATAGCCGTTTTGAACACGCGCAGCTGCAGCAAGGTCAGCTCATCATGGCCGACTTAACCAACAGCCGTTGGCAACACGCAACCTTGCAGTTGTGCAATTTTAGCCGCTCATCACTGTCGCATTCGTGCTGGCAACACTGTTCGCTGTTTCGCTGCATCATGGTCGATTTAGACGCCCCAGCCATGCGTTTTAACGGCTGTAAAGCAGAGAAAGTACAGTTCAGCAATCAAGGTAACTTAAGCCACGCCCAGTTTGAGCACTGTCACTGGCATACCTGCGGCTTTCGAGATCTCGACTTAAGCGCCAGCCAGATCGAGCACTGCGTATTTGAGCAATGTGACCTAGCTTCAACCAACTTACAAAAATCGTGCTTTAAACACTGCTTGTGGGCAAACAGCGTATTGCTGTTGACCGATTTCAGTTATGCCAACCTGGAGCAGTGTTTGTTTAACCAAGGGCGGTTAAATAAAAGCCAATTTTGTCATGGCAAGTTGACCGATGTGACATTTGTCAGTTGCTCGACCACAGAGATGAACACCGATCACGCTGAACTTGAGCAAACCCAAGTGACACCACAAGCATCGGTGCAGAGTTCAAGTGCCTAAATATGACCGTTCAATATTGAGATAGTTATGAGCAATGCCTTGGCGAGCAATCAACCAGTGATGGAGCAAGACTTTTCCAACCAACAATGGCAGCAGCACTCATTGGAAGGGTTGGTGTTTATTCGCTGCAACTTTGCCGACATCAGCATGGAAGAATGCAACCTAAACCGCGCCGTATTTGTCGAGTGCGACTTCAGCCGTGCCAATATGCGCAATAACCGCACCGAGCAGGCCAGTTGGTTGAAATGCCAAGCGGCAAAGAGCCAATGGTTTGGCAGCATTGAGTCGGCAACCTTGTGCGAAACGGATCTGCAAGGGTCCCATTGGCATAAGTGTGAGCTGAGAGCCTGCACACTCAGTCAGTGCACTATCACCAACGCCACTTGGTCACGCTGTCGAATGCAGTCGACCAACTTGGCAGATCTGACGTCCAGCGGACTCAAAATAGAAAGTTGCCAACTGCAAAACATCGCCTGGAGCAACACCAACTTTGGCGACATAAAAATCCATGACACACAGTTTACTAAAGCGTTATTGCTGCAGTGCCAATTTGCTGGCAATGATTTCAGCCAATTTGCAATGCAGCAATGCACCTTTAATGGCAGTGAGTTTACCAAGGTCAAATTCACCAACGCTGCGCTGCAAGGCAGTAGCTTTTCACAATGCACGCTGCAGCAGTGTGATTTTCACCACGCTGCATTGGATCAGGCGTTGTTTATGCAGAGCAATGTGCAGCAAACGGATTTTACCAAGGCCATGGCCAAGCAGATTAATTTCCAACAGGCGCAGCTGAAAGACTGCCTCTTTAACAGCACCTGCCTAGAAATGGCTTGGCTGAAGCTGGTGAGTGCAAACCATTGCCAGTTTCAAGAAGCCGACTTCAGTTACGCCAACGCCAGCCACGGGCAATTTAATCAGTGCGACTTCAGTCGCAGTCGTTTTCAGCAGAGTAATTTCCACGCCATGTCCGCAACCGAGTGCCGTTGGGCGGGCGTGGACTTACAACAACGTATCGATAATGACCCACAGCAAGCGCAGCAAGAACAAGCGCTTGTCGAGCACGGAGCCACGTCATGAACACTTGCATTCGCTTTGCCCCAAGCCCTCAGCCCAGCCGTCTTGAGTCGTTGTATTATGGCCGTATCAATAGCCATGACAGTGATGGCCATTGGCTCATTGACGGGCAGTTTCCCGCTCACACGGCCCCGAGCTTATTGGTAGCTCCTTGTATCGGTGATGTGGTGGCGTATGTTGAGGTCGAGCAGCGCTACGTGATTTTGCACGTGTTGGAGCGCCAGCAGCAAGCCGATGATGCTCTCACCATTGCGGCGCAGCAGCCACTGCGCATTGAGGCACCAAACATCGAACTAATGGGATGGAATCAGCTGTCGTTCACCTCGTTGCAGCGCATTTCTATGGCCGGTCAACATGCCAGCATCAGTGTCTCTGGAAGCTGGGTGCAGCAAGCCGAGCATTGCATTCAACACGCCGGGCACCTGACACAAACAACCAGCGGTATCGCGCGCTGCAGTGCTCAGCAATACATCATGACCGCCGAAGATGACGTCTGCATCGACGGCAAACGCATCAACATGGGATAACCAACATGTTCGCCACCACACAATGCATCGCCATGCACTTATCCGTAATTGATGTGTGCAAAACACCGATACCGGTTCCAATGCCGAACATCGGCCTTAGCTGCACGGCAATTCCGAATATTTTTAATATGTTCACCGAGGCCATGCCCGATCACAATTTATTAACCATGGTGCCGCTTTCCAACGGTGACCAGGCGGGGATTTTGATGGGGGTGGTATCCAGCACCATCATGGGGCCTGTGGAAAACATCATAGGTAGCTTTAAGGTGTTTAAATCTGTAATGCCGGCCACCAAAATGCTGTGCGTCTCAACCCACAATACCTACAACACCATTGGCATCACCATCACCCCCTCGCAAGTGAAGGTGATGATTTTAAGTTAGGGCCATATGGCGTTGTCGTGCGGGTAAGCCATTCGGACTTGTTTTGAAAAGCAACACCAGCCAATGCCTGTCACATAGCGCCAGCGAAAAACCACGGCCAAATCGGCGGACTAAAAACTGACGTCCGTTCCCTTAATGCCCTTCAGAGACGGCGAATCCACCATCGGTAACTTGGTTTGCTTACCCGGCCGTAGGGTGGAGGGCGCATAGCTGAGATCAGCCGGGCGATGCTCCACCTGGCTCTGAGATGCACCAGGCTCTGCCTCATCGGACGCAGAGCTCGGCTCGTGGTGCTGCGACGCAGATGCTGCATCGTGGCGTTCGCTCGGTGGCTGAATATTGACGGATTCTTGGCTGCCACCACCGAGATAGGCGCGCGACTTTGTCCCGCTCCAGCCGTCTTGGCGGGTGGGCGCTGGGTTAGGGCTGACACCGCGAAAATAGCTTTGTTGATTGCCATCGAGTTGATGGTACAGCGCAGTCGATTCACGCGGCGATACAAAGTTATTGGTCGCCGGTGGCTCCGGTTTGCGAGCACTGCGGGCATCCACACCGATTTCATCGAGACTGCGCAACCGCGTCTCCGTTGCACTGACAGAGCCTTCGCCATACGCACGCGCCAGCTGATACGGCAGGCGACAACAGCCATGGGGCTGGTCACGCACAACACGAACCATTTGTTGATAGTGCCTGAGTGGGGGTGGGGTGGTCATGACTTCTCCTTGCTGTCAGATTTCGCGGGCCATAACACCAGTTGGTTAGCAAATGGGTTGCCCAAGGCAATACGCTGATAAGGCGACAACGCATCGACGGACTTCGCCGGGCCCATGACTAAGGCTTGCCAGGTGCGTTGGCCATCTTGCAGGGTAAACAATGTCAGCGGCAGGGTGCGTGACTGGGACTGTTCCAACAACGTCAGCCAACGTGATGCTTCGGTATTGGCGTCGTCGGCACTGGTCACCAGTGCCAGCAGCAAACCAAATTTGGCCGAGTTGCTGCCGTCTGGGTCGAGGCGCCATTCAGCAATGCTGATATCAGCATAGGGGATGGGGTGATAGATGGACTTAGCATCCACATTAAAAAGTACCTTGCGCTCTTCGACCGGCGTTTTAGGGATGTAGATGCTTAAGAACACTCCAGATAGCATGAGCGCAACAATGGTCGAGGTAACTTTCTTCATCTATAAAACCGCACTTCCGTATGTTTCTTCAGTGTATCTGACTGATGTGTCGACTGTGAATCAGTACAACCCTGAGATCCCTAGATTTGTTATGATGCGACAGCCTCTACAAAGATAACAGGATTAAACAATATGAAGGTTTGGTGTGTATCATTTGCAATGTTTCTCGGTCTCACTGCATGCGGAGGAGGGTCATCGAGTGGAAATGGAGATGCTCCATCAGATCTCGACGGAGGCACTGAAGATCCAAAAGCACCAGTAGCATCGGTATTGTATGAAGATCTTTCAATGAGCCTATGCGGCGGCTCAAGCGGTGATAACTTTATCGACGCCACCATTTCAGAGTCCCGAGAAGTATTCCTAGGCACGCCAGGCAGAGGTGCCTCGGTATTTATCGTTGGAGACAATACCGTCTCCTGTATTAATGGCGACTTGGAGACGCTAATCGTTGCAGGGCAAGGGTCTAGAGTCGTGGTTAATGGAGAGATTACCTCGATTGAAGTAAAGGGGGAGAGTTTCCACCAAATTTACGCTTATGGCGGTGTAGTTGCAGCGGAATTACGGGGAGGGAATACTGAAATTTATGCCCCAAGCATAGCTACTTATGACAGCTTCGGTCCAAACAACGTCATTAAAAATCTGGATGAAATTACACTTTGATCCTCTGCAGCTTTGTACCGCTACTGTTAGTGTGCCTGCTTGGCGCCATGTCGCCGGGGCCAAGCCTGGCGATGATCTTTAAGCACAGCCTAGCCGGTGGGCGCCTTAACGGTATTGTTGCAGCCTGGTCTCACGCCATGGGCATCGGCGTCTATGCCGTGTTGACCGTATTGGGATTGAGCTATGCATTACAACAAGCGGAGTGGCTGTTCAAAGGCATCAGTTTACTCGGTGCTGGCTATTTGGCTTACCTCGGCTGGAAAGCGATTCGCTCTGATGGCGGGGTGGCCGCGAGTCTGCAGCGGGGAGAAGCAGTGTCACTGTGGCAGTCCGCTAAAGAGGGCGCTTTAATCTCATTATTGAACCCTAAAATCGCCTTGTTTTTTATCGCACTGTTTAGTCAGTTTATCAGTACTGAGCCCACCAATTCCGCTTGGCTGCTATTGGTATTGACGCCATTAATAGTAGACGGGCTATGGTACACACTGATAGCTTTATTATTATCCTATCCAGCCATCACACAAATATTGCAACAGCGAGCCGTTATTATTGATCGCTTATCGGGCGGAATACTGTTGCTTCTGGCAGCACGCGTTGTCACTCAGATGTGAATCACAACGGCTGAATAACAATTGCGGCATCACTATCGGCAGCCGTGAGCGCAAAAGTGTTTCCCAATTGTGTCTTTCTTAAAGAGTCGTGTTGAGACACCGGCTATGCCATGTTCGGTCGCTCATCAGCCGGGAACAGCTTGTACTACAAACAGGTGGGTAGCTACGACGACTTGTCCAACGACGCTTTCTATAACCGAGTCCGACCTTTGTATGAGGCAGAGTTGTAGGAGCGAACGATCAAGCTGATGTAGGTTGCAGGAATGCGCTGAGGCGGATGAACAGCATCCGCCAAGATCAGATGCTAAGCCTTCGAAGCAGTAGCCCTTACGGCAACTATTTCCGATAATTGATATTATCGGAAATTTTAGACAACCTTGCCTTGACCTTTGCTTTGACCTTTCTATCCGCTCTAAAAGTCTGCAAATTTCTGGCGCAACAAATTCTTATTGTTAGCACCTCTGGTGCTAACCATGCTTGGTCACGCTTCTGTCACTCAACCATTTACGAACAATATTAATTGCCATATATGCATCCACATGCATCTAGTGCCCGCAACCTAGCACGGCACAGTGATAACGGCATTGGCTGGTATCCTTAGAGCGCAGTGAGATTGGTGCCCGCCGGAGCTGGGAACGTCCCGTACCGAACCTGCCAGAATTACCGCACCCTTAATAAGTGCATCAACCCCCCAACCAGGTTGTCTCTAAACTCCATCAGACTGGTGTCGAATTTCTGGGTAAACGTCCGTCACAGGCGCACCCGTTGAACGGTCTGATCAGCGCTCCGTTACTCCAGGTCAGAATCTACCCTAGATTCGCAGGTAACACGGCGTTGCACTCAGGGTCGCTACTGACTGCAGTCCTTGTAACACTTGTCTCATTCATAAAGCGATAACCTAGTGTGGGAAACGACATGAATACTGAGAAGGCCAAAGAAATTCTAGAAGGTAAACTCGTAAGGCAGGTTGTCAGTGTTCGAGACTGCCCTTTAAAAGGGTTTTGGGAAGTCTTTACAGATGTTGGCATCATGTACCTGTCCGATGATGGCCATCAGCTTATTCAGGGGTCGGTTATAGATATTCAGCCCCCCACAATCGTTAATCTGACAGAGTCATCCCTGTGCCAGCACAGAGTAGACATACTGTCTTCGCTTCAAGATGACATCATTCTCTACGAAGCGGATCAGATGGAATACGAAGTGACTGTATTCATCGATATGAGCCAAGTTTACTGTCGAAAACTATATAGAGAGTTGTCTGAGTATCTTAGGTTAGGTATCAGCGTTGGTTTCCTTGCGCATCCAGAGTTTGGCGGTGACACACCCATCGCGGCAGACATGGAAACCATTTGGACATCTAAAAATCCGAAAGAAGAGCTCTACAATTCGATCAACGGTATCTCTTCCGTCGCTCCAGCAGCCACCACCCCAAATGTTCAGCGACAACTAGAGTTAGCCGCTCTGATGAGAGTACACAAAGTTCCTTCAATTATTTTACCGGATGGTGCTCTGGTGCAAGGCTACACCTTCCCTAATGATTTGCTGAAGATGCTGCAACAGCTGCCGAAACACTGAAATCGTCATTTTGGAGCGGGTTGCGATTGCGCCTCATCGGTTTCTCTATGACCTTCGCCGGAGTCATAGGCCAGCAGCGTTCCTGTACTTCCCTCTATCTACCCTCCATTAGAAGCTTCTCCTGCAGGACCACCCTGGTGCCAAACGCTCTCTTTGCTCATGTTACATAGCGGTAACACAACTCTCTCAGACCTTGGCACTAGAAGCTCAACGCCCTCCTTCAACTCGTTAAAGTTTTACGCAGAGACTGGATATCGCTCTACCCGCAGTACAGTCAGGCCCCGCCGTCAGAAAAATAGCCTGAGCCCAACCGATTGATGCACAAGGAGATGCCATCATGGAAACCTGCGATACCCTCGAAACCCAATCCGGGTTGTTCAGCCGCCTGCAGGCAGCTGGAGCCCCCGATCAACAAGATCTACAAACCGCCGCACAATTAGCCCTACAAGTGGAATTCACCACCATCCCTACCTATTTGAATGGCCTGTATTCGATCAGCGATACCAGCAGCTACGCCTACCAAACGCTGCGTAGTGTGGTTATGGAAGAAATGTTCCATGTTAATCAGGCGGCGAATATCCTGGTCGCAATGGGTGGTCTGCCCAAATTTACCGGCGAGGCCACGCCCAAATACCCTGGCTATTTGCCTCAAGCCAACCCTGAAACCACGCCCTATCTTGGCCTATATCGCGCCAGCCCAGATGTATTCAGTAATGTTTACGAAGCAATAGAAACACCTGCTGCCTTTGGCGCGCCGCCACAAGGCGATAATTACGACAGTATCGCCCAGCTCTACGCCGCGCTAGTGGATGCCGTGGATAGGGCTGATATTGCTGGAGGCAACCCATTTAACAATGACGGTCCAGGGCGTCAGCGCACCAATATTTATCTAGGAAAATTTGGCGGTAATGTTGAGCCGGTAAAAAACATGGCCAGCTTCAAACAAGCCGTTCAGGAAATCGTTGAGCAAGGGGAAGGAACGGTACCCCCGCAAGCACCTTTGAAGCCAATTGAGCAGTACGGCAGCTATAACCACTATGGCAAGCGTACCGATGGTACCTATGGCCCTATCATTGGAACGCCATACGAACTCAGTCATTTTATGAAGTTCCGCAGTGTCGCCATGAAACCTGAGGAGTTTCCAGCAACTTACCCTATTATCTCCAACCCCAACGCTGAAGATTACACCAATCCGGATGCAAGAAAATTGTCGTTCGCTTTTGATCTCAGCTATACGCTCATGCTGCATGCTTTTGAACAGTCATTTAAAAACAAGGCTGCCGACCCCTATTTCAGTATCGTACTCGGTATTATGCACGATGTATTGCCAAATCTAGCACGAGCACTGATGCAAACACCGGCACTGACTGATGGAGATCCATCGGTAGGCCCCAATGCTGCTCCCAGCTGGATGTGTCTAAATAAAGGGGACGTATCAATCAAAAGACTCGTTGATGAAATGGACACATTACTGAAAGAAATGCCTCGCAGCCTGAGCATTGTTCGTCCCTTGCTGGCGCATGCATTAACCAAAAGCAAAGAAATTGAGTGCTCAATGAATGAGCTGGGCCTGAAATAATTTAAAGGGATTTCAATATGACTCACTACAAAATATATCCGCCCATTAATATCGCACGTGTTGGCAATGCACCGGACGACTTCTATATCGGCCCAGAAGAGTATCGTGGTTTGCCTACCACACTGGATGGCAAAGCTATTACTGAAGACGGGTTTCGTGATAGCGAGGGGCGTATGTGCCGACAGGCAGCACGCTTTCGTATTTATGACGACAATGATCAAGAAATCACCCTCAATACCAAAGGCGTAAAGTCCATTAATTGGACAGTACATATGGCCAATAAAAAGGCCAGCTGGTACGAGTTTGCTACCAACGAGGGCGAACGCGGCTATAGCAGTAATCATCCACTTAGAAATGCATCGGTTAGCGGCCACGATCGTTTGAAACTCATGATCGACCCAGGCCCACGTAGCATCAGCGGCGCTGCAGCTGGCCCGGTAGCGATGGACAAAGACTCGGTGCCGTCCGGCTATCAAGGTGCTCATTTTCCTGAAGACATGCTGTATCCAAATCAGGACTATATAACGACGCTAGGCGAGCTACGCACAGATAGCGAAGGACGCTTATTGGTGCTGGGTGGCCTAGGAATATCTGGTACCCATGACCCTAAAGCGACGATTCAACAATACGCCAATAATGATGGTTGGTGGGATGACACCAGCGATGGACCGGTGTGGGCTGAAATTCAGTGGGAAGATGGCCGAGTTGATCAGGTCGAAGCAGCCTGGGCATCGGTAGCACCACCATCGTATGCACCAGAAATCGCCAACCTGGTCACTCTGTGGGATACCATCTTTGATGGTGCCGTTCGACAAGGGCACTACCCACACATCTGCAACGGTAGTATCTGGCAAGGCGGTAAAGATGGCTATAAACCTAATTTCCAAAGCGAGATTAAGCCTCTAATAGAGCGCGCCGCCACTTATACCTGGGTCGCTGCCATTCCACCGAAAGCCCATAGTTTTGATATGGAGGCTTTAGGCACAGTGCCAGATGGTCATCACGATGAGTACCTAGGCTTTCGTCGCTGGATTCTCGATGTGCTGCGGCCGCCGAATAATGAAAACACTCTAATATCGGAACGCGGCTCCACCATGATGCCCTATCTGGCTGGTGACAACTGTTTAATTGATGGCACATTAACATCGAATTATTTGCGCTTAACCGATACCCAGTATTTCTTTATGCAACAGTGGGCGGATGGTTTTTTTGTCGACGAACCTGAACAAGAATCTGGCCCTCACGCTTTGACCCGCCATGTCTTAGATAACTGCGTCGGTGGCGCTTTTTCGCCCGGTATTGAACTGACCTGGATTTCTCGTAATCGTGCTATTTACCAGACTGATGATCCTCTGCGCATTAACGCCTGTGAGCCGACTAATGGTCCACTCAGCTTGGAGTTTACCCCCAGCGCCATGCAGCCAGGAGACATGACTCGTTATATGGCCATTCCCTGGCAGGCAGACTTTAATGAGTGCTCATCACAACCGATCGGCGATCGGGTATTGTGGTGGTGGCCAGCCCAGCGGCCAGAGTTTGTGTATCTAGAGCACGAACCTAAAGCCAGCAGTGCCGCCTTTATGGCTTTGGCGAGTGGCAACCCGTCGGACATTCCTGTGCCTGATCAGCAAACGCCTAACCAATACCCTTGGGTGGGCACTGGCTTTGATCAGACCCGCGATGACTTTATTGCATTTGCCGACGATACCCAGATGGTGAAGTACTGGTCAAAGCTCGGCTTTATTATGGGCAAAGACATCGATGGCGAAGAACGCTTTGTCGAAGTAGCTCGTACACTGTCGCGGCCGTTTTCAGCCGATGATTGATGTAGCGGTTATAGGAGCAGGCCCTGCGGGGTCTGCTACCGCGCTGGCGCTAGTGCGTGCCGGCATTGGTCGCGTGGTATTAATTGATCAGCCGAAACGCAGACCTTTTAGTATTGGTGAGTCCTGCGCCCCTGATGTTGTCGCTAAGATGCAGCAACTCGGTTTTAACGCAGAGCCCGGCCAGCAAGGGCACACGCCGTATCATGCCAATGTGTCTTGTTGGGGAGGGGTTCATCAAACCGATGACTTTTTACATCGTTTAGCTGGCCAGGGCTGGCACCTGGATCGACAGCGCTTTGATCGGCAATTGCTGCAGCAAGCCGTTGAACACGGCGCTGAATTAATTCAGCCTGCCAAGGTCCGTTCGATTGGCAGCTGTACCGACGGCTGGCAGTTACAGCTCAATCAAGGTGACCAGACTTCAATGCTTAACTGCCGTTATCTCGTCGATGCCAGTGGCCGCAGCAATGCCGTCACCAAGCATTTGCATGTCAAACGAGAACGTCTTGATAATTTAATGGCACTGGCCTGGACACTGCCAGATGGGAGCCCACTTCGCGGTAGAACTCTGGTTGAATCCATGCCGCATGGTTGGTGGTACGCTACTTGTTTACCCGATGGCAAAGCACTGGTGAGCTTAATGTCCGACGCTGATTTAATGCCGTCTCTGAAAGAGCCACAATGCTTGCGCAACTGGTGGCGACAAAGCTCTCAATTGTCGCACTGGCTGCCCGTCACAGATGATACAAACATTCAGCCTACCGCCTTTGCCGCCCATGCAGGCTTTATCAAACAGGCCGCTGGCCCTGGATGGATTGCCGTTGGTGATGCCCTGGCTTCTTTTGATCCGTTAACCTCATCCGGAATATCCAATGCATTAGGCGATGCTCTGGCCGCTCGGGACGTTATTTTACCTTGGTTGGCACAAGGAGATTTAACACCCGCCGAAAGTTACGCTGAGCGCATGAATCGTTCAATAAAGCGCTATATGTCTGAGTGGTGGCAACAGTATCAGCGCGAACGGCGCTGGTCCAAGCAAGCATTCTGGCAAAGACGCCAACTCGGGAGTGAGTGATGTACTTTAGATGTCACATCACACCACCCAGCTGCTCGTGCGCCCATTGCAACCCAGGCCAGCATAACACTGTGCCGATTAAAGCCCTGAGCAAGAAGCGCCGCTTAAAATGATAATAACGTGCGACTACCCCATCCGGCGGCTCGTTCTTTGCTACTCCAGCGACAGACAGCAGCCACATGGCCAAGTAGCCTACGGATACAACGAGGATCGCCACGACCAACAAAGTAAGCCATAAAACAATCAGTTCATTGGGTATGCTACCGTGCACGTATTACTCTCTTATCTGGCTTAGCCCAAACGTTATTAGAATAGCGGTTGTCAAAATGCAGGCTCTGCTTTTGGAGAGCGACCAAAGCGATTAAAGCCTTCGTCGCTGTTCAAAACCGTGAAAAAGACCAGAACTAAGATGCCAATGACTGGAACCAAGCTTATTAATATCCACCAACCACTGCGATTGGTATCATGTAGACGTCGTACGGTGACAGCAATCGATGGAATCAGCATCGCTATTGCGTATATGGGGCTAAACAAGCCCTCTAAATCCAGAGCTTCTTCCATCGAATTCGCTTTACCCAACGCTGTATCAAGGAAAGCGAAAACAAAGACAAATATCATATAAAAAAGAAAGAACATCCAATATTCTTTGCGCCGAGCTCGGTCGGAAAAATTTAAGTAGTTCTTCAAAGCATAAATAAACCAACTCAAGAGATGCTTCCTTTGCACAGATAGCCTTTAATTAGATTCAGAACGATTATTTCATATTGCCTGCTGACTGGCACGCCACATCCTGTATACTCTCATAATTTCAGCTTCTGGAGTTATCATGCCCAGCGATAGAATTACAGCAGCTTTACGGGCCATCGATGAGTCCAGCATTCTTACCGCACTGCAGAATTATCAGCCGCACGTGGTCAGTACCATTTTGATTGGATTAGACACCGACTTAAGCGATATCGATATTCTTTGCTGCTATCAGCGTCAATCTCAATTTGTAAAAGAGTTGCATCAACACTGCTCTGGCTTTGATGGCTTTCGTAAAAAAGCCTCGGCCGATCGTATCGTCGCAGAGTTTCGTTATGCCGATTTTTTGTTCGAAATATATGCCAGTAATACACCGACTCAAGAACAGCCCGGCTACAGACATTTCCGGATTATGCAACGCTTGCTGGCATTGGGTGGTGAGACATTTAGAGCGCGCGTCGTTGCATTGAAGCAATCCGGCTTAAAAACAGAACCTGCCATGTGTGCAGTGTTGTCTATTGACGGTGACCCTTACACGGCCATCTTGGATGTCGAACACTGGACAGATGGGCAATTACTGCAACGCCTGCGGACTTAAGTCACGCTCTGGACACTTTGCGCAACAAAGCGCAGCCTATGTGTAGACACACCCGCCATAGCACTCTACTTTTGCGGTCAATATACGTACTGCTGCAAACGAGTGACGACCATGAGGCCAAGTCTATTTCTGCTATTGGTGTTAGCGCTGCCTGTATATAGCGATATCATCCAAACTGAAACCCACACCATACGAATCGACAGATTGTGCCCTGAGGGATACGTCATCTGCGACTGGGTGTCCTATCGCAGCCACGACCTGGCGACTAACACCGTGACGGAACTGATGGGCACCACCGCTCATGCTCTGTGCGTTGATGGTGTGTCGCCCTGCCGTTTTCTTGGGTATCGCTTTCGCGACCAGGACGTAAACATCATGATTTACGAACACGACGATACAGTGGATGTTGAGGTCAAGAACACCGCCAACAATAAGGTATTGAGCAAGCAACAAGGCCGCTGGGTCAGTCATGTGGCGAATAACGAATGCCACGCTTCCAGTACCATCACGCTGGATATGGCACCCGGTCAGACAAAGCATAACCACCGGCACTGGTTAGTGGGACAATTCGACGGCCAGCCTTGCAGAGAATCAAGTTTGTCACTCAGCGTGATTGATGCCGACAGCAAGCAAGTGCTGTTTAGCACCAGCCACTCCTTTTATGAACTAACGCGCCACGACGACTATACCGACGATCAGCTGCAGCAAGTAGCCTACGAGAAACTGCACTTTTATCTGAACGACGCTACTGAGACTATCGACTGGCCCGATTACCTTTTTTCCAGCACCGGTGACGCTCCAAGTATCGTCGAGCGCGTCACTGAGGTGGAGCAGAAGATTGCTGAGTTGAACATTACCGAAGCCACATTCGACGATGAGTCACCTCTTGCTTCTCCAGCAGAGCAAGCTTTCAACCACTTACAAACAGAGCTCGATGACTTGCTGTACTACAGCTTTGAATACGGCATTAGCCGCGCAGACTATCAACGCCTGCGTGACTCGGGAGCTGCGTTGTTTTGGTTTCGCTATGGCGAAGGCGCTGGCACCGCTGTCACATTGGATGTCCGCAGTGGGCGTATTATTGAAGTCAGTTCGCGTGGCCAATAAGCGACCTGCACGGGGCACTTAAATACATGCCACAAATACATGCCACAGAAGCGCACGTGATTTTAATGGAAGAAAGATAAAAAACGGGCCTTGCGGCCCGTTTGATTATGACTCGGCGGTTTTTTCACTGGCTGGTGTCTGTTCTGAGTCAGACTTTCCGTAACGCATACACCGCCACAATGCTGTGATATCTGCACCAACCATGTAGAGGCTGGGTATCAACACCAGAGTAATGACGGTGGCGAACAGCACACCAAACGCCAGCGACACGGCCATCGGAATAACAATTTTTGCCTGCAAGCTGGTTTCCAGCATGATCGGCATTAACCCCATAAAGGTGGTTAATGAGGTCAACATAATCGCTCGAAAACGCCGGCGACCGGCGGCCAGCACTGCATCTTTTACTCCTACACCCGCTTGGCGGCGGCGATTGATGTAGTCCACCATCACCAGGCTGTCGTTAACCACTACCCCAGCGGCGGCAATGATGCCAAACAAGGAGAAAGAACTGACGTCCATGCCCAACAGTAAATGTCCATAAATAGCACCAATCACTCCAAACGGAATCACCGACATGATCACCAGCGGCTGACCGTAGGACTTCAATGGAATCGCCAATAAGGCATAAACCAGCAGCATCGATAATACGAAGTTGCGCAACTGGTCCATTTGACTGTCCATTTCATCCTGAATCCGGCCAGATAATTCTGTGCGCACTTGCGGGTACTGTTGTAGCAACTCTGGCATGTAGTTATCGCGAATGTCCTCAGCCACTTTTTGCGGCTCGACCACGGCGCTATTGACCGACGCCCAGACCGTGATGGTGCGAGCACCGTCTTCACGGCGAATCGATTCCGCGCTTTCGTGCAAGGTGAAATCGGCCACTTCCGATAACGGCACATTGCTACCCCCTGGGGTTTTGATGCGTGTATCCGCCACATGCCCCAGCGCATTTCGCTCCTGCTCGGGGTAGCGCAACATCACCTTAACCTCTTCGCCGTCACGTAAAATACGCTGCACTTCCAAGCCATAAAAACTGGCGTTCATTTGCTCAGCGACGGATGACAGATCCAGCCCCAGACTTTGGCCCAACGGTGTCAGGCTAAGGCGCACTTCTTGGCGAGTCGATTGCTGGCTATCGTTCACATCACCAACACCGGCCAGGCGATCGAGTTTATCCTTCAACTTTGCCGCAGCCCCTGCAAGCTGTTGCGCATCGGTACCGAACAACTTAAAACTGACATCGCCATCTTCTCGACCACCACCAAACACATCCTCTTGAATGGTGAGGGACTTGAGCCCGGCAATGGGTGGCATAGCATCGCGCCAGCGGTCGGCCAACTCGAAAGTGTCCATTGGCCGTTGTTCAGGCTCGACCAAGGTGGTGAGTATTTCCGCCTTGGTGCGCGAGTCGAGTTCGACATAAATCGAGTTGACCATGCTCTGCCCTGTTTCGGCGGCAATTTGCGCATCGACTTGGTTAATCATGGCCTCAATCGCTAAGGCGGCGTTCAAGGTGGCCTGCTCGCCGCTGTCTGCGGTCATTTCCAGGGTGATTTCAGGAAAATCGTGTGGAATTTTCGGCGTGCCCACCATGCGAACAATGCCGCCCTGAATCAAGCCCAGAGTAATCAGCAGCACCGCCATAAATATGGCAACCACGTTGTAGCGATGCTTTAAGGCAACGGCTAAAAATGGCAAGTAGTTGTTTTCGATAAAGCGTTTTAAACGCGCATCAATCCAGTTCTGCAAACGGTAAATGGGGTTACGACTGTCTTTTTTTGGCGCCATGCCCGCCAAATGCGCTGGCAGTATCAACTTGGACTCCACCAACGAGAACAGCAGACACAAAATGACGACCCAGCCGATGGAAGCCGAAATAGCCGCATCTGGCCCATCACCAAACAGCATGGGCAAAAACGCCGCGACAGTGGTCAAAACACCAAAGGTAGCCGGCATCGCGACACGTTTAGCACCAGCAATCACACTGTTTAATGACTGACCTTTGTGCTCAATTTCTGAGTAGACACTTTCTCCGATGACAATGGCATCATCCACCACAATGCCCAACACCAGAATAAAACCAAACAAGCTGGTCAGGCTGATGGTGATGTTGATGGGGTCCACCGGCATCATCATTAAGGTACCCAGAAAACATACTGGTAAGCCGACCATTACCCAGGCCGCCAAGCGCAAGCGCAAAAACAGCGCCAGCATCAAAAATACCAATAAAGCCGACGCCCACATGTTTTCCAACATCATGTTTAAGCGCCCTTCCAGGTAGTAGGTCAGATCAATCCACGACTTTAATTGCATACCTTGGGGCAAGCTGGCTTGACGCTCTTGGATATA
Source organism: Bacterioplanes sanyensis (assembly GCF_002237535.1). Classification (GTDB taxonomy): domain Bacteria; phylum Pseudomonadota; class Gammaproteobacteria; order Pseudomonadales; family Oceanobacteraceae; genus Bacterioplanes; species Bacterioplanes sanyensis_A. The sequence continues at coordinate 3,183,853 of NZ_CP022530.1, forward strand.
GGCTTTGACCGCCTCGGCAACGTCAGGCGTAGATTGATCGTTCGATGCGCCGACAAAAAACAACACTGCGTCCTGACCGTTAAACTTGTTGTACTGCAGACCCTGCTCAAAGCCGTCATGCACCACAGCAACATCAGACAAATACAATTGGCTGCCATCTGCCAAAGTACGGATTGGTATGCGTTCAAAGTCGCGCTGAACGTAGGCCTGATTCTCTACCCGAATACCGATATAACCAGCGTCGGTACGAATCTCACCAGCACTCATGTTGGCACTGTATGCTCGAATGGTCTGTGCCACCTCCGCAAAGGTTAACTGATATTCGCGCAAACGATCGCGGGACACTTCTACGCTGATTTCATAATTCGGGCCGCCGTGAAACTCAGTCACTTGCACCAAGGGCAGCTGGCGGATTTCATCGTAGATATCCTCGCCCAGTGAACGAATCTCGGCAAACGGACGATCGCCATAGAGAGCAATCCACATTACTTCCTGAATGAACTTATCTTTGGTGATCAGTGGCGTTTCAGCCCCAGCTGGCAGTGTTTGAATGCCTTCGACATTAACTTTCACTTCGTCGATGACTTCATCCACGTCGTAACTGTCGTCCACTTCAACCCAGGTTTGCGAGGCATTGCGCATACTGTAAGTGATGACGCGTTTAATGCCCTGAATGTCTTCCAGTGACTGTTCGATTTTTTCCGTAATGCCGTCTTCGACGTCCTGCGGCCCAGCACCTGGGTAAGCGGTACTGATGGAAATCCAGTTAAACTCAAGCTGCGGAAACATTTGTTTCTGAATAGTGACTGCAGAAAACAGACCGCCCACCAGAATAAAAAACATCAACAGATTGGCTGCCACCGGGTTGTGAGCAAACCAAGCAATAATGCCCTCTTGTTTATGATTCATCCTTACTCTCCGTGGCAATCATTATCTCGCTCTCCCCTGCGGGAACTGAGATATCGTCAACGCGATGCAGTGCCATGCCCTCAGAGGGGTACTGCAATGCTGTGGTAACGATGGCCATAGGCGCAGTATTCGACAGCTGGACAACCGCCTGATCCCCTTCTAAACGCAATACATCCACGTTTTCAAATGCAAGCTGACCATCTTTGAAAACTGGCAGTCGCTGCTCTCGCAGCCACTGGTAAGGAATGCGCACGCTGTTTTGATAAACACGCCCCTGAATGTCAGCGGTTACATATTGGCCAAAACGCAGCGGCGGTGTTTGTTGGTAAGGGTTTTCTACCTGCGCGACCAAGTAGTGCATGCGGCTGTTGTCATCGACGATGCCTTCACTGCGAACGATTTTGGCCGGCCATTCCAGGCTTTGTTCACCCTGCTGCACCCGCAAGGTAACCTCAGCATCATTGCCTTGATTCACCAATTGCGGCCATTGTTTTGCCGCGACCGGCAAACGAATTTCTGCCGTTGCCAGCGCGAACACAGTGCCTAACGCCGTGCCGGTTGAAACATAACTGCCTAGGCCAGGATGACGAGCAACCACCAACGCATCAAACGGTGCACGAATGGCGGTCCGCTCCAAGTCACGCTGCGCTCGCTGCACCATCGCGAGCGTCGCTTTAACGGCGGCTTTTGCTTGCGCCAACTGCGGTTTTCGCAACGCCAAAACGGTGGGATTTTTTACATCCGATAATTGCTCGCGAGCCACTTTACCCTGCGCCTGCTCGGTTTCCAGAGCAGCCAACGCCGTGGCATAGTTGGCTTCTGCATCCAGCAGCGCTGTTTGATAATCGCTGTCGTCGATGCGCATCAAAACAGTGTCGGCAGCAATTTGACCACCACGTACAAACGCAGGGTGTATATAGGCGACGTTGCCACTGACTTGCGCGACCAACTCAGTTTTTTCACGTGGTTGCACTACGCCATAAGAGCCCACCGTAATGCTCACGGGGCCGGCCTGGCGTGTTTCAATTTCCACCTCTGGCACCGTTACTTCCGTGATTTTTTCTTCCGGCGGCTCTTTTAAACTGGCCAACCCCGCGGCTACACCTACGGCAACAGCAACAATGGCAATCGGCATTGCCCATCTTCGCATGATCATACGCTTGCAATTTCCCTAATTCAGGAGCCACAGCCCCTATCATTTTTGATTATTTTGACCTGCGACCTGCAACCGTCATGCTGCACATCGCTAAAAAAGCCGGGCGCCACGATCGGCGCCCATTTGCTACACGATTTATTGAGCCTGGCGGCGATAGTAAATCGCCCCGGCAATGGCCGCTGCTGACATCACAGTGCCAGCAACAATGCTGCCTGTGCCCGCAGTAAACAGGGTCAAGTTTTTCATGTCTTCAAACATCACCGTCGGAATACTGTGAACAATAAACTGCCAAACATGAGTGCTGGAAAACAGCCAGAACTCTGCAACAGCCAGCACCGCAGGGATTAAAAAGGCCCATAACATCGGCATTTTGGTTGCGCGTGATGACACCAGCAGCAACCAACAAGCCAGCGGCAAAGACATAAACCACAAGGTCGCCAACAAACTAATTTGCTCATACAGCACCTGCAATACCGAATAATCAGTGCCAATACGCAGGCCATCGCCAGCGACTTCTGAAATGGTCCATACCAACACCCACTGTGGAACCCAACTGGCGACCCAAAATACCAGACTGGTGCCTACCCAAGCGGACAGCAGTTTGGCGATGACCACTTGCCATTCAGGCACCGGCATGGATTGCCAGAACAATAGGCTGCGATCACGACGCTCCCGATATAAGGCGTCGAGCAAATACAAGGAGGCAACAAAAATCCACAACGCCAAAAAGGCCAAAAACAAACCGTGACTGACGCTGTTTAAAGAGAGTTTTTCGTCGACTTCTTCTTCAATGGAAAAAGACTCGCTTAGCAACTCTTCAGATAAACCCAAGTCACGTCCAGAGCGCTGCCAACGTTGATGAAAATCCCACACATCGTCATCTAACAGCGCATCGGGCACTTCGTCGATGGACAGCGGTTCCCCTTCGCCGTCGTCTTGACCGAGAATCCCCTCAACAATGTCGGACTCCTCGCCCACGGCAATCACCAAGGTACTGGGAAGTTCGTTTTGAAACAGCTCCCACTGGCTGGCAACAAAGGCGCTGGGCAACAACCCCAATACGGCGACGATCAGTGGAATCCACAAGTACTCAGCGCGGCGCTCCCACACTTCACGCTGAACTAAAACCGGCATCATTTTTCGTACTCCTGTTGCATCAAGGCGACAAACACATCGCTCAAACTGGCCAACCCAACGTCTCCCAGCGCTTGCAACTGTGACTCATCACAGTTTTGCATTAACAAACGCGACGCCCCTAACAAGGTTTGCTCAGATACCGGATTGAGTGCGCGTGCGGCTTCTAACTGTGCTGGTTTGACGGTCAGCTGGCGGAAGTTGTCCTGCAAGTCTTCTATTGATGACTGCAATACCAACTCGCCACGGCGCACAAACGCGGCGTGTGTCAGAATGTCTTCGATTTCATCGACCTGGTGGGTGGTGATGATGATGGTCCGCTCTTGGTCGTAATAATCTTCCAGCAGCCGTTGATAAAACTGGCGTCGATAGAGAATATCCAGCCCCAACGTTGGCTCATCCAACACCAGCAGCTGAGCATCAATCGCCATCACCAGTGCCAGGTGCACCTGGGTCACCATGCCTTTACTTAATTGGCCGATTTTTTTATTCATCGGCACGTCAGTGGTGTCCAACAATGAGCGCGCGCGCTCAGGATCAAAACGCGGATGCACACCCTGCATATAGGTCAGCAATTTTTCTACTGAAATCCAGCGTGGCAAAATGGCAGTATCTGGAATGTACGCCAGCTGCTGCAGCATTTTTTCTCGTTGCTGCCACGGCGATTGTCCGAGCACGGACAGCTCTCCATCGGCCTCGGTTAGCCCCAACAAACAACGCAACAAGGTGGTTTTACCAGCGCCATTCGGGCCGATTAAACCGACAATTTGTCCAGCTTCGATGGTCAAATCGATGCCATTGAGTACAGAACTTTTACCGAAGGATTTACGCAACTGCGTCGCTTGCACGAGTGCGTTCATGATTTACCGTCCTTAAATGCGTTAATCGCACTAATGACAATGTCCGGATCAATATTCAGCTGCGACATGCGCTCTAATAATGCGGGCAGCTCTTGCTCCAGAAATTGGCTTGCTTGTTGTTGTTGCAATGTTTGCTGTGCGCCAGTAGCGACAAACATGCCCAACCCTCTTCTTTTTTCCACCAGCCCTTGTGCGACCAACTCTTGATAGGCCTTACTGACGGTTAAGTGGTTGATTTGATACTCACTGGCCAGACCGCGCACGGAGGGGATCGACTCCCCCTCAGGCAATGAACCGTCCAGAATCAGATTCATAATGCGGGTTTCGATCTGGCGATAAATGGGCTCTTTATCGTTCCATTCACTCACGAGTCGTTATCCTCGCCGGCGGCGCGTACGTCGCCCGACCCAAACTGGTTCAGATCCACACTGGCTGGCGATCCGCCATACACAATATCGCCGCTGCCCATGACACTGGCGTTCAAGCGCTCATTGACGGTAATTTCGATGTCACTAGAGCCCAGCAAGCTGATGTTGGCACTGACCACGTGCAGCGGCATCGCCTCGACATCGCCATTGCCCAGCAAACTGATGTCCGCACTGTCAGCAGAGCTTTGGTCGACAATGGTAATATCGCCGTTACCGGCGCTGTTAATATTTAAGTCTTGGGTATCCAAGCGGCCAATACTGATATCGGACGAGCCCATCGACGCCAGCGCAATTCGACTGACCGCCAACGAAATCACTTCAAGATCGCCGCTGCCCTGCAACGCCACACTGATTTTTTCCGCCACTAAGTTGCCGATATAAGCATCGCCACTGCCGCTATTGTTGTAGGTGAGGTTATTCAAAGTCATATCGCCGACATATAAGTTGCCGGAGCCTTGTGCCTCTAGTACTGAAATGGAGGGCAGTTCAATTTTCACTTTAACGCTGTCGCGGTCGACCATGTTGAGCCAGCGTTCATCGGCCTTCCAACCGACATACAAACGCTTGCCTTTCTGTCGTAAAACTAGGTTGTCGCGTAACAGTGGCGGTGTTTTCACCCAGATTTTGTAGTCTTCACCTTGCTGAACCTCAACGGTGATGGGTGCCTGCAATACGATGTGATCGAACTCGCCACTGACATCGGCTGCGTAAATTATGCGGTCATCGGCAAATACGGAACTTGCCACCGCCAGCACCAATAAAACCAACCACTTCATGTACCACTCCTTAAAAAGACGGTGAATGCACATCGCTGCACATTCACCGAAGCTAACTCGCTTAAATAACGTCGCTTTAAAAAGTCCCACTCAATCACACTGCCGTCTTGCTATCGCCCTGCACTCATTCATTCGATTAAACGATGGGTGCCACGCTGATGCCCATAGCCAGAAGTAACACTGCGCCAAATGCTAACTCGATCATAATTTTCATCATTCTATCCTCCAGACCGCTCCGGGTCATCTACTGATTAGGTGTTGTCGTGCACCGGTGATATACACAACTATAACACCGCTTCACTAAATCACCAGCACAAGATGGAAAATTTTTGCCACAAGGAGCCCTTGGTGGCCGTCCAAACAGCCGGAAACCCCGATGGATACTGACCTGAGGCTGGTTTCCTAAAAGTTGAAGAAATTGAAATCTTTACATTCAGATAACGGTATAATTGATATTAGAGGTGTTATAGCTGACCTATAACACCTCTAATATCACCACCATTTGACGCTTTTTCGCCCTGGTGTATCGCTCAGCTATAACACCTAGCTATCACACCCAGCTGTCCAATTAGGGGAAGCTGGCACATATCAAAGGCGCGATCGGACTCATTTCGCTAACGCGCCAGTGACGTTGAGCAATCAGGTGACGGCAAGGTCATTGGCAAGATTTGAGCAAGACCTAGCTACTCACATGAAGCAAGATGCTGATAGCACTGAAGATCGGTTTCGGAACTGAGTGGGACAGTCGTTTCGTGCATACACGCATTACCCTCTTCCCTCTTCCTCCCAGTAAATTCACGCCAATGTCAGAGTATTCGCCGTTCGTGCGTAGAGTGAGCAGAAATGCAACGTAAGTTGATTGGTACAGTTCGTAGCACGAGCGATTGTTTAGGCGGTGACGGCATCGCTTAGACACTCGAGCCCCGTATCCATTGAGCTTTTTTGCCCACCAACAGTTTGCCTAGAACAAATACAGATCGCGCTCGTTAAACCATAGCGCTCTAGACCTAAGCACTTTGATTCGATCGCACAGCTTTTAAATAGCACGGGTTCCCGCAAGCATGACTGACCGGCCTTATACGGGAGACAGAACAGGACTCACTCCATCGGCGAGTTACGAGGGGAAAAACTAAAAGCCAAGCTCAGTAGCAGTAGCTCATTGGGCCAGCGCCACTCTGTGGTAGGCTGCCCTTTTGCACGACAAGAACATCGGACACATGAAGCAATCGGCAACCCAGCGCCCACCCTCTCCATTGATTGATCATATGGATCACATCGGCAATCCGCTGAATTACACGCGCGCCATGGTGCAGGCGCTACCCACTCTGCAATCATTACCTGGCAGTAGTGATGATTTTCTTCACTCTCTGACTTTTTTGCTCAGCTACAACGGCAGCAGCGCTACCTTCAACAGTTATCGCCGCGAGGTTGAGCGGCTGCTGCAATGGACCTGGTTTGTTGAGCAAACAACGCTGCCGCAATTACGCCGCCAGCAATTGGAAGAATACGTACATTTCTGTCAGTCGCCGCCACCGGCGTGGATCGGTCAAAAGCAGGTGGCACGGTTTAAAGTGCATCAAGGGCAGCGAGTAGCCAACGGCGACTGGCGCCCCTTTGTGACCCAAGCGGATAAAATTACTGGCGAGCATCCCAGTCAATTCGCGTTGTCACAAAAAAGTCTGCAGAGCATATTTTCTGTGCTATCGACCTACTTCAATTACCTGTTGCAAGAAGACTATTTGGAAATCAACCCGATTAGCTTGATCCGCCAAAAGAGCAAGTTCATTCAACGCCACGCTTACAAAGAGCCGATTCGGCGCATTTCCAATCTGCAGTGGGACTATGTGCTGGAAACCGTGGAGCAATTGGCCGAGCAAAACCCAACCGAGCACGAGCGTTCTTTGTTTGTCATGCACTGTCTTTACGGCATGTATTTGCGCATATCCGAGTTGGTTGCCGATGAGCGCTCTACCCCCACCATGGGAGACTTCCATGCCGATTTAGACGGCAACTGGTGGCTGCGCGTGATCGGTAAAGGCAACAAGGCCCGATTAATCACCGTCTCTGATGACATGCTGGCGTCGCTTAAACGCTATCGCTTGCACCTGGGGCTGCCGGCCCTACCTCACGCTGGCGAGCAGACACCATTGGTCACTAAGCTGCGCGGTCGCGGGCCCGTCACCAGCACACGGCAGATACGCAATTTGGTTCAGCACTGCTTCGATAGTGCTTATCAGCGCATGGCAGCCGGGGGATTGCAACAGGACGCCAACGAGTTGCGAGTCGCTACCGTGCATTGGCTGCGGCATACCGGTATTTCAGAGGACGTGCGTGTGCGACCGAAAGAGCACGTTAAAGAAGACGCAGGGCATGCCAGCATGGCCACCACCGATCGCTATATCGATACCGAACTGCGCGAACGCCACGCCAGTGCGCGTCACAAGCGCCTGCGCCCTGATTACGACTAACTACGACGAAAAGACACAAAAAAGGGCCTGACGGCCCTTTTTATTCTCAACTCTGCACACGCATTAGTGCATGTATTGACCGCCGTTAGCAGAGATGTTGGCACCGGTAATAAAGCCAGCGTTGTCCGCTGCCAAGAACGACACCACGCGTGCGATTTCACCCGGCTCACCAAAGCGCTTGACCGGAATGGCCTCACGGATTTGTTCTCGGATTTCCTCCGGCACATCCATGATCATGCTGGTGGCAATGTAACCAGGAGAGACGGTATTCACCGTGATGCCCTTACTGGCGACTTCTTGCGCCACCGCTTTGGTGAAGCCGTACATACCCGCCTTGGCCGCAGAGTAGTTAGCCTGGCCAAACTGACCTTTTTCACCGTTGATGGAAGAGATGTTAACGATGCGCCCCCACTTTTTCTCCAGCATGTCGTTGATCACCAAGCGCGTCAGGTAAAACACCGACGTCAGGTTGGTTTCAATCACGTCATGCCACTGCTCCGGCGACATGCGCTTGAGCGTGGTGTCACGGGTGATGCCACCGTTGTTCACCAGCACATCAATGCTGCCAAAGTCTTTGCGAATACCATCAATACAGGCTTGGCACGACTCCCAATCGCGAATATTGCCGAATGCGACCGACACATCTAAGCCCTGAGCGCGCATTTCTTCTTGCCAAGCATTTGCTTTTTCGTGCTTTCCGCCGTGGTAGTACCCTGCAATGACCTTGTAGCCATCCTCGGCCAGCTGCTTACAGATTTCGCTACCAATACCGCCAGTACCGCCAGTCACGAATGCAATACGTTTAGTCATGCTCTACTCCTTCAGTGCTACATCAGAAAAGAAAAAACACACCGGCCAAGCTATCGCATGTTAGACAAAAGCCAGTGCGATCAGTTGTTCGACAACGCCTGTTGTGCAGACGCAGTGATAGAGTCAACCGTACGCATGACACTAATATGAAGGTGACGGCTTGCCTAACCAACAGTCGCATCAGACAGCACTAAATCATTAGTGCACCCGTTAAAGGCCGCTTTGTTCATTTTCGTTAGGTAACTGACAGGCGGCAGGCACGGCGGGGGCATGTGATCAACGAGACGAGGCTGCTATAATCCCGCGCCCAATTTGCCCGACCAGACCACCGCCATGAATTTCGTCGTTAAACTGTTTCCTGAAATCACCATCAAGTCACGCTCTGTACGCAAGCAGATGACGAAAATTCTGCGAGCCAACCTACGCAATCAGTTTAAGCGCCACAACATCTCCGCCGATGTGCAAAATCGCTGGGATAGCCTGGTGGTGGTAGTGAATGAAAAGCATCACGACGATGAGTCGGTACGTCGCCACTGCATTCGTATTCTGACCCACACACCGGGTATTGGCAGTGCCCTGGAAGTTACCGAACACCCGTTCGAAGGATTACCCAACGCGTTTGAACTGATTCGTGATGCCTACCGAGAGGCCGTTGCTGGCAAGTCCTTTTGCGTTCGTATCAAACGCGCCGGGCAGCACGATTTCACCAGCCATCAGGCGGAAATCTACATCGGCGGTGGCATATTAAAAGAGACCGATGCCCGCGAAGTGTCACTGAAGAACCCAGAGGTGGTGGTGCGCGCTGAGATTCGCAATCAAACATTGCAGATCGTCGGTCACGACATGCGCGGTTTGGGTGGTTTCCCACTTGGCAGCCAGGGTGATGTGCTGTCGTTGATATCCGGTGGTTTCGACTCCACGGTTTCGAGTTACCTGATGAACCGCCGTGGTCTGAAGACCCACTTCCTGTTCTTCAACCTGGGCGGCAGTGCTCATGAGATCGGTGTGAAACAAGTGGCACACTACTTGTGGAGCAGCTATGGCGAGAGCCATCGAGTGAAGTTCGTCACCGTGCCGTTTGAAGACGTGGTCGGCGAAATCCTCAAGAACGTGGAAACCAGCCAAATGGGCGTGGTACTGAAACGCATGATGTTACGTGCAGCCTCTGAAGTGGCCTACAAGCTGCGAGTGCCAGCTCTGGTCACCGGCGAAGCCGTTGCCCAAGTCGCTAGCCAAACCATCACCAACCTGGCAGTGATCGACAAAGCCTGCGACCACATGGTGCTCAGACCATTGGCTGCGATGGACAAACAAGAAATCATCGATATTTCACGACGCATTGGCGCCGAGACGTTTGCTGCCAACATGCCAGAATACTGCGGCGTAATCTCCGTCAACCCTACCACCGTCGGCGACCGCCGCTTGGTAGAAGAAGCTGAGCAAGCCTTTGATATGGAAGTCCTCACCCAGGCACTCAAATCAGCCAGAGTTCAGCGCATTGATGAGGTATTGGATGGCAGCGACAGCGGCTTAGATAACCTGGAGCTGGTCAGCACCCCCACTCTGAATGACGTCATCATCGATATTCGCCATCCGCATGAAGTGGCCGATGCGCCGCTGCAGCTGACTAACAATGAGGTCATGACCATCCCGTTTTACGACCTTGATGGGCAGGCGGCCAACTTGAATCACAGTGGCCGCTATTTGCTCTATTGCCAGCAAGGCACCATGAGCAAGATCCACGCTCACCACCTGAATCAGCAATTTCCGGATAAGTACGCGGTATTGCTCGACAGCCACTGAGCCAAGCTTAGGGGCCTTTGCGGCCCCGTCATTTACTTCAGCAGCTCATCGTAGCGTCCAGAGTCTTTCAGTGCTTGAATGCCCTTATTAAAGACATCGGCCAATTGACGACCACGATCGTTTTTCACAAACAGCATGAACATGTCACCCGAAGACAGCGCCTTAGGGTGTTGCTTAATCATCGCCGCCTGATCGGCAGGCAAGTTGTTCTTCACCAAATACTTGCCAACGTTTAGCCCAATAGGAAAGGCATCAATGCGCCCTGCCGCCAGTTTCTTCAAGTTGGTGAGATCGTCTTTAGCTTTGTCCAACTCAACGCCCTCTCCTTCGAGAATGTCGACGTGCGAATATCCAATGCTGCCACCCAGCTTATATTGCTTGAGATCAGCGAAGCTGGCCCAATCAAAATTGGTATCAGCCCGATAGAAAAACACCTCGTTCTCCTGCAACAAGGCTTTTTCGGCAATCATCATCTCTTGTGCACGCTCCTCGTTGGAATACCAAGGGAATGTGCCGTCAACGTTACCTGCCTTGGCATTTTCGTATGCACGCTTCCACGGCATAAATTTGAAGTCCACCGTCATTCCTTGGGTGGCAAAGGCTTCCTGCACAATATTTTGCGAGATTTTCCCTTCCGGGTCCTTAGACGAGGTAAAGGGTTCCCAGTCGCCAATGGCCAACGTCACGGTGTCTGCCAAGGCAGCGGACGCCAGCAACCAAACAACTGCAGCTACAACTAGTCTCATGCGTATGTCCTCCATAGAGTGGTTCTTTTAGCGTAGCTGGATTTGGCGCCAGCATTGGGAAGCACGTGGCAGGCTGGTATCATCGGCACAACCTTCAGCAACAGACATCACCATGGCACGAGTAATCAGCTTCAATATCAATGGCATTCGCGCTCGCCAGCATCAGCTGGAAGCCCTGCGCGACCAGTACGACGCCGACATCATTGGCCTACAGGAAACCAAAGTACACGACGAACAGTTCCCCCTGGCAGACGTTGAGTCGTTGGGGTATCACATTGAGTACTTTGGCCAAAAAAGCCACTACGGCGTCGCCCTGCTTTCCAAAACCAAGCCCGTATTTGTGCAAAAGGGCTGGCCTTGGGACGATGAAGACGCGCAAAAGCGCATCATTCATGCTCGCTACGACATCGACGGCGACACCATTGACGTGATCAATGGCTACTTCCCGCAAGGTGAAAGCCGCGACCATGAGGTTAAATTTCCGGCCAAACGCCAGTTCTACGCCGATCTAATGCGCTATTTAGATGAGCACTTTACGCCCGAGTCCAAGTTGGTGCTGATGGGCGATATGAACATTTCACCGCAAGACATCGACATCGGCATTGGTGAACCCAACCGCAAGCGCTGGTTGAAAACCGGTAAATGCAGTTTCTTGCCGGAAGAGCGTGAATGGTATGAGCGCTTAATGGCTTGGGGCTTCAGCGACAGCTACCGCCAGCTAAACCCGGACAGCAACGAGCTGTTCAGTTGGTTTGATTACCGCTCCAAAGGCTTTAACGACGAACCTAAGCGCGGCCTACGCATCGACCATATTCTGCTGACCGCACCACTGGCACAAAATTGCCGTGATGCTGGCATTGGCTACGATATTCGCGCGATGGAAAAGCCCTCCGACCATGCACCGATTTGGGCGGATTTTTAGGCTGACAAGCACCTTTAGCTAGCACTGGGATCAGAGCATCAGCTCCGATCCCTGGAATGGCTGTCCCGCTATAGCTTTCTTGTTGTTGCAAAGTCGATTTCAAATGGCTCGCATGGCGTTCCTTGGTGAAAACACATTTGCCACACACCCTCAGTTAGCTTCCAAATTGAATTGCGCTGAGAGTAGGAAATCGATTTATCACCGGGTCTTTGTATTGTCGCTTTGTAGATCAACTGAGCTACGTTGCTGCTAAGAACTCTTAACTCATGGTCTTGCTGTGTAAATACCGGAGAAACCTCACTCGGAATACGACTTAGTGCATGTGATTTATCGTAGGGCACCCCTGTGCTCGGTATCTCCAGAAAATCATCGGCCAATATCCTGTCAAGCTCATCTCGAGAGGCGCGAACTTCAGGTTTTAAACAATATAGTTCTAGCTCTATCAACGTTTCTTTAAGTGTTTTCAACTTCAATCCCTTGTTGGTTAAAAGCGCCGTCGTTTACCCGCAACTGTCCCATAGTTGTGTCTGCATGCGAGTCTATTAGAGCTCTCAGTGGTTAATAGCTTGTTCAACACCATCCACGATATCCCTGAGTTCCATTGTAAACACCCCGGCTTTACCAGCATCAAATGCTTCTTTCCACGTTTTATAGCCACCTAGATAATCAGGGTTCTCGGGCTTGGTGCCCAGCAATCTAGTAACGCTTTTATCTAGCGCCTCCTTTGAAACTGGAGAATGAGGTAACTCTTTTGAAAAACCGCCACTAATCATGGGATTCTTAACTTTCACATTGAAAAAACTTATATGGAATATTTTGCCAAGCTTTTCATGGGATTCTATTTTATTGATTAGTACGTAGGCCCCTTCATCTTGATCTCTCGCATCATAAGCCCAATACTGCCCTTCCTTATACACTTCAGACATTGCAACTCCAGAAAATAGCAATAGTAAAACTGAGAGAATCGAGTTCACATTTCGATTCAACCGCAAAAAATTACTATTATGCAAATCTGATCTCCTAACGCAAAAAACTAGGTGATCATCATACAATAAATCGGCTATCTCTCCACACTTCCAACATTTAATAAACCGAGTAAGTTGGTGCATCCTTTACGGCTATCTTTGGGTCACTCGGCCACATAACGCTGCCAGCACGCGCGCCTTTGTAGTGGAGGCGAAGCCGCAACGAAAAAGGCGTGATCTTGCCCCGATAAAACGGACACGTTCATTTTCATGCTGCTATTCGCTCGTATTCCATCGGTGAACAGTAACCGATTCCTGAGTGCAGCCGTTTCCGGTTGTAGTAATTGTTGATGTATCTCGCCAAAGCATACTTCAAATCTTCAGCTGAATCGAACGTCGTATTGCGAATCAACTCAGCCTTCATTGAATGAAAAAATGATTCCATATGTGCGTTGTCTGTACACTTGCCTGGCCTGCTCAGGCTATGCACGATTCCCAACTTTCGAAGCTCTCTCTGGTATTCCGACCCTCGATATTCGACTCCGCGATCTGTGTGCAGCATGAGACCTTTGGTTGCACCGCGTTTGCGTATCGCATTCGTTAATGTTCTGCGAGTCACTTCGGTCGTTCTTTTGCTATCAAGGCTCCAGCCAACCACTCGGCGTGAATAGAGATCCATGATAACCGACAGGTAATGCCACTGATTTTTCACTTTCAAGTAGGTCACATCAGCCACCCAGACCTGATTCTTCTTGTCTGGAACTGCGCCATCAGAGCGAAGATTCTCTCCTGATGCCAAAAAGCGCCTAAGTCCTGGCGCTCGATACGTTACCTGAGTTACCCGAGCGATTAATCCCATCTCCTGCATCAGTCGCGCCACGCGCTTCCTGCTGACCTGATAGCCCTGCTTTAACAGGGCCTGCCAGACCCTTGGGCTTCCGTATCGGCCTTCGTTCTCATCCGAGATACTCCGTATGAGAATCTTTAACTCCATGTCTGACCGCTTGCGTTCAGAGGGTTCTCGATCACGCCAGGAGTAATAACCACTACGAGATACTCCGAGCCATTCACAGGTGCGCTTAACACCTAGCTTTGGTCCGAACTTCTCGATGAATCGATATCTTGCTGATGTTCCTCCGCAAGAAACCGTTGCCACTTTTTTAGCAGATCAAGCTCCTGCTTCAGTTTCTTATTCTCTGCCTCAAGCTTTTTAACCTTTGAGATTTCCTTCTCTTGCTTGCGGGTAGCTTCGGTTAACTTTTTGCGTTTATCTGCCACGATCTTGCCTTCACGGTATTCTTTTCGCCATCGTGACAGCATAAACGGATGGATGTCGAGTGTATTGGCAACGTCCTGGACCTGAATCCCTTCAATAAGACTTAGCTGAACGGCTTTTACTTTAAACTCATTTGAATACTGCCAGGTCTTTCTTGGCTGAGTATATTTTGGCATTGGACACCTCGTCAGTTTGACTTTGGTGTCCGTTTTATCGGGGCAAGATCAGCGTCGCAGTACCTGGCCTTGTTAGGCCAAGCTCCAGATTACCGGTTGAAATTGATAACTTTTTCGTTTTCTTTTCCGTTCCGGCTAATTATAACCGCCAGAACGTCTTCTTTATTTTTAGGGCATACTCTATGGTGTAAGTTGCATAGACTCGATTTAATACTGATTAATTCTTGCCACTGGTCTGGACGGGAATGCTGTACTTGCGTATAGCCACTGGGGTCGCCTGATGGCAGGTATTTGAGAACAGCCGCGATTCGAAATTTTCGCCCAAGTGTCCAAAACGTAGGGCTTATGTGAGGACTGGTATTCTTTATCGATCGATAAATGGCTCTTAAAATGCTGATAGCGGTATAACCTAGCGAGCCGAGAATTGCGGTGCCCACGACAGGATGCTGCTCCAACCAAGCAATTGCCTTGACGATGTCTGTAGTAATGGCCATTCACAGTCCTTCTATTATGAGCCTAACATCTATAGACACCCCTCATTGTGCAAGCAAAAAATCAGTCTTTGGTGTAGTGCAGCCATCTATTCGGATTCTGTCTGACCCTTCGGTCACATCCTGGATGAACTCCGCCAATCTGGCTCTTATCAGCTTATCGTTCTCGAAGAACGTAGTTAGGTACAGAGTGCCCAGATTGTGGTTCTACCTTTTTGACATCATTCCTTACTCACGCAACTACCGTGGTGCCTTCAAATCTGATGTATTTCTGTTCTCTGCTGAGCACAGCCCAAGCAGTTCTCGCCAGTTTGTTTGCCAATGCAACGATCACAACATTACGGTGCCGACGTTTCATCAAGCTTTCTAGCCATTCTACCGGAGCATTATTCCTGTTCATATGTCGAATTACAGCTCTGGCCCCATGAATCAGCATTTTTCGGATGTAGGCGTCGCCTTTTTTACTCATGCCTTGTAGATTCTGCTTGCCACCGCTTGAGTGCTGCCTTGGTACCAGGCCGAGCCAGGCAGAAAACTCTCTGCCGGATCTGAACTCTCTAGCATTCCCCACGCTGGCTACAATGGCAGACGCCGCTAAACGTCCCACCCCAAGAATTTCTATCAAGCGTTTACAGCGATCATCCAATTTATTCTGGGCATTGATTTCTTCGTCAACAAAAGCAAGCTCGGTTTCAACATGATTCAGTCGATCCAGCATCCTCATAACCAGGCGCTTAAGCACATCAGGCAATTTTTTGTTCGAAATCACCATAGGAATTTGACAACTCGCTGATTATGCTCAGGTACGGACAGATCGATATGTCTATGACCCACCAGGTACAGTGAAGTGCCTTGTATGAACAGCATCTCTTTACATTGAGTCTCTAGCCGCTTCTTAGCTGATTGCTCTAGGTTTTCCGCGCCTTAGCAGGTCGCCTGAGTTGGCAATGGCTGTGCCCGCAGGGGCTGCCCGGATGGCAGCACCAGCCAACATCCTGCCGGGATGCAGGCTGTTGGCGTTGCGGCGACCACAGCATTGGCTACGAAGGAATCACGGCCTGCGCAGCGCAAAGCAGGGAGTTCGCCAGCCCGGCGTGAGGGATAAGATCCCTCAAGGAGGGCATAGGGCTTTGCGGGAAAGAAAACGCAGATAAGGGGTCAGAGCTTAAGCTCTGACCCCTTTCGTAAGTAGACATAAAGCAATGAAGCTTTGTTACCAAAAGCGAGTTTCAAAAGTATCACCTAATTTAGGACACCACTATTTTGCCCCTGCAAAACTCCCCGGTGCCATGCCGTACTCTTCCATGCTGTCGATATAGTCCAGCCATTGACGCGCAGTTCCGGCCGATTGCGGCAGTTTCAATGCCTGGCGGAAAAAGGCTCTAGCCTCTGCGCCCATACCGGCCTGAAACGCACTGCCGCCAGCCAGCAACAATAATTGCGCGCGGCTTTTATCACTGAGTTCTTTATTCAGCGCGGCGTTGGCATTGTCGATCACCGCTTGATGGTCGCCGTCTTGCATGGCCAATTGCGCGGCGCGATACAGCAGCTCGCCGCTGTCTTTGGCTTTGATGCCCGGCGTCTTACTGGCCTGCTGCAACGCCTGAATGGCCTGCTGCCGTTCGCGCCCCTGCTGCCAGGCGGTGGCTAATAAACGCCAATTGCGCTCTGTTTGCTCAATCACACCGGATTGAATGCCTTGTGCCAGAATGCGCCCAGCACGTTCGGGCAAACCTTGGTTGATTTGCAACTGCACTAATAACAGAAAGCTTTGTGTTTGTTTTAAATAGCCGCCCGCGTAAGCGGTTTCTAGTACAGTCAGTGCTTTTGCAGCTTGGTTTTGCTGCTGATAAATACCGGCTTGTTGTTGCCAATAGCTCTCTTTTTCTGGCGCAAGGCCAATCAACATATCCAATGAGCGCAAGGCATTTTGCCACTGGTTTTCGCGGTATTGCGCCACCATCAACATGCGCCACCAGTTCTCTTGCGGACCTTTGCCAAGCACTTGGCGGCGCTCAATCGCACGCTCCACCCACTTGATAGACGGTGCGTAGTTTTCTTGCAGTTGATACGCGGTGGCTAGAGTAATCATCGCCATCGGCTGCACAAACTGCGCGGTTTTACCGGTCTTTTTCTGCTCCGCTTGCTCAGCCTCCAGTAACTTCGGCAGACGTTTTTCTAACATTTGCTGAGCGTTTTGCGGTTGTTGCTCCGCCAAATAGAGCTGCGCCACATTGGTGGCCATGCCGGATTGTTGCGCCGGCGCAAAGGCATTTTGGGCTAACGCGTTTTCAAAATCGGCGATCGCTTTGACATTATCTTCCCGCGCCAGCCAATACTGACCGGACAACTGCAACGCCAGTGCTTTGCCAAAGCCGGGCTGCAAATCTTCCAATAACTCATCCAGCTCTTCGCGCGCTTCGGACCAGTTTTCTTCTGCCAGCAAAGTTTGAATGTCGTTTAGGTTTTCATAGGTCGCGGGCGACAACGTTGATGCCTGCACCGACATCGTGAACCACGCTAACAGCCAAACACCACACCAGCGCAACATCAGCTGTCCCCTAACTTAAATTCGATGGTTTGCGTTGCCGTTTGTGCCACCGGTTTGTTGTCGACCATTTTCGGCTTAAATTTGTAGCGATACAGCGCCATCACCGCCTCCCGTTCAAACACACCCGGCGGTTTGGAGTCGACCACTTCGACATCATCGACGGTACCTTCTGGCGTAATGGATAACCGCGCGGTCACATAGCCTTCTTGGCGGGCGCGCAACGCACGGCGCGGGTATTGCGGCTGCACCTTGACCAGCGGTAAGACTTCGCTGTCGCCCATCCCCATGCCGACAACGGCATCGCCTAAAAACGATTGATTGCTAACACTGAGGTCGGCGGCAACATCAGGAAATTCGATCTGCAACGATTGTACCTGAGTGCTTTGCTGCGCCACGGCGGTATTCGGCAAGGTCGGTTGCTGCGGTTTCGGCGGCTCTTTGCGGCGACGTTCTTTAACTTGTGTTTCGCTGTTTTCTTTTAACCGCACAAAATCGACCACGGCGCGATCTTTGGCCGACGGCGGCGCATCTGCAGGTCCAGACACCATGGCGTGCATGGCATAAAACAGCATCAAAGTAACGAGGACCGCCACACCGCCAGACAGCAACAATCGCATCAGTCCGTCGCCTCTGCGGAAATAGAAATGTCTTCAACACCGGCGAGGCGAATTTGGTCCATCACTTTCACAAGGAGGCCCGTCGAAGAATGCTCATCGGCTTGAATGATGACCGCACCCTCTGGGTTCTCCGCCTTCATGCGCTCGATGTTAGGCCGCACTGAGCGTACATCGATGGCGCGGCGGTCGATCCAAATTTCACCATTGGCGCGAATAGCCACCAGAATATTGCTGCCTTTTTTCTCTTCCGCCGTTTGTGCACTAGGGCGCGAGACGGTGACGCCGCTTTCTTTCACAAACGACGTTGTCACGATAAAAAAGATCAACATGATAAATACGATGTCGAGCATCGGAGTGATGTCGATATCGCTGGCATCGGTGTCGCCACCGGTATGTCGACGAGCCATAATTTAGTCCGTAACCAATAAATCGGTGAGCTGTTGCACGCCGCGCTCACTTAAGCGCTGAAAACGTGCGCGAAAATACAAACCCGTCAGCGCCACCACCAAACCCGCCATGGTGGGGATCGTCGCTTGCGATATGCCAGAGGCCATGGCGCGGGCATTGCCCGTCCCCGTTACCGCCAGCACATCAAACACACTGACCATGCCGGTAACTGTGCCCAGCAAGCCGAGCAACGGGCAAATCGCGATCAGGGTCGCTATGGCCGACAGATAAGTCTGCGAGCGCTGGCGTTGGCGGCTGATGATGGCGGCGCGGATTTTACGCGCCGTCCAGCTATCAAAATTGCTGCGCTGTCGCCATTGCTCGGCCAAGCGTCGATTACTGCGCGGCAAATCTAGGTAGAAAAACCACAGACGTTCGAGAATCAGACTCCATAACAGCAAGCAGGCCGCCAAGATGCCGTACAGCACTGGCCCGCCCTGATTAAAGAAGTCCAGCAACCACTGCATTAGCCGCGCCCCTGACGTTCCAGCACCTCGGCCATCAGACCGGCGGATTGCTCGTCCAACACTTGAATCAAGCGCTTACTGCGTGACGCCACCCAGTTGTGAGCCAGCAGCAGCGGAATGGCAACAATCAGACCCAGCACAGTGGTAATCAAGGCTTGCGAAATGCCCGCCGCCATCAATTTAGGGTCGCCGGTGCCAAAGTTGGTGATCGCTTGGAAAGTGGCAATCATGCCGGTCACCGTACCCAGCAGACCCAGCAGCGGCGCAATGCCCGCAAACAGTTTGATGATCGACTGGCCCCGTTCCAGCGCTGGCAGTTCACGCAATACCGCTTCGTCCATGCGTGCTTCCAGCACTTCGCTGTCGATGTTGTGGGGCAAGTTTTGATGCACGGTGAGAATACGACCGAGCGGATTGTCCTCACTGGGTTGATCCGGCTGCTTCTGTTGTCGCGCTAGCTTGCTGCCAACACTCAGCAATACCAGCAGACGCCAGCCAGCTAATAGCAAGCCAATAATGCCCAGTGCAATAATAATGTAACCGACTTCCGCACCCTGCTCGATGCGCTCGGCCAAATCTGGTGAATCCAGCGTCATGGTCAATAAGGCGCCGCGACTCGGGTCCAGCGCCAACGGCGCAACAGCCGCGCTGCTGGCCAGGTAGCTTGCAGCTTGCTCGGCAACCGCAGGCTGGCGAACCAGTTCGCGCAGCTGTTGCAGCTCGCTGTCGTAGGCCAAGTAGCCATCGGAGGTCAGCGCATTAAAGGTTCCGATGCGCACCACATCACGCGCCACTGGCTTGCCATCGACACCGATGACTTCGGCATTAAAGGCGCTGATCTGGCCGTTGATGGTCATTTCCTGCAGCAAGGTATGCCACAGGTTTTGCAACTGCTGTAAATCTGGCAACTCTTTGGCTTCCGCCAAGATAGCCAAATCGGCCCGGCGCTCTGGCACTTCCACCTTGGTGAGACTGTCGTCGAGCACGGTTTGCAAGTCGTTGGCAACCTGGCGCACAACACCAAACATTTCACCTAAATTGCCGACCTGCATGCGCAGCGCTTCTTCTTTTTCGGTGAGTGCTATTTCGTTGTCGTCAAAGGCTTGCTTTAACTCGTTGGCACGCTGGCGCTCAGCGGCCAGTTTGGCCTGGGCCTGTTGCAACAACCGCTGCTGTTCAGCCAAATCGCTGCGAAACGCTGCTTGGCGGGCTTTATCCAGCTGCGCTTCGTTGCTCTGGTAATCGACGGTTTGCTGCAGCAATTGCTGCAAACGCGCTTCATCCGCGTGGGCAAAGGCACCCAAAAACATAGCCGCAATGGCGATAAACATAGCCTTCATCAGACGCCTCCTTGCAGCGTAAACAATGGCAAGGTGAGCAGCTGCGGAGCAGCAGTCTGGCGTGCGACCTTCAATGCCTGATTCAAATCACGCACATAGCCGGCGTCCAAAGGCTGCCAGCTGTCCTGCTTACGCGACCACAGCCAAGCTTGCTGGCCGTCGTTAGCGATGCGGTACAGGGCGACACGGCCAATGCGCAAAAACTCATAGCTGACGCCATCATCGCTGGCGCGATAGGCTTCAATATTACGACCGTAATCCACCTCGATCTGGTAGGCCTCTAGCACCCGGCGGAACTTCTCCGACACCGTCACATCGGCGCGCGTCATCATGTCACGCAGCAGCGCCACGCGGGTCGCACGTTCATTGGGCAGAAACGGCGTGTCCAGCTCAACAAAGGTTTCCAATGAATCGAGCATGCGCGTCATCAGCGGCAAAATACCGCGCTCGGTCCGTTCAATTTCATTGATTTGGCGGTCGAGCGATGCCAACTCTTGCTGCTGGTTGTCGACGATTTGCTGCATTTGGCGGTTGTAGAGTGCCAGCTGCTCGGCTTCAGCGATGGCCTGGCGATATTGCTGCAGCAGCTCACGGGTTTGGTCATCGAGCTGATCGATGCGGCGCTGGCTTTGCTGACCACTGCGCTCACTTTGAGCAACGGTGTTCTTTGCCTCACGCACGCTGTCGGCGGCAGGCTCTGCCTGCGCAGCCGCTGCCAACGCTATCAGCGCGGGAGCGACGAGTAACGATGCCTTCATAATAAGGATCATTCCTGACGGTTGATGAGTGGCAGCCATTCTACGCACTCTGTATGAATCTTGACTGAACTGCTGGACAGTTTCTGGCATAAAAACGGCGCCGATTATGGCGCCGCCGTATTGTCATGACAAGTGTTTGAGAATCGTTTACAACTGAGCGTTAATAGTCGGTGGCCTCGAGACCAAGAGCCTGTGCCACCGATTCCGTTCCGCGCGGCGCCACCACCGCACGACTGCCCACCTGCCCTTCGATGTAGATTTCAGCCACGCGCACCAGATCTGCCCAGGTTACAGACAAAACCTGTTCACGATAGTTCTGGCGAATCATTTGGCTGCGGCCAGTGCGATCCAGATGATAGCTTTGTTTCGCCTCACCAGCGGGCGAACCTGGCCGGTCCATAGAGCTGATGACGCCTAGGATCGCTTGTTCCACCAGGCTTTCATCCGGCGACTGTTGCTTCAGCCAACTGGCAGAGCGAGCAAAGTCGTCAAACGTTTGTTCACAACGTGGGTCGCGGTAGGAATAGAACTTAAAGCAGGCTTGTGCGCTGTCTTGCGTTGCCCCGCCGCCATAGGCACCGCCTTGCTCGCGAATGGCTGTGTGCAGCAGGTTGTTGCGCAGTACGCCTGCCAACACCGCCAGCGGCGCAGCATCCGGATGGGTCACTGACACCGTTGGCAATGCCCAAGCGCAATAATTGACCTGCGCATCGACCATCCAGTATCGGGCACTGTTGGCGCTAAACTCGACGGTTTGCGCGCCGTCCAACGATCCGCCAGGTTGCTGCCAATGGCCAGTCACAGCCGCCCAATGCGCCTGTGCCGCTTGAGCATCGTGAATCATGAGTACGTCATCTGGCTGCGCTGGCAGTGCTGCGCGCAAACTTTGCAGCGCTTCAGCGATGAAGCCGTCGTCGCCTTGCTTTAAGCGCTCGACACGTGCTTTGAGGCGTCGTGCTTGCGGCAATCCACTCAGCTCATCCCCGAGCTGTGACGCCTGATTTAACGGCGCGGACGCCAACGACATCGCCAGCGCATGACCGCTGCCGGTGATGCCGTGTTCCTTGCGCGCTTTGGTTTGTTTAAGCAAATCAGCCAAGCGCTGATGCTCATCCAAATGGGCCGAGTGCCATGTCTCCGCCATCATGTCGGCAAAGTCTTGGACCTTGGCCGTCAATGCTTTGCCCGTCAGCACGAGGTAGCTGCTCAGGCGATTGGCGTCATCTACCTGCCCTTTAAGCGTGGCGTAGGAGGTCAGGCTGCCCACGGTGGCCGTTTGACGATTCTGCTGGGTTAGATAATCGTGACCGGCGGCGCCGACTTCCGTCCAGGCATGCGTGAAAAACGGCAACCAGCTCAACTGCTCAAAATTCAGCGGCGGTATATCTGCAATCAATTGCTGGTACACCAACCCATTGGTTCCGGTTTGATATTCGGTTTGCTTTGGCCCACTGCTGACCACTTTAGTCGCGGCCACGTAAGGCACACTGGCCGGCACATCCGCCAGCCCAACAGCCGGCAAGATAGACTCGTCGTCTTGCTGTGCCTGGCGTTGCTTGAGTGCCTCGGCATTGTCTGCGATCTGCTGGCGCTGTTGTTGACTCAGTTCACTGCCAATGCATTGCAACTGCTGCTGTTCGCGTTCTGCCATTGCCTGATTCAGGTTCTGATCCGGCGCTAAGGTATAGCGCACACGGTGACGATTATTCAGCAACAGGCTGCGCACGCGTTGCTGAATAAAGTCCGGCTCAGCTATTTTCTGTTTCAATCGCTCCAGCGCCGGGTCAAGATTGATTAACTCGGTCGGGTCGCCGTAATGAATGGCCGCCGGCAGCGATGAGAAAATCAACTGCAAACCATACGGCATGTGATCGCCGCCAATTTCGCGCTGATGCAACTCCAGCTGATGCAACGCCGCTTCCACCACATCGGCGTCGACGCCCTCCTCCGCCACTTGCGTAAGCACATCCAACACCAGTTGTTCAAACGCCGCCGCGTGCTCAGGTTCGCTGCCTTCCAAGCCGCACAAGAAACTCATTTCGCGATTGGAATCCTCGAGGCCGCACAAGGGCGAGGGCGAAGTGCCCAGCTCGGTATTTTCCAACGCTTTGCGCAGTGGCGATGCGCTGTTGTCGAGCAGCACTTGGCTGAGCAAATTCGCTTCCAGCTGTGCATCTAAATCAATGGAGTCGCCCAGTAGCCAACCCATGACATGGTGGGTTTGAGCGCTAATGTCGTCGCCGTCGACGCCGTAATGGGATTGCACCGCTCGCGGCGCAACGTAACGCTTTTCGGCGTTTACCTGCCAACGCTTGTCTTGCTGCTCGAAGCGGCTCAGCGCCAAATCTTGCAAACGCTGATGCATGTCCGGTACGTCCAAATCGCCAAAGGTCATAAATACGGCATTGGATGGGTGGTAGTGGCTCTTGTAAAACGCCAACAGTTGCTCGTAACTCAAATCGGTGATGTCGCTGGGCTCACCACCACTGTTGTAATGGTACGTGGTGGTTGGGAACAGCTCGGCGCTGATGCCCTGCCACAGCTGCGAGACCGGCGATGACATGGCGCCTTTCATCTCGTTAAACACCACGCCTTTGTAGACCAAATCGGAATTGATATTGCCACTGTCAGCAAACTCCAGACGATGGCCTTCCTGCGCAAAATCGAGAGGGTCTAAGCGCGAAAAAAATACCGCGTCCATATACACGTCGAGCAGGTTGTAAAAATCTTTGTCGTTCTGCGAGGCAAATGGATAAGCCGTCCAGTCACTGCTGGTCATGGCGTTCATAAAGGTATTTAACGAGCGCCGCGTCATCATAAAAAAGGGATCGCGCACGGGATAACGTTCACTGCCGCACAACACAGTGTGCTCGAGGATATGCGCCACGCCGGTGGAATCCATCGGCATGGTGCGCAGCGCTACACAGAAGGCCTTTTCATCGTGTTCACAGCGCAAGTGAAAGTGCTGCGCACCGGTCTCGATATGGCGGTAGTGTTCGACGGTTAAATCCAATGAAGCAACGTGCGTCGAAGCCAGCGTTTCAAAAGCAGAGTGAGTAGACATGCAACCCCGGTTTATAGCTCAATAAAACCCTATGGTATCAACTGCCCTAAGCTGGCGCACCGGAGATTGCATGGAAAACTCACTTTGGCATGACGAGTTCCCTGTCAACAACGAATGTTTGTACCTCAACCATGCGGCGGTCGCCCCTTGGCCGGTGTGCGCTCAACAAGCCGTGAGTGAGTTTGCCAGTGAAAACGTCGCACTGGGGGCCAGCCTCTACCCGCAATGGCAACAGATCGAGAATTCGTTGCGGCGCAGATTGGAAGCACTCATTCAGGCGTCCAAAGGCAGCGTCGCGCTGGTGAAAAACACCTCCGAGGCGCTGTCGTTTGTTGCAAATGGCATCAACTGGCAAAGCGGTGATGTGGTGGTGATTACTGATCAGGAATTTCCGTCCAATCGCATCGTCTGGGAAGCACTGGCACAGAGCGGCGTGACCGTCGTCAGCGTCGCATTGCCTTGGGAGGACCCTGAAGTCGAACTGCTGCAGGCCATTGCGCAAAAACCGCGCTTGGTTTCTATCAGCGCCGTGCAATACGCCAGCGGCTTGGCCCTGGATGTTGCGCGTATTGGCCAAGCCTGCCGCCAGCATGGCGTACTGTTTTGTGTAGATGCTATTCAGGCCATTGGCACCATGCCCATTGCCGTAGACGATTGGCGATGTGATTTTGCCATGGCCGATGGCCATAAATGGATGCTCGGCCCTGAGGGCTTGGGGTTATTCTATATTCGACCAGAGATAATGGAGCAACTGCAGGTCAGTGAATATGGCTGGCATATGGTTAAAAATGCCGGTGACTATGATCAAAAACACTGGCAATTGGCGGACGATGCGCGTCGCTTTGAATGTGGCAGCCCAAACATGCTTGGCGCCGTGGCACTCAATGCCAGCGCAGGGCTGCTACTCGATATCGGCTTGGAGACTATTCGCGATGCTATTCATGAGCGTTGTTTCGCCCTCATCGAGTTGCTCCATGCAATAGATGCCCAATTACTTAACCCAGTTTTACAGCAACGTCCAACCGGCGTCGTTACGTTTCATTTATGGCAAACAGATTTGCATAAGCTGTATCGCACGTTGATGAAAAACGGCGTTATTTGCGCTTATCGCGGCGGCGGCATTCGCTTTTCACCGCACTTTCATACACCGTTTTCGGTATTGGAGGAGGCCTGCGAGGCTTTGATGGAATTAAGATAATCCAGCAACAACCAATACGACCAATTACGCCAAACAGTGCAAAAAGTGCTAGTGAAAGCAATCCCAGGTGACAGCTTTTAAACTCCATTGAAAACTCAATAACGGTAACAAGACCAAAGTCTGTTAGTCTTGCCGCGCTGCCCAAAGAGTGCAGCAGTGGAAGCCACTATTAAAAGGAAATCAGTGTGAAAAAACAGTTTTTAACCCTGGCAATTGCCGCTACGACCGCCATGAGCAGCCAAGCGGAACTCATCAAGTATGAAACCAGTGATATCAGAGTCAGTGATTCCATCAACATTACTAACTTGGAGCTTAACAAAGTTGAAGGCGCTACCGCCTGGTTTGAAACCAATGAGATTGCAGGCCCTCGAGAACCTCAATCACCAAGACTTAAGCGCTTGGTAATTGATATGGCCGGCGGCTTAGATAATTTGGTCATCAACGATTTCGACCAAATCAATGATGGCAGCTCTAACAGCTCCCTCTACGAAGCCAAAACAGCAGGCTGGATTTTCCGTGACTTATACGTGCTAGCAACTGAAGTCAACACTGAATCCATGCGTATCAATATCAGTGTAAAACCAAACAACAACTTACACACTCAGATTGCTGAGTTTAATATTGGCGGCTTACAGCGTACAGATCGCAACCCGGTCGTCGATATTGCGACAATAAAAGCTAACGACAAGCGACTTCAGCTGAAGCTTTTAGAGCGCAAGCAACTCGTACCCAACAGAAGCGAAAACAGGTATGTGCTGGAAGCGAACTGGTTTGGTTACGGCAAGAAAACCATTTACCTTAATAACATCAACAGCTATGACAACCACAAGGCTGTAGGTTTGGAGCTGATAGAGCTTGGACATAGCGAACTGGGCCAAGACTATGAAATCCGCGTAAGATTCGAAAACAGCCCGGAAACCAAGCAAATGGGCTACCTGCACACATTGTTAAAGGATTCTTTTAACGAACATGGCGGAATGATGCCTTAAATAAAAAACCCGGCAGAGCCGGGTTTTTTATTACATGGTATGCGTCATGCGGTCAGACTTGAGCGCCCCGGCCAAATAGGTTTCTATCTTGTCGCGGGCGATGGTGGTGTCTCCGGTAAACTGCACACCGATACCAGCCACTTTATTTCCTTGTGCGCCTTTCGGGGTAATCCACACCACCTTGCCAGCCACCGGGATTTTTTCCGGCTCTTCCATCAGCTTCAGCAACATAAACACTTCGTCGCCGAGCTGATACTGCTTATTGGTCGGGATAAATAAACCACCGTCTTTTATAAACGGCATGTACGCGGCGTACAACACCGACTTGTCTTTGATCGTCAGCGACAAAATACCGCTACGGCCACCTGCTCCCGGTATCATGCAGTCTCCCTTCGTTGTCCAGTCATGACCAGCTCGCGCCAGTCGAGCAACAGCGTTTCCACTGTCAGTTGCTTATTATAGTGTGCAGCGCCCGAAGCGAGCCGCCCCACCATGGTTTGTACCTTATTGTGCATGCCAAGCAAGCGCCCTCGGTCCAAACTGGGCGCTGACAAGGCAGCGATTTGTTCGACCAGGCCATCAAACACCAATTGTTCCGCCCGAGCCCCCAACTGCACTTTTAACGCATCAACCAACAGTTGCAGCCACCAGCGGCATACCAACTCAAAGTCTAGGCGCTTGCTCCAAGGCTCTGCCACCTCTGCCAGCGAAATCGATCCGTGCGTCCATTGCAGCAGCTGCTGTTGCCACTGTTGCAGCTGATCGTGCAGACCATCATTCACCCACTGCAGCGCCGCCAGCGGTGCACCTGGGTTAAAGCGGAGCGCCTGTTCGGCTACCGTCTCCGACAACCCTTGCTGGCATAGCCACTGCTGAGCCTGCTCAGCAGTGGGAGCCGCCAGCGCAATACGTTGACAGCGACTGCGAATGGTCGGCATGACAGAGCCGTAGCGCTCAGCCGACAATAGCAAATAACTCTCACCCGGAGGCTCTTCCAGCGTTTTCAACAAGGCATTCGCCGCGCTGACGTTCATCACTTCAGCGGGCTCTAGGCTAACCAATTGGCAACGCGAAATCTGTGGCGTTTGCGACAAAAATTGATTTACTTGGCGAATGGCATCGATACGAATTTGGTGGCTGTTGTCTTGCGGGCCGCAATGCAAATAATCAGGATGATTGCCGGCTTGCCACAACAAACAACTGTGACAGCGCTGACAAGCACCTTGCTCATCCGGAGTCAGGCACAACAACCATTGCGCTAGCCGCTCTATCAGTTGATGTTTGCCAATGCCAGCCAAGCCGGTAAACATCATTGCATGCGGCAACCCAGCGTGATGATGACGCTCCACCAGTCCTTGCCAGGCCTGCTCCTGCCAAGAAAAACTCACGCCAACTCCCCGAGCGGCGCTACGGCCGCAACAATGGCCGCTTGCACTTGCGGTAACGGTAGCGCAGCATCAATGGTGGTAATACGCGCATGCTCATCGGCCAGTTGCGCAAAACCTTGCTCTACGCGTTGGAAAAATGCATCTTGCTCCGCCTCGATGCGATCGGTCAGCTCGCCACGGCCCGCCACACGAGCACGGCCAACCGCCAACGGCGCTCGCAGCCACAGGGTCAGATCAGGCTCGAGGTCGTCTTGCACCAGCGATTTCAGCTGAGCAATATCAGAGAGAGGTAGCCCACGACCATACCCTTGATAGGCCCATGTTGAGTCGGTAAAGCGATCGCACAACACCCATTGCCCAGCGGCCAGCGCTGGGCGAATGAGTGCATCCAAGTGTTGCGCACGCGCCGCGAACATCAACAACAGCTCAGCCATATCACTCATGCGCTCACCGTGATGGGCTTTCAATAATCGATCGCGGATTAACTCGGCGATTTCTGTCCCGCCCGGCTCACGCGTAGTCATCACGTCGACGCCGCGCTGGCGCAGCCAGTCGGCCAAAAACTGGATATTGGTCGTTTTACCGACCCCTTCACCACCTTCAAAGGTGATAAAGCGCCCACGTTCAGCGCTCATGTTAGGGTTTCTCCTGCGTCACCGGACTGGAGCGATAATTTTCCTTCCGGCGAGTAATTTGATAATGGCGAACCGCTTTATTGTGCTGCTCTAACGTTTCGGAAAACACATGGGTACCATCGCCTTTGGCGACGAAATATAGCGCCTTGCCATCTTGTGGTTGCACCGCCGCCATCAGTGCCGCTCGCCCGGCCAAAGCAATGGGCGTAGGCGGCAACCCTTTGTGGCGATAGGTGTTGTAGGGGTTGGCTCCATCGCGCAGGTGGCGACGGCGTAAGTTGCCATCAAAGTCCTTGCCTAAGCCGTAAATCACCGTCGGGTCCGTTTGCAAACGCATATTTTGCTGCAGCCGGCGGACAAACACGCCGGCAATTTGCGCACGCTCCCACGGAGCTCCGGTTTCCTTTTCCACCACTGAGGCCAACACCAAGGCGTCATAAGGTTTCGCCAATGGCAAATCTTTATGTCGTTGCTCCCAGGCTTGCTCCAACTCCGCTTGTAAGCGTTGATGGGCTTGTCTTAGTAAGCGACTGACACGCTCACCGCTGGGGTATACGTAGGTATCCGGGTACAACAAACCTTCGGCACTGCCTTGAATGCCCAATACCATCGCTACCTGAGCCGGCGTCAATGGCGTTACGTCCTGCTGCAGTTTGGGCGCGCTGGACAATGCCAACAGCGCCTCTTCCAAACGAGTGCCTTCAATTAACGTCACGCGATAGGTCACTGGCGCCGCGGTTTCCAACAAGCCCAGTAATTGGGCGCCGGTAACCCCGGCAGGAATGTCAAACTCCCCCACCCGCAAAATACGTTCTTTGTCCAGCAATCGGGCCTGAATGCGCAGTAGCGTCGCGGAGGGCAACCAGCCATCTTGCTGCCACTGGCGGCTCTTTGCAGCCAGGGTATCACCGTGCTGTATATCAACTCGTACGCTTTCGTGATTGGTGCTCGGCACGTACCAAGCGGCCAGCGCTAAGCCGACCACCAACACCAGCAGCACAGCCGCGATGCGCATCAGTGGAGAGCGGCGAGTCTGAGTTGGTTTAGATGTTTCAGGACGGGACACAGGCGGCTCGACAATGAAATTAGCGGTTGAGGATAGCGGATTTTAACGCCGACAAAACAGCTGTTGCCACTGCAACTGCCATTCTGTGACTTGCGCCTGACGGCCAGACGGCAAATCCAGCTGATCGACCCGCGACACCAACTGCGGGCCGCGCAAGGCATTGCAGATCAGCAAGGTATCGACATCCGTCAGTTGATCGACATGAAGGTCGGACACCCGCGCACCACTTCGCTCCAGTAGCCAGCGCCGAGCAATTCCCTTAACGCCACACTGCGCCAAACTCGGCGTTTGCCAACCACCATCGATCCAGGCAAAGACATTGCCCGCAGAGCTTTCGACGATGCACTTGCTCTGATCCAGCAACAAACAATCATCCCAGCAAGCGTCCACCCGACCTCTCGCCAGCACCTGCTCCAACCGATTCATGTGCTTGATACCCGCCAGCAATGGCTGCGAAGCTAGGCGCACATCACTAACCGTGACGACGAGAGGCGCAGCCGACCAGGCAGGTGCAGCAAAATATTGCAGCAATACCAGTGGTACCAAGCTGTCGTCGTAGCCGTAACCACGCCCACCGCTGCCGCGCGACACCGACAGTTTCAGCCCGGATTGAGGTGTTGCATCAATCGCTGCAATGACCGAGTCATTGCCACCAACGAAGTGCTGCATAGCCACGTCAACATGCGCCAAGGTATCGATGGGAAAATCCAATGCCAGCAAGCCGTCGCGCAAACGTTGACGATGCCACGGCCACAGCGGTACGGCGCCAGAGTCGTCGCAGCGCATGGTTTCAAACAAACCATCGCCAAACTGCGCCGCACGATGAATATCAGGCGCAGCAACCGGCTGACCGGCACAGTACCACTGCAACAGGCTCACTGCGGCTTAGCCCTCAAACCGCTTTAACAGCAAGCTGCCGTTGGTGCCGCCAAAACCAAAGGAGTTAGAAATGGCTGCGCGGATCGGCATTGAACGTGCGGTGTGCGGCACATAGTCCAAGTCACAACCATCATCGGCGTGGTCCAGATTGATGGTCGGCGGAGCGATTTGATCGACAATGGCCAGGGTGGTTAACAGGGCTTCCAGTGCCCCAGCTGCACCCAATAAATGACCTGTCATCGACTTAGTGGACGACACCGCTATGTGCTTGGCATGATCACCGAACACCGCCTTAATGGCTTGAGTTTCGGCAATGTCACCGACTTGGGTCGAGGTGCCGTGGGCGTTGATGTAGTCAATGCCTGTTGCCGTCAAACCAGCATCATTTAACGCGTGCTGCATGGCATCGCGAGCGCCCGCGCCGTCATCCGGTGGACTGGTGATATGATGCGCATCATCACTCATGCCCAAGCCTGCCACTTCGGCGTAAATGCGTGCACCTCGTGCTTGCGCATGCTCCAACGACTCCAACACCAGTACTGCAGCACCGTCACCCAATACAAAACCATCGCGGTCTTTATCCCAGGGACGGCTGGCTTTTTCTGGCTCGTCGTTGCGTGTACTCATGGCACGAGCGGCAGCAAACCCGGCTACCCCGAGTGGTGAGGAGCCTTTTTCAGTGCCCCCAGCCACCATCACATCGGCGTCGCCGTAGGCGATGGTGCGCGCTGCGTAGCCAATATTATGAGTGCCTGTGGTGCAAGCAGTGGTAATGGCGAAGTTAGGGCCACGAAAACCGTGGCGAATGGCGATATTGCCCGATGCCATATTGATCACAGAGCCGGGGATTAAAAACGGCGACACCCGGCGGGCGCCACTTTTGGCCAACTG
Source organism: Bacterioplanes sanyensis (assembly GCF_002237535.1). Lineage (GTDB taxonomy): Bacteria > Pseudomonadota > Gammaproteobacteria > Pseudomonadales > Oceanobacteraceae > Bacterioplanes > Bacterioplanes sanyensis_A. Next base: position 3,215,063 of record NZ_CP022530.1, read on the forward strand.
CTCGTGGTTTTGCTCAATGGTCGTCAGGCCACCAATGCCCGACCCCACTGCCACACCAACGCGGTCTTTATTGAGTTGGTCGTCAAAGCCGGCATCGGCGACTGCTTGCTCAGCCGCTACCAAACCATACTGTAAAAACAAATCCACTTTGCGCGCTTCTTTTGGTGTCATCACCGAGCTGACGTCGAAGTCTTTAACCATGCCACCGATGCGCGTGGCATAGCCTTCCGTGTCAAAGTGATCGATCAAGCCAATGCCACTTTTACCCTGACAAACTGCCTGCCAAGTCGCCGCGGTAGTTAGCCCCAACGGGTTTACCGTTCCCAAGCCGGTTATCACAACACGTCGTTTACTCATAACACCCATTCACGCTGAATTCACACCTGCCCATCGTGACAACAACATAAATGATGGGCACAAAAAAAGCCGCGTCCGAGGAGGCGGCTTTCGAACACTGCAAATCTTACAGATTGGCAATGATGTAGTCGATGGCTTCCTGAACCGTGGTCAGCTTCTCAGCGTCCTCATCAGGAATCTCAGTCTCAAATTCTTCCTCCAGAGCCATAACCAGCTCCACGGTGTCCAGTGAGTCAGCACCCAAATCATCAACAAATGAAGAGGCAGGTTTTACATCCTCTTCTTTAACACCCAGCTGCTCACAAACAATCTTTTTAACGCGTTCTTCAATGTTACTCATGGTTAGTTCCTACCGTTTCAGTTTTTCCTGAGGGTCAGCAATGACCTCACCCCATATTCATGCCGCCATTCACATGAATGGTCTGACCTGTTACGTACTGTGCGCCATCACCGGCCAGAAACGCGACGGCAGCGGCGATATCCTCTACCTGACCGAAGCGCTTCATCGGAATCGACGCTAGGATGGCCTCTTTTTGCCCGTCAGGCAAGACATCCGTCATATCGGTTTGAATAAATCCTGGCGCCACGCAGTTGACACGAATGTTGCGACTGGCCACTTCCTGCGCCAACGAGCGGGTAAAGCCTTCCAAGCCAGCCTTAGCCGCTGCGTAATTGGTTTGCCCAGCATTACCTGTGGTGCCAATAATTGAGCTGATGTTAATGATCGAGCCATGTTTTTGCTTGATCATGGCCTTGGACAGTGCTTTGCAAACACGGAAAACACCGTTCAAGTTGGTGTTAATAACCGTCTGCCAGTCGTCCTCGGTCAAACGCAGGAACAAATTATCCCGTGTGACACCGGCGTTATTAACCACCACCGCCGGTGTGCCAATGTCGGCCAACAATTGCTTCAATGCTGCGTCCGTTTGCTCCGCGTCGGCAATGTTCAACACCAGGGCATCGTTGTCGGCGGAATACGCTTGCAACGTCTCGCGTATCGCGCTGGCACCGGCATCGCTGGTCGCCGTGCCGATCACGCGGTAGCCCTGCTGCGCCAGCATTGCCGCAATGGCAGCACCAATCCCCCGTGAAGCCCCAGTCACCAGAGCCAGTTTTGCATCCGTCATACGGTCTCCTTTAGCGCCTCTAGCGCGCCTGCAAACAGCGCCTCGTCAGCGGTATTTTTGGTGATCAAGCTTTTATCAATGCGTTTATTTAACCCAGCAAGCACCTTGCCTGGGCCAAATTCGATGGCCAGCTCGGCGCTACTGCGACACGCCTGAACCGCGCCAGTCCAGTTCACCGGGCTGTATAATTGGGCCAGCAACTTAGCGGCTATTTCATTCGCTGGCGCTGGTGCATTATCCACATTGTGATAAACATCAAACTTTGGCGCACGCCACTCTACAGCGTTGAGCTCGGCTTCGAACTCGCCGGCAGCCGCCTTCATTAAGCTCGAATGGAACGGGCCACTCACTGATAGCGGCAATGCACGCTTGGCACCCAGCTCTTTAGCGGCCGTCACTGCCGCAGCAATTCCAGCGGACTCGCCGGCAATCACAATCTGCCCCGGCGCGTTAAAATTCGCAGGCTCTACTAAGCCCTGCTCTCGCACTTGCTGGCACAGGGTATCGATCTGCTCTTCTGACAACCCCAGCACAGCAGCCATGCCACCTTCTCCGGCAGGCACGGCCGCGTCCATCAGCTCACCGCGGCGCTTCACCAAACGCACTGCAGTGGCAAAATCGACGGCGCCGGCCGCGACCAAAGCGCTGTATTCGCCCAACGAGTGACCCGCCGCCGCAACGACATTCAATTCGCCAGTTTGCTGCTGCAGCAAACGCCACAGCGCAATGCTGGCCGTCAATAGCGCCGGCTGGGTGTTGTAGGTCAGGTTCAAGGTTTCCGCAGGCCCGGCTTGCGCCAACGCCCACAAATCCAAATCAATGGCTTGAGAGGCTTCGTCGAAGGTCTCTTTGATTACTGCATGCTGCTCCGCCAACTCCGCCAGCATGCCCACATGCTGCGCGCCTTGGCCTGGAAAAAAAGCAATAAAATCCGTCATTAAACAACCTTAATTTGTTGCGAATGGCTGAAGTCTCAGATCAGCCATGTGCCCTCAGACACGACGGGGCACATACTATGGACAGGGATTGTTACAGTAAATGGGAAGGATTGCACAATATTGTTGAATTTAACTCACTGACAAGACGCCAGCGATCGTGCATAGGCAGCCTGGCCGCCTTGTTGCAGCTGAGCGTGAACAAAGCACAGGGCATTATTCAGCGACCGCCAGTCCGAATTACCGTGGCTTTTTACCACCATGCCTTGCACCCCTAGCAACAGCGCTCCGGCGTAACGACTGGCATTAAAACGACGCAATAATCGCGCAATAATTGGTCTGAGCAAGGGATAAAAACTCCGCCCCCAAAAATGACGCTGAAATTCACGCTGAATTTGTTCAGATAACCAGGAAGACAATCCCTCACTGGTTTTTAACGCCACGTTGCCGACAAAACCGTCGCACACCACCACATCCAGCTCACCGGTATAGATATCGGTACCTTCACAAAAGCCGACAAACTGCTCCGGCCAGCGCTCACGCAATCGCTCGGCCGCGTCTTTTATCGTGCTGGTGCCTTTGCAAGACTCCTGACCAATATTTAATAGCGCCATGCGCCGCGCGGCATTGCCTTGCATCATTTGCCATGCCAAACCGAGGGCAGCAAATTGCTCTAATTGCTGCGCACTGGAATCCAGATTGGCGCCTAGATCCAACATCAACACCGGACGCTGTCTGGTCGGTAAGCAAGCGGCTAACGCCGGGCGGTCAAAATCGGCATACATTCCTAAGCGCTGACGCGCCAGCGCCATTAATGCACCGGTATTACCGACGGATAAAACCGCATCGGCTTCGCCATCGGCGTGCAGTTGCAGCGCCATTGCCATGGTGGAGGATATTTTGTGACGCAGCGCCTGGGCCGGCGAGTCAGACATGGAAATAACAGAGTCAGCCAACACAAAACGAACACGACCCGAATAATCGGCCAGCTGCTCTTGCGCTTGCTGTTGATGATCAGCCGTCATGACTAACAATAACTGGCTGTCTTTGGATTCGTTGGCGAGCCACTTTCGGCAGGCCTTAAACGCAACGCGGGGACCTAAGTCCCCGCCCATGACATCTACCGCAATGGTAAACATATCAGTCGTTGCCAGTCTCCACGACTTTTTTGCCACGGTAAAAACCGTCGAGCGTTACGTGGTGACGACGATGCGTTTCACCAGTCGTTGGATCGGTAGTCAGGGCAACGGCACCGCTGTCCAGAGCATCGTGAGAACGACGCATACCGCGCTTTGAACGAGTCACTTTGTTTTTTTGAACCGCCATGGTTGGCTCCTAGATATATCAGTCGCTAGTTCTTTTTTAGCTGAGCCAGAACACTGAACGGATTTTCACGCTCGACTTCTGGTTCGGCATTCGTGTCTGGCTCGGGCTGCTTTAATTGGCACTCATCCTGCGGATGAAGTGGGAACGGTGGCAGACTCAACAATACTTCGTCTTCTAGCACCTGCCAAAGATCGAAGTAACCGTCTTCGTCTACGATCACCGGCTCCAACCGACGCGGCAATTGCTTTGCACGCTCGTCGTCAAACACCAGCCCCAGCTCAAATTCGCTTTCCACCTCAAGTGACACGGAGCCCAGACAGCGCTGACACTGCATGGTCACTTGAGTTTTGCATTGGCCTTTCAGAACGCGGTGATTTTCAGCATCTCTGAAAAACTCGATATGACAATCCACTGGCTGCTCACAGCGTTCTACCGCTGCCAACAGGCGACCCAGCTTTTGACTGTCGATTTGCGCGCTAAATTGTTGATTACTATCGACTAATTTAGCCGCATCAACCCGCTTCGGAAGTTGAGCCTCTGCCATAGTGCGCGATATCATAGGTATGCAACTGCTCTCTGTCAAAATTATTTAACGCAAGGTCAATGAAGGGTTGGCCAGCACGGTCGCAAAGCCACTACCAATACTGGCACCAAAGCGGCGAACCAACTCTTCCCACGGGTGTGGCTGATGAGTGAAGTTTACCAACTCTTCGGTGCCGAGTTTATCACGCGCCACTTGGCTGCTCGATGCCAAACCATCAATCAAGCCCAACTCCAGCGCCTGCTCACCCGACCAAACCAAACCACTGAACAAATCAGGGTCCGATGCCAAGCGATCACCACGCCCCGCTTTCACCTGATTAATAAATTGCTGGTGCGTCACATTCAGTACACTGCCCCAGAACTCACGCTCTTCCGGATTCTCTGGCGAGAATGGGTCCAAAAAGCCTTTGTGCTCGCCGGCGGTGTACAAACGGCGCTCCACACCCAACTTTTCCATCGCATCGACGAAACCAAAACCGGAGCCGACTACGCCAATCGAGCCCACCAAGCTGGCCTTATCAGCATAAATCTCGTCTGCTGCCGCTGCGATGTAATAGGCCCCAGACGCACCAATATCCATAATCACGGCATACACAGGGAAATCCGGGCGCGTTTCTTTTAAGCGCTTGATCTCATCGTAGACATAGCCGCTTTGCACTGGACTGCCACCTGGGCTGTTGATGCGCAAAATGACACCCAACGCAGCTTCGTCTTTAAACGCACTGCGCAACGAGCCGACAATCAGATCGGCACTGGCATCCTGGTCTGCAGCGATGGGGCCATTCACCTCGATTACCGCTGCGTAGGAATCACCGCCGCCGACCGTGGCCGCCTCCTCCACCGGCATGCGCACAATCCAAAGAATCGCAATCAAGTACAAAAAAGTCAGACTTTTAAAGAAGATGCCCCAGCGCCGCGCTTTGCGCTGCTCGCCCTGCATGTCCATCAACACCTTTTCAATCAGACGCCATTCTTTGCTGTCGTCTGCTGGGCGGGATGAGCTACTTCTGTTCATATCATCCATTGTTTTCTATCCAGTTGTTTAATTCATTCAGGTTGTGACACACCGCCACCGGGCCATGACGGCGCAATATCGCCTCATCATGCGCGCCATGGGTCATGGCCAGCGAGGCGACGCCGGCAGCACTGGCCATCTCCAAATCATAGGTGGTATCGCCCACCATCAAGGCACGATCCGCAGACACAGACAACTCCTGCAGTAACTCGTTCAACATGCAAGGGTCGGGCTTGGATACGGTTTCATCGGCGCAGCGGGTGGCAGCAAAATAGCGCCCAACATCCAGCCCGTGCAACATGCGATCAAGACCACGACGGCTTTTTCCAGTAGCCACCGCCAAATTGCGTCCACTGGCGCGCAAACGGTCCAGCAGCGCATGAGCACCGGGGAAAAAATCCATCGACACTGAGCTGTCTGATACAAAATAACGCGCATAGACTTCCGTCATTGCCGCTTGCTGCTCAGCCCCCATGCCAGGCCACAGAGTTTCCAACGCTTCTGGTAAACCCAGGCCAATAATATTCTGCACCGCAAAGTCAGACACAGTGGCCAATCCCTGCGCCGCCGCCGCGCGCTGCATGCTATCAACAATGCGCCCGGTTGAATCGACCAAAGTGCCGTCCCAGTCAAACACCACCAACTCGTACTTCACAACCACTCCTCAAGTTGTTGTCGCCAACCGTCACCGCCAGACAAGCGCCCCAGATATGCACCCAACTCCGCATCCGGCCAGGCTTGCAAGTCCAGCCATTCACCACTGAGCGGGTGTCGAAATACCAAGCGCCAAGCGTGCAAACACAAGCGCGCGACCTTGTGTTTTTCGTCTACCGACTGCTCGGCTACATCGCGGTACTTCACATCTCCAGCGATGGTGCACGACTGTGTCAAACAATGCACCCGAATCTGATGGGTGCGCCCTGTAACAGGCTCCGCCTGTACCAGGCTGTAGTGGCCGCCAGAAGAAATAAACCGATAACGAGTCAGAGCCGACTTGCCTTCATCGCTAACCCGCACCACCCGCTCGCCTGACTGACGCTCGGTGCGCAGCAGTGGCAGATCCACCGATTTCACTTGTGGCCACTGGCCGTGCACCAGCGCCAAGTAAAACTTACCAATGCCTTGTTTGTCTGCCAGCATGCGCTGCAGCACGGTCAGTGCCTTGCGCTTCTTGGCCACCAGCACTAGGCCGGAGGTGTCACGATCCAGCCGATGCACCAACTCCAAAAACTGATGCTGCGGGCGCATTTTGCGCAGCGCCTCGATCATGCCCAGACTAACGCCACTGCCGCCGTGAACCGCCAAGCCCGATGGCTTGTTCACCACCAGCAAGGCTTCGTCTTCGTAAACAATGGCGCCGTCCAACTTATCGCGCAGCACGGTCGATACCGGCGGTGTTTCACCACGTTGCGGCAGGCGCAGCGGCGGGATACGCAGCTGGTCGCCGTCCTGCAGACGCGTATCGGCTTTCGCACGCTTCTTGTTAACGCGCACCTCGCCCTTGCGAATTATTCTATAAATCAGTGTCTTAGGGACACCTTTTAAAGTAGAGAGCAAAAAATTATCCAGGCGCTGCCCAGCATTTGCCTCAGTGATGCTCAGCCAGGAAACCTGACTGGTGTCTAACTCTGGTGGCACCATGCAATGTCCGATAAGTGCGGTGTTTGCCGCCAGTCAGCAATGTTGCTATAGTCCGGCGACGGTTTGACGCGCCCGTACATCCGATAGATCAGATGCGCTCAAGCCCGCCGAAAAGCGGCATAGTATAAGGAAGATGCAGACAAGAAGACACTCTTCCGCACGAACAACCAAGTTCAGGCGTTGCTTGCAACGCTGAGTGAGATAAACCAAGCAGCAACGCGCGCTGGCATCTCGCATTATCAAATTATGGACAGTGTCGGTGCCCAACCAAGTGGAGCACCACTGCGATTAGGACCGAAACGCCCAACTGGCTTCGGTAAGCAAAGCACCCATAAACATTTTGGTAGTGGCCGCAACGTCGGCATTGCCAGGCGCCGAGTTGCTCACATGAGCAATACAAACGGCATGAAAAGAATGCTAATCAATGCGACTCAAACTGAAGAGTTGCGCGTCGCCCTGGTGGATGGGCAAAAACTGTACGACCTCGACATCGAAACCGGTGCGCGGGAGCAGAAAAAGTCCAACATCTACAAGGGCAAAATCACCCGAATAGAACCCAGCCTAGAAGCCGCTTTTGTTGACTTCGGCGCCGAGCGTCACGGCTTTTTGCCGCTCAAAGAAGTCGCCCGCGAATACTTCATCAAAGACCCAGGCCCTGGCCGCATCAACATCAAAGAGGTGTTGAAAGAAGGGCAAGAAGTCATTGTCCAGGTCGATAAAGAAGAACGCGGCAACAAAGGCGCAGCCCTGACCACACAAGTCAGCCTGGCTGGTCGTTACTTAGTGTTGATGCCAAACAACGCCCGTGCCGGTGGCATTTCACGTCGTATTGAAGGCGATGAACGCACCGAGCTGCGCGAAGCGATGAAAGGCGTCAGCGTCCCAGATCGCATGGGCGTGATCGTGCGCACCGCCGGCATTGGTCGCAGCTCTGAAGAACTACAGCGCGACCTCGACTATCTTGTGCAGCTGTGGGATGCGATCAAAACCGCGTCCGATGAAAACGCCGCACCTACCCTGCTGCTGCAAGAAAGCAACGTTATTCTGCGCGCTATTCGCGACTACCTGCGCCAGGACGTCGGCGAAGTATTGATCGATACCGAAGAGGCGTACCAAGAAGCCTTGGATTTCGTCAGTCGTGTCATGCCGCAGTTCCAGAACAAGTTCAAGCGCTACGAAGACAGCGTCCCTCTGTTCAATCGCTACCAAATTGAAAGCCAAATAGAGAGCGCCTTCCAACGCGAAGTGAAGCTGCCATCCGGCGGCTCCATCGTTATTGATCCGACGGAGGCACTGGTGTCGATCGACATCAACTCCGCGCGCGCCACCAAAGGCTCGGACATTGAAGAAACCGCGCTGAATACCAACTTGGAAGCCGCGGATGAAGTCGCCCGCCAATTGCGTCTGCGCGACATGGGTGGCCTGGTGGTCATCGACTTTATTGACATGATGTCGAACAAGAATCAGCGCGAAGTCGAAAACCGCCTCAAGGGCGCTCTGGAGCTGGATCGCGCACGCGTACAAGTTGGCCGCATCTCTCGCTTTGGCTTGATCGAAATGTCGCGCCAGCGCTTACGCCCGTCATTGGAAGAAACCAGCGGCCACGTGTGCCCACGTTGTAATGGCACCGGTGTGATTCGCGGCATTCAGTCCGTTGGTCTGTCTATTTTGCGCCTCATCGAAGAAGAAGCCGCCAAAGAAAACACCGGCCAAGTGCGCGCCGTGGTACCAAACCCGGTCGCTAGCTTCTTGCTGAATGAAAAACGTGCCTTGATTGGTGAAATTGAGCAGCGTCACGACACTCGCGTGATGATCCTGCCCAACCCACACATGGACACACCGCACTTCGAAGTACAGCGCCTGCGCCCAGACGACACCTTGATTGATGAAATCAGCTACGAGCAGAAGCTGGAAGGCGGCGAGCCAGAGTACGGTATTGATTTGGCCGACGGCGACAACATTAAGCCACAGCGTGCTGCCGTCAAAGCGGTAGCACCAGCGCCAGCGCAAGCACCCGTGGCTGAAGCGGAAGAAAAGCCAGGCTTCTTTAAACGCCTGAGCTCTGCACTCAGCACCTTGTTTGAAAGCAGCGAAGAAGACAGCACGCCAGCGACCAAACAGCCCAGCAGCAAGCCAAACAAAGGCCAGCGCCAGGGCAGCAAAGGCAATAACAACCGTCGCAATGGCAACAACGCCAATAAAGAGCGTCGCAACGACAATCGTTCAGAGCGCAGCCGCCAGGACAACGCCAAGTCGGCGCGCCCGAATAAGAGCGATGATAAGTCTGAGCGCCAGAGTGACAAGCCTGCGCGTAACAGCAAGCGCGACAACCAACGTGACAGTCAGCGCGACAACAGCGCTCGCGGCAATCAACGCGACACCGCACGTGACAATCAGAGCGATGAAAAGCGCGTGGATCATCGCAGCAACAAAGCAGCCAGCGACAAGTCCAGTGGCGACAACAAAGCGCCGCGCCGCGACCGTAGCCAAGGCAATAGCACGCGCAAGCGCCCTAACAAGCCTGACTTCAGTGACGAGCCGGATACCGTTGTCATTGGCCAACAAGGCAAAACTGAAAGCACTGAAGCCGTTGCGACTCCAGACAACAGCGCAGCCGGCACAGAAGCAGAAAGCACAGAGCGTCGTCCACGTCGTTCACGTCGTCGCAATCGCAGCGAAAAACCGCGTGATACAGCAGAAAGCCAAGCGAATGCTAACAATAGCGACGCTACTGCAAGCGACAACACCGCTGACAGCACAGCAAAGAATGATGCTGTAAAACCAGCAGAAGCGGCGCCATCCGCTGACAACCAAGCTGTCGAAGAAAAAGCACCTGCTCAAGCAGCTGAGGCGAAATCTTCTGACACTCAATCAGCCGACAAAGAGCCAGCCGCAACGTCAGAATCAGCTACGACAGAAACTGACGAGTCAGCTGGCAGCAAAGGTCGCCGCCGTACACGTCGCTCGCGCAGCAAAGCAGATTCGCGCAACAAAGAATCAGCAGGTGCAGTCGAGGCTAGCAATACATCAGACACGGTCGCCACTGACGAAGCGTCAGACAACAATAAGGTAGCTGCCAAAACAGAAACCCAGCCGTCTCAAACCGAAGTCCCTGAAGCCAAAGCACAGGCCAAGGCTGACAAAGGCGAAGCGGCGGCAGACACCGGAGCCACGAGCGACAGCAAAGCGGAAGAAAAACCGCGCCGCCCACGTCGTTCGCAACGCAAGGCTGCACCTAAATCAGAGCCAACCGCCGAAGCGACTGGTGGCGACAATGCTGGCCACAAGGCAGAGGCAAAAACTGCAGCACCGGTGGTGGCTGAATCTGCACCTGAGGCTGCAACAGGCAAGAGCAACGATGATGCGCCAAAGTCTGACGACAACAGCGACGTGACTGCTGACACTGTCGACAATGGCAAAGTCAGCCGCCCACGCCGCAGCCGTCGCCGTGCCGCAGGTCGCGCACCCAACGATCCTCGCAACCAGCTTGAAGCCAGTGCAGCGCAAGGTGGCGACGCTAGTGTAACGGCCGAAGCGCATTCAGTTGAAAAAACGCCTTTAGCTGAGGAAGCACCTGCAGCAGAGAAGCCTTCTGTAGTTGAAAAGCCCGAAGCAGCGAAGCCAGCCACTGCTGAAGATGCTGCTTCTAATGCTGAAAACTCGGACGCTGGTAGCAACCAGGCCGAGACTCACGCGGAAACACCGGCTACAGACACAGCCAAGGTGGACGCCGAGCCAGCCAAAGCCCAACCACAGGCTGAAAGCGATACCGAGCATAGCCGTTAAGGCACTCGGCACTGCAATAAAAAAAACCGGCGCTAAGCGCCGGTTTTTTTATGTCTTCGTTTTGCGACAGAATTAGATTGCGACAGCGGCAAAGCTAACGCTATTAAAGCTGCGCCGGTGGCACCCTTACCCAGCCTTCCATTAATACCCGCGCACTGCGGCTCATAATGGCTTTGCTGGCACTCCATTGGCCGTCTTTTTCGATAGCTTCTGCACCGACCTTGAGCGTGCCCGACGGATGACCAAAATTCACCTCACGCCGCTCACCGCCGCCAGCCGCTTCATTCACCAAGGTACCTGGCACTGCGGCAGCAGTAGCAATGGCCACGGACGCCGTGCCCATCATGGCGTGGTGCAATTTGCCCATCGACAGCGCCCGTACGCGCAAGTCGATATCGCCAGCGCCAATTTGCTTGCCACTGGAAGCAACATAAGCCTCAGGCGGCGCGACAAAGGCGATTTTCGGCGTATGCTGACGCGCAGCCGCTTCACTGACATCGCTAATTAAACCCATTTTAACGGCCGCATAAGCGCGAATGGTTTCAAAGCGCTGCAGTGCCGCTTCATCGTTATTGATATCATCCTGCAGCTCAGAGCCGCCGTAGCCAATATCACTGGCCCGCACAAAAGCAGTAGGAATACCGGCGTTAATCAAGGTGACATCAAAAGTACCCACACCCGGCACCTCCAGGCGATCGATCAGGTTGCCGGTCGGAAACATAGCGCCCTCGCCATCGGCTGGATCGAGAAACTCAATCACCACCTCTGCCGCCGGGAAGGTCACGCCATCGAGCTCAAAATCACCACATTCCTGCACTTGACCGTCTTTTATCGGCACCTGGGCGATAATGGTTTTTTCTATGTTCTTCTGCCAGATGCGCACCGTGCAAATACCGTTTTCAGGTATGCGCTCGGCGTCTACTAGCCCCTGGCTAATGGCAAAGGCTCCAACGGCGCCGGTTAAATTGCCACAGTTGCCCGACCAATCAACAAAGGGCTTGTCGATGGCCACCTGGCCAAATAGATAATCGACGTCGTGGTCTGCTTGGGCACTTTTATCCAACAATACGGTTTTGCTGGTACTGGACGTCGCACCACCCATACCATCGGTATGCTTGCCATAAGGGTCCGGACTGCCAATGACACGCAGCAGCAACTTGTCTCGATACTCACCTACCTGCTGAGCTTTAGATGGTAAGTCTTTGATATTAAAGAAAACGCCCTTGCTGGTACCACCACGCATGTAGGTAGCGGGGATGCGAATTTGAGGGCTATCGGAAGAAAGGGACATAATGCCATCTCGCGTAAAATCAAACGCTGGGCAGCATTGCCACCCAGAACGAAAAATGGGTGAGCGGGCTCACCCAAGGAAAACAGGGCAGCCTGAGCCGCCCTGTTGTTTAAGCCATAGAGCTACTGCTGCAGAAACTCTTTGGCAAAGCGCTGCAACACACCACCGGCTTGATAGGTGGTGACCTCTTCGCCAGTATCCAAGCGACAGATCACCGGCACTTGCTGCTCACGACCATCAGCATAGTGAATCACCAAGGTCAGCTCGCCGCCGGGCTGATGCTCACCCAGAACATCAAAGGTTTCCGTGCCATCCAAGCCCAACGTGATGCGCGTGGTACCTGGCTTAAACTGCAGTGGCAATACACCCATACCAATCAGGTTGGTGCGATGGATGCGCTCAAAGCCTTCCGCCACGATCACTTCAACGCCCGCCAAGCGCACACCCTTGGCCGCCCAATCACGTGATGAGCCCTGACCATAATCGGCGCCGGCAACAATGATCAGCGGCTGTTTGCGCTGCATATAGGTTTCGATGGCTTCCCACATGCGCACCACCTTGCCTTCTGGCTCAATGCGCGCCAGCGAGCCCTGTACGACCTTGCCTTGTTCGTCGCACACCATTTCATTCATCAACTTGGGGTTGGCAAGCGTGGCACGCTGAGCCGTCAAATGATCACCACGGTGGGTGGCGTAGGAGTTAAAGTCCTCCTCCGGCAGCCCCATCTTGGCCAAATACTCGCCAGCCGCACTGTCGGCCAGAATGGCATTCGACGGCGACAAATGATCGGTGGTGATGTTATCCGGCAGCAAGGCCAGCGGGCGCATGCCTTTTAGCGTGCGCTCTGCTGCCAAGGCGCCTTCCCAATACGGCGGGCGACGAATATAGGTACTCATTTCACGCCAGTCGTACAGCGGGCTCGGGGCTTTTTCGATATCACCGAGGTCAAACATCGGGATATACACATCGCGGAACTGCTGCGGCTTAACGTGCTCGCTAACGATGGCATCGATCTCTTCATCCGACGGCCAAATATCCGCCAAGCGAATCTCTTTGCCATCCACCACTGCCAATACGTCTTGCTCAATGTCAAAGCGCACCGTGCCAGCCAAAGCGTAAGCCAGGACCAAAGGCGGCGATGCCAAAAACGCCTGCTTGGCATACGGATGAATGCGGCCATCAAAGTTGCGATTGCCCGACAACACCGCAGTGGAGTACAGGTCACGATCGACGATTTCCTGCTGAATTTCTGGGTCTAATGCGCCTGACATGCCGTTACAGGTGGTGCACGCAAACGCCACAATGCCAAAGCCGAGCTTTTCCAGCTCTGGTAATAAGCCTGCTTCTTCCAGGTAAGTGCGCGCCACCTTAGAGCCCGGTGCAAAGGAGGATTTCACCCAAGGCTTGCGCACTAGCCCAAGCTCATTGGCTTTTTTCGCCAACAAGCCTGCGGCCACCACATTGCGCGGGTTGGAGGTGTTGGTACAAGAGGTAATGGCGGCAATAATCACCGCGCCATCCGGCATCAAGCCTTGAGCTTCTTGCTCGCGTGCTTGCTCTAAGTTGCCAGCAATGCCTTTGGCCGCCAGATCTTTAGTAGCGACGCGGGCGTGCGGATTTGATGGACCAGCAATGGTGCGCCCAACGCTCGACAAATCAAAGCTCAATACCCGCTCATACTGAGCATCAACAAGAGCATCGGCCCATAAGCCTGTGTGCTTGGCGTACTGCTCCACAAGCGCCACTTGCTCCGGCTCACGGCCTGTTAGATTGAGGTAGTCGATGGTTTGCTCATCGATGTAGAACATGGCCGCTGTGGCACCGTATTCCGGGGTCATATTGGAAATGGTGGCACGATCGCCGATGGTTAAGCTGCGTGCACCGTCACCAAAGAACTCCAAATAGGCGCCTACTACTCGCTCTTTGCGCAAAAACTCGGTTAATGCCAAGACGATATCGGTGGCGGTAATGCCAGGCTGGCGTTTACCGGTCAGTTCAACACCGACAATGTCGGGCAAGCGCATCATCGACGGATGGCCCAGCATCACGGTTTCCGCTTCCAGGCCACCGACACCCACGGAAATCACGCCCAACGCATCAACATGCGGCGTGTGCGAATCGGTGCCGACACAGGTGTCAGGGAAAGCAACACCGTCGCGCACCTGCACCACAGGCGACATTTTCTCCAGATTAATCTGGTGCATGATGCCGTTACCCGCTGGAATCACATCGACGTTATCAAACGCGGTTTTGGTCCAATCGATAAAATGAAAACGGTCTTCATTGCGACGTTCTTCAATGGCACGGTTCTTATCGAAAGCGTCTGGGTCAAAGCCACCGCATTCCACCGCCAGTGAGTGGTCCACAATCAATTGTGTTGGCACCACTGGGTTAACTTTGGCTGGGTCACCGCCCTTGTCAGCGATGGCGTCACGCAAACCGGCTAAGTCGACCAGCGCCGTTTGCCCCAAAATATCGTGGCATACCACTCGAGCCGGATACCAAGGAAAATCCAGCTCACGCTTGCGCTCAATCAACTGGCGCAATGAATCAGTTAGCGCCTCGGGCTCACAGCGACGCACCAACTGCTCGGCCAAAATGCGCGAGGTGTATGGCAAACCGTCGTAGGCACCCGGCTTAATGGCCTCGACGGCCGCCCGGGTATCAAAAAATTCGACGTCACTGCCAGGCAGTGACTTGCGGTATTCAGTATTCATAATCAGGCTCATCAAGCAGCACCGGCCCTAGCCGGTGCTTTTAGAATTATCGGTCGGCTATGGCGGTCACTGGACGCAACTCTTCGCCGGTGTATTCCGCACTGGGGCGAATGATGCGGTTATCAGCACGCTGCTCCATCACATGCCCAGCCCAGCCCGTCAGACGGCTGCAGACAAAAATCGGGGTAAACAACTTGGTCGGAATGCCCATGTAGTTGTAAGCCGAGGCGTGGAAAAAATCGGCATTGCAGAACAATTTTTTCTCGCGCCACATGACGGCTTCACAGCGCTCAGAAATGTCGTACAGCGAGGTGTTGCCGTTTTCCTGGGCCAGCTTTTCAGACCAGAGTTTAATAATGGCGTTGCGCGGGTCAGATTCGCTGTAAACCGCGTGACCAAAGCCCATGATTTTTTCTTTGCGTTCCAGCATGCCCAGCAATTTTTGCTCAGCATCGTCCGGATTTTCCATGCCTTCAATCAGCTCCATTGCCGCTTCATTAGCACCGCCATGCAGCGGGCCACGCAGCGAACCAATGGCGCCGGTCACACAGGAGTGCATGTCACTTAAAGTGGATGCACACACACGAGCGGTAAAGGTAGAGGCATTAAATTCGTGCTCGGCGTACAAAATCAAAGATGCATGCATTACCTGAGTATGCAGCTCGGACGGTTTTTCACCGTGCAAGGTCCACAAGAATTGCTCAGCGATGGAATCGGCGTCAGTGTCAACGTCGATGCGCTTATCCTTGTGGCTGAAGTTGTACCAGTAATTAATCATGCCTGGGAACAGCGCCAGCATACGATCCGTCGCTTCTTGCTGCTGCTCAAAGCTGTCTTCGGTTTCTAAGTTACCCAACATAGAGCAGCCGGTGCGCATCACATCCATTGGGTGCGCCGATGCTGGAATACGCTCCAGCACTTCTTTTAACGGCTGCGGCAGTGTGCGCAACGATTTCAACTTGGCTTTGTAGTCGTCGAGCTGCGCCTGAGTGGGCAGCTCGCCTTTTAAAATCAAATAGGCGACTTCTTCAAACTGGCACTTATCTGCCAGCTCTTTAACATCGTAACCGCGATAGGTCAGACCAGAGCCCGACACACCCACCGTCGACAATGCGGTTTTGCCTGCCACTTGGCCACGCAGGCCAGCGCCACTGAGTTGTTTAGCCACAAGAATTCTCCTTTATTTGTTTTTGCCTTCGGCGAACAAAGCGTCGAGCTTGTTTTCAAAATCGTGGTAATTGAGGTAATCGTACAGTTCCATACGGGTCTGCATCATGTCGACCACTTTGCGCTGATCGCCCTCATCCAGAATGCTTTTGTAGACTGTTTCTGCCGCTTTGTTCATGGCACGGAAAGCACTGAGCGGATACAACACCATGGCAGCGCCCCACTCGCCTAATTGCTCACGATTCCACAATTCGGTTTGGCCAAATTCGGTGATATTGGCGAGGATTGGCACGTCCAGGGCGTCGGCAAAGGCACGGTAGTGCTCTTCGGTTTTTACCGCTTCGGCAAAAATGCCGTCGGCACCGGCTTCAACGCAAGCCTGTGCACGCTCAATGGCGGCCTCTAAACCTTCCTGAGCAAAGGCATCGGTGCGCGCCATGATGAAAAAGCTATCGTCAGTACGCGCATCCACCGCCGCTTTAATGCGGTCGACCATTTCGGCTTTGGAGACGATTTCTTTATTGGGTCTATGGCCACAGCGCTTTTGCGCCACCTGGTCTTCTAAGTGCACCGCCGCTGCACCGGCCTTTTCCATTTCTGAAATGGTGCGGGCAATGTTAAAAGCGCCGCCCCAGCCAGTATCGATATCCACCAGCAGCGGTAATTGAGACGCCGAGGTAATGCGGCGCACATCTTCGAGCACATCGTTCAGCGAGGTCATGCCCAAATCCGGCAAACCATAGGAGGCGTTGGCCACCCCACCACCGGATAAATAAATCGCCTGATGACCAATACGCTCTGCCATCATGGCGGCGTACGCATTGATGGTACCGACGATTTGCAGCGGCTGGTTGTCAGCCAGTGCTTGCCTAAATTTCTGACCTGGAGTCATGCTTGACCCTCCTGTTCTAGACGGTGTTCAAGATTGATCAGCGACGTCTGAATATGACGGCGCATTAATAATTCGGCGAGTTCGGCATCGCGTGCGCTGATAGCCTCAACGATGCGTTGGTGTTCGATTAATGCTTGCTGCGGGCGTTTGTTGCTGGTGGAGGTTTGATAGCGGTACATGCGCACTAGGTGGTACAGCTCGCCACACAGCATTTGATGCAAGCGTGCGTTGCAGCTCCCTTTCACAATGCGATAGTGAAAATCCAAATCGCCGGCTTTTTGGTAATAAGCCAAGCCCTGTTCTTGCTGAATGCTCTGCTCATGTTGCTTAAGCAACGCCTGCAGCTCGGCAATTTCGTCATCGGGCATGCGCTGTGCAGCAAGGCGACAGGCCATGCTTTCCAGCTCGACCCGTATTTCGTATATGTCACGCAGTTCTGCCAAGCTAAGCGATACCACCCGAGCACCGGCATGGGGAATGCGTACCACCAGATGGCGCGCCTCCAGCTTTTGTATGGCCTCGCGCATCGGCGCACGGCTGCCACCGTAACGCTCCACCAGCTGCTGCTCCGACAAACGATCCCCCGGCTTGAGCTCACCACGCACAATGGCGGTGGTGAGCTCAGCAAAGACTTTCTCTGACAGGGTTGCGCTATCGGCCATGAGTTTGTCGACAATCTGCAAAGTGATGGCCTCAGAATACGCCTCAGAATGCAGATTTCAAGTAAAAGCGAATAGGATTGTATACAACCCAAGCCTTAGACCGGGTTTACAGGCACAAAAAAGCCGGCAATTCGCCGGCTTTGTCGACCATTCCTTTGGCGATGCGCTTTACGCTGGCATCGACAGCGCCTCGGGCGAGACAATCACACCGTTATTGTCGGCATAAACGAACTGCCCAGGGACAAAGGTCACGCCGCCAAATTTCACTTCGACGTTAACATCGCCCAAGCCACGCTTGTCGGTCTTTAGCGGATTGGTCGCCAACGCTTGCACACCGAGATCGGTTTCCATAATCACGTCAACGTCGCGGATGCAGCCGTAAATGATGATGCCTTCCCAGCCATTGCTGGCGGCTTTCTCGGCCAGCATATCGCCCAACAAGGCATGACGAAGCGAACCGCCGCCATCGACCACCATCACTTTGCCGGTGCCATCGGTATCGACCAGCTCTTTGACTTTGGAGTTGTCCTCGAAGCACTTCACGGTGACGATTTCACCGCCAAAAGATTCGCGGCCACCGTAGTTGTTGAACATGGGCTCCACCACTTGCACCAGCTGCGGGTATTCGTCGCACAAATCTGGCGTTACGTAATCGCTCATAATCACTCCTTGCTTTGGTTAAGTTGTTGTATATCGGGCACTTGATAAAAATACTCGCCGGGGTGTTGCAGCAGCGCCGCGCGCCACATTGCTGCAGCCACAGCTTCAGCTGGTAACGCTTGATAGCGCCCAAAACCGGGATGAGACAGGATTTTCCCCGCGAAGTGCTCGAGCGGCCGATGCTCACCACGCTGACCTAACAGCACCGAGGGCTGAAATAAGGCCAAGCGCTCAAAACCCAGCGCGGCGACGTCGCGCTGCATGTCACCTTTGATGCGATTGTAGAGAAACAGCGATTTAGCATCGGCGCCTACGGCGCTGAGAATACACGCACTACCAGCGCCTGCGGCTTGGGCTGCTTGTGCGCAGCGAAGCACCAACTCGTGATCCACATAAGCCAACCCCTTTGCACCGAACTGCTTACGGGTAGTGCCCAGTGTGCTCATAAACACATCAATGGCAGCGTCCGGCTGCCGATCAAAGCTCAACCATGTCAGCTTACTGTGCTGAATACCAGGCTGTGAGCGGCAATAGGCAAATACTTGTGTGCAACGTTCGGAGTCGAGGCATTGTTGCAACAAAAATCTCCCCGTCAGCCCGGTTGCACCTGCCAGCAGAACATTCATGCTCGTCATCCTGTTTTGGCCAAGGTCATGCTCACGCCGACTGGCCAAAACGCTCTCCCAACGAGCGTCCATGACACCAATCGGATATCAACGGCCAGACTTCTTCCGCCGCCTGACGGCTCACCACCATATCGACATGACCATAATCACACTGAAAGCCCTCGGCCTTGCCGAGGCGCACGTACTGCAATGGCCCACCGTAAAGTGCCGCAAAGCGCTGACAATACGCTTCCGGGTCGGAGGTGTCGGCTGCACCAGCCATCGACAACAGCGGCACATCACACGCTTGCCAGCCAGGCATTAACTTGCGTTTTGGGCTGCGAAACTGCCAGCTGCCGAACCAATCATGGCGTTTCAGATATTCGTTCACTAGACCCGCCGGTTCGGTCTCTGGACCAATTTTTAACCGCTGGCCACTGACCTCGCCGCGCCGCTTAATCCAACGGCGCAAGCCCCAACCCAGCAGCGGCAACCACAAATAGCGAGGCCGGCGAATGGCCTGAGTGCCTAGCAGCACACAACTGCGCACCGACGAGCGATTCAACACGCCGCACGCTAGGGCTGACGACAAAACGACGCCGCCCAGGGAGTGGCCGATCCAGATCGGCTTTTTCGCCGTGCGCTCAGAGATAAATTCGTTGATGGCGCCAATGTCGAAGCTGACGTAACGCTGCAAGGTATTGTTGCGATAATCGAGATTGCGCGGGCTTAAGCCGTGACCACGCTGATCCAACAGCCACACATCATGACCCTGTTCGACCAAATAACGGGCCAAGCCAATACCGCGATCTGACCACCAGAAACGACGGTTGGTAAAACTGCCGTGCAAAAGAACCACCGGTTGGCCGCCACGATGACGGCCATCGGCGTAGCTCAGATGAGTCAAAGCCAGCTGCACACTGCGATCTGGATCGCGATTGTGCTTCACCAGATACACATCCTCGGCCAAATCCTGATGCTGCTCCGCGCGCATCAGGCTGACCGGAAATAAGGTACTGCTGCTTTTCATTGAGGCTTAACTGTCCTTGTCAGCCAAGAAGAACCAGGTATCCATCACCGAGTCCGGATTGAGCGACACACTGTCGATGCCGTGCTCCATCAGCCACTTGGCAAAGTCCGGATGATCCGACGGGCCTTGGCCGCAAATGCCAATGTATTTGCCCGCCTTTTTACAGGCGTTAATGGCATTTTCCAACAACGCCAAAATGGCCGGGTTACGCTCATCAAACAGATGGGCAATGATACCGGAGTCGCGATCCAAACCCAGTGTCAGTTGGGTTAAATCGTTAGAGCCGACAGAGAAACCATCAAAATGCTCAAGGAATTGCTCAGCCAGTACCGCATTTGCTGGTAGCTCACACATCATGATTAAGCGCAGATCGTTTTCGCCGCGCTTCAAACCATTGTCTGCCAGCAAGTTCACCACTTGCTCCGCTTCGCCCGGCGTGCGCACAAAGGGCACCATGATTTCTACGTTGGTAAAGCCCATGTCGTTGCGCACACGACGCATGGCACGACATTCCAGCTCAAAACAATCGCGGAAATTCTTGGAGATATAACGCGAAGCGCCGCGGAAGCCCAGCATCGGATTTTCTTCTTCCGGCTCGTACAAACGACCGCCAATTAAGTTGGCGTATTCGTTTGATTTAAAGTCGGACAAACGCACGATCACACGCTTGGGCCAGAAGGCTGCGGCCAGCGTAGAAATACCTTCCACCAGTTTGTCGACGTAAAAATCCACCGGGCTGGCGTATCCCGAAATGCGTCGCTCAACGGTGGGTTTTACTTCCTCTGGCAAGGTATCAAAATTCAACAGCGCTTTTGGATGCACACCAATCATGCGATTAATAATAAATTCCAACCGCGCCAAGCCGACACCGGCATTGGGCAAACCTTGGAAATCAAACGCACGATCTGGGTTGCCGACGTTCATCATAATTTTGAACGGCAACTCCGGCATGGATTCCACACTGTTGCGACGAATATCAAAGTTCAACGCACCTTCGTAAACAAAGCCGGTGTCACCTTCAGCGCAAGATACCGTCACGTCCTGACCATCGCTCAGCAGTTTGGTGGCATCCTCACAGCCCACCACCGCTGGAATACCCAATTCACGCGCGATAATCGCAGCATGACAGGTACGACCACCACGGTTAGTGACAATGGCGGAGGCACGTTTCATTACCGGCTCCCAGTCTGGGTCGGTCATGTCCGCCACCAGCACATCCCCCGGCTGCACCTGATCCATTTCATCGACGGAATCGATAATACGAACCGGACCTTTGCCAATGCGGTGACCAATACTGCGCCCTTCCACCAGTACTTTGCCGGTTTCTTGCAGCAGGTAGCGCTCCATCACGGTTTTGCTGGCGCGACTTTTTACGGTTTCTGGGCGTGCTTGTACGATGTACAGGCGGCCATCGTCGCCGTCTTTGGCCCACTCGATGTCCATCGGGCGCTGGTAATGCTGCTCGATAATCATTGCCTGGCGTGCCAGTGCTTCGATTTCCGCGTCATTGATGGAAAATACCTGACGGTCAGCGCGATCGACGCGTTGGGTTTCTACCGAGCGGCCCACTGCAGCGTCTTGGTTGTAGACCATTTTAATGGCCTTAGCGCCAAGGTTGCGACGCAAGATCGCCGGACGATTGTTTTGCAGGTTTTCTTTGTGAACGTAAAACTCATCCGGGTTCACCGCACCCTGGACAACGGTTTCACCGAGACCATAAGACGAGGTAATGAATACCACCTGATCGAAACCGGATTCGGTATCCAAGGTAAACATCACACCACTGGACGCCGTTTCACTGCGCACCATGCGTTGCACACCGGCCGACAGCGCCACCTTGTGATGGTCAAAACCCTGATGCTCGCGGTAGGCAATAGCACGATCGTTAAACAGCGAGGCAAACACATCACGGATGGCGTGCTTGACGTTATCGATACCGACGATGTTTAAGTGCGTTTCTTGCTGGCCAGCAAAGGAGGCATCGGGCAAGTCTTCGGCGGTGGCAGACGAGCGCACGGCTACAGCCATTTTGGCATTGCCGCCTTGCAGCTTGGCAAAGGCCTCTTCAACGGCCGCTTCCAGCCCAGGCGGCAACGGCGCTTCAAGAATCCAGTTACGGATACGCGCACCGGTCTCCGTCAGCATGCGGATGTCGTCGACATCCAAGCTGCTCAGCTCCGCATTAATACGGTCGTCCAGCCCCTGATAGCTCAAGAACTCTCGGTAGGCATCGGCCGTCGTGGCAAAGCCGTTAGGAACAGTAACGCCTGCGTTGGCCAGATTACTGATCATTTCACCGAGCGATGCATTCTTACCACCTACCCGCTCTACATCGCCCATTGATACCTGATCAAACCAGAGTACGTAATCGGTCAACGCCCTTCTCCTGTCTTTTTCAATGGCTTATCGCTATGATTCGCAGCGCGTAATAGTAAAAGTACCCAGAGCAAATTTCTACATGAAGCGATACGCATTCTTCATTTCCGATGGCACCGGCATTACCGCAGAAACCTTAGGGAATAGCCTATTAGCCCAGTTTGAGCGCTTAGAATTCGAGCGCATCACCATGCCCTACGTAGACGATGAAGAGAAAGCGCACGCGGCAGTGGCGAAGATGAATCAAGCCGCCCAAGACAGTGGCCAGCCGGTAATTTTGTTCGACACCATCGTCAATAAGAGCATCCGCGCTATTGTCGATTCTGCCGATGCTTTCAAGGTCGATATTTTTGCCACCTTTTTAGCACCGCTGGAGCAAGAACTGGGCACTGAGTCCTCCTACAGCGTGGGCAAATCGCATTTGGCCACCGACAGCCACGATTATCAGGCCCGCATTGACGCCATCAACTTCGCCCTCGACAACGACGACGGCGCGCGCACGCGTCAATATGCCGAGGCTGACATCATTTTGGTGGGCGTCTCGCGCTGCGGCAAAACACCGACCAGCCTGTACATGGCAATGCAGTTCGGCATCAAAGCCGCTAACTACCCGCTGACCGAAGAAGACATGCTGGATTTAAAACTGCCGAAATCCCTCAGCGAACATCGCGACAAGCTGTATGGCCTGTCGATTGACCCAGACCGCTTGGCACTGATTCGCAGCGAACGACGCGCCAACAGCCGCTACGCCTCGCTTAAGCAATGTTATTTGGAAGTCGAAGAAGTGGAATTGCTGTATCAGCGCGAGCAGATTCCCTACATCAGCACCACCGCGCGCTCGATTGAAGAAATCGCCACACGTATTTTGGCCGATACTGGCCTGCAGCGACGCCTCAAAACATAAGTCCGATTTTATTGACGAAAATACCCATGGTACTGAGCAATGAGCACTGTTCAGCGGCCGATGGCTACTTGATCAGCTAACTCATTAGCCACATCAGTAGCGCCAGTTTAGGCGCTAAACCATTTTATTCATCGCTGCCGCGATTTGACGGGAATGGGTATATACCAGACGGTGATCGGCGCCTGCGATGGATACGTACTGCCAGCTGGGCAGGTTTTGCTCAGCCAACATTTGGTGGCGCTGATGCATTTCTTGCGGCGACAAACTGCCAACAAAACTCATACCCGACACCGGCGCTTGCCATTGAACAAACTCATCGGCGTGCTGCATCAATTCCGTCGCCACAGTATTTAAGGCACGCGCAAAACCGGCAGGATTTTCCGCTAAACGAGTCGCTGTCAGCTCGTCGGCTTGCGGATTGTCTGGACGAACAGGCGAGACGATATCGAGAAATTCACGATACAAGTCGAGACGATCAGGCTGCGCCATCAGCTGGTGCGACAATTGCCGATAGGCCTCTGCCTTATTCACCAACGTAGCCGGCTCCACACCACCCAACATGGCTGGCTCCAACAAAAACAGTCGGCCATCCAGCGGATGCTGATTCATCCATGCCCACGCCACCATGCCACCAAAGGAATAAGCCGCCAGATCAAACGTTTGCCAATCTAAGCGCTCTAACAGCTCCTGCAATTGCGTGGCATACGACGAGGCTTGCCAAGGCATGTCTAGGGCAAAGCGCGACTGTCCCATTTCTGCAAGATCGAGCAACAATATTTCCGACCATCCACGCAAATAATTGCATAAATAAGTCCAAGTATATTCACCGGCCACGCCCGAACCGTGCAGCATCACCATGCGCGGGCCGGTCGAATATTGTGGGTATTGCAGCAGTAGCGCGTGCTGATGCGCACTGTTGGTGGTGATATTAAGGGGATGTCGTTCCATAAGACCATCGTGCTGTCATCGACCACGACTGTTGTCGCCATTGCTCTGCCATCAGCACAACGGCGAAACGAACCTGTGGGTCGCGAATTTCTATTAAAGACTCATAGCGGGCGTCACTCGCCCAACTGGCGGGGCGCACTATACCATTCAAGCGCGGCAGCCAGTACAACGGCTGCAAATCGTCATTGAGTAGCAACAGAGCCGCCGGCTCGCCCTCACCAAGGCGAGTTAACTGCAACTGCCTGGGCAGCGCTTGCGTCCCGAGCAATTGAAAGTACCAGCCACGATAAGCCTGCCCCTGCCACAAAAACGGCTGCGCGCGATCAAATGCATCGAAGGATTGAGTCTCATCGGCTGGCAAAGCCTGTTTAAAAGCAAACAAATACCGCTCGCAGCAATCGCTGGCATTGTGCTGCCAGCGAAAAGGTGGGATTAAAATATGATCAAAAGTTGCGGCTTCTGGCACGACAGGAGCGGTGCCTTCACCCACCGTAAACGTCTGAATATGCGATACGCCCCGCTCGTCCACCCAAATATAAAACGGCGGCTGCTGTTGCAACTGTTGCTGTTGACGACGAATCACTTCGGCTTCGTCTGGAAAATCAGCCGGATCAAACTCCGACGATGATGAGCCGTTATTGACCTCAGGCGTTGCAGAGTCGTTTTGATTTATACCGGGTTGGGTCTCAGAATTTGCACCGCGCTCAGCGCCTGGCTTAGGAGCAACCGCGAAACCAGGCTTCGGGCTGTTATGCACTCGACCCTGCTCATCGACCCAGGTGTAGTAGTCGCTGTCTGCGGCAAACGCTGGCATCGCCAGCGTCAACCACAGACAAAACAGCGTCAGAATTTGGTACGGAAGCTGATGCCAGCCGAACCTATGGTCAGCTCGGTATCGACATCCAACCCCGGATACGGGTTGCTGACGGTACATGTCAGACAGTTCCGGTTAATGGCGTTACTGGAATTGGGATAATCACCCGCCTGCTCTGCTTCTTGAGGGTCCGCTTTGATCGATTCGGCAGACTGCATGAAACTAAGAGACAGGTCAATGACCGTATCCATATCCCATTGGTAGCCCATGCCGACACTGTATAACCGTGCAAAGCCCAGTGGTGCCTGCGCACTGCGTGCGTCTTTCGGAATGGACGTTTCACGCGGCTCGTAACCCAAGCGTAATTTGATACGCGAATTTAAATCGTACTGGAAACCAAAACCCCAGCTCCACACACTGCGATAGCCCAAGGTTTGTTTTAGCGTGGTATCGGTCACCAAACCGGGCGCCAGTGTTTTCGCGGTACTTAAAAAACTCACCTGGCGATCAAATTCAAACTTCAGTGAGTCCCACTTTTCAAAATCGGTCCAACCGGCATCCACATTCAGTTGATAGCGATCCCAAAAACGAAATTTGGTGCCCAGTTGTAAGTGCTGCGGATAGGTCATTTCCACCGATACATTGCCCGACTCTTTGCGCACCCCGGTCGGCAACGAAAAAATCGCCCCACCGATGGCACCAATAATGGATGAGCGAAAACTGCGGAAAAAGTCTGCAAACTCTGGCGTGTACTCAAGCTCGTAAGTGCCTTTTAAGCGACTCACCGCTTCACTTTGATATCCCAAACCAAAAGCAAACCAGTCGTTCGGCTCCCATAGCAAGCCCACATTAAAAGATGGCGACAACGATTCTTCGGTGGATAAACGCAGCTCGCCCACATCGTCATACGGCCCGACATCACCGCCACACAAGGTCACCAATGGCGCCAGCGGGTCATTGCCCGTCGGAGCACCATTTTCATCAAAGCAGCCAAAGGCGTCCTGCAGCTCCTCTAGCACACCAATCAATACACTCGGCGCACGAATGTCCTGCACCACGGACACCGCCTGGTGAGAAAATAAAAAACTGGCGCCAACGGAAAACTCGTCCGTGACCTGATAACCAAACGATGGCGACAAATAGGTAAAACGCTGCAGCGCCACCTGCTTGGCCTGATAGCGCCCTGGGTCATCGTCATCTTTGGCAAAACCGGCGGCCATCGGCGCATAAACGGCATTAGCAAAGGTAAACTTAGAACCAGGCGGTTTGATCGAAATTCCCCCGGTTGGCAATGTCAGAATCGGCAACATATTCATCGGCATAATGCCGTAGCCGGGAATATAGGCGGCCGCCGACGCTTCACCATCGCCTTCTTGCAACACCGGGTCTTCGTGGATAGGCAACAAACCCGACTCATCCGGGTCGTAGCCGTCCGGTAACGCAAAGCGCGTTGTAGCAGACAGATACACATTCATCGCCTGCAACTGCCACTGGCGACCGTCGAGTTTAGTCAGTCCTGCCGGGTTAAAATGGATATCCATAATGCCCGTTGGATCCGCCGTCACCGCGTTGCCGAGTGACATTGCTTTGGTATCGAGAAATAGATTTTGCGCCAGCTGCCCGTGAGCTGGAAGCGTCGCCGCCATAATGGCCAACGGCAGCGCCGCACGCCAGGGGAAAGCCCTTTTCATACGCTTCACCCCATTAATTCGCTGCGGCCGGTTTTACACCTTCGATATCGATCGGTAACGACAGCCCCAGAATGATATCGGGTGATAACTCGGTCATACCAAAACCGACATTGATATTAGCGATGGTTTTCGGCGACACGCGCACGCCCAGCGCAAAATTCATAATGCCCGACAGCTGACTGCCACTGACGGAATTGGTGTATTCACCCGTCGCAGGCGTATACAACTTAAACCGCGTTTCGTCGTTGTAAGAGCCCTGGAACGACACACTCAACGACACGTCGTAAGACAGTGAATACGCAAAACCCATCGACAGTGACAACGAGTTTCCCGGATGCACTTCTTGCAATAACGATGAGCCACGCACCTGATCCAAGCCCGTTACCGGTATGTTGTAGCCATAACTGCCAGAGCCAAACAGCACCACTGGGTCCATCACTTTTGACGCGCTCAAACCGCCGCTCCAGCTGTAATACCCCGAGCCACTGGATAAATGCTTATCCAGATCGATCTCGTAGGGGCTGTCGCCGGTTTTGCTTTTAAAGGTTGAAAACAGCGTTTTACTTAACGTACCCGGCACATATTCCCAGGGTTGCCAGCGTACGGTACCGCTGATATCGCCCAGCGCGTACGTGGTCAGACTTTCTTCGGTATCAAACTTCGCCACCAACGGCAGACGGCCACTGACGGTAAGGTTATTCAATACGCCGTAGTCCAGCGTAAATGAGTTGGTAAAAGTATGACTGGCCACTGGTGAGACATCGGCGTTGCGAATGGACGAACTGCCGGTCGGTTCACCGTCTTCATCCAAGTTTGGCTCCACCACCAAGTTAATGCGCTGGTCGCCGTAATAGCTGTAGTCGAAGTTGTAATTCAGACCAACGCCGCCCTGGCGCAGCAGTGAATAGTTTTTCTCGGCGGCTTCAAATACTTCTTCCAGCGCTTTTTCCGTGTCCGCATCGCTTTCCTGCTTCGACAGCGCCTCACGTGCCTTCGACAGGTCGTTATCATCAGCCCAAGCCGCGGGCAGCAGCACCAGCAGCAACGGCAGTGCGTATAAAGAGTGGCGAGTCAGCATGGTTTGTCCTTGCGTGTAATTATTATTTTCTTCTAAAGCGCAGTGTTTTTTCGATGCGTTCCGTTGGGTCCTGCGTTACCCGGACATTGTATTCGGATGGACTGACACCGTCATCGGCATCTTCAAGAATAATTTCATACAAATAATTGCCATCTTCATTGGTCATCGCTTGACCATTGTCATCCAGCTTCAACTCATAGCTGGATTTGGCGTTATTACTAAGCGAGGCAATCTTGTTAGAAATAGTGTCTTCGTAACGCATTGCCAACAGAGGAAACTCACGCAGAGCGTTGTCGGCAATCACCGACTCCGACACGAAGCGCATGTCTTCTTCACGCAGCGCCAGCCCATTGGCTGGCGTATGGCCATTGGGGAAGACAATAAACAGAATGTTATTGTCCCAAATTTCTAAAAACCGATGCATGGTGAAACTGATATTACCCTGCGCCGGGTCGGCCAAGTACACACGATCCTCGTGCACTGCGCGAATGACCACAAAGTGTTTAAAGCCGCCGTGGTCAATTGGTGCAATGGCTGGGTGATCCAGCTCACGCAGGTCGTCGGCATCGGCGCGAAAGCCACCTGACGGGTGCCCCAGTGCCGTTACCAGCCGTTTCATATCCAGCAATGAAAAGCCACGACGCTGAATGATGCGTTCGGTTTCACCAAAACGCAGCAAGCCTTCCATCACTTGGCGTTCACGAAAGTTACGGCCGAGATAAAAGTCCAGCAAAGTGGTTAAGGCAGCAGAGCCGCAAGAATAGTCGTATTGCTGGCGCACTACGTTATGAAAACGCTGCACCGCCAGCGGTTCGACATTGACCAGCTGATCACTTTGAAATGGCTGGTTCACGTCATAGCGAATAACGGTGTCGCCGGGCTGGCGGTCGTTTACCATAGCCAGCTCGTTGATCATGGCAAAACCTATGATGGATCCGAGGAGAATGACAAACACGGGCGACAACCCCATTATTATTGTTATCGTATTTGGTACTCATGTTACATAAAATCACATAGGGCACCAAGCCGTTTTTCCACCAATTGCGCCAGGCTTAAGGGTTTTTACGCATGATATTGGATTGGCAGCCCCACCAAAAATTGGAAAGCCCAAATTACAGGCAATAAAAAACCCGCCGAAGCGGGTTTTTTATTGCACAACAGATTAGTTGTGACCGTAGATACGCTGGGTCATGCCGCTCAAGTTGATGTCAGAAACTTTCAAGCCACCAATCGACTCACCACCCATATGGATACCAGCGATATCCAAGGTACCTTCGATCTTACCTACTTGAATATATACGCCACCACCAAGAGCAGCCGAACCACCCTTAGCCCATATCGTCTGCTCGATAGTTGCAGCTTCTTTTGTGCCATTGTTATCCTTGTAGAACTGAAGACCTTGCACATGAACTGCAGCGCCGTTCGCTACAACCGACACCAAGACGTCTTTTTGATCCTGAGTCAGAGTGGCGCCCGCCGCAACAGAACTCATATAGCCTGCATCACCGGGATTAAGTCCCATCTCTTGGTTATAACTGTCAAAAATCTCATTCGCTACATCAACAGATCGGGCATTGTTATTTGAAATACCGTCTTCGATGACAACTTGGTTTGCCTCCGCCTGGGCTCTTGTGTAACCAAAAGCACCAATGTTCATGTTATCAATTTTAATAGATGCTTTAGAGAGGATTGCAACAGCCCCACTCTGAGCTGATGCAGGAAGATCGGAAATACCGACACTAGAATTATTGCCAAACCCTCCGACACTGCTGAAGTCGACAGTATTACCGCTAGCTGCAAGGTTCATAATTGCTGTTTTAGATTCACCAATATCCAGCTGCATATCAATATTATTGATAACTTCAGTCATTTCGCCGGCGGTCGACTTTAGAGCAAGCGCACTGGTAAATTCAGCGCCCTGCAGCCCGCCAATGGACACCTGCATATCATCAACACTGGACATACCGATCAACAGGTTACCATAGGTGTCAACATCAATGGTTTGAGTAAGGCCATCAACATTGCGAACTTGTATGTTTTGCAGAACGACAGAGCCCTGGTCCGTGTATTCAATCTCACCGATGCTGATACCCGAGCTATCAATATCGATCTCAATGGTCACACCGGACTGACCAGTGGCGTTTGATAACGTCGCATCATCCAGTGGCTGCAATGCTTGGGCTGCGAACGGGGCAGCAGCGATGGCCGCGGCGAGAGACGCTTTTTTGAGAAGTTTCATGTGTGCACACTCCTGATTATTTTTTTGCTTGTGCGGACCTTTCCCGGCCCTTTCACTGCGTGACCCTGCTGGCCCTGACGAACCATGGATACCTGCGGTGACCTGTGAAAACAGTTAGCTGTTATTGTTATTCGCTTATCGCCCAGCCGCCTAAAGACTTGGACAGACGGTAATCTATTACCCGACTGTGGCCGCTGTCCACCGCTTTGGTTACATTTTTTTACCACCGATTACCTAAATCGGCACAAGCGCACCCGCTTACGCGCCAGACGGCAGCCGGCTTTTGCTGTAAAATCAGGCACTTAACCTAGCGATCTCGCCCCGACGATTGGCACAAAATGATACACCAAAAACTCTCATTCAACGCTCGTAAGCTACTGAAATACTGTCATTTTTTGGATAACCCAATCGTCTTTTACCATGGCCTGTCCGGCGCTGTGCCGACCGCTGACATCGATCAGCAACAGCAAAACGCCGCCGCATCACGCCGCGCCACATTGGCTTTTGCGCCAACCGAAATCCTGCAAGCGAACAACAGCGAGCAGCTAGACGACCTTTTGCGCCAGCTGCAGCAGCCTGCAAAACATGCATATGCAAACCAGCAAAGCAAAGACAGCTCGGCATCTTGCGATTTCGTTTCCGGTTGGGCCGGCGTATTTGGCTACGACGCCGGTCAATACAGCCAAGCCAATGCCATCGCACAACCGCCGCCGCGCTCGGATCACGACCTGCCGCTGGCCTGGTTTGGTTATTACCCGATATCGCTGCAGCTGTGCCTAGATACCAATGAGGTGATTTTGTGCTCAGCAACGGAGCAAAACATTGCCCCTTGGCTCACGGCCCTTGATGCTTTATTGAACGAGCCTCCCGAAATCAGCCCAGCGGCCGCACGCGACTGGCAGCCCGAGTGGAACTTGGCGCAATATCAAGCCGCTTTTGAGCGCATTCAAGCGTATTTGCGCAGCGGCGACTGCTATCAAACCAACCTCACCATGCCGTTTCGCTGTGCCGATGATTTAACCCAACAGTCGCCAGCGGAGCTGCTAGAGGCGTTCGATGCACCGCACAGCGGCTTTTTAAAAACCGCTGAATTTTCCCTGTTTACCGTCAGTCCAGAGCGCTTTGTGCGCATTGACCAACGGCGCTTAGAAACCCGTCCAATAAAAGGCACAGCACCGCGCAGTTCACACCCAGAAGAAGATCAGAAGCTGCTTGATGCATTACGAAGCTGCCCGAAGAATCAGGCGGAAAATCTGATGATTGTTGATTTGCTGCGCAACGATCTGAGTCGCTATGCCACCGCAGGCAGCGTCAAGGTGGAAGCACTATTTGCACCGCAGAGCCACGCAAATGTGCATCATCTGGTTAGCACCATCGTCGCTGAACTCAAACCCGAGATTAGCCACGAGCAAGCCATTTTCGCCGCTTTACCGGGTGGCTCCATTACCGGTGCACCGAAACGTCGGGCGATGGAAATCATCAACGAGTTAGAAGTGCGTTCGCGCGGCTTTTATTGCGGCTCAATGGGGTATTTTGATAGTCGCGGCCACAGTGACTTTAATATTTTGATCCGCTCCATTATTGCCAAGCGCGATGGCGCCGAGTGCTGGGGCGGCGGCGGCATCGTACTCGACAGCACCGCAGACTCTGAATATCAGGAAATCCTCAATAAAGTTCAGCGCATTATGCAGCAACCGCTGTAAGCCAGCAGCCCACCCCCACAGTAGACCGGTCAAATAAATCAAAGACTCAACTCTCGGTTACTGGCTTTGATAAATTCTTTCTTTAACTCGTCAAATGAATGGACCGCCGGAAACTGCGGAAATTCATCGATCACATTTTGCGGCGCATGGAACAAAATCCCGGCATCGGCTTCGGCCAACATGGTGGTATCGTTGTAAGAATCACCAGCGGCAATGGTGCGGTAATAGATGGTTTGCAACGCTCGAATAGACTGCCGTTTAGGGTCGGCCTGGCGCAGCTTGTAGTCCACCACTCGCCCACTGTCATCGGTTACTAGGCGATGACAGAACAGCGTTGGAAAACCGAGCTGGCGCATCAATGGCTGCGAAAACTCGTAAAACGTGTCCGACAGAATAATCACTTGGAAACGCTCACGCAGCCAGTCGATAAATTCACGCGCACCCTCCAGCGGCTTCAGCGTGGCAATGACTTCCTGGATGTCTTGTATCTTTAAATTGTGTTCGTCGAGTATGCGCAGGCGCTGGCGCATCAGCTCATCGTAATCTGGAATATCTCGCGTGGTGGCTTTGAGGGACTCAATGCCGGTTTTATTGGCAAATTCGATCCAGATTTCGGGCACCAACACCCCTTCCAGATCCAAGCAAGCGATTTCCATGAGGTCTCCTGTTATTGTCAGTATCAGCCGCCGCCTACCCTAGCGCGCCATTCTCGATAAGACAAACTACGATCGGCATTTCCCGCAAGTTTTATTACGCCAGAGCTTCAGCGTATTCTTTTATATTATTAAATGGACTAAGGCAGCCATGCTAGTCTTAGCCTCGCCGTGATAGCAAAAACAGACAAGGTTACAACCGATGAGTGAAGAGATTAAGCAGTTGAACCAAGACTTAGCGGGCAAGCGCCCAAAGGACGTGGTTCGTCATGCACTGGAAAATCACGCTGCCATCGCTGTGTCGTTCAGTGGTGCTGAAGACGTGGTGCTGATCGACATGGCGGTGAAAATTAAGCCCGACGTGGATGTTTTCACCCTGGATACCGGCCGGCTGCACCCAGAGACCTACGAATTCATCGAATCCGTGCGCAAACACTACGGCATTCGCATCGATGTGCGCACACCAGAGCAGCAGGCATTGCAGGCGCTGGTCAATGAAAAAGGTCTGTTCAGCTTCTACCAAGACGGACACCAAGAGTGCTGCGGCATTCGCAAGATCGAGCCATTGCGGCAGAAGCTGCTGCACCTAGATGCTTGGATCACCGGTCAGCGCCGCGACCAATCGCCCGGCACCCGCAGCAACATCGATTTGGTCGAAGCCGACTCGGCGTTTCAGGGCCGCAACGGTGAGCTCACCAAATACAACCCGTTAGCGCATTGGACATCGGCGCAAGTGTGGGAATACATCAAGGTTTTTGACGTACCCTACAACCCACTGCACCAACAAGGGTTTGCCAGCATCGGCTGTCAGCCTTGCACGCGGGCCACGCTGCCCAATCAGCATGAACGCGAAGGCCGCTGGTGGTGGGAAAATGAGGGCCATAAAGAGTGTGGCCTGCATGCCGGCAACATCATTAGCAAAGCGTAACAACCCAGCCCGGCATGCCGGGCCTTTTAATGCTCCGGCAACTCCAGTGACGCAAACAACTCTTCCAACTCCTGGCGGTTATGGCAATGAGCTGCTTGGTCCACGATGTCGCGCGTCAGATGAGGCGCAAACTGGGCAATAAAGTCGTACATGTAGCCGCGCAAAAACGTACCTTTGCGAAAGCCGATCTTGGTCACGCTGGAGTCAAACAAGTGACTGGCATCCAGTGCGGCCAAATCTGAGTCGGCCTCAGGGTCAATCGCCATACTGGCCACAATGCCCACACCAACCCCCAAACGCACATAGGTTTTAATCACGTCCGCATCAGCCGCGGTAAAGGCGACTCGAGGAGTCAAACCACGACTGCTAAACGCATCGTCCAACTTCGAGCGGCCGGTAAAGCCAAACACGTAAGTCACCAACGGATAAGCCGCCACCTGTTCGAGCGAGGGCTTAGGAGTTTGTGCCAGCGGATGCGACTTGGGCACCAGAATACTGCGATTCCAGCGGTAGCACGGCATCATGATCAGGTCGCCGAATAACTCCATCGCTTCGGTGGCAATGGCAAAGTCGGTGGTGCCATTGGCGGCCATTTCTGCAATCTGCATTGGCGTCCCCTGATGCATATGCAGCGACACCTCGGGATAGCTGCGCATAAAGCCATCAATCACCGACGGCAATGCATAGCGCGCTTGCGTATGCGTGGTGGCGATGGACAGCGCGCCTTTCTTTTCATCGCTGAACTCTTGCGCCACCTGCTTAATGCTCTCGACCTTGCGTAAAATTTCACCGGCGACTTTGAGGATCGCCTCACCCGCGGGTGTAATCCGGGTCAGGTGCTTGCCGCTGCGGGCAAAAATCTCGACACCCAACTCATCTTCGAGCAGGCGGATTTGCTTGCTGATACCTGGCTGCGAGGTGTAGAGCACTTGTGCCGTTGCCGACACGTTCAGATCGTGATGCGCCACTTCCCAGATGTACCGCAGTTGTTGCAACTTCATATCGTCTCCACCTCACCACACAGATTTGTTATAAAAATATAAACAAATATTCTTTTCCAGAATAGATGCGAGCCTCTACATTAGCCTTCATCCCCATGCTTAGAGCCTCCAGTAGTACTTTAGACCATTCGTCATGGATATTTTGTTATATATAGCAGCCGGTGCGCTGGTTGGCCTCATTGTAGGAATCACAGGCATAGGTGGCGGCGCTTTGATGACGCCGCTGCTGTTGATGTTTGGATTTCCAGCCCACATCGCCGTTGGCACCGACCTGATGTATGCAGGCCTGACCAAAGCCGGGGGTGCTGTCAGCCATCACAAACAAGGCCACGTTGAGTGGCGCTTGGTGCGACTGCTGGCGCTCGGCAGTTTGCCAGCGGCGCTGGCGACTGGGGCATTGCTGCACTCGCTGTTTCAAGATTCAGAAGATTACGCACACCTACTCAGCAATGCACTGGGCATCATGCTGCTGCTCACGGCACTGGTGATCATTGGTCGAGGGCGACTGCAGGAATGGGCCAGGCGATACAGTCGCGGTAATCTTGAGCACTGGCGAACACCGGCCACGGTGATCATGGGCGTATTTCTGGGCGTGTTTGTTACCCTATCGTCGGTTGGCGCTGGCGCCATTGGAACCGCCATCCTAATGCTGCTGTACCCGATATTACGCAGCACCTCTGTAGTTGGCACCGACATCGCGCACGCCGTGCCACTGACGTTGGCCGCCGGCCTGATACATATGTATTTGGGCAATGTGGACTTTTACCTGCTAGGCGCCCTGCTCGTTGGCTCACTGCCTGCCATTCACCTTGGCAGCCAGCTCAGCAAGCGCGTTCCAGAGCAAATATTGCGCCCGCTGTTAGCCAGCATCTTATTTGGCATTGGCGCGCGCTACGCCTTCTTTTAACCGACATTCATAACAAACTCGGCTGCGATGCCTGCCATTGCGGCAGTCGCCACTGCTGACACACAGCGTTTGCTCGTTCCGGGGCTCGCTGGTTGCCGGCGGTATGAATAAAAAAGAACGGTCGACGCCCCTCTTGCTGCCAGGCCATCAGTTTGGATTGCCACTGCTGCAACAACATCGTGTCCTGCTGCCAATCACTGTGGCCAATAAAACGTACGATGGGAAAGCGCCCGGTGGCAATGGGATGCACCGGCAAACGAGGCTTTTTCGCGCGCGCATCCAACACATCCTCATTTTGACTGGCATCGCTAAATAAGCCGCGGCTATCAAATATCACTCGATCCACTTGGCGGTCGGTGAGTTGGCGCAGCAATGCCTGCTCCGCCGCGCCTTTATCAAAAAACTCAGGATGACGAACTTCGACGGCGAGCGGCACGTCACTGATGCGCTGGATGTTATCTATCGCATCGAGCAACTCACCCAATCGCGGCGGACCAAACTGTGCAGGCAACTGCAATAACGCCACGCCAAGCTTCTTACCGATGGCATCGCAAAACTGCTGCCAAGCAGGCCACTCACGCTGCAAAGCCGACGTTAAATGATCGCTGTGGCTAATACTGCGCGGCACTTTAAAGACAAAACGAAAATGGTCTGACACCTGCGCCGACCAAGACTGCGCTCTGTCCACTGTGGGTAACGCATAAAAGCTGGTATTGCCTTCTATGCTGGAGAAATGTTGGGCGTAATGCTGCAGCGCCTCATGACCGTCACAACCGGCTGGCAACAGACCACCGCGCCATTGCGGCATAAACCACATCGGCAAGCCGAGGCGCAGTGCAGCGGCATCGAGCCCGCTAGAATTGTGTGCTTTTAGCTCATCATTTGTCATAATCGAGGCCAATAATAAAGCCAGCCTGATGAATTGGGAACGAGTATGTCCGACAGCCGCGTAGAAGATCTGAATATCGAGTCGTTTTCTCCCCTGGTTACGCCTGACCAGTTGAAAGCCGAGCTGCCCATCAGCGACAGTGCCGTCGCCAGCGTGCAAAAAGGCCGTCAGGTCATTCGCGATATTATCGACCGCAAAGATAAACGTATTTTTCTGGTGATCGGCCCATGCTCGGTGCACGATGTCGAGGCAGCCCACGACTACGCCGCACGCCTGCGCGATTTGGCGGAAGAAGTCAGCGACACCTTGTATTTGGTGATGCGTGTGTATTTTGAAAAGCCACGCACCACCGTCGGTTGGAAAGGCATGATCAATGACCCGCACATGAACGACACCTTTAAGATTCAAGAAGGTTTGCATCGTGCACGCAAACTGTTACTGGATTTGGCAGAAATGGGATTGCCGCTGTCCACCGAGGCACTCGATCCTATTTCACCGCAATACCTGCAGGATTTAATTGCTTGGTCCGCCATTGGTGCACGCACCACGGAATCACAAACCCACCGAGAAATGGCCTCGGGGTTGTCTTCCGCTGTTGGCTTTAAAAATGGCACCGATGGCAGTCTCACCGTTGCCGTCAATGCGCTGAAGTCTGTCGCTAATCCTCATCGCTTCCTAGGCATTGACCAGAGTGGCTCAGTGTCTGTGGTGTCCACCAAAGGCAATCATTACGCTCACGTGGTGCTGCGCGGCGGCGGCGGCAAGCCCAATTACGATTCGGTCAATGTTTCATTGGCAGAGCAAGCGCTGTCGAAAGCCGATTTAGTGCCGAACATCATGATTGATTGCAGCCATGAAAACTCCAATAAAGACCCGGCACTGCAACCTCTGGTGATGGATAACGTCAGCAATCAAATATTGGAAGGCAATCAGTCCATTATTGGTCTGATGGTAGAGTCCAACATCAAGCATGGCCGCCAAAATATCCCGGCGAATTTGGATGATTTGGAGTACGGTTTATCCGTCACTGACGGCTGCATCAGCTGGGAAGAAACGGAAGAAGCGGTGCGTAAAATGCACAAAAAATTAAAAGACG
Source organism: Bacterioplanes sanyensis (assembly GCF_002237535.1). Classification (GTDB taxonomy): domain Bacteria; phylum Pseudomonadota; class Gammaproteobacteria; order Pseudomonadales; family Oceanobacteraceae; genus Bacterioplanes; species Bacterioplanes sanyensis_A. The sequence goes on from NZ_CP022530.1 coordinate 3,252,044, forward strand.
TATTACCGCAACGCTAATCACACAACCATAAAGAAGCCGCCAATAAGGCACTACTGTCCCACAGTTTCGCGGTCACAAAGCGATCCTCATTTGAGGGTCGCTTTTTTTGTGTCTCGATTTATCGGGACTCAGTAGTTGTTTTAGGGTTTTCCGGCTGAAAATATTCAGTTGCAGCACTTTCATCATCCGGGCAACCGTCCACCCTTGCTGGGCGCTGTGCCGAGCGATGGCAATCAGCAAATACATGATCAGAGCGATCCATAACTGAGTCAGCACGGCATTGCGGCTATGGCCTACGAACTTGTTAATCTTCAAGCAGCTTTTAATCGCTTTAAAGAACAACTCGACTTGCCAGCGGTCTTTGTAAATCGCAGCAATGGTGCGGGCAGACAACTCAACATTATTGGTGAGAAACTCGTAAAACTTACCGCTATCTCGGTCTTGATAACCCACTCGGCGTAGCAACGGGGCGCCTCGCTTCTTTGCGTGTGCACTGGTGAGTTCAATGACCTGATCGCTGCGAACACCGGAATGAGCGATGACTTCACGTCGCTCTCGCACCTTGTACACGGTGCCTGCACGTAGGCGTGTGACAAAGAAAACCCCTTGTTTGGTCAGGTTTCCGAACCATTCGTAGTCGATGTAGCCCTTATCAAAGGCGACGATGCTGCCCTTAGGAAACTTAAAACGTCGGCCTTGAACCATGTCGTTTTCATGCCCATCTCCAACGGCAACGTATTCTGGAATATCCGTCGCGTGGTTCAGCCCGATGCTTAATTTAACGTTGGCCGTGTCCTCACGGTGGCGCGCCCAGGGGAAGACCGGCGAAGAGAGATCGATGGCGCTGGCATCCAAACTATACAGCGGGTTTTTAAAGCGGAATTTATGTTTTCCCGGTGACTGGCTATGTCGACTTAGTAGCTGATAAAAAACCGCTTGATACAGCGCTGCTGGCTGTTGCTCATTCAGTCGTGCCAGCGTTGTTTTGGCGATGACTTTGGCGCCCAAGTGATACAGCTTGTCGCTTTGAGCTTCTAGGTTGGCTTCGATGTCACGCAAACTCTGGCGGTCAGACATCTGCCCCAGCCCCATGGCCACAAATTGATCCCACCGACGGGCAGAGCGCAGTTTTTGGCCAACATGATGTCGAGCGGCCAGCCTCTCGAATTCATGTCTCGACACGGGTTTTAGGAGTTGGTGAAACGCGGTGTTATGATGTGGCAAAGCCTGAATCCCTTTGGTAGTTGGTGTCTCGACAACGTCAGTTTACCAAGGTGGATTCAGGCTTTTCTATTTAGCGCCACAACTGTGGGACAGTAGTGGCCAATAAGGCGGCTTTTTTATGGGCGACGCACCGAGCATTAGGCTAGCTCAGATAAGCCACGATCAAGGTCTTTAATAACGTCGTCAACGCACTCTAACCCGACTGCAATGCGCAGTAGTCCAGGGCCAATATTCGCCCCCTCACGCTCTTCTTCCGTCAAACGACTGTGTGTCGTCGTCGCCGGATGAGTAATGGTGGTTTTGGCATCACCTAAGTTGGCAGTGATGGAAATAAGACGCGTCGCATCCATCACTTGCCACGCTGCTGCCTGCCCACCTCGAACCTCAAACGACAATACGCCACCAGGCAGTTTTTGCTGCTTTTGCGCCAGTTCGTATTGCGGATGCTGTGGTAAGCCGGCGTAGTTGACTTGCAGCACGGCAGGTTGTTGCTGCAGCCATTGCGCCAGCTGCAGAGCATTGTCTGAATGTGCTTTCATGCGCAGCGACAAGGTCTCGAGCCCCTTGGTAAACACCCAAGCGTTAAACGGGCTCATAGTTGGCCCTGCAGAGCGCAACACACCGACCACCGGCTCAATTAACTCGTCACTGCCAATCACAGCACCACCAATGCAGCGGCCTTGTCCGTCGATGTATTTGGTAGCGGAATGGGTGACCAAGTCCGCCCCGAACGTCAGCGGCTGCTGAATCGCCGGCGTGCAAAAACAATTGTCCACCACCAGTAAAGCGTTATTGGCATGCGCCAAATCTGCGATGGCTTTAATATCGGCCACTTCAATAACAGGATTTGACGGTGATTCAAGAAACAACAACTTAGTATTGTCTTGCAGCGCTTGTTCCCAGGCCTCGAGATCCAATAAGTCGACATAAGTCACTTGGATATCGAATTTGCGCAGGAATTTTTCAAACAACACATTGGTGCTACCAAACACACTGCGCGACGACAATAAATGGTCACCGGACTGTAAATGCGCCATGCACACCGCATAAATCGCCGCCATACCAGACGCCGTTGCTGCGCACGCCTGGCCGCACTCCAGCGCCGCTAAACGCTGCTCAAAGGTACGTACTGTGGGGTTGGTGTAACGCGAATAGACATTGCCATCTTCATCGCCAGAGAAGCGCGCCGCGGCCTCAGCAGCCGAGCGAAACACATAGCTACTGGTCGGGAAGATGGCCTCAGCATGCTCACCCTCGTGGGTGCGCTCATGCCCGGCCCGCACGGCCTGGGTGTCAAACCCACAGTCGGGAAACTGCGTCGGATAGCGATCGGAATAGTCCGTCATAGCTGACCTTCAGGGCTGTCGTCGTTGTGCAAATCGATGGCAACGTTTTCAACCGCATGGCGGCCTTTACTGCTGTCACTGCGCAACAAATGCAAACGCTCAAAGTATTCTTCATCGATATCGCCGGTAACATATTCGCCGTTAAATACCGAGCAATCAAATGCCGTTGCTGACGTACTACTGCCTTCCAAGCATGAGTCGATCAGGTCTTGCAGATCCTGATACACCAACCAATCCGCACCAATGTCTTTAGCGATTTCATCGGTCGTGCGACCGTGCGCGATAAATTCATCTTTTGCTGGCATATCAATGCCGTATACATTGGGGTAACGCACCGCTGGCGCTGCTGAGGCAAAATACACCTTATTGGCGCCCGCATCGCGGGCCATCTCGATGATTTGCTCACAGGTGGTACCGCGTACAATCGAGTCATCAACCAACAGTACATTTTTACCGCGGAATTCTAAATCCAGTGCGTTGAGTTTCTGGCGCACGGATTTTTTACGCTGCGTCTGCCCGGGCATAATAAAGGTACGGCCAATGTAGCGGTTTTTCATAAAGCCTTCGCGATACTTAACGCCCAGCTTTTTCGCCAACTCCAGCGCCGATGACCGGCTGGTGTCAGGAATGGGAATAACCACGTCAATGTCGTGTTCCGGATGCTCGCGGACAATTTTTTCCGCCAGTTTTTCACCCATGCGCAGACGCGCTTTGTACACAGCCATTTCGTCCATAATCGAATCTGGACGCGCAAAATACACATACTCAAACAAGCACGGCGTCAGGCGCGTATTATCTGCGCATAAACGCGTGTGCAACTCACCCTCTTCGGTGACTACGATGGCTTCACCGGGGGCAATGTCGCGCTCGATTTTAAATTCCAGCGCATCCAAGGCTACCGATTCCGACGCCACCATGTACTCAGTACCGGCTGACGTTTGCTTACTGCCAAACACCGCTGGGCGAATGCCATTGGGATCGCGAAACGCCACAATGCCGTAGCCACTGATCATGGCAACGACGGCATAACCGCCCTTAACGCGCTCATGAACGCGGCGCACGGCGTTAAAGATCACCTCTGGCGTCGGTTTAATTTGCCCCTGCACTTGCAGCTCATGGGCAAAAATATTGAGCAACACTTCAGAATCGGAGGTGGTATTTACGTGGCGCAAATCTTCACGATAAATGTCCTGCGCCAACTGTTCGGCGTTGGTGAGGTTGCCGTTATGCGCCAAGGTAATGCCGTAAGGCGAGTTGACATAAAATGGCTGCGCCTCAGCGGAGCTAGACGAGCCCGCCGTTGGGTAACGAATGTGGCCAATGCCCATATTGCCAATGAGGCGCTGCATATGGCGTGTACGGAAAACATCGCGCACCAGACCATTGTCTTTACGCAGGTACAGTTTGTTTTGGTAGCTGGTGACGATACCAGCCGCATCCTGACCACGGTGCTGCAAAACCGTCAAAGCATCATAAATGCCCTGGTTCACATGGGATTTACCAACAATACCCACTATTCCGCACATGTGCGCATTACCTCAAAAACGACTACTGAGAAAACCACTCCAGGCGATCGGTGGCAGCGGGCAACGTTTTGCGTGCCCAATCCGCCACGGATTCCAACTGTGGAATGAAAACTGACTGTTGATACCAAGTGTCATCTGGCACCAAGGTGTACTGCAAACCATAGACGGCGACGACCAGGATCAGCAAACCGCGAACGGCACCAAACACCATGCCAAATACGCGGTCGGTACCACTCAACCCCGTGACCCGCACCAGCTCGGCGATCAGATGGTTGAGCAACGCACCGACAATAATGGTGCCGGCAAATAGAATCAGGAAGGCCACCATCCAACGCAGCGACTCGGTGTCAATCTGGCCTTCCAATAAGGTGGCCAAATTACCGCTAAACAAGCGCGCGACGATAAAGGCGATGATCCAGCTAGCGAGGGATAGGGCTTCGCGTACAAAACCACGTTTTAGACTGATCAGACTAGAAACCACCACTACGGTGATCATAACCCAATCGATGATGGCCAAGGATTGCACTCTCTGACTGCCTTAACTAGCGGGGAAAACAGCAACGACCGCATACGCTGTCGCCGAGAAAGCGCGCAGTATATCAGAGCACTGCCGGAATGAAACGCAGCAAAATCATAAGCTCAGTTATCATGCGGCCTGCAGAGCATTTTTCTGACCAAACAGACAGCATCAAGAGCGCGCACGAAAGCGTTTAATAAACACTTCTTGCTGCTGCAACTGCTGCTTTAATTGCGCCTGCAGCGCTTCTGCCTGATGGCGCTGCAGCACAGGCCCAACGTACACACGCACCCACTCAGAGTCAGTTTGTTCTTCTAGGTAGCTTTTAAAGCCATCGCTCAACAGCCGATCGCGAAATTTCTCAGCATTGTTGCGCTGCGAAAAAGCGCCCACCTGTAACGTCCAGGCGTAGGGCAGATTTTCGTCATCCACCGCACCACGGTCGCCCAGTGTGCGCGGAGCGGCAGGATCATCGCGCTCCACTGTGCGCGTTGGCTGCGGTGTGGTTGCAGCGTGACTGTCACCGCTGGCGAGCTTCTCCAGCTCGATGCGAACGCGGCGCTCACGTTGATCGTCCGACCACTCGGCGGTTTCCGGGATGGGTGGAATATCGACATCCAAAGACAACTTGGCGCGACTGCCGTCCAGCAAAATAGGCAGCACAATCGCCACCGCAATAACCGTTACTAAGGCGCCAACTATGCGCTTTTTAAGATGCTGCTCCATGCCCCTGCTCGTCGAACCAGTTCAGTGCCTGCTCCACTGTATAGAAAGATCCAGCCACCAGCCAGTTCTGCGCCGACTGCTGCATCGCGTACGCCAGCGCATCGGCGACCGAAGCAAAAACGCCGGTGACAGGCAGATCAGCTGCTAGCGATTGCAATTGCGCAACAGACAAACCGCGCGGCATGGACAAGCCAGCCAGTAGCAGCTGCTTATGACGAGGCAGCGCCTGTAGCAACTCCGCCACAGGTTTGTCTTCCAGCGCTGAGAAGACAATGCCGTCCACCTCGGGCAGCACTTCAGCCAGGTGTGACATCGCTTGGGGATTATGAGCCACATCTAAGAACCAGCGCTGATGCCCAGCATCAATGCGCTGCAGTCGCCCGCCGACTTTTAGCGTGGCGATGACTTGCTGACAGGTAGCTTCGTCAGGCAAACGACCGAGCAGTGCCAGCGACTGCAGCGCCGTCGCCACGTTATGGTGGGGAATGTGCGGCACTGGCAACGACCAACGATACGTCTGCTTGGTGTCGGTAAACTCGACCTGACAGCTTTGTTGATGCAGCTGGACATCAAAATCAACGCCACGCTGATACCATTGACCTTCACGCTCACCAACCACTTGCTGCACATTGCCTGGAGGATTGAGCTGACCGCATACAAACGGCCGACCGGGCCGAGCGATGGCGCATTTTTCATAGGCAATTTGCTCCAGCGTGTCGCCCAGCCAAGCCTGATGATCAAGACCAATGCTGGTGACAATGGTCAAATCGGCGTCAGCCACATTGACCGCATCCAAACGACCGCCAAGGCCGATTTCCAGCACACAGACATCCAGCGATAAGCGTGAAAAATACTCCAGCGCGCTGAGTGTCCCGAACTCAAAGTAGGTCAAACCAACGTCACCGCGTGCCACTTCCACCCGCTGTAACGACTCGACTAAATCGTCATCGCTGATGTACTCGCCATTCACGGCAATGCGTTCGTTGTAGCGCTGTAAATGCGGCGAGCTATATACGCCGACAGACAAACCCTGTACGCGCAGCAATGCTGCCATCAACGCCGAGGTGGTGCCCTTGCCATTGGTGCCGCCCACCAAAATGGTCAGCGGCGCCGGGCGGCGGCAATGCAACCGCTCCGCCACCGCCACCACGCGCTCAAGCCCCAAGTCAATCACCTGCGGATTAAGCGCTTCCAGGTATTCTATCCACTGGCTGACCGTCCCTGCCATATCAGCTATCCAATGCTTGGCGCATGGTACTGAGCAACTCAGCCACATGGCGCTGCGCTTCGCTCGGCTGCTCAGCAAACTCGGCGATCAGATTAACAATGGCACTGCCAACGATCACGCCATCGGACACCGCGCCTACCGCTGCCGCCGTGGCACCATCTCGGATACCAAAACCCACACCCACAGGGATATCGACGTGCGCGCGTATGCGCTCAAGATTGCGTTTTACGTCGTCCACATCCAGCGCCGCAGACCCGGTCACTCCTTTGAGAGAAACGTAATAAACGTAGCCACTGCCGCTGCGCGCAATGCTGGCAATGCGCTCATCCGTAGTGGTCGGCGCGATGAGATACACCATATCCAGCCCGGCTTGCTCAAAGTAGCCCTGCACGCCATCGGCTTCTTCCGGTGGCAGATCCACCATCAGCACGCCATCAACGCCTGCAGTCGCTGCTGCGTCGACAAAGGCTTCATAGCCCATGGCCTCAACTGGATTGAGGTAGCCCATCAACACCACTGGCGTATCGGGATCTTGCTGGCGAAACTCCGACACCATAGCCAACACATCACGCAGCGACGTGCCATGCAGCAACGCGCGCTCACACGCGCGTTGAATCACTGGTCCATCGGCCATGGGATCAGAGAACGGCACACCGAGTTCGATGATGTCAGCACCGGCCTGCACCATGGCATGCATCATAGGGACAGTCGCAGCCAGCGACGGATCGCCCGCGGTAATGTATGGAATCAACGCTTTACGGCCATCAGCCTGCAAGGCTGACAACACAGTAGAAATACGACTCATAGTTCTTCCTTAGGCGTTTACGCCATCAATGCTGGCCACGGTGTGAATGTCTTTATCACCACGTCCGGACAAATTCACCACAATGCTTTGGTCACTGCGCATGGTTTCCGCCAATTTCATCGCAAAAGCCACCGCATGAGAGCTTTCCAGCGCCGGCATAATGCCTTCCATACGCGTCAGCTGATGGAAAGCCTTCAACGCCTCATCATCGGTAGCAGCAACGTAATTGGCGCGACCGATGTCTTTTAACCATGCGTGCTCAGGCCCCACACCTGGGTAATCCAAACCTGCCGACACAGAATGGGTGCCCATGATTTGGCCATTTTCATCTTCCATCAGGTAAGTGCGGTTGCCATGTAATACTCCAGGCCGCCCCTTGCTCAAAGGCGCCGCATGATCGTCACCTTGCAAACCCTTACCGCCTGCCTCAACGCCATAAATGGCGGTTTCATCATGGCCAATGTACGGATGGAACATGCCAATGGCGTTTGATCCACCGCCCACACAAGCAACCAAGGCGTCTGGCTGACGACCGATTAACTCCAAGCTCTGGCGCTGGGTTTCGCGGCCAATGATGGTCTGGAAATCACGCACAAGCATGGGATATGGGTGCGGGCCTGCGGCCGTGCCAATGATGTAAAAGGTATCATCGACGTGCGTCACCCAGTGGCGCATGGCTTCGTTCATCGCATCTTTTAGCGTGCGCGTGCCGGATTCCACCGCTTCAACTTCAGCGCCCAGCAGGTTCATGCGATAGACATTGAGCTTCTGCCGCTCGACATCGACAGCGCCCATAAACACCTTACATTCCAAACCAAAGCGCGCGGCGACAGTCGCCGATGCCACGCCGTGCTGGCCAGCGCCAGTCTCAGCAATGACCTTCTTTTTGCCCATGTACTTGGCCAACAGCGCCTGGCCAATGGTGTTGTTGATCTTATGAGCGCCGGTGTGGTTCAGGTCTTCGCGCTTCAAATAAATTTGCGCACCGCCACAATGCGCCGACAAACGTTCGGCGTGATACAGAGGCGACGGACGGCCGACGTAATGAGCCAGGTCGCGGTCAAATTCGGCCCAGAACTGAGGGTCTTGTTTTAAGGTTTCGTAGGTATCACGCAGCTCATCCAGAGCCGCGGTCAGAGTTTCAGAGACGAAGCGGCCGCCGTAAATACCAAAGTGGCCGCGCTCATCCGGCAGGGTTAAGTCGATCGCGTTGTTGGTCGCCATGTTGGACCTCTTTCATAAATGCACAAATTTTGTCGTGATCTTTAATGCCTTTGGCCGACTCGACCCCGCCGCTAACATCCACGGCGTAAGGAGTCACCTGCTCTATGGCAGAAGCAACATTACCGGGTGTCAGGCCACCGGCTAAAATCACGGGAGTTTGCAGTTCCTGCGGTATCAAAGACCAGTCGAAGGACTCGCCTGTTCCACCAGGAACTCCTGGCTTATAACTGTCTAGCAGCAGCGCCAGTGCACTTGGGAAGCGCAGGCATAACGCCACCAAGTCCGACGCTTGCCGGACGCGTAATGCCTTAATGAAGGGATGTTTGAACTGACGACAGAAGTCATTGTCCTCGTCACCATGAAATTGCAGCAGGTCAATTCTAACCTGATTCAAAACCGACTGCACCTCTTCGACGGTTGGATTCACAAACAACGCTGTCACCGTGACAAAGGCCGGCACCGCTGCAGCGATGGCTTGCGCTTGATCGATGGAGACCGCACGCGGGCTGGGCGGATAAAACACCAATCCCAAACTGTCAGCGCCCTGTTCCACCACAGCAAGCGCATCTTCCACTCGGGTGATGCCGCAAATTTTAACTCGTGTTCTTATCATGCCGCTCTCCGCTCGAACGGTGCTGCCGATCGCCTCCGTAGCGATAGCAACACCGACACCAATTATTAATGAGCCAGGTTATTGTGCGCCATGGTGATCCAGAAAGGGAGTCATCAGCGTCGGACCCGCCGGCTGGCATGGGATCCCATGCTCCCCTGGGTAATCCACACCAACGAAATACAACCCCTCGCCCGGCGCCGTAATGCCTGCCTGGCGACGATCACAGCTGGCCAGCACCTCTGCCATCCAGGAAACTGGCTGTCGAGATTGCCCAATAGGCAATAACACACCCAAAATATTACGCACCATATGGTAGAGAAACGCACTGGCGTGCAGCTCCACCACCAGCAAGGTTCCAAAACGGCGCACAGACACGCGATGCATGGTCTTCACCGGTGAATTGGCCTGGCAGTCACGCGCTCGGAAAGCACTAAAGTCATGCTCCCCCAACAGGGCCTGAGCAGCATCGTGCATCAAGGTTGCATCCAGCGGGTAGCGCCACCAAGTCATCTGATCATGCAACAAAGCTGGCTTTACCGCAGCGTTATTGATGATGTAGCGATAGTGTCGACCACAGGCGTTAAAGCGAGCATGAAACTCGGGTTCAACTTCGCCCAGCCACTGCACCGCCACTCCCATCGGTAGATTGGTATTGATGCCCATCAACCAGCCATAGTCACTGCGCTGTGATGTGGTATCAAAGTGAATAACTTGACGGCAAGCGTGCACGCCCGCGTCGGTGCGCCCGGCACAAAAAACGCTGACGGGGTGGTTAGCAACAAAAGAAATGGCCGCTTCGAGAGCGGCCTGTACGGTAGGTTCGTTGTGATGTTTCTGCCGTTGCCAGCCGTGGAAATAACTACCGTTATACTCCACCACGGCGGCATAGCGTTTTACGTCTGACATTTAGCTCATGTTATCCATCATGCTACGTGCTTCTTGTTTCTGCTGATCACTGCCTTCCTGAATGACTTCTTGCAGCAACTCTTTAGCGCCGTCTGCATCTTCCATATCAATGTAAGCACGCGCCAAGTCGAGCTTGGTCGCACATTCATCGGTACCGGCCAGGAAATCAAACTCATCGTCAGCAGCGGCCAGTTCATCCAAATCTATGTCATCAGTTGAGCGACCACCCGCAGACGGCGCCTCAGCAGGCATTGGCTCAGAATCTACCGAAGCAGCTTCAAGCTCAGGCTCAGCATCGGCTTCAGCCTCGAGCGTGGGCAACTCATCGGACTCAGAGCCGGCAGAAAAATCACCCAAATCGTCATCCAACTCGGCCATATCGGCAGACAAGTCGAAGTCGCCCGGATCATCACCTTCGTCAGTTGTAGTGTCTGACAGCGTTTCCAGCTCGGCCATAAAGTCGCCGGCATCGGTGACTTCTTCAATACCATCTTGGGCAGCTTCAGCGGCCGGCTCAGCATCGAACGACGACTGCTCAAGCTCGGCTTCTAACTCTGCCAAGGCATCATCAGCGCCCAGCTCTTCACTGGCATCCGTCTCTGCCGCCGCAAAGTCGACGACGTTGTCGTCTTCGACTGGCAACTCGGGAACGTCAGTTAACTCAGACTCCTCAGTGCCTTCATCTTGCAAGGCGCCTAGATCAAACTCCAGTGAATTGTCATCGCCTTCAGCATCAGCCACATCCAGCACCGGTGCTTCATCAGCATCAGCAGAGCCGTCAGTGCCGAAATCGCTTAAGTCGAACTCGAGACCGTCCTCGTCGCTGTCAGCTTGCGGCAACTCTGCAGCCAAGTCGTCAACGCCATCATCTGTTTCTAGCGACGAATCATTGAGGTCGAAATCAAGAGAATCACCCAAGTCCGCATCCAGATCCAACGTAGGCACATCTTCCAGACTGTCGCTGCCTAAGTCATCGGCGGCATCGTCCGCACCCAAGTCGAGAGACGCATCGAAGTCCAATGCATCCGTGCTGTCATCAGCACTGTCGGTGTTAGCAAAGATATCTTCGACATTGTCGGAAGTTTGGCCAGAGTCGGACATGTCCAAAGCATCTGAGAAATCCAATCCCTGATTGAACTCATCAGCCAGGCCGTCGTCCAGTTCTGGCACATCAGTTTCTAGACTTCCTGGCGCAGCGGCAGCCATGCCTGCTGCACCGGTTGGTGCTTGCGGTGACGACAGGCGCGAGCGCATTTGCTCTGCTTGTGAGCTGGCCTGATGGTCACCAAGCATATTCAGCGCACCTTCCGCTTCGGCAAAGGCCTGACTGTCGTCCATTTCCACCAGCACTTCAAGCAATTTAAGGCGCAAGTCGGTGCGACTTGGTTCATCTTCGATGGCGCCGGTCAGCAGCTCAATGGCCTGATCAAACTTGCCATAAGCGATGTAAATATCTGACTCGCTAATGACGTCTTCCGTTTGCGCAACCGGGCTGAACTCGTCGCCTTCGTCTGTCGCTTCGTCAAGGCCGGCCAGCGGCTCAGCATCGTCGGACAAATCGACCGGCTCTTTGTCCAGCTGATCATCGGCATCAAAATCAAAGTCATCCAGCTGACCTGCGTCGGCAGATGGGTTGATCTCTGATTCAGGTACTTCAATGGCATCTTCAGCGTCAGCGGCAGCTTCTTTACGCTTTTTCGCAACGCGGAAGCCCAGCAAAGCAAGAAGGCCCAGCACTAATGCACTAATGCCCAGTGTAACTGGGCTAAGAAGGGTATCGATAATGGAAGGCTGAGCCTGCTGAGATTCGCGCGCGATGCGCTCCGCCAGCTGCCGCCGCCGCTCTTCGGCAGCGGCCAGCTCATCAACAGAAGGTGTCGGCTCGACTTCAGCTTGAGGCTCAGGAACGGACTGCTGCGCTGGTTCTTCGGCAGCGGGCTCGCTGTAATTAAAGTCAATACTGTCGTCCTGACCGCTGCTGTCCTGCAGCTCACCGCCCATGTCTGTCTCGTCGGCCATGCCTGTCTCATTGGCCGTGTCGTACGGCTGCTCGCCAACACTGTCGTCCGACTCAGTTGGCAACTGCATGTTCGCCAACTGGTCATCTTTCAATGTGATCAGGCTTTGCAGGGTTTCAATCTGCTCTTCTAACGCTTGCAAGCGCTCGCGCAGCTCTTGGTTTTCACGACGGCTACTATCCAAATCTTCCATCGCGATGGCCAGATCGTTTTCCAGCGCTTGCTGGCGACCGTCTGACATGTCGCTGGCGACTTCACCGCTGCTGCCGGCGATATCCTGTTGCTTCTCTGAAGGAGACAGCAAACGCACCTCACCGTCGCCTTCGCTCATCGCACTAGGCTCGGCTGAGGTAGAACGACCGGTAGCACTCAACTGAGCAGCCGATGCGGTCAAATCTTTATTTTGGCGTGCCACTTCCGCCAACGCTTGCTGCTCAGCAATCGTCTGCAACTCATCAGCCGCAGGAATGCGCAGCACTTTGTGCGTTTTTAAGCGATTGATATTTCCTCCAATAAACGCATCAGGGTTGGCTTGCTGTATGGCCACCATCATACGCTGCGGAGAAACGCTGCGATCTGGGCGCGTTTGCAACGCGATATTCCATAAAGTGTCGTTTTGCTTCACCTTGTAAGTACCGGGCTCAGAAGGCTCTTGAGTCCAGTCTTGGCGATCCACGGCCATGCCCGAAGTGACCACTTCTGTGCGCTCGACTGTTTCACTGCCTGGCTGTTCAACGTACACACTGTCGACAGTGGCCGGCGTCGTTATCGCCAATGGCGCCACTGAGTCTTCTGCAAACACCGGCGGATCGAGCAACACCGTATATTCACGCAGCACTCGCCCAGCAGGCCAGTTCAATTCCACTAAGAAGTTTAGAAATGGCTCCGTGACAGGTTCACGCGTCGACAATACGATTTTGTCGCCGTCGACTTTAAAGTCGATTTTGGTGAGGAAGAATACCCGATCAACGCCAGCGTTTTCGAAGTCCTGCGGCGAGGCCAGCTTAGGCTTAATCTCCCACTGCGATAAGTCTTCCGCTTCGACCAGGCTAATCTCGGCTTTCAAAGGCTGATTCAGAGCAGAATCGAGTTCCAGCTCTCCCAACCCCAACGCCAGAGTGTGACCTGATATGGTCAGGCCACCGGCCAGCATTAAAGTGTTCGCAAGTAGGCGCTTCATTCATTGCTTCCTTGTTTTTCACGGCGATGCGACTGTCGGTAACAATCGCTGAAATTATTCAACATCGTTAATTCAGATAATCCTAACCCAGCTTTGGCAATAGGTTCCGTGTGCAAACTACGCTTCGAAGCAACTTGCCAAGTTGCGCCGAACAACCTGGACAAAACTGGCCTCAATAGCACGGATTCCTTATATATTCCCTTAATAAGCGTGGCTAAGTATCAAATATAAAACAGCATAGCGCAATCTTTTGGCTTTGCGTGATGTGACAAATCTCTTGTTACAAGAAGAGCTTAGGCGAGAAATGAGATGGAGTTCATGAAAAGCGGGAAAACCCCGCTCGTCATTATGCGTCAGCCAGCAAGATTCGCAAGGTTCGACGCAAGGGTTCAGCCGCTCCCCAGAGCAACTGATCGCCCACGGTGAACGCAGAAATGTACTCTGGACCCATGGCCAATTTACGAATGCGCCCCACCGGAATGGACAAAGTACCAGTGACTTTAGCAGGCGTTAGCTCACGCATGGTGACCTCACGCTCATCTGCAATCACTTTCACCCATTCATTGTGCTGATCCAGCAAGCGTTCGATTTCCGCCAACGGCAGATCCTTTTTCAGCTTCAAGGTGATGGCCTGGCTATGGCAGCGCATAGCACCTACGCGCACACACAAGCCATCAATTGGCACCGGAGCGTTCGAGCTGCCAAGAATTTTATTGGCTTCGACCTGCGCCTTCCATTCCTCACGCGACTGACCGCTGTCCAGCTGGCTATCAATGTAAGGAATCAAGCTGCCCGCCAGCGGCACACCAAATTGCTGCTGTGGCATGTCGTCACTGCGAATAAAATCCGCCACCTGACGGTCGATATCCAAAATAGCTGTGGCAGGGTCATCCACTTTTTCGGCCACCGACGCGTGTATTGCGCCCATTTGGCTAATCAGCTCACGCATATGTTTGGCGCCCGAGCCTGATGCCGCCTGATACGTCATTGGCGACACCCATTCAACCAGGTCGTGCTCAAACAAACCGCCGAGCGCCAGCAACATCAAAGATACCGTGCAATTACCACCGACGAAGGTCTTGCCACCCTCGGCCATCGCACGACGAATCTGCTCGCCATTGACAGGGTCCAGAACGATGACGGCGTCATCATCCATGCGCAGCGCCGACGCAGCATCAATCCAGTAACCTTGCCAACCGGCATCACGCAATGGCTGATACACTTGCTTGGTGTAATCACCGCCTTGGCAGGTAATGATGACATCCTGCTGCGCCAAGGTTTCAATACTGAAGGCATCTTGCAGCACACCGGCGTCTTTGCCGGCAACGTCTGGCGCCGCCTGGCCTGCTTGCGATGTGGTAAAGAAGGTAGGTTCAATCAGCGAAAAGTCCTGTTCTTGCTGCATGCGCTCCATCAAAACAGAGCCCACCATGCCGCGCCAGCCAACCAAACCTACTTTTTTCAAAGCCATTTTTTACCCCTTTTGCAAAGCAGCAACCACCGCTTCGCCCATGTGTTGAGTACTTACTTTGTGTGTTCCTTCCGAATATATATCGGCGGTGCGCAGACCTTGATCCAGAACATCACTCACGGCTGCCTCAATGGCATCCGCCGCCTGCGCGTGGTTAAGAGAGTAACGCAACATCATGGCCGCTGACAAAATCGTCGCCAACGGATTGGCGATTCCCTGCCCGGCAATATCAGGTGCAGAGCCGTGACAAGGCTCGTACATGCCTTTGTTGTTTTTATCCAGCGATGCCGATGGCAGCATGCCAATGGAGCCCGTCAGCATGGCAGCCGCGTCGGATAAAATGTCGCCAAACATATTCCCCGTCACCATGACATCAAACTGTTTTGGCGCACGCACCAACTGCATGGCAGCGTTATCAACATACATATGCGACAGCTCAACATCTGGATACTCAGGCGCCATTTGCTCAAGCACTTCACGCCACAGCACCGTCACTTCCAGCACATTGGCCTTGTCCACTGAGCATAATTTTTTATTGCGCTTACGCGCAGATTCAAATGCCACACGGGCGATGCGACGAATTTCAGATTCACTGTAAACGTAGGTATTAAATCCTTCACGCTCGCCATTTTCTAACGTACGAATACCGCGCGGCTGGCCAAAATAGATACCACCGGTCAATTCGCGTACGATCAAAATATCGAGACCCGAGACTACCTCCGGCTTCAACGACGAGGCCGCCGCCAACTGCGGGTATAAAATCGCTGGACGCAAGTTACCAAATAACTCCAGGCCAGAGCGCAGCCCCAGCAAGCCCTTTTCTGGACGCAGCTCCCGATCTTCCAGATTATCCCACTTAGGGCCGCCGACAGCGCCTAACAATATCGCATCTGCCGCTTGCGCTTTGGCCAACGTGGATTCTGGTAAAGGCGAGCCGAATTCGTCGTATGCAGCGCCACCAACCAAGGCTTCGTCGCACACCAAACCGAGATTGAACTTGCTGTTAACAACGTCCAAAACCTTTTGTGCTTCGACAACAATTTCAGGGCCAATACCATCGCCGGGTAAAATCAATACTTGCTGAGACATAACCAATCCTGATTTCTAAATACGGTTTAATTAACGAAATAACCACGGGGCCTGCTGCCGGCGCTGCTGCTCATAAGCGCGAATCGCTTCGGCATCTTGAAGCGTCAAACCGATATCATCCAGGCCATTGAGCAAACAGTGACGACGAAATTCATCCACCTCAAAATCAATGGTGTCACCAGACGGCGTTTTAACGTGGCGATGCTCAAGATCAATGGTTAATTGATAGCCTTCGTTGTTTTGCACTTCATCGAATAAGCGATCAACCGTGCGCTCATCCAAGACGATCGGCAGCAGCCCATTTTTAAAGCAGTTGTTATAAAAAATATCGGCAAAACTGGGCGCGATAACCGCTCGAAAGCCGAAGTCGTCCAAAGCCCAAGGTGCATGCTCACGACTGGAACCACAACCAAAATTCTCACGCGCCAGCAACACCGAGGCCCCTTGATAGCGCGGCAAATTCAATACAAATTCTGGATTCAATGGACGGCCGCTGTTATCCGCATCCGGCTGCCCTTCATCGAGGTAGCGCAGCTCATCAAATAAATTCGGGCCAAAGCCACTGCGTTTGATGGATTTAAGGAACTGCTTTGGAATGATCATATCGGTATCAACGTTGGCGCGATCCATCGGCGCTGCAATGCCGGTATGTACAGTAAATGATTTCATGGCTGCCTCCTTAAAACTCACGCACATCAACGAAATGGCCGGCGATGGCCGCCGCTGCCGCCATCGCTGGACTGACCAAATGGGTGCGACCACCATAGCCCTGGCGCCCTTCGAAATTACGGTTTGACGTGGACGCACAGTGCTCACCCGAACCCAACTTATCGGCGTTCATCGCCAGACACATGGAGCAGCCCGGCTCGCGCCATTCAAAACCAGCATCGGTAAATACTTTATCCAAGCCTTCGGCTTCGGCTTGCTGCTTGACCAAACCAGAACCAGGCACCACCAGAGCCTGCTTTACCGAAGAAGCGACACGCTTGCCCTTGGCCACCGCTGCTGCGGCGCGCAAATCCTCAATACGGCTATTGGTGCACGAGCCGATAAACACACGATCAAGCTGAATGTCGGTGATTTTCTGCCCGCCGGTTAAGCCCATGTATTCGTGGGCACGGCGAATGGCACTGCGCTGGGTATCGTCTTCGCCATCGTCGACATGCGGTACGGTGCCATCGATGGTGGTGACCATTTCAGGCGACGTGCCCCAGGTGACCTGCGGTCGAATGTCAGCTGCATTAATGGTCACGACCTTATCAAAAGCTGCATCATGGTCGGATTTCAAATCCCGCCAAGCATCCACAGCACGCTGCCACAAATCGCCAGCCGGCGCATAAGGACGGCCTTGGATATAGTCGGCAGTGATGTCATCAAACGCCACCATACCAACGCGCGCACCGGCCTCAATCGCCATGTTACACATGGTCATACGCCCTTCCATGCTCATAGAGCGAATGGCGCTGCCACCAAATTCCATGGCGTAACCTGTGCCGCCTGCCGTGCCAATAATGCCGATCACATGCAGCACTACATCTTTGCCGGTGATACCAGCGCCCAGCTCGCCGTCGACCTGAATCAGCAAATTTTTCATCTTGCGCTGAATAAGGCACTGAGTGGCCAACACGTGCTCCACTTCAGAGGTGCCAATGCCATGAGCCAGAGCGGCAAAGGCGCCATGCGTAGCGGTGTGTGAATCGCCGCACACCACGGTCATGCCAGGCAAGGTCGCTCCCTGCTCCGGACCAACCACGTGCACGATACCCTGACGTACATCGCCCATTTTGAATTCTTCAATACCAAAGGCGTCGCAGTTTTCGTCCAAGGTTTTTACCTGGATACGCGACACCGGATCTTGAATGCCATCGATGCCACTGCGACGCTCAACCGGTGTGGTCGGTACGTTGTGATCAGGAGTGGCCAAATTGGCATCCAAGCGCCATGGCTGGCGGCCTGCAATACGCAACCCTTCGAACGCCTGTGGTGACGTCACTTCATGCAACAACTGGCGATCGATATACAGCAGCGCCGTGCCATCATCGCGCTGCTTGACCACATGCTGCTGCCACAATTTGTCGTAAAGGGTTTGTCCGGCCATGTGACCTCCTGCTTGTTATTCACGGTATTAGGGCACTATACGCCAGCAAAACAACAACATAAATTCATATTTTTGCTAGCATGAATTCCAAACTGGAATAGAGACCCACCACCAATGGACACACAATCCCTGCTGGCATTTCTGGCCGTGGTCGAGCATCGCTCGTTTTCATTGGCGGCCGAGGCGTTGCACCTCAGCCAATCGGCAATCAGCAAGCGCGTGCAGCAACTGGAGCAGCAGCTCTCCTGCCAGTTATTTGATCGCCACAATCGCACCATCAGCCTGACAGAAAGTGGTCGAGTCTTGTTGCCCAAGGCGCGCCAAATCGTTGAGCTGATGACAGACGCGCGCCTGGCGCTAGACAACCTGTCAGACGAGGTATCTGGCACCTTGTCCATGGCCACCAGCCACCACATTGGCCTACACCGCCTGCCGCCCTACTTGCGTGAGTTTTCTCAGCGCTACCCGCAAGCGCAATTACAGCTGCAGTTTCTAGGTTCCGAGGGTGCCTACGAAGCCGTACAAAAACGCCAAGTCGATCTGGCACTCACCACTTTGATGGAGTCACCGCCCGACAATATTGAGCAATCCATTCGCTGGCGTGATTCGCTGGTGTGTGTATGCGCTCCGAACCACCCACTGGCTCAGATAAACCACCCCAGCCTGGAGCAACTGGCACAGTATCCCGCGATATTGCCTGAAGCCAACACCATTACGTTTGATCTCATCGCCGCCCCGTTTCGTGAACGCCAGTTGTCGCTGATTAACTCTATGCCGACCAACTACCTAGAAACCATCAAAATGATGGTGTCGGTGGGGCTCGGCTGGAGTGTCATTCCACGCAGCATGGTCGATGCGCAGCTTGTCGAGCTGAACTGGCCAGGCGAAACCCTGGTACGTAACTTAGGCATTGTGCGCCTAAGACAACGCACCTTGAGCAACGCCGCCCAAGCACTGCTGCAGCTGTTGCCGCCGCCATCTTGATGCACAACAATGTTGCTCACGACAATCAACGCTAGCCTGTCGTCATAGAGCCGTTGCGCCTGCTCGCAACCTAAAAGGATTACCAAATGCGGCGACTCGCCCATTTAAGGAGACACCATGCTAGACATTAACCACATCTTGGTCGTACTGGATAACGAGCATTTGAAGCAGCATGCCTTGGACCGGGCACTGTGGCTGGCCAGCGCACTCAAGGCCGATTTGACGCTGCTCACCGCCACTTACGAGGCCTATTGCGACGATCAATCATCGATTGATGCCGACACTCGCCTGCGCATCAAAGAAGCGCTGATTAACAAATCCACTGCTTGGATAGAAAGCTTTGTCGAAGACACAGACGTCAAGGTACGCACCGAAGTGCACTGGCAAAAACACCTGCATGACGCAGTGATTGAGTCGATGCGCGACCAAGAATACGACCTGGTGATCAAGGGCACCCACGAGCACTCGTTGATGGACCGTATTTTTACCCACACCGACTGGAACCTGCTGCGCCACTGCCCAGCGCCAGTACTGCTGGTGAAAAACAACAAACCCTGGCAACACAACCGGGTTTTGGCCTCCATCGATGCCACGTCGGGCGACGAAGGCCATATCTTGATCAACGACAACATCCTGTCCTACGCCGAGCATTTGGCCGATCATTTTGATACCGATTTACACTTGGCCAACGCTTACCCGCTGGTATCCGTCGCCTTTGCCATGGTACCGGAAGTCACTGCGCCCGATGATGTACAAAAGTACATTCTCGAGCAGCATCAGGAGGCCTGCGCCGACTGGGCAAACAAGTTCAATATCAATGACGATCACGTGCACATTGATGAAGGCGATGCCGACGATGTGATTGCGCGTTTCGCCAAGTCGCTGCAGGCGGATCTGGTGGTCGTCGGCACCGTTGGCCGTGAAGGGTTAGCCGGTGTTCTTCTGGGCAATACCGCTGAGCTGTTGGTCGACAAAGTCGATTGCGATGTATTGGTGATCAAGCCCGATGACGGCGTCAAACCCGATGCCGACTAAAACGTCGTCAGCAGCACACTAACATGCGCCAACTCACTGTGATCGCTCATGCACCCTCCTCGAACCTAAGCGCATTGGCGCGGGTTCTGCAGGAGGGTGCGGCTCAGGCTGACATCAGCGTCAGCGTGCTGTCTCCGCTGGAGGCGGACGCAAACGCGGCGCTGAATGCCGATGCGCTGATTTTGCTGACACCAGAGAATCTGGGCTATATGAGCGGCGCCATGAAAGACTGGTTTGATCGCATCTACTACCCATGCTTGGATCACACCCAAGGCAAGCCCATTGCTGCCGTCGTTCGCGCAGGGCACGACGGCACTGGCACTCAACAAGCACTGAAAACCATCACCACGGGACTGCGCTGGCGCTGGGTGCAGCCGGTATTGTTACTGCGCGGTGATTGGCAAGCCGACTTTATCCAGCAAGCGCAGCAGCTGGGCGAAGCCATGGGCTACGCCCTTGAGCAGGGCATGATTTAACGCTGGCGCTGCAGCACGTCTTCGATTTCCTGTAAGCAGGCCGGATCATCAATGGTGGACGGTGTCTGATAGTCCTCGCCATTGGCGATATTACGCAGCACCTTACGTAAGATTTTGCCCGAGCGCGTTTTTGGCAAGCGCGACACCACCACTGCCTGTTTGAAACTAGCGACAGCACCAATGTTGTCGCGCACACGTTCAATCAACTGCTGGCGCAGCTCGTCTTCACAGATGTGCACACCATCCTTCAACAGCACCAGTCCGAGTGGCTCTTCGCCTTTCAGTTCACTGGCACACCCAACGACCGCGCATTCAGCAACCGCCTCATGCCCAGCGACGACTTCCTCCATTTCACCGGTCGACAAACGATGCCCAGCCACGTTAATGATGTCGTCCGTGCGCCCTAATACGAACAAATAATTGTCGGCGTCCAGCATGCCGCCATCGCCGGTGACATAGTAACCAGGGTAGGTATTCAGATAGCCGTTCATAAAGCGCTCGTGATTGCCCCAAATTGTCGGCAAACATCCTGGCGGCAGCGGCAAACGAATGGCGATACTGCCCTGCTCACCCCTGGCAACGGGCATGCCCTTGACATCCAAGATCTGTACGTTGTATCCCGGCGATGGCCGCGTCACCGACCCCGCTTTAGGTTCGGCCGGCTCTAGCCCCATATGATTGCCCGCAATCGCCCAGCCTGTTTCAGTTTGCCACCAGTGATCGACAATTGGCCGCTGAATGTGGGTTTTCACCCAGTCATATGTGGGGGGATCGAGACGCTCACCGGCCATAAACACGGTTTTTAAAGCAGAAAGATCGTATTGCGCCGCCAAGCGACACTCTGGGTCTTCTTTTCGAATCGCCCGAAACGCTGTTGGCGCGGCAAAGATGCCCTTGACCTGGTAGTCGGCACAGACGCGCCAAAAGGCACCGGCATCCGGGGTGCGCACCGGCTTGCCCTCGTACAACACCGTGGTGCAACCACGAATTAGGGGGGCATAGACAATGTAGGAATGTCCAACGACCCAACCGACATCCGATGCCGCCCAAAACACATCACCTGGATGCATGTCGTACACCGTCGCCATGCTGTAGTTCATCGCCACCGCATGACCACCGTTGTCCCGCACCACACCTTTGGGTTTACCCGTAGTACCGGAGGTATACAGGATGTACAGCGGATCAGTCGCCCGAACGGGTACGCAATCTGCAGGCTGGGCTGCGATCATGGCCTGTTGCCAATCCAGGTCGCGGCCGTCGACAAGGTCACACAGGCACTGTGGGCGCTGCAGAACAATGCAGGTGTTTGGTTTGTGCTGCGCCAACTCGATGGCCTCATCCACGATGGGTTTGTATTCGATCAACCGATCGACCTCGATACCGCAGGAAGCGGACACCACCACCACCGGCTTAGCGTCATCCAACCGAATCGCCAACTCATGAGCGGCAAAACCACCAAACACCACCGAATGCACGGAGCCTAAGCGCGCACAGGCCAGCATGGCAATCGCCGCCTCAGGCACCATGGGCATGTAAATCACCACTCGATCACCGCGGCCGACGCCAGCGTCTTTTAACACGCCGGCAAACAAAGCCACTTGTTCTGTCAGTTGTGCGTAGGTGTAACGCACCCTTTGCTGGGTGACCGGAGAGTCGTAAATCAGTGCTGTGTGCTCCGCTCTGCCATTGAGTACGTGATGATCCAATGCCAGGTAGGCGGTGTTTAGCTCACCATCGACAAACCAGCGATCAATGCCCATCTCATCCTTGGCCAGAATGGTGCTCGGCTCACGAAACCAATGAATCGCATCCGCTTGCTGGCGCCAGAACAGCTCCGGCGTATCGATAGAAGCCTGGTATTCATGCTGATAAGTCATGGTCGTGATCTCCGTTTGCCGACTGAGCTGCGCACACCAATGCCACACGGAACGCATGACGTTGCGCTGATTTCTGTCACCACCATAGGTCAGGTCGACCAAGCAGTACTATTCGACCAAGGGGGCAGCCACTAAGGTCGAAGAAATACTTAGTCGCAATTGATGAAAATGATATTTTGTTAACTAATCGAGGGTTGGAGGGGCCCCTCTTTCCCTAGACTGATCACGTTGATTCAATTCTGGACACTGCTATGGCCAGCCAAACCGCACACGCCACCATTTCACCGGATATCAGCCACCCTGAACTGCTGAGCATTATTGAGCATGCCGTAGAGCAACAATGGCTGTTCCCGGCCGCTCTGCATATCGAGGGGGCCAGCCACCACCGCTCAGGTCAACAGAGCTTTTACAAGGTACAGACCCACGCCGGTGCGTACTTTATAAAACGCCACCGCGCTGACAACCTGCCGGTGTATCAGGCCGAAGCAAAGGCGTTGTCGTTGATCAAAAGCACCGACACATTGGCCACCTGCGCGCCGTTGGCTTGCGCTCAAGTAGATGATTGCAGTTATTTGATTCTCGAGTTCCTGCCGATGGTGATGGGCGGTGACTGGTTATCGGCCGGACAGCAATTAGCACAGCTGCACAGCAATACCGAGCAGCAGTACGGCTTTGACGGCACGACCTACTGCGGCGGCACCGCTCAGGACAATCGCTGGCAGACGAGCTGGGCTGAGTTTTTTACCCAACAACGCCTAGCGCCCTTGTTTACCCAGCTGGCTGAGCAAGGCATTCATTTCAGTGAGCAGCAGCGGGCGCTGGAGCGATCCATGAACTTACTGCAACACCACCAACCAACCCCAGCCTTGCTGCATGGTGACTTGTGGTCAGGCAACATAGGGTTCAATCCGGATAAAGAGCTGGGTTTTGCCGTGGTATTCGATCCGTCCAGCTACTATGGCGATCACGAAACCGACCTTGCCATGACCGAGCTGTTTGGTCGCTTCCCGCAGCGTTTTTATGACGGCTATGCCGCGGTGATGCCGATTGCCAGCGATTACGATCAGCGCCGACCGCTGTACCAGCTGTACCACACCCTCAACCACAGCCTGTTGTTCGGCGGCGCCTACATCGAGCACAGCCGTGAACTGATCACCCTGATTTAATCGGCGTTGTTTCATACAACCCCTTTGCCACCTTCATCGATTGTGAAGGTGGCTTTTTTGCTTGGTTTTTACTGAACCGTGCAAACCGCCCACCTCGAAGCAAACGGCAACGAGCCTCACTAGCAGCGCGACAAGATAACGGTATAAAAACTTAAACAGGATGAGTCGTCAGGCGCAGACACACAGGCACCGGCTTAGCCGCAAACACACGTGCGGCAGGCCGTGACATCAATGGAACCTGTGCTCACATCAAGGGTTTAAGCGCTGCTTGCTCCATACGACATCACTGCGAGAGTATTCCAATCGATCGTGCAACCGGTGCGCACCGCCCTGCCAGAACTCCATACGCTCTGGCGTGACTTGAAAGCCACCCCAGTATTCTGGCAGTGGAACATCCTGACCGTCGAAGCGCTCAGAAACATCGGCATAAGCGGACTCCAACGTGGCACGATCAGCAATCGGTCGGCTCTGCTGGGATGCCCAAGCACCCAACTGGCTTTGGCGCGGGCGCGAGTGAAAGTAACGGCCGGAATCTTCGCGCGATAACTTACTCACACGCCCCTGGATTTGTACTTGGCGCTCCTTTTCCAACCAGAAAAAGTGCAAACACACCTGATTATTACTGGCTAAATGCTGACCTTTGTAGCTGTCGTAATTGGTAAAAAACACCAATCCGTTTTGATCGTAGGACTTCAGCAATAGAACACGCTGCCAAGGTCGGCCATCTGCATCCACCGTCGCCACGGTCATGATGTTTGGCTCAATGGGATCGGTGGCGCGGTAATCTTCAAACCAAGCGTGGAATTGTGTCATTGGATCTTCCGCCGCGGTGCTTTCATCCAAACGCCCTTGGGTGTATTCCCGTCGCACATCCCATAAATCAACCATAACTCTCTCCAAACCATGTCATCTGTTGTTAACGCTACCAACTTTGCCGCAGCGGCAGCTTGATGCATATCAGACTGCGCTGCGCAGCCCCCACTCAGCACTGGCGGCGATGGCAAATAGTAAGGTCAGCGCCGCAGTCTGCGCCAACTGCTGATTCAGTGCGTGTTGCTTGCGCAGCGCAATTAAATAGCTCAATCGCACACTGCCAAATAGCACCAACACCCACAAACTGGTGCTCAGCAGCCGCTGCGCCAGTGACAGCTGGGTATCCGGCATCTGTGTTTCGACCACCAGCCACTGCAGCGCCAAAGGCACCAGCAGCAACCAACGATACAAGCCTTCGCTGCGCATAGGCCCCAAACGAACCGCCAAAGTATGCTTGCTCGCCGCCTTGTCGTTGTCCAAGTCACGCAGATTATTCACCAACATAATTGCCGCCGTTAAACAGCCCATCTGCAGCGCAGACACCCACACCAACAGCGGAATAAACTCGTGGTGCAAATGGTAGCCACCGGCCACGGCGACCAGCCCAAAAAACACAAATACCGTGACCTCGCCGAGCGCATTGGATGCCAGTGGCAATGGCCCGCCACTGTAGGCCAGCAAAGCGACCACCGAGGCCACCCCCAACCAGGCAAATACGGCGCCGCCATGCCAAATTAAATAACTCCCCGCGGCTATGGCTAACATCAGCACAAAAGCTAAACCAAGGAATAGCTGACTAGCCGTCAGCCATCCTTGAGCCACGGCCCGCTTGGGCCCAACTCGCTGTTCACCGTCCACTCCGGCGCGAAAATCAAACACATCGTTGGCAAAGTTAACGGCTATCTGCAACAGCAGCGCACAGGCAAAAATGGCGCTCATCAATCGTACATCGAAGGTATCTGCCGGAGCGTTCACCCAAGCAAGCACTTGTCCCAGTGTTATTGGGGCAATGGCAGCAGGGAGGGTTTTCGGGCGCATGGCATACCACCAAACCTTGCAGCGATTCGGCATAGTTTTGTCGGCGGACAGGCGAGCCCGGCTCACTATTGCTAACTCCTTTGATACACTTAGC
This sequence comes from Bacterioplanes sanyensis, assembly GCF_002237535.1. Taxonomy (GTDB): domain Bacteria; phylum Pseudomonadota; class Gammaproteobacteria; order Pseudomonadales; family Oceanobacteraceae; genus Bacterioplanes; species Bacterioplanes sanyensis_A. Next base: position 3,277,498 of record NZ_CP022530.1, read on the forward strand.
GATCTTCAATTTTTCAGGCAACACAGGCACTGACATGTCGTTCCAGAACTACCCCACTGCCAATTTATCACGCCGGTTAGCGGCGCTGTTTTATGACAGTTTTGTGCTGTTTTCTTTGTACATTCTGGGCGGCTTCATACTGGTAGCCATCATCAAAGCGGTCAACCAGGGTGAATTTCCCGGTGCCTTACCGATGTCGGTCAACCTAAGTTTGTTTTTTTGCATAACGTTTATGTACTACACCCACTCTTGGCTCAAAGGCGGACAAACCATCGGTATGAAGGCTTGGCGCATCTGCCTGATCAATGCACGCCAACAGCACGGAAAAACGCTGCCACTGCAACTGAGCCAATGCATGTTACGCTGCGGTTGTGGCTTTTTCTCGACCGTTTTGGGACTGCTGGGTTTCGTCTGGATGCTGTTCGATAAACAACAGCGCACCTGGCATGACATGGCGTCGCTGACACGTGTGGTGCACATGCCTGCTGGCATGAAGTAAACCGGCATTGATGCATTTGGCCATCGCACCTGCGCCGCTCAAGCGGCGCGTCTGAGCAGCAATACCGCCGCTAGGGTGCAAAGCACAATCGGCACCACACTGGCCCAGAGCGGCGCAAAGCCAAATACGATGCTGGCCGGTGCGAGCAGTTCTTCAGCGTATTTGTACACCAGACCCACCAAAATACCGGTAAAGATCCTATACCCCGGCGTTACCGAACGCAGCGGCCCAAAGATAAATGAAATACCCAACAGCACCAGCGCCAGGGTGCTGAGCGGCTGGGTCACTTTGCGCCAGAACGACAACAAATAATTATCCGCGTTCAGGCCCTGATCCTTCACGTACTGGCTATAACGGTACAAGTTGGATATCGACATATCACGCGGCTCCACCATCACCACACTCAAGCTTTGTGGCGTTAAACCCGTCTCCCAGCGCAAGCTACCGACTTCATTGCGAGTCACGTGATCACCGTGCAGAACAATGTCCTGCACGCCTTCCATTTGCCAATACTCACGCTGGTAAATCGCGCGGTCTGCGGTTCGAATTTGTTGCAGACGCGCTTGCTGATCAAACCGGTAGAGAGTCAATCCGTGCAGAACACCATTGGGCTCAACGGCGGTAAAGCGCATAAAGGTATCTCCCTCTCGGTGCCAGAATCCCTGACCACGATTAGACAGAGTATCGCCGCGTCCCTGCGCTACCGCCTTTTGTGACTGTGCAATGCGCTCCAGCGAGGGAATGGCGTATTCTGCGGTGGCCATGCTGATCATCATCAGCACCAGCACTGGCTTCATCACCGCAACACTGATACGACGAATGGACATACCGGCAGCGCGCATCACCGTGAGCTCACTGCTGGCCGCCATGCTACCCAGCCCGGCCAAACAACCAATCAGACACGCCAGCGGCATGTACTCGTAGGCTCGCCGAGGCAAGCGCATAAAAATAAACTGCAGCGCCTGCCACAGCTGATAGTCACCTTTTAAGCGCTTAAGCTCATCCACCAATGCAAAGACGGCATCGAGGCCAACAATGACCAACACCACCACTAAGGTGGCATTGAGCACGTGACGAGCAACGTATCGGTCCAGATGCGACATCATAATTGGCGCACCTTATGACGGCGTTTGATCTCCGGCCACCACCACAGCGTTAGTGCGATCAAGGCGTAACAAGCGTGCAGCGGCCACATTCCGACCAACGGATCCAAACGCCCTTTTTCGATCATGCCGGTCATGGCAATCATCAACGAGATGTACACCATAAATAAGATAATGGCGGGAAACAGCCGCGCAAAACGCCCCTGGCGAGGATTTACTCGGGCTAACGGCAATGCCATCAAAGTGACGATGGGCACCATAATAATCAGCGATAAACGCCACTGAAACTGCGCCTGCGACTTCACGTCATCACGTTCTAATAACGCCAGCGTGGGAATCGCTTCTTGGCGTAATTTACGCCGCTCATCAGGCTCATCGGCAATTTTGACGCCGTAACGCTCAAACTCCAGCGTTTGCATTTCCACACCACCGGCGCTCAAGTCATAGCGTCGGCCGTTGTGTAGTTCCAAATAGCGCGAACCGGTTTCCTCGCTGACGTATTGGGTGCCGCGCCCGGCCATTAGCAAGGTATTGCCATCGGCAATGAACACACGTTGCATTTCGGTTTTGTCATCGGATAACGACTGCGCATAGGTGATGCGCGAACCGCCTTTCATGCTCTGAAAACGCCCGGGGATCAGCAGTTCAAACTCCGTCAGCTGCGCCTGCTTTTGATACAGGCTTTCCATTTTTTGCGCGCCCCAAGGGCTAGCAAACAGTGACAGCGAGGCAACGATGGCCATCATCAAGCCGGCCGGAATCATGGTGTAACTGAGCAATCGCCCATGCGAAAACCCAGTGGCGGTTAACACGGTCATTTCGCTGTCGGCATACAAACGCCCGTAAGCCAGCAAGATGGCAATAAACAGCGCCAGAGGTAGCACCATTTCCAAAAACGACGGTAAGCGCAGCAGCAGGGTAAAAAACACGATTTCCAATGACACTTGGCCAGCGGCGGCCTCAGCCAGTTGGCGAATCAAACGCCCACTCATCAGGATCAGCAGTAACACCACAGTAACTGCCACAATCGAACTAAACAGTTCACGCGCGAGGTAACGAAAAAGAATCAAACAGCCAGACCTTGTATTTCCAATATGTGACAGCATATATACGGACGGAATAAGTCATTCATACCTGACTCTAGGAGTTCACATGGAATACCAGACGTCTCAACACAGCGCTGCCGAAGTAGAAGCGAGCTGTATTGTGGTCACTATCGACACCGCAGGCAAGCTGTCAGAAGCCGGTAGTCAATTGGATAGCGCCAGCGAGCATTTTCTGCAACAACGCTTCGAACATAAAGACATTAAAGGCAAGCTGGCTGAAACACTGTTATTACCAGCAGTACCCGGCATCGCCGCTCAACGCGTATTGCTGATTGGCCGCGGCGACAGCAACAAGTCACTGAAGCGTGGTCAAGCGATCAAACTGTTAAACGCCGTTGCCAGTGCCACCGGCAACATGGAAGGCAGCGTTGCTCTGGCGCTGGAAGACCTGGCCAATGAGCAGCTGAGCAACGCTTGGTTAGCGGAGCAAAGCGCCATTGCCTTTGGTCGCCAAGCGTATCGCTTCACCACCACCAAGCCGCAAAAAGACGAAGACCAGCCTACTCAAGCCAGCAGCCTGATCTGGGTTGGCGGCGATGAACTGAACAGCCTGAAAAAAGGCGATGCGCTGGCCAATGGCATCAACTTCGCGCGCGAACTGGGCAATCTGCCAGGCAACATCTGCACCCCGACCTACCTGGCTGAGCAAGCTCAGGCACTGGCCGATGAGCAGATGACTACCACCATTTTGGACGAGTCTCAGCTGGAAGAAATGGGCGCCGGCGCCTTTGTTTCCGTTGCCAAAGGTTCGATTGAACCCGGCAAGATCATCATCATGAATTATCAAGGCGGCAAAGCTGGTGAGCCTGCCCACATGCTGCTGGGCAAAGGCATCACCTTCGATACCGGCGGCATCAGCCTGAAGCCGGGCGCCAAAATGGATGAAATGAAGTACGACATGTGCGGCGCTGCGTCTGTGCTGGGTACCATGAAAACTCTGTTGGAACTGCGTCCTGCCATCAACGTCATCGGCATGATCACAGCGGCAGAAAACATGCCTGCTGGCAACGCCAGCAAGCCAGGCGATGTGGTCACCAGCCTGTCGGGCAAAACCATTGAAATCCTCAACACCGACGCCGAAGGCCGCTTGGTGCTGTGTGACGCATTGACCTACGGTATCGACCAGTACAAGCCAGCCTCAGTGGTCGACATCGCGACCCTGACCGGTGCTTGCATGGCCGCACTGGGTGAAGTGAACAGCGGTCTGTTCACCGAAGACGAAGCCCTGGCCAGTGAGCTGCAAAGCGCTGCCGAATACGCGCACGACAAAGTGTGGCGCCTGCCGCTGGAAGAAGATTACCAGGAACTGCTGGATTCAAACTTTGCTGACATGGCCAACATTGGCGGTCCATTGGCCGGTGCGACCACTGCAGCTTGTTTCTTGTCGCGCTTTACCGAAGGCACCCCATGGGCGCACATCGATATTGCCGGCACTGGCTGGACTGGCGGCGCGAAAAAAGGCGCCTCCGGCCGTCCGGTTCCGCTGCTGGTGAATTACCTACTGAATAAAGCCTGATCTCGCATCAGCTGACAGAGGCCGCGCACTGCGGCCTCTTTTTTGTCACCTTTGCACATCTACTCGGACGATACGCACTGCTAGCATGGCGCTCATAACACCAATAGGAGCCACCATGAGCCTCAGCGAATTATTACAACAACGCTATTCCGTACGCGCCTTCAAAGCCGACCCAATCGACCCAGACACACTGCAGCAAGTATTTGAACTGGCGCAACAGGCGCCGTCCAACTGCAATGTTCAGCCATGGCAAACGTATGTGGTTTCTGGCCAGCAAAAAGACCAGTTAAAAAATGCGCTGATCGCGACTGTGATGAAACAGCAAACTCCCAACCCAGAATTTAATTGGAAGGTGGCCTACGAAGGCATCCACCGCGAGCGCCAGTTTGGCTCGGCCAACGCCCTGTATGGTGCCATGGGCATCGAACGCGATGACAAGATGAAACGCAACATGGCCATGCTGCGCAATTGGGCCTTTTTTGATGCGCCGCATGTGGCCTTTTTCACCATGGACAAATACCTAGACATCATGGGCGCGGTGGACATTGGCATCTACGCCCAGACCCTGGCATTGCTGCTGCAAGAACGTGGCATCAGCTGCTGCATGCAAGGCGCTTTAGGGCAATTCCCTCAACCGGTGAAAGAGCTGCTGGAAATTCCCGAACAGCAGGGCATTTTATTCGGTATGTCATTTGGCTACGAAGACACAGACGCCGACGTCAACCGCGCTCGCACCGATCGCAGCGAACTTAGCCAGTCAGTGCAGTTCTTTTCCTAACATAAAAAACAGGGCATAAAAAACGCCGGCACTGTTGCCAGTGCCGGCGTTGTCGTAACGACCTGAAACCTGCGCGTCTAAGCTTGCCCCCTTACCTGCAATTTCAAACGCATCAGTCACCCATTTCAGACCGATTCAGTCACTCACCACTGGAGACGTGGGCATTGCCTCACAGCACCAAGCGACGAATATCGCTGATCAATGCGACCAGTGTGGTAAAGAACCGCCCACAATCGGCACCATTTATGGCTCGATGATCATAAGACACCGCCAGCGGCAGCATATTACGCGGTTCAAACTCGCTACCATTCCACACAGGTTTCATCTGTGCCTTGGACACTCCCATAATGGCGACTTCCGGCGCATTTACAATGGGGGTAAACCCGGTGCCGCCCATGGCACCCAAACTGGAAATGGTAAAACAAGCACCCTTCATTTCGTTCGGCTTGAGCTTACCGGCTCTAGCCTTTTCTACCAGCTCGGCACTTTCCTGCGCCAGCTCCCAAATGCCTTTTTTATCAGCATCGCGAATCACTGGCACCATCAAACCGGCTGGCGTATCGACAGCAATGCCAATGTGGACATAGTGCTTGTGCACCATGTGCTCGCCATCGGCGTGCAGCGATACATTAAAACTCGGCTCCAACTTCAGCGCCTGCGCCGCCGCTTTGATCAAAAACGGCAGTGGCGTGATTTTCACACCGCGCTTTTCTGCTTCCGGCTTCATTTGCTTACGGAATGCATCCAAGTCGGTGATATCGGCCTCATCAAACTGCGTCACGTGTGGTACGTTCAACCAATTGCGCTGCATATTTGCTGCGGTGAGCTTTTTAATCTTGCTCATTGGTTGCAGTTCGATGTCACCAAACTGGCTGAAGTCAACTTCAGGGATCGGCGGAATGCCTGCTCCTGAAGCGGCGCCAATAGTACCCGACTCTGCCTGTTTGAGCATCTTTTTCACGTAGCCGCGTATGTCATCTTTGGTAATGCGACCACGCACGCCAGTACCTGACACTTTGGTCAGATCGACACCCAACTGCCGCGCCAGGCGACGTGACGAAGGGCCGGCGTAAACATCCGACGAACGATTGGCCGACTCAGGCGTCGCAGGTGCCGTTGCGGCCGATTTTTCCGGCGCTGGCGCAACGGTTGTTGGTGATTCGGCTGCTGATGATTCGGCTACGGCTGATGGCGCAGACTCGGCTTGGGCAGACGCTCCTGATTTGGCCGACGATTCAGCCGCATCAGAAGATGCGGCCGTTTTCATTACCGCATACACATCACCTTCGTTGACCTTGTCGCCCACCTTGATGCGAAACTCGACTAAGGTTCCATCTGCCGGCGCTGGCACATCCATGCTGGCTTTGTCGGTCTCTAACACCAGCAGCGAGTCTTCTGCGGCCACACTGACACCTGGCTCAACACTGAGCTCAATGACATCAACATCGCTGGCGCCGCCCAGATCAGGAATGGTGAGCTCCATCTCAGACGCTGACGCCGCAGAGCTCGCGTCAGGATCCACTTTAGCTTCCGCTGCAGGACTCGCCTTGGCGGCGGGCTCTTGCTCTGGCTCTGCCTTAGAAGGCTCTGCATCATCACTAGCAGCTACGTCCACCACCATGATGTTGTCGCCTTCAGAGACTTTGTCGCCAACCGACACTAGGATTTCGACCACCTTACCCATGACTGGGCTAGGAATCTCCATACTGGCTTTATCGGTTTCCAACACCAACAAGTCTTGCTCTAACTCGACGCTGTCGCCAACGGCCACTGAAATTTCAATAATGTCGACATTATCAGCGCCACCCAAATCAGGCACAGAAACGGTTGTATTGCTCATTCTCTGCCCTCCTTAGCTGCGTGTTGGGTCGATTTTATCGGCGTCGATGCCCAGATCGGCGCGTGCTTTCAGCAACGCCTCCTGGCTAAACTCGCCTTGCTCTGTCAGCCGCTGCAGCGCTGCATAAACCACAAACTCACGGCTAACTTCAAAGAAGTGGCGCAGTTTTTTGCGCGTATCACTGCGCCCAAAACCGTCAGTACCCAAAACCGTAAAGTCACCCGGCACAAAGGCACGCAACTGCTCGCCGTAGGACTTGATGTAGTCAGTGGCCAGTACGAATGGCCCCTGCTGACCCTGCAGCTGCTCGGTAATGTACGGCACTTGCGCAGCCTGTTCGGGGTTCAAACGATTGCGGCGTTCACACGCCAGACCATCGCGAGCCAACTCGTTCACCGAAGTCACACTCCAGATGTCGGACTGCACACCGTACTGCTGTTGCAATATGTCCGCCGCAGCTTCCACCTCACGCAAAATGGATCCAGCACCCATCAGCTGCACCTTGGCACCGTCTGTGCCGACAGACTTAAGACGATAGAGACCTTTGACGATGCCTTCTTCGGCGCCCACCGGCATTTCTGGATGCGGGTAGTTTTCGTTCATGGTGGTGATGTAGTAGAAGCAGTTTTCCTGATTCTCATACATGCGCTTCAAACCGTCTTGAATAATCACGGCGAGCTCATGGCCGTAAGTCGGGTCGTAAGAGTGACAATTCGGAATGGTTTGCGCCATTAGATGGCTGTGACCGTCCTGATGCTGCAAACCCTCACCGTTGAGCGTGGTACGCCCGGAAGTTGCGCCAATCAGGAAGCCGCGTGCCTGGATGTCACCAGCCGCCCACGCCAGATCACCAATACGCTGGAAACCAAACATGGAATAAAACACGTAAAACGGAATCATCGGGCAGTTGCTGTTGCTGTACGCTGTAGCAGCAGCAATCCACGCCGACATCGCACCCGCTTCATTGATGCCCTCTTCCAGGATCTGACCTTTTTTGTCTTCCTTGTAGTACATGATCTGTTTGGAATCGTGCGGCGTGTACTTTTGCCCGGCCGAGGAGTAGATACCCAACTGACGGAACATACCTTCCATACCAAAAGTGCGCGCTTCATCCGGCACAATTGGCACGACACGTTTGCCAATGGTCTTATCTTTCACCAGTTGCGACAAAATGCGTACAAAGGACATGGTTGAGGACATTTCGCGCTCACCGCTGCCACTCAGCTGTGCCTTGAAGGTATCCAGCGCTGGCGCTGGCAAGGCGTCACTGTTGGTGCGACGTGACGGCACAAAGCCTTGCAGCGATTCACGACGCTCACGCATGTACTTCATTTCGGGGCTGTCTGGCGCCGGACGATAATATGGCACATTTTCCAGCTCAGTGTCCGTCAGCGGAATCGCAAAGCGGTCGCGGAACTGTTTCAGCGCATCGATATCCAGTTTTTTCACCGAGTGCGTATCGTTCGCCGCTTCACCCGCCGCGCCCAAACCATAACCTTTTACGGTTTGCGCCAGAATCACGGTTGGCTGGCCTTTGTGGGCCACCGCTTCAGCATAAGCTGCGTACACCTTGAACGGGTCGTGGCCGCCGCGGTTCAGCTTGGCGATGTCTTCATCGGTCAGCTCTTCCGCCAACTTGGCCAGCTCAGGGTAAGCACCAAAGAAATGCTCACGCGTGTAGGCAGCACCGTTGGCTTTATAGTTCTGCAAGTCACCATCGCAGACTTCGTCCATGCGCTTTTGCAACATGCCGCTGGTGTCTTTCTCCAGCAGTACGTCCCAGTGACGACCCCATACGACCTTAATGACGTTCCAACCGGCACCGCGGAATACACCCTCAAGCTCTTGCATGATTTTGCCGTTGCCGCGCACAGGACCATCCAAACGCTGCAAGTTGCAGTTCACTACAAAGATCAGGTTTTCCAGCTGCTCTCGACCGGCCAGAGAAATCGCGCCCAAGCTTTCTGGCTCGTCACACTCGCCATCGCCCAAGAAGGCCCATACTTTGCGATCGCCGCGAGGCGCCAAGTCACGCGCAGACAAATAGCGCATCACGTGTGCTTGGTAAATGGCCTGAATCGGCCCAAGACCCATCGACACCGTCGGGAACTGCCAGTAATCCGGCATCAGCCATGGGTGCGGATAAGACGACAGTCCATTACCGTCCACTTCGCGACGGAAGTTGTCTAGATGGGTTTCGTCAAAACGCCCTTCGAGGTAAGAGCGCGCGTAAATGCCAGGTGCAGAGTGCCCCTGGAAGTACACCAGATCGCCTTCGTTTTCGCCGTCATTGCCGCGGAAGAAGTAGTTAAAGCCAACATCGTACAAGGTGGCGGCCGATGAAAACGACGCGATGTGACCACCCAAGCCTTCATTGTTATCGTTCGCCCGCATCACCATGGCCAACGCATTCCAGCGAATCAAAGAGCGAATACGGCGCTCCATAAACAGATCGCCAGGCATGCGCCGCTCTTTGTCCGGTGCGATGGTGTTGCGGTAAGGCGTGGTGATTGCTTGTGGTAGCGACACGCCTTTGTCCATGGCGTTGGAGAACAGCTTTTTCAGAATGAAGGCGGCACGCTCAGGTCCGGCGTGACGGATGGTGGCATGTAACGAATCCAACCATTCCTGGGTTTCGTATACATCAATATCTTCGGTCATTGATAGCTCCGGTGTACTGACAACACTTTGGTGTCATCACAACAAGGGCAGCCGACTGAAGTGATCTTACCTATTGCTCTTAGGCCGCGACCCGGGCCGCAAAGAGCGATAAATAATGCCACTTCACTGTACGTGGCCACCACAATTAGAAAACTGGTTACAAGACCACCAACCCTTGTAAATATTGGGCTGCTGATCGAAAACGGCATCAGTCTGACGCCTTTGTAAGCTCGAGACAATCCCTTCTTGTAGTTTTTTTACAAGAACGATCTCCACCTACGACCAAAGCCGTAAGCAGTGCCCGCAAAACACCTAGATTTTGATCATTTCACCACCACAACTGAGCAAATGTCGGTGCAATCGTGCCGATAACTCAACAATACTACTGTGCGTACGGCGCAGCGGTCGCCTTGCAACCGCCACTATTCACGCCAACCATCTACTTTAGCGCACTTGCACCAGCACACTGACTTTGTCGGCGCACATACGTCCCTGACTGCTGGCCACTTCCATGTTGCACAACTGCCCTGCGGCGACATTTAAACCGTTCAGCAAATGCTCGTCGGCATGCATGGCTTTGCGCGGCCCCATACTGGCAAGCGCACGCACAAACGGCAAGGTGGCATTGTTAAGCGCCTGCGTGGCCGTGCGCGCTACCGCACCTGGCATATTGGCCACACAATAATGCACCACACCTTGCTCCACGTAAGTTGGATCATCGTGGGTGGTCGGCCTTGAGGTAGCGACGCAGCCGCCCTGATCAATCGCCACGTCGACAATCACGGCACCGCGCTGCATGTGCTGCAGCTGCTCGGCTTCAATCAGCTTTGGGGCTGCTGCACCGGGAATCAGTACCGCACCGATCACTAGATCCGCCTGCGGCAAATATTCGTCGATGGCTGTGCGGGTCGACAAACGGGTGTGAATGCGATTGCCGTATTGTTGATCCAGCAAGCGCAATGTTTGCAACGACGTATCCAACACCGTCACTTGTGCGCCCATGCCAACGGCAATGCGAATGGCGTTCGAGCCGACCACGCCGCCGCCCAATATCAGCACTTCCCCAGACGGCACCCCGGGAGCACCCGACAGCAACACACCGCGACCTCCGGCTTCCATTTCAAGACTGCGCGCACCGGCTTGCACCGCAATGCGCCCCGCCACTTCCGACATCGGCGCTAGCAGTGGTAACCGCCCTTGAGCATCGGTCACGGTTTCATATGCGATGCAGGTGGCGCGACTTTTGATCAGCGAGTCGGTGAGCTCCTGATCCGGCGCCAAGTGCAGATAGGTGAATAAAGTGTGGCGCGCCTCCAACAACGCCACTTCTTGCGCTTGCGGCTCTTTGACCTTGACGATCATGTCCGCCTGAGAGAACACTGCGGCGGCATCGCTAACAATACTGGCACCGCTGTCTTCGTAATCACTGTCCTGAAAGCCAATGGCGGCGCCCGCCTCCGTTTCAATAACCACTTCATGGCCATCCGTCACCAGCTCGCGCACACTGTTTGGGGTCAATCCAACGCGGTATTCGTGATTTTTTATCTCTTTCGGCACACCCACTCGCATAACCACCTCCCTTGTTTTTGCCACAGTGTAGCAGCGCTAAAGCAAGGCCCCAGGCGTCGGCCTCGTATGCCATAGCGCATGGCTCGAAACGCATTCATCGTCTTTACTTACAGGGGAAGTGTGCACCACTGAAAGACCGCTCTCTGGTGCACTTCAACACAGGATGGCGATTCATCGGTAACCTGGGTCTGTTTATGTGGCTGTGCTTGTCTGCACGAGAAAAGCTGGCGTATGTGCTTATCACCTTGTTGTATGTGGCCATTGGTAGCGTCATGGTGCGCTCTATTTCGGCACTGGTGATCGAGCGCTATATGGTCGAGGCCACTTCAGCGCTCAACAGCGAGCTCACCTTGGTTCGCTCACGCCTGGAGGCAGCCATTTTCAGAGACAGTTACCTAGCCGACAGCTTGGCAACCGTCGTCACCATCGACCCAGTTTTTGCGGTGAGCAACTGGGAGACCATCGCCGCCACTTTGCTCGACCGCTCCACCTACGTCCGCAATGTCGGGCTAGCACCGAACAATATCATTACCCACGTCTACCCGGTTGCCGGCAACGAAGCGGCCATCGGTTTTGACTTTCGTACCCGACCAGAGCAATTGGCAACGGTGCTAAAAGCCAAAGCGCTGCAAACCATGTACATCGCTGGGCCCGTCAACTTGGTGCAAGGCGGTACCGCCATCATCGCCCGCTACCCCATCTTTTCCGACTCGCCGTTTAATCAACAGTACTGGGGCGGCATCAGCGTGGTGCTGCGCTATGACAAACTTTTGCAAGACAGCGGCGTGGGAGACTTTAGCTTTGGTGACATTGCCTTGCGCAAGCGCCATTCAGACGATGAGCCATGGAACGTGTTCTATGGCGATGCTGACGTGTTTGAGCACGCCAACGCCCACCAGCCAGTGCAACTGCCCAGTGGCCAATGGGAGATTGCCGCCCACTTCGACATCAGCAACAGCCCCAGCGTGCGCAACCGGGCACTGCTGGTGCACTTGATTGGTGGCATCACTTTGTTACTGATGTATCTGGTGGTGTACCTGTTGTATCGCAACTACCAATACGCCCACCGGGAGTCGATGCAAGACGAGTTAACCTTGCTGCCGAACCGGCGCTTTATGTTGCGCAAGCTGGAGCAGCTGTTTGCCCATCAAGAAAAGCCTCGCCGTTTTGCCATCCTCAACATTGATTTGGACGATTTCAAACGCGTCAACGATCAACTCGGGCATGAAGCCGGCGATGCACTGCTAAAACACATTGCCGACCATTTGGCAGAGTCGGTGCGCAGCCGCGACATTGTCTGCCGCTTCGGTGGTGACGAGTTTTTGGTCTTGTTATCAGACGTCGATGACGCCAAACAAGTGGAGAAAATCCAACGCAAGCTGCAAAAAATAATCCGCTCGCACCCGCTGCGCTGGCAGCAGCACATTATCGTTCCATCGATCAGCATAGGTCAGGCGTTGGTCGACCAACACACCATTAATGACCTACTCGCTCAGGCCGATCGCGAAATGTACAGCCACAAGCATCAACAACAAAAAGGCACCCTGATTATGGATGCCTCATTCACAACTGAGCCCTCAGCCACTGATTGAATCAGCGACGTTTTTTCGGGCCGCGCGCCATTTTAGAGCCCTGGCCTGGTTTAAAGCCTGGGCGTCTTTGGCGAGTCGCCGGGGCATCTTCAGCAGGAATCAATGCCTGCGGCCCGCTGCCAATCAAATCACTGCGGCCCATTTTTTTAAGCTCTGAGCGCAGCATCGGCCAGTTCTTTTCGTCGTGATAGCGCAAGAACGCCTTTTGCAATCGACGTTCTTGAATATCACGAGGAATGGCGATTTTTTTAGTCTTATAACTCATCCGCTGCAGCGGGTTGCGCTCAGAGTGATACATGGCCGTGGCCAAGGCCATCGGCGATGGGTAAAAGGTTTGCACCTGATCAACACGGAATTTATTGCGCTTTAACCACAGCGCCAAATTCATCATGTCTTTATTTTCAGTGCCCGGGTGTGCGGCGATAAAATACGGAATCAGATACTGTTCTTTGCCCGCCTCGCGCGAGTATTTGTCGAACATTTTCTTAAACGCATCGTAAGTGCCCATGCCCGGTTTCATCATTTTACTGAGCACATTTTGCTCGGTATGCTCGGGCGCAATTTTTAGATACCCGCCGACGTGATGAGTCACCAATTCGCGTACATACTCCGGGTCTTTTACCGCCAGGTCGTAGCGCAGACCCGATGCAATGGCAATGCGTTTAATGCCCGGCAGCGCGCGCGCGGCGCGATACAACTCAGTGGTGGCTTTATGACTGGTCTCCAGATTTTTGCAAATACCAGGGTAGACACACGATAAGCGACGACAGCTTTTTAAAATGGTTTCACTTTTACATTTCAAGTGATACATGTTGGCCGTCGGCCCTCCGAGATCGGAAATGGTGCCGGTAAAACCCGGTACCTTATCTCGAATTTCTTCAATCTCGTTGATCACTGACTCTTGCGATCGGCTTTGAATGATTCTGCCTTCGTGCTCGGTAATCGAGCAGAAGGTGCAGCCGCCAAAACAGCCGCGCATGATGTTGACCGAGAAACGAATCATTTCGTAGGCAGGAATGCGCGCATCACCATAGCTTGGGTGCGGCACACGCTGATAAGGCAGGCCGAAGACGCTGTCCATTTCATCCGTTTCCAGCGGAATCGGCGGCGGATTTACCCAGATCTCTTGCTGACCGTGACGTTGAATCAAAGGCCGCGCGTTGTAGGGGTTCGACTCTTGATGCAAGACACGCGAGGCATGGGCATACAAGGCGCTGTCGTTGCGGACTTTTTCGAACGATGGCAATCGCACCACAGTCTTTTCCGGATCATGGTCCACTTTGCGCTGCAATGGCATGGGCACGATCTTCACCGGCATGACGTCATCGGCTTGCTGACTGTCGGCTTCTTTCTTTTGCTCGCAGCTGCTGCCGTCGGTTTCCTTCATTTCGTACGGGTTGGGAATGGCATCAATTTGCCCCGGCCAGTCAATCCGGGTGGAATCAATTTCGGTCCACCCCGTTGGCGTGGCGGTTCGAACAATCGTGGTGCCGCGCAAGTCAGTCAGATCATTCACTCCACGCCCCTGCGAAAAGGCGTGGGTCAACTCAACAATGGCGCGCTCAGCATTGCCGTACAGCAAGATATCCGCACCAGAGTCTATCAGTACCGAGCGACGAACTTGGTCACTCCAGTAATCGTACTGCGCGATCCGACGCAAACTGGCCTCGATGCCACCAATCACCACTGGCACATCTTTATAGGCCTGGCGACACTTCTGGCTGTAAACGATCACGGCCCTTTCCGGGCGCTTACCCGGTTCGCCATGAGGCGTATAGGCGTCGTCATTACGCACTTTCAAATCGGCTGTGTATTTGTTGATCAGCGAATCCATGTTGCCAGCGGTGACACCAAAATACAGATTGGGCTTACCCAGCTCGGTAAAAGCACTGGGATCATTCCAATCGGGCTGGGCAATGATACCCACTCGGAACCCTTGTGCTTCCAGCACCCGTCCCATAACCGCCATACCAAAACTGGGGTGATCAACATAGGCGTCGCCAGTGACCAAAATTACGTCGCAACTGTCCCAGCCAAGCTGATCCATTTCTGCCCGTGTCATGGGCAAAAAAGGCGCCGTGCCGAAACATTCGGCCCAGTAGGGGTAATAGGAGTTAAGATGCGGTGCAGCTGTGTTCATGAATAAAGCTAATCAACAGTATGAAGGACGCTCATTGTCCCAGAAATCAGCCAGAGTGCCTACTGGCGGCGATCGCCCACTACCTGCCTCATTTGCTGCCCTACACATCAAAGGCCCGGAATGAGGCAGAGGCTCACTAACATTGTCAGCTCTGGCCGCCAGAGACCTTGCCATTACCAAACTGCTCACTAACTATAAGTCGCATAATAACAACCCGAGTCACCCCCATGCCCAGTCAAACCGAACTGTTGCTGGCCGCGTTTGGCACCGGCCTGATTGCCCCACTGTTTCTGGTGCTTAGCCGAGATTTTGCCGGCGCCGCCTCCGCCAGGGCTTTTGCCGCACTGATGCTGATCGCAGCGTTGCACATGTTTCACAACGCCTTGCCACCAGCGTTGCACCAGTGGTCGTACTTGGTTCAAAGCGCAGCGCCCGCCTGCTTCTGGATTGCCTGCCGCTATGCCTTTGTCGACACCGACGAAGACCGGCGCATTCACTGGGTGATGGCGGTGTACAGCGTCGCCGGGCCGCTGCTGCATTTACTGCTCGGCCAGCCGCTGGCTTGGCACGGTGTGCTCAAACAGATTCCGCAAATATTAGAGTACTTGCTTATTTTGCTCGGCTTGTGGGAAGTGATCAGCCACTGGCATGGCGATTTGATGGAAGCCCGGCGGCGGCTGCGAGTGGGTGTCATGCTGGCAACGGGGTTGGCGGTGGGCTGGTCGATTGTCTCTTTCAATTTGCGCTTGGCAGGGCCAGAGTCGCGACAGATGGCCATCATTGCCTCCATTCTGGTCATCAGCTGGTGTTTGCTACAGGGGCGAAAGGAGCTGTGGCGGCCCGGGCAGGCATCTAACGCTGGCAACGTCGCCAACAATGGCAACCCCAGCAATGCTGTCGCTGGCGAACATCTGATGTCAGAACCCGAGCCCAGTGCACAAAGCGACGACCTGCTGAAGTTGCAACACTGCATGAGCAGCGGCTTTTACCGCCAAGAAGGCTTAACCTTAAGTCACCTGGCCAAACAACTGCGCATGCCTGAATACCGTTTGCGTGCGGTGATCAATCAACACCTTAACTTCAATAACTTTAATGAGTACCTCAACTCGTTGCGCATCGGCGAAGCCGCCGTCAGGTTACGGCAAGAACCCGACACACCGATCTCCAACATTGCTCTGGATGTTGGCTATCGCAGCATGAGCTCATTCAACCGCGCGTTTCGGCGCTGCCACGACACCACACCCACCTTGTTTCGCGAGCAAGGGCACAGCAATTCCTCCAATGCAAACATTGCACACCCTGATGACACTCGCCTGCAGGTCGCATCATCACTGGACATTGCAGACTTTGCACAGCATCCGCCAAGTATTACCAAGTGAATTATTTTTACCGTCTGTGATGGATGCCGTTTGATAGTCAGCGGTCAGGATGACCAACAAACCGCTGCAGAAACAGGGCCTAGTGCTGTGCGCAATCACAGCGCCTCGCCCATGACAGGCTGAGCATGCCAGCCAACCTGTAGCGGCTATGACAATAACAATTCCGGCACGGAACGCCGTCAACGGACAACGCATCAGGCAGGTAACTCATGAAGCCCACTTTGCAACGTAACTGGTTAGCCAGAAATTCTTCCTCAAACGCGTCATTTCATAGCCGGGTCTTATCCAAGCGCTCGCTGGCGTTGGTCATTGCCGCCGCCTCCTTGGCCATGTCTGGCTGTGGCAGTGATGACGACGATGACAATGACGCCGTCACTGCTGAGCTCAACAAAGCGTTTAACTGCAGCGCCAGCGACACCAGCGGACAGCGCGTTGTCTGCATCGGTAGCGCCGATGATTTAACCGACAGCAAGGTGCAGGACGATCTGATTGCGGCGCTGGCCACCGCACAATCCGGCGACACCTTTGTGCTGCCGCAAGGGCGTTACAACTTCACCAGCACCATCGAGTTCAATGGTTTGGTCGACAACACCGTGGTCAGCCATTTGACCTTTCGTGGCGCAGGCATGGACAAAACCATCATTGACGTCAGCGGCGCCAGTGCTGATGGCTTTTTATTCAACAATACCGACCATCTGATCTTCGAAGACTTTGGCGTGTATGAGTCCAACAATAACGCTCTCAAAGTCACCAAATCCAACGGCGTTATCATGCGCCGTGTGGCGGCCGTGTGGGAAACCGATTACCAATCCACGAACGGCGCCTATGGTCTTTACCCGGTGGAAACCAGCAACGTGCTGATTGAAGACAGCTACGTGAAAGGCTCTGCCGACGCCGGCATTTACGTCGGCCAATCGGACAAAATCGTAGTGCGCAATAATGTTGCCGAGAAGAACGTCGCCGGTATCGAGATCGAAAACTCAACTCTGGCCGACGTGTATGGCAACCGTGCCGTGGGCAACACAGGTGGCGTGCTGGTTTTTGATTTGCCCATCGGCAACGGCAAATACGGCTCTGGTGTGCGTGTGTTCGATAACCACATCGAGGCCAACAACGCCCCCAATTTCGCCAATGTGGGCGACTTTGCCGGTGGCGTGCATATCGTCCCGCCAGGTACCGGTGTGATCATTCTGTCGACTTCCGATGTGGAGATTTATAACAACGTCATCAAAGATCATCAGACCACTGCCATTGCTCTGACCTCCTACCTGTTACCGGATGATCAGGTCGCTAGTGCACCCAATGCCGACGTCGGTGGTTTAGATGGCAATGATGCAACGCCTGCGGTGAACAGCTATGGCGACATTCACCCCTACGCCAATGCTCTGCTCGACGGTTGGAGCCCATTGGTGCGCAATATTCATATTCGCGACAATGCCATCAGCGTGGCTGCAGGCATCGACAACCCACAAGGCTCCTTGATTGAAGACATCGTTAAAGGTTATCAGCTGTTCCACGCGTTCTACCCAGATATCACTGCGGGCCAAACCACCGTGCCGCACATTCTCTACGACGGTATTGGTGAGCTGCTGACCAACACCCCCAACCCCGGCGGTGCTGGTGAAACCATCTTGCAAGCCGTCACCGGCGGCATTAACCAAGTGGCAGCAGCGCTGGACGCCAATGGCCTGGAAAGTGATGGCCGCCAAATCAACATGGCGTTGTTCACTACTTACAACGGCGATGGCGTGTGCCAGCAAAACAACGGCATCGATGACCAAACGCTGTTTGCAGCGTCGGTATTCGAGACCACGCCCGGCGCGCATACCTTCGATGACAGCGGCAGTCCACAAGCGAAGATCCAGCAATACGGCATGGACACCACTATGGTCGGCCGTGTGATGAGTGACCCGAATGGCGTTATGGGTTGCCCCGCCACGCCGTTTGACGGGACCCCTGTCACTGTGACTTTTGATCAACAAAGTTACGGCTGCACCACTGACGACAGCGACAGCAGTTCTTGCGCGCTGTAGCCCGAACGCCCCGCTGAGCGGGGCTTGCCAAACATTCACTCTGTCAGTGGAGACGTATTGTGAAAACCTACTTAATTTGCATCGCCAGCGCCGCCATGCTCAGTGCCTGCGGCGGCTCATCCGGTGGTTCTTCGGGCGACGCTGGTCAGCCGACTACACCAACAACGCCAACAACCCCGACCACGCCCGTCACTGGTCAGTGCCAAAGTTCTGCTAAGAGTGTGCAATGGGACAAAGTCATTGCCGCCGACGCACAGAACTTGGCGGATTATCAGTTATTTTCTAACCCTTGCGACCCCACCCAAAACCCCAGCGCTCGCGGCCTGGCCTATGATTTATCGGTACCCTTGTTTACCGACTACGCCAGCAAATATCGATTTGTTTTTATCCCGCCGGATAAAAAAGCTCAGTATCACGCCAGCGAAACCTTTGATTTTCCCGTGGGCACCGTGATTACCAAAACCTTCACCATGCCAGCCGACACCAGCCAACGTGGCATTGACCATGAGCGTTTATTGGAAACACGTTTATTGATTAAACGTGAAGGCGGCTGGATCGCACGGCCCTATGTGTGGAATGAGCAAGGTACAGAAGCTCAGTGGGATCTCACCGGAGAAAACCTGGTCATCGATGATCTCAAGCACTTAAATGAGAGCTTTAACTTCACCTACGCCGTACCCAACCAAAACTCTTGCACCACCTGCCATCAGTTCAACCCCAACGGTGACGACGATGCTGTCGATGGCGTTGACCCGACGCCAGCATTTTTCCGCCCTATTGGCCCCAAAGCACGTTATCTAAACTCAGATTATGACTATGGCCAAGGGCCGGAAAATCAGCTGCAAAAATGGCTAGCTGAGGGATTGTTGGAAGGTTTACCAGCTAGCAATACCGATATCGACAGCACACCCGAGTTTTCCGACAGCACCGCACTGGCAGACATCACCGCGTCGGCTCAGCTACTGCAAGACACCAGCAAGGCCTGGCTGGATATCAACTGCGGCCATTGCCACCGCAAAGAAGGCCAAGCCAGCAATACCGCCTTCCGAGTCGATTGGAACATCCCTTGGCTGGGGAATGAGCAGTATCACGGTGCTTGCGCGGTGGCCGTATCCGGTGCAGGAGAGTCGTCGATCATTATTATTCCAGGCGATGCCGACAACTCGCTGTTGTATCAACGCATGCACACGCAAGAGCCCGGCGATGCCATGCCGCCCATTGGCCGCAATGTGATTCATCAAGAGGGAACCGCGCTAGTAAAAGCCTGGATTGATGCCATGGACCCGAGCTTGTGTAGTTTATAGCAACGGAGAAAAAAAATCGCAGCTGCCCGCATGCCTTAGCTTTTGCTTAATAAATAGCGTAATAGGTATGCGGTGGCAGCCGCATAAAAAGCAACCTTGAAACAAACGGCCATAGAATAAAAAGCCAGCGTGAATAAATACCTGCCTTGCGATGTTAATCGCCAGCGCCCTTAGCTTCACTCACGATAGCGTTTCGGCCGCCATGCTTTGCTTGATACATAAGCTCATCTGCTCGATTTAATATATCTTGCGGCTTATCACCTGGGTGGTTGCAAGCCACACCAACAGAAAAGGTATAACTAATTGTCGGCAAAGGCGGTTGCTGAGCAATACCGCGCGCTGCTTGATGCAGAGCAGCACAAGCAGCTTCAAGCGGCGTTTCTGGCAATAACACCAGAAACTCTTCTCCGCCTAAACGACCCACAAGATCGCTGTCCTGCAACTGCTGACTCAACATCATGGCACAGTGGCGAATCACCTGATCTCCGGCGGCATGGCCAAATACATCATTTATTTTCTTAAAATGGTCCAAATCCACCATGGCAATGCACAGTTCACTGCCAAAACGCTGACCACGCTTGAGTTCCTCTGCTAACCGACGAAGCACCTCACGGCGATTAAAAACCCCTGTCAGCGGGTCAGTCGTTACCAGATTTCGTACAGCCCTACCCCTGCGTACACGAGATTCAACCGCGACCAACAAATCTTCTGGTTGCACTGGCTTAGCCAAAAATGCATCGCCACCGGTACACATGGCTTGCATTTGTTTTTGCGGACTCATTTCACTTGATAGAAAAACAATCGGCACACTGATCAGACTTTCTTGCTGGCGAATGATCCCAGCTAACTCCTGTCCGGTGACACTTGGAAGGTACAAATCCAGTAAAATCAAATCCGGGGTATTGTTGTTCAAATAGGTCATTAGATCCGCCATCGGGTCGGAAATAATGTTTGCCTGAAAGCCTGCTTGTTCCAGAGTCGAAGCATAGAAGCTGGCAACAGAAACCTGATCTTCAATAATAAGAATATTGTACGGGTCAGCCTCATAACGTTCGGTCAACACTTTCAGCTCATGCAATACCTGCGCGCCGCGAATAGGCATAGGATGAAATGCTACCGCTCCCATGCGAATAGCCGCCAATCGCTCTGGCAATTGATTATCGGCGCTAAAGGCAATCACAGGCAGTTGAGCATCCTGGCTCGCCAACCGTTGCAAGCGCTGGCGTTGTTTTTCGCTCATGCCATCGAGATTGAGTAGCAATGCACAAGCGTTGTTATCTTTGTGCACAAGCAGATGGGATATCGATTCAACCACCTTAACGCTAAACCCCGCTGCTCGCAGCTGTTGATGCAAGCTTGGTGGCATCGCCTGTTGGCCAAACGCCAGCACCAACAGAGGCAACTCCGGGTTGTAAGTCGCTAAACTTCGATGAATCAAGCTAGGAAGCGCGAGATCAGTATCCTGAGCACACGGTGACTGTTTATCTTCCATAAGGCAAAAGCGGCTATGAGCTTACCCCCAATATAGCCGCCAAGCTATTAACCACCTTGCCTTGGCCAGATAGACAGGTAAGGCCTTAACACCAACTAAGGTCAGTACTTTTGCAGCACCAACATACGATTATTCGCCGGCATGGCAATGTCCTTTAACAAGCGCAGCTTTTCTTTACGCGCCGCTAAGATGACCTGCTCAAAGTCTTTAATTCCGGACTCCGGGTCACGCTGGCGCAGCCATTCGTCCAAGCGCTGATTGCCCTCACTGGTGTATTGACCAGCGTAATTAAATGGCCCATACAAAAATGCCAAACCGGCACGCCGCAAGACCCGGCCAATGCCGGTCATCATACTGCGTACCTGCGGCCAGCCAACAAAATGCACCACGTTGGCGCTGAACACCGCATCGACCTGTTTGACCGGCCATAAATCCTGCGCCACATCCAGAATCAGCGGCGGCATGAAGTTGGCATTTTGACTGCGCAAGCGCCAGGCATTGATGCCTTCTAAGTGACCAGCAAGCTCAGAGGGCTGCCACTTTATGCCCGGCAATTTGGACGTGATGTAGGCGGCATGTTGGCCAGTGCCACTGCCGATTTCCAGCACCACGGCTTGCTCTGGCAGCTCAGCGGCCAACACATCGGCGATGGGTGCCTGGTTGCGCAAACAGGCCTCTGATACAGGTAAAGCTGGCTCTGAAACCGGTTGTGTCACCGCAACCTCCAATGCTGATAAATGGCGCCATAAAATGTGGCCTGCAGCACACTATCTTATAGCGGCTCAACAACGCAACACAACGTCCGTCCGCGCCTGCATTGCCGCTACCGTCGCCAAGCGATACACTGCCTGCCGTTTACTGATTTGACAGGAATCCTGCGTTTCCATGCGAGCCACCGAATTTCTCCTAGCCACCGAAAAAGAAACCCCTGCTGATGCCGTGGTTGTCAGCCATCAATTAATGTTGCGATCAGGCATGATCCGCAAACTGGCCGCCGGACTGTACACCTGGATGCCGCTCGGCCTGCGCAGTCTGCGCAAAGTAGAGGCCATTGTGCGCGAAGAGATGGACCGCGCTGGTGCTCAGGAAGTGTTGATGCCGGCGGTGCAGCCAGCAGAACTGTGGCATGAAAGCGGTCGCTGGTTTCAATACGGCGGCGAGTTGTTGCGCCTGAAAGATCGCCACCAGCGTGATTTTTGCGTTGGCCCAACGCACGAAGAGGTGATCACCGACCTGGCCCGCAACCAGCTCAGCAGTTACAAACAGCTGCCGATCAATCTATATCAGATTCAAACCAAATTCCGCGACGAAACTCGCCCGCGCTTTGGCGTGATGCGCTCGCGCGAATTTATCATGAAGGACGCTTACTCCTTCCACCTGACGGCCGACAGCCTGCAGCAAACGTACGATCGTATGCACCAAGCCTATACGCGCATCTTTGAGCGCTTGGGCCTGGATTTCCGCCCCGTGTTGGCCGATACCGGCTCTATCGGCGGTGCTCACTCACACGAGTTTCATGTGCTGGCAGAATCTGGCGAAGACGACATCGCTTTCTCCAACGCCAGTGACTACGCCGCCAACGTTGAGCTGGCCGAAGCCTTGGCACCCGCCGGTGAACGCCCTGCCGCCAGCCAAGAACTCAGCGTGGTCGACACTGGCGATGCGACCTCAGTTGAAGACGTTGCCAAGCAGCTAAATGTCGGCTTGGAGCAGGTACTGAAAGCGATTGTGGTGCGCGGTGAAAGCGAAGCGGAGGATGCCGAAGACGGTGAAGCCGGCGAACCGGTTGTGCTGTTCCTGCGTGGCGATCACAGCTTGAACGAAATCAAAGCGGAAAAACTGCCGGGCGTTTTGTCACCGCTGCAGTTTGCCAGCGAAGAAGACGTGCAAGGCATTGGTGGCGTACCCGGCTCCACCGGCCCGCGCAACTTATCTGCACGTTGCTACGTTGATCGCAGCGCCGCGCACATGGCCGACTTTTTCTGCGGTGCCAACCACGCAGGCCAGCATCACGCTGGCTTTAACTGGCAACGCGATGCCGAACTGCCCGAGGTGGTCGATCTGCGCAATGTCGAAGCCGGCGACCCTAGCCCTTGCGGCCAAGGCACGTTGGAGATCAAGCGTGGCATCGAGGTCGGACACATCTTCCAGCTCGGCCGCAAGTACTCAGAGGCGATGAACGCCAAGGTACTGGACGAAAACGGCAAAGCGCAAACCCTGATGATGGGCTGCTACGGCATTGGCGTCAGCCGCGTGGTCGCTGCTGCCATTGAGCAAAACCACGACGACAACGGCATTATCTGGCCCGACGCCATTGCCCCATTCCACGTCGGCATTGTGCCAATGAACCTGCACCGCAGCGAAGCCGTGCAGCAAGCCACGGAGCAGCTGTATCAAGACCTGCAGCAAGCCGGTTTCGACGTCTATGTGGATGATCGTGATAAGAAGACCAGCCCAGGCGTGAAATTCGCCGACATGGAGCTGATGGGCATTCCACATCGCATTGTTATCAGTGACCGTGGACTGGAAGCCGGTCAAGTAGAGTACAAGCAACGTCGCGGCGGTGACGCCCAAGACATTGCTGTCGATGCCATCGTTGATCACTTGCGCCAGACCATCGCATGCTAATGACGGCCATCCGGCGCTGGCTAACCAGCGCCGCGCTCTGCACCCTGCTGATCGCACCGCAGCAGGGTCTGGCCAACGCCGCGCCGGCCATTGACCCTGAACTGCGACAGTCACTCAGCGAAGCTGCGGCCAGCATTGATACTTTTGCCGATCGCTTTGAAGCCGAGGTCTGGCTGGTGGACATTTCCAGTCGTCTGAAACGCTACATGCCGGACGACAAAAAACGGCTAGAGTTTTTGCGCATCTTGCATCAGGAGGCAACACGCGCGGGCCTGTCACCCGAATTGGTGCTGTCAGTGGTGCACGTCGAAAGTGCTTTCCAACGTTTCGCCATTTCCGTAGTCGGCGCACAGGGTTATATGCAAATCATGCCGTTTTGGAAAAACGAGATTGGCCGCCCGGACGACAACCTGATGGTCACCCGCACCAACCTGCGCTATGGCTGCACCATTCTTAAACACTATCTCGACAAAGAAAAAGGCGACTGGATACGCGCTCTGGCGCGCTATAACGGCAGTCTTGGACGCACCAAATACCCAGAAAAAGTGCTGCTGTTCTGGGAAAAGTACTGGTTTGTTAATCACTAGGCACCAGCTTCAATTCAGCCTAAATCGGCGCGGTCGGGAACGACCGCAACCCGACACAGATGGCAGGCAGACCAAAGTCTAAGCCAGTGGTTAATTGGTCAGACCATTTGTACTACGTCAGCATTCATCAGCTTTGCAGTAGCCACCTCGACCTTCCCTCTAGCCATTAATGCCTACCATTGACCAGAGCCCATACGAATACACACTAGGCAAAATCCACAACGAACCCGCAGTCCTGCGAATAGGATGGTCAGCGGCCTCATTGCACACTGCAGTCACCTTGCCCGCGGTCGTCGGCTGACGGGTGGTCTTCTACCACACAGAAGGATAACGATAATATGATGAGTCTGAGCAAATTGACGCGCTGGGCGGCCGCTGCCGCTTGTGCGCTGGCCATCGCGGCCCCGGCGCAAGCAGAAAAAGTGTACCGCCTGAAAATGGCTGAAACCTGGCCAACCAACTTCCCGGTATTTGGCGATGCCCCGCGCAACATGGCCGCCATGGCAGAGAAGATGTCCAATGGCCGGTTAAAGATAACCATTGATTCCAAAAACAAACACAAAGCACCGCTGGGTGTGTTCGACATGGTGCGCGCTGGTCAGTATGACATGGGCCACTCCGCTTCTTACTACTGGAAAGGCAAAGTCCCTGCGACCTTGTACTTCACCACCATGCCGTTTGGCATGACAGCTCCGGAGCAATACGCCTGGTTCTATCACGGCGGCGGCATGGAGCTGATGGAAAAGGTGTACAGCAAATACAACCTGCTGAGCTTTCCTGGCGGTAACACCGGCAACCAAATGGGCGGCTGGTTCCAAAAAGAAATTACCTCACTGGAAGACCTGAAAGGTCTGAAAATGCGCATTCCTGGTTTTGCTGGCGAAGTACTGGCGAAACTGGGCGCCAGCCCCACCAACATTCCTGCCGGTGAGCTGTACACCGCATTGGAGCGTCGCACCATCGACGCGCTGGAGTGGGTGGGTCCGTCACTCGATTTGCGCATGGGCTTCCATAAAATTGCCCCTTATTACTACACCGGTTGGCACGAGCCAGCGACTGAACTGCAGTTTATGATCAATAAACGCGCCTGGGATCGTCTGCCAGCCGACCTGCAAGAAATCTTGCGCGTCGCCATGCGTACCGCGGCTTATGATATGTACATTCACTCGTATCACGAGTCAGCGAAAAATCTTGAAATCATTGAAAAAGATTACCCTAACGTGAAAATCCGCTCCTTCCCTGAGGACGTGATGGCCGCTCTGCGCACCGCCAACGATGAGCTGCTGACCGAAAAAGCCAAAGAAGACCCACTGGCTAAAGAAATTCTGGAATCACAGGCGAACTACCTGAAAACCGTTCGCCGCTGGACAGACATTTCCGACAAAGCCTACTTGAACAGCATTGCCCAGTAATGCCCCAACTCGGCGCCCGCCATCAGTATTGCGGGCGCCGTCGACGTGGAGATTGTCATGCTGAAGCAAGCAGAAACCGCCATTAACCGCTTTTCCGATGTATTGGGCGCCATATCGTCCGTTTTATTTCTGTTAATGCTGGTCAACGTCTTTATCAACGTGGTGGCACGCTACGCCTTTAATGCGGTGTGGATCGGCTCGCAGGAAATGGAATGGCACTTATTTGCTGCCATGTTCATGCTGGGTGTGCCCTACACACTGCGCGCCGGCGGCCATGTACGGGTTGATTTAATTTACGAGCGCTTATCCGTGCGCAAACAAGCACTGATCGACATTGTTGGCGGCTTGGTGCTGCTGTTGCCCTTTTGCTTATTGGTGGGTTACTACGGCGTTGGCTTTGCTTACGAAGCGTTTGAACTGGGCGAAACCTCAGGCGACCCCGGCGGCTTACCCTATCGTTGGATTATCAAAGCGGTGATTCCATTTGCCTTTTTTGCCACCGCCGTCGCAGGCCTTGGCCTGATTATTTCGAGCATCTTGCATTTGCAAAACCCGCAAGACACCGATTCACATAATAACCACGAGTCGTCGCTATGATCGGTATTGTGATGTTTTTTGTTGCCCTGCTGGCGCTGCTGGCAGGCTTCCCGGTCGCCTTTACCTTTGGCGGCATCGCTCTGATTTTTGGCCTGATTGCCGAAGGCCCCAGCATGTTTGCGTTTATGCCGTTTCGCGTGCAAAGCATCATGGAAAATGTCGTATTGATGGCCGTGCCACTGTTTATTTTTATGGGCATCGTGCTGCAAAAAACCCGTTTGGCTGAACAGCTGCTGGAGTCGATGGGCAAATTGTTCGGCGGCGTACGCGGTGGCTTGGCCATTTCAACCGTGCTGGTTGGTGCATTACTGGCCGCCTCTACCGGCGTAGTCGGCGCTTCGGTGGTGGCGATGGGTTTGATCTCGCTGCCAGTGATGCTGAAGTACAACTACGACAAATCCCTTGCCTGCGGCACCATTTGCGCGTCCGGTACTTTGGGGCAAATCATTCCACCGTCGATCATTTTGATTATTTTGGGCGACGTACTGGGCATCCCTGTGGGTGATTTATTCCAAGCGGCCGTTGGCCCAGGTTTTGTTCTGATCGGCATTTATGTCATCTACATTCTGGCCTACAGCTTTTTCAAACCTGAAGCAGCGCCGGCCATGCCAGCCGATGAGGACATTGAGCACCGCCGCGAACATTACTTGCGCGCCTTAAAGGCCATCATTCCACCGCTGGGCCTGATCCTGGTCGTGCTGGGCTCTATTTTTGCAGGCATCGCCACGCCGACGGAATCCTCGGCACTCGGCGGTATTGGTGCGATTCTATTGGCGGCAGTCTATGGCCAGTTCAGCTGGAAAATGCTGTACGAGTCGGCGCAGGAAACGGTCAAGATTACCGCCATGGTGTTTGCCATCTTGCTCGGTGCAACGGCGTTCTCGATGGCCTTCAGCTACACCGGCGGCGATTACATTGTCGAAGAGGTACTGTCTAACCTGCCAGGCGGCGCCATGGGCTTTTTGATTCTGTCGATGGTGGCGATTTTGATTCTGGGTTTCTTTATCGACTTTGTCGAAATCAGCTTTATCATTGTGCCGATGTTGGCACCTGCGGCCATTGCACTCGACATTGCGCCGGTGTGGTTCGCCATACTCATTGCCATGAACTTGCAGACATCGTTCCTGACACCGCCCTTTGGTTTCAGCCTGTTTTACCTGAAAGGGGTTGCCCCGCCGGGCATTCAAACGGTTGATATTTATCGTGGCGTGGTGCCGTTTATCCTGATGCAAGTTGGGGTGGTGATTTCGATACTGCTGTTCCCCGAGTTTTATGGACTGGTAGATTGACCCTCGGCCGCACTTTCGCGGCCGCTTTGTTGTGTTGAACCTGATGAATCTGACGCTAAAAACCAAAATATTGCTGCTGACCATATTGCCGTTGGTCGCCATCACCCTGACCCTGACTTGGATTACTCAACGTCAGGCGCAGGAGCTGTCGCATCGGCAAGTAGCCATTTTTGAAGAAACCGTCATGGAGAACAAACGTCGCGCGCTGGAGGACTATGTCAATCTGGCGATGACGTCGATCCAACCCATCCTGGCAGAGCTGGATAGCGGCATGCAGCAGTCGCGTGTGGAGTATGAGGTTAAAAGCATCATCGAAAGCATGACGTTTGGCCCGGATGGCTATTTCTTCGCCTACGATCAGCAAGGCGTGAACTTAGTCCACCCAGCGCTGAACAATCTGATTGGCAACAACATGCTGGAATACCGTGACCGCAACGGCCAGCCTGTCATTCAGGATCTGCTCGCCATCGCCAATCACGGCGGTGGTTTTTACCGCTATTCCTGGCACAAGCCCTCCGTCAATCACGTTGAAAACAAGCTCGCCTATGTGGTGCTGATTCCCGAGCTGAATTGGATGCTCGGCACCGGCTTGTACATCGACGACATTGAATCCGAAATCCTACAACTGCAACAGCGCGTTGATGCCAACATCAGCCAAACCTTTTTGGTTGCCAGCTTGCTGTTGGCGATCACCCTAGCGCTGGTGATCGTGATCGTGGTGCTGATTAACGTACACGCCACGTCACAGGCGGATGAGCGCCTGCGGGAACTGGCGCATCGCTCGGTAGAGTTTCAAGTGGTGCAGCGGCGAGTGTTCGCCCGCGAACTGCACGACGGCGTGAACCAGATTCTGGTGTCCGCCAAATTGCGTCTGAATCTAGCGGTCAAACAGTGGGGCAGCGACAGTGCTAAAGAGCATCTGGAACGCGGTATCGAAATGTTGAACGAGTCGATTCAGGAAGTGCGCCGCGTATCGCATAATCTGCGCCCAGTGATGCTGGACGATTTAGGCTTAGAAGCGGCCATGCACGCCCTGCTCGATGATCTGTCCAGCAGCGGTGACATCGAGGTGAAACGGTACATTCGTCTGCCCGATACGCGCCTGCCTGACGCCATCGAAATGACCGTTTACCGGCTGATCCAAGAAGGCATCACCAATGTGCGCAAGCACGCCGATGCTAGCCGTTTTCAGCTGGATGTGCGCCCTTACCCAAATCGCATCGAAGTCGAAATGCAAGACAACGGCCGTGGCTTTACCCCGCATGAAGGCGCCGATGGCATTGGCATTATGAACATGCGCGAACGCCTGGAGCTGCTGGGCGGCAAGCTGACCGTGCGCAGCTGGGCGCAAAAAGGCACACAAATCATCGCCGTACTATTTTTAAACCCTGAACCCGTACTCAAGCAGCACGCGGTTCCCCCTGAGCCCATCGAGGGCGAATCAGACAAGTGAAGGTCACCATGAGCAAACCCATCAATATCATTATCGCTGACGATCATCCTATGGTCCGTGAAGGACTCAAAGTCAGCCTAGAAGCAGAAGGCGACATCAATGTCGTGGCTGCGGTAAGCAACGGCCAGGAGGCGCTGGACGCGGCGGTTGAACACAAACCGGACGTGGTGATGCTGGATATTTCGATGCCTGTTATGAACGGCATCGAAGCCTGTAAGGCGTTTAAAGCCCAGCACCCGGACATCCGTATTTTGATCGTTACCATGAACGACGATCGCGAATACATGCTGAATCTGATCAAAGCCGGTGCCGCCGGTTACGTACTGAAAGACGTATCAGTGGAAGAACTGCTGCTGGCAGTACAAACCGTTAATCAAGGTGCCACCTACTTCAGCAAAAGCGTGTCACACGTATTGTTCAGTGACATCGGCAACATGCGCAGTAATCAAAATGACGACATTTTGAGCCCGCGTGAAGAAGATGTGTTGGCGCTGCTGGCCGAGGGCATGGGCAATAAAGAAATCGCCCGTGAACTGGATATCTCTGTGCGCACGGTCGAAGCCCACCGCATGAAGATCAAGCAAAAGCTGAATATTTCAACGTCTGCTGGCTTGGTTCGCTACGCCTTGGACAACGGCATTACCCGCAACAGCTAAGTCAGTGCCGGTGGCCACTGCTCTGCTGTGTCGGTGAAAAAGCGGCCGTGAAGGCTAGTGCCCAGTACCTAGGCCTCGGTACCCAGGTCTCGGTTCCCAGGTCTCACTGCGCAGAACGCAGGGCCAGCACCGAATGTGGCTGTTAATGCGGCTTGAACAGCGTGAGCAACGCTGAGCACTAAGCCACAGCTTGCTGGCGAAAGCGGCTGGGTGATACACCAAAGCATTGGTGAAAACGGCGTGAAAAGTGGCTCACACTTTGAAAGCCGACATCAAACGCTACCCGGGTCACGGCCCGACCTTGTGTCAGCAACTGCTTGGCCCTCGCCAGGCGTTGCTGCAGCAAGTATTCGTTGGGCGAGCAGTGAAATAAACGCCGAAACGACTGATAAAACTTGCTGCGCGACATGCAACTGATACGACATAACTGATCGATGTCCAGCGGCTCAGCCAAATGCTGCTCCATATGGTGCAATACCGCCGTCATCGAGTTCTGCTCCGGATCGCGCTGCGCGCACGCCAATAAAAACTCGCGCCCTTGCTGGCGCAGCAAGCGGCACAACAATTCATCCACGCCATAACTGAGCACTAAGTCTTGGTCCTCATCCGCTTGCAGAAAGCTCGCTGCAATGCGCTCCAATAGCGCTTGTGTCGCCCTCGAGTGGTGGCTGTGCCACGTCTGAGGCCGCACCTCGTCCCAACTGCCAAGATCCTGCGGCAGCGGAGACTGCTGTTCTAGCTGTTCACACAACTGATGGATTTTTTGGCTGTCGACGGACACCGTCAAGCACGTCGTTGGCTGCTCCATGCGTGCTTCGGGAAAGTCGATCAGCACCTGCTGCCCCGGCGCCAGCACATAGGACTCATGCGGCACAAAACGCTGGCGAGCATGGGGGCCGTGCATCTCTTTGCGCCCTTGAATCATGGCGCAATACAGCACTTCGTCGGCTGCTAGAGCAACGTTTGAGGCGGCGGCATAGGTGTCGTAAATCGACAACTCGACGTCCTGGCGAAAAAACACCGTGCGGTTTTCAACCAGCTGTTGCGGCCCGCGCTGGCGCAACCGACTGAGCGACGTATTGAGCATATTTCCTCCCACCGATCTCGGCCATTGGATTGAGAGTCCACAGTTGCGGACTGGCAGACAAGCGTTACTGCTCGGCAGCACTTAGGGTGGTAATGCCCGTCGACAGTAATACAGCTTGCTCGCGGCAATGCCCGCCAGCAACGCTCATTAAAAGTCGACCCGCCCTGGCATCGCAATGCGACTTAATGCCAACGGCAGTGTACTCACAACAATAAGAGGAAGTATCCAATGATTTACGCCAATCCAGGCAGCGCCGGCGCTGTGGTGAAATTTGCCGAACGTTACGACAACTTTATCGGTGGCGAATGGGTGGCACCGATCGCCGGTCGTTACATGGACAACATCAGCCCAGTGAATGGTCAGGTGTTTTGCCAGGTAGCCCGCTCCGATGCCGCCGACATTGAACGTGCCCTCGACGCTGCCCACAGCGCCGCACCCGCTTGGGGGAAAACCTCGGTCACTGAACGCTCCAATGTGCTGCTGAGAATTGCCGATCGCATTGAACAAAATCTGGAAATGCTCGCCGTGGCGGAAACCTGGGACAACGGTAAGGCCGTGCGCGAAACCCTAGCCGCCGACATTCCCCTGGCCGCCGATCATTTCCGCTACTTTGCTGGCTGCATCCGTGCCCAAGAAGGCTCGATGGCCGAGCTTGATGAACACACGGTGGCGTACCACGTACACGAACCGCTGGGCGTGGTGGGCCAAATCATTCCTTGGAACTTCCCGTTGTTAATGGCGGCTTGGAAGCTGGCGCCGGCGCTGGCAGCAGGCAATTGCACGGTATTAAAACCGGCTGAGCAAACACCGGCTTCTATTTTGCTGTTTATGGAGCTCATTGCCGACTTAGTGCCAGCCGGCGTGATCAACGTGGTCAACGGGCTGGGTGAGGAAGCCGGCCAAGCGCTGGCGACCAGCGATCGCATCGCTAAGATCGCCTTTACCGGCTCTACCCCGGTGGGCCAGCACATACTGCGCTGCGCCGCCGATAAACTGATCCCGTCAACGGTGGAATTGGGCGGTAAGTCGCCCAACATTTATTTCAGCGATGTGATGAGCCATGAAGACGATTATCTGAGCAAATGCGTTGAAGGCTTGGTATTGGCGTTCTTCAACCAAGGCGAAGTCTGCACCTGCCCGTCACGCGCCTTGATTCAGCAAGACATCTACGACGACTTTATCGCCATGGTGGTGCAACGCGCGCAAAATATCAGCCGTGGCAACCCGCTGGACACCGATACCCAAGTCGGCGCACAGGCGTCTCAGGAGCAATATGAGCGCATCATGTCGTACCTCGACATCGGCCGAAAAGAAGGCGCAGAAGTGCTTATTGGCGGCGCGGCTGCCGAGCTGGGCGGTGACTTTAGCGGCGGCTATTACGTGCAGCCGACCTTGCTCAAAGGCAGCAATGATATGAAGGTATTCCAAGAGGAAATTTTCGGCCCGGTGGTGGGCGTGACCACTTTCCGCGACGAAGAAGAAGCCATTGCCATCGCCAACGACACTGAGTTTGGTTTAGGTGCCGGTGTATGGACGCGCGACACCAACCGCGCCTATCGCGCCAGTCGTGCCATTCAGGCCGGGCGTGTGTGGGTCAACTGCTATCACGCCTACCCTGCGCACTCGGCATTTGGTGGTTACAAAAAATCGGGTATTGGCCGGGAAACGCACAAAAAAGCGCTCGATCATTACCAGCAAACCAAAAACATGCTGGTCAGTTACAGCACCAGCCCGCTGGGCTTTTTCTAGAGCCTGTTAGCCGCTTGAAAACCATAGCCCTCTCTCGAGGGCTATGGTGCACACTTGGTTCCCAACCTGCTCAGTCTAGCTACTCGCTGCTTGTGAGCCCGAGCCCCGCTTAGGCATTTTTTGAATCACCAAACCACTGATAATCAACACCAAGCCAATAAAGGTGGCTGGGTGAATTGGCTCACCCAGAATCTGGCTGATAAAGATCAGCGATAAAAACGGCGATAAAAATATCAACGAACTGATCGCCGCGGTGCGCTGCGTGGACGACATCGCCGTTTGCCAGAGTAAAAAGGTCACGCCCATTTCAAACAGCCCAACGTACACCGCTGCCGCTCCTGCTTGGCTCAACAACGTAGCACCCGGCCAGCCATCCCAGAACCAGGCCACCAGCCAAATCAACGGCGTTGCCAGCGCAAAGCCACACCACAAACTAACATGCGGCGCGTGTTTGCCAGCAGTATTCCAGATCCAATACAGAGCCCACAACAAGGTACTCAACAGCGCCAACGCCACACCCAGCGGGCTGTCAAACTGCAGCGCCAGCGGATCTCCCTTGGTCGCTATCACCACCACCCCGAGGTATGCCAGGGTCAGCGCCACCATATCGCGGGCATACAGTGCTTGCCCCAATAAAGGTACCGCCAACAAGCTCATGGTCAGCGCCCAGGTGTAATTGATCGACTGCGCCTGCTGCGCCGGCAGTAAGTCATAGGCCTGAAATAAAATCAGGTAGTACAGCAATGGGTTGATCAGCCCTTGGCGCAGATAAAACCACGGCGTTTCGCGCAAATTTTGCAACGCTGTTTTCAGTTGCGACGTATACAGCAGATAGCCAGATAAAAACGCCAATGACGCCAAGCTCGCTACCGCCAGCAGCCAGCGCGGCGACAGCTCCGCCAGCGCCAATTTAAACGCCGTCGCCACCGTCGACCACAGCAATACCGCGGCCAGCGCCAGCATCAAGGCGCGTCGTTCTGAGTGCATTTCTTACCTCGTGAATCGCAATAGATCTGTTGAATGAAGCTGCCACATCATACCGTCTAGGCTGACTAAAGAAATCGTCAGTTTTTCCTGTTCTACACTGGCCGTTGTTGAAATCCCGCAGGCCACCCCCACTAAGCCTTTCATAAGGAGGCTTTGTATGTCTGAGAAATCCCACGAGTTTATTGGTCGCGACGAAGAGGCCGCTACTGGCCTAGTACAGGCCAATGAAATATTGCCAGACCGCATTCATGTGCTGCCGGTCAATGGCCGACCATTCTTTCCGGCACAAGTGCAGCCGGTTATTGTCGATGCCAAGCTGTGGTCCGATACGTTAGAGCGCGTCAGTAAAACTGAGCACAAGTTAATTGGCCTGGCGTTTGTGGACGATAAATCCAGCCAGCAGGTACCCACAGCGGATGCGCTGCCACTCATTGGTTGTGTTGCTCGTGTGCACAAAGTGCAAGCAGAAGATGGCCGAATTCAATTCATTGCCCAAGGCATTCGCCGCTTCCGGCTATTGGAATGGATCGCTAACAAACCGCCATTTTTAGCGCGCGTACATTACCCCAGCCACAACACCCAATTTGATGATGAAATCAAAGCCTATGCACTGGCCATCATTAATTCGATCAAAGAGCTGGTGGCGCTGAATCCGCTCTATTCCGAGGAGTTAAAGCACTACCTCAATCGCTTTAGCCCGAACGACCCTTCACCATTAACCGACTTTGCTGCCGCCATTACCACCGCTGAGGGTAAAGTTCTGCAAGAAGTGCTGGAAACTATCCCGCTGCAAAAGCGCATGGAAAAAGTACTGTTGCTGCTTAAAAAAGAAATTGATGTCGCCAAACTGCAGGCGGAAATCAGCGAAAGCGTCAACCAAAACATCAGCCAGCATCAGCGTGAATTTTTCTTACGTGAGCAGCTGAAAACCATTCAAAAAGAGTTGGGCATATCCAAGGACGATAAAACCGCCGACATCGATGAGTTTCATCAGCGTCTGGACGGCAAAACCTTGCCCGAGGCAGCGCAAAAGCGCTTCGATGAAGAGTTGCGCAAGTTCTCCATGCTGGAAACTGGCTCCTCTGAATTTGGCGTGACCCGCAATTACCTCGACTGGCTAACCAGTCTTCCTTGGGGTACTTACTCCGCCGACCAGTTCGACCTAAACCATGCGCGCGAGACCCTGAATGCGCATCATGCTGGCTTGGATGATGTTAAAGAGCGTATTTTAGAATTTCTCGCCGTTGGTGCTTTTAAGCAGGAAATCTCCGGCTCCATTATGCTGCTGGCCGGACCTCCCGGAGTGGGAAAAACCTCCATTGGCCGCTCCATTGCAGAAGCCTTGGGGCGCAAGTTTTATCGTTTCAGTGTCGGTGGCATGCGGGATGAAGCGGAAATCAAAGGTCACCGCCGCACCTACGTTGGCGCCATGCCGGGTAAACTGGTACAGGCGTTAAAAGATGTGGATGTCGCCAATCCCGTCATCATGCTGGATGAAATCGATAAAATGGGCACCTCCTATCAGGGCGACCCGGCGTCGGCGTTATTAGAAGTGCTCGATCCTGAGCAAAACAAAGAGTTTCTCGACCATTACCTCGATCTGCGTTTGGACTTATCCAAAGTGCTGTTTATCTGTACCGCCAACCAGTTGGACAGCATTCCTGGGCCGCTGCTGGATCGGATGGATACCATTCGGCTGTCAGGCTACATCGCAGAAGAAAAGCTGGCCATTGCGCGTACGCACTTATGGCCACGCGTTCTGGAGCGCAATGGGCTGAAAAAATCGCAAATCAGCATCAGTGATGCCACCTTGCGAAAAGTCATCGACGGCTACGCTCGTGAATCCGGTGTGCGAAACTTGGAAAAACAACTGCAGCAAATCGCTAGAAAGTCGGTGGTTAAACTGATTGGCGGCGAGAAAAAAGTTTCTGTCAGCGGCAAAAACCTGCACGAGTTTCTTGGCCAACCGGTGTTTCGCCAGGAACGTATTATTCGCGGTGTCGGCGTGGTCACCGGGCTGGCCTGGACTGCCATGGGCGGCGCCACCTTGCCAGTGGAAGCCGCCAGTGTACACAGCGCCAGTCGCGGCTTGAAACTCACCGGCAAGCTCGGCGATGTAATGAAAGAGTCCGCTGATTTGGCCTACAGCTTTGTCTGCCAACATGCGCAGCGCTATCGCAACGGCGCAGGTGGGGGTGATTTCTTCGATCAGCGCATGGTGCATCTGCACGTGCCCGAAGGTGCAACGCCCAAAGACGGCCCCAGCGCCGGTGTCACCATGACCACGGCGTTAATTTCGCTGATGACTGGTAAGCGCATCAACCGACCACTGGCCATGACTGGGGAAATTACCCTGACCGGGCAAGTACTGCCGGTGGGTGGCATTCGTGAAAAAGTCATCGCTGCGCGGCGCTCAAAAATCATGGAAGTCATTTTGCCAGAAGCCAATCGCCGCGATTACGACGAACTGCCAGAGCACATTCGTGATGGCATGACGGTGCATTTTGCTAAGCATTACGACGACGTGTTCGAACAGGTATTCAACGCCTAAGACACCGCTAAGCCTACTCGGAACAGCCAGCGCGCGACAGCACCCTGGCTGTTATTGCGCCATGTCATTGATGAGCACAATAACCACACCTTGTTTTGACAGCTCTAGCTTTTCATGCTGCCATAGCGGCGCCCTCCTCCAGCATGAGTTCGTGACACGATGCGGCTGAAGAATATCGCCATGGTGGCAATGATGCTGCTTAGCAGTGGCGGCGCCTGCGCCGATGCCCACATCCCCTCTTCCATGACCTTTGCCGCCGCCGATTGGTGCCCCTATAGCTGCAGCGATGGCAGCGGCATTGTCAGCGATTATCTGCGCGAGCTGTTTGCACAGCGCAACATCACACTCGATATCCAGGTCATCCCTTGGTCGCGTGCGCTGCAGGAAGTTCGCTTCGGTCATATCGACGGCCTGCTAACTTTGGTACCAGGTGAAGCCGACGGCGTGCTGATGCCAGCCAGCCCAACCATGAGTTATCAGGACTGCTTTTTTAAACGCCCAGGCTCTGATTGGACTTACACGGATATGGCAGCCCTGCAACACAGCGTGTTGGGAGTGGTGCAAGGTTACGGCTACAGCCCGGAGATAGACGCTTACATTGCCGGCGCAAAGCCAGGTAGCGTGCACGCCATTGCCGGCGCAGAGCCGAGTGAACGATTGATCGCCATGTTGCAACGTGAGCGCATCGACCTGTATTTGGATGATGTTCGTGTGACTCAGCACACGTTAAAGCGCCTAGAAATGATGCCGGGCGCCATTACCGTCGCCGGATGTTTGCCCGAAAAACCGTTGTATTTGGGTTTATCCGCTCAGCCAGAATGGTCGGCTGAGCTAATTAAGTGGTTAGACGACGCGTTGGCTGAAGCAGACAACCAGCACCGCTGGCGAGAGATTTCAGAGCAGTATTAGCACTAAAGCGCTCACCGCCACCAGCACAAAACTGGCCGCCACCAGCGCAGAAAATGCCCATTACGCAAAGCTGGCCAGTTCTAATGCCGAGCTGGCCAAAAAAGATGCTACCGCTATTTAATCAGTTGAATGAGCTGTTTAAATACTTCACCCTGCGCTTGTTGCTGCAGTTCAAACAGCGCCATTTCAACCGAAGTGACGTCTGCGCCCATGGTCAGCATTTTATCGACAGCCAAACGGCGATTATCGGCATTGCGTGAGCGAATGGCGTCGGTCACTAGGTGCACCTGATAGCGCTCTTCGAGTAAATCCATCACGGTTTGATAGACACACACATGCGCCTCGATGCCGGCCACCAGCCATTGGTTACGTTGTGCAGATTCAATCGCTTGCTCGATGGTCGGCGTTGCCATGCCGCTGAAGGTTGATTTGCTGAGCGGTGCATCGCTCAGCAATGGCCGCAGCTCGTGACGGGTGGGGCCAAGCTTTTCTGGCAGTTGCTCCATGGTAATAATCGGCAAGCCCAGCAGCTGAGCGCCTTTTATTAGTTGTGTGAGCGCTTGTATTAAACCGTCGAACTCCGGCATTTGCTCAGCTAGCTTGCCTTGCACATCCACCAGAATCAAACCGGTGGTTTCTTTATGCAAACGGGTAAAACTGGTCATATGCATTCTCGACAAAGGTTGGTTCATGGATTTTGCTGCTCCAGAGCCCATTGTGTAAATTGCCCAGCGGGCAGTGACGCTGGCCACAGCCCGAGCACTTCAGAGGAGCGGGCACCTAAAAGATTCCTTAGCCAGTATATAAGTCGGTGTCTCCAGTTCCAATCAGGGCACGGCTTTGGCCCGTGAGCGCTGATCCAGCAAATAAAACACACCCCGATAAGGAATGCCGCTGTGATGGCTCAGGCCAATTTCACAGGTTCTGCTGGTCGATACGCCCTGTTGGCAGTGCTGAACCTGAGCCTTAAGAGGCGCCAATGCAGAGGCATTTAACTCGGGCGTAACAAAGCCTTTGTCACCGGCAAAGCCACAGCAGCTGATGTCCTCAGGCACCACCACCTGCTCACTTAACGCCTTGACCAAGTTAATGAGATCCTGGCCTTGGCCGAGTTTGGTGGTCGAGCAGGTAACGTGTACCGCCAGAGGCTCCGGGCTGCGCTGCACCTCCAGCCTTGGCAATAGTTGCTGACTGGCAAAGGCGATAGGATCGAGCAGTTGAATGCGCTCATCTAACTGTTGCTGCATGCGAAATACGCACGGGCTGGTATCAATCAACACCGGAATGCGACCGTCATCACTGGCCGCCAGCAAGGCCTGGTTTAAACGGGCGCGCATGCAATCGGCTTGGGCAAAGTGGCCTTTGCTTTCCAACGGCATGCCGCAGCAGTACTGCTCGAGCTGTGGCAATAGTTGCAGCTCTATGGCGGCCTTTTTCGCCAATTGCAGGGTGACCTCAACCAGTGAGCGCTGCTCACTGTCTTCATTGGCAGGCGCCATGGTACGACTGGCACAGCTGGGAAAATACACAACCTCAGCCTTGCTTGACGATATGGCTGCAGCCGCCGACACAGTAGCTAGCTTTCGCGCCGCCGAGGGCATGGCGTCGTGCCACAGCGGAATTTTCTTTGCTGTGATGGTGTGAACCGCTTTGCTCAGTGCGCTCAGTTTGCTGCGACCGAGGGTATGTTGAGTGATATCCAGCAGTTTTAAGGCCGAGCGACTGCCCGCTGCCACCACTGCAAAGTGATCCGCCACCCAGTTGGCGCTGCGTTGATATTTTTTATTGCGCTGCGAGCGCAGTTGGCGACTTAAATCACCAGTATTAATACCCACAGGACATGCCTGGCTACACAAACCATCGGCGGCACAGGTATCCACCCCCATGTACTGGTAGTCGTCCAATAGCTGGGTGAAGTTATCTTGTTTGCCCTCGCGCTGCTGGCGCTGCAGCTCGCGCATAACAACAATGCGTTGTCTGGGTGTTAACGTCAGATGGCGAGATGGGCACACCGGCTCACAAAAGCCACATTCAATACAGCGGTCTATTAGGGGGGCGGCTTCGGGAATCGGCTTAAGGTTCTCGATATGGGCGCGAGCATTGTGGGTTAAAATCACATCCGGATTCAGCACCCCGTTGGGATCAAACGCACGCTTAATTTGCCACATTAAATCGTAGGCGGCTTTGCCCCACTCCATTTCTACGAACGGCGCCATGTTTCGCCCTGTGCCATGCTCAGCTTTGAGTGAGCCATCATATCGGCCCACCACCAGCAGACACACATCGTCCATAAAATCGGCGTAGCGCTGAACTTCTACCGGGTCGGTGAAGTTTTGGGTGAACACAAAATGCAAATTGCCCGCCAGGGCATGGCCAAAAATAATCGCCTCGTTATAGCGATATTTATTGAACAAATTCTGCAACTCCAGCACCGCCGGCGCTAACTTCTCCACCGGAAACGCCACGTCTTCAATAATCACTGTGGTGCCATTTTCACGCACCGCTCCTACCGCCGGAAACAGCCCTTTGCGAATGTTCCAATACAGCTGGCAGGTGGCAGGGTCGGTAGTGAAGGTTTTTTCTTGCAGCGTCTCAAAAGGCAGCAATGCCGTATGCACTTGTTGCAGCTGTGCGTCTAACTCGGCTTCACTGTTGGCGCGCACCTCCACCAGCAGCGCCGCGGCATCATCGCTGAGCTGCTTTAAATACGCTGGCATCGCCGGGTTGTCTTCGACGCAACGCAAGCCCGCTCGATCCATCAGTTCAACGGCGGCCACCGGCGCTTCGCTGAGCGCGGTTACCGCGCGGCTGGTTTGCTCGATATCCGCAAACAACAACAAAGCCGAGGCTTTGTGCGCATGTTCGGTGACAGTGTTGTAGGTCACTTCGGAGACAAAGCCCAAAGTCCCTTCAGAGCCCACCAACAGATGCTGAATAATATCGATGGGGTCGTGAAAATCGATCAGGGCATTGAGGCTATAGCCGGTGGTATTTTTAATACTGAATTTCTTTTGAATACGCTGTCGCAAGGCATCATTGGCCATTACAGCGTCGCGCATCGCCTCAATACTGGCGATGAGTGCTGGCTGACTGCGGCAAAAGTCTCGCCGAGACTGCTCATTTGAGGTGTCCAACACAGTGCCATCGGCCAGTACCAAACGCATACTGGCAATGGTTTGGTAGCTGTTTTGCGCAGTGCCGCAGCACATACCAGAGGCATTGTTGGCAACAATACCACCGATTTTGGCGGTATTAATCGAGGCAGGGTCTGGGCCTATTTTGCGCGCAAACGGCGCCAATATGCGGTTGGCTTTGGCACCTATGATGCCGGGTTGCAGCGTTAACTGAGCGCCATCATTCAAGACTTCATAATGATCCCACTTAGGGCTAAGACGCAGCAGCACGCCGTCGGTCACTGCCTGACCAGACAAGCTGGTACCCGCCGCGCGAAAGGTAATATGCACATGATGACGCTGCGCCAGGGTCAGTATCAGGATGACTTCCTGTTCGTTGTCGACGTCGATCACCGCTTTTGGAATCAGCCGATAAAACGATGCGTCGGTGCCATAGGCCAGGGTGCGCAGCGGATCGGAGATGATGCGTTTGGGGTCAATGTGCTGCTCTAAGTCAGCAACAAAGGCGCTGAAACATTGATCCTGCAAAATCATATTCATGCCGACACCACATCGTCGTTGATCAATAATACCCACAATTGTTTTGGCCCATGTGCGCCGTACGCCAACGTCTGTTGAATATCGGCGGTTTTACTCGGCCCAGAAATCAGCAACAAATTACTCGGTAACGGCTGTTCAGCGCGCTGCTCAACATAGTCCGCGAAATCTGCCAGTAACGCCGAGCGGCGCACCAATACAATACTCAGCGCCGGCGCCAACGACAGCAAACGCGGCTCATTCGGCCCGGTGCTCACCACCAAACTGCCAGTGGCGGTTAACCCAGCACAGGCAACACTAAAGCCCGCGTCCAGCTGCTCAAACACACGGGCTTTGCTCATGCGCTCATCGTACAAGGTCACGGCCGTGCCTTGATCCGCAGCCGCTTGGCAAAGTTGCAACCCTTCCTGGCTGCGACCACAGGCCAATAAACCCGCGTCTGCAGACCAACGTTGCAGCAGCCTTGTGGCCCAATCCGATTCTGTGCAGTGAATAACGTCTGCCTGCGCTGCACTAAGATGGCTCACAAATTCATCCACCGACACTGTACGTCTGCGCCGGGCCGCGAGGTTTTGCGGCTCGCTCTGTTGAGCTTGCCCATGGCGCAAACGGGCGAGAATATTCTGGCGTGCCTGACTCATGCTTCACCCTCGTTTAAACGGCGATTGGCAGGTTGCTCACCGATTCCCGCACCGCGTGCTAAATCATGCAGGCTGTATTTCGCCGGAACTGGCAGGGTGCGCGTCGCGGTCCAAGCACCTAAGTGATGTGGTAGTAACTTTCGCCCGCGTGTTAATACCCAGGTAATACTGCGATACAGCGGCCCGTATTGATGGGCCAAGGCCCAACCCTTCCAAATTAAGGCTTCGCCTAAATGGCGCTGACTGCCTTTGCCAGGTATATCCAACTCGCTGGCTGGCGCTGTCGAATTGGCTTCATGGCGTAATTCACGAATTAATTTCGGCAGTGGAATGCGCACCGGGCAGGCATCGCCGCAGGCACCGTTTAAGGTACAGGCCGACACCAGTTCGCCTTGTTTATCCAACCCTTGCATTTGCGGTGTGACCACTTGGCCTATAGGGCCAGGGTAAGTCGAGCCATAGGCATGACCGCCAATGCGTGCATACACAGGGCAATGATTCATACAGGCGCCGCAGCGAATGCACTGCAAAGTCGGTTTTAACTGCGGATGATTAAACATGCGCGAGCGGCCATTATCGACCAATACCAAATGCACTTGCTCGGGGCCGTCCAACTCCCCTCCCCTGCGCGGCGAGGAAATCATATTAAAATAGGTGCTGATGTTTTGCCCGGTGGCACTGCGGGTGAGCAAGCTGAGTAAATCGGGTACATCGGCCAAATCAGCCACCACTTTTTCAATGCCAGTGATAGCAATGTGTATTGGCGGCGCCGTGGTGCTCATACGACCATTGCCTTCGTTTTCGACCAAACACAAAGTACCGGTATTGGCGATGGCCATATTCACGCCAGAAATACCGGCATCGGCGCTGGCAAATTTATCGCGCAAAATCGCTCTAGCATTGCCGATCAGCTCATCGACATCTTCTGTGTAAGACACGGACTGGCCATCGCTGCGCTCGGCGCGAGTGTGCATTAAGCGTGCAATTTGCGCCGTGGTTTTGTGAATGGCGGGCATAATAATGTGCGATGGCATTTCTTTCGCCAGTTGCACCAAATATTCGCCCATGTCCGATTCCAGGCATTCGATGCCCTGCTTTTCTAAATAATGGTTGAGCTCAATTTCTTCGCTCACCATGGATTTTCCTTTCACCACAGTGCGCGCATTATTCATGGCTAAAATACTGTGCACCTGGGCGCAAGCTTGCTCGGCGGTTTCGGCCCAGTGCACTTGAATGCCATTGGCCGTGAGGTTTTTCTCTAGGGTTTCGAGCAAATCGGGCAGCTGTGCCAGGCTTTGCTGGCGAATGGCTTCGCCGCGATCACGCAGCTGTTCGAGTTCATCGGTATCTGGAAATACCGCACGGCGTTTGGCCTGTAAAAAATCCGTCGCACCTAAAAAACTGCCTCGCAGCTGCTCGTTTTCCAGCGACATTTTTGCCCGTGCTTTAAAATGGCGCTGGCGCAAATCAGCAAAGGCTTTTTCATCATTGTCGACTTGGACTGCTATCAACGCCGGATCGTAGTTGTGTACTGTCATAGCGATTCCTCCTGGCGCTGACGCAACAGGCTAGCAATATGACGTGTTTTAATAGGCCGCCCTTGTTTGGCCAAAGTGCCGCCAATGTTCATTAAACAACCGCAATCGGCGCTGACCAAAGTGTCAACACCGCAAGCCGCCACCGCCTCGGCTTTGTCACAGGCCATGGCAGCGGAAATATCGCCTTGTTTTAACGCAAAGGTGCCGCCAAAGCCGCAGCATTCGCTAACGCGATTTGGCTCGATCACCTCAACACCGCTGTTTTGCAATACCCGCTGATGACACTCCGCCACACCCATGCTGCGCCGTGCACTGCAGGACGTATGCAAAACCACGCGCTCACCGGAGGCCGGTGACGGCGGCAAACACAACACCCGATCCACAAACTCAGTGAATTCAAAGGTGCGCGCCGCCAATGCGTTGGCCTGCGCCTCTTCCGGCTGGCCTTCGAATAAGCGCGCATAGTCACAGTGCAGCATGGCGGCACAGGAGCCCATCATCACCACCACAGGAATGTCGGCAACAAACGCCTTTAATTGCTGCCGTGCTACTTGGCGCGCCTCATCATCAAAGCCCGAATTAAACGCAGGCTGGCCACAGCAGGACTGCTGCTGCGGAAACAACACCTCAATGCCGTGGTGCTGTAAAAACTGAATGGCATCCATGCCAGCTTGCGGATCAAAACTGTCCACCAAGCAGGTACCCATCAAATACACCTGAGAAGGTTTTGGTGGGTAGACGCGCGGCAATGCGGGAGAAGACGTCATGGCAATTACTCAGCAGCGTGTTGATGGGCGGCTCTGTGCACTGCCGCCGTTTGATAGGGCTTATCTGACACTTTAATTGGTCAGACCATTTTTCCAGGACTACTTTCATGCTAAGTTACGCAGGCATGTCCTAATGGTCAACTAAAACGCTGTGTGGAAGCCATTTCTGACACACGACATTGGTCGAATGGCATGGTTTGACCTTTAACCCAAATAGCGAGGCACCGTATGAGCCACTCCGCCATCAAGGCACCACGAATTTCTGATGTCGTTGCCGAAAAGTTAGAAGGCATGATTCTGGAAGGCAGCCTGGCACCCGGGCAAAAGCTGCCGCCCGAGCGTGAGCTGGCGGCGCAACTGGAGGTCTCTCGCCCTTCGCTGCGTGAAGCGTTGCAAAAGTTGCAAGCCAAATCGTTACTCACTCGACGCCAAGGCGGAGGCACCTTTGTATCCACCGACCTAGGCATGTCGTTTGTTGACCCGCTCAGCCAACTGTTTAAAAGCCACCCAGAGTTTAATTACGACTTATTAGAATTTCGCCACGCATTAGAAGAAGTCGCTGCCCATTACGCCGCACTGCGCGCTACCGAGGACGACCTAATACTGATCGAGCAGCGCTATCAGCAGTGGCTGGACGGCCACGAACGCCGTATTGGCGCTGAGCAAGAAGCCGAACTGGATTGGCGCTTTCACCTGTCGATTGCCGAAGCGTCGCACAATGCCGTGTTATTGCACTCGATGCGCGCGCTGTTTGATTTATTCAAACAAACCATCGCTGCCAATTTGGAATTTTTGTATATCAAAGAAGATCGTCGCGCCGCCATTCGCCATCAGCACGAGAAAATGAAAGACGCCGTGCTCGCACGCGATGCGCAGGCCGCTCAGCAGGCGGTGAATGACCATTTGGCCTTTGTTGAAGAAACCCTACAACAAAGCAGCCGACTTGCGACTCATGCAGAGCGTTCGCTGCGGCGCATTGGATTAATGCGACGGGGTGCATAGCGCGACAAACAAATCATCCTCACTAGGCTCTCGACTTGCCTGGCGAGCAGCCGTTGATTCAGATACAACAGAGGAAGCTATTGCAACACATCTGGATCATTGAGCAGCGGATCGTGCATTGCTGCAACCGCTGCGTGATAATC
Organism: Bacterioplanes sanyensis; assembly: GCF_002237535.1. Taxonomy (GTDB): domain Bacteria; phylum Pseudomonadota; class Gammaproteobacteria; order Pseudomonadales; family Oceanobacteraceae; genus Bacterioplanes; species Bacterioplanes sanyensis_A. Next base: position 3,322,177 of record NZ_CP022530.1, read on the forward strand.
AAGAAACAAACATTGGCACCTCGCCGTCGTTGGCGAGGTAATCCTGCAGCCACAAAATGGCTTGGATACTGCCCAAGGTGTGCACCTTGCGGGTGACGAGTTGATTAAATTCCTCGACGCGCGTGTCTTTTTCTACGTCGTCATACATCAGGGTAATAAAGGGCATAAAGTGCTCGCCGTCTTCGACGGCATGAATGGCAATGCAGGGGCCATCGTATTCATACAGCTCGATCGCCAACGCGGATTCGGCCCCTAAATCCAGCGGGCTGACGATGGTGCCGTAATCTGCCTCTTCGTCTTCGGCCGTCCACGCCAGTTGAGTGTCTGAGATTTGGGTTAAGTGCTCGGCAAACCAGCGCTCCTCCATCGCTTCAAACATGCTGAGTTCTTCTGCGGGCACGTCGTCGTCAAACTCGGGGCGAGTGGCTTCGTTTAAATAGATTTCAGCCAGCGCCCGGGCGTGGGCGCTGGCAAACCGAACCAGATAAATTACTTCTTTGCACATGGCTCGTCCTAGCGCTTATGCGGCGGTGGGGTTGGCGTTTTGGTGTAGCGGCGCTTGTAGGCCTCCATGCCGTTGTTTTTAACGGTTTGCCATAGGTTGCGCAAATAGGCCGGCGCGGTATCGTCCTCAAAAATCTGAATCATTAAGCGCGCGGCTTTTAAGTGATTCGGGTGGTAGATATCGTCGGCATTGTCTTGAAGTGCGGGTAGATAGCCGCTTAAGCAAAGCTCATCACTACGCTCACTAGGTTCCAAGTCATAATCAAATGTTGAAATAAACATTTCATGTAGCCACTGGAAAGGAGTAAAGGGACTCACATTTGCCGACATGCTAAACTTGCCATTTTTACTGATAACTGCATTAAAAGCAGCTCTAGGGCTATTCCATGGAATTAAGCGGCATTCTGCATTATTTACAATAATAGTTTCATCGGTATAAACCGGGCTTCGTACAAACACGGGCAGCAGGCGTTGCTCCAGACCGCCATAAACACCAAAATCGTAGTCAAGCACGGGCTCGGCAGTATGACTGTATTGCATAAAAAACTCTTGCTCTGGCAGCTTTTCCTTACGTATCGGCCGACCTTCATAAACCCTGGGGGCCAGCTCTTCAGCAATTTTTGTCTGCCAACGCTGCTCGGATTGATCTGGGTGAAAAAAAAAAAGACGTCAATAAAGTTTCAGTCCAGCTAGCACTGCCATGCGGCCTCGGTGCATATCTGCCGCGCTCGTCTACTGCGGGCGGTGGTACCTGAGGCTCATCGGCGATGTAGTAGTTTTTTTTGACATCGGCCAAATCCTTGGCATTCCAAAAAAGGTTAAGGTTGGATTTAATCTGTTTCCACTGCTGCTTGCGGATTGTCTTCCAGCCTTCTATGTGGTTGCCAGGCAGTACCGGTTCAATCGTCTCGTAGTCAAACATACTCACCCCTCCGTCGCATTTAGGATTAATTCATCAATATTCTGGCGCAAACGCTGCTGTTTGTCGGCATCTAGGATCTAGGCTGTTGGACATACACTTAGGGCGGGCATCTCAGTTGCACGGCCACACACGTTAACCTACCCCAGCTTATGAGCAACGCCCATTCGCCTTGGCAGCAAACCGTCAACGCTTATAGATAATCGTCGAGATCAATGTCGGTATAACTCGGCCAGTGCTCTAGCAACGCTTGTGGGATGGCGGCTTTCCATTTTTCGATCTCGCAGCGTTTGGATTCAACATTGTGTTCATACTCCATTTCGTCGCTGCATTCTTCCAGATAAAAATCGTAGCGCACGCCCTGATCATTGAGCACAAAGAAAGAGTCCGTGCCGTAATCTCCCCAATGGCAGGCGTAGTACTCTATGCCTTGGGCGTGGCGAATAAAATCGCGAGAGGCTGCCACACCTTCTGGGTTTTCGTATCCCAGCTTTAAATAGTCGCCATGCTGCTCAATGCTATCGACATCGATCAGCAGTTCATCCACCCAAACAGTAGGCACGCCAGCGTGCTCGGCCAGCTTGCTTAACCCCCAAACTGGCTGGGTTTTAAAGGTTTCCAGCCACTCGCTGGGGGCTTTAATAATGATCTCACCCGTATCTTCCATATCACTTTCTTACTCTGTCGCGTTTTGTGCGTCGATCTCGGCGGCTTTTTCGCCACTGAGCTGCCAATGATGACGAATCTCGCTTTCTCGTATTTTTAAATCGTGGGCAAAGGCTTTGGCGATGTCGCTGGCCTCAGCGCCGGCCAAGATGCGCTCAACTTCGGCGAACATTGAATCAAACTTCTTTGGCCGACGATGACAAGTTTTACTGGCCTGTGCCAAAGCCGATACAAAATACTCCACGCAATCAACACACCCCTCGTAGGCCACCTCCCCCGTCAGGATCTTATTTGCACACATCATATAGGCACTGCACCACCATGAAGGTTCGATTGAGATTAGTTTTGGTCGCGAGCCATGCTCGACATAAAGCTCTTGATAGCTCGAACCCATAACGCCCTGAATAAACTGCTGAATATGGCGTCGAAACCAAGATAAGTAGTAACCACGCTTACTGATCCAGAATAAGTAGTCTTTGAACACATTTTCTTGTTCGGTTGGATCCAATAAGCCACTGTAGAAAACCTCTTTGGCGGATTCCGCAGAGTCATAGGGGGTAAATAGCATGACCGTACTGCCGGGAAAATAACAGTCCTTTTCGCCATAAACAAAATAGCGCTCTAGACTTTTTTGTTTTGCTGGCGGTGTCTGAGTCATGGTCGCACTGATGTGCTGCCAATCGGCTTGGCGCTGTATCAGCCACTGTTCATCACCCACCCGCCAGAGTGGGCGCAGGGATTGCAAAATTTCTTGTTTTTTACGTTTGGGCATAGTTACCTCTCGCAAATTTCATCACAACAAGTACAGACCTGAGTTAACCTCATATTTCAATAGCCTCAACCATTAACCCACCCATAAAACCGACACCAGCATCAGACGTAGCGCCAGCTCACACTCAGCGGCTTGCGGGTGGCGGGCGCGATAAAGCCGTTTTGATAATGCTGGTTGTATAACTGCACCAGCAGGTCAATTTTACTGTCGTCTGGGTTCTTCAGCGCAGCGCGACCGATGCTGAGCTGCAAGCGACCATCAAAGTGCTTGTTGAGCCGTTGCTTGACGTTTTTATCCATATTGCCGAAAAAGTTGTAAGAATGGCGCTGTGCAACTTTGCGCATTTCTATTTGACCAAAGCGCAGTACATCTCCTAACTCAGCACAGCTGATCTGGATGTCGTAATAGTCGATATCGCCATAGGCGACGGCGCTGTGAGTTACCCCCAGGTACGGCTCAACGTCTACGGTATAAGGCGGCCCCTGGTGCAAACGCTTGCGACTCAATGCCATAACACCGGCATAGCTAAACTGCATGCCGTCGCCACCGGCACCGAGCATGACGTACACATACTCGTCAATCACCTTGGGAGGCACATGCGAAAGCGAAAACTCAGGCGACATGTCGATGTCGGCGAGGTGCTCACCACTGGCTTGGTCGATCACGGTCAGGCGATCAAAGCCGTTATGCAGCAACAAATATTCATCAAACGGCCATAAATAACGACAGCGAATAATGTCGTCTTCACTGCCTTCAACCTGCTGTTGCAAAAAAATATTGCCTGTTTTAGCGCACAACACGCACCAATAACCGTGCAGCTGACTGCTTAAGTACAAACGGTCACCTGCTAAATGGAAGAACTCAATCAAATATGGCAGATGTTGCTGCCACAGAATTTCACCCGTCGCGTCATCTAATGCGACGATATCTGCGCCTTTATAATCCAGACGAAAGCTACTGAGCAACGCAATGATGCTGTTTTGATAATAAAACAGCTTCTGATTGGGCATGCCACCGCCTTGATTATCAAACTCTCGCTGCCAAATGGGCTTAAGGAGCAAGTCCAGCTTGCTCAATGCCATCGGAGAATGGCCGTTTAGAACAAATACACTGTTGTCGTGCCTCAGCACCTTGGCCGAGGAGATTGGAAACTCCCCTTTTGCAGGCTTATCCAGTCGACCGTAGATTCTAAGATAGTAAGAGCCATCTGGACCATCCTCATCTACCAAACAATTATCATCGTACGAATGTGTCACCACTCTTTGCGCAAAGTGACGATCGAGTTGCGTTAAACCAAAAAAATCGGTTGGGCGAAAGTCGCTATCGTATACAAGGTACCGGCCTGGATACGCAAAGTAGTCTCCGTGATACACATCATCACTCACAAAACACACCCATCCACGTGGTGATAGCTGCCAGCGAGTCATTAAATGACCAGGCCAATAGCCTTGCAAGTCATATGTCAAAGATTCTGCGCGAAGAACAACGGCATGACCGTTATTACGGAATACCAAAGAGCCGGCATCCGGAATCGAATCTTCCATTTGCTCATCAATCAAAAAATAACAAGGAATCATAGTTCGCCGATCCCCACTGAAAACCGTTGACACAGCGCTTTTTCAAACGCACGGACAGCATCCATATCATCTGGATCAACTTTAGCCAGTGCCAGCATCATATTTCGATTCTCTTGATACGCTTCCATCACCTCATCCATCAGCTGCTGCTCATTAAACGCCTTGCTGACCCGCGCATCAAAGCTCCAATGCACACTGCGCTGCTGGGTTCTTGCCGCTAGTAAATCACGCATTAATTGATCAGGCTTTTTTATCGACCAATCGAGTCCGGTCCTTTTTGATATTAACTATTCAGGGCTTACTAGCCCGGCCACTGCCGCTTACCTTCATACCGCGCGTTGGCACAAACGCTCGGCCCTGCTCATCGGCAAACTGATACGGTACAGAGAGGTTGCGAAAGCCGGCGTTGCGGCGCACCACAAAATGCAAATGCGGTCCGGTGGAGTAGCCCGAGGTGCCGGAGCGTGCCAAGGCATCACCCGCTTTAACCTGCTCACCCGATTTGACCATGGCACTGCCTTGCAGAATATGCGCATACACGGCGTAGGTGCCGTCCTCATGCAGCACAGATACGTAATTGGCTTTATCTAGAAAGAATTGCTGGGCATCGCCTAAGTGATAATCGTCTTTTACCCAAATCACGGTGCCGCTGCGTGCCGCATGAATATAACTTCCAATGGGCATGGCAATATCAATGGCGTGATAACCACTGGGGTGGTTATGGGAGAACTGGCCACCAAAACCCTGGGTGACCTGAAAAAATTGCTGCTCTGGCAAAGGAATGCGATACAACACATCACTGTGCTTGGCTTTGGGCGAGCCGATGACGTAGCCCAGCTCATAGGTCGGCAATGGCTTGTCGATTTCGCCCACCAAGGTGTGACTGTTAGGCTCTAGCATCAGCACTCTATGGCCGCGCTCAAACATAGTAGAACGCACCGCTGCCTGCACCGGCGCAAAATACGGGTTATGCAACCACAGTTGACGCAGCTGGCCTTGGCGTTTTTCATACAGCTCAGGCGTGTGTTGCGGCGGCCTGGTGATGTTGACTTCAACGGCTTCAACAGGCTGATCTTTTTCTGGCTTTTTGTCGCTAAACACCCAGCGGCCATTTTCGTCCTGGTAGCGATAAATCTCGGCATTGGCTGCGGCCACCAAGCACAATAGGAAACCCAGCCATAACATACGCGATCTATTGACCTTGCCATCCTTCGCCATCATCCACTCCAAACCTATCCTTCTTTATTGAGACTAAAACCGCCAAGCAATTAAGCGACTGCGCTTTTGCCCTTGCGCCATTTCAACCACCCGCACTTCAGCAGCGTTAACACCCTTAAGTCGCCCTTGCAGTGCTGGAATGTTTTTGTGGCTCGCCACCAAGCTGGTAAACCAGCCAACCTGCCCGGCAAACTCGACGCTTTCATCGATCATTTGGCGCAAAAACTGTGCTTCACCGCCGTCGCACCACAGCTCATTGTGCTGACCACCAAAATTGCGCTGACCGGTTTTTTGCCCCAGATTTTTCCATTTGCGCTGATTATGACGCTCGGCTTCGGCCACATCGCGATAAAACGGGGGATTACACATGGTGGCGTGTATTTTTTCACCGTTTTGAATAATGCCGCGCAAAATGCCCTTGCCTGGCTGCTGGCGAATGTCGATTTTGCCGCGCAATATCGGATTGGCATCAACAATGGCTTTAGCACTCGCCACAGCCACCGGGTCGATATCTGCGCCTATTGCCCGCCAGCGAAAGCTGCGAGCGGCGAGTATCGGGTAGATCAGATTAGCACCAGTGCCGATGTCTAACACAGTCACCGGTTTGGGCCAGTCCAGTTCAGTAACAATATCCGCCAGGCAATGAATATAGTCTGCCCGCCCAGGAATCGGCGGGCATAAATAACCGGCTGGAATCTGCCAATGATCTATCTGGTAATAGTGCTTTAATAAGGCACGATTCAAACACAGAACCGCATCGGCATGGGTGAAATCAATGGTGGTCTGGCCGCGCTTACCCAGGCGAGTAAATTGCTGCAACTCAGGCAGCGCCTGCAGCAGCTCAGCCATGGGGTATTCGCCCTGGTGGGGGTTATTTGGGTGCATTGCTATTATCCAAAAAAAGAGCGGCAAAGCCGCTCTTTTTTATTTATTCCCACTCAATGGTGGCCGGTGGCTTAGACGATACGTCGTAGGTCACACGGGAGACATGCTCGATCTCGTTAATAATACGGTTAGAGACTTTTTCTAACAGCTCGTATGGCAAGTGCGCCCAACGTGCCGTCATAAAATCAATGGTTTCCACCGCACGCAGGGCAATGACCCATTCATAGCGACGCTGATCGCCCACCACACCGACGGATTTTTGTGGAATAAATACCGCAAACGCCTGGGACGTTTTGTGGTACCAATCGGCATTGTGCAGCTCTTCAATAAAGATGGCATCGGCTTCACGCAGAATATCGGCGTATTCCTTGTGTACTTCACCCAAGATACGCACACCTAAACCTGGCCCCGGGAATGGATGACGGTACACCATGTCGTATGGCAGACCCAGCTCCAAACCAATTTTGCGCACTTCGTCTTTAAACAGTTCGCGCAATGGCTCCACCAGGTCCATCTTCATGTCTTCAGGTAAACCGCCGACATTATGGTGTGATTTAATCACGTGGGCCTTACCAGTTTTGGCCGCTGCCGATTCAATCACGTCAGGGTAAATGGTGCCCTGAGCCAAGAAAGGAACGTCTTTTAACTTGCTGGCTTCTTCATCGAATACCTCTATAAAGGTATTGCCGATAACTTTGCGCTTGGCTTCTGGATCACTAACGCCGGCCAGCTTGCCTAAAAACAGCTCTTCGGCATCGGCACGAATGACTTTAACGCCCATGTTCTTAGCGAACATGTCCATCACCATATCGCCTTCGTTTTTGCGCAACAGGCCGTTATCAACAAACACACAGGTCAGCTGATCGCCAATGGCTTTGTGCAACAGCGCTGCCACCACGGATGAATCTACGCCGCCAGACAGACCGAGCAAGACTTTATTGCTGCCGACCTGAGCGCGTACGCGCTCGATTTGATCTTCGATGATTTTGGCGGGCGTCCACAGCGCGTCACAGCCACAAATTTCCAGCACAAAGTGCTCTAACAGGCGCTTGCCTTGCAGTGTATGAGTCACTTCCGGATGGAACTGCACACCAAAGAAGTTTTTCTCGGCGTGGTACATACCAGCAATAGCACAGCTCGGGGTGGAGGCCATCAGTTCAAAACCTTCTGGCATGGCCACTACTTTATCGCCATGGCTCATCCATACGTCGAGCAAAGATTTGCCAGAGTCGGTATCGACGTGATCTTTAATGTCGTGCAATAAACGGCTGTCGCCATCGACCTGCACCTGGGCATAGCCAAATTCACGAATGCTGGAGCCTTCTACTTTACCGCCCAGCTGCTCGGCCATGGTTTGCATGCCGTAGCAAATACCCAATACCGGCAAGCCCATTTCAAACACCGCTTGCGGCGCGCGAGGAGAGCCTGCTTCGGTCACCGACTCTGGGCCACCGGCCAGAATAATACCGCTAGGGTTATACTCGCGAATTTCTTCTTCGCTCATATCAAAAGCGCGAATTTCTGAGAACACGCCAATTTCACGCACGCGACGGGCGATCAGCTGAGTGTATTGAGAACCGAAATCAAGAATCAGAATGCGCTGAGCGTGGATGTCTTGGGACATAAATAATTCCAATCGAGTAGAAGCAAAAACGGGGATGACATGTCATCCCCTGAGTTCTTAAACCGCTGACCTAAGCAACGGCCGGGCCACGAAATTAGCCTAGACGGTAATTAGGGGCTTCTTTAGTAATCTGTACATCGTGCACGTGAGACTCACGCATGCCCGCTGCGGTAATTTTGACAAACTCAGGCTTGGTACGCATTTCATCGACCGTGGCACAACCTGTGTAACCCATGGCAGCGCGCACACCTCCCATTAATTGGTGCACCACCGCAGAGGCCGGGCCTTTAACCGCGATACGACCTTCAATGCCTTCTGGCACCAACTTATCAACACCGGCTTTTTTATCTTGGAAATAACGATCCGATGAGCCCTGGCTTTGCCCCATGGCACCCAAAGAGCCCATGCCACGATACGACTTATAAGCACGGCCTTGGTAGAGCTCTACTTCGCCCGGTGCTTCGTCGGTACCCGCCAGCATAGAGCCGACCATAATAACGCTAGCACCTGCGACTAAGGCCTTGGCAATATCGCCCGAGAAGCGAATACCACCGTCGGCAATCACAGGCACACCGTACTCTTCCATCGCTGTTGCCACATTAGCAATGGCAGAAATCTGCGGCACACCGACACCGGCAACAATACGAGTGGTACAAATAGAGCCTGGGCCAATGCCCACTTTCACAGCATCGGCGCCAGCTTTGGCCAGATCAATGGCCGCAGCAGCAGTGGCGATATTGCCGCCAATCACTTGGACTTGTGGGTAGGTTTCTTTCAACCAACGCACGCGATCAATCACACCGGTGCCAGAGGCATTGCTGGTATGACCATGGGCAGTATCAACAATAATCACGTCAACACCGGCATTCACCAACAGCTCACAGCGCTCTTCGGTGCCAGCACCTGTGCCCACCGCAGCAGCGACCAACAAACGGCCTTTGTCGTCTTTAGCGGCATTAGGGTAAGCACGAGATTTTTCGATGTCTTGCACCGTCATCAGACCGGTCAGCTTGCCGGCATCGTTCAATACCAAAACTTTTTCAATGCGATTTACGTGCAGCAGTTTTTGCACTTCGCTGGGGCTGGTGCCCTCTTTGACCGTCACCAGACGATCGCGCTGAGTCATGACGCTGGACACGCTGGCATCCAGGTTCGTTTCAAAGCGTACGTCACGACTGGTGACAATACCGACCAGCTCGCCGTTATCGACCACCGGCATGCCAGAAATATTGTGCTGTTCGGTCAAGGCCAACAGTTCACGAATACTGGTGCTGCTGCTGACAGTAATCGGGTCAACCACCACACCGCTTTCGTACTTTTTAACTTTGCGTACTTCAGCCGCTTGCTGCTCAGCGGTGAGGTTTTTATGGATGACACCCAGACCGCCTTCTTGGGCCATAGCAATCGCCAGACGGGCTTCAGTAACGGTATCCATTGCCGCCGAAATCAAAGGCACATTCAAACTGATGTTTTTGGTCAGACGGGTGGTCAGGGAAACCTGGTTGGGCAGGACTTCAGAGTAGCCGGGAACTAATAGCACATCATCAAAGGTGAGTGCTTCCTGAGCGATTCGCAACATAGAGTGCCTTCCAGAACGGGAATGTAGAAGGCGCGGCATTATAGCCGAAAACAACAGCAAAATAAAAGCCTGAAAACTGGTCAAAACCAGCGCCATTCCTGGCCGCATGGTCAGTTATTGAGGCAGCGCCCCTCACGTAAGAACCACAGGGTTTTGCGGCGCAAGTTGGGTACGACGTAACTGGCAATGTGCCCGCCTTGACTGTCGTGCCAACACGCTTTGACATTCTCCAACGCATCGTACACTCGCCGCCCATGCTGATAGGGAATGATATCGTCGTCGGTACTGTGCATGATCATAGTGGGCACCCGAATCCCATTGGCATGATCGATCGGATCCCAGTCGCTCGGCAACAGCCATGTGGCAGGCCAAATCAAATAACCAATCCAGCTCTGCGACAGCGCGTGGCGTGCCACCTGAGAATAGCTCGCCAATGGTGCTTCCAGAAATAATGCGTCGATTTGATAACGTTGCTGCGCCTTGGACACAAACGGCACCGCCAACGCCGCACCAATGCTCTGCCCGAGAACTGCCAGTTTTTTGTCCGGATGGCGCTGGCGCAACCACATCGCCGCAGCCTCTATGTCCATAAACACCGCAGGCAACATCGGACGCCCCTCTGACGCACCAAAGCCGCGATAGTCCAACGCCAGCACTGACACCCCTTCAGCAGGCAGCCAATCAATGCTGCGAAAATGACTGGAAATGTTCTCTGCATTGCCGTGCAAGTAGAGCACTACCCAGTCACCGTCTTGCTGAGCGGGCAGCCACCAAGCATGCAAACGAGTGCCATCCTGTGCTTGCAGTGCAACATCCTCGTAGACCAAACCAACATCCGCCGGCGTTTGTATCCACACCTGTTGCGGATAGAAAAACACACTGGTTAACGAGCTGCAGCCGGACAAACAACATAATACCGCCAGCAACCACCCCCTCTTTAAAAATACTGCTGCCAACTCACTCGCCACTCATTGTTTGTTGTCTCTTGCTGCCACTGGCGTATCCATTCTGCACGCAACTGTGACTGTGACGTCAGCCGGAGCCCCAGTCGCGCCAACACCTCATGGCGCTCACGATTATCCCCAGCCACTGACGGCTGCCAGTTGCCCTCGATATTGGCATTGAGTAAATGGCTTTGATAAAGCCACCCGGCTCTCGGACCCAGCGTTAACTGATAACCCTCTTCAATTTGGTTATCGACCAGCAGCTGAGTCTCCGCCAAACCATACAAACGCCCACCGGCCAAACCCACCGCTTGGCCAAAGGCAACGTGTAAATACCCATGCAATGGCGATTCTCTACCAACAAAGCGCTTTGCACCTCCACTAACCCCCCACGCCGTTGGGCGCTGATAGAAATCGCGCTGGCTGAGTGACAACACATCAATCACCGTTAAACGCTGCAGTCGAATGTCGTCAGTGTCCCAGGCCCGCAACTCGGTGGCGCCCATTTGGATTTGCGAACCAGGTACAAAGCCGTCCAGTAAATCCATCACATCGTGGTAAGCGGGCCGCCAGTGCAAATCCACAAAGCCGTGCTCGGTTTGACCCGCTGCCAAAGCAAAGCGTCGCGTTTGGTGCCCCTGATCATCGCGCAATCCAGGCTGAGCTGCAGGCTGAAAGCCGCTCTCAATCGGGCGTTTGGCTCTGGCGGACAACAATGCCAGTGTTCTGCGGCGCAACTCAGGACTGGCTTTTTTCTTTTTCACCGCCAAATATCGAGCGTAAGCGTGGGACAACTCCAATGCCTGCACTTGTTGCTTGGCACTGAGTGACTGCAACAGAGTGTCGATATCATCGTCGCTCTCCACCAATACACGCGATACCTCTCTCACCTGTTTACTCACCTGATCACTGGCTGCGTTCAGCTGTGACGCTGCCGATGCTCGGTAAACGGCACCGGCTACAAATCCTTGGTCATCCAGCGCACGGATGGTGTCTACCGGAACCGCTGTGAGAAAAAAATCATCGGTTAAATCGGCGCGTTCAGTCGCTGCGTCAATTAAAGCTAACAGCCGATACGAGCAGTTCTCGTCAAAGAAGAAATAGTCAAATTCGGTATCCTGAGTTTCCCAAATATGACGTACAAACTGATCCACTTCAGCAGGCGATAAATTTAAGGGGTACTCCCAAACGTCACGGTACTCCATGTGCTGGTATTCGTTAGTCTTCACATAGTACGGCAGCACTGACACCACACCAGGGTATCCGCCAGTCAGACCTTTATAGCTGAACACCAGCTCGTTATCCGTAGGATCAGCATTGGCGGCAAAGTTAACACTGTAAGCCAACAGCTTACTACTAGCAGGATCCTCTCGATCCATGCGCACCAGTGTGTGGCCATACATTGACGAAGGAGAATTAATATGGGAGGCGGGAAAAATTAGCGTCAGAGAATGAGCGGCGATTTCTTTTGCCCAGCGGTCAAAATCCGGGCAAGGCTGATCAATAAACGCATGATCATTGAGTTGTTGTTTCAGCCACTCATAGCGTGCAGGAAAACGACACTGCGCCGATTCATCGTCGGCCATATCTGTAATAGAGAAAGCCCTGACTGCGGCATTTAACTCAGCCAAAGCATCGTATTTGCCGGTTGGATGCAGAAAAAATTCATCGCTGTCATTTTGGCTGTACACTTCTCCATTCCAATGCAGTCGGTAATGTAACAAGTGCTGCCATTGTTTATGTTGTGCTAGCGCTTCAAACGTTGAAGCATCGTTACTGGCAACACAAACACCACTGTAAAGCAAGAGCAACACCATAGCCTGGCGAATACTGACGCTCCATTTCATTATCTCAACCCTGATATGACGACCATAAAAAAGCGCGCCAATGGCGCGCTTTTTTTGGCTAATTAAAATTAACCAACGTACTTTTTCAGCTGCTCACTGTCAGCCAACGCAGCAGTCAGTGCTTCATAAGCTGTACCTGACGTTGCATCGGCGTGGAACAGGTTATCAAAGTTCGATTGAACTGTGCGATTGAACGCAGCAGAGTCTGCTGCTTCAACGCCCATTACTTCAGCCAGTGCAGCCAGAGTTTCACCTTGACCTTTTGCAGCATCCAACGCCAGCTGGTCCATGTTGTCTTCCATGAACGCCTGAGTTTGTGCCATTGGGCCATTTGCATCTTGGCAGTTCAGGGTACCTGAAGTCATACCAAACGTTTGGTTGCCAGACGTACCATTGGTGGTCGCTGCCAGCACATGCTCGTGCCATTCGTTTGCATCTGGGAAGACTACTGCAGTACCCAGGCCACAACCTGCTGGGCCATGATCAGCCATTGCCATAGAAGAAGCGGCTACTAATGCAGCACCTGCAATCAGTTTTTTCATGATGTATTCCTTTTCCATTTGATTTACTCAGCTGAGCTGAAGTTCTGTAAAGTTAGACGTTTGAATTAACTCTGTCTACGACCCAAAAGGGTGATACGGCGATCATGTCTCAGTCTGGCTGAACGCGACCTGAACCTACGAACCTGATACTCTTCTACGTTTTATGTATGACAAAGTCGTGACCCACTCATGAGCCAACGCCCACACGAACAGCCTGTTTTCAGCGTTAGCCAACTCAATGACCGCGCTCGCCAACTGCTGGAAATATCATTTGCGCAGGTACGCGTCAAAGGTGAGATTTCCAATTTATCGCGCCCAAGCTCTGGGCATTGGTATTTCACCTTAAAAGACGAGCAGTCGCAGGTTCGCTGCGCTATGTTCCGCTCGCGTACCGCCCAGCTCGCTTTCGACCCCAAAGCCGGCGATCGTGTCGAGCTGCGCGCCAAGGTCAGCCTGTACGCCGCGCGCGGTGACTATCAGCTGATTGTCGACAGCATGAAGCCCGCCGGTGAAGGGGCACTGCTACTGGCGTTTGAGCAATTAAAACGCAAATTACTGGCCGAGGGTTTGCTTGATGCCAGCCTGAAACGCCCGATTCCAGCACCAAGGCGTGTGGCCATTATTACCTCTCCCAGCGGCGCAGCGATCCACGACATGCTGACGGTGTTTCAGCGCCGCGACCCCAGCATTGAGATCGATGTTTATCCTTCTATGGTGCAAGGCAAAGCCGCCACGGCCAACTTGGTGGCAGCTTTGCAACGCGCCAACCGCGATCAACGCGCCGATGTCATTATTATTGGCCGCGGCGGCGGCTCGTTAGAGGATTTGTGGTGCTTTAACGACGAATCCCTAGCCCGCGCCATCGCTGCATCACAGTTGCCCGTAGTCAGCGCCGTTGGCCATGAGGTCGACACCAGCATTGCCGATCTGGTAGCGGACCTGCGCGCCCCCACCCCATCGGCCGCCGCTGAACTGCTCTCCAGTGACCGCTCGCAGCAGCGCCAACGCTTGGTCGAGCTGGCAAAGCGCTTGTGGCACAGCCAGCAGCGACAGCTGAAAATGGCGGCTAACACTGTGCAGCAGTTGCGCGGGCGCTTGCGTTCACCGCAGCAACTGCTGCAAGACAGTAGCCAACGACTGGATCAACTCGAGCTACGTCTCGGTCGCGCTTGGCAGCAGCAACAACAGCACCGTCATGAACGCTTGGCATCACGTTTGGCGGCTTTGCAGCATTGCCACCCGGAGCGCGCCATTGAGCAGCAGCAACAGAACATCAACTCGCTGCAGCAACGTTTGCAGCGTGCGATGCATCTGCACCTTCAGCATCATCAGGATGCCCTGGCACACCAGGTACAGATGCTGAACAACCTTAGCCCGCTGCAAGTCCTGACTCGCGGCTATGCCATCGCACAATCCGCGGATGGTAGCGTGATACGCAATGCCAGCGAGGTAGCCCTAGGCGAGCGGATTACAACTCGCGTGCAACAAGGCACACTGCATTGCCAAGTGATTGGTACCGATACGGAGAGCGCGTCATGAAGCCATGGCCATTCCTGCTGGCCGCGTTAGTGATGGCCAATCAGCTGTTCGCCTTGCCCGACACCCATGCCATTGCTGGCGGCATTTGGCGCATCGACCTGCCGGCCAGCGCCACCAAGCCGGCAGTGCGGTTTAATGACAAAGCGGTGAAAACCGTGCGCAGCAACAACGGCTGGCATGCCGTGATCGGCATTCCACTCGATGCCAGCGGCGACATCCAAGCCTCAGTCGATGGCAAAGCGCTGACACTGGCGTTAACTGAGCACGCCTACGCCGAACAACGCCTGACCGTGCAACGCAAGCACTCCAACCCTAACAATACTGCGATGGAGCGCATTCGCAGCGAGTTTGCGCGCATGAGCCCGGTGTATACCAGCTTCAACAACAACACCACAGAGCACTGGCCCGAGTTTCGCTGGCCGCTGCATGGCCGCGTTAGCTCACCATTTGGCTTGCGACGTTTTTTTAACGACCAACCACGCCGCCCGCACAGCGGCATTGATATTGCTGCGCCCACCGGCACCGCCGTCAAGGCACCAGCGACCGGTACAGTCGTACTTACCGGCGACTTTTATTTTAACGGCAACAGCGTTTTTATCGATCATGGCCAAGGCTTGATCAGCATGATGTGCCACCTCAGCCGCATTGATGTGAAAGAAGGAGACGTGGTCGAGATTGGCACCACCATCGGCGCCGTAGGCGCCACCGGCAGAGCCACCGGCCCACACCTGCACTGGACGGTCAGCTTGAACAATGCCCGCATTGACCCAAGATTGGTGGTACCAGAGCCACTCAAGAGCGAGTCAAAATGAAGCACCCAGCCAGCACAAACACACTGCCCGCAGCGGGCAGTGCCTGCGGCCTGCGGCCGGACCCAGCCGCCTTAACCGACGATGTGGGTTTCGATTTTTCCGCCGCCGCCACATTGGCCAGCAGCACCACAGATGAACAAGATTCGCAAAAACCGCCATCACCGACGCCCTGCCGCGCCTATACTAAGTCCGTTCCCTGATCTGCTGATTTGGACTTATGAAGAAAAAAGTATCCGTCGATCAATTGCGGCCTGGCATGTACGTGTCCGACCTGAACTGCGACTGGATCCCCCACCACAACTATCAAAAAGAAGGCCGCATCCCAGATGAGGCCACCATCGCTGGCATTCGCAAACGTGGCATCACCGAGGTCTACATCGACCCAGAGCGCGGCCTGGATGTCGACGGTGTGCCAGAAAACGAGGTCGACCGTCATAACCAAGCGGCGCTGGAAAAAGCCGGCGAACTGAAGCCAGATCAGGCAGCACGCATCAGCAGTCAGCAAGAGTTACACAAGGCCAGCAAACTGCACGACGAGGCCAAAGGGCTGATCAGCAATGTGCTGCACGATGTCAAAATGGGACGCCCGATCGAAGTCGACGCCTTTGAAGAGCTGTCCGGCGGCATGGTGGATTCGGTGCTGCGCAATCACAACGCCCTGGCTTGCTTGGGGCGCATTCGCCAAAAAGACAACTATTTGCTCGAGCATTCCGTCAACCTGGCGGTACTGATGGGCATTTTTGCCCGCGCTATGGAGTTGGATCGCGACACCATGCAGCAGGCGGTACTCGGCGCCATGCTGCACGACATTGGCAAAGTGATGATCCCGGACGAGATTCTGCACAAACCCGGCAAGCTGACCGACGATGAATTTGCCGTCATGCGCCAGCACGTGGTGCACAGCCGGGAATTGCTGCAACACACTCCAGGCATCTCTGAGCTGACGGTAAAAGTGGCTGCACAGCATCATGAGCGCATCGACGGCAGCGGCTACCCAGAAGGCTTGCACGGCTGCGACATTTGCCGCGAAGGAAAAATGGTCGCCATTGCCGACGTATACGACGCCATCACCGCCGATCGCGTTTATCACAAGGGGCTCCCTCCCACAGCGGCGATGAAAAAACTCCTAGAGTGGAGCGGAACGCACCTTGAGGAAACCCTGGTGCATCGCTTTATTCGCTCGATGGGCATTTACCCGGTGGGGTCGTTGGTCAAACTGCGCAGTGGCAAACTGGGCGTTGTGGTCGAAGCCGGAGAAAAAGATCAGCGTTTGCCCATCGTGAAAATTATTTATCACGCCAGCAAACGCCAATACATTCCTATCGAATTACTGGACCTGGCCAGGCCCAGCAATCAAGACGAGATTGTTCAAGCGGTTGATCCAGAACGCTATCAAATCCGCCTAAACGACTTTATGGTCTGAGCCAATCAGCCTTTTGACCAAGTCGTGCCTTCTGGACTGTCACGCAACACAATACCAACCGCCGCCAATTCGTCACGCACCTGATCGGCGGTGGCAAAATCTTTATTGACTTTGGCATCGGCACGTTTTTCGATCATGCCAGCAACCCAGTCGGCGTCGACATCGTCGCCCTGTAAAAAGGCTTGGGGATCGTCTTGCAAACAACCCAGCACATCACCCAAAAAGCGCAG
Source organism: Bacterioplanes sanyensis (assembly GCF_002237535.1). Taxonomy (GTDB): domain Bacteria; phylum Pseudomonadota; class Gammaproteobacteria; order Pseudomonadales; family Oceanobacteraceae; genus Bacterioplanes; species Bacterioplanes sanyensis_A. The sequence goes on from NZ_CP022530.1 coordinate 3,339,258, forward strand.
CTGACCGGCCAATGCCGCCTGCTGCTCACCGCTGGATTTATTCAGCTCACGCACTAACTCAAACAATACCGCCAGTGCTTCGGCGGTGTTGAAATCGTCGTCCATCGCGGCATAAAACTGCTGCGAAAAGCCGTTATCCAGGTTGGCAGGTGCCGCATCCGGGCAATGAGCTAGGGCGTTGTAAAAACGCTCCAACTTTTGCTGCGCCTCTTTCAGGCTGTCTTCGCTGTAGTTGATTGGGCTGCGATACTGGCTGCTTAACAATAAAAAGCGCACCACTTCCGCTGGGTATTTATCCAAAATTTCGCGAATGGTAAAAAAGTTGCCCAACGACTTGGACATTTTTTCACCATCGACACGCACCGCACCGGCATGCATCCAAGTGTTTGCATAGTGCTCACCGGTGGCCGCTTCAGATTGGGCAATTTCGTTTTCATGGTGCGGGAATTTTAAATCCGGGCCACCACCATGAATATCGAAATTATTGCCCAAGCAGCAGGTCGACATGGCCGAGCACTCAATGTGCCAACCAGGGCGGCCAATGCCCCAAGGTGATTCCCAATGCGGTTCATCCGACTTAGCGGATTTCCACAGCACAAAATCCAGAGGATCACGCTTAAACTCGTCGACCTCAACACGAGCGCCGGCTTCCAGCTCATCCAACACTTTGCCGGATAATTTGCCGTAGCCATCAAATTTACGCACCGAATAATACACATCGCCATTGTCGGCGGCGTAAGCAAAGCCGCGTGCAATTAATGTTTCGGTCATTTTAATGATGTCGCCGATGTGCGACGTCGCCCGCGGCTCAGCATCCGGCGGCAAAATACCCAAACGCTCAGCGTCGGCATTCATTTCGGCGATAAAACGCTCGGTCAAGTCAGTGAAGACTTCGCCATTTTCATTAGCACGCTGGATGATTTTGTCGTCGATGTCGGTAATGTTGCGAATATAGTTCACTTCATAACCACGATGACGCAAGTACCGTGCAATCACATCAAAGGCCAGCATCACCCGGGCATGACCCAGGTGACAGTAGTCGTATACCGTCATGCCACAGACATACATGCCCACTTTGCCAGGATTAATCGGCTGGAAAGCCTCTTTTTGGCGAGTCAGGCTGTTGTAAATGGTCAATGACATGTATTACTCCTTTTCGGATGTGGGTTGTGTCAGGGATTTATCTTCACGCAGGCCGATGGTCAAATTAAATACCGGCTTTTCTGCGCTGTGGTCAAAGCGGTCGGCAACAAAGTAGCCTTCACGCTCAAATTGGTAAACTTGTTCGTTACTCGCTGCCGCCAAAGCAGGCTCGATCATAGCAGAACGAACCGACAGAGACGCTGTATTCACGTTGTCCATAAAGTCGCCCTCGCCTTTATCCGGCGCCGGGCTGGTGAACAAACGCTCGTACCAGCGCACTTCTGCAGCAACGGCGTGCGAGGCAGATACCCAGTGCACAACACCCTTCGGCTTATCGCCGTCTTCTGGGTCCTGCCCTAAGGTATTTTCAATCAGCTTGGCACGCACCAAGGTGACTTGGCCTTGCTCGTCCTTATCATAATCCACCGCTTCGATCACATAGCTGTGACGCAAGCGAATACGCTTACCTGGGGTGAATTTTTTCTTGAATTTTTTGCTGTACTCTTCTTTGAAGTCGTCCTGGTCGATATAAATTTCACGCGTAAATGGCATTTCGCGTGCACCCAGGTCGAGCTCATGGTGGTACTCAGCGCTGAGCTGCTCCAGATGCTCTTCTGGCAGATTTTCGATCACCACTTTTAACGGATTTAATACCGCCATGGCGCGCGGCGCATTTTTATTCAAATCATCGCGCAGCGCGTGCTCTAACATGGCGACATCCACTAAGCCGTCACTGCGACTGACGCCAATCATCTGGCAAAAATTACGCACCGAGTTGGGCGTAAAACCGCGACGACGCATGCCAGAAATGGTCGGCATACGCGGATCGTCCCAACCGGCGACGATGCCATCGTCCACCAAGCGCTTCAGTTTACGCTTGGAAGTGACTGTGTAATTCAGGTTCAAGCGGCCGAATTCGTACTGACGAGGTTTGGCCGGCACTGGCAAATTGTCGATAAACCAGTCGTATAAAGGACGGTGATCTTCAAACTCTAACGTACAAACCGAGTGTGTCACCCCCTCAATAGCGTCCGACTGGCCGTGAGTAAAATCATAAGTCGGATAAATGCACCATTTATCGCCCGTCTGGTGATGATGAACGTTGCGAATACGATACAAAATCGGGTCACGCAAATTCATGTTGCCTGCCGACATATCAATTTTAGCCCGCAGCACATGCTCACCGTCAGCGAACTCACCGGCGCGCATGCGAGCGAATAAGTCCAGATTTTCGTCAACGCTGCGCTCACGATAAGGGCTGGCTTTGCCGGGACGATTAAAGTCGCCTTTGTACTCTTCCGCTTGCTCAGGCGTCAGGCTACAGACGTACGCTTTGCCAGCCTTGATCAGCTCAACGGCATACTCATAAAGGGTATCGAAATAGTCGGATGAATAACGGACGTCGCCTTTCCATTGAAAACCGAGCCAGCGCACATCGTCCTGAATCGCATCGATGTATTCCTGACTCTCTTTTTCCGGATTGGTGTCGTCAAAGCGCAAATAGCACTCGCCGCCAAACTGCTGCGCCAGGCCAAAGTTCAAGCAGATCGATTTAGCATGGCCAACATGGAGGTAGCCGTTCGGCTCAGGTGGGAAACGTGTGACCACCTGGCTGATCTTACCGCTGGCAAGATCTTCCTCAACGATTTTGGCAACAAAATTATTACTGGTAGGGGCGGTGTCAGTCATGAATGTCCGTCTTACTCTGGTTTCTGCTCCGTCACGGCGTCCGGCGCTGCGGGAGCGGCAAAAAGGCGCTATTATACGCCCTCCCCCAGCCCGGGGGATACCGCATTTGAACTGAAGAGGCTTGATATGATTCGTTTGCAGACCAATTTTGGCGACATCACCCTGGAACTCGACCACGATAAGGCGCCGAAAACGGCCGCGAACTTCGAACAGTACGTCCGTGACGGTTTTTACGACGGTGTCATTTTCCACCGCGTCATCGACGGTTTCATGGTGCAAGGCGGCGGCATGGAGCCTGGCATGAAGCAAAAAGAGACACGCGAGCCGATTGAAAACGAAGCCGACAATGGCCTCACCAACGACGTTGGCACCATCGCCATGGCCCGCACCATGGATCCACATTCAGCCAGCGCGCAATTCTTTATCAACGTCGCAGACAACGGCTTTTTGAACCACACCGGCAAAGACATGCAAGGTTGGGGTTACTGCGTATTTGGTAAAGTGACCGACGGCATGGACGTGGTGAATCGCATCAAAGCGGTGAAAACCACCATGGCGGCGGGCCACCAAGACGTGCCAGTGGAAGACGTGATCATCGAAAAAGCTGAAATCATCGACTGATGACCAGCTATTTCATTTCAGATCTGCATCTGGAAAGCGCCAAGCCAGCCATGACGGCTGGCTTTCTGGCGTTCCTCAAACAGCTGAAACCTGCCGACCGGCTGTACATTCTCGGCGACTTTTTCGAAGTTTGGATGGGCGATGACTATCAGGACGCTCTGACTGAGACCGTCATCACCGCACTGCGACAGCTCACCGAGCAAGGTAGCCAGCTATTTTTGATGCACGGTAATCGCGACTTTTTAATTGGCGATGCTTTCTGTCAGCAAACCGGCGCTGAGCTGTTGCCGGACCCTTGTGTGATCGAACTGCAAGGTGTCCCTGTGCTGCTGATGCACGGTGACAGCCTGTGCACGCGGGATACGGAGTACATGAAGTTGCGACAGATGCTGCGCAATCCGCAATGGCAGCAGCAGTTTTTGTCCCAATCGCTGGAGCAACGCATTGCGTTTGCGCGCCAAGTGCGTAGCGAAAGTCAAAGCGACCAGCAAATGAAAAGCGACGACATCATGGACGTGACTGCGCAAGAAGTGGATCAGGTAATGAGTGAGCACCAGGTTAGCTGGCTGATTCATGGCCACACTCATCGCCCGCAAATCCATTATTGGGAGCATCAGGGTCAGCCACGAGAGCGCTGGGTTCTGGGTGACTGGGATGAACAGCATGGCTGGAGCATCGACGATGCCAGCGGCCAATGTGAGCTGCGGCGCTTCGCCTTCGACTCACTGTAAGATATGCCTAGGCCTCAGCAAACAGCTGGGGCTCAGGTTCAAGCAAAACATCAAAGCGCGCTAACACATCTTTCTGCACCTGCCGCACCAATGCCTGGACATCAGCCAGTGTGGCTGCACCGTGATTGACCAGCACCAGCGCTTGCTGATCGTGCATGCCCACTGGGCCCAATCGCTTACCTTTCCAACCGACGGTTTCTATCAGCCACCCTGCTGCCAGCTTAACGGCATCCCCCGCCGGATACTTGGGCATATTGGGATGCAAGCGCTGCAGTTGTTCGGCTTTGTCAGCCGCCACCAGCGGGTTTTTAAAAAACGAGCCGGCATTGGCCAGCACCTGCGGGTCGGGCAATTTGGAGCGGCGCACTTCACACACCTGCTCGATCAACCCGACTGGTGTGACCTCATGGGTTTGCGCCCATTGCGCCAGTGGTCCATACGAGACATCAGGATCAAACCGCCGCGCCAGGCGAAAACACACACGGGTAATGATGACGTCGCCACGCAATTCGCGTTTAAACACCGAGTCGCGATAGGCAAAGCGGCATTGAGCGATGCTCCAGCGGGTCAATTGGCCAGTGCTGAGCTGAATCCCTTCGACCCACTCCAACACATCGGCCAGCTCCACCCCATAGGCACCAATATTTTGGATCGGCGCAGCACCAACGGTACCGGGAATCAGTGCCAAATTCTCAACACCATGGCCGTATTGAATGCTATCCAGCACCCACTGATGCCATGGGCAACCGCCGTCTACTACCACCCAACAGAAATTGCCATCGCGACGCACTGCTCTGTGCTGGCCCATGCCATTTTGCACAATCAAACCGGGAACGTATTCGGGCAATAACACATTACTGCCGGCGCCCAGCACTCGCACTGGAAGCGTCGCGCGCTGCGCCCAGCGCAGTAACTCCAACAGCTGCGATATCGATTCAAAGCGGGCAAAAAACTGACCATGGGAAGAAAGCCCCATGGTGTTCGGCAACGCCTGCTGGGCAGCGGGCATCATAGTGTGGCTTGAATCTGCTGCAACAAGCGCTCCGATGCCTGCTCAATCAGATCGAGTACCTGCTCGAAGCCTTGCTCACCGCCGTAATAAGGATCCGGCACTTCCACCTCTTGGCCAGCGCCATAGGTCGCCAAAAACAGTTGCGGTTTGGTCTGCTCAGGTTTGCCCTGGTACCAGGACGACAACACCGACAAGTTGTTGTGATCCATCGCCAAGACATAATCAAATGCTGCTAAATCGCTGACTTTAGCCTGGCGCGCGCGCAACGGCGACAGATCATAACCGCGCCGCGCCGCCGCTTGCTGTGAGCGTCCGTCCGGCGCCTTGCCCACATGCCAGTCGCCAGTGCCGGCAGAATCCACGGTAATGGTGTCACCGAGGCCGGCACTGTCGACGTAGTGCTGAAAAACGCCGTGAGCTGTGGGCGAGCGACAAATGTTGCCCAAACAAACAAACAGCACCGAGGTCATGCAGTGGGCTCTTGTTTGGCTTCCTTGGCCAGCGCCAGCTTTTCATCCTCAGATAAGCGCCGTGCTTCGCTGTCCAACATCACTGGTACGCCATCACGGATCGGGTAACCAAGGCCATCGAAAGTGCAGATCAGCTCTTGTGTGTCTTTGGCGTATTTCAGCTTGCCCTTGCAGATCGGGCAAACCAGCATGCTCAACAGTTGTTTATCCATGATTCATCTCATCTTCAAGCGTTGCGCTCGGCAACGCGCAATAATTCGGTTTCCAGCTGGTCACGGACGCTGTTTTTCATCGCCGTACCCACCTGCAGGTACCACATTTTACGGGTCGCAAACGGACGTATTTTAACCCAGTCTTTTTCCGTCATAACCACCGCTGCCGCATCGCCAAACTCCAGCTCTTCGGCCACAAACTCATGGTGATCAGGGTACCAATGAGTTTGCACACACGCCCCTAACTGTTCCAGCGTGGTTTGAAAGCGCTGCGGATTACCAATGCCTGCCACCGCATGCACCGCTTGGTTCTGCAGCACCCGAGGCGAGCGTCTGGCGCCGGTCAGTGCATTGACCAAAGCGATCGGGCGAACGCAAAAATCCACACCGTTGCGAAGCTCCATGTCCACACTGCGGCGCCGACTCAGCGGCTCACGTAACGGGCCGATGGGCAGCAGCCAGCCATTACCAAACTCACGTTCAGCGTCCACCACCAGAATTTCCAGGCTGCGCTTCATGGTGTAGTGCTGCAATCCATCGTCGCTAAAAATGATGTCCGCGCCGGGTGTTGCTGCGGCCACCGCACGAGCCCGTTGCGGATCAACCCAGACAGGCACATTGAGACGCTGGGACAGCAACTTGGGCTCATCGCCACAATGCTCCACCGCCGTTTCGCTATCGACTCGCAAAGGATACGCTGGCGCCTTGCCGCCATAACCTCGGCTAACAATGGCCGGGCGTAAACCGAGCTGCTGCGCTCGTTCAACCAGCCAAATAATAAGCGGCGTTTTTCCGGTGCCACCGACGGTCAAATTGCCAACCACCCATACCGGCACCTCTCCGGCCGCTTGTTGACGATTGCTGCCCAAGCGCCGCCAGCGGTGGTTCACCACCACAGAACTGAGCGATTGCAGCGGCAGCAACCAAGCGTTATGCCACCAAGGGCGATACCAGTTGTCGCTGATGCGCTGCGACAGCTTATTCATTCAGTCGTTTCCGCGTATTGCAGTCGGTGCAAACGTTCATAGGCGCCACCTTTTGCCAGCAACGCTTGGTGCTGGCCTTGTTCGACGATTCGGCCTTGCTCCATCACTAAAATACGGTCGGCATTTTCGATGGTGCTCAGCCGGTGGGCGATGACCAGCGTGGTGCGATTTTGCATCAGCTGCTCCAGCGCTTGCTGAATATGACGCTCGGACTCGGTGTCCAGCGCCGATGTGGCTTCGTCCAAAATCAGTATCGGCGCGTCTTTTAACAACGCACGGGCCATGGCAATACGCTGGCGCTGACCGCCAGACAGCATACTGCCCGCCTCCCCTACCGGAGTGTCGTATCCCTGTGGCAAGGCCAAAATAAACTCATGCGCGCACGCTGCTTTGGCTGCTGCTTCGATCTGCTCCTGACTGCAGTCGGCCAACTCGCCATAAGCAATGTTGTCGCGCACCGACGCATTAAACAAAGTCACCGACTGACTGACGATGGCAATGTGGGAACGTAAATTGGCCAAGGTGTAGTCGTTGATGTCGACACCATCGAGAAGAATCTGGCCAGCGCTATATTGATAAAACCGTGGAATTAAATTCACCAGGGTGGTTTTCCCACTGCCAGACGCGCCCACCAAAGCGATGGTTTCGCCAGCTTGAATATCAATATCTATTCCGTCGAGCGCTTTCTTTTCCGTATTGGGGTACCCAAATGAGACCTTATGAAACTGCAACTTTCCTCTGACGGTATCTGCGACATACTGACCATTATCAGGCTCAGGATCTGCATCCAGCACCGTAAAAACGGACTGTGCCGCCGCAATTCCTTTTTGAATAATTGAATTAATATCCGTCAAAGAGCGTACAGGCTTGGCTATCAATGAAGCCGCAGTTAAGAAACTAATAAACTCTTCATTGTTCATCGCGCCAGAGGCTAACCTCTGGAACATGAAATACACCATCACACTTAAGCCAATGGCCACGATTTGCTGATTCAAAGGAACATTAATCGCATTGGTCAGCGCCAGCTTCAATGTCTGCTTTTGATTGTAGTGACTGGCCTTATTCAGACGTTGACGTTCAAATGTCTCACCACCAAACGTTCGAACTTCACGATAACCTGTAATTGTCTCATTGGTGACTTGAGCCACTTCGCTCATCGAGTCCTGTATCCGTCTGCTATAGCGACGAAACAAACGACTGGCGAGAGCGACCACGACCCCAATGATCGGCACCAACACCAAAAATGTGTAAGTCAGACTGGCGTCTAAATAAAACATATAGGCCATTAGGCAAATGACTGACAGTCCATCCTGGACCAGTATCGTAATGGCGCGCGTACATGCTGATGTGACCTGCTCAACATTAAAAATAACACGAGCAATTAGGGTACCTGAGGATTCTCCATCGTAATAACGACTCGGTAACCGGGTCATTTGATCGAAAAGATTAGTACGCAGATCGTGTACCACCCCACGAGCCACTACCGCTATATAATATTTTCCGAAAAAGGTGCCAACACCGCGCCCTAAGAAGGTCGCACTGAGAGACAGCACCAACAACAACGCCAACGGCTGGTCAACGTATTGTTCGAACACATTGAGCAACGGCTGCTCAACATACGTAAAGAAGAAATCGGCCACTGGCTGAAACACAGACTCATCCAGTTGCTGCAACGCTTTGAATGAATCTGCTGACTGATCAACAACAGGGGCCACCTCAACCATCTCACCTGCAGCATCATGAGAGTCAACAGCAGCGATGATCTTGCCGGTCAATTTTGCAATCATGGCTGTCATCGCAGCGAACAGAGCAAACCCCATCACTGAAACAAACAGCGAACCTTTGTAAGGCCATGCATAGCGTAAAAGACGCCGATACACAGCCCAGGTCGATTGATTATCCATTAACGCTCGCTGCGCGGCTGGCGCGTGGTAATGCTTAAGTTCACCAGCCCAACCTGACCGGCAGCATCCATGGCACGCACGACGGCTTGATGCGGCGTATTGGCATCGGCGGTGATGATCACCGGCGCGTCGCTGCGCCCTGCCAGCGCTTTTTGCAAGCCGCGCTTGAGCGTATCTAGTTGCTGGTTGACCAACGCCTGGTTGTTGATGCTGTAATCACCTTGGGCATTGATGATGATTTCCAGCGCCGCATCCGGTTGACTGGCCGCCTCGGCGGAGGCTTCAGGCAGATCCAAGTTGAGGTGGTTTTCTTTGGTAAAGGTGGTCGACACCATAAAGAAAATCAGCAACAGAAATACAATATCAATCAGCGGCGTCAGGTTGACCTCAACCGGCTCGCGGTTCTGACGTTTGAAGTTCACTGCTTCGCCCCGGTCGAATCGGCCACTTCACGATCACCGTGCAGAACATCCACCAGCTTCAGTGACTCTTGCTCCATAAATACCACCAGCTCATCGACTCGACGCTGCAAAATACGATGGCAAATCAACGCCGGAATCGCCACCACCAGACCCGCGGCCGTGGTGATCAACGCCTCTGAAATACCGCCCGCCAGCACATTGGCCTGACCCGTGCCGGCCACCATGATTTCGGCAAACACCTTGATCATACCAATGACGGTGCCCAACAAACCCATCAGTGGAGCAACCGCTGCCACGGTTCCCAGTGCATTGAGGTAGCGTTCCATTTCATGAATTTCATGCGAAGCCACTTCTTCGATGCTCTCTTTCATGATTTGGCGACCATGGCGCGAGTTCATCAAGCCGGCTGCCAGTACACGCCCTAACGGGCTCGACTCGCGCAACTCGCGCATGCGCTGGCCATCGAGCTGCTTGTTCTTCATCCAACCCCAAACACGCCCGAGCAAATCGGCTGGCGCTACCTGAGAAGGCCGCAGCGTCCAAAAGCGCTCTACGGTGATGGCCAAGGCCAACACTGAGGCAATAATGATGGGGACCATCATCCAACCACCGTTTTGGATGATTTCTAACATATTCCGTTACTCCAACGCTGCGTAATACAAATAAAAACGGCGCTACTCTAGCACAAGCCCGAAGCCGGGATAAGGCCTCAACCCCGGCGAAAAGTGCCTATAAATCAACGATTTTGCCAAAGTGATAAAGGCGTCATACGCAACCCGTGATGCTCACCACTGGGCGACACCGCCAAGCCCCCTTGTTGATCCGTGCGCCACACCATAACGCCTTGGCTCGATAACCGCGACAGCACCTCGTCATGCGGGTGGCCGAAGCGGTTTTGCCAACCAGCGCTGATCACAGCAAACCTCGGCTGCACAGCATTCAGCCAGGCCTTAGATGTGCTGCCACGACTGCCATGATGACCCACCACCAACCAGTCAGCGCGCAACTGCTCACCATACTGGGCCACCAACTGCTGCTCGACGGAGTATTCGATATCGCCCGGCAGCAAAATGGTGTGCTCAAACCACCGCAGCTGCATTACACAGGAGTGATTGTTGTCGTTATCGCGCCATGCTGCCGCAATCGGAAAGAAGCGATAGCGCAGATTGTCGTTCACCAGATACCAAGGACTAACCTGCAGGTCATGGGCCAGCTCAGTTTGCGTCCACGCATGACAATCGCGCATCGGCACCTCGTGGCGCTCTGGTTGGCCGCCCCACAATACCTGCGGCTGATACCAATGCAGCAATCCCGTCAGACCACCAGCATGATCATTATCTGAGTGGCTCACCACCAGGGTCGACAATTGCGTGACCGATAAATCCCGAAGCGTCGGTACAACCACAGCCTCTCCCATATTGAATCGCGGCGACCAGCGTGCACCTAGGTCATACACCAGCGCTTGCTCCGCTACCGCCACCATACTTAGGCCTTGCCCGACATCCAGAAACCGCAACTGCGCCGTCGGGCGGCTGGGCCAAGCCAGCAACAACAGCAGTACCGCCGTGCCGCCAATGGCCAACTTAGGCGACAAACCACGCCATAACAGCCAACCCCAACCCCACCAAAGCGAATAAAACACCATAGGCAGCCTTGCCCAAGAAGCATCCGAATGACTCACCACCCAGTTAAGCCACTGGCGCAAACCATCCACAACGAATAGAAGCGCCGCATCCAACCACCACACCAGCGCCCCATCCCATGCCAAGGCAGCCAGCAATGCGCGCAACAACAGACCTGGCAGCAGCGACAACGACACCAGCGGCACCGCCAACAGGTTCGCCAGCCACTGCCAGATCCCCAAGGGCTGCAACCACAGCATCAACAGTGGCAGCAGCATCCACCAAGCCGCCCAAGATGGTAACCAAAACCAGCTCCAGCGCGTTGTGTGCCGCCCCCAAAACACCAATACAAGACCCAGCACGACCAACAGCGACATCGCGAAACCGGCCAACTGATGCGCCAGCGGATTGTCCAGCAGCAACACCACCGCCACCCACAACAATAATTGCAGCGGCTGCCAGCGGCGCTGACTCAACCACCAGACGCTGGCCAAGGCCATCATCAGCCAAGCGCGCCAAACCGCAATGCCCCCCATCGACAACCATAAATAGAAAGCCACGACGGCCAGCATCAGCACCGTTGGTAACAACAGCTTGGGAACGAACATCGATAACCGACGCTGCTGTGCTGGCCTGCGCACGGCCGCCAGCAAACGTGCGAGTAGCAGCGATACCCCCCAACCCAACGCCGCGACCAACGCCAAGTGCAAGCCACTAACAACAAACAAGTGCACCGTGCCCGTGCGCTGCCCCTGGCGCCACCAAGGCGCCGCTAGCGCCTGACTGTCGGCAAACACCAGCCCAATGAGCCAGGGACGTAATTCCACCGGCACTTGCTGCAGCCATTGCTGGCGCCAGGATTCGCGCCGTGGCAAACCCGGCCTATCAAGCGAGCGAATGGCTCGTACATACCCCCCAGCATCGATGCCACGCGCCAGCAGCCACACTTCGTAATCAAACGCCAAGCCATTGGCTAAATTACGCGGCGCACGAAGTTTCACCTCGGCCAGCATACGATCGCCCACTTGCAGCTGGCGTGCGCCATAGTAGCTCACCCGAATGCGGCGCAGTTGTGGCGCATGATTGTCAAACTCGGGGCTTAACTGCAGCAATAACCGTTGTGAGCGCTCAGACTCCGTTCTGGCCAATACGTGACCTTCGAGCAAGCGCAGTTGTTGATTTTGTGCCAGTGGTAGTCGCTGCACCAGACGTTGCTGCACCTCCTGGTACGACCAGCCAAACGCCAACAAAAACACCAACGCCCATCGAGGAGAACCAAACGTCAGCGGGAGAGCCAGCAAAGCCAGCCACGGCAACACCAGACTGCCCAGCAATAAGCCGCACAGCAGCAGCCCAGGCAAGCAGTAGCTACCCGCTGGCGGTTGTGAGCCATCGGCAACTGTTTTGTTAATGAAAACTCGCTGCAACACCGCGCCATCCTTGGCTTTTGCCATGCTTTACGGGCATAATTCCCGCGCTGTCTGAGTTGGGCGATCCCATGCCAAAAAAGCTGTTACGAAAAGTTTTTCCTTCGCCTGAGCAAGTTCAGCAGAATGAGTCTCTGCGCTTTCTGCGCCCGCTATTCAACAAGCCAAACTTGTGGCATCTCAACCGGCGCTCCGTCGCCCGTGCCTTTTTTGTTGGTTTGTTTGCCGCCTTTTTACCCTTGCCATTTCAAATGGTCATCGCCGCGTTTATTGCGTTTTACGCCAACGCCAACGTGCCCATTTCTGTTGGTTTAGTATGGGTCAGCAATCCCATCACTATTCCACCACTGTTTTATGCCACTTATCGCTTAGGTGTTTGGCTTTTGGATGCACCGCAAAGGGAGTTTTCCATTGAGCTGTCGCTCGATTGGCTACTGACGGAGTTGGGGCAAATTTGGCAGCCGCTGTGGGTCGGCTCGCTGACCGCTGGGCTGATGATGTCGACGCTGGGGTTTTTATGCGTGCGGGCAGCGTGGCGCTGGCACGCCATTGCTAATTGGCAGCGCCGACGGCTTAACCGCCAGCGTCTGCATCAGCACAAAGACGACTAAGGCAGCGGCTGCAAGCTGAGTTCAGACAGCTGCATGCAGCGGTCCATGCGCTTGGCCAACGAAACATCGTGAGTGACTAGCACAAACGCGGTGTCGTTGGACTGCGCCAATTCCATCATGACGTTTTCGACTTGTGCCGCGGTTTTTTGGTCGAGGTTGCCGGTCGGCTCATCCAGCAGCACCAGCCGCGGACGATTGACGATGGCACGGGCAATGGCCGTGCGCTGGCGCTCGCCGCCGGACAGCTCAGCCGGTTTGTGCTGCGCCCTAGCTGCCATGCCCATTTGCTCGAGACTGGCCAGCGCCTGTGGCTCGGCTTCACGGGTCGACTTGCCCACCAACAACAGCGGCATCATGACGTTTTCCAGCGCGGTAAACTCGGGCAGCAAGTGGTGAAACTGATACACAAAACCGATTTCGCGGTTGCGCAGTGCGGTGCGCTCACCTTCGGACATCTGTGCCATGTCCTGCCCAGCAATCAGCACCTGACCTTCATCTTGGCGGTCCAAACCACCCAACACATTCAGCAGCGTGGTCTTGCCAGAACCCGATGCTCCGACAATGGCAATGGACTCGCCGGCAGCAATGCTTAAATCCACGTCCTGCCACACGGTGACTGACTGCGGACCACTGGTGTACACCTTTTTCAAATCACGAGCTTCGAGCAGCGACGGCATGTGTGTGTCCTTATTCATAGCGAAGCGCCTCCGCCGGATCGACTTTTGCGGCCCGGTACGAGGGGTACAAGGTGGCTAAGAAGCTCAGCAACAAGGCAGCACTGGTAATCACAGCCACGTCCTGCCACAACAATTGCGATGGCAGGTAGGAGATGAAATACACATCGGCATTGAGAATCTGGAAACCCAGCGCCTGCTCTAGCCAAGCAATCACATCAGAGATGGTCAGCGCCGCCAAAATACCCAGGGCGCTGCCCAGAGCGATGCCCACCACACCAATGGCCAACCCCTGCACCATAAAGATTTTCATAATGGTGCTCGGTTTTGCGCCCATGGTGCGCAAGATAGCGATGTCGGCGTGTTTATCAGTCACCACCATCACCAGCGTCGAAATGATGTTAAACGCCGCCACCGCGACAATAATCAGCAGCAGCAGGCCGATCATGGTCTTTTCCATGCGAATGGCTTGGAACAAATTGCCGTGAGTGCGAGTCCAGTCACTGCCACTGAACTGGCCGTCCAGCTCACCGATGATACGCCAGATATGGCCCGGCGCTTGGAACAAATCATCAAAGCGGATACGCAATCCCTGCACCTGATCACCCATACGCGCCAGCTTGCCTGCATCGTGCACGTTAATGACCGCTAAACTGCCATCGAGCTGGGCGCCAACGGCAAAAATACCAGTCACTGTCAGGCGGCGAATGCGCGGCAATACACCGGCCGGCGACAAGGTCGCTTCCGGCAACATTAGGGTGATTTTATCGCCGACCACCACGTTCAATTTGCGCGCGACCAACTCGCCCAACACAACGCCGTAGCTGCCTGGCGTCAGACTGTTGAGCTCACCGCTCACTATGTGTTGCGGCAAAATGGAAACCTTCGGCTCCAGCTCGGGATCAATGCCGGTCACCATCACCCCTTGCACGCGGCCGCCGTAGCCGAGCATACCTTGCAGACGCGTCAACGGCGCCGTGGCCGCCACACCAGGATGCTGTTCAATCTGTTGCGCGACCGCTTGCCAATCGCTCATGCCGCCACGCTCGTAAATAACGCCATGCGGTACCATGCCCAAGATGCGCTCGCGCAGCTCACGGTCAAAACCGTTCATCACCGACAGCACCAGAATCAGTACCGCCACCCCCAACGTCATGCCGACCATGGATGAGGCGGAGATAAACGAAATAAAGTGGTTACGGCGTTTGGCGGCGAGATAGCGCAAGCCGATCCAAATTGGCAATGAGCGTTGAGCAGACATAACTTCCCCAATAATAACTGGCCGACATGATGCCGATGACGGCGTCCAAAAACGTCACCAACACACCAGCACATTGTACAGATGCGTAATGCAGCCAGCCTGACTACAATGCGCGGCATTCTAACAGTGCGAGGGCATCATGCCAGCTTTCTCTTCATCCAATGCGCCCGGTTTGCGGCGTATGCCCGCCGAATGGGAGCCACAATGCGCCATGCAGTTGACCTGGCCCCATGCCGACAGCGACTGGGGACCACACCTGGCGCGCGTCGAGCCGGTGTTTCACGCCATCGTCGCAGCCGCGTGTCGCCAGCAAGCGGTGATTATTGCGTGCCACGACCAGGCGCTGAAAACACGTCTGCAGCGCCATTATCAGCAGCAACCGAACGTGCACTGCTGGCTCGCCGCCAGCAACGACACCTGGGCCCGCGATCACGGTCCGATCAGTTGCTACAACAACGGCCAGCTGCAGCTGCATGACTTCGTATTTAACGGCTGGGGCAACAAGTACGACTGCACCCATGACAATGCCATCAGCCAGCAGTTGGCTGAGCAAGGCGCCTACCCTGTTACAGAACTGCAGCCCCACTCCCTGGTACTGGAAGGCGGCAGCTTAGAAAGTGACGGCCAAGGCACCTTACTGACCACAGAGCAGTGCCTGCTTAACCCCAATCGCAACCCAGACCTCACTCGCGCGGAGCTGGAGCAACGGCTGCAACAAACCCTCGGTTTTGAGCGGGTGTTATGGCTGGCCCACGGCCACCTGGAAGGCGACGACACTGACGCTCACATCGACACACTGGCACGTTTTGCCAGCCCCAATACGATTGTTTATTCTCAGGCTGAGCGCAGCGATGAACACTGGCCATCATTGCATGCGATGGAACAAGAGTTACAGGCCATGCGCCAACACAGCGGCGAGCCCTATCAGTTGATTCCTCTGCCATTGCCCGAAGCGCAATTCAATGGCGACGGCGAGCGCTTACCCGCCACCTACGCCA
The DNA here is from genome assembly GCF_002237535.1 of Bacterioplanes sanyensis. Lineage (GTDB taxonomy): Bacteria > Pseudomonadota > Gammaproteobacteria > Pseudomonadales > Oceanobacteraceae > Bacterioplanes > Bacterioplanes sanyensis_A. Next base: position 3,355,041 of record NZ_CP022530.1, read on the forward strand.
ACTTCTTGATCATCAACCAGGCCGTATTGGCTCCGATTTATGGGGTCGAACAAGACCAAGCGGCAATAGAAGCACTGGCCAGGGCGTTCCCACAGCACTTAGTGGTGCCGATCAACTGTCGCCCAATCATTGAACAATTCGGCTCACTGCATTGCCTGACCATGCAGATTCACACTCAGGAGGAACACCCATGTCGCTGACGGTGGCACTGGTCCAACAAGCCTTTATCGATGACTACACCACCACCCTGGCGCGCACCGAGCAACACATTCGCGCAGCCGCCAGCCAAGGGGCGGAGCTGATTTGCTTGCAAGAGCTGCACGCCGGTCCGTACTTTTGCCAGCATCAAAGCGACGCTTTGTTTGACATGGCAGAGGCGCTGGATGGCCCCACCGCCACAGCACTCGGCGCCTTGGCTGAAGAGCTGAAGGTGGTAATCGTCGGGTCTATTTTTGAGCGCCGGGCCAAGGGCCTGTACCACAACACCGCTTTGGTGTTTGACCGCAGCGCTGTTCTGGCGGGGTTTTATCGCAAGATGCACATTCCCGACGACCCAGGCTTTTATGAAAAGTACTACTTCACCCCAGGGGATGCCGAGCAGCCAGGCTTTGCTCCCATCCACACCTCTGTCGGCAAACTCGGCGTGTTGGTGTGCTGGGATCAGTGGTACCCGGAGGCCGCACGACTGATGGCGCTGGCAGACGCCGACTTGCTGATCTATCCCACCGCCATTGGCTGGGAGCCCGCCGAAGAGGAAGCAGAAAAGCAACGCCAGCGCGACGCCTGGATGTTGGTTCAACGCGGTCATGCCGTGGCCAACAACCTGCCGGTCGTCGCCATCAATCGCATTGGTCATGAAACTGACCCAAGCGGCGCCAGCGATGGCATCGACTTCTGGGGCAACAGTTTTGTGTGCGGCCCGCAAGGAGAGTTGTTGCTCCACGCAGAGCACCAGCAAGAGGCGCTGCTAATGACTGAGATCGATCTAGCACGCTGCGAGCAGGTGCGGCGTATCTGGCCGTACCTGCGTGATCGTCGCGTCGATGCTTACGCCGACATCAACAAGCGCTATCGCGACTGAGGTATTGGCGTAAATCATCTCAGCCCCGGCTTGTACAAGGACCTCACTGACCTAGTATTACTGACGCCTTTTCGCATTCCGCCTGTCGTCGGGGCTGACTGCACATGGACTTACAGGAGTTCAGCCATGACCTTTGAACCGACTTTCGCCGCGCCAACAAGCACGTTTGCAAGCTCACCCACGCCCGCCAGTCCAGCAACAGGGCCAAGTTGGCGCTGTTTGTGGCCAGTTTGCATCGTGGCGTTAAGCTGGCTGCTGCTAAGCCCTGAGGCTCTGGCGGACATTGAAGAGATACCGCCTGAGCAGCTGACCGAGGAATACATTCGCGATACTACAGTGATTGTGCCGGTGCGAGCGCCCAGTCAGCCGCAGCAAACCGTTAACGCCACGGTATCACCGGCCCAAGCGCCCTATTCTCCTGGCAGCAATGCGCGCCAAGCGATGGTGATTGAACAGGGGGTTATTCTGCCACCGGACATGTCCGAGCAAACCCAGCAACAACTAATGAGCAGCTTATCGCAGCAGTTCAACAATCCGGCGTTGAACCCGAACATCGGTTTGAGTGAGCAGTATTTGCGCGATGCACTCAATTTGCAGGCCGGCCAACCGATCAACCTAGATGAGCTGCGCTTCCCCACCAATATCACGCCAGATCAATCCTTAATCGGCGGCCTTGACTACCTACTGACGCCCGGACAGCTGACCATTTCCATCCCCAACAGCAGCAGTTACCCTGAACGCCAATACACCACACCTGGCGGTGAGTACTACATCAATGTGACCAATCAACGCATTGAGTTCACGCTGGACATTGATAGTCAAAACAGGCCATAAGCGCAGTCGGCGAGTCACATTTTTTAACAAACGACGCATGTAAATGCGTCGTCATTCAGCTCAAATCGCCCACTTATATATAAAAATCAATCACTTAAAAGCAGAACCAGCGTCCAACTGCAAAACCATACAAGTATGGCGATTTGTCTATTTTTTCGGTAAGGTCATGGCATTATAAAAATAAGAGCGACCTAGCCATGGATTTCTCACCCTTTTCCGTCGCCGCGCTGCGCGCCGCTCCACAGACATTGTGGATTGGCCAATACAAACTGGAATACCAGGCTTTCAGCCAACCGCAGAATCGCCACCAACCGGCGGTCATTTTTCTGGGCGGGGCATTTCAAAGTTTTGGGTCGTTCCGCCACGAAGTTGAGCGCGTACTCAGTACGCACCCGGTGATTTTGCTCGATTTGCCATCTCAAGGCAGCAACCGCCAACTGGCGCCAGAACTATCACTGGCCGACTACGCCGATCTATTGCATGCCTTCGTGCAAAAACAGCAGCTCGAGCAGGTAATATTACTGGGCATTAGCTATGGCTCAGCGATGGCGTCGATTTATGCCAGCCAACACCCGCAGCAAGTAGACAAGTTATTGCTGTCGGGCATCACTTGTTTTCGTCGCCACAGTTTAATTACCCTGCTGGAAGACTCGTTGGCGTTACTCCAGCAAGGCGAAATGGACGCTTTTGCCACCACAGCGGTGTGCAATTTGATTAACCACAGTCGACTTGAGCAAACCGAGGTCAGCCCAACCTACCGCAAATTGCTGTACCGCCAAATTGCTCGCTTGGACAACAACGAACGCGCGCGTTACGCACAAAATACTCAACGGCTGCTGGATTTCACCGGCTTTGATCAGTTTCCAACCGTGCCAACACTGGTGGCCACGGGTGAGTTCGATAATTTCACTTTGCCGTCCGAAAATGCGGCGTTTGCCAGCCAATGCGCGCAAGGCCAGTTTGCAGTAATTCATAATGCCGATCACCTGGCGCAGTTTGAACGCCGTGAACCGGCCTGCAACTTGTTTCATCGCTTTTTGTGCGGTGAGTCCATCGACGGGATCGACGGCACCAGCTTGTATTCGGCGCGTCAGTTCGCCAGCGGCAATCGTCGCTTACAAGGACGGGAGCGGCCACTGGAGCAGCCGTATACATTGATTGATGAGGCCAGTGGCAAAACGCATACTGTGCGCATCAGTAACATTAATTTTGCAGGATGCGTTATCCAGCAATTACAGCCCGATCTGGCATTAAACGAACATTGCCAGCATCTGTACCTGCAATTGCCAGAAGCCGGCGGGTGTTTCCATATCCGTATTCTGGAGCGAGAACGCCAACAGCTGCGCTGCTTAATTATTCAGCGCAATCTCAAGCAAGCCGATCAACTGCGCCACTACTTACGCCACCACGTCCCGATGATTCGCCAGGAATCGCCAGCCCTCGACAGTCAGCTGGCTTGATTAAATACGGCGCAGCGGCGGCAGCGATTCCAGCAGCAGCCGCCCATAGCGCTGGGTGCCTAAGCGTTTATCCAAAATACTGATACGGCCACGGTCACTTTCTTTGCGAATCAATCGGCCACAAGCCTGCACCAGGCGAATCGACGCTGCCGGCAGTGTCAGCTCCATAAACGCATTGCGACCGCGGCTTTCCAGCCATTCGCTGGTCGCCGCCTGAATCGGATCGTCGGGCACAGCAAAGGGAATTTTCACTATCACCACATGAGTCACATAATCGCCGGGTAAATCGATTCCTTCTGCAAAACTGGCCAGACCAAAAATCACATTGCCCTGGCCATCATCAATGCGTTGCTTATGGCGTTTGACGATTTCAGCCTTGGGCAAAAAGCCCTGACACAATAGCGAATCGTACCAATCCGACAGCACGGCATCGCGAGTGGCCTCTAGCTGCGCACGTGAACTGAACAGCACCAGTGTGGCACGCGATAAATCGACCGACTCTCGCAACCACTGCTCCACATCCTGCTGAAATTGATCGCTTTTAGGATCAGACGCCAGCGAAACCAATTCCAGTTCGCCAGCGGCACTGTAATCAAACGGACTGGCAACGCGATGAAACGACGACCAATCCGGCAAACCTGATTCCCACTGCAATTTATTAAAACTGTTGAGCGCCGTCAGCGTCGCCGAGGTCACCACCGCGCCATAACAGCGCCACCATAAATTGCGGCGCAACTGGTCGGCAATGGCGATGGGTGAGGCACTGAGGCGAATATCCCAGTCATCCCCCATTGGCACTCGACTTAGCCAACGCGCTACCGGTAAAGCGCCTTCTTCTTCCTCGGCGCACAACCAGGACAAGGCTTCCGATAATTGCTCAGCCCGCGCCAGCATCATCGCCATCGGCGTATGCCAGTTTTCCGCCACCTCTCGTTGAAAATCGCCGTGCTCTTTGGGGTCCAACGAGGTTTGCAAACTGTCGTTTAATTTATCCAGAGTCTGCAATAAAGGCTGCAACGGGCCTTTTAAATTGGTCAATAAATCACGTAAATTGCTGGGCAATTGACCAAATTCGTAGCGCAAACGGTCGTTATCGCCGAGCTGCTCTAGTAGCAACGGCCACAATAAACTGAGGCTTTGAATCAACGACTGAATCTGCCCTGGGGCTTCGCTCAGCGAATGCATCAAGGCCGGCGGAATACCGGCATCTGCAATAAATTGCTCAAGCCCTTTTTCCAACTGTTTTAACCACTGACGCTGACCACGGGCGCCGATTTCCAAACGAAAGTGATTCAGTGCTTTCTCGGCCAAATGGTGACCTTCGTCAAACACGTACAGGGTTTTATCCGGAGCCGGTAACACGGCGCCGCCACCTAAGGACAAATCCGCCAACACCAAATCGTGGTTGGCAACAATGACGTCAGCGTTTTCCATCGCTTCACGCGCTTTATAAAACGCGCAATTGCTAAAATGCGGGCAGCGCCGATTAGAGCACTCACGGTGAGTCGCAGTGACATGATGCCATTGCGATGGCTCAATTTCGTCTTGCCAGCGATCGCGATCGCCATCCCAACTGCCACGCCCGTAAGCGGCCAGCATGGTTTCATACAGTTCTTTATCTTGCTCTTCGGGACTTTGGTCGAATAAATCGATGGTGGTGGATAATATTCCCGACAATTGCTGCAGCGCTTTGTCCAATTTCAGCAGGCACAAATACCGCCCTCGCCCTTTTGCCAAGGCAAAATTAAACGGCATGGATAAGGTTTTTTTCAGCGCAGGTAAGTCTTTATCCAGAATCTGTTCCTGCAGGGCGACGGTTGCCGTCGACACCAACAGTTTCTTTTCTCGCTCGACGGCAATGGGTAAAGACGCCAACAAATAGGCCAAGGTCTTACCGGTACCCGTGCCCGCTTCCACCACCACAATGCCTTGATCGTTCGTGCGTTGGCCTTTTTCATCCTCACTGATGGCGCCCAGCGCTTTGGCAATTTCTGCGATCATTACCCGCTGGCCATAGCGCGGCGTCAGCCCCATGGCAGCAATACATTCACGGTACAAAGCCTGAATACGTTGTTTGGTGTCGTTATTGAGCATATTAATCCGTCAGACTTTGCCAGCCGCGATTGCGGTGGACCGTGAGTGGCCAACCGTCAACATCCAGCTCGATGCCATCGCGTGTCACCGCTTGCAACACCACATCGGTAGCGATGCGTTCGCCTTCAGACCAAACACGGCCGTTCATGGTGACCTGTCGCTGGCTGGCGACACTGGAGTAAATGTGGCCGGTAATAATTAAATCTGGCACTTTGCGCAGCGCCGACAATGGCGGCAGGGTACGCTGTGTAACGCGTGGCTTAGTATTCACAGGCTCGCTGGCGTGTTGGCTGACCTGGTTGAGATCGTCTGCCCCGCTCTCTACCTTGCTCCCTACATTACTATCTGCCGCGTTAACAGCGTTCGCCAGCGCGGCATCTCGTGTGACGGCGACAGCGGGCTCGGCTGCCACCACCGATGGCGGTGTTAGCCGACTGACTGGCGGCTGCAAAGTCGCGCCATCTTGTTCATTTTTAGTGTTGCCCTGCACTGGTGATAAAAACGCATCGGATGCGACTTGAGGCATTTGTATATTCAGTGACAAGCCAGGTTCAGCCTCAGGCGTAGGATCGTTCACGGGCTCAGACTGCGGCCACAACAGTACCGCCAGCGCCAGCAATAAGCTCAATAACACTGGCAGCCAAAAATGCAGCGGCAAACGCGACTCTTCTTCCGTTGCCTCAAACGTCGGGCGAATAACTGCAATGGGCTGCTGCTCATGCTGCTGCTGGGATTTGCGCAGCGCATCCAAAATATACGACATCAGCTGCCCTCCCTTTGCAGAGCTAATAAGGTTCGTGGGCCCACGATGCGGTCTGCCGTTAACCCTTGCTGCGCCTGAAACTGCGCGATGCGATTGGCCAGTAAGGGGTCGTACAGGGTTTCTGGCAAAACTGCCGCCTGCCCTTGCGGCGCAATGGTTTGCCAGCCGCTCGACCACGGCATGCCCAAGCGTTGTCGCAGCCAAGGCACTAGGGTGCTGTTTTCTCCCGGTCGCAACAGTCCGTCATAGCCTGGCGGTGGCTGCCACAAAATCAGTGCTTGGCCAGCGTAGTTGTTGGCTTGCAATGCCTGCGGCGACTGCCATTGACGATCATCCAAACGCTGCAACAAAGCCGGGAACGCCACTGTGCTGACCTCGTTAAACGCCCAGTTCACCCACAAACAGCGCCAGCCATCGTTTAACAATTGATCGCAAGTGTTGGCGGCCAGCCCCTGCTCACGCGCCAGCCGGACTACCGGATCAGACAGCGCATCCACACTAGGCGGTTCATTTTCAGTGAGTTCAGGCACGGGGGAGTTCAGTAGCAGCGCAACAGGCGGCACCCACTGCACTGCCATCAAGAACAGCAACGGCAACATAAACGTCGCCATTATGGCAGGCCAATAGCGCAGCCAGTTCCGAACTTGATGAGGTAGGATTTCTTTTTTCGCGCCCACCACCCGCGCCGCGCTGACGCGCTGTTCCGAGTGCGCGTATGCACCTAATAGCGCGCGGTCGGCCAAGGCATTGAGCAATCTCGGCACACCGCCACTGGCGCGCCACAAACGCTTGGCGGCAGCAGCAGTAAAACGCCCTGGCTGGCCACCGGCAGCTTGCATGCGATGATCCAAATACGCCATCACTTGACGCGCACGCAATACCGGTAGGTGATAGCGTGCGGTGATGCGTTGATTAAGCTGGCGTAATTGATGCTGCTGCAGCAAGTCGCGCAATTCTGGCTGACCGACCAAGATCAAGGTCAATAACTTCGCTTGATCGGTTTCCAAATTGGTCAATAAACGGATCTGCTCCAACAGAGGCGCAGGCATCGACTGCGCTTCATCCACCACAACGATGACGCGCTCACCTTGGGCATACCAGTTCAACAACTGTCGGTTTAAACGGTCGTACAGTTGCTTGTGCGAATCGCTCAACTGGTAATCAATGCCAAGCTCATCGCACAACGACTGCAGCAACTCCAGCGCTGACAACTGCGGATTAAACACGTAGGCGGTGCGCACTTTGTCCAGGCTTTGGTTAAGAAACGCGCGGCATAAGGTCGTTTTCCCGGTACCCACTTCACCGGTCAGGCAAATCAACCCACCGTGCCCGGTGAGGCTGTATTGCAGATGCGCCAACGCCTCCTCATGCGCTGGCGAGGGGTATAAAAAAGCAGGGTCCGGCGCAATGGTGAACGGAAAACGGGCTAAGCCAAAGTGCTGTAGGTACATGCCAAAACCGATGGCCAAAACAAAAGCGGCATCATACCGGATTTAGCCCACCAAAGTGAGCATGCTGCCATGCGAAAACCGAGCACCTTACCAGTGATAGGCCCAGTCCAACTGGATATGCGATTGGCGGGCGAAATGCGGCCTGATATCGTCCGCTGCCACACTCACCGCCAGCGACTGCGAGCCAATATCGCCCTGCCAACCCAGCTTAACTTGCCGATCGTGATAGGCCGCCAATGCCAGATGGCCTTCGCCCACAGGCAATTGATATTCAACGCCAAACTGCTGGTAGCGGTCGTGCTGCAGCGCTTGCAGTTCCAGCCGCCACGGCGTGTAACCCACACGCGCCTGATAGCGCGATTGAATGCGCTTGGTGACGTCTTGCTGACCAGAGCGGCCCGAGGCAATGCCATTGCTGCTGCAAGCGCGTGTGCCCGTGTCGCCGAAATTGATGCAACCCTCAGTAAACGCAGCGTCTTTCAGCCACAAACGATTGAAGGCATCTTGTACATCGAGTTGCAGGTGCCACTGCGACCAGCGCCGTGATAATTGCAAATCCAGACTCACGCCATGTCCGTTGGGCACGCTGGCTTGATAGTCGAGGATTTTATCGTCATTAAATTGATAATCGATGGTGGCAGAGGCTTCGCCATCGCGAATATTGCCGTGCAGCTCACCAAACTGAAAATGACTGACTTGATACCAGGTCAACGTCGGTTGCCAGTGCCAGCCGGCCCAATCGCCCTGCCAAGCCAGCCTCAAGCCATCGGCAATGAAGTGCTCGACTTCCAACTCCAGGCGGCCACTGCCTTGATGGTCACGCCCTTGCTCTAAATCGCGATAAAACTGCGCTGTGGCATGGTTAAAGCGCAACGAGTAATAGCGCCGCTGCTGCCAACCCAAGCGCCAGTCCTGCCACATCACTCCCACTTCACGCTGCAAATCGGCGTAGCCATGATCGCCACGATCAAATGCACTGCTCCAGCCGTACATCATCGAGTGCAACGGTACCGCCTCACTGCTGGCGCGAAAATCGCCACTCACATACAGGCCAGCGGCCTGACTGGTCGTTGCCAGCCACAGCAACGACCAGCTAATACTGCGTTTCATCAACCACCTAATACCAAAAATTCACCGTCGGCAAAGCGGGCAACGTAGACACCGTTTTGCTCTTCACGAATAACGCCCAACAACACATTGCGGTAACTGATGTACGCCACCGCATCACAATCTTTGGCCAGCAGCTCAGAGCGATTAATCAAGCCGCACGCGCCCGTCGCCTCGTCTGCGTTGTCGTCGCGCTCATACTCCACGCGACTGGCAATGCTGACGCCGATACTTTCACCATCAGCATTGCCCAGCAAGGTAACGCCGCCACGAAACACCACCAGAGCACCCAATTCGGTGGCCACGGTGATGTCTTGATCATCGCGTGTTGCCGAGGACAACCGCGTTAGATACGACAGGTACAAGCTCTGTGCACGCTCGCCAGTGGGCAGGATATCCACCAGATAGTCGTAGTCATAACCAGCAGAAACCGCCGCCTCCCACACATCCGCTTGTTTGCGTGTCAGATTCAGACGCACGATGCCAAGCGGTGCACGACTGACGTTGTCACCAGCACCGTCCACCAGCTCATGCGCCAATAGCGCTGCCAGCGAGTCAATTCCCTGCGCGTTGGCTGCCACCAATTTGCCATCCAACGGCTGATCAAAGCCACTCACCAACGCTCCATGTTGCGCTTGATCGTACTGGATTTGATAAATACCGCGAGACGGCATTACAAAACTCGACAGCTGTCCGTCGTCGACAATGGACTGAAAACTGACGTCGCCATCCACTTCGGTGCGATCCGGACAAGACAGAATTTCGTCGTTATCGCCGACCAGACACTTGCGCAGATTTTGCTGGCCATCCACGCTGAACAGCTCAAAGCGATTGGTACCGATACCTTGGGTGTACACAGTCATGTATTGCAGTGGCCGCTGCTGGCCGTCGATTTCTGCCGTGTCATCGCCCACGCGGATGCGAAACAAATTCGGCTCAATGGTGGGCACGTCCGCTTCTGGGCGAGCGACAAAAAAGTCATCCAACTCCGGCCACACCGAATCGGAATAATAATCCGGCGCACCGCTGGCCTTGCCGGTCAAGGTCAGCTCCATTTGATCGCGCAGCTCGACTTCTTCCCCCTGCTCGACCACCGTGCCTTTGACCGGGCCTTGCACCAGCAACCCCAGTGACGCGGTGGTAACGTTGTAGTGATAGCGCAACTCAGGTTTCAGCGGGTCTTTCACGCCGATTAACGAAGCATCGAACACCAAGCGCAAGCTTTGCTCCTCATAGCCCAGCCGCACTTCTGGCCAATCGAAGGTATACCCGAGCGCATCGCGACACGGCATCTGCTCACAATAATCGCCATCAAGGCTGGGATACGCTGGCAGCGCGCGACCGTCTTCGTCTTCGTCGAATACCAAGCGTAAGCGGTTGAGCCGCTGCTCCTGCTCTCCGGCACTGTTGGTCACGGTGACGGGGTTGAATCGCAACGTCTGGCCTGCGGCCTGTAAGGTACCGTCGATAAAGATATCAAAGGCAAAATAGCTGTCGTCGCCTTCACCAGCGACATCCAACAGCACTGGCGCAAAAGTGAGAGTGAGATCATGGCCTTCGCTTTGCACTCGCAGCGCTTGCGCAGCGCCATCGTAGCTGGTGCCTGCCGGCAAAGCTGGGCACTGACCATTGAGACAAGCGATGTAATCCTGTGACAGCGACAACAACTGCTCGCGGGTGCTGGCAAACGTCGGCGACAAACCGTCGTACACCTCTTCGATACGGTCGTAATAGGCGGCAACGCGGTCAGCGTACTGCGGATCAACAAAACTCGGGAGACAATCTGCCGCCGCGCCCTCGCGCCCACAGGTGTTGGCGTCATCGCCAGCGAAGTTCACCAGCCGCTGGTTTAAGTCCTTGATAAACAATTTGGCGTTGGCCAGCTGATCCAACCACAGTCCTACATCCTCGCTGGACACCGCTACTTGCGTCATGGCATCACTTTGCTGAGCGTCGCGGTGCTGCGCCAGCAGTGTCAGAGCCGAGTCCACCTCAGTAGGCAGTTGCGCTTGCACACTGCGCAAATAATCAATGTTGTCGGCCAGAAGCTGATGCGCCGCCTGATAAATATCAAAACGACTCAGGCGAGTCGGGTCTTCGTCTTTTTGTGGCAGCTGACCGCCGTCTTGCAGCAACTGATCAATCACCTGATTCAACCACTGCGGCACCGACAGCTGCTGCTCCATCGCCAGCTGTTGCGCCGCGGCCACCACCGCGCCGTGGGCAATGGACTGGGTCAGCGCGGCACTGTTCATATCGGTCGACTGAAATAACTGCGACGGCGCCAGCGGCCGTGTGGCAATCACATCGGGCAAATCAAACAAGCGCGACACCCATAAGTTGCCGTATTCGATGCGGTACGGACTGTACACCCCAGCGGTCGGTGTATTCGGCTGGTCCAGCCCTGGGGTTTGATCGTCAATGTAGTGGGTGTATGCCACGGCGCTGGCCAGATGCGTCAACCAGTTAACATTGATGCGCATGCCGTTGGCAATGCGGCCAACACCAGCGCGCAGCTCCAGCGGTTCTTCCTCGCTAAAACCCAGCTCACCCAAATACGCCGTTCCCGCACAACCAGACACCAGCTCACAGCGCTGTTTGGTGTTGTCGTCACTGCGTAAAATCATCACGTATGGCTGACCGCTGTTGTCACCGTCGGTCGACACCTCAAAATATGCGGTGGGCGCGGTACTGGCTTTAAACCCGGCCAATATCGGATTACCAGCATCATCTTGCTCTTGCAGTGGTTGCCCCTGGCTGTTCAGCGGCACGGCAAACAATTGCGCTGAGCTGATATTGGAAGCACCGGCGTAACCGTTGGCAGAATTAAGCGGTTTGGCGTTGCCGCCAGAGGAGGAAGTGGAGTTGCCGCTGCAACCGGCCAGCAAGGCGGCCAACAGCCAAACAACGGGAGCTGCGCGTGAGATCATAATTATTCTTCTGATTATTGTGAGAGGCTCGATTGTAATAACAATTGCCTGTCAGACTAAAGCCTTAACCCGAGTTTACGCGATACTTACTGACTAAATTGTCTGTTGCAGGCAATACAAACCCGAAATAGCACTGCCCACTTTTTGTGAATCGCAAAATAGCGGATACAAAAAACCCGGCCAATGCCGGGTTTTTCGGTACGCTTAGTGCGCTGCTTTAAACTTCAAACGGTAAGCGTGCAACAACGGTTCGGTGTAACCGCTGGGCTGCTCTTTGCCTTTGAAGATCAGGTCAGAAGCTGCCTGGAACGCAATGCTGTCGAAGTTAGGCGCCATATTAATGTACGCAGCGTCGCCCGCATTTTGCTCATCAACAATGGCGGCCATGCGCTTTAAGCTGTCTTCCACTTGCTCGCGACTGCATACCCCGTGCTCCAGCCAGTTGGCCAAGTGCTGCGATGAAATACGCAGCGTTGCACGGTCTTCCATCAAGCCAACATGGTTAATATCTGGCACTTTTGAACAGCCAACGCCCTGGTCAACCCAACGCACCACGTAACCCAAAATGCCCTGACAATTGTTGTCGATTTCTTTTTGGATAAAGTCAGCGCCCAGTGCATCCAGCTGATCCTGGTTCATCACCGGAATGGTCAGAATGTCTTCCAGCGCCGCCATTTGACGTGATTTTAACGTTTGCTGCACTGCAAAGACGTCAACCTGGTGATAGTGCAATGCGTGCAAAGTGGCAGCTGTCGGCGACGGTACCCAAGCAGTATTAGCACCAGCTTTCGGGTGGCCTATTTTCTGCTCCATCATCATGCCCATTTCATCAGGAATCGGCCACATGCCTTTACCGATTTGTGCACGTCCAGACAAATCGCACTTCAAACCCACATCGACGTTCCAGTCTTCGTAGGCGTTGATCCAGGTCTGCTGCTTCATTTGCGTTTTCGCAATAAAAGGACCAGCCAGCATAGAGGTATGAATTTCATCGCCAGTACGATCCAGGAAGCCGGTATTAATAAAGACCACGCGGTCTTTGGCGGCGCGGATACACTCTTGCAAATTCACCGTGGTGCGACGCTCTTCATCCATGATGCCCATTTTCACGGTGAAACGTGGCAGACCCAACGCGTCTTCAACCCGTGCAAACAACTCATCAGCGAAGGCCACTTCTTCTGGACCGTGCATTTTCGGCTTAACAATGTTGACCGAGCCGGTGGTTGAATTGCGGAATGGCGCATTGCCGTTCAAATCGTGCATGGCAATCAAGGTGGTCATCATGGCGTCCATGATGCCTTCTGGCACTTCGCTGCCATCGGCCAGCAAAATCGCTGGGTTGGTCATCAGGTGTCCAACGTTGCGCACAAACAACATGGAGCGCCCTTTTAGCGTGAAGCTGCTGCCATCCAAGGCGGTGTATTCACGGTCCGGGTTCATCACGCGAGTAAAGGTTTTGCCGCCTTTGCTGACCTCTTCTGACAGATCGCCTTTCATCAGACCGAGCCAGTTGCTGTAAGTAGTGACCTTATCTTCGGCATCGACAGCAGCGACCGAGTCTTCGCAGTCCATGATGGTGGTCAGCGCAGATTCCATCAGTACGTCTTTGACACCAGCCGCATCCGTTGAACCAATTGGGCTGCTGGCATCCACTTGAATTTCAAAGTGCAGGCCGTTGTGCTTCAACAAGATCGCCTGTGGCGCCAGCTCTTCACCCTGGTAACCCTGCAACTGCTGCGGATCTTGCAGGCCAACGTTGGTGCCGTCAGCAAGACTGACTTGCAAGTGACCATCGACAATACGATAAGCAACGCTGTCGACATGGCTACCGCTTACCAATGGCGCAGCTTGGTTAAGAAAATCGCGCGCATAAGCAATCACTTTATTGCCACGTTGCGGGTTGTAGCCTTGGCCCTTTTCCGCTCCATCGTCTTCGCTGATCACATTGGTGCCGTACAAAGCGTCGTACAGAGAGCCCCAACGCGCATTGGCCGCATTCAATGCAAAACGTGCATTCATCACCGGCACTACCAATTGTGGACCAGCCATTTGTGCGATTTCTGGCTCGACATTGGCGGTAGTAGCAGCACAGTCACCACTGCTGTCGACCAAGTAGCCGATGTCTTTCAAAAACGCCTGATACTCTTCGGCGTTGTGTGGCTGACCTTTGCGTTCACTGTGGTAAGCGTCAATTTTGGCTTGGATGTCATCACGCTTTGCTAACAAGGCCTTATTTTTCGGTGCCAGTTCGTTGGCAATCGAATCAAACGCTGCCCATAACTGGTCGGCTTCAATGCCGGTACCAGGAATCGCTTGCTCGTTGATGAAGTCGTACAGCGCTTGAGCAATCTGAAGACCGCCCTGTTGAACGTATGCTGTCATATAAGCCTCAATTGTCCGATGGCTCCGCAGTTTGCCAAGCCCACTTTGAATAGTGCGTACCAGGGGATACATACAAGCCCTGATACTTCCAAGAATGCGCGAGTATACCGGTTAACGACCAATACCGTCATACACGTACGTGATTCTGCCCATTCACCCAATTCATACCGGACAAGAGTTTGACAATACCTATACAAGACATATACGCTTAATCAGCTGGTTGTTCAGATTGATACGAGGTACATATGGCTACGAAACACAGCGATGCAGAAGCACGCCGCCAAAAACTCGCTGACGACGTGCAACGCTTCCTTAACTCGGGTGGCAAAATCACCCACATAGACCCGTTTGTCAGTGGTGAAACCGGCTGGAAAGGCTCCAGCTCTCAACGTCCCTGCACTCGGGTACAAATCAATCAACGCATCGCCCCTGGCATTATGATGTAAAGGCAGTCAGGTGAGTGGCGGTACCTGCTCACCTGCTGCTGTCAGCTTCAAGACTTGTACAGCGTGGTTTGCTTCGTTCAATAATTCACGACTTGACTTGTGCATACCACGGCAAGGCATTGCTCGCGGCTTTTGGCTAACACAGATCTATTCTCACGCCCCCATTAATTCCTCCTCCGCTAACGCCTCCTCAAAGCACACACCTGCGAGCTCAAATATCCCTCATGATTGACCCCTAATGGTTGACCCCCTTAGACCTGCCACGGCCAGCAACACACTGCCACTCGAACAGATAACGGTATAAACACCACTTCGCCAGACATGCTAGAGTGCCCGCTTTTGCCGGGAAACTATGGACACCATTGCCGCTCTAGTACTGGAGGGAGGACGCGCCGCTGTCGAGCTGGCGCTGTTTATTCTGCTACCGATCATGATCGTGATGCTCAGCATCATGCGCTGGCTGGAAGCCAAGGGTATTTTGCAACGCTTGGTCGCCCTACTGACGCCGGTGTTGACGCCGCTGGGTTTAACCGGACTGGGAGTATTTGCCTTTATGCAGGTCGGCTTGGTGAGCTTTGCTGCCCCAATGGCGACGCTGGCATTGATGGCGCGCAATGGCAGCAGTGATCGTCATATCGCCGCCACACTGGCGATGGTTTTGGCCATGAGCCAGGCCAACATATTGTTCCCCATGGCAACCTTAGGACTGGACATAACCACTACCCTAGTCGTCGCCGCCGCGGCCGGGCTACTGGCCGCAGTTTTGGTGTTTTATGTGTTTGGCCGCTCACTGTCGGCGCACCCTGCGGCAGAAGAATTCGGTGACGACGGCGCCTCTGACAACAACGCCAGCCTGCTGGACATCATTCGACAGGCCGGTCGCGATGCATGGGACATCAGTATCGGCGCCCTGCCGCTGCTGGTCGTCGCGCTGGTGGCGGTGAAACTGTTTACTCACACCGGCGCCGTCGGCTGGATGACTCACGGCTTAGCGCCCGTGTTGCTGTGGCTGGGTTATCCGATAGACAGCTTGACGCTGATCGTGACCAAGTTTGTGGCTGGCGGAACCGCCATGATGGGCTTGGCCATTGAGCAAATGCAGCAAGGCCTGCTGGAGACTGCGGCGCTCAATCGTCTTGCCGGGCTATTAATTTGCCCACTGGACGTGGCAGGAGTGGCGATTTTAGCGTCCGCCGGTAAGCGGGTCATGGCCGTGGCCAAGCCCGCCGTTATCGCGGCACTGCTGGCGGTGCTGGCACGTGCCGCAGTGCATATCGTGCTGTTTTAGACCTTACAGAGACAGTAAGGCCAAAACCTCTAACACCCGAGATCTTAGAGCAAGGTCTCGAAGGTGCCATCAATGTAGCGCACCACCCAGACACCGTTTTCGTTTCGCACTTTGCCGTAAACGGTGTCGCGGAAGTTCAGGGTGAACTCCATGTCTTCGAGCTTGGTGGTGGTCTCAAACTCGGCCTGATTGGCAATGATGCAGCGATCGTAGTTGCCTTCTTCGTCAACATCGTAGCGATACGGCAACGGCGTCAGGCCACGATCCTGCACACCATTCAAGGTGAGCGAGCTGTCGACACGCTCTTGCGTGCCGTCCGCCAGCGACAGCACCACACCGTCCTGATAGATACCAATGCTGCCACGGATATCAAAGGTACGGTCGGTGGCGTAATTCACCACGATGCGATCCAGGTTGCTACCGCTGCCCAATATAGGCGTCGACGTACTCAAGCCGCTGTAATCGTGCGACAACGCCGCCGATACCGAGTACTCGTCCAAGGTTTTTGCTGCCACGCTGACGTCGAGCAAAGTGCGTGGTTCATTTTTCACGCCGTATTCCAGGAACAATTGCGTGGTAAAACGCAGCGAGTTCAAACCCAGCACCATGGGCTCATACAAGGTGCCATCAAAACTGCCGCTGTTGCTCAGCGGAGCCAGCTCAAGGCATTGATTCGCTGTTTGCTCAACCGGCCAGTCGATAAAGTAAGTACCACGACCCGGCACTTCAACGCGAGAGAAGGCACCGGCTTCCCACAAATCGTTAATCGCATCTTGGCGGTCACGCTCAGCGATAAAGCGGGTTTTCGGATCACACTGCTCGACCACCCAGTTGCCGTCTTGCTCGATCAGATCGCACGATTCCAAATCGAAGGTGAAAAAGGTTTCGTCGCGATCACGGTCGTTGTCACGGTCATTGTCGTCAGTGCGCTCAACCGTTGGATAAAAGCGATAGCGTACGTTGTCACCGCCGCGGATGAAAAAGTCCATGAACTCAACATCCTGACCGCCTAAGGTCTCATTCCCCAGCTGATAGCGCACCAAGTCGGTTTCGACGCTGCCTTTGTCGTACACGCCACCGGTTTGCGGAGTAAAGAAGCCATTAAACGAGGCGAATTTTTTCGTCGGATAAAAGTCAATGGCGTTGTCGGCGGTGGCGGAAACAATCACTGTGGTGACTTCGTTGTCGTCGTCATCATCGTCGCTGACCACGTCAGAAATACGACCGTTCAGCACCACACTGTCGATATTAAAACGACGCTCGCTGTCTGGGTTTTGCGGGTCTTTCACGCCGCGCAGGAACAAACGATAACCGCCATTAATTTCGGTTTCGTTAGCACCGCCTTGATCAGCAACATCGTACAGCTGGAAATCGGACCAACGAATTTCGTAGCCAATCACTTCGCTCTCGGGCTGCACACCGGCGGACGCAGTCGGGTAATACAGACGCACGCCGGAGGCGGACTCAATCGGCTCGTCTTTGTCGTCTTTTTCGTATTGGTGATCGACCACAAAACGTAAATCGCCTTGCTGATACTGGCCAGTAATTAATACGTCGATGGCCTGCGATTGTTGCGGATCGTCGTCTTCATCGGTGACGTTCAAATCGGCGGGCTGCTGACCGACCACAATCTGCCCACCGTTAAGGGTCAGGACATTGTTGCTGAAGCTATCGACCTGCTGCAGCCATGGCCAGTTGCGCCCGGTGGCGGAACACAACGACACATTGGCGTGGCAATCCACATACAACTCTTGGGTTTGAATAAAGGACTGCACGATCACATCCAAGTTATCCGCGTGCTCGTCGCCAAGCGCCTTTAACTGGTCCATGTGTGCATCCAGTGGCTCGCGGTAGCCTTCTTCAAAGAAGTTATCGTCGATCGACTTCAGGTGAGACACAAACGCTTTGGTGCGCGCTAGGCCGACGGTGATGTCTTCCGCATCGTCGGCAGCAATCAGCTCCACCACCGGCGCTGGCGCTATCGCCGTCAGCTCATCGCCTTGCTGTAAAGCAGCGATGTCTGCTTGCAACTGCGCCACCACGGCATCACGGTACTCTTCTGCTCGTACGCTCAAGTTAGGGAGCTGCGCTAGGTTGTCGATCGCCGCCTGAAAAATACCACTCAGCGCAAACTCACCATCAACCGTATTGAGCTGACCGTCATTGGCCACCAACTGCTGCGCAAAGGCTTCCAGCTTAGCTGGACGATCCAGCTCCAACCCTTGAAACGCTGCGACTAAAGCGCCGTAGCGCAGCTGATCCTGACTCACCACGCTGTTGCTGCCATCCCAGTTTTGCGGGCGGCTCAGATCTGCCGGTTGTGTGGTTTGAATGTTCATGATGCCAAACAGCTTCGACAGCTGCGAAATCGACTGCTCGACCGAATAGTCGGTGAAGTAGCCAGTCTGTACCCATTGGCCGAGCGAACCATCGTCGTTTTGCGCGTCTTCCATATAGCGACGTTCAAACGCTAACTCCGCCGCCAGATCCGTCAAGGGCGTGACACGGATACGCTCGTTGCGGCTCAAGTCACGCACCACCGAGCGCCAGACCACATCGGTGGTAACGGCAAAGTCCTGGGCAAAGGCAATATCGCCACAGCCGGCGACCCACTGGCAGCGACGCACGGTGGCATCGATGTCAGATTCAGTGCGTTCGATTTGGCCGGAGACCTGAAACATATGCACTTCGTTGGTGGCCAAGCGCACCCGCACTTCGCCGTTTTCATCGGTCACGCTGGCACTGCGATTCAAACGCCCTTCGCTGTCCACCGATGGCAAGCCAGATTCTTCCACCGTGACGGACCACACCAAAGCATTGTCAAAATCCTGCTGACCTACCTGCACATACGCATTTACCTGGCTGCGGCTAGAATCATTGTCACTGCAACCACTGAGCATCAGTGCCAGGCAAACGCCGCCAAGCGCCAGTTTATTTCGGTACTCCATCAACACACTCTCTATACATCGGGTCAATGGCCTCAGACACACATCCAAGGCTGAAATTCATTCACCGGTGCGGGCAAAGCGCACAGGCGGCGCTATCATAACAGGGATTTTTACTGCCGACGCCCCAAGCTGCGGATCGAAGCACTTTTCTTACGCTGTACGATAGATGCGAAGGCGATAGGTACAAGGGCAATAGGTGCAGCGGCAGGCGGACTTAGATATGATGCGCGCCCCGACCACCCCAGCTGTTTGAGAAACACTATGCAACTGTTTGTTGATCAACTCACCAATGTCGATTTCAGTTACCTGGATGCCGAGCGTGGCATTGTGGGCGAAACCTGGTGGGCCAGCGCCAGGCTAGACGGTGGTTTGGACGACCAAGGCATGATTTGCGACTTTGGCTTGGTCAAAAAGACGCTGCGCAACTGGCTGGATGACGAAGTTGACCACCGCTTATTAGTGCCAGTGAAATCACCACAGCTGACACTGCAATCCACTGCCGACAGCGTGGAGCTGAGCTGGAACTGCCAGCACGGAACCATCAACATGTCCGCACCGCGCCAAGCGGTGGCATTGATCGACAGCGATCATATTAGCGCCGACAGCGTGGCGCGCTGGTGTCGCCAGCAACTAAAAGCGTTTTTCCCGGTCAATGTTGAGCAGCTGACACTGGGCTTTACCCCAGAGCAAATAGACGGTGCGTTTTATCATTACAGCCACGGGCTAAAAAAACACGGCGGCAACTGCCAGCGCATTGCCCACGGGCATCGCTCGCGCATTGTCATCCAGCTGGACGGTCAACGCAATCCAGCGCTGGAAGCGCAATGGGCCCAGCGCTGGCAAGACATCTATTTAGGCAGTGACGAAGACGTTGTTGGCCAAGATGATCAGCGTATTCACTACGCCTATCAGGCAATGCAGGGCGACTTCCGTTTATCCATGCCGAAAGTCACCTGCTATCAAATGGATACCGACACCACGGTGGAATTCATTGCCCAGCACTTGGCCAATGCCATCAAGCACGAGCACCCAGACAGCGCCGTCACCGTGCAAGCGTTTGAGGGTGTCAATAAAGGCGCCATTGCCAGCGCCTAACTTTCGAAGAAGCACTTCAGATTCTGGCGCAGGCAGCGCCACTCGCCTTCAAGCGGCGCCTTGTTCCATATTCTGGCGCAGGCGGCGCTGCCCTAACACAAACAAGACGACCGCCAGCGGCAACAGCCACCATAACCATTGCTGCAGATCTTCCGCGTATTGATTGCCCAGCCAGTAGGCCACACCAAACAGCCCAGCGGCCCACACCAAAATCGACACCACATTGGCAATGGTAAAGGTCGAGCCCGGCACTTTGGCCAGACCACAGGCGATGTAGCCGAACGAGCGCAACCCTGGCATGCAACGAATCAACGCCAGCTGATGCCACGGGGCTTGCTGTAAAGGCGCGATCTGACGCTGGATCATATCGTGCTGTAAACGCTGATTCAGCCATGGCCACACCAAGGCCAGGCGGCCAAATAAATAGTGCGCACTGTCACCGACAAACATGCCAAAACAGGTCGCAGCAAAGGCAACCTCGGGCGCTAGTTTGCCGCTAGCAGCCAACAAAGCCGCACCAATAATGGCCAAGTCCTCCAGCGCAAAAGTAGAGACAATGATAATCAGCACCAACCAAGCTGGATGGCTGGAATAGGTCAGCAGCGACTCAAGCATAAAACCATCGCAAGCGGCAGATAAAAAGGTCGTCCATTTTAGCAGTAATAGCGCTGCCTGCCAGCGCTGCGCTGTGCGCCAAAATCCGGTAAACTGCGCGCCTTTCATTTACGCTCTGTCGGGAACTGCTATGTCCACCGCAAATCTGGAATTGTCTGCGTTAACCGCCATTTCGCCTATCGATGGCCGCTACGGCAGCAAAACGAGCGCTCTGCGCGCTGCATTTTCTGAATTTGGTTTGATTCGCGCGCGCGTTGAAGTCGAAATTCGCTGGCTGCAACAACTGGCCCAGCACCCACACATTGCTGAAGTGCCAGCGCTATCGGACGCGGCCAATGCGCTGCTCAACGCCATCGTTGCTGACTTTTCTGTCCTTGATGCACAGCGCATCAAGGACATCGAAGCCACCACCAATCACGACGTAAAGGCCGTTGAGTACTTCATTAAAGAGCGCTTTGCCGACAACCAAGAGCTGCATGCCATTAATGAGTTTGTGCACTTCGCTTGCACCTCGGAAGACATCAACAACTTGTCGCATGCACTGATGCTGCGCCAGGGCCGCGATCAAGTGCTGCTACCTGCCATGCGCGACATTGCCAACGCCATTCGTGCGCTGGCACACGAGCACGCCGAGTTGCCGATGTTGTCACGCACCCATGGCCAGACAGCCTCCCCGACCACCCTTGGCAAAGAAATGGCCAATGTCGTGGCGCGCCTGGAACGCCAGATCAGCCAGCTGGAACAAGTGACCCTGCTGGGTAAAATCAATGGCGCCGTGGGTAACTACAATGCGCATTTGTCGGCCTACCCGGACGTTGATTGGCAAGGCAATGCGCAGCAGTTTGTGGAGTCTTTGGGCCTGAACTGGAACCCCTACACCACACAGATTGAGCCGCACGACTACATGGCCGAGCTGTTTGACGCCATCGCTCGTTTCAACACCATTGTGATCGATTTCGACCGCGACATTTGGGCTTACATTTCGCTGGGCTACTTCAAGCAGCGTACCATTGCTGGCGAAGTGGGCTCATCTACCATGCCGCACAAGGTCAACCCAATTGATTTCGAGAACTCGGAAGGCAACCTGGGGCTGGCCAACGCGGTGTTCGACCACCTCGCAGCCAAGCTGCCGATTTCACGCTGGCAGCGCGATTTGACCGACTCTACCGTGCTGCGCAACATGGGCGTTGGTGCCGGTTACAGCCTGATTGCTTACCAAGCTACGATGAAAGGCATCAGCAAACTGCAGGTCAATGCTGAGCGCGTCAGCGAAGATTTGGACAACGCTTGGGAAGTGTTGGCCGAGCCAATTCAAACCGTTATGCGTCGTTATGGCATCGAACAGCCGTATGAAAAACTGAAAGCCTTTACCCGTGGCAAAGCCATCACCCAGGACGCAATGGGCGACTTCATCGCCAGCCTGGAGCTGCCTGACAGCGTCAAAGCGGAGCTCAACGCGATGACACCGGCCAGCTACATCGGCAACGCCGCCGCCCAGGCGAAAGCCATCTAATCCTTCTGGGCAGCTTCGGCTGCCCTTTTCTTTGCAACCGTAGAATTTTCCCATGCATGTACTCGGCGACATCAGCGTAGACACCTTCCTGCGCGACTATTGGCAAAAAAAACCACTACTGATTCGTAACGCCTGGCCCGACTTCCGACCTTTGATCGATGCTGAGGAACTGGCCGGTTTGGCACTGGAAGATGAGATCGAAAGTCGGCTCATTGTTGAGCACGGCGAAGAAGGACCATGGCAGCTGCAATGCGGACCGCTGACAGAAGAGGATTTTCGCCAACTGCCAGAGTCTCACTGGACGCTGCTGATTCAGGCAGTGGACCACTGGCTGCCAGAAGCGGCGAACATTCTCGATCAGTTTCGATTTATCCCAGGCTGGCGCCGTGACGACTTGATGATCAGCTATGCCGCCGACGGTGGCAGTGTTGGCCCGCACTACGACCAGTACGATGTGTTTCTGCTGCAAGCCGAGGGCCAGCGCGAATGGCGCATCGGTCAGCATTGCGACTCCACCTCGGCTTGCCTAAAGGGGTCGGCCATACGAGTGTTGGAGCAATTTGAGCAAACCGACAGCTGGGTACTGAACCCGGGCGATATGCTTTATCTGCCGCCACAACTGGCCCACTACGGCACCGCTGTCGGATCGTGCATGACTTATTCGATTGGTTTTCGCGCGCCCTCAGCGAGCGAGCTGAGCGAAGCGCTGGCCGATCAACTGGCCGTGCAAAATGACGACGACTGGCGCTACCAAGATCACGACCTGGAACCACGCACCAGTGATGCGGAAATCACCCACAGCGATGCTCAGCGCTTACTGCGCACGCTGCAACAAGCGCCAGCCAATCAGTTGCAAGCAGCACTGGGGCAGCTGATGACTCAGGCCAAATACCCGGAGCTGACGCCAGAAGAATGGCCTGAGGCACACCTAGACGAAGCAGAGCTATGGTACCGGCCCGGCTTTGTACGCATGGCTTATAGTCGCGAGCCCGAGCTGCAACTGTTTGCCATGGGCGAGCATTTCCCTCTCCCGCTAGCCGATGAGCCCTGGGTCAAATACGTCTGCGAGCAGCGACGCTATACTGCAAAAGAACTACAAACGTTGTGTCAGTCCACGGCAAGCCGCGAATTATTGCAGCAGTTTGTTCAACGCCAGTGGCTGCAACCGGAGGAGTAAAGCATGGAAATTGTCGTCACTCGTTGGCAGCAGCACAAAGAGCCGCTGCAGCATATTCGTCGCCGCGTGTTTATCGAAGAACAAGGCATTTCCGAACAGGACGAATGGGACGACGACGATCTGACCGCGACTCACTTTATTGCTTACGATGGCAAACGTCCGCTGGCCTGTGCGCGCTTATTACCCAATGGCTATTTCGGGCGCTTGGCGGTACTGGCCGAGTATCGTCGCCAGAGCTGGGGATCGAGATTACTGCGCGCGGTAGAAAAGCATGCTGCCGAGCAGGCGGGCATGCGCCTACTCAAAGCCAGCGCCCAAGTCATCGCTTACGACTTCTATCGCTCGCATGGTTACCAAGCCGACGCTGATTTTCATTGGGACGGTGGCATTGCTCATTTGTCGATCAGCAAAGTATTAGGGCGCAATGAAGACGTCAGCCCTCGTTTTGTCATCAACCAAGACAGCGAAGCCTACACCGCCACCGATGACGCCGGGCACGCTGCGTTATTGCAGCTGCTGGCGCTCGCCGCGCAGCGAGAAATACTGCTGCAAATCAGCGATCTAGAGCAGCCGGTGTGGCGCCAAGCTGAGACTCTGCAAGCACTGAGTCAATTTGTGCGCCATAGCCGCCAGCGGCGCCTACGCTTGCTGCTGCCAACCGAATATCCGGGCATCGCGGATCACCCTTTGATCCAGTTGCAACAACGCCTCAACAGTCGTTTTGAATGCCGACTTTTCAGCGCCGTCAAAGAAGATGAAATGCTGGTACTGCCAGCAGGAGTGATGCGCCCGACCAGCCTGGGTCACAGCGCACACTTTAGCGACCGGGCTACGGTCGCCAAAGCCAAAGAGCAGTTCGAAGAACAGTGGAAAAGCAGCCAGCCGCTGCGCGAGGGTAAGCGCCTCGGCTTGTAACTACAGCGCAATAAAAACCAGCACGTGCAGCGCGACCACAATAATGGTGAGGCGCTTGCGCAGCTCGGTGTATTCCGTGCTGTAGTTTTCAGAAATGCTGCCGTCCATATCCAGCCACAACAGTAACGCGTACCCCATCACCAGCAAGGGTACCGCCACATCCGCTGGCAGTAAATACGCCATTAATGCCCACAGTGACGTACCAATGGCCAGCGTCAGATCCACCGAGCTGGCGCGCTGAGTTTGTGATTGCAACGCTCCCCAAGTAGCGCCCGCCATAAAGGCCAGTATGACAACGGAATACAGTTTGAACAGTTCGCTGCTGCCAGCAACGCCGAAGAGCACCCCAAGGGTGGTCAACACAAATGGAATCAGTCCGGCGTAGCCGAGGCGCTGAGTAAGATCGAGTCGTGCCAACCATGCTGTCATATCAAACTTCCTTTGCTAATAACTGTGCTACGCGCTCTGCATCCTCCGGTGTGTCGACTCCGTGCCCTGGCGCTTGGTCTATGACCGTCATATGAATACGGGTGCCGTACCAGAGTGCGCGCAATTGTTCCAAAGATTCAGTGTGCTCTAAAGCACAGGGCTCCATCAACTGATATTGTTGTAAAAATGAAACCCGGTAGCCATACATACCAATGTGACGCAACACCGGCATTTTATCCGTCAGCCCCCGCCCTTCTTTATAAAGATCACGGTCCCAAGGGACGGGGGCACGGGAAAAATACAGTGCAAACTGATGTTGATCGAGCACCACTTTAACAATATTTGGATCAAACGCATCGCGACTGCTATGAATTGGTGTGCACAAAGAACTCATGCCAGCTTGCGGGTGATTTAACAAACCCTGTGCCGTTGCTTCAATTAATGAGCGCGGAATCAGCGGCTCATCACCTTGCAGGTTGACGATCACATCGTCGGCCTGCCAGCCTTTAATCTCCGCCACTTCGGCAATGCGCTCAGTGCCATTGTCATGATCTTCGCGCGTCATCACCACCTCAGCACCAAACTCAGTGGCGACACTAGCAATTCGCTCATCGTCGGTGGCTACAACAATATCGCTGGCACCTGCCGCCTGTGCGCGCTCATACACGTGCTGAATCATCGGCTTGCCGGCCAATTCAATCAGCGGCTTGCCCGGCAAACGACTGGACGCATAACGCGCCGGAATAACAATTTTATAGTCAGCCACAATCACACCTTGTAATAATCTCTGTACCAGCGAGCAAACACCTCAATGCCCTCCGCCAACGTCGTATTAGGGGCAAAGCCCACATCGTTCATTAAATCATCAACGTCCGCGTAGGTCGCCAGCACATCGCCGGGCTGCATCTCGACATAATTTTTTATCGCCGATTTACCCAGCACCTGCTCGATGGTTTCGATAAAGGTGCCCAGCTCAACACTGTTATGATTACCAATATTATAAATTTTATACGGTGCGCTGCTGCGACTGGCATCACCTGCTGAGGTTGTCCAATCCGGCTGACCAGCAGGGATGTTTTCCGCTACACGGCAGACACCCTCAACAATGTCATCGACAAAGGTAAAGTCACGCTGCATTTTGCCGTGATTAAATACATCGATCGGCTCACCAGCCAGAATTTTGCGAGTAAAACTGAAATAAGCCATATCAGGTCGACCCCAGGGGCCGTACACAGTAAAAAAGCGCAGACCTGTCACTGGCAAACCGTATAAATGGGCGTAGGTATGCGCCATTAATTCGTTGGACTTTTTCGTCGCCGCGTACAACGACACAGGATGATCGACACGATCATCGGTTTGATACGGTATGCGATCATTTAAACCGTACACAGAACTGGAAGAAGCAAACACCAAATGCGGCGTTTGCTGATGACGACACGCTTCTAAAATATTTACAAAGCCAACCAAATTGCTGTCTACGTAGGCGTGCGGGTTGGTAATGGAATAACGCACCCCAGCCTGCGCCGCCAAATGCACCACACGATCAAACTGGTGTTGCGCAAACAGTGCCTCTACCGCCGCTCGATCTGATAACTCTAATGGCTGAAACTCAAACGCCTCAAACGCTTGTAGCCACTGCAATCGCCCGTGTTTGAGCGAGACGTCGTAATAATCATTGAGGTTATCCACCCCAACCACAGTGTGCCCTTGCTGCAATAACGCACGGGCTGTAAAGGCACCAATAAAACCTGCGGCGCCAGTAATTAAATATTTCACGAATCGCGTACCTCAGAAGACTGCTCAAATTCCGGTAACATGGCTTTTATATAGGCCTCAGCCAGAGGCATGCGACTGGCAAGAATCACGTCGGCGACTTCACGTGCCACACCGCGCCCGCCCGCACTGTCGGTTATTAAATCGGCGTGTTCACGCACCAGCCAATAACCATCCGCAGGCGCAATGCTTAAACCCACTTGGCGCATCACCTTCAGATCAATGACATCATCACCGACGTAACACACCTGCTCAGGTGACAACCACAGATCATCCAGCAAGGTCGACAACTGCGCCCATTTGTCATGACAACCAGGGTAAAAGTGCACGATGCCAAGATCGCTGGCGCGCTTGCTCAATGGGGCAGAAGATTTTGCAGAAATAATGGCAGGAAGAATATCAAACTCACGCAGCAGCTTAATGCCGACGCCATCTTTGACATTAAAATGTTTGACCTGTTCGCCGTCAGCGGAATAGGTTAAGGTTCCATCGGTTAAAACGCCATCAACATCAAACACCACCAATTTAACGGCGCGTGCTTTTTCTTTAATAGCTTCAGGAATGTGTACCATGATGATTTCCGATTTAATTCAGCATTACTGGTATTGTAACGCGTGGTGAAAAAATCAGAAATGGCATCCCCAAGGGGATTCGAACCCCTGTTACCGCCGTGAAAGGGCGGTGTCCTAGGCCTCTAGACGATGGGGACACTAAGAGAAGGTTTTGGTGGAGCCTAGCGGGATCGAACCGCTGACCTCAACACTGCCAGTGTTGCGCTCTCCCAGCTGAGCTAAGGCCCCGTCTCAAAACGTGGGCGTATAATACGTAGCGGCCTGATGGGTGTCAACAACTATTTTAAAAAAAATTCTCTAAAACAATCACTTAGCCCACCAGAGCCACCTTAACGCGCTACTCGCTCGCCAACTCCTGGCTGATCTTGGCATCCAGATCGCGATAGCTGCGCTCCATCTTCTTCAAGCGTTTCTTACCGACCCCACCCAGCAAATCGATGGCATGGCGGATACGCGCGCGACTGATATCTGGCCCCAGCAATGCCATGGTATCGAGCACTGAAATCGTCTGCGACGTACCGGCGATGGCCATAAAGAATGGGAACAGGAAGTCCCTGACTTTCAGCTCCTGCAGTTTGGCCAAGGCAAATAAGCGCGTTTCAATCTCCGACTTATCCCAATGGCGAATGGCCTCCAACTGCCACAAGCCAAATTGCAGTGTTTCGAGCAGGCTTTCTTCATCAAACGCTTTGTGTTCGAAATCCGCTGCCGATAATACCGGCATGCCAGACAGAAAATGCCCTGCCAATGGCGCCACATCCGAAAATACTTCGACCCTTGGCAGCAGATGAGGAATCAAGGCTTCTACACGCTGCTGATCAAAACCCCATTGCGCAAAGCGCTGCACAAACTGTGTGACATCCAGTTCACGCAGCCACAAGCTGTTTAACCAGCGCAGTTTTTCTACGTCAAATACCGGCCCGCCCAGAGACACGCGTGAAATATCAAAATGTTCGAACATTTGCTCGCGAGAAAACTTCTCGGATTCATCCGGCATCGACCAGCCCATACGCGCGAGATAATTCAAAAGCGCCTCTGGCATAAAGCCCATGCGTTCATAAAATAAAATCGACGTTGGGTTTTTACGCTTACTGAGTTTACTTTTGTCTGGGTTACGCAGCAGCGGCATATGACACAGCACTGGCATGTCCCAACCAAAATATTGATACAACAACGCATGTTTCGGCGCTGAGCTGATCCACTCTTCACCACGAATGACGTGGGTGATTTGCATCAGATGATCATCCACCACATTGGCCAAGTGGTAGGTCGGCATGCCATCTGACTTCAATAGGATCTGTGCATCGACTTGTGCCCAGTCCAACTCTATCGGACCGCGCAACATATCATTTACAACACACACACCCTCTTCCGGCACCCGCATACGCACAACAAAAGGCGCACCCTCAGCTTCACGGCGCGCTTGCTCATCGGCGGCTAACTCAAGATCAGACGGTTTTAATGCCGTGTGCTGGCCTTGCTCCTGACGCTGGTTGCGCAGCGTATCCAGTTCTTCAGGCGTGCGGTAACACTTAAAAGCGTGACCAGAAGCCAGCAGTTTTTCAACGTGCTCAATGTACACGTCTTTGCGCTCACTTTGACGATAAGGACCGTGCTGACCGCCAACATCTGGACCTTCGTCCCATTCCAGCCCCAACCAACGCAAACTATCAAGAATGGTTTTCTCCGAATCCTCAGTGCTTCGAGCCTGATCGGTGTCTTCAATTCGCAGAATAAACTGCCCGCCGTGCTGGCGGGCGAAGGCTAGGTTAAACAAAGCGATATAGGCTGTGCCTACATGGGGATCGCCGGTAGGAGACGGGGCAACACGAGTGCGCACGGTCATAATGGTCCTTTCACATCAGGGGATTAATGGCGGCGATTATAGTGAAATCAGGCCCTCGCCGCACGCAAGACAGTGGCCGAGCAGACGGCCGCTTTAGGCAAGGCCGTCTCGCTCTATTTCCGTTTCGAGATCACTAAGAATGGCGACCACACGTTCGCTGGCTTTTTCCATTTGCTCCAGGTGGTTAATGGCTTGCGCACCATTACCATTGCGATGGCATTCAATGGCTTTGAAACCGTGTCGATGCACCGCTGCATGCGGCTCTTCTAAGCGTGCATAGCTGTTTAAATGACGATAACGTTGATAACCCAACCCTTCGTGATACCAGCGTCCAAGACGACAACTGGTGTCATCCGCCAGTTGTGCGTCAGATTCCGAGCCTTCGCTCCAAATGGTGTGGTACACCTTTGTCTTCCAGACGACGTGATCGAGCTTGACTGTCTCGATGAAGCTGCTGTTCGCAGTGGCGGTGAACGTGCGTGACACATGCTTTGACACATCACCGATCGACGTCACTTGCTGCGACACGTCTTGTACGTTGTCTGCCAGATCACCGCTGCGTGTGCCTACCGTGGTTATGCCCGTCGCCACCACATCAACTTCACCGCCAATGGTGGAAATCAGCGAGCCAATCTCCGCTGTGGCGTCGGCCGTTCGCTGCGCTAGCGTGCGCACTTCATCGGCCACTACGGCAAAGCCGCGCCCCTGCTCACCGGCCCGGGCGGCTTCAATGGCCGCATTTAACGCCAGCAAGTTGGTTTGCTCGGAAATCCCTTGAATAAGACCAACAAAGTTCTGAATACCACTGGCGACTTGCTTCAAACCCGACACCGCCTCGGACGCTTGCGAAGTGTCTTCACCAATGCTTTTTAGCTGCGCCATTAAGTGATCGAGGGTGACCCCAATACCAGCGACGTTTTCGATGGAATTAACGATCTCAGTATTTTTTTCTTCCATCTGCTCGGCGCTGGCCGCCATGGTGTTGCGAATCTGATCAAGCGCATCGGCGGATGAAAACCACAGATCTCGCAACGCCTGTAATTCATTGAGCTGCTCCAACCCGTATTCCGTGCGCATGTCTGCTACAACTTTCACTTTACGCAGCAGCTTGTTTTCACTTTCCAGTCGCTGCAAGCGCTCTTTTAACGCTTCCATTTCTGCCGACGGGCGTCGTTCTTTTTGCTGTCGCCACACAGATACGTCCTCCCTTACACATTGACGATGCTAGACCTGCACTGATTTGAGCTTAGCAGGCCAGACTGACGACGTCGGACAAATAGCGGGCACAAAAAAGCCGGGGCATGCCCCGGCTTTTTTTAGATCAGACTGAATTACCAGCCAGTCACTTCTTTCAGTGCTTCACCGATTTGCGCCAGAGAACGCACGGTTTTAACACCGGCATCTTCCAAAGCAGCAAATTTCTCATCAGCGGTACCTTTACCGCCAGAGATGATGGCACCGGCGTGACCCATGCGTTTACCTTTTGGTGCAGTTACACCAGCGATGTAAGACACAACAGGCTTAGTCACGTGCTCTTTGATGTAAGCGGCTGCTTCGTCTTCTGCCGAGCCACCGATTTCACCGATCATAACGATGGCTTCAGTCTTTGGATCGTTCTGGAACATTTCCAGAATGTCGATGAAGTTAGAGCCTGGGATCGGGTCACCACCGATACCAACACAGGTCGACTGACCGAAGCCGTAATCTGTGGTTTGCTTAACCGCTTCGTAAGTCAGGGTACCGGAGCGAGATACGATACCGACTTTACCTGGCAAGTGAATGTGGCCTGGCATAATGCCGATTTTACATTCACCTGGGGTGATCACACCTGGACAGTTAGGACCAATCAGACGAACACCCAGCTCATCACACTTGACCTTACATTCCAGCATGTCCATCACAGGGATGTGCTCAGTGATACATACAATCAGCTTGATGCCAGCGTGAGCGGCTTCCAGGATAGAATCCTTACAGAACGGTGCTGGCACGTAGATAACAGACGCTTCTGCGCCAGTCGCTTCGACCGCTTCTGCAACGGTATTAAACACTGGCAGACCCAGGTGCTCAGTACCGCCTTTGCCTGGGGTAACACCACCAACCATTTGCGTGCCGTAAGCAATGGCTTGCTCAGAGTGGAAAGTACCCTGACCGCCAGTGAAACCCTGACAGATCACTTTGGTGTCTTTGTTAATCAGAATAGCCATGTCTTAGTTCCCCGCTGCTTTAACTGCTTGAACTGCAGCGTCTGTTAAACTTTCTGCCGCGATGATGTCGAGGCCAGACTCATCCAGGACTTTTTTGCCCAGATCCGCATTGGTGCCTTCCAAGCGAACAACCACAGGAACATTCACGCCGACTTCTTTCACCGCGCCGATGATGCCTTCAGCGATCATGTCACAACGCACGATACCGCCAAAGATGTTCACCAGTACTGCCTTCACTTTGTCATCTGACAGGATCAATTTAAACGCGTGGGCAACACGTTCTTTGGTAGCACCGCCACCAACGTCGAGGAAGTTAGCTGGGAAACCGCCGTGCAGAGCCACCATGTCCATGGTGCCCATCGCCAGGCCAGCGCCGTTGACCATACAGCCAATGTTGCCATCCAGAGCGACGTAGTTCAGATCCCATTCCGCCGCTTCGGCTTCACGCGCATCTTCTTGCGATGGATCGTTCATTTCTTGCAGATCTTTGTGGCGGTACAACGCATTGCCATCAACGCCCAATTTGGCATCCAAGCAGTGCAGATCACCGTCTTCTTTGATCACCAGCGGATTCACTTCGATCAGCGCTAGGTCTTTTTCAACAAACAGTTGCGCCAGACCCATAAAGATCTTGGTGAACTGCTTGATTTGATCGCCTTGCAGGCCCAGCTTGAACGCCAACTCGCGGCCTTGGTAAGGCTGCGCGCCAGTCAGAGGATCGATGGTCGCTTTGAGGATCTTTTCTGGCGTTTCTTCCGCCACTTTTTCGATCTCAACACCGCCTTCCGTTGATGCCATAAACACGACACGACGGGTAGAACGGTCAACCACCGCGCCCAGGTACAGTTCGTTAGCGATATCGGTGCAGCTTTCTACCAGAATACGGCTGACAGGCTGACCATTTTCATCAGTCTGATAAGTAACCAGGTTTTGGCCCAACCACTTTTCAGCGAATTCTTTAATCTCTTCTTTGCTGGAAACCAGCTTCACGCCGCCCGCTTTACCGCGGCCACCGGCGTGTACTTGTGCTTTTACGACCCACTTGTCGCCGCCGATTTCATCGGCTGCTGCTACAGCTTCGTCTGCAGTTTGGGCTGCCACACCTTTTGACACAGGCAGACCATACTGAGCGAAAAGCTGCTTACCCTGATATTCGTGAAGGTTCATCGCTTTCGTCCTGTCTATCAGTTTTTGTCGGAGTACCCGACGTTTGTGATGCTGAACAACCGAACAACCGCCGATAAGCGGCGGTCGGTTCAGCTATAAAACAAGGCCCGGTTACCCGGGCCAGTGCCTTACTTCTTCTTCGGGCGACGATTCGCTTTGTGAATCGCCGCGTTGTTGACTGCCAGAGCCGCCTCGTGAACCGCTTCTGAAATCGTCGGATGAGAGAACACCATCATACCCATGTCTTCCGCGCTGGAGCCAAACTCCATCGCCACCACGACTTGCTGACACAGATCGCCGGCATTGGGGCCAATTACGCTGGCACCCAGAATGCGATCGGTTTCAGCATCGGCAATGATCTTCACAAAACCATCGGTATCCGCCGCCGCCATAGCACGACCATTGGCCGCAAATGGGAACATGCCCACGTTGTACGACTCACCGTCTGCCTTCAGCTCTTCTTCGGTTTTACCAACCCAGGCAATTTCTGGGTGAGTGTAAATCACCGAAGGAATCACATCGTAGTTCAACTGAGCTTTGTGGCCAGCGATACGCTCGGCGACCATCACACCCTCTTCCGATGCTTTGTGTGCCAGCATAGGGCCACGAACCACATCACCTACGGCCCACACGCCTGGCGCGTCGGTTTTGCAGGTTTCGTCGACGTGAATAAAGCCGCGCTCGTCGAGCTGAATGCCAGAGTCACCGGCAAACAGACCTTCGGTGTACGGGCGACGACCAACCGCAACGATCAGTTTGTCGAAGACTTCTGATTTCTCACCATCAGCGTCTTGGAAAGTCACGGTCACTTGGCCATCTTTCACTTCAGAACCGGTGACGCGTGCGCCCAGACGGATGTCCATGCCTTGCTTGGTGAACAGTTTTTTCGCTTCTTTGGCGACGGTCTGGTCTACCAAGTGCAGGAAGTTGTCCTGCGCTTCCAGAACGACCACTTCAGAGCCCAAACGACCCCAAACGCTGCCCAGCTCCAAACCAATGACACCGGCGCCGATAACACCCAAACGCTTAGGCACTTCGGTGAATTCCAGTGCACCCGTCGAATCAACAATAATGTCGTCCGTTAACGGCGCTGGCGGAATGTTCACTGGCACAGAACCGGTAGCAATGATCACGTTCTCAGCTTCCAGCACTTCGGTGCTGCCTGAGTGGCTGGTAAATTCGACTTTTTTGCCAGCCAAGATTTTACCGGTACCTTCCAGTGGCGTAACGCCATTGGCTTTAAACAGCGTCGCTACGCCCATGGTCAGATTTTTTACGATCTGATCTTTGCGCTTCAACATATCAGCAACGTTCATGCTGACGTCGCCAACACTGATGCCGTGCAAAGAGAATTTTTCTTTCGCTTCTTCGTACTTGTGCGAGCTATCCAACAAGGCCTTTGACGGAATACAGCCAACGTTCAAGCAGGTACCGCCGAAGACACCTTTGCCGTCTTTGTCCAACCACTTATCGATACAAGCGGTTTCTAACCCCAATTGCGCACAGCGGATAGCGGCTACGTAACCGGCTGGACCACCGCCAATGACAACTACATCAAACTTTTTGCTCATTACCAATCCTTAATTGTCGATTAAATGTCCAGCAACAAACGAGCCGGGTCTTCCAGCAGATCTTTGATGGTGACCAGGAACTGCACAGCTTCCTTACCATCAATCATACGGTGGTCATATGACACTGCGAGGTACATCATAGGCAAGATTTCTACCTGACCATTGACCGCCATCGGGCGCTCCTGGATTTTGTGCATACCCAGAATCGCAGTTTGCGGTGGGTTCAGAATCGGCGTTGACATCAGCGAGCCGAAGATACCGCCATTGGTGATGGTGAAAGTGCCGCCTTGCATGTCTTCAATGCCCAGCTTGCCTTCACGGCCGCGCTTAGCGAAGTCGCCAATAGTGCTCTCGATTTCAGCCAAGCCCATGCTGTCGCAGTCACGCAATACCGGCACGACCAGACCACGGTCGGTTGATACCGCCACGCCCACGTCCTGGTAACCGTGGTAGACCATGTCGTTACCGTCGATAGAAGCATTCACTGCCGGGAAGCGCTTCAGAGCTTCAGTCGCGGCCTTAACGAAGAAGGACATAAAGCCCAGTTTAACGCCGTGAGCTTTTTCAAACTGGTCTTTGTACTTTTTACGCAGATCCATGACCGGCTTCATGTTGACTTCGTTATAGGTCGTCAACATGGCGGCATTTTGTTGCGCTTCGACCAAACGCTTAGCGATGGTGGCACGCAGACGCGTCATCGGTACACGCTTTTCAACACGCTCACCTGCTGGTACAGCAGGCGCTGCTGCAGGCGCCGCGGCAGCAGGAGCCGCCTTGGGCGCAGACTTAAGATGGTTCAGCACGTCTTCTTTGGTCACACGGCCATCTTTACCCGTAGCTTTGATGTCCGCAGGGTTGATGTTGTTTTCATCAGCCAGCTTGCGCGCCGCTGGGCTTAAAATCACATCACCGGCATCAGCCGCCGGCGCAGACTCGGTCTCTGCTTGGGCTGGCGCTGCGTCTGATGGCTTGTCCGCTGAAGCTTCTACCGCGCCTTCAACAAATACGCCCAGTACTTCGTCACTCAGTACGACGTCGCCTTCCTGCTTGAGGATTTCTTTCATGGTACCGGCGGCAGGAGCCACCACCTCAAGCACAACCTTGTCGGTTTCAATATCAACCAACAGTTCATCACGCTCAACCGCCTCACCTGGCTGCTTGTGCCAGGTAGCAACGGTGCCGTCTGCTACGGACTCAGGAAAGGTGGGTGCTTTAATTTCGATGCTCATTTCGAGTTTTTCCTTCGTATTCTGCGTTTACCTAGCCCTGAAGCCCCAGAGCGTCACGGATCAATTTTTCTTGTTGCTCAAGATGCAACGCCATATAGCCTGCCGCTGGCGAAGCAGACGCCTTACGTCCAGCGTACTGCAAGTGAATGCCATCATTAATCGAAGACAATGCACGACGCATGTGGTGCTGACTGCTGTACCAAGCGCCCATATTCATCGGCTCTTCTTGCACCCAGAAGACTTCTTCGACATTGCTGTATTGCGACAACACAGCCGTCAGGTCGGCACCCGGGAACGGATACAATTGCTCGATACGAACAATAGCAACATCGTCAATTTCTTCGCTGCGACGACGCTCCAGCAAGTCGTAGTAGACCTTGCCAGCGCACATCAACACGCGCTTAACCTTGTTCTTATCCAGATCATCGATCTCATCGATCACGGTCTGGAATTTGCCATCGGCCAACTCTTCCAGCGTACTGGTCGCCAACTTATGACGCAGCAAGCTCTTCGGTGACATCACCACCAACGGCTTACGCAGTGGACGAATCACCTGGCGACGCAGCATGTGGTAGACCTGCGCCGGCGTTGATGGCACACAAATTTGAACATTGTGCTCAGCACACAGCTGTAGGTAGCGCTCCAAACGTGCTGACGAGTGCTCTGGACCTTGGCCTTCATAGCCGTGAGGCAGCAACATGGTCAAGCCGCACAAGCGGCCCCATTTGTGCTCACCACTGGAGATAAATTGGTCAAATACCACCTGGGCGCCATTGGCAAAATCACCAAACTGCGCTTCCCACACCACCAATGCGCTTGGCGTCGTGGTCGCGTAGCCATATTCGAAGGCCAGAACCGCCTCTTCAGATAGGAGCGAATCGTACAGGTTGAAAGGCGCCTGATCATCCGCAATATTGGCTAGCGGCACATAGCGACTTCCGTCTTTTTGATTGTGCAAAACCGCATGACGATGCGAGAAAGTACCACGCCCAACATCCTGACCGGTAATACGTACCGGATGGCCTTCTTCTACCAAGGTGGCGTAAGCCAATGTTTCGGCGAAACCCCAGTTGATCGGCAATGCACCGGCCGTCATTTTACGGCGGTCTTCCAGAATCTTGTTCACCTGACGCTGAACGGCAAAACCTTCAGGAACTTCCAACAACTTATTAGACAGATCTTGTAGCTTTTTCAGTTCAAAGCTGGTGTCCGAATCGGCGGTCCACTTGTGGCCCAGATACGGCTTCCAATCGACAAACAACTGATTGTTTGGCTCTTTCACCAGCGAGCGCACAACGTGCTGACCTTGATCCAACGCGCTGCGGTACTCTTCTTCCAAGTCCTTAGACTTGGCAGCATCCAATACACCTTGCTCAATCAAACGATTGGCATACAACTCGCGCGTGGTTTTTTGAGACTTAATTTTTGAGTACATCAACGGCTGAGTGCCGGATGGCTCGTCGGCCTCGTTGTGACCGCGACGACGGTAGCACACTAGATCAATCACGATGTCCTTCTTGAACTCGTTACGGTAGTCGACCGCCAACTGAGTAACAAACAACACCGCTTCTGGATCGTCGCCATTGACGTGCAAAATCGGTGCTTCAACGATTTTGGCAACATCGGTGCAGTATTCCGTCGAGCGCACATCTTCGCGCTTCGAGGTGGTAAAACCGACCTGGTTGTTGATCACGATGTGGATGGTGCCACCGGTTTTGTAGGCACGTGTTTGTGACAACTGGAAGGTTTCCATCACCACGCCCTGGCCGGCAAATGCGGCATCACCGTGAATCAGTACGGGCACCACTTGCTCACCGGCTTCGTCTTCACGGCGGTCTTGGCGAGCACGCACGGAGCCCTCAACCACTGGCGAGACGATTTCCAAGTGAGACGGGTTAAACGCCAGCGCCAAGTGCACTTCGCCACCAGGTGTCATCACATTGGAAGAAAAGCCCTGGTGGTATTTAACGTCACCGTGGGATTCGTATTGCGCTTTACCGTCAAACTCATCAAATAAGTCAGAGGTCTTTTTGCCAAGGATATTGATCAGGGTGTTCAGTCGGCCACGGTGCGCCATGCCGATGACGATTTCCTTGGCACCGTAAGTACCGCTGCGCTGAATTAACTCATCCATCAGCGGAATCATGCTTTCGCCACCTTCCAAGCCAAAGCGTTTAACACCCGGGTAGCGCGAGCCCAGGTATTTCTCCAACCCCTCTGCAGCCGTTAAGCGCTCGAGCAGGTGCAGCTTAACTTCTTCGCCGTATTTGGGATGGGCACGCACACTTTCCAAGCGCTGCTGAAACCAGCGTTGCTCAGCGGTGTTGACGATGTGCATGTATTCTGAACCGACGCTGTCACAGTAGGTGGCTTCCAGAGCGTCAACAATGGTTCTTAGATCAGATTCTTCATGGCCAATAAACAGCGATCCGGTTTGAAACTTGGTATCCAAATCGGCTGCAGACAAGCCGTGGAATGCCAGATCAAGATCAGGAACGTTTTCACGCTCCATCAATTCCAAAGGATCGAGTTTGGCGTGCTGGTGGCCTCGGCCACGGTACGCGTTTATCAGCTGCAGTACTTTGACTTGCTTGCGTTCAAAATCAGAGCTAACGCTGGCCGCTGAAGCTGGGCGAGCACGGTGCTGATTTTTAGATAACAGTAAAAACTGTTCACGGATCGGTTTGTGGGGGATATCGACGCTGGAAGATTCGTCGACGCGGGGGAGCTGGTCAAAATAGTTGCGCCATTCTTCGGGTA
The DNA here is from genome assembly GCF_002237535.1 of Bacterioplanes sanyensis. Classification (GTDB taxonomy): domain Bacteria; phylum Pseudomonadota; class Gammaproteobacteria; order Pseudomonadales; family Oceanobacteraceae; genus Bacterioplanes; species Bacterioplanes sanyensis_A. Next base: position 3,392,691 of record NZ_CP022530.1, read on the forward strand.
CCTCGTTGGGATCTTTGAGGTAAGTTTCGAAGAGCTCCTCCACATAAGCAACATTGCCACCCGCCAATTGCGAGGTGCTCCATAGTTGCTCCATTGTCTGCTCGTGCATTGTGTATGACACCCTGATCATTGTGACTGCGAGAGTAACACCACAGAGTGCACGCACCAGCTCCAATGCAAGGCATGGTAGAGGGTCAACCGAATGGGTCGCGTTTCCTCTGAGGCGCAACGAGGATTCCTCGCCCCCTCAAGTTTAGGACTAGCTTAGTTAAGAGTGACGCTTTGTGGGCGCCATTCTTGAAAAAATGTTAACGCAAGTGAGCCGTGTGTCCAGCCCACTTACGTCTAATATTGCCAGGAACTGAATCGGCCCGCCCTTTACACCTGCTGAGACAGCAGCATGTTACGGATATGTCCGATTGCCCGCGTTGGGTTCAGACCCTTAGGGCAGACATTGACACAATTCATGACACCACGGCAACGGAATACGCTGAATGGATCACTCAGTTCCGCCAAACGCTCTGCAGTCGTGGTATCACGGCTGTCTGCCAAGAAGCGGTACGCTTGCAGCAAACCGGCCGGACCAACGAACTTATCTGGATTCCACCAAAACGATGGGCAGGACGTTGAGCAGCATGCACACAGAATGCACTCGTACAACCCATCCAGTTTTTCGCGCTCTTCCGGCGACTGCAAACGCTCAATGGCTGGCGCCGGCGTATTATTGCGCAAGAACGGCTTGACCTTCTCGTACTGCTTGTAGAACAAGCTCATATCGATAACCAGGTCACGAATTACTGGCATGCCCGGCAGAGGACGCAGCACCAGCTTATCCATTTTGCCATTGGTGGCTTCAGAGATCGGCGTAATACACGCCAGACCATTTTTACCGTTGATGTTCATACCGTCGGAGCCACAAACCCCTTCACGGCAAGAACGGCGGTAAGCCAACGTTGGATCCTGCTCTTTCACCAGAGCCAGAACATCCAAAATCATTACATCACGGTTGCCCGGAATAGTGATTTCGTAATCACGCATCACCGGTGCTTCGTCAGTCTCAGGGTTGTAGCGATAGATACTTACTAACATGTCATCACTCCCCGTTTAGTAGGTACGAACTTTAGGTGGAAACGCTGGTACGGTTTTCGGCTCAAAATTCACTGCGCGCTTGCCAATAGATTTGGTTTGCGGAATGTACAGTGAGTGGCACAACCAGTTTTCGTCGTCACGCTCGGTGTAGTCATTACGAGCATGCGCGCCACGCGATTCTTTACGCTCAGCTGCAGCAACCGCCGTTGAATAAGCAGTTTCAAACAGGTTATCCAGCTCCAGTGCTTCGATGCGCGCGGTATTAAAGGCAGAGCTCTTGTCGTCCAGCACGGTGTTTTGCACGCGCTGACCGATTTCTTCGAGCATTTTCAGACCTTTCTCCATGCTCTCGCCTTCACGGAATACACCGAAGTACAGCTGCATGGTTTTTTGCAAGTCCGCGCGAACATCGGCCACTTTTTCGCCTGTGGTCGAATTATTCAGACGATTCAGGCGAGCCATGGCACGCTCGATGTCTTCTTCGCTGGCGTCCTGGGTTTCGAAGCCATCACGGAAGTTTTGTTCCACCTGCAGGCCAACCGCACGGCCAAACACCACCAAGTCGAGCAGTGAGTTACCGCCCAAGCGATTCGCACCGTGTACAGACACACAAGCAATTTCGCCCGCCGCATACAGGCCTTCAACAACAACATCATTGCCGTTTTCGTCTTGCGTCAGTGCCTGACCGCCAATATTGGTCGGGATACCACCCATCATGTAGTGACAAGTTGGTACCACTGGGATCGGCTCTTTGACTGGATCAGCGTGAGCAAAGGTACGCGACAGTTCAAGAATACCTGGCAACTTGGCGTTCAAGGTTTCTTCGCCCAGGTGATCCAGCTTCAGGAATACATGGTCGCCGTCTTCACCGCAGCCACGGCCTTCCAAAATTTCCATTACCATGGAGCGCGCAACTACGTCGCGACCCGCCAGGTCTTTGGCATTTGGAGCGTAACGTTCCATAAAGCGCTCACCGTCTTTATTGATCAGGTAACCACCTTCACCACGACAGCCTTCGGTCACCAGAACACCGGCACCAGCAATACCCGTTGGGTGGAACTGCCACATCTCCATGTCTTGCATTGGCACGCCCGCACGCAGCGCCATGCCAACACCGTCACCCGTGTTGATCAAGGCGTTGGTAGTGGACTGATAGATACGACCCGCACCACCGGTCGCCAGCACTGTGGCTTTGGCCTTGATGTAAACGGTTTCGCCCGATTCGATATCGATGGCGATCACACCGGCCACCTGACCTTGTGAATTTTTCACCAGATCCACGGCATACCATTCATTAAGGAAGGTAGTACCGCCCTTCAGGTTACCTTGATACAAGGCGTGCAACAGAGCATGGCCAGTACGGTCAGCGGCTGCACAGGTACGCGCTGCTTGCGTTGGATTATCCGGACCTTTCGACTGACCGCCGAATGGACGCTGATAAATACGACCTTCTTCGGTACGAGAGAACGGCAGACCCATGTGCTCGAGTTCAAATACCGCTTGAGGACCGACTGAACACATATATTCAATCGCGTCTTGGTCGCCAATGTAGTCCGACCCTTTTACGGTGTCGTACATGTGCCAGCGCCAATCGTCGTTAGGATCAGCAGACGCAATCGCACAGGTAATACCACCTTGAGCAGATACCGTATGAGAGCGTGTTGGGAATACTTTTGTAACACAGGCCGTCTTGATGCCTGATTCCGTCAATTGCAGCGCGGCACGCATGCCTGCACCACCACCACCGATTACGATGGCATCAAAGGACATAGTTCGAATTTTAGCCATGACTTACACACCCCACAGAATATCAATACCCCAAACCAGATAGGTGAACAGGAACGCTGCACACACAAACTGGAACGCAAAGCGAATACCCGCTGCTTTGAGATAGTCGGTTGATACGGTCCACATGCCGACCCACGCATGGGCGCACAGGGAAATCAGGGCTGCCAGAGAGAAGACCTTCATCCACGTTTGTGAAAACAGGTCTTGCCACTGAGCGTATTGCAGATCAGGCGATGCAATCAGAAAACCGAGAATAAACAGAGTGTACAGCGCCAGCACTACTGCACTGATACGCTGGATCATCCAGTCGTAAAGGCCGCTGCGACCTAAATTCGTAATACTTGCTACCATACCCAAACTCCTGCCAGAACAATCACAATCACACCACCGGCCAGTGTAATGATGGCGCCAGTGCGACCGCCTTCTTTGGTTTCACCAATGCCCATATCCATCACCAAGTGCTTAATGCCAGCAACAAAGTGATAACCCAGGGCGGAAACGATGCCCCAAGCAATGAATTTAACCAGGCCATGGTCAAAAGCGGCTTTCAATTCAGCAAAGCTGGCTTCAGATTCCAGCGACATAGACAAAGCTGCCAACATAAATGCCACCGCGAAAAACAGGATCACGCCTGAGATACGGTGCAAAATGGACGCCTTGCCGGGCAGCGGGAGCTGAATGGTAGTCAGGTCTAGATTTACAGGTCTATTGCTATTCACGGCTCTAAACACTCTCTTTTTGGCAACCCTGGCAGTGTTCGCCGGGCAGCTCAGTCTCAAGAATTCAACCCTTTCTTGTATAAGTCTTGCACAAGTTTCAGGTTGCGACAAATTATAGTCACCAGAGGTCAGATTTACAATCGACGACAAAGGGAATACGGCCGATAGCGCGCTAAATCTATTCGCCCAGTCAAGCGACTTGCATCAATAGCTCGGCAACTATACTAGAGCAACCTGAGGGCAGCAGCCCGACTGCTGAGGAATTGACAAACGAGGTACAGCACATATAGTTGGCCCCTCAAATTTAGGTAACGCCCTGTTTTTTGGGCGTAAAAACGATAACAGCAGGAGGCCGCAACCATGGCTGACAAGAAAGCAACTCTGAAGGTCGATGGCATCGACGAGGCACTGGAACTTCCCGTCTATGAAGGCACCGTGGGCCCCGACGTCGTTGACGTTCGCAGTCTGACCGGAAAAGGCCTGTTCACTTACGACCCTGGCTTTGTTTCGACGGCCGCCACTGAATCGAAAATCACCTACATCGACGGCGCCGCCGGTGTTCTGTTACACCGCGGTTACCCAATCGAGCAACTGGCAGAGAAATCTGACTACCTGGAAACTTGCTTCCTATTGCTGCACGGCGAACTGCCAAGCGACGAGCAAAAAGCGCAGTTTGTTAGCACCATTAAAAACCACACCATGGTGCACGAGCAGCTGAGCCACTTCTTTAATGGCTTCCGTCGCGACGCACACCCTATGGCGGTAATGTGCGGCGTGGTTGGCGCCCTGTCTGCGTTCTATCACGATTCGCTGGATATTCATGACGAGCACCACCGCCTGGTATCAGCGCATCGTTTGATCGCTAAAATGCCAACCCTGGCCGCCATGGTGTACAAATACAGCATTGGCCAGCCGTTTATGTACCCGCGCAACGAGCTGAGCTACTCAGAAAACTTCCTACACATGATGTTCAACACACCGTGTGAAGAGAAAGAAGTTAGCCCAATTTTGGCCAAGGCCATGGATCGCATCTTCTTGCTGCACGCCGATCACGAGCAAAATGCTTCTACATCAACCGTGCGCCTGGCTGGCTCTACCGGTGCCAACCCATTTGCGTGTATCGCCTCCGGCATCGCGGCACTGTGGGGCCCAGCTCATGGCGGCGCCAACGAAGCCGTACTGAACATGCTGAATGAAATCGGCGATGAGTCCAACATCGACAAATTTATCGCTAAAGCTAAAGACAAGGACGATCCATTCCGTCTGATGGGCTTTGGCCATCGCGTCTACAAAAACTTCGACCCTCGCGCCAAGGTGATGAAGCAAACGTGTGACGAAGTATTGGCAGAGCTGGGCATGGAAAATGATCCGTTGCTGAAGATCGCCATGAAACTGGAAAAAATCGCCACCGAAGACGAGTACTTCGTGAAACGCGGTCTATATCCAAACGTCGACTTCTACTCAGGCATCATCCTGAAAGCCATCGGCATCCCAACTGAGCTGTTCACCGTGATTTTTGCCACCGGCCGTACTCCTGGCTGGATCGCACACTGGAATGAAATGATCAGTGAAGGCTACCGCATCGGCCGCCCTCGCCAGCTATACACTGGCCACACCAAGCGCGACTACCCCGCTTAACCCTAAAAAGCCGCTCATCGAGCGGCTTTTTTATTGCAACCCAAGAAGGAAAATGAATGGCCAACCTGTGCTTTATCGGTTTAGGCACCATGGGCTACCCCATGGCCGGACATCTCGCCAATGCAGGACACACCGTCTCTGTATGGAATCGCACTCACAGCACCGCGCAGCAGTGGTCCAGCGAATACCAAGGCAGCGCCCATGACACCATCGCCGCCGCCGTCAAAGACGCCGATGCCGTATTATTGTGCGTGGGGCGTGACAGTGACGTTAGAGACCTGATGTGCCGCGAAGCCTGCATCCTCGCGCACGCAAGACCAGGCACTTTGGTGGTCGACCACACCACTACTTCCAGCACTCTGGCTCAGGAACTGCACCAGCTGTGCCAGCAACAGCAGGTCGATTTTGTCGACGCCCCGGTTTCCGGCGGCCAACAAGGCGCCATCAATGGCCAGTTAAGCCTGATGGTCGGCTGCGACGAAGCGGTATACGCCAAGCTGGTTGAGCTGACCCAGCCCTACACCAAAGCCATCGAACGCATGGGAGCCGCAGGCGCCGGACAAGCGACCAAGATGGTCAATCAGATATGCATCGCCGGCGTGCTACAAGGCCTGTCCGAAGGTCTATTGATGGCGCAAAAGCAAAACCTCGATATCAACAAGGTGGTCAGTGTCATCAGTCAAGGGGCCGCCGGTAGTTGGCAAATGGTCAACCGCCATCAAACCATGGACGCCGATGACTACGACCACGGCTTTGCTATCGACTGGATGCGCAAAGATTTGGGTATTTGCCTCGACGAGGCCAAGCAGCTGGGCGTGAGCTTGCCGTTAACGGCACTGGTCGATCAGTTTTATGCCGAGCTGCAGAATCTGGGCAAAGGCCGCGCGGACACATCGGCACTGCTGCACCGCATGCGCCAGCTCAATCCGGACCAGTAACACAACCAAGAAACAAGGCCACAAAAGGTTGGGCGCACTGCGCCCATACCTCAACTATGCTTGCAGCTGAGCCCTGACTCACCCGATTCCGGCGATTGATAAGGACAGCCTATGGACAAGCCCGACCGCCGCAGCCTGGCTGCCAACTCTCGCAGCGAAGAACAGCTGGACTGGAGCCAAATCAGCGAAACCCTAACGCTCCTGGCACTGGCCGTCAGCCAGATTGATACCTCCCTGCATGAAAGCAGCGACAGCATCAACCAGTTGACGCAACAGTTTGCAGCCATCGCCGGTGACGCCCAGCAATTGCAGCAGCTGTGCTCTGGAGAAACACAGCAGCAAGCGCATGCACTGGCCACCAACATCCAAAGCAGTGTGCAGCAATCTGTGGTCAGCTTTCAGTTTTATGATCGCTTATGCCAGCGTCTGGAACACGTGAGCGACAGCCTGGAACAGATGGGCCACCTCATTGCTCACCCGCAGCAACGCTATCAGCAACGTGCCTGGCAAAGCCTGCAGCAAGACATCAAGTCGAACTACACAATGGAGGCCGAACGCCTGATGTATGAGTACATCCTCGCTGGCCATACCATTGCCGAAGCCCTACAGATTTATCGCCATCATTTTCAGCATGGTAACAATGACACCCAAGGCACGGATGACGAAATCGAGTTTTTTTAGCGCACCACGTCGACGCTTTGTCCAACTGCCAGAGAATCCAGCTGTTGATGGATCGCATTTTGGCCAAAGATAATTTTGCCATCGACCCGATAGTGCTCTTTTAATGCATCCAACACATCACCTTGGCGCTCAAGTGAGTCCATATCCCGTGTTGGAATAACGCAGCGAGCACACAGTTTAACCACATCAAGATGACCATTGCTCAAATTCAAGGTGCGCCACTGGTACTCATCCAGATGCGGAATATCCTCCCCAGACAACACCACATTCGGGCGAAAACGTCGCATATCAACCGTGCGCTGTAACAGCTCACTAAGAAAATCCAAGCTATTTTGATTCACCACCAATAACGGAAATCCGTCCGCAAACCCTACTTGGCGATCACCAGAGCTGTATTTGGCAGTGACCAAACGCTCACTGTGCTCGTCCATATACGCCAAGCGACAGGCACGCCCCAAAAATTCTGACAGACGATCATGCACCGCTTGAGCGGCCAAGCGCGCAGAAACGACGTCGCCCCACACTTCAACGTCCGCTCGTTCCTCACTCAGGCTCACTTCCATAGGCGCCTGACCCGGCAAGGTAATAACCAATGCTTCTCCTTGGTAGTGCGCTTGAATTCTGGCCATTTGTGGCAGCTGGCGTTGGCTTAAAAATTTGCCTTGCTCATTCACCAGCATATAGCGTCGGTCACCGACTGGACCCAGGGCATCCAATTCAAAGTGCTCAACCTCCACCGGCGCACAGGATTTAATCGGGTAAATAAATAAGCGTTCGATGGTCGCCATGAGACATCCTTGCAATAGAATTAAAAAAGCCGGCATAGGCCGGCTCATGATTATCAACAAAACGCTGCGACTTGCCAGTCAACAACCCGTGAGAAATTAGTCAGAAGGCGCTTCCATACCAAGCTTAACGCGCATCAAACGCTGCACTTCTGTGGTCATTGCCTCCGGTGCAAACTTCGATAAAAAGCCATCACAGCCGACTTTTTTAACCATGGCGCGGTTAAAACTGCCCGACAACGATGTGTGCAAAATAATGGTGGTGCCTTTTAATTGCGGATCTCGACGAATTTCAGTGGTCAACATATAGCCATCCATTTCTGGCATCTCAGCATCGGTAATGATCATCACCAGATCATTTTCCAGATCCTTGCCCTGCTCTTTCCAGTGCATCAGCATTTGGTAGGCTTCCAAGCCATTATTGGCTTCCACGATATTGAGCCCCATTGGGGTCAGTACCTGCTTCATTTGTCCCAACGCCACGTGCGAGTCATCGACGATCAAGATGTCTTTGCCCTTAATACGCGCCAGCAACTCTTGGTCGTATAAGTCTTCCGATAAATCCAGATCGTACGGCGCGATTTCCGCCAGCACTTTTTCGACATCGATGATTTCAACGATGCGCTCTTCGATGCGAGTAATGGCGGTGAGGTAGTGATTGCGACCGGAACCACCGGGCGGTGGTAAAATCTCGTTCCAGTTCATATTGACGATGCGATCGACACCGCCGACCAAAAACGCCTGCACCGTCATGTTGTATTCCGTCACAATGATGGTGGCTTCTTCTTCAGTGGTTTTCAGCGGGCCCATTTGAATGGCGTGGCGCAAGTCCACCACTGGCACCGTCTGGCCACGCAGGTGGGTGACGCCGCGCACGACGGGATGCCTATCAGGCATTTTGGTCAGCGCCGGCAAGCGCATCACTTCCTGCACTTTAAATACATTGATGGCGAACAGCTGAGTACCGCCCAAATGAAACAGCAGCAGTTCTAGGCGATTCTGCCCCACCAACTGTGTTCTGGCGTCTACGCTGCTCAAGACTCCACTCATGTCGCACTCCGCAATACAATTTTCTCTAAAGTGTAGACAAGCACCACAAAAAAGCGCGCCAAAGCCGTTACACTGAGGTAGACACCAATGATGGACTGCGCATGAATCAAGATCCACCACCACTGCTTGCCCGCCAACCCATTCTCGACACCAATCTGCAGGTGGTCGCCTATGAGTTGCTGTATCGCCCACTGCCGCCGCTCGATCAACAAGCGCAGGTATTATCGGGCGATCAGGCAACACGTGATGTGATGGTGAGCGCATTTCACGACCTTGGCATTCAACAGGTGACCGGCGGCCTGCCCGCCTACATCAACTTCACCGAGCATTGGCTGCAGAACCCGCCGCTGCTGCCACCCGATGCATTGGTGGCGGAAGTCATTGAGTACACGGAAGCCACGGCGCCCAACATCGAAGCACTGCAAAGGCTGCGACACTACGGCTACCGAGTAGCGCTGGATGACTTCTCCGCCACCGAAGCACAAACTCTGATGCTGCCTTTGGCCGATATTGTAAAAGTCGACCTGCGCCTGATTGATGATTTGCAGCAAGTAGAGATCTTATTCAAACGCCATTTCGATGAGCGCCAAATATGGTTGGCGGAGAAGGTAGAAAACCACGAAGAGTTTGAGTTCTGTCGTGAGCTTGGCTTTTCTCTGTTTCAGGGCTACTTCTTTGATCGCCCCAAGCCACTGTTCGGAAAACGACTGGCCGACAACAAGGTCGCCGTGTTGCAACTGCTGCAGGTTCTGAATCAGCCAGACGTCAATATCGATTCCGTGGTAACACTGCTGCACAGCGAGCCGCAACTGAGCTTCAAACTGCTGCAACTGGTGAACTCCGCCGCCGTCGGCTGCGTGACCACCATCTCCTCCATTCGCCACGCCCTAGTGCTGGTCGGGCTGGACCGCATTCGCTCATGGACCAACATTTTGGCGCTGGGCCGCCTGGACGATAAACCAATGGCACTGCGTGAACAGGCACTGGTGCGCGCGCACTGCTGCCAGCTGCTGGCGGAACGCGCCGGTCTGGAAGCCGATGCCGCATTTACTCTGGGACTGTTCTCTTTGTTAGACGCCTTTACTGACCTGCCAATGAGCGACATTTGCCAGCGCCTACGTTTTTCCCACGAACTCAGCCAGGCACTGCTTCAACAACAAGGGCATTACGGCTGGCTGCTGCGCACCCTGCACTGCATTGAGCGCGGCGCCTGGGATCAACTGGAGTGGCCACTGTTGCAAGGGCACACCATTGATCGGGCCGTATTGCACCACAGTTATCGTCAGGCCATCGACGATACGCGTGCGTTATTACTGCAGCTGGGCGATATCAATCCGGATAACCAGTAATATCGCGAATCGAGCGATACAAGGGTTGCAAGCGGCGATACATTTTCTGATACACCTCACGATACAGTCGATCGTACAAGCGCACGGTCGGCAAGTGAGGTTCAAATACGTCCCCGACCCGAGTCATGGCATCGGTGGCAGCGCGGTAATCGTCGTACCAACCCAGCCCGACGGCACAATTGATGGCGGCTCCCAAACCCGACGCCTCAAAAGTGTGCGGCCGCTCTGCTGCCATGCCAAAGATATCCGCCGTCAGCTGCATGGCCGCATTGCTTTGTGAACCGCCGCCCGACACACGCAAGCGCGTGATCGGCACTTTACTGCGTTTTTCGATTTGCTCTTTGCCTTGGCGCAGCTCATACGCCAGCCCTTCCAAAATGGCGCGGTAGACGTGGGAGCGCTTGTGAACGTCGCCAAAACCAATCAGTGCCCCTTTCCCTTCCGGGCCTGGCTGCCTAACTCCAGGCGACCAATAGGGCTGCATCATCAACCCCATGGAACCGGCCGGCACCTGATTTAGCAGTTCATCAAACAGTTGCTCGGCCTCCAAGCCCAGCTCCTTAGCCTTGCGCTGCTCGTAATGAGCAAACTCCTGCTTAAACCAACTCACCATCCAAAAGCCGCGGTATACCATCATCTCGGTGTTGTAGTGCCCGGGCATGGCAGCGGTATAAGGTGGAATAAAAGGCACCGTTTCTACATAACGCGACGTGGTGGTATTGATCGTCGCGGTGGTGCCATAGCTCAGGCAGCCAATGTGCGCATCGGTGCCGCCAGCGCCCAGCACCTCACACGCTTTGTCCGAGGCCGCCGCAATCAATGGCAGCCCAACAGGCAACCCGGTTAACTCTGCAGCTTTTTCACTAATGGCGCCTAGTGGCTCACCCGGGCGCACCAGTTCGGGCATCATCTGGCGTTTCGCCGCCAGCAGCTTCCATTTCAAATCGCTGGGCTTGGCCCAACATTGGCGGCGATAATCGTATGGCAAATAGCCGACGATGGAGCCCGTGGAGTCGCGTAACTGGCCGGTAAGCTGATAGGTCAAATAGGCCGATAGATTCACGTAATAGGCGGTGCGGCGCCACACGTCCGGCTCATGCTGCGCCAGCCAATTGTCTCTGGCTTTGGCGCGCAGCTCATCGATCACCGGCGTCAGGCGCAAAACCTTGGTGAGCAGCCCCCATACTCCGCCAAGCGGACCTTCTGGGGTGGCTTTGCGCTGATCCATCCACACGATGGCGGGACGCAGCGGTTGCATCTGTGCATCTAGGTTGATCATGGTGTAGCGCTGAGTCGTCAGCGACACGCCGGCAATATCACTGGGGCTGACAATACCCTGAGCCCACAATTGCTGAAATGCCGACTGCAATGACTGCCAATAATAATCTGGCTGCTGCTCGGCCCAGCCGGGGTGCTGCGATACATAGGCTTCGAGTTCGACCTTGCTTTTGGCGATCTCGTTACCAGTGCGATCAAACACCAATACGCGCACGCTTTGAGTGCCATTGTCGATGGCCAGAACGTAGTCAGCCATGGTTACTCCGGCACACTGTAGTGGCGCTGCCAAATCTGGCGATAACGCATCACCTCATCGCGCCAACGCGCTTCACTCCAGCCCAGCTCTTCACTGCAAATGCGGCGAATACGATCCTGCCAGATCAAACCACCCTGCTCGATCAACAAGCCAATGCGCGTGCGCCGCAGCAGTAAATCATCCAGATGCTCGACCGCTTCGCTGGCAGCACTGTGACGCAACTCGGCCCACAAACAGCGACTGCCTGGAATCACCTCTAGCTCATCGTCGTGGCAGCGTGCCAGCAAAGCCTCAATATCGGCGCCGTAGTGACCAAGCAAACGTTTTTGCACATGGCCCGGCAAGTTGCGAAAGGCAGACTGGGCGGGCGGCGGCGCTGGCGTAAACAAGCGGTCGCTGAATTCACCCGAAGGAAAACGTTTGATGTAAGGCTGCGCTGCTCGCAGAACATCCAAGGCAATTAAGCGAAACGTGGTGAGCTTGCCACCGCTGACACTGACCAAGCCGTTATCGTCCCAAACGCTGTGATCACGCTTTTCTTTGGACGGATTCAGCGCCCCGGAGGAGACCAGCGGACGCACACCGGCCCAGCTGGAAATAATATCGCTTTGCTGTAACTCAGCGGTCGGGAACTGATGTCGCGCCACGGCCAACAAATATTCCAGCTCGTCGCGCGTCATGCTGGCTTCGCTGTTATCGATGCCAGGGCTGTCGAGGTCGGTGGTGCCAACCACGGTTCGCCCTTCCCACGGGAAGATAAATATCGGCCGACCATCATCCGGGTGCATGGCGGTATAAGACTGAGCCACGGGCAAGCGCCAAGAAGGAACAACGATGTGACTGCCGCGGGCGGGGCGTATTTTCGCCTCGGCTTGCATTTGCCCGCGCAGCTCATCGGCCCAGGCGCCGGTGGCATTAATCACCACATCGGCCTGCAGTTCAAACAACTCACCGGTCAAACTATCACGCAGCCGAGCACCGCAAACACGATCTTGCTGCTTGATTAATCCATCCACGCCAAGGTAATTCAATGCCAGAGCACCATCGCGCTGCGCCTCGCGCAACACCCGCAAGACCAAGCGAGAGTCGTCGGTGACGGCATCGGCAAACTGTGTACCACCCAATAATTCCTGCTGACGAATCAGCGGGCTGAGCCAACGAAATGCGTTTAGCGGGTGAAATTGTCGATAGCGTTTTCCAGCGAAAAAATCGTAAATGCGCAACAGCGTATTAAACACCATAGGGCCAGGAAAGCCGCCTTTGTAATGCGCCATTAAATAGCCCATTCGATCCACCAAACCGGGCAGCTCTGTCATTAACCGCTCGCGCTCACGCACCGAATGCAACGTGGTTTTCACGTCACCGGCGGCAATATAACGCAAACCGCCGTGCACCATTTTGGAAGAACGACTGGAGGTGCCCCAGGCAAAATCCTGGCGCTCAACTAACAAGGTTTTCAGCCCACGACGCGCCGCTTCGCGAGCAATACCTGCACCGGTAATGCCGCCACCCGCGACGATCACGTCCCAGGAATTGGATGTGTCACGCAATTGCTGCAAGGTCCGTTCACGCTGGCCTGCATGCCACAAAGAATCTTTTGTTGTCATAAATCCGTCCGTCACCAGAACGAAAAAAGGGCCGGCAAAGCCGGCCAGGGTGTGAGAATGTAGTTATGTTATTGCTTTTATGGGGTGTTATTCGGTTAATCGTCTGGCAATAAGGTGCTGGGGTTCAAGCGCTTATCCGGATCAAATTGATGCAATAAGTCGCGAATAACGGCCATGCCCAACTCGCCTTTTTCCGCTGCCAAATACGGCGCATGATCCTTACCCACGCCATGTTGATGAGAAATTGTTGCTCGCCCTTGTGCGATCACAGAAGACGCGCTGCCTTTTAATTTTTTCCAACGTGCCAGCGTTTGCTCATAGCTGTCGGCGCAGCGGAAAAAATAGGTGGTATAAATGCTCGAGCCTTGGCCGTACAAATGCGACAAGTGCGTAAATACCATGGCTTGCTCACCTTCATCCGCCAACGCAGATTCCAGTGAACGCTCGATGTCTTGCATCAGGGCATCGACGTTATCCCAGTCGGTGGCCGTCTCCAAGGTATCGACAGCAATGCCCTGCTGCCAAGTGGTTTCGCGCAAATAGGGGAATTTAAAGCGCCCTTCTGCCCAAATGGAACCCATCATATTGGCGATGATGCCACCCACACCGCCATGCGCGGACAGCACCTGGCGAATTTGTTTCAATGAAGTGCGATTTTGATAGCGCGATCCAGTGACACCAAACGTCAGCATGCAGCGCTCGTCCGTCAGACCACGAAAGCGCAAATAGCGATCCAGTAATTTGAACTGCGATTCCGACGTCCCTAAATGCGCATGGGCACGTGTTTCTTTAGCGTTACTCACCCGCATCATTGACATGGGTATTTTTTGCTGAATCAACTCACGCACCGCCTGTTTGGCTTGCTGCCAGTCGGGCATAAACATGACGAAGAACTTTTCTTCCTCAGCCAAGCGCGTCACGCGTACCTTTACTTCGGTGAAAATGCCCATGCGCCCTTCCGTACCCATGGTTACTTCACGCAAATCCGGCCCAGCTGAGCTGGCAGGGATGGTAGGGATATCCAAACTGCCGCGCAGGGTTTCCATGCGACCGCCAGCAAACATTTGTTCAATACGGCCATAGCGCAATGATTGCTGGCCGCTGGAGCGCGAAGCGATCCAGCCACCAATGGTCGACAGCTCCCACGATTGCGGAAAGTGCCCCAGGGTGTAACCCCGCGCCCGCAATTGCGACTCCACCTGCGGCCCCGGCGTGCCCGCACCAAAGGTGGCGATCTGGCTTTCTTCGTTGAGGTCGAGCAGCTGGTTCATGCGCCCCATGTCGATGGTGAGAATCGCACGCTGGCTCGCCGCCGGAGTAATGTGCCCCGCCACCGATGTGCCGCCGCCGTAGGGGATCACTTCAAAATCATGCTGGCGGGCCAGATCCAATAACTCGCGCACTTGACTGCTGGATTCCGGAAAGGCGACACCGTCAGGGAAGGTTCCAAATTTGCCACTGCGCATGGCCAGCCAGTCCGGAAAGCTTTGGCCACGAGCGTGGCGCACTCGATCTTCGGCATCACTGCTGATCAGCGGATGCTGCGGCAAACGCGACGCCGGCACTTGCGCCATGACATCGGCTAAGGTGGCATCGGGCAACGCCTGACAGTCGCCAATGACGGAGCGAATCAATGCGCCACCGTGGGGAGAGACTTCTTTTACATAGCTGTCGTCGCCCCAGCCATTCCAACGTCGTGCCATAGAATCCTGTTCCTTACCGTCTCTTCTTATTATCGAGTGTCGATGATGCTTGGCATCAGTACTTTCTGAATGTTCTGGTCAGCCAGTATACTGAGGCAAAAACCACAAACACTGACCCATTCGGACACCTACGGGGTAAATTAAGCCACTCAGGTAGTAAGCCGCTCAGGTACCAACATGGAATTGCATGCATGACGACATCAGACTTAGGCACCGCTTCTGCCAACGCCATTCGCCAGTATTTGCGTGCTGCTCAGGATTATCACATTGATCCCGCCGATGCTCTGGCGGCCACCGGCCTGCCCAGTGGTATTCTCGACAACAGCGTCGCACGCATCACCGGGCGTGAGTTCCAGCGCTTGATTCGTTATCTGGTCGAGCGCACACAAGACCCGCTATTTGGCCTCAACAGCGCGCGCTACGTCCAGCCAGGCTCCTATAGCCTGGTGGGTTATATGGCCATGAACGCGCGCAGTGCGCGCGAAGCGCTGCACCTAACCCCCGAATACGAAGCCATCGTGGGCGACATGGGCATCACCCGCATTGAAAAATACGGCCCACACATCGCCATGCGTTGGATCTGCCAATACGACGATTCCGTGGTGCGCCCGCATATGATCGACAATGTCCTCGGTTCCTGGCTGACATTCGCACGCTGGCTGGCCGATCTGCCCGACGGTAAACCAGAACGTGTGCAATTTGAGTCCGCCGCCCCCAGCGCCGCCCAGGTGGTGCACTACCAACAAGTATTTCAGGCACCGCTGGAATTTGGGGCGCCGCGCAATGCGCTGATTATTCAAGAATCCGTGCTCGACACCCCCTTACGCCAGCCAGACCCAGAACTGCTGCGCACATTGGAACAGCAAGCCGCTGCCGTGATGGCCGATATCCGCCAGCGCCATCCGATTGTGATGCAAACACGGTCACTGCTGCGCAGCCTGATGAGCGATGGGTTACCGCGGCGGGAAAAAGTCGCCGCGCAATTGGGCATCAATGAACGCACCCTGCAGCGCCGCCTGCAAGAAGCCGGTACCGGCTATCAGCAACTGTTGGATGACTTACGCCGCGAAGCCGCTACCGATTGGCTCCGCAACACTCGCATGCCGATCAGTGACATGGCGTGTCAGCTGGGGTTCAGCGATGCGCGCTCGTTTCACCGGCGCTTTAAAGCCTGGACCGGTATGACGCCAGGCGAATACCGTCAACAACCACCGCAGCCAAGTGTCGACAGCAGCCGCTAAAGCCATGTCAGCGGACAGCGCGCTAAGTCAATAAAGCGTGCTGTTTTCCCACCATTACTGCGGAGGTTGCGCTATTTTTACAGTTTTACGCGAAGGACAGCAGTATGCCGGGCAGCACCGCAGCCAAGCACATCATCGCCATTGGCGCCTCTGCGGGTGGGTTGGAAGCGTTGGAGCAGTTTTTCTGTCATAACCCGCTGCCTGACTCGGTGTGCTACATCGTCATTCAGCACCTGTCACCCACTCACAAAAGCATGATGGCGGAGCTGTTGGTGCGTTACACGCCAATCCCCATTCGCCTGATCGAGGACGGTGCGCAGCTGCACGCTAACACCATTTATCTAATTCCACCGGCCGCCAGCGTCACGGTCGAGAACGGACAGTTTCAACTGCGCCAGCGCCAGCACGACGTGCTGCCACTGCCCATCGATACCCTGCTGACATCACTGGCGCACCATCACGCCACTCACACGGTGGCGGTCATTCTATCCGGTACCGGCTCCGATGGCAGCCGTGGGATTCGCGAACTGAAACACGCTGGCGGTAACGTATTGGTGCAGGCACCCGAAGATGCGCGCTTTGGCGGCATGCCTGACAGCGCCATCGCCACCCACTGCGTCGACTGCATTGCCGGCGCCAGCGAGCTGGCCAGCCGCGCCGCACAGTATCTGCAGCCTGACGAGCCAGTAGCAGCGCCCGACACCACGGACAAAACCGAAAATGACATCCTAGCGCTGATGCTGGAGCGCACCGGCGTTGATTTTCGCCAATACAAGCACAGCACCGTGAGCCGGCGCCTACAGCGCCGCTATAATGCGACTCACCGGCCGGAGCCTGGGCGCTATTACCCTTATTTGCTCGACCACCCAGACGAGCAGCGCATCCTGTACGACGATTTGTTAATCCCGGTCACCAGCTTTTTTCGCGACGGCGCGGTGTTTGATTATTTGGCCGAGCACGTGCTACCGGAACTGCTGAAAGATACCCAACAACAACTGCGTGTGTGGGTCGCAGGTTGCTCCAGTGGTGAAGAGGCCTACAGCCTAGCGATGTTAATTGAGGAGACGCTGCAGCGCAGCGCCAATTCAGCGGCGTGGAAACTGTTTGCCACCGATGTTAACGACCGCAACGTACAGCGCGCCAGCATGGGGGTGTATCCGCACAGCATTGCCGAAGAAATCAGTCGCGAGCGCTTGCAGCGTTTTTTTATCGCCACCTCCAATGGCTACCAAATTCGCGCAGAACTGCGCGAGCACATCGTATTTGCACGCCACAATTTATTGTCGGACCCACCGTTTACACGCATGGACCTAGTCGCTTGTCGCAATACGCTGATTTATCTGCAGCCCGAGGCGCAAGCAAGAGTACTGGCAGGATTTCGCCACGCGCTACAACCGCACGGCGTGCTGTTGCTAGGCAACAGTGAATCCACCCAGGGCATGGACGATAGCTACCGCTGCTTGAACGACAACCTCAGCCTGTATCAGCGCACCGGTGGCCACATGAGCGCCATGACCTCTTCTAGCCGACCACGTTCACGGGCGCGCCAAGCGGCTCTGCGCTCAAGACCAGCGTCCGCATCTTTGCCCTCACCTTCGCCCTCAGAATCATCCAAGGCTGCGCCGATGCTGGAGCTACTGAAGCAAAGCCTGATCCAGCGATACGCACCACCAACGCTGGTCATCGACGCCGACAGCCGCGACGTAAAACGCACACTGGCAAATGTGACGCCGTTTTTAACCACCTTTGACGGTCCTGTCAGTACCCACATCACCGACCTAATTGCCAAACCGCTGCTGCCAACAGTGCAATCACTGTTGCTGCGCTGTCGCACCCAAAACGATGAATGCCGCTCTGCCACCATGAGCTACACCATCGCCGGCCAAGACATGCAGCTGCAGCTGGTGGCTTATCCATTAGAGCAAGACTCCAACTTGTTAGCGGTTAGCTTTATTGACCAGCAGCACGCAGAAGCCAGCCCAAATAACGCGATTGTTGATGATGACTACGTCCACGCGCTGGAGCAGGAGCTGACGCAAACCCAGCATGATTTAAAAGCCACCATTGAAGAGCTAGAAACCACCAACGAGGAACTGCAGGCCGCCAACGAAGAGCTGATGGCCAGCAACGAAGAGCTACAAAGCTCCAATGAAGAGCTGCAATCGGTCAACGAAGAGTTAAATACCGTCAATGCCGAGTACCAAAGCAAGGTGGCGCAACTGAACCAACTCAATGCCGATCTAACCACCATGATCAGCGCCTCGGGGGTGGCCACGGTGTTCGTCAATAACGAGTTGCGAGTGACCCGCTTTAGTCCTGATATTGCTGAGGTTTTTCGCTTGCGTGAATCCGACATTGGTCGGCCGCTGGAGGAAATGCACAACCACACTGACTACACTACCGTCATAGACGATTTACGCCGCGCCATCGATCAGCAGCAGCCAGTGGAGCGCGAGTTGATCACGGCGCAGCAGCGGGTCTTGTTGGCTCGAATTACACCGTACAGCGAGCCCAGGCTGCAATTGCGTGGTGCGGTGGCCACATTTATTGACATCACCGACGTGCAACGTGCGCAGCAGTTGCAAGCCGTAATCGATGCGTTGCCAGAGCACATAGCGCTGATCAAATACGATGGGGAGATTGCCATGGTGAACAGAGCCTGGGCGCGATTTGCCAGCCTTAACGGCAACCCAGATTGCCGCAGTTGCGGCGTCGGCAGCAATTACCTTAGCGCCATGGAAACTGCCATTGCCGCCAGTGACGGCGACGATCACGCCTTACTCGCCATTCGCGACGGCATCAAAGGCGTGATATTGGGCACCCGCAATGGTTATTTTGTCCAATACCCGTGCCATTCAGCCACTGAACAACGCTGGTTTTTGATGTCCGTCGCTCCGGTCGCGAACCATGACTATGCCGCCGTTGTTAGCCATTTCAACATCACTGAGTGGTACCGCGATGACCGCACGAGAACAGCGCAATGACGATGTGAGCAACGCCATGACGCACAATAATCCGCGCCTCGAGCAACTGCGGCAAAAAGCCATGCAGGCATTGAGTGAATCCCACAGCGCCGAGCAAATCGTCCTGCTGCAGGATTTACAGATTTACCAAGCGGAGCTGGAACTGCAAAACCAAGAGCTGGCCGAATCGCAGCAGCGACTGGCCCTGCAGCGACGTCATTTTCAATTGCTGTACGACCTAGTGCCACTGCCAATTGTAACCATCGACAGCAACGGCATCATTCAAGACAGCAATCATGCCAGCTGCCAGCTATTGCAGCATCAAGGTGCACTGCGTGGTAAATCGCTGTATCGCTTTTTCACCCAAGAAGACAGTCACTGGCTGTATCAAACGCTGTTGCTGCGCAGCGACGAGGTGGTGACTAGCCCAGCACTGCAAATGCGCCAACTGTCTCGAATGTTGATTATGTCCGTGATTCACACCGCTCAAATCCCCAACGATGAGGGCGGCTTTATTGTCGTGCTTGAAGATCAGACGGAAGAAATTCGCGCTCGGCATTCGCGGCGTATGCTGGACGCTTTTGTCGACCACGGCTTGGCATTGGTTACCTGTCTCACTCCCAGTGGCAACATTGAACATCTGAGCAGTCATCTAAGAGAGTTGCTGGATGTCGATGACAATTATCTCGGTAAAGATGTTAACCAAATTTTTCCCGACAATGTGTGTGATGTATTGCTGCAGCAATTGCAAAAGGTAATCGCTAGTCAGCAAACATCGTCTTTTACCGTGGCAATCAACAACGGTGCACAACGTCACTTCAGTGGCCGAGCTTTACCCCCAGATCCTGCAACAGGGTGCGTTAGTATTTTTTTATACGATGTCACCGATCAATACGAATCGGACGAACAGTTGCGCTTAGCGATGCGGGTGTTCAGCGAGGGCCACGAAGGCATCATAGTAACCAACGCCGATCAGCACATCATGATGGTCAATCGCGCCTTTGAAGCGATCACAGGTTATTGCTTTGAAGAAGTACAAGGGTGCACTCCAGCAATATTGTCGTCAGGTTTGCAATCGCAAGAGTTTTACCAGCAGCTTTGGCAACAGTTGAACCAAACCGGCAGCTGGGCCGGTGAAATCACCAACCGCCGCAAAGATGGTAGCTTGTACCCACAGTGGCTACAGATTAGTTCGGTAGTGACCAGTGGCGGGGATATATCTCACTATATTGCGGTATTTAGCGACATCAGTGAGCGCAAGCGCAAAGAAGAGCAAATTCGCCAACTGGCGTTCTACGACCCACTGACCGGCTGCGCCAATCGCAACTTATTGGAAGACCGTATCATTCATGCCATCACCAGCAGCCAACGGCACCAGCGCGTTTTCGCCGTACTGTTTATCGATCTGGATCACTTCAAAGACATCAACGACATTTACGGCCACGACATTGGCGACGTGGTGCTAAAGCAAGCGGCGCAGCGCATTCGCGCCGAGGTGCGCGAAAGCGACACCGTGTGCCGCTTTGGCGGCGATGAGTTTGTTGTACTGATGCCGGAAATGTCCGACTACGATGCGCACATCAAAGCCAAAGATATTCTTGGGCGCTTGTCTTTGCCGTTAAACTTTCCCAGTTACCAGCTCAAGCCTTCAGCCTCGATCGGCATCACCAGCTACCCCAAAGATGGCAGTACCTATGCAGAATTAATGCGTAAAGCTGACATCGCCATGTATCAAGCGAAACATTCCGGGCGTGAAACCACCGCCGTATTCGACGAACAGTTGGCCTTGCAATACGAGCGCAGCGTGATGGTCGATACCGGCCTGCGACAAGCACTGCAGGACGATGAAGTGTACGTCGCTTACCAGCCACAAATTGATCTGCGCGACGGTTCCGTGGTGGGTGTTGAAGCCCTCGTGCGCTGGCACTCCGCCAAATTAGGGCGCATTACACCGTCGGAATTCATTCCCATCGCTGAGCGCTCACAAGTGATTGAATCCATCGGTTTGTTTGTACTCAATACCGCGCTGCGCGACATTGGCCGTTTGAACCGGCGCTTAAACCAGCAGCTGCATCTCAGCGTCAACGTATCATCGCGTCAGTTCTGGCACAGCCAGTTCCTGTTGCACCTGCACCATCAACTGAACACGGAGGGCTTTCCTGCCAACCTGTTGACCCTGGAGCTGACCGAAAGCTTGGCAATGGAAAACCCAGAGCGCGCCTCACTGGTGATGCGGGCGATACAAAGTGCTGGCATCGGTTTGTCCATCGACGACTTTGGCACGGGTTATTCCTCGCTGGCGTATCTCAAAGCTCTGCCCTTCGATACGCTGAAAATCGATCGCTCGTTTGTCAAAGACATAGGGGTTAAAGACGACGATGAGGCCATTTGCAAAGCGGTGATTTCACTGGCGGACACTCTCGGCAAACGCACCATTGCCGAAGGCGTTGAACTGCAACAACAGGCCGATTTTCTGACTCAGCAACAATGCCACTTTGCACAGGGCTTTTTGTACTCACAGGCGTTGGCCATTGACGAGCTAGAAGCATTTGTTGCCGAGCGCACAGCGAGCTAGTGGCAACCTAGCGGCTGCGGCTGTCACTTTTGCTACAGCTGGCCGTTCAGGTGTTCGAACACGCGCTGCGGCGGTACATCGCGATAACACGGTGGCTGAACAGCGCCGTCATCGGGCTGCAAACACTGCTTCGACAAACACGGTGCACAGCTGCGCTCGCTGCTCATCACGGTCACTTGCGGACCCAGCACACCGGTGAGTTTGGCATCGGTGGCACCGTAAATGGCCACCGCCGGCACCGACAACGCCGCTACGACATGCGATAGCCCAGTATCGACCCCCACCACGGCTTGGGCGTGAGCCAAATAGGCGTTGAGTGCATCCAACCCCATCTTTGGCAGTACCTCAGCAGCGTCTAGCCCCTGTGCGATGCGCTCGGCGCGTTGCTTTTCTTCGTCATTGCCCCACGGCAATATCACCTTGCGACCAGAAGCGATCACTTGCTCAGCCAGCTGGCGCCAATATACCTCTGGCCAAAGCTTGGTCACCCAAGTGGTGCCGTGCAGGAATAGCCAATAGTCACCATCCACCGCAGGCCGCGGCCAACGGTGCTTGTCCAGACCGTAAGACAGCTCATCGGGCAGTGTGTATTCCAGTACTTGCGACAACAGCTGGCGTACGCGGGGAATGGCATGCTGACCTTTGGCCACCGGTTGTGGATGCTGATATGCCAGCGCCGCCAACGGTTCGCGACAGGAGTGTTTATTGAGACCGTATCTCGGCCCTTTGGCCAAGCGGGTGAACAGCGCGCTTTTGATCAACCCCTGGGCATCAATCACCACATCGTAGTGTTGCTCGCGCAGTTGGCGCAGAAAACCCGCCATTTGCTGGCGGTGTTCGGCGTTAAATAATTGCTTGCGCCAGCGCCGCCAAGCGACAGGAATTACCCGAGTGACCGCCGGGTGCCAGCTGGGAATATCGGCAAACGCCTCCTCCACCAGCCAGTGAAACTCGATACCAGGAACTTGTCGCCACGCATCTTCGATCGCTGGCAAGGTATGAAAAACATCCCCCAACGAAGAGGTTTTAACGATCAATACTTTCACTGTGTGTTCCTGAACCAAAGCGCAACGGCGCCGCACTGTACGTGATTCTATCAGCGAATCAAGCGCTGCCATGGCAATCAGTGGCGTTCGGCTTGACATTATCGTGATGCAGCGCAACCATCCGCCGCTTTGCAATCACAGTTAGGTAATGCGGTGCTGCGGTCCTGGAAATTTTGGCTTGGCGTTGGCCTGCTGGCTGGCCTCATTTACCTGGTTGAACGCACGTTTGGCTGGTATGCGGTACTGGCTGCTTGGCAAGCCATCCCCCCCTCGTCGTTGCTGATCGCTGTATCGCTGGTGCTGGGCAGCTATTTGCTGCGCGCCATCCGCTTTTACGATTTTTTTCACCGGCATTGCCGCGGACAGTTCGCTAGGCTGTTGCACATCACCGTGCTGCACAACTTTTTCAATAATTTATTGCCCATGCGCAGCGGTGAGACCGCCTTTCCGCTACTAATGAAACGCCATTTTTCCCTGCCTTACCGCCACAGCGCACCGGCGTTATTGTGGCTGCGCCTGCTCGATCTGTATGCGTTATTGGCGCTGGCCGCCATCAGTTTGCAACAGCTGCTGCCGCTGGCGTCTCACTGGCGCTATGCACTGATGGCCGCGCTGATGGTGGCACCATTGATTGTGCTGCCGCTGCAAAACTCGTCAGAAGCCATGCTGCGTCGCCACCATTCATCTTGGTCCGACAAGCTGGTCGAGCTGCTGCACGTACTGCCCAAGTCGCCTTGGCCATTTGCCCGCGCGGTGTTTTGGACATTGTTGAACTGGGCATTGAAGCTGGCGGTGTTCGCCTGGCTGCTGAGTCAGTTTATTCCACTGCCGTATCATCAGGCCTGGATTGGCGCCACCAGTGGTGAGCTCAGCAGCGTCTTGCCAATTCATGGCGTGGCTGGTGCGGGCACCTACGAAGCCGGCGTTCTGGCCGGGCTGCTGCCCTGGGGCGTCGATCGCATTGCCGCCTTGGGCGCGGCGGTGAACCTGCACCTGTTTGTATTGGGATGCACTTTCCTGTTAACGGGAGTATTGCTGCTGGCGGTGAAACCTTGGTTGTCATCTGCCGGTCGTACTGACGCAACAGACTAGTGCAACAGACCAGTGCAATAGGCGCTGTGTTTTACCGGCACAGCCTTTTCGGTATCATCGCGCTCTTGTTTTGATCGGCGCCTGTGCCTGTCATACGTTTTTAACCGGCAGTGCTGCCCGAACCCGGCAGCCGCCCAGACTAAAGTGGAATTTGCCTTGAGTCAGTCACCCCAACCGTCCTTGTCCGTTGTTATTCCGATGTACAACGAGATCGAAAACGTCACCGCCATGGTGGCCCGCGTGCACGAAGGTCTGGCGGACTATCGAGGCTCTTGGGAGCTGCTGGTGGTCGATGATGGCAGCTCCGATGGCACGCCGCAGGCGCTGCAGCGCGAGGCAGAGCAATACGGTCGCCACGTGCGCGTGGTGGAGCTGCGTCGCAACTTTGGTCAAACCGCGGCCATGCAAGCGGGGATCGACGAGGCCCGAGGCGAGCTGATCGCGACTCTGGATGGCGATTTGCAAAACGACCCGGCGGATATCCCGCGCATGGTCGATCACCTGCTGGAAAAAGACCTCGACCTGCTCACTGGCTGGCGCAAAAACCGCCAGGACGACCTGCTGCTGCGCAAAATTCCATCACGCATTGCCAACCGTTTGATCGGTAAAATCACCGGTGTGCGCATCAACGACTATGGCTGCTCGCTGAAAATCTACCGCGCTTCAGTGATCAAACAAGTGCGCCTGTACGGCGAAATGCATCGGTTTATTCCTGCCTGGGTCGCTGCCGTGGTGCCGCCCAGTCGCATTGGTGAAATCGTAGTCACGCACAATCCACGCGTTGCAGGTGAATCCAAATACGGCATTTCGCGCACTTTCCGCGTGATTCTTGATTTGCTGTCGGTGTATTTCTTCATGCGCTACCGCGCTCGCCCTGGGCACTTTTTTGGCTCCATTGGTTTGGCGCTAGGGTCCGTCGGCGGTTTGCTGATGGTGTATTTGGGCTTTGTGAAATTTATTCTCGGTGAAGACATTGGCACACGTCCGTTGTTTTTAATTGCCGTGGTGTGTGTCATTGCCGCCTTGCAGTTCCTGACAACAGGGGTCTTGTCGGAGCTGATTTCGCGTACATACTTTGAGTCCTCTAAACGCCAGCAATACGCCATCTATCGCCGCGAAGATGAGCCGCAACTCGATGACGACGCTTGGTCCACGCCCACCACACCGGACTCCGGAGACGACAAAGACACCTCTCATGCGTAAGCTGAATTTTCCCTGGTGGTTATTGCCGGCATTAGCCGGCTTGTTTTTTTTAAACCTCAACGGTTTTTTATTATTCGATCATGACGAGGGCGCCTTCAGCGAGGCCACACGCGGCATGTTCGAGCGTGGCGATTTTATCACCACCTACCTCAATGATCGGCTGCGCTTCGATAAACCCATTCTGATTTATTGGCTGCAAGCCGCCTCAATTTATGTGTTTGATATCGAAGTCTGGGCGTTTCGTTTGCCCTCAGCCTTAGCTGGCATTCTCTGGTCGCTGGCGATTTTCTTTTTTGCCAGACGATACCTGAATGAGGCCACGGCCACCGCCGCCGCCTTGATGGCCGCCAGTGCACTGGGTATCAACGCCATTGCCCACGTCGCCACAGCCGATGCGGTGCTGAACATGTTTTTGGCGACCACTTTATTGTGCATTTATCACTACAGCCAATCGCCATCCAACCGATTACTGCTCGCCATTTATGCGCTCATGGCTCTAGGCACCTTAACCAAAGGGCCGGTTGCGGTGGCCATTCCATTGCTGGTTGCCTGCCTGTACTACTTGTCGTCCGGATTAAAACCGCAACTGCTCAAAGCGTTGTTTTATTTCCCCGGCTGGGCGCTGTATTTGGCCATCGCTGCGCCTTGGTACGTGTTGATTTATTTGGATCAGGGCCAGGCATTTATCGATGGCTTTTTCCTAAAGCACAACGTCAATCGTTTCAAAAACGCCATGGAAGGACACGACGGCGGCCTGCTGTTTTATCCGTTGGTGCTGCCGTTTGTGCTGGCGCCCTTTGGTGGCCTGCTGATTCGCATCCTGCCCAGTATCAAGCACATCCGCCATGGCGATGGCGGCGATAGTGATAATAACGGCCAAACCCTGGATCGTTTTTTGTGGATCTGGTTTTTGGTGGTGTTGGTGCTGTTTTCAGTGGCCAGCACCAAGCTGCCGCATTACATATTGTACGGCTGTACACCGCTGGTGATTTTAATGGCGCGCTATCGCCATTGGCTCAGCAGTCGTTGGTTGGCCGCCGTCTTCCCGACGCTGTTCTTTGCCCTACTGGCCGCCCTGCCATCACTGGTGCCCAGCATCGAGGCCAGCTTAACCAACCCCATCGAAGTGGCCGTAGCGCAGCGCGCCGCCGAGTACATCAACCAAGAGTTTGCCATGCTCGCCGCTGGCGCTGGGGTGTTATCACTGCTGTTGATTTTTGCCCTGAGGCGCCTGGCGCCGTGGCTGACGCTGGTTTTGGTGGGTGGCGTGCAAGCCTTGTTTGTCTGGCTAGTACTGGCTCCGGCCGCCAGTGAAGCGCAGCAGCGCCCAGTATGGGAAGCGGCACAATTCGCTCGCCTGTTGAACGAGCCGATTGTCACTCAGTCCATCGATATGCCGAGCTTTAACGTTTACCTCAACCGCGTCACCGAACGCCGCGGGCTGGAGGTGGGTGAGGTCGGTTATGGCCGCGAAGACCGCATCGACATCGACCACTTTGAAACCCTGTTCCAATCTGGGCCGATTATGTTGGTGCGACGCTTACCGCCGCCAACGCCGACACTCGAAGCGCCGGCACAGTCTGAGGTGACTGATGAATAATTCAACACCGATACTGGGTGTAGCGCTGCTGTTCGCTGGTCTTTTGCTGTGGCTGCAGGGCGGGCAAGCGGCGCTGTTCATCCAGTTAAATGCCCTCACCGCCACCCTGCCCGACTGGCTATGGGCCAATCTGACACTGTTGGCAGATACCTTGTGGGCGGTCGCAGCACTGCTGATCGCTGCCAGTTATCGCCCGCGCTTATTGGGCCAAGCACTGTTGGTATTATTGGTCGGTGGTCTGATCGTACATCTAGGCAAGGCCGGCTTTGATGCCGCACGCCCGGCCAAGGTACTGGCCGAGGATGCCTTTCATATCATTGGCCCAACGCTGAAACACCATAGCTTTCCTTCCGGTCACGCCTTTACCGCCATGGCGGCGGCAGGCTTACTGGCGATGACTTTCACACGCTTTGCCGCGATCATTTTGGTGGTGGGTTTAGCCGCTGCAGTGAGCCGGGTTGCCGTTGGCGCGCATTGGCCATTGGATGTCTTGGTCGGTGGCGGCCTGGGGCTGCTGACCGCTTGGGGCTGTATCGTGTGGTCAAACAACCGCGCATGGGTGCACAGCAATGGCTGGCGCTTTAGCGCCATGTGTTTGCTGACCTTGGCGACACTGGCACTGGCTTTCCATGACGACCGTTACCCTGACACTCAGTTGCTCACGGTGGTCACATCACTGCTGGCGCTGGTCATTGCTGGCCAGCGCTTGTGGTGGCCTTTGTGGCGGCTTATTCGCCAAACAGATCAAAACTGATTCCGCCATCGTCATGCTGATCCAGCCAGCCGCCTGGCTTGCTGAAGGTCTGCTCCATCTGACGCGCCAGTTTATCCGGAATGGAACGACTGGGCGCGTCGGTCAGCATGGTGTTGAGACGCGCCTCTTCTTCCCCCAAACACGCCGCCATGGTGGCGATGTCGAGGGCGTTTTCGTCCAGCAACTGCTGCGCCTTGTGCCAACGCACGTCGTGATTTTTCATCATAAATACACTCATCGATGAAGCATTAGTTCTCTAAGCTTAATAATATTTTTCTTTCTGCCCGTTTCGCCGCTGCTTTATAGTGACCCGCAGCTGGCGCCACTTGTCACAGGCAAGAAATCTCGCTGGCGGTAACGCCACTGCAATATTACCTCAATCCAGGGGCGTTATGCTGGGGCCATAGCCGGCTAAGTCCGGGGCCAACAACCTACATTGAATAAGAGTAAAATTATGCGTCGCGTGGTGATCACAGGTATCGGCATCGTTGGGTGCCTGGGCAACAACAAGGACGAAGTGCTGACTTCACTGCAACAACAGCGCTCTGGCATTCGTTTTATTCCGGAATACGCAGAGCTGGGCTTTCGTAGCCATGTTGCTGGCCGTCCGAACATCGACCTCAGCGAGCATATCGATCGCAAGCTGAAGCGCTTTATGGGCGACTCCGCCGCTTATGCCTATTTGTCGATGAAAGAAGCCATTGCCGATGCAGGCCTGACCGAAGAGCAAATCAGCCATCTACGCACCGGCTTGCTGACCGGCTCGGGCGGCGCCTCGACCAGCGACATCGTAGAAGCGGTGGATTTGCTGCGCGAAAAAGGCATTCGCAAAGTCGGCCCGTACCGCGTCACACGTACCATGGGCAGCACCACGTCGGCCAACCTGGCCACCGCCTTTAGTATAAAAGGGGTGAACTACTCCATTACCTCGGCGTGTGCCTCCAGCGCGCACTGCATTGGGCATGCGATGGAGCTGATCCAACTGGGCAAACAAGACGTCGTCTTTGCCGGCGGCGGTGAAGAAGAACACTGGTCACTGAGCATGCAGTTCGATGCCATGGGCGCCTTATCGAGCAAATACAACGAAGCGCCAGAAACGGCCTCCAGACCCTACGACGCCACCCGCGATGGTTTTGTGATTGCCGGCGGCGGCGGCATGGTGGTGGTTGAAGAGTACGAACACGCCTTGGCGCGCGGCGCCAAAATCTACGCGGAAATTACCGGCTACGGTGCGACCTCAGACGGCGCTGACATGGTGGCGCCATCGGGTGAAGGCGCCGTGCGCTGCATGCAAATGGCGCTGGATATGGCCGGCCAACCTCAGGTGGATTACCTCAACACGCACGGCACCAGCACGCCCGCTGGTGACATCACCGAATTGAACGCCTGCGGCGAAGCCTTTGCCGGACAATGTCCGCCGATCAGCTCGACCAAATCCCTCAGCGGCCACTCGCTGGGCGCTGCCGGTGTGCAGGAAGCCATTTATACCCTATTGATGATGGAACATGGCTTTATTACGGGTACCGCTAACGTCAATGAAGCGGACGAGGGAACCGCAGGTTACGACATAGTAACCCGCAACCGCGAAGCGGAATTACGCACGGTAATGTCGAACAGTTTTGGTTTTGGCGGAACCAACGCGACTTTGGTTTTCCAGGCGTTACAAAAGTGACATACTCGGGCGTCATCTGGGGCAGTTGATGCCAGTCTGGCACAGCTCCGGCGACGCCCTCGCCCCAACCAGGCGCACACCCGGCGGTTCTGCGATATCGGACTTTGGCTGCCAGCGTGTGCGTGCTTTGTTTTGGATGGATATCGGACACAATGACAACAAACACCAGCGACACACACACTGACCAACTGTTTCTGATTGCCGAACAATTATCGGCCGATTTTTCTCTGTTTCCCGAATACGAAGACAACGCGGTCGACCACACCGTCAAAGGTTTGGTGGCGCCACAACGCTGTCAGACCGAGCTCGAGCGATTGCAGCAACTGAACATCGACGACTACATCGAACAAGTCGTCACGCCGAGTGAAAACGCCTCACGCACCAGCGCTAAAGCGATCGTTAAACACCTGATTTTGCGCACCATCAGTGAGGTCGAAGACGGACCACTGTACACCTGCGAAGCGGACATGGATTTTGCCGGCGAAGTACGCCGCGTTGGTTTCATTTGCCAAAACCGTGAGCACAATAACGGCGTTTGGGGACCGCAGCATCACAACCGTGCAGCGCAGCAAGCGCGCGCTTTTGCACGTCGCGCCATGCCGATCGTTACCTTTATCGATACCCCGGGCGCAGATGCGGGTGAAGCCGCCAACGCCAACAACCAAGCGCACTCGATTTCGCACTTAATTACAGAAATGGCCAACAACGATGTACCGACGCTGGGCATCATTTGGGGCGCTGGTTATTCCGGTGGCGCCATTCCGCTGGCCACCACCAATATTTTGTTGTCATTGCGTGATGGCATTTTTAACACCATTCAGCCACAAGGCTTGGCCAGCATTGCCCGCAAATACAATTTATCGTGGCAGGAGTGTGCAAAATACGTTGGGGTGAGCGGCTACGAGCTGCGCAAAGCCGGTATTATTGACGGTATTATCGACTACGCGCCGACCGATGCCGACGAAAATCGCTACCATCTGCACCAGGCTATTGTGACTGGCATTCAGTCTATCGAAGCCAGCGCCATCGAATTTGCGCGCACTAACCCGTACTTGATGGAACACTATCAGCATTCGGTCACGCGCTTCTTGTCACCATCGGACAAGCTGCAAGCATTGGAAAAAGAATCCAATTTTTTCCTCGCGCCAACGCCGACCGAACACCTGAATATCTTTGGTCTGACGTATAAATACACCCGCTATTTGACCCTGCGCCGCCGCATTCATGCCACTACGGTAGAAAACTACGGCCGTTTGGCGGTGAACGAAGTGCCTGAAGGCCAGCTGCAACAGCGCAACGAGCGCGAAGCACAGCGGAAATTCCGCAACTGGATACAAGCGCCGGAAAAAATTGTCTACGACGACACCCTGCATAAAAGCTGGAAGTCGTTCTGGAGTAAGTTTGAAGAGCGAGACGAAAGTCGCTCGACCATTGCTCGCTTATTCTTTGGTGAGCCAAAAGACAATTATCTGAAAGCCAAACAAGAGCTGTGCTTTAACCTCGGCTTGTACTTGTTTAACCGCTGGAAGTCCGATGCCAATGTGAACTTCCAAGGGCTATTAAACTACCTGGAAGATTACAAGCAAAGCCGCTTTATGCTGCGCGCCAATGATATTTTGGATGCCAGCGCCGTCGCCGATTTCATCGAAAAAAATCCGCACCCATTGGCGGTGTATATCCGCGACAGCTTGCCGCATGAAACGCGCCAAGACATTACTCAGGCGGTGGCACAAGAACGTCAAAAAGGCGATTTGAAACAATCGTTGGCAGCCGCTCTAAACGCGGTGCTGAACAGCGAATTGATTCCAGAAGACATTCGCAACGAACTGAAGCTGTCGACACGTACACAAGCGCTGATCACCAGCATCGTCAGCGTGAAAGTCGAAGCCAATCGTCGGATTTTAGAAGAGGCGTTAGCGCCTTACATTCAGTTCCGCCAAGAAAGCATCCAGGACCCAGCGCACCCAGACATCACCATTCTCGATGCCATTTTGCACGATGAATTGCGCTACGAATTTTCGCAAGTGTGCCAAAACATGCTGGTATTTGGCCAATTGTACGACAACTTCATCAGCAACCTGGTGAACGTCGCCAAAGAAGCCAACGAAAGCCGCAGCCTATCACGCGACGCAGTAAAGACTCTGCTGGATAAGTCTTTGGCAGAAGCCACGTCCGGAGAAAGCTACACCACCCAAGAGCGGGAGTCGTTTAACCACTGGTTAAGCTATTTCATAAAAAGCGGTAACCGTGGCGCTTTCTTAAAATCGGTGGAAGAGTGGAAAAAACTGGCATTCCCGCGCCTATCCGACACCTTGTTTGTGGTCATTACCTTTATCTTTGAAAAACTGCTGGGCGAGTACCACGCCGCCGAGCAAGAAGGCAAAGGCTACAATGGCCGCATCATGCCGGTGTCCATTGGTCGGCGGAAAGATTTCTGGAACCGCCTGACCATGGCCTACCATGACTTGCTGATTCAGCAAGTTCTGGACGACACTAAGCGTCAGAAAAAAACCTCCGCCAACGCCTTGGTAGAGCGCTTTTTCAGCGATTTCGAAGAGATCAATGCCAGCCTAATGTCGGCCGACCCCGTCGGTTTCCCAGGCTTTCGTTCGTCCATTGAATCGGCGTTAAACAAAGACGTAAAACCGTGCGGTGTGATCACCGGCCTTGGCACGATTAAAATCGGTGAGCGCGAACAGCAAGTGGGCGCCTTGGTATCAAACCTAGATTTCCAAGCCGGTGCCTTCGATATGGCCAGCGCCGAGAAATTCTGCAAATTGATGGTGGAGTGCGCCAAACGCCATCTGCCGATTGTGTGCTTTGTATCATCCGGCGGCATGCAAACCAAAGAAGGTGCAGCAGCGCTGTTTTCCATGGCCATCGTTAACGACCGCATTACGCGCTTCGTGCGCGACAACGACTTGCCGTTGGTGATTTTTGGTTTTGGTGATTGTACTGGCGGCGCACAAGCGAGCTTTGTCACCCATCCACTGGCACAAACCTATTATTTCTCCGGCACCAATATGCCATTTGCCGGACAAATTGTGGTGCCCTCGTATTTGCCAAGTACCTGCACTTTGTCCAACTATTTATCGGTATCACCGCAAGCGATGGACGGTTTGGTGCAACACCCGTTTTTTGCCGACCTGGATGAACGCTTGCGTGCCATCGACCCAGACATGCCGGTTGCACGCCACACCGTAGACGACGTATTAGACCGTGTTCTGCAAGGCTACGTCAGCGCTGAGCGGCTGGCGCCGGATACCGGCGAGATGGCCAACCAGAACAAAAGATACGGCAAAATCGAAAAAGTCTTGGTGCACGCGCGTGGCTGTACTGCGGTAAAACTGGTGCGTAAAGCGCAAGAGAACGACATTAAAGTGGTGCTGGTGCAGTCGGACCCGGATATGGAATCGGTTCCCGTTGATATGCTCGGCCCACAAGATCGCGTTGTGTGCATTGGTGGTAACACACCGGATGAATCGTATCTGAACGCCAAATCCGTACTGCGTGTTGCTGCGCACGAACAAATTGATGCACTGCACCCGGGCATTGGTTTCTTATCGGAAAGCAGTCAGTTTGCTGCGCTGTGTGGCAACCACGACATTAATTTTGTTGGCCCGCCAGTCTCCTCCATGGAAACCATGGGCAACAAATCCAATGCCATTAATACCGCCATGCGCGTCGATGTGCCGGTTGTGCCGGGCTCTCATGGCATTTTGACCAGCTCGGCTAATGCTGCCACGGTGGCCGAAGAAATTGGCTATCCGGTATTGCTGAAGGCGGTACACGGCGGCGGCGGCAAAGGCATTCAAGTGGTGGAGTCGGCGGATAAAATCCATGCCCTATTCCACCAGATTTCTACCGAGGCCAAAGCGGCGTTTGGCAACGGCGATGTGTATTTGGAAAAATACGTCACTTCGCTGCGCCATATCGAAGTTCAGGTTCTGCGCGACCGTCACGGCAACACCCGTATTCTGGGCTTACGCGATTGCTCGGTGCAGCGTAACAACCAAAAAATCTTCGAAGAATCAGGCTCAACCATGCTGCCGCGCGAGCTGGAGCAGTCGGCCTACGACTATGCCGAGAAACTGGCCGATGCGGTGAACTATGTTGGTGCCGGTACCGTCGAGTTTATTTTCGACCTCGACAACCGCGCTATTTATTTCATGGAAATGAACACACGTCTGCAAGTCGAGCATCCGGTAACAGAACTCGTGTCTGGCGTAGACATTGTTAGCCAACAATTCCGCATTGCCGAAGGCGATGACATTGCCGATATTCAGCCGAAGTCGAATGGTTATGCCATTGAGGTGCGTGTTAACGCAGAAAAAGCGGTTGTCAAAGGCGATAAGGTCGAATTTGTACCAACACCCGGCACCATACGCGACTGCGTATTGCCGGAATACGATCACATCGAATTGATCTCGATGGCCGCCAGTGGCAAGCAGGTATCACCGTTTTATGACAGCATGGTGGTGCAAATTATTTGCTACGGCAAAGATCGCAACGACACCATTAAAAAACTGCGCAGCTATTTGGATGAAGTTCGCATCACGGGCGTCTGCACCAACATTTCACTGCTGAAGCGTGTGCTTGACGATGACGTCTTCTGCCAAGGTGACTACGATACCGGCTATTTACCACGCTTACTGGAGCGCTTGGACATTGCGGCCTTAATCGAGGACATCGAACAGTCCGCCGATTTAAGTGCCGACGCCGTGGACGCAAGTGCGCTTAAAATCGAAGGCTCGGATGAGCTTAAGGTGCTGTCACCATCGACCAGTATTTTCTACGGTGCGTCTTCGCCCAGCGAACCACCGTTTGTGAAAGAAGGCGACATTATTGATGGCGGTCACACACTGTGCTTAATGGAGGCGATGAAGATGTTCACACCATTATCATTAGCGCAGTTTAATCGTGCTGACGCAGAGCTGTATCCAGCCAAGCAGCGCTATAAAGTGACTCGCATCATGAACACAGACGGCCAGCAAGTGAACCAGGGCGACTTATTATTTGTGGTCAAACCTGTGGCACACGCTGAGTAAAATCTACCCAATACTTCCAGCGCCCCAAGTGGGCGCTTTTTTGTGCCTAAAAAAAGCGCATCCCTTTCCTTCCTGCACCACAATAATTCACACTGCGGCCGTAAATGTCAGTTGACCTGAGCCGCCGATACGTGTGTATTAGACACAGTACAGTTGTAACTGTTCGGCAATCCTCTCTCAGCGCCGACAAACATCTGTTCATGGCCAGATTTGAGCATGAGGAAGGCATACTCGGCTGGCCGTTGTAATAAAAATAACGACATTGGCACTGTATTTGATTACTTGATGTCAACAACAACACAATTGCCCAAACTCAGGGCACACAAAACCACGGAGAATCACAGTATGAAAAAACTGGCGTCTATCCTGACAGCAACCTTGGCACTGGGCGTAACCGCCACCGCCAGTGCCGGCACGCTGGAAGATGTGAAAAAGCGCGGTACGCTTTCATGCGGGGTGAGTACTGGCCTAGCAGGTTTTTCACAAAAAGACGAAAAAGGTAACTGGAGCGGCATGGATGTGGATGTGTGCCGCGCTGTGGCCGCTGCCGTACTGGGTGATGCAAGTAAAATCAGCTACAAACCACTGACCGCCAAAGAACGCTTCACCGCGTTGCAATCGGGCGAAGTGGATGTGCTGTCGCGTAACACCACCTGGACACACACTCGTGATACTTCACTGGGCCTCAACTTTGCCGGCGTTAATTACTACGACGGCCAAGGCTTTATGGTTTCCAAAGAACTGGGCGTTAAAAGTGCTCTGGAACTGGATGGCGCCGCCGTCTGTATTCAAGCCGGTACCACCACCGAACTGAACTTGGCGGACTACTTCCGCGCCAACAACATGAAATACACCGCAGTAACTTTTGATACGTCAGATCAAACACGTGCAGGCTTTGAAAGCGGCCGCTGCGATGTACTCACCTCTGACCAATCACAGCTGTACGCCATTCGCATTGGTCTGAAAAAACCAAGCGCTGCCGTAGTACTGCCAGAAGTGATTTCTAAAGAGCCACTTGGCCCTGTGGTACGTCAAGGTGACGATGCTTGGTTCAACGTGGTCAAGTGGTCACTGGCTGCCATGGTGGAAGCTGAGTACCTGGGTGTCACCAGTGCCAATGCCGCCACACTGCTGAAATCTGGCAGCCCAGAGCAGCAGCGTCTGCTGGGTGTGACTGGCGACTCTGGCGAGAAAATGGGTCTGAGCAAAGATTGGGCGAAAAACATTGTCATGCAAGTCGGCAACTACGGCGAAGTGTTTGAGCGCAACGTCGGCATGTCATCACCACTGCAAATCGCACGCGGTTTGAATGCCCAGTGGAATAAGGGAGGCATCCTCTACTCCAACCCAATCCGTTAATCCTGTGTTCTATCTATCACCCGCCCCTTGGCGGGTGATGTGTTTTTGAGAGATTACATCATGAGCGGAGCAAAACGCCCCCAGCCACAGTCGTCCTCGGCGCCGGCGTTCTACAATAACCCGCACGTTCGCGCGGTTTTTTACCAAATTCTGTTGGTTTGCACCCTTGGCTATTTGTTCTTTGTGATCATTGCCAACACGCTGGCCAACATGGAAGCTCGAGGCATTAAGACCGGCTTCGACTTCTTAACCACCACCGCCGGTTTCGACATTTTGATGTCGTTGATTCCTTACGATGCAACCGGCACCTATTTGGATACCTTTTTTGTCGGTTTATTGAACACCATACTGGTGTCGATTATTGGCATTATTCTAGCGACGCTGCTGGGTTTCGTGATGGGCGTGGCCCATTTTTCACGCAACTGGTTGGTGTCTCGCCTAGCCGTCGCCTATGTAGAGACTTTCCGTAATATTCCACTGCTGCTGCAGATTTTCTTCTGGTATTTCGCTGTATTGGCGGCCTTACCCAGTGCGCGTAACAGCTTAAATCTGGCCGATGCCTTTTTCCTCAACGTGCGTGGTTTGTATTTACCAGCACCGGTCGAGGAAGCTGGCGCCACGCTGTTTTACATCGCCATCGCTGTCGCCATTGCGGCCATCATCTGGTTTCGCCGTTATGCAAAAAAACGCCAAGACGACGAAGGCGTGCAATTACCCGTATGGCGGATTTCACTGGCCATTTTAGTCGCCCTGCCGTTGCTCGCGTCGTTGTTTGGCGGTGCTCCATTTTCGTTTGAATACCCGGAGCTGCGTGGCTTTAACTTCCGTGGCGGCATCACCGTCATTCCGGAGTTGATGGCATTAGCACTGGCATTGACTGTGTATACCGGCGCCTTTATCGCCGAAGCGGTACGTGCCGGTATTCAGGCGGTGCCACACGGCCAAACCGAAGCGGCACGCAGCATCGGTCTGAAAGAAAGCAAAATCATGAAGCTGATCGTAGTGCCACAAGCCATGCGCGTGATCGTGCCGCTGTTGAACAGCGAGTATCAAAGCCTGGTGAAAAACTCCACCCTGGCCACAGCGATTGGTTATCCGGATCTGTTTACCGTATTCGTCGGTACCTCACTGAACCAAACCGGACAAGCCATTGAAATTGTGTTTATGACTTTGGCCGTGTACTTCGCCGTCAACATGACCATATCGCTATTGATGAACATCTTTAACCGCAAAGTCAGCTTGGTGGAGAGGAAGTAATGATGAATAACTCAACACCAGCGCGAGTATTTGAGCCGAAACCATCGCAACCGGCACCGGTGTCGACCACAGGCCCGCTAGCCTGGTTGCGTAATAACTTGTTTGATGGTCCCGTCAACAGTGCCATAACCGTTATTATTCTGGCATTTTTGCTATGGGTTATACCGCCACTGTTGGACTGGCTATTATGGTCAGCGGATTTTTCCGGTACTACCCAAAGTGATTGCACCAGCGCAGGTGCGTGCTGGGTCTTTATCCAAGCGTGGTCGCAACAGCTGTTTTATGGCTCCTTCCCAGATGCTGAGCTATGGCGGATTAACCTCAGCTTGATTCTGCTGGCAGTGGTACTGTCATCGCCCTACTGGTTACCACACACTTTGCGCAATCGCCTGGATCTGGCCATGTTGGTGGTGTATCCGTTTGTTGCCATCGCCATTCTCGATGGTCGCTTATTGGGCTTGGAATACGTCAGCACTGATTTTTGGGGTGGTTTCTCCC
Source organism: Bacterioplanes sanyensis (assembly GCF_002237535.1). GTDB lineage: Bacteria > Pseudomonadota > Gammaproteobacteria > Pseudomonadales > Oceanobacteraceae > Bacterioplanes > Bacterioplanes sanyensis_A. The sequence continues at coordinate 3,429,880 of NZ_CP022530.1, forward strand.
TGAACTTATTGCTGGCCTCCGCCAGTATCATTCTGGGCATGCCACTGGGCTTTCTATGGGCCTTGGGCCGGCGCTCTAATATGCCGATGGCACGCTCCATCAGCGTGATTTTAATTGAGTTCTTTCGCGGCGTGCCGGTATTGGCGCTGTTCTTTATGGGCTCGGTGATGCTACCGCTGTTTTTCCCAGAAGGCACCAATGTCGACAAGCTGCTGCGCGTCTGGATCGTGCTGACTCTGTTTATGGCAGGCTATATGGCGGAAGTTTACCGCGGTGGTTTTCAGGCCATTCCGGCTGGTCAATACGAGGCGTCAGCCGCCTTAGGGTTAAGTTATTGGCAAACCACGCTGTTGGTGATTTTGCCGCAGGTGATCAAGGTATCAATGCCTAACATCCTGGCAACCTCCATCATGCTGTTCAAAAACACCACCTTCTTGTTGATCATCGGCATATTTGAAGTTTTGAGTACCGCCCAAACTGCGTTGACCAACTCCAATTGGCTGGGTGGTTATGCCACCGAGGCGTACCTGTTTGTTGGCGTGGTGTATTGGATCTGCTGTTTCGGCATGTCCCGCGTTGCCGCCAACATCGAAAAGAAACTCGACACCAGTCATAAATCCTGATTAATGGACGTTCACTATGAATCACGTTACTGACAACAGCACCGACACTCAGGATGACGTTATTACCATCACCGACCTGAACAAATGGTATGGCGACTTCCATGTTTTAAAGGACATTAACCTGCAGGTTAAAAAAGGTGAGCGCATTGTTATTTGCGGCCCTTCTGGTTCTGGTAAATCCACCATGATCCGCTGTATTAACCGCTTGGAAGAGTTCCAACGCGGCTCGCTGGTGGTGGATGGCATTGAAATGATTGACGATGTCAAAAACATCGAAGCCATTCGCCGCGATGTCGGCATGGTATTCCAGCACTTCAACCTGTTCCCGCATTTAACCATTCTTGAAAACCTGACCTTAGGGCCGATTTGGGTGCAGAAAAAGCCCAAAGAAGAAGCCGAAGCGGTGGCCATGAAATACCTGGAGCGGGTAAAAATCGCCAACCAAGCGGACAAATACCCAGGCCAGCTGTCCGGTGGCCAGCAGCAGCGTGTGGCGATCGCCCGCTCGCTGTGTATGTCGCCGCAAATTATGCTGTTCGATGAGCCTACCTCGGCGCTGGACCCAGAAATGGTGAAAGAAGTGCTGGACGTTATGATCGAGCTGGCCGAAGAAGGCATGACCATGCTGTGTGTGACCCATGAAATGGGATTCGCGAAAAAAGTCGCCGACCGCGTAATCTTTATGGACGGTGGTGAAATCGTCGAAGAAAACACACCGGAGCCATTTTTCTCCAATCCACAAACGGATCGACTGCAGTTATTCCTCAGTCAGATATTGGAGCATTAAGTCACCTCGTTATAATTCTACGCAGCTCTACGTGAGTGCAGTAGGCTTTCTGAACCAGGCGTTGATGGCAAAAAACGGCTAGCCCTTTTCGACAACGACGTTATAGAGGCCTGCAGCCCACGCCTATAAGGAGTGCAAGGGAACTTCGGCTCGATGTCGCCGGCTGTGGCTGGCTAGAGCAGCAAATCGGCTTAGTGATCCAAAGCCCTCTGACGATCCTGAGCGGGAACTATTGCGAGGTTCATTTACATAAAAAACGGCGCTAAAAGCGCCGTTTTTTAATTGTCTAGCGACCAATCAAACAACCATCAGACCCCCAACACCACTTGGTGCTTATCTGCCAATTCTGGCTTGCACAAGGAGACGCGCGCGGCGAGGGAGTCGTCGTTGTCATCGTTAAACGCAGCTAGATATTGTTTAATCCAGCTCGCTCTTTGACTTGCCATGGCAGCCCAATCATCCGGTGCATTATCGCTGGCAAACAGCGGACAGGCCTTCAGCTCAAGCTCGGTCTTTTGCTGCAAAATGGCAGCGACTTTATCCAACTGCTCACGCTGCTGATCCGTCAACGCTGCTTGCTCAGCCTCAAATTCAACTGCGTCCAGGCGGATGGCCATCAGCTGCGAGCTGGCGTAATCGGCCAAGCTTAGCAGCGTGCCGTAAGGCACCAGGCTTTGCTTTAAATAGTGCATGGTGGCGGTGCGCAGTGCCAGAGTTGAAAGCTGCTTGGTTAAATCCGACAGCCCGACATCTGGATTGCTCAAATCTCCCGACAGCGGCACCTCCAAACGAATATTGCCACTGTCATCGCGCAATAACGACAACGCCGTATCAACCGGCATGGCGATTTGTTTACTGACCCGATCAATAACGGCATCGTCCTCGGGCTCAAAGCGCGCGTTGCGCAACAAGGTATCGACGGTGCCGTCCAGCTGACCTTGATCCAGCTCGATATCAGCGCTGACATTCAGCTGACCATGCGCCACGTGATACCCCATGGCTTGCGCCAGATAGCCGTTGTACGGCACCAAATTAAGCTGCTCGACGTTCACCGTAAACTGCCCTTGGGGATAGGTGCTATCGCCGCGAACAATAGTGCTCAACTGGCCCTGTGAGCGAATGCGGTTGTAGTCATCCAACGCCAGTTCAATATCAAATTGAATCGGCTGCTGCAGTGCACCCGCTTGCCAATTGACATCGGCCAACTGCCATTGGCGGATGGCGATGTTTTGTTGCAACTGCGGACTAACCGACGCATCCGTTAGATGAATCATCGACGCATCACCTTGCTGGCGTAGACCGGCGATCGATACTGACAGCTCACTTTCGGCCTGCGAATCACTCGTTTCTGATTGGACGTCGGGCTGGGCGTCTGGCTTTAAGCCACTGGTATCGGACTTTGCCGGCTCGGGCGATGAGTGATCAGCAGCTTTCTCTTTGTTGCCGTTTTCTGCCGCAGAAGCCACCTGCTCCGTCTCGGCTGCCAGCCCCTCTATGGCACCGGACTCATCTATGAGCACCGTCAGCTGCAAACCTTGGTAGTCGTGCCAGCCAGTCTGCAGCTGTAGTTGGTTGAGCTGTGGTTGGTTGAACTGCAATTGGTCGATGAGGTATTGCTCAAGGCGCAGCAACGGGCTGTCTTCGCCGCCTATGCTGAGTTGCTGTAATTGCAGTGTCGCCAGTTGCAGCGCCTGCGGCTTGTCCTGCTGCCACTGCAGCTGCTGCAGATGTAACTGCTGCAATGTCAGCGGCGGCGCCGAGAGACTGTGCAGCGACACATCGGACAGCGTGATATCGCCCTGCCATTGCTGCATGCCAGCCGCCAACAGACCGTCTACCTGCAATGCCAGTTCACCAGACACTCTGTCTTTAACGGCGACATCGCTCAACTGCAATTGCAGTCGGTGCGGCACTGGCTTCGTCATCGGCCAAGTAAAATCTTCACCACTAAATGACAGCTGCAGCCGCCCCTGACTGGCCGGGGCTTGCTCTGCCTGCCAACGCAAGACCGGCTCAATCTGCCACTGCTCAACACTAATGCGCCATGGCTCGGCTGGCTCTGCCGACGAGACATCTTGCTGCTTGGTGTTGGTGTCAGCCTTAGAGTCACTGCCTTGACCAGCCATTGGGATGCTGAGCCCGGCAACGGACAACTGGTCGGCACTGCTGGCATCGTTGGGGTGCTGGCGCAGCTCAACCTGCAAGCCTTGCAGCAGCAGCGACTCCACCTGCACATGGCGTTGCCACAGCTGCGCCGTGTTCCACTGCAGGTTCAACTGTTGCAGCCGTGTTTCATCACCACTGGCATGACCGGGATGGTGCAGCTGCAGTTGCGTCAGCGTGAGCTCGCCTGCAAACGGAGAAAAGGTCCAACGACCGGCCTCGAGGCGGTACCCCTCGCCCTGTTGTTGATACCAGCGATCGACCCACCATAATCCAAGACCCGGAGCTAGAAACAGCAGTAACAGCGGCAACGCCAGCACGCAAGCCAGCACAGTCAACCAAAGACGTGCACGCAACAGTCAGACCTCCTTTAATATCTGGCGGCCAGCCTAGCATGCACATTCAGGGCAACCAACGCCGTTTCCGGCATTGGCTGTAAGGCTGGCAAATAAAAGACGGATCAGTAGCGGAAGTTGCGCACGATGTCGGTCAGATCCGTTGCGGCACTGTGTAAGCGCTCATCGCAGGACTGCGCCGTTTCTGACGAGGTTTGCAGGGTTTGCTCAGCCAGGGTGTTGATGTGCTCGATGTGTTGATTCAAATCGGCCACCACACTGGCTTGCTCCTCTGTGGCGGTGGCCACCTGGAAGGTGCGATCCGAGATGGCCACGATGGCACTGCGCACACCGTCCAGCGCTTGGCGCGCTTCGTTGGCGTGATCCACCACTTGGCGGCACTGCTCGCTGCCAGCCTCCATCGCACTGACCGCTTGCTGAGTGCCGTCTTGCAAGCGCGCAATCATCTGATTAATTTCCTGCGTCGACTGATGGGTTTTCTGCGCCAGAGTGCGCACCTCATCGGCCACCACAGCAAAACCACGCCCCTGCTCGCCGGCGCGTGCGGCCTCGATGGCGGCGTTTAATGCCAGCAAGTTGGTCTGCTCAGAAATGCCACTGATGACGGACAATACCGAGCCAATGTTGTCGACTTCCTTCGCCAGCGAGCGAATGGCGCTGGAGGCATCATTTATTTCTTGATCCAATACGCCGATTTCGTCGCTGGTTTGCGTGACCAAGGCTTGCCCGGCTTCGGCCTTAGACGCCGAGTCGCTGCTGGAATCGGCGGTGGAGTTGGCGTTATCGGCAATCTCTTTTACCGTGGCGCCCATTTCGGTAATGGCAGTGGCTACCATGGCAATACTGTCGACCTGGTCGTGACAGTTGCGCTGGGATTTGCGCGCCGAGTCACTCACCCAAGCCGAGGCTTCTTCCACCGCATCGGCGGTCTTGGCCAGCTGGCGCATCAGCTCCTGCATATTGCCCATAAAGCGGTTAAACGCTTGCGCAAGTTCGCCCACTTCGTCTTGCGAAGCCACTTCTAAACGACTGGTTAAATCGGCGTCGCCGTCAGCGATGGAGGACAACATGTTTGCCGTGCGAATAATTGGCCGCGCCAGTGACGCTGCTAGCCACATCGCCAGCAGTGTAAACACCACAATCAACGCCAGGTTCATCACCACCACCATGGCGGTGGTGGCATTAAGGTCAGCAAACACCTGTTGCGTGGGTATTTCGGCCACCAGATACCAATCCAGAGAGGGAATATGGCGCGCTGCCATTAACTTTTCGTCGATTTCAATAACGGCGCCGCCACTTGGCTGTAACAGCTGGCTTTGCTGCTGGCCAGATAACCCGTAACGCTGCAAATCGTCAGGTAGGTCACTGGCCGATTGCGGCCGTATTTTCATGTCACCGTTGGCGTCGACCAAAAATACTCGCCCGGCCTCACCAATGCGGTAGCCATCAATCAGCTGAGACAGCGCTCGTACCTCCAGCCCTAATCCGGTCAGCACCTGAGTATTGGGTACTCGAAAGTTAATAAATAAGGTCGGCACGCCGGTGGTTTGATCAAGATCCAAATCCAGGCTGTAGTCGTCGCTGCCGCGCATAAAAGAATAAAACCAGTCGTCGCTGGCGCTGATTTGACGGCTCAAGCCATTCACAGTGAAATAGTTTTTACTGTCACCGGACACCAAAAATGCCGTTAACGCGCGCTCACGCTGCTGGATCTGACGCAGGTATTGTTGCAAGGCATCCACGTCTTGCTCACCGTCGGCAATCCAACGGCTCAGGAAGGAGTTATTGGCCATAGTGCGGGTCACCGCCAAGCGGGTCTCCAGTTGCAATGCAATTTGCCCAGCAACGCTGCCCAACACCGCTGGGATTTCCTCATTTGAGATGCGCTCGACGGCGTGGTCGCGCACCAAGGTGCTCGACACCCAGGTTGACAAAGCAATGGAGATAATCAGAGAACCGGCCACAACCAATAAAAACTTTCGTTTTAGTTGCAAGCGAGACCAAAGCGACATAGTGCACCTATTATTGCGCGGAAAAATTCGGCGCCATTCTATCCAACCTGGATTTCAATGGAGCATCTGTTTGGTAACAAGTCGTTACCGGGCAGCGGGATAGTTAGCCCGATGGACTTATCCGAATACCCATCTGCGAAGGGAGGCATATAAGACAGGTAAATCAATTGGCTTTGACACATGATCGCAAAACCCAGCAATCTCATAAGACTGCACGTCATCGGCCATGACGTTAGCAGTAAGAGCAATCACCGGCACAGAATACGAATGGGACTTGAGCGTTTGCATCGCTTCCAATCCACCCATAACAGGCATTTGTATATCCATCAATACAAGATCGAAGGTTTCTTTCAATGCGCGCTCGACAGCCTTGGCACCATTGTCGACGATCACAACATCCGCTTGAGTGGCAGCCAGCACCTCGTCGATGATCATTTGATTAATGGCGTTGTCCTCTGCGACGAGTATCTTTTTGCCACGGTAATCAGGAATGCCATCATCCGCATCGACTGCTTCGGATTCAACACTGACCTCAACTTCAGGCAGTGGAAGGGTAATCATGACCTTGGTTCCTACAGACAGCTGCGACTCTACCCGAATACTGCCTTTCATTAGTTCCACCAAGCGCTGACTAATGGCCATTCCCAGCCCAGTACCACCAAACTTCCGCGTGGTGGATGAGTCCGCCTGTTCGAAACGCTGAAATAGTCGTTCAATCGCTTCGTCACTCATGCCAATACCAGTGTCTTCAATACGTATATGCAGGCCCTGATCATCGTGATGTAGGTACAGATCGACACGACCTTCATCCGTGAACTTCACAGCGTTTGAGACCATATTCAAGATGACCTGTTTAACCCGAACCTCATCCCCTAACCAGTGTGCATGTAGGTTTGTCGCCGAGTGTACTTGCAGGCCGATCGACTTCTCCTGCGCAGTGACGTACATATCCGACATCACAATTTCAACGACTTGCATAATATCGAACTCGCGCTCTTCGAAACTCAGCTTGCCTGCCTCAATCTTAGAGAAATCCAAAATATCGTTAATAATGGTGATCAATAGCTTGGCGGAGGCTTGCGCTTGCTGTACCAGATTCACCAACTCGTCATCCGTTACTTTCTGCCTGAGTAGTTGCAAAATGCCAAATATCCCATTCATCGGCGTGCGTATTTCATGACTCATGTTGGCCAGAAAATCGCTTTTTGCGCGATTAGCATGCTCCGCTTGCTGCACACTTATTTGTAACGCTTTGGCCTGATTGACACGTTCGCTGATATCACGAATCACACCGACAAACGACATGCCGTCGTCGGCAACTAAGCTGGATACCGTCAGCTCGATGGGAAATAAGCGGCCAGTTTGATGACGCGCGTGCAGATCTCGGGTGGTTCCTACGGCAGTAGAGCTGGTCGCCGGACGGTAGTGCCGCAAAAAGTTATCATGATGGCGGCCAACGCCGTCATCCATCAAACAACTAATGTTTTTACCTACAACTTCCTCAAAACGATAACCGAACATTTTTTCGGCGGAATCCGAAAAGGTGGTAATGATGCCTTTTGCATCAATGACGATCACGGCATCAGCAAGACTTTGCAATATGGATGTGTTGTAGTGACGCAAACGTTGTAAGTCGTCCTCCACCTGATGATGACTTTCCGCCACGCTGTCGCGTTCGGTTTCGGTCAGGTCTTGGCGTAACAGATCGCCCGCCACGGCAAACCATAGGGCCACGCCATAGGCCAAAAAGCGCAGTACATGCCAACCCCACCAAGGCAAATCCCACAAGGTCGATTGTTCAAACATCAAAGCAGCGGCGCCAAACATGCTGCAGTGCAATACAAACAGCAAATCATCCACATTGCTGTGCTGGCGATAAGATAAAAATAGGCGCAGCGCCGCCAGCAACAGCAATACCCCACCGGACATATTCAAAAAGCGCGCGGCAGCGGTAAATTGCCCCTCCTCGACCATGGCCGGCACACTGTTCGGCACCAGCACACCCAGCAAGGATAAAAACAGCGCCAAACCACCCGCGCCCCAGATCATACCCATGGCATGAAAACGTCGCGGTAGCCACACCATCGAAAACAACACACCGCCAACAAAGGTGGCAGAAGTATGCAACCAGACAAACAATCGCCCTGGCTCCACCAATGCATGTACGCCATCGAGCATGCCCATGCCCACCAACGCCGCCGCAATGGGAATATTGAACTCAGTGCCACGGCCGTGGCGCTCCAGACGCAGCAGAATATAAGCCACCGAAAAAGCGATAAAGCTGCCCGCCACTTCCAAGGCACTGTGCACCGGCAAGTGTTGCCAGCGCCAATCGGCAAAGGTAGTGGCGCCCAATACCAAGGCGCTGAGATGAAAGGCACCGCTGGCCAGAATGATGGCAATAATGACTCGTTCGGCGTTAAACAGGCGGGTGGTCATGCAGCAATATCCTTGTCAGTGAGACGGGTGCGCTGAACGCAGTCGTATCGTCACTATAGTTGCTGCAAAAGGCCTTGCCAGAGATGGGCAGTGCTAGATATGGACAGTGCTAGAGAGGAAGGCTAGGAATGAGTGCTAATAGTGGGTATGGCGAGTAAGAAAAGGCCATGGCAGCAATGCCGCCATGGCCAGTCAGTAGATTAGTAGTCCGGCTTCACCATAGTCGGCACACTGCGCACTATGTAGGTGTACATAGTCGGCACCACGTACAGTGTCAGCACGGTACCAAAACTCAAGCCACCAACGATCACCCAGCCGATTTCCTGTCGCCCTTCAGCGCCGGCACCGGTTGCCAGCGCCAAGGGTAAGGTACCCAGCACCATCGAGCCGGCTGTCATCAAAATGGGGCGCAGACGCAGCACCGAACCTTCGATGATGGCCTCAAACTGGCCTTTGCCCTGCTCGCGCAATTGGTTTGCAAACTCGGTCATCAAGATGCCGTGCTTGGTGATCAGACCGATCAGCGTAATCAAGCCGATTTGGCTGTAAACATTCAGCGTGCCGCCGGTCATGTGCATGGTCAGCAGCGCACCCAGAATGGCCAGCGGCACAGTCAGCATGATCACCATCGGCGAGCGGAAACTTTCAAACTGCGCCGCCAGCACCAGATAGATAAAGATCAGCGCCAAGATAAAGGTGACCATCAGCGTATTGCCAGACTCGATGTACTCGCGGGCCTGGCCGCCGTAATCAAACTGAATCCCCTGAATGTCCATATCGGCGGCGGTCTTTTCCACCAGCTCACGCAACCAGGTCAAGGCTTCGCCTTGGGTAATGGCCGGTGTCAGGCTGGCTTGAATGGTGGCCGAGCGCAACTTGTTAAAGTGGTTGAGCTCTTTAGGCGCCACCGACTCTGTCACCGTCACCAAGTTCGACAGTTGAATCATGGCACCTGAGCTGTTGCGCACATAGATCTCACTCAAGGCTTCTGGCGTAGTGCGTGCGCTGTCTTCGACTTTCACAATCACATCGTATTGCTCATTGCCTTGGCGGAAACGATTGACCGTGGTACCACCGAGTAACGTCGACAAGGTACTGGTGATGTCAGACACCTGCACCCCCACCGCAGCGGCTTTGTCGCGATTGACCGTGACCACCAACTCAGGCTTATTCAACTTCAAATCAACGTCTGGGTTGGCCAATTTGCCACTGGCATACACCTGGCCCATCACCGCGCCGACCAGTTGCTGCAGCGCCTCGTAATCACCGCTGGATTGGATCACCAACTCCACCGGCCGTGCAATCGGACTTTGCCCCAATGACGCAGGCAATACCGGGAACGACATAATGCCAGGAATGCCCGCAAACATCGGGCCGCCCAAGGCACCGGCAATGGCCTGCGCCGGGCGCTCACGCTCGTCCCAGTCCTGCAAACCGGCAAAGGCAATGATGTTGCTTTCCGTCGGGAACAAACCGGTGATCACAAAGTAGCGCTCCACTTCTGGCACACCAGACAATACGCCTTCCAACTGGCGGCTGTAGCGATCCAGAAATTCGGTGGTTGAGCCTTCGGGGCCGATACCGAAACCGACGATGGTGCCGCGGTCTTCGGTGGGTGACAGCTCAGACTTCAAGCTGACAAAGCTCATGTACATGCCCACCAAGCAGGCAATGCCGATGGCCACAATCAATGGACGTACTTTTAGTGACGCTTGCAGCGAGCGGCGATACGCATCGCTCATGCTGTCCAACACACGCTCACCGAACAAATAGAATTTGCCGTGGTTTTCGTGTTTCAAAATGCGCGAACACATCATGGGCGACAGCGTGAGCGCCACGAAGCCCGACACCAACACCGCACTGGCCAAGGTCAGGGCAAATTCCGCAAATAATTTACCGGTGCGGCCTTCGGTAAAGGCAATCGGCGCAAACACCGCCACCAAGGTGATGGTCATGGCGACAATGGCAAAACCAATTTCCTTGGAGCCCTTAAACGCCGCCTGCACCGGGTGCATGCCTTCTTCGACATGGCGGTAGATGTTTTCCAGCATCACAATGGCGTCGTCTACCACCAAACCAATGGCCATCACGATCGCCAGCAAGGTCAGGGTATTGATGGAGTAGCCTAGGGCATACATAAAGATAAAGGCACCGATGAGCGATACCGGAATCGTCACCAGCGGAATTAAGGTGGCACGCGCCGAGCGTAAGAACAGGAAAATCACCAGAATCACCAGCACCGCCGCTTCGATAATGGTGTTGTACACGGCCTTAATCGAGCGATCGATAAAGATGGACGAGTCGTACGCCACCTGAATTTTCATGCCCTCTGGCAGCATGCTTTCGATGTCTGGAATCATTTCCCGAATGCCAGCGGAAACATCCAGCGGGTTGGCCACCGACTGTTTAATCACCCCCAGTGCAACCGCGGTTTTGCTATTAAAGCGCACACTGCCGCGATCTTGCTCCGAGCCAATGCGCACTCGGGCAACGTCGGATAAGCGCACTAAATAGCCGTCGTCATCGCGCAAAATCACCTGCTCGAATTGCTCAGGTTTGGTCAAATCGGTTTGTGCCAGCACGGTAAATTCGCGCGTTTGTGAACGAATGCTACCGGATGGCACTTCTAGGTTTTGACTGCGCAACGCATTGGCAATGTCGACCACGGTCACGCCGTAAGCGGCCATACGCTGTTTATCCAACCAAATGCGCATGGCGTAACGACGCTCACCAAAAATGCGCACTTGAGCCACGCCGGTGACGGTTTGCAACCGGTCTTTTACCAAACGGTCGGCAAAGTCGGTCATTTCCAACGGCGTATGATTGGGGCTAGAAAATGCCAAATAAATAATGGGCTGCGCGTTGGCTTCAACCTTGGCGACAACAGGCTCGTCGATATCATCCGGCAATAAACCGCGCACACGACCAACGCGGTCACGCACATCCGACGCCGCCGTATCGGCGTCACGATCAAGATTAAAATTGATGGTGATCTGGCTTTTGCCAGAGCTGGACGATGACGTCATAAAGTCGATGCCCTCGATCCCCGATAACGAATCTTCCAATACGTTGGTCACCTGCGACTCAACAATACTGGCGTTCGCGCCGTCGTAGGTGGTTTCCACCGATACCGTAGGCACATCAATGTTCGGGTACTCGCGCACCGTTAAGCGCTCGTACGAAATCAAGCCCACCAGAAATACCAGCAGGCTCATCACCGTCGCCAACACCGGGCGACGAATGGAAATATCCGATAACACCATAAATCGGCTCCTTATTGCGGCTGCGGTAAGTTAATGGCAGCCGCCGCTGCGCCGGGCTGAAGTTTCATCTGACCCGCCGTTACCACCACATCACCGGCGGCAACGCCGTCCAGAATCTGCACTTCACCTTGTTTGCGCAGGCCCACCGTGACTGGATTGATCTGTACTTTGCCATCCACCAGTTTGTAGATCAGCTGCGCCCGACCTTGCGGTACCAGTGCTTCTTCTTTCACCATTAAGGCGCTGTCGATATTGGCCAAGGTCAGCTCCACGCGGGCGAACAAACCGGGCTTTAAGCGACCGTCGTCGTTGGCGATGCTCGCCAATACTTTAAAGCTGCGGCCGTTGACGTCCACTTCAGGAGAAATGGCGTAAATTTCACCGCTAAAGGTTTCCCCCGGCAAGGCGTCCACGCGCGCGTTCACACTCAAGCCTTCGGATAAATCGCGCACGTACACTTCCGGCACGCGGAACTCGAGCTTGATTGGGTTGGTGGCCACCAGCGGAACCAGCGCTTCGCCTGGGGACACGTATTTACCAACACTCACCTGGCGCAGCCCCAACGTGCCATCAAACGGTGCTGTTAAGGTCATTTTTGCCACGCGCTCGCGCGCCAGCTCGACCTCAGCTTCGTCAATTTTCAATTTTGCTAGCGCCGCATCGCGGTCCGTGGCACTGCCGACATTTTTTTTCAGCAGCTCGCTGGCACGGCGATATTCCAACTCATTTAAACGCTTGCTGGCTTGTGCTTGCGCCAGCTGAGCTCGCTCGATGGAACTGTCGAGAGTAAAGAGTAAATCGCCAGCTTTGACGCTCTGCCCTTCTTGAAAATTAATTTTGCTGATACGACCGGCCACCTCGGCACTGATGGTGACGCTTTCGTCAGCGCTTAAAGAGCCCACCATTTCGATCGCGCGAGTCACGGTGGTGGCATTGACCACCTGTGCTTCCACCGGCATCGGCGGGCGCTCGGCGGCGACGACAGCGCCGCTGGCAAGGGCAACTGCCAGAGAAAATGTGCGTAACAACGGAAATTGCATACCTTTGCCTCTATTTATTGGTTGATTCGATTGATGGTCTGCCGATGTGTGACCAGCAGAAGCACAGCCGCCATGGCGGCAGACGCAGAATTCACCGACGCCGAACATTTTGCCGAGCAAGTGGCAGCGCGCAGCGAATAACGTCGGAATAGCATCAAAAACGGCACCAGGGAGCGCTGGCCACCGACAAAAGGCGCTACATTACCTGCAATACGTGACAACTGACTACCTTAGACTGCGGCGAAACAATCTGTGCCAACCACTGAACAATAATAGTTTTATCGATAACTAAGATTTACCGCCACCGCGGTTGCCATCAGTGCTTAGTCGCTAACGCGGAATTGATCAATCACACGACTCTGCCGGTATTCTCGCGGCTGCTTTTCTCTAGTGACTTTTCTTGCGCCATCTTGAATCTTTCTCGCCTCATCCCTCTCGCCCTATCCTTCTCGCCTCATCTTTCTCGCCCTACCCTTCTCCTAGCCTTCACCTGCTATCCAAGCCGCCCGCTTGTTATCACTCACATGCGGACCTTGAACGCAGCGAGTTGGATGTTTCAGCAGGAATACTCATACGACTGGCGCCCTTGAAGGTGTTTATTCAGCCGCGTCCGCAGACGATGCCGCAGCCAGATAATCGCCTGGGTTTCGCAATGGGCAATCTTGTAACGACAAACAACCACAGCCAATGCAGCTGTCGAGCTGTTGTTGCAACAACGTAAGGTCGGCAATTTTTTTATCCAGCAAGGTTTGCCATTGCTGTGACATGGCTTGCCACTGTGCCGCGCTCGGCGCACCGTCTTCTGGTAACACCGACAACGCTTGCTTGATATCGGTCAGCGCAATGCCGGTGCGCTGTGCCACCTTAATCACTGCAATCCGGCGTAATACATGGCGACTGTAGCGACGGTGATTGCTGTTATTGCGCCAGCTTTTGATCAGGCCACGTGACTCGTAAAAATGCAGCGTCGATACCGGGATGTCGCAACGCTTGGCCACCTCCCCCACACTCAGCGCGGTTTTATGGGCAGCAACGGGAGCAGGCATGGTGTTGACCTCAAGTTAAGTTGAGATCCTATGGTAGCGCTCGTCACCCTTATTGAGAAGTTTCACTATGCAACACGCATCCAACATCGAAGCGCTTAACAGCAGCGCCAAGGTGAGCGGTCTAATTGTCATCACCATGCTGATCGGTCTGAATTTGCGCCCGGCGCTGGCTGCAATTGGCCCACTCACCAGCGCCATTCAACAGGATACCGGCATGAGCTTCACTGCCATGGCGTGGTTAACTCTGTTGCCCGTCCTTGCCATGGGACTGGGGTGCTTTGTGACTTTAAAGCTGCGCCAACAGTATTCGCTCAAGCAATTGGTGCAAGGGTCGCTCGGCCTGCTGGTAATTGCCAACGGCTTGCGAGTATGGGACACAGAGAGCCTGGCTCAGCCGATACTACTGCTGACCTCATTGCTTGCAGGAACGGGTATTGCGGTGCTGCAAGCCACGCTGCCGGTGGTGATTAAAACGCTGGCGGGCGACGACAGTGCTCGCGTGATGGGTTTTTACGTCAGCGCCATTATGGGCGGCGCTGCTTTGGCCGCCAGCGTATCGCCTTGGTTAACCAGTGGCGAGTTGGACTGGCGCATGGCGTTGGCCGTGTGGAGCCTGCTGGCACTGGTGGCGTTGGTCTGCTGGCAGCAATGGTCTTCACAGCTACCACAGCAGAGCAGCGGCAAGGCTTTGCATCACGGCGTGGCCCGCAGCCGCCAAGTTTCGCTGATTGCGACCTTCAGCATGGCCGCCGCAGGGTATGTGTGCATCCTGGCCTGGTTGCCGCCGTTTTTATTAGACTTGGGATTCTCCGCCACCCAAGCGGGATTATTGCTGGGCTATTTAACCGCCGTTGAAGTGGCCGCTGGGTTTATCTTTCCGTCGCTGGCGTCCAAGAATCTCGATCGGCGCTGGGTATTAACCTTGGTCATGCTGCTGTCGGTGACAGGATTTGTATGGCTGGCACTGATTCCGCAATGGGCGTCAATTGTATTTCCTTTAACCCTGTTGGGCTTAGGCATCGGTGGGCAATTTCCGATGGTGATGATCGTCACCATGGATCACCACCCCAACGCACAAAAAGCAGGTTCCCTGGTGGCCGTTGTGCAAGGTTACGGCTACAGCCTGGCGGCATTTATGCCACTACTCATGGGCGCATTGCGCGATCAGCTGGGGCAATTTGAACTGGCATGGCTGGCACTGGCAGGGATCTACCTTGTCGCTATTATCTTGGTCAGCCGCTACAACCCGCGCCATTACCAAGCCCTGAGAAGCAGCAACGAAGACGCACAATAACCGGGATTTAACGCGCTTTTACAAGCAACCATGATGTGGCCAGAGGGATATTGGCCACCGCACTAACAAATTTGGATAAACACCCGGCATTCACAATGTTTGCGCAGACACTTTTAAGTCCGCACAAAACTGATCAATCTGATGGATCATCCTATCCCCCATCAACCTGAACGCTTGATCTGGAATATGCATGGTATAGCTGTAGATTCCAATCGCCGTATAAAACTCCAACACCTTTTGCAGCAATGGGGTTGGAACCGCGATCGGATACTGCGTTTGATAGCCTTCAAGAAACCTAGCCTGAAGATTTTCATCCAGCGCTTCGCGATTAAAAAACTTCACCAGATCCATCCATGCGATGTCGTACTTAGATCGTTCAAAGTCGATTAACACCGGAGCATTTTCCACCAGCTTTATATTGCGCAAGCCAAAATCACCATGCAACACGACTTTGGGCAGCGCCTCATATTCCTGCTGATATACGGCGCTAAACTGAGACAACTCATGGTAGATTCGAAGCACCTTGGCATAGGCCGGATGCGAGCTGATTCTGCCGATGGTTTCATCAATCCTTGCAAAAAGCGTCGATGACTCGCCCGACAACTCCCTAATTTGCTGAGTTCTTTCGTTTGTTGCTACTTTGTGAAAACGGCCAAGCAATATTCCATAGTCGTATGCAGTGGCCATCGACATTTCAGTCACGTCCTGCATATCACAATACTCGAGTATCACAGCCCTGCACTCGCCATACTCATATGAGCCCAGAAGTGTCGAGCTTTGCAAAACCTCAAGTATCGCCAACTCTGTAGAGCATCTTTTTTTACTGTCGTACAACTTAACAAAGATATCTTTGTTGAGTCTTTTGCTTCGTCCAGAAAAATGCAGGTTCTTTGATGGATGATCTAAAGACGTCAAATCACAATCATATTCCCGACTCAGTCTTTCTATTATTTTCATATCCATAGACCACTCCAACCTATTGGCTTTTGCAACCAGCCGCAACAGCTATTGGATAGTTTCTGCGCCAAAGATGCTCACTCAAACACATTGTATTTCTAAGCTCTGAAATTACGCTCGTCTTCCTGCCGACACGTTTCTTACGATCTACTCGCTCTTTAACCTGCAGGCCCCAGACAACATGAACGAGCGGCTAATAAAGACTCACTGACTCAGGCATGCGGGATGATATCGCCAGCAGTAGACATCCCACGTTTTCGCACAGATGAGATTAAAGGAGCGGCATGACGAGATAGACGTGATAGATATATTAGTGCGAGCAATTGAACATTGACGCGCATTGCCGCCAATCAATGAACAGTCCCGCACTCACTGCGAGACTGTCGTTTCCTTTACTGGCAGTGAAGGCCGCTGTATGGCTGCGCTTCGGGTGTCATATGAATGCTGGTGGTAAAGGTCTGCATGCCAAAGTCCAAGCTAAACAGACTGGCACGATAGCCGGACTCGGGCGTATCGAGTGGCTTCGAAAATGCGTAGTACATCTTAGAGCGGCCATCATCATCCGGGTCTTTGAATACGATGTTCATTTCTTTCGCACGCAAAGTCTTGCTCTTCCAAGCCTCATCGCCAGTGACGTTTAAACGATAATCCAGCGTTTCGTTGTCAGCTGTCCAAAACTCAACGTTCATTGGGATTTTGGAGGAGTACACAGTCAGTACGTTGTTTTCGCGATCTGCTTCCCAAAAGATATGCGGCGCAGCACGACGGCCATCGCGATCCAACACTTTGCTGGCAAATGCAAAGCCCGCCATAATCGCATCTTCTGGAAGGTTGTGGCTGGCATTGGGAACAAAGCGAATGTTTTTAGGGCCAGACACTTGGTCCCAGTAGTTCAAACTGTTGGTATTTTGGAAGAACTCGTCCGAGGTGCCATTCAAGATGAATTTTGGCAGACCGGCCATTCTGTCCTGATACTCGATCGGATCGACGATTTCGAGCAACTTCTGACCGTCTTCAGTTTTAAAACGGCATGGCAAGTTTTTGCTGGTATAGGTGTGCAAAATTGGATAGTAGTCGCCGATGGCTTCGTACTGGTTTTCCAGCGACTCATCAATGTCCAATACGTCGATAACCGCAGGCACAATGCCTTGTACACGATGATCAACAGCGGCGGTCAGCCAGGTTGTCCAACCACGCTTAGAGCCACCCACCATGGAGAAGCGATCAACATACAGGCCATGGTATTCATCCAAGAATTCGGTACTGGCATCCATGGCTTTCACCACGGACTTCACCATCGGCAAATACAATGGCCATTCCTCATTGCCGGTATCCAAGAACAGTTCAAAAGAACGCGAGACTAAATTGTCTTCCTGCATTTCTTTTGCACCTTCACCATCGACCACATAAGACCACGGCTCATTGGGCACCTGGCGAACTTCAATGACGATCTTATTAAACTTTGCCGCTACTTTGCCGAAAAGGTCATCAAACTTAGAGTAGCGTAAATGCGTTCCACCGGCGACGTAAACAATGGCCGAATCGGTACGCCAAGCCAGCTTGCCATACGGTTTATCCGCTAACTTCTTAGGGAAATAGAACATCACATCGTGTTGCCAGAGCGGACGGGTGGTTTCTTTTTCCGTCAGCCACTGCTGAGACGTTACCAGTACCTCGTGGCCAACGTAATAGCCCTTGTCTTCGGTGCGAACGTATTCCCAGTCAAACTTGCCATCGTCTTTTGCCAAGTATCGGTCTAATGCTGTTTCCGCTTGCGCGAATGCCGCCAACATCAGCGATGAAACCAGCAGAACTGCCGATCGGAAAAACTTCACTGTATTCATGGTATTCCTTGTTAATTTAAGTCAACTTGATCAAAAAATAGACACCAACGGTCTAAAATTCGGGCTGGATTATAGTCAGATGAAAAAATATAAACAGCCCAGTACACCGAGGTTTTGCCCGGTGGTAACCCGTTTGCAGCTACAGGCACAGCCTAGGAAAACAGGAGATAGCACTGCCTCGCTTTACGCTGCCATATTCACAGCAGCCACCTTGCAAAACCAAAAAACCGAGACGTATTTGGCAGAAAATGGCCAGCCGTTTTCGACATCACCAACGACGTTATGGAGGCCTGGTGCCCCACCCCTTTTTGGACTCGCCAGAGCTGGCGTCGAATTATTCAGAGCTGCCCGTCGCTAGGAAGCAATACAACCACGAGGATACCAAACGACTTACCCAAGTCGTTTACTCACACGCTTTGCTCAAGCGGTTTTCTCAAGCAAGCCGCCAAAATACTACGAGAAACTGCGCAACAGTCGACGCAAAGTCGCTTAAAGGAACTGCGTAAAAACCGAATCAACTATTGACAACCACTACAGCACTGGTGTTACGACAGCCGCCACCTTTATAATCGCGTCCCCCTTATTTGCCCCCTTTAGGTGACGTATGTCCGCATTTCGACGCAGCGATGTGATGGCGCTGGGTTTTATGACCTTCGCGCTGTTCTTAGGCGCTGGTAACTTAATCATTCCACCCGATGTTGGCCGCCAGGCTGGCAGCGACTTTTGGCCTGCCACACTGGGTTTTTTGGCCACCGGGGTTGGGCTCCCGTTGCTGGGCGTGGTGGCTGCTGCCATGTGTGGTGGTGGCCTGCGTGAGCTGACACGCCCTCTGCCTCGCTGGGCCGCCGTTGCCTTTGGCTTGGCCATTTATTTGTCCATCGGCCCACTGTTCGCCATCCCCAGAACGGCCACCGTGGCGTTTGAAATGGGTACCGCTCCTTGGCTAAATAACACGAGTGAATCGGCCACCGCGTTAATGGCATATACCGTGGTCTTCTTTGTCGTCAGCGCCTTTTTGGCACTGTCGCCGGGTAAACTGATGGATCGCATCGGTAAATACATTACACCGGCGCTGATTTTCGTATTGGCCATTATGGCTGGCGGTATTTTGCTCTATCCGCAAGGCAGTGCCGGCAACAGCAGCATTGCCACAGACCAAGGCGCATTTGCCTTTGGCTTTATGCAGGGTTACCAAACCATGGATGCGCTTGCCTCGGTGGTATTTGGTATCGTGATTATTCAAGCCATTCGCGACCGTGGCATTAAAGACCGCGCATCCATTGCACGCTACACCTTAGCTGCCGGTGTGATTGCCGCTGTTTGCTTATCGCTGGTGTACGTACCGCTGTCCTGGCTTGGCGCCACCAGCCACGCCGTGGCTGCTCAATACGACAATGGTGGCCAGTTGATTGCGCTCTACATTACCGAAATCTTTGGCCCTGCCGGCCAGTTAATTTTGGCGATGGTCATCACCTTGGCATGCCTGACCACAGCCGTCGGTTTGTTAACCAGCTGTGGCGAATATTTTAATCAGCTGATGCCAAGTATTTCTTATCGTGTTTTCGTCATTGTATTGGCTGTTTTCAGCGCTTTGGTCGCCAACCAAGGGTTATCGCAAATTATTCAGCTGTCGATTCCAGTGTTGGTGGCGCTGTACCCACTAACCATGACGCTGATCGCCTTGTCTTTAATGCGCCCTTGGATGCGTGATCCGCAACAGGTGTTTGCCTGGGGCATGGGCATCACTACCTTGATTGCTATTTACGATGGGCTGGCTGTTGCAGATCTCGTTCCTGCAGCCATTCAGCAAGGCTATCAAATGCTGCCACTGGCAAGCAGTGGTATGGCATGGCTGGTACCGGCGATCGTAGCGATCAGTGTGGGTTGGGCGTTGCAAAAGCGCGAACCTGAGGCCATTGCAGGGCTACGTTAGGTTCGCCAACGAGCAGTGATTAACCTTTCAGCCAGCAGGTAACAATGACCTTGTTACCTGCTGGCTTAACGCTCTCAATCCAGCGCGGTCACTTTGCTGGATTCTATCCATTTGTGGCATTTGGCCGCTATCAAATCTCGGGTTAAATAAGCAACGACTAACGCGACTCAGAGAAAACGGACTCCAGCCCTTCAAGGTATGGCTGCAAACCCGCAATCCGTGGCACCCACCCTGCACTTAACTCGTTAAATATCCTTCATCGCGCCTTGCTGGATAGGTTTTCAGCTCACAACAGCGTGATCGAAATGGTGTTAACAGGCCCTAGTTAAACACGATGCGGCTGGGTTCGGTCATACGCTGCGAGCGCCAAGCCTGCCAGTGCACATTCAATGCCGCGCCGCCGCCTATGTAATGCTCATCCAGCAAGTAATACGCTGTTTGGCGATAACCACGCTTGTACTCTTGCACCAAGCGAGTAATAAAACTGCGACCGTAGTTTTTACTCAGACTTAAATACACCAACTGCCCCGCCATGGCCTGATGCACAGCCTGATCAAGGTTTTGTCGCCGCCAAGTCATATTGTTGATTTCGACAAACTCACGCACTGGCATCAACTGCCGCTGCGCCAGTATTTGCTGGCGATTAGAACCATGCTGGTGAATCACAAACCGTTGTTGATCATCGTATTCCAGCATTTCCATTTGCTCTGCCAGACCTTCGTTGAGCCAAGCGGGCATACGCTGAGCAATCGAGGCCAAAATGGCGTGACTGGTTTCGTGTTTAATCGTGCGATAGGTGCTCTCGACACCGCCATAACGAGATGGATGAAGATAAACCACAATCTGATGACGGTCGTGCAGATACACACCCAAAGATGGCGGCACACTGCCTTTAACCTGGCTGGCCAAATATTGGCGATACTCGCGCTGATTGGCCAGTACGTGAATACTCACCGGCACCTTGCGATAAAAATCGACAAATAAGATCTGATCAAAAAACCGATACACTCGATTAACGTCTTGCTCGATGCGCTCACCGTCTAATAGCGCAACAGAATCGTCGCTAGGCAGTGTTTGAGAAAACGCATCTGAATACGTCAGGCGAATATCAAAACCGCGCCAGACCGGAGTCGGCTCAACCTCCACGGTTTCTTTCTCAACTTGGGGCGGTGGCCTATCGCCAAAATGCACCTTGCCATTAGCATCGGTCCAGCGATAAATCTCCGCGCTAGCGACAGCCGCCAGACTAATCAGAGCGATTGCGACTGCGCTCCGCAGGCACATACAACTGTTCCAGTAAATAATCCTTAAAATCTTGCGGCCAAGGTTGCTCATCGGCGGCAACCTTCATACACAGCAACCAAGCATCGCGCTCTTGTGGGCCGATGTCCAAATGACGGTGCGCAACAGGAATGCGAATGGCACCGTACTTTTCACGAAACAGTTTTGGCCCTCCCAGCCAGCCGCATAGAAATAGCGTCAGCTCATCGCGCGACTCGGTTAAATCTTGCGGGTGCATATCACGAATGGTGCGCGCCTGCGGCAAGGTTTCCATGGCATCGTAAAAAGCATCGACGAGGCAGCGCAACCCGGCTTCGCCACCCGCCGTTTGAAACGAGCTATCGCCGTCGCCATAGGCCATCAGGCAAACTCTTCCATAAAGTCCAGCGCCGCTTGGTGGCGAATGGTGCGCCGGTGATTGGCCCACAGCTCCTTCACTTTTTCCTGATTGCACTGTTGTCGATCGACCAATACTCGCGTTTGCAGTTCACCTTTGCGCTGCCCAGCCACTAACGGTACTTTACTAAATACAAACTGATTGGAAATCAGATCCATAAAAGGACCCGATTTACTGGTCGGCATAATAAACAGCAACTGCAAGCCCAAGCTTTCGGTCAGATAGTTAATGACCTCTTTCGAGCGTGTTTCATCCATTTTGGAGAAGGCCTCGTCCACCAGCACCATACGCAAGTGAGTGTCACCTTCGTTAAAGCGGAAAGCCGAAGTAATGGCCGCCGAGCGAATGATGTACGCAGGCGTTTCCAGCTGACCACCGGAGCCGGTGCCGTATTGACTGAGCGCAATCGGTTCTTTATTGGCCGGCTGCTTATAAATCTCATAAGCGCGATAGTTGCGATAGTCAGACACGCGCTCCAGTTCGCGCATGGCTTTTTGCTCATCCTCGTCCAGCAACATAGACATCAGCTGATCGCGCACGCGCTTAGCGGCGGCTGACAAGTCTGCATCGAACAAAGTGGCGCCATCGCCCAAACTTGGGTTTTTGATAATTTCTTCAAAAAACTGCCAGTACTCTTTGTACTCAGGCACCCAGTCCCAATCGAACCAATAACGCTCACGGTCAGCCCCAAATTCGTGATGCGCCAACTCTTTGTTTAAATCTTCGAGAATACGTTTGCCATCGTTGATGGCTTGATAAATGGAGTGACACAGGTTGGTGACAAACGCATTGTTGAAACTTTCACGCAACTGGATTAACTGGTCTTGTTTTTCGACCAATATGTTGTTCTTCAGACGATTATGAACACGCTCAACTTCACGCTCTAACGCACAAACACAACGGAAGAAGTCGACGCCGTGCTCATCACGATAGTCTGGCGTATAGACAATGGCATCCATGGTTTGGCAATTCAGGTTGTGCTCGTTGATATTACGCTCAATCTCGTAGGCCGTCGAGTTCAACTCCTGGGCAATGGATTTACGCTGATTTTCAACGGCGTCCAATGGGCTGTTCTGCGCCTCTTCATCGGCTTGCTGCAGGCGTTTTTCGACATCGAAGTCAGGCCACACAGTCACAATTTGACGCAAATTCTCTTCTTTTTGATCGGCGTATTCTGCGGTTTTTTCTTGCATATCACTGAGGTTACGGCACAGCTTTTCACTGTCGTTCAGTTGTTGCTGTAACCGCCCCAGCTCGCCGTCCAGATCTTTTATCAGGGCATCCAGCTCATCGCCCTTGTCTTTCAGCGTCTGAAATTCTTGCTCCAAATGGGAGAAGTCTGACACATCGACCTGATTCAACGACTGCTCGGCACGCTGCATTTGATACTGCACATCCAGCATGGCTTGCATTTGATCGGCAAAGCTCACGTGGCGCAGCAAGTTAATGGCATCCAATAATTGCTCCGCCTGACGCCATTGAAACTGTGCTTCATTGGCTTGCTCGGCAATGGCCTCCAGCTCCTGGCGCTTGGCGGTCAACGCTTTTTCTCGCGCGCCCAATCCAAACACTAACTCGCTGTCGTCGAGGTCGCAGCGATAAATGGAATAAGCCCCACTGCCCAGACCGTCGCGGGTAATGCCACGCCGTGTCATGCGCAGGGTGTCGGTATCTTGTACTTGCTCGACGGTGCCGTAACTGGCCGATAAAAAAGCCTTGGCGGTGGCGTGGTCGAAGTCCATCAAATGAATAATGGAGTTGGCAGGCAAACTGCGGCGCTCGGCATCGCGGCGAGCTTTTTCGCCCTGAATAACCCGGGCGCGACTGCCACCGGGAATCGAGCGTAATATTTTAGCGGCTTCGGCTTCGTAGTCGGACTCCACCAAAATGCTAAAACGCGCGCCACCAATATAACCCTCGATGGCGTTTTGCCATGCTGGATCACGCACTTCGACATAATCCGCCAGCACCCGTGGCTGCGCCTCTGGGCATTCACGCTTCAGCACGTCCAGTGCTTGGCGCACATAACCTGGATAATTTAATTGGCGCGCTTCCAAGCTGTCGATGTCCGCTTGCTTTTGCGCCATGCGAGAGGCCATTTGCTGCTGCTTTTGCTCGCGCCTATCCACCAGTTTGGCAACCTGATCGCGCAGGCTTTGGCCACTGCTTTCCAGCTCGGCCGAGTGGAAACGCTCACGCCACTGGTTAATCGCACTTTGCTGGCCGCGCGCTTGCTCTAAGTGCGCCTCCAGCGGCGATAAATCGATCCAATCACGCCCCATCAGTTTGCGCAGATCTACCGCCCCCTGATCTTTGATGGCTAACACATCGCGCGCTTGCTGCAGCAGTTTCTTTTGCCCTAAGCCTGGAATATCAACCGCAATGGCGGTTTTTTGCAAAGCACCAAACACCAGCTCGGTGGCGCGCAGGCTGGCTTGCAACCACTGCTCTTGCTCAAGCAGCGGCACCGACAGATGCTGCAGTTGTCTTTTACCATCTTGGATCGCCTGTTCCGCCGCATCTTTGTCTTGCAGCGCATCAATGCCGCGGCGCTGCGCTTCCATGGAAATCAGCTGTTCGCGCAGTTGCTTGCGCCTGTCTTGCGCGACTTCACGCTCTTTTTCCGCGCGAGCAAAACGCTCGCGAATGTTTTGTTGCTGCTCTTTGGCACCCAGGTAATTACCCTGGTCGTTCAAAAAACGGCTACGTGCAGCCGTGTACTCCAGCACGTTGTAATCGATCCACTGATCGATGTAGCGATTAGCAGCGCCGCCGGTGGCATTCAAACGTGCAATGGTTTGCGCCAATACGTTGGCATCGGATTCCATCGCATGAATGGTTTTCATCAAATCCGACACACTGCGAATGGCATCACCGAGGTCTTTCGCCTCCAGAATTTCATTTTGCACAAAACCGTTGATGCTTTTCACCGGTTTATACGCCATAAAACGCGAAAACGTACGAGCGGCGTTCATCGCTTCACGCTCGGTAACGGCGTCGTGGCGGCCACGCAGTGCGGCGTACAAGCGGCGTAAGTACTGCTTTTTGGTGTCGTATTTTTCGATATTTTCTGCCGCAACGCGCGTGCGCAACTGTTTGGCAAAGCGCCCCAGCTCCAGCACTTGTTTGTTGTCGTCTTGCTGCGCAGTAAAGTCCGCCAGCGTTAGCTGCTCACCGGCGACAATGAAAAACTGCAAATCGTTTTGTCGCGCCACCGGCTGTGATCCGGCGCGGTCGATGCTGGCACTGACGCCAATAACCGCCGTAAATGGCTCACCGCTCTCGCCTTGTGTTGGGTGAAATACCGCTGCCAAATAGCCTACGGCGCCATTGGGCCGTGCGTAACTGCCGTCATCACAACCGAGCACATAGGAGGCCAGCGTGCGTACATTTTTACCGCGGCCGCGCTGAGTCGCTTCATCTTGGCCGGGGTTATAGTGAAACAGCGTATCGTGCGCCGCCGTCATCACCGTTTGAATGGCGTCGGCGGCGGTGGTCTTGCCCGAACCGTTACCACCGGACAACAAATTAATCGGGCCAAATTCAAATTCGGATGCTGGAATATTGCCCCAATTGACATAAACAAATTTCTTTAAAAACATCGGGACTACTCTCCAAACAAGCTCGCGGGGGCAGAACGTGGTGCGGTCTCGGATTCGTTGTTCACATCACCAGACTCATCATCAGCAGACTCATCATCAGCAGACTCATCGTCAACAGCGCCATCATCACCGGCGGCAGCGTCAAAGGCGACCACTTCAACAGCATTGTCGGTTTTATCCGAATGCTGCGTTTGATCAGCAACCAGTTCATTCTCCGCTGAGGACACAGCAGCATCATCGTCTAGCGAATTATTTGCACTCTGTGCAGGGTCTTCGCTGCCTCGTGTGTTCGCCGCTTGATTCTCAGAATCATTTTGTTCGTTTTCGGCGGCGGTTGTTTGTTCTGCTGCTGTCATTTCTGCTTCAGCTTCTGCAGCCGTGTGGTCTGCCACCTCCACGACAGGTGCGTCTGACTCAGGGGTTAATTCAGATAGCACCTCGTCGCTGACGTAACTCATGATCATCGGTCTGACTCGCAGCCACAAATCACCGTCGGCCAGCTGTTCCTCATTGGCCAGCTGAATTAAACGCAATTGTTTTAACCGCCGGAACAGCTGTTTACGCTCCGTCAGCTGCTCAGGCAAGGTGCGTTTGAGCAGATTTTTCATGGCAATGCTGAGGCTTTCCAGCGACACCATGACACAGCCTTGCTCATCCACTTGGCC
Organism: Bacterioplanes sanyensis; assembly: GCF_002237535.1. Taxonomy (GTDB): domain Bacteria; phylum Pseudomonadota; class Gammaproteobacteria; order Pseudomonadales; family Oceanobacteraceae; genus Bacterioplanes; species Bacterioplanes sanyensis_A. The sequence continues at coordinate 3,455,582 of NZ_CP022530.1, forward strand.
TTCGCGCAGGGCTTTGTCGTACTGCGCACGCAACACCAGAATCAATGCCACTTCTTGCTGGGTTAAGCGCATTCTCAGAGCCTGCCCTCCGGCTTGCATCGGCTCTTCCATACCCGGCACCTGAGCACCTGGCGGAAATAACCGCACAAACTGAAAACGGCGGTCATGCTGTAAACGAATGCCAATCACCGACAAATAATCGGCCACCAAACGTTCCAGTCGAATGTAGCGGTCGTACAGCTGTTGCTCGATCTGACTTTCATCACGGCAAATGACGCCGTAGTCCAACAGCCGAATCAATAATTCGGAAAAATCACGCTGGTCCAAGCCCTCTTTTTCCAGATCGCGTTCAATCATGTCTAACATATATCAGGACTCTTTCTGTACCAGCTGCAAAGTAAAATGGTCTTTGCGCAAAAAATATTCGCCGCCGTCGTCTTCTGCGTGATCATCCGGCTCGATTAAAAACTGAAACTCACTCGACAAACCATCCGCCGAGCCCAAACCAATGGCATGGGCCACCGCCAGAAAGTCTTGCGCCGATTCGATGGGCAAATCGCGGGTTGATATCTGCTCGCCTTGCGCCAAGTGCTGGCGAATGTAGCCGCGCACCGCTTCTTGGTTGACCAAAAAAGCTCGGTCCAACACTTGCTGAATATAAATATCGCGCCGTGCATCAACGTCAAAATCACCGCTACCCTCGTCTAGGTCGGCATCGATCTGACGCCGCTGACGTGGCGCGTGCAGGCGCACTTGCGCTGGGTCCAGCAATTCAATTTGCGGCACCGTCATCAGCACACCCGCGCGCTCTAACAACTCGTTTTGCTGCTGCTCATCGGCCGCGGCCAGCTGCTTGCATACCGCCAAGACATCGTTGTTTTGCTGTGATGCCAAGTAGCTCATTTGGCGAATAATAATGTCGGCGCGTTTGGTAAAACTTTGCAGCGCCCGGCGCAGAGCCGGTAGCATAATATCGCTGGCATTTTTCAGTCGTTGCTCAATGCCATCGAGCAGCGACCACAATACCGACTGACCCGGCTGCACCAGCTCTGGCAGCAGCTCTCTCAAACGCCCTTCTGCGGCGGCTTTAACCGACTTTTCCTGCTTGCGGATTTGCTTAATCAGGCGCTGAATTTGATCCCGGTGTTTTTCAACATTGTCGGCCGACAAGCGCACCGACAAATCGGGCTGAAAGCGTTTTTCCATAAAATCGAAAAAGGCTTCGCTGGCGCGCTGCACCAACAGCTGATCTTCCATTTCGCGCACCAAATCGCGCTTGCGCTCTTCCAGCTCCGCAATCACATCGGTGAAATCACTGATGATGCGCTCTGAGTACTCATACGCGTCGAGCAAATCGTACACATCGCCACGTTCTAGGTAGGCTTCCAACGAGTTGCGGGTGTTACGCGTATTACGGTGACGGGTGCGCGCGGAGGTGCGGCTGTCGGCCAACCAAGGCTCGGTAAACAACCGGCCGTAGCGGGTAAAGGCAAAGGTGCTTTGCAAGTTGGCTTCGTCCACCTGCTTTTCCAGCCAGCCATGCTCCAACAGCAGGTTGAGAATCCACCCGGCCTGCTCGCGGCTGTTACGAAAGCGGCCATCGCCGTCGGTGTCATCGCCTGGCTCAGCCAATAACGGGGCGCGCACCAGCGCTTCCTGGAACACTTCGACCACGGTATCGCGGCCAATGGCCTGGCCATAGTCAGCGCTACTGGAGCTGTACAAACGACGATACAGCTCGCTCAGACATTGCTGCACCTGGGCGCGGTACTTACCGGTCAACGGACGGAAGAACTGCAACCGCTCCTGATCAAAAAACATACGCAGCCATCAACACAAAAACTGTCACCAAACCGGCAAGACTACTGAAACCCAGCCGCCAGCGCCAGTACCTGCAGAGCAAAGGGTGACGGGCTCGCCAAAGCGTTCACATGCCGTTACCATCGACAGCGGCAGCAACGCCCCTGTACCCTGCTGACTGGCGCCAATGCCATGATCCATCGTTTGGAGACGTGCATGCAGTTACATCCGGAAGTACAAGAAAAAGCGCTGTTTTATCCGATTGGCACCGAGAAGTTTGTCGAGCTGTCGCTGGCCACCTTCGGCCTCTATAACCTTTACTGGAGCTGGGCCAACTGGCGCCAGATCAGCCAGCCTAATGCCTTCATGCCCTGGTTCAAGTTATTGATTTGGCCAATCAGCCAATGGCAGCTGTATCAGCGCATCTACCGCCAAGCCGTCGAAGACGGTGAGCAACCGCGATGGCAGCCGTTACGCGCCTATTTATTGTTCATTCTGTCGTTGCTGTTCAGCATCTGGTTTGTCGCCAGCGGCGACAGTCATGGCTGGTTTCTAGCACTGCTGGCTACCCTGCCCAATGCTCAGGCCAACCTGACGGTGAATCGTCTGCACGACAGCCGGCTGCATTTTTATGCGCAAAACACCGATCTGACCGCGCTGGAATGGGGCATTCTGGTGGTCGGCATGGTCGCTTGGGTGAGTTTAATGGCATTGGCACTGAGCCATTAATACGGCATGGTTGACAGTCAATAACAATAAACACAACGACGGAAGGAGTGCTCGGTGCCGTTTCCTGTCTTTGCAATATGGCTGGCCTGGCTGTTGTGCCTGGCATCAAGCGCACAGGCCTATTCACCCGCTCAGTACGACAGCCAGCCGTTTGGCCAGGGCGCCATGCAACTGCAGGACCCCAGCCTAGAGCTGACCTTGGCGCAAGTGCGACAGTCATCCGACTGGCAGCCTACCGGCGCCGATCACCCGAACTTTGGCTATACAGACGCCGCCGTCTGGTTTCGCCAGACCCTAGAACTGCCACCGACACAATGGTGGCTGTGGATTCGCTACGCCCTACTGGACGAAGTGGATCTGTACATTTGCCCCAAGGCAGCACCAACGACGCACACCACCGAGCCCCAGCCCTGCCAACATCAGCAAAGCGGCGACAGCCTGCCCTTTAACCAGCGCGCCATTCAACATCCGGATTTGATTCTGCCCATCAACGCCACAGGCGAGGTAGAGCTGTATATACGCTTGCGTAGCCAAGGCACCAGCCAGCTGCCCGCTTGGCTGATCAGCGAAGCGGAGCTGGACAGCTCGTTACTGTCGTACAACTTGCTGCGCGGCGGCTTTATGTGCGCATTGCTGGTAATGGGCCTTTATAACCTCTTTATTGCCCTAACAACGGGCGATCGCAACTATTTGCTGTATTCGGGCTTTGTATTGTCGTTTCTGCTGCTGCACATGACCTACGAAGGCTCAGCGTTTCAATTTTTGTGGCCGCAGTGGCCAGAGGTCAATCGCTACGCTCTGCCGATGTTGTTTGGCGTCAATCAGCTGATTTTGTGCTTATTTGTCACGCGTTTTTTACGCTTGGCCGAGCACAGCCCCACCATGCACGGTGTCTTCACCATATTTGCGGCTCTGGCAGCGCTGTCCATTCCGATGGCGCTGGTGAGCTCGTATGGCTCGGTGTTGTTTGCGCAAAACCTGCTCAGCACCGTCATCACAGTGTCGGCTCTCACCATGGGCATTCGTATTTGGCGCCGTGGCGAGGTCGCCGCACGCTACTTTTGCATCGCCTGGGTGGTGTTCATTATTGGCATGGTCTTCACCAACGTGCGCTCACTGGGTTGGTTACCGACCAATACGCTGACGCTGTTCAGCTATCAGATTGGCTCATTCTTGGAGATTATTTTGCTGTCCATGGCCTTGGGTGAGCGCATTACCCGCTTGCAGCGCAATGAACTGAAAGCCAGGCAGCAGCGCCTGCAAAGTCAGGAGCAAGCGATTTTATACCTGCGCAGCTTTGAAGACCTGTACCACAACTCGCTGACCGGGCAGTTCCAGCTTGATGTGCAGGGACGCTTTACCAAGTCGAACCCCTCCTGGCGCACCATGATCAATCTGGCCCACTGCGACACCGAGCGACTGCCCAACTTTGATCGTCTGTTTGCCGATGATTCGGTAACGGATTTGTGGCAGATCCTACAGCAACACGGTCAGGTGCAGCGCTATCTGTTGACCTGCGGCGATGGTAGCGAACGACGCTGGCTCAGCATCACCATGCGCCGTCGCCGCGGTGAGGAGCTGGCCGGCTCGGACACCGCCTGGATTGGCTCGGCCCAGGACGTCACTCAGCAAACTCAGCACGAGCAACGCCTGCAACATGCCCAAGCAGAAAAAGCGCAATCGTTGCGGCAGATGGTGATGGGCATTGCGCATGAAATGAATACGCCATTGGGCAATATTCAAATGGCGCAAAGCTATTTGCATGAAAACATTGCCGCCGTGCGCGACGATGAGTTGCGCCAGCAACTGTGCGACGGTAGCCAGCACATTGACCAAGGCATAGCACGGCTGAAAGATTTGAATCAGGTGATGAAAAACTCCGCCCTGATCGAAGAGCAACAATGGCAAGAGCTGATTCACCTGCGCCAGTGGTTTCGCCACTGGCAACAAGAGACCTTGCGCCTGGACCCAGAGCTGCAACTGACGGTGAAGATCAGCAGCTTCACCCAACAGTGGTTTGGCGACAGTGATGCCCTGGGCAGAGTGCTCAATCAGCTGGTGGACAACAGCCTGCGCCATAACCGCGACCAAGCGCTGAACATTCATATCAGTGTTTACGACAAAGGCGACGAGCTGCGTATTCGTTATCAGGACAATGGCTGTGGCATTGCCAAAGAGGATCGCGAGCGCATTTTCCTGCCGTTTTACACCACCCGCCGCAGCGATGCTGGCAGCTGTGGTTTAGGGCTGTATGAGGTGCACAATTTGGTGCAGGAAATTCTCGCCGGCAAACTGCAGTGGGGCAGCGCTGAAGGTTTTGATCTGACGCTGGTTTTACCGCTGGCCGAGGCGGATCAGCCGCAGCAGACGCGATTGCGCCCGGACTGCTTGGCCTGATACAAGGCATGGTCGGTGCGCTGCAGTAGCTGCAGGGCGTCTTCACCCAGCTCTGCCATGGCAATGCCAATACTGACCGACAGCACCAATGGCCGGCCATGGCCGCCATGAACGTGCAGTAGCTCGGTACTGTGGCGTACGCGCTCCGCCAGCCCTTGAGCGGTTTTTAGATCCACCGCTGGCAGCAGCACAGCAAACTCCTCACCACCGTAGCGAAACAACAACTTGTGCTCCGCCAGCTCGGTTTTCAGCAACTGCCCAAAGGCACGCAACACCTGGTCACCAACGCTGTGGCCATGTTCATCATTGACGCGTTTGAAGTGATCCAAATCGATCAACAGTAACGCCACATCGCACTGTGCTTCGTGCGCCAAGCGTATTTGCTGCGGCAGCTCGCGGTCGAACACGGCGCGGTTGTAGACGTCGGTCAATCCGTCCAACTCACTGAGCAATCGAAAGTGCTGAGTGCGCTCCGTTTGTTGCGCCAGCATGGCCTTTTGGTGCATCAGCCAGCGCCGAAAGCCAATACCGGCGAATACCAGACCAAACACAAACAGCGCTTCGACGGTTTCCACCAGAATTTCGATCGGCTCGGAGTAATCGACAAATTCATCAACCCAGTCGCCCATGCACGACACACTGGTGAAGAAAAACCCCAACACCATGGGCCTGCGAGCCGATTCCGACAGGCCGCTTAGCTGGGCAATGCACATACCCAGGGTGAAAATCACTAGTTCGGCCAAGTTGGCGATGGCGTCGATCTGCCACTCCCAACGCAGATTGTGCCCCAACGCCAAGCAAGCTAAGCCCCAACTGCACAGCAGTGCCAGCAACAACACCAACAAACGGCGGCGCGGATCAGCGTACCAAGGGAAAGAAGAAGGAAGGGGCGACAAAGGCATTACAACCGCCATGCTGAGAATACGCTCTCAGCATAGCAAGGCGTGGGCAATGAAGGGAGCTATGCTCCCTAGCGGTGCTATCGTGGCGATAGCGTGGTGACAGCGATTTACAGCGCTGCTGCCAACTCACTGGCCAGCTTGATGGCACGCTTGGCGTCCAGCTCACCGGCAAACTCAGCACCGCCGACCAAGTGCAAGTTAAAGGTTTTGCTATTGTCTTGCTCCAGCTGTTGGTGCAGTTTGTTCACCGACACTTGGCCTGCGCACAGCACCACGTGATCGACATCGAGCACGCGAGTTTCTTTTACTTCCTCACCCTCTTTGCCGCTGCTAATGGTGATGTGCAAACCAGCATCGTCGACCTTGTCGTAACTGACACCGCCAATGGTTTCCACACCTTTCATGGCCACCACCGCGCGGTGCACCCAACCGGTGGTTTTATTCAGGCCTTTACCAAAGCGCGAGGCTTTGCGCTGCAGCATATATACCTTGCGCGGTGACTCTTCGATCTCCGCCGGTTTTAAACCACCACGCACCGAGTTACTGCCATCCACGCCCCACTCTTTCATCCAAGCGTCTTTATCCAGGGTAATGGATGGGCCTTCGTGGGTCAGGTATTCGACCATGTCGTAGCCGATACCGCCAGCGCCCATAATGGCGATTTTCTTACCCAGCTGCAGACCTTTATCCAGTACATCCTGGTAAGTAACCACCTTGGCATGATCGACGCCCGGCATATTCGGTACACGCGGCTCGACTCCAGACGCCACCACCACTTCGTCGAAGCCTTCGGCTTTTAACTGCTCAGCATCGACCCAAGTATTGAGGCGCAAATCGATGTTGTGCACTTCGATCATTTTGTGGAAATAGCGAATGGTCTCGTAAAACTCTTCTTTGCCCGGAATTTTCGCAGCGTAATTAAACTGACCGCCAATATTGCCGCGCGCTTCAAACAAAGTGACCTTGTGGCCACGCTGTGCCGCGACATTGGCACAGGCCAAACCGGCCGGGCCAGCACCGACGACAGCGACTTTTTTCGCTTGCGCCACTGGCGTGTACAGCAGCTGAGTTTCATGGCCAGCACGCGGGTTGACCAAACAGCTGGCACGTTTGTTTTCAAAGGTGTGATCGAGGCAGGCCTGGTTGCAGGCGATGCAGGTATTAATTTCATCGGCGCGGTTTTCGCGCGCTTTGTTGGCCCAATCTGGGTCGGCCAGCAGCGGCCTGGCCATAGAAATCATATCGGCCTGACCGCTGGCCAGAATCTGCTCGCCTACATCCGGCATATTAATACGGTTCGACGCCACCACAGGCACAGACACCGCGGCTTTTACTTGAGCAGTCACTTCGGTAAAGGCGGCGCGCGGCACCGAGGTAACAATGGTCGGCACCCGTGCTTCGTGCCAGCCGATACCCGTGTTAATCAGGTTCACACCGGCTTTTTCCAGCTCTTTGGCCAGCTGAATCACTTCGGCCATGTCCGAGCCGTCTTCAACCAAATCCAGCATCGACAGGCGGAACATCAAAATGAACTTCTCGCCGACTGCAGCACGAATGCGACGCACCACTTCCAATGGGAAGCGAATGCGGTTTTCGTAAGAGCCACCCCATTCATCGGTGCGTTTATTGACGCGTTTATTGATCATTTGGCAGATGAAGTAACCTTCAGAGCCCATGATCTCGATGCCATCGTAATTGGCTTTTTGCGCTAGCTTGGCGCAGCGCACATAATCATCGACGGTTTTTTCGATCTGCTTGGCGCTCAGCTCTTTCGGCTTAAACGGTGTAATGGGTGATTTTATCGCCGTTGGCGCAACGTTAAACGGGGTATAGCCGTAGCGACCGGCGTGCAGAATTTGCAGCAGGATTTTGCTGTCTGATGCCGCTTCGTGCACCGCTGAGGTGACTTTTTTATGAAACGGCACCTGCCAGCCACTGATCAGTTTGGAGCCAAATGGCAGCAAGTCGCCACGACGGTTAGGAGCAAAGCCACCGGTGACCATCAGGCCAGTGCCGCCGCGCGCACGCTCGGCAAAGTAAGCAGCCATTTCATCAAAGTGCCAAGGGCGGTCTTCAAGGCCGACGTGCATCGAGCCCATCATGATGCGGTTTTTCAGTTGGGTGAAACCCAAATCCAGGGGTTCAAACAGATGCGGATACTGACTCATCAAGGGCTACCTAAGGAATTATTGTGATGAGCGCAGTTTACCCTGACAAAGCGCCGGGTAAATGACCCAAGTGCGCAAATAAAAAACCCAAGTGCGCAAATTTACACACTTGGGTCATCTTAAGCACTCAGTCGTCGCTGATCTCAATGCTCGGCATCGCCTGACGGTTTTGTGCCTGATGCATCAGCGCCACGGCTAAGTGGCGCGCCGCGTGGCGATACATCATCGATACTTCTGAGCAATCGTCAGCGGCCACGACCGGCGTGCCGGCGTCGCTTTGCTCGCGAATGTATTTAGACAACGGCAGCGAACCCAACACCTGGGTATCGTAGCGCTGTGCTAACTCATCGGCGCCATCTTGGCCGAAAATAGGCTCGGCATGGCCGCAGTTAGAGCAAATATGCATGCTCATGTTTTCAATCATGCCCATTACCGGAATGTTCACCTTATTGAACATTTCAATGCCTTTTTTGGCATCGGCCAAGGCGATGTCCTGCGGTGTGGTCACAATCACAGCACCCGATACCGGAAACTTCTGGCTTAAAGTCAGTTGAATATCACCCGTGCCCGGTGGCATATCGATAATTAAATAATCCAGCTCGCCCCACTGGGTTTGTGTCAGAATTTGCTGCAGCGCACCCGCCACCATAGGCCCACGCCACACCATAGGCGTGGATTCGGTCACCAAGTACGCCATCGACATGGTTTTAATACCATGGGCTTCAATCGGCACAAACCATTTATTGTCGATGGTTTCTGGCCGCGTGCCCTCTTCCACGCCCAGCATAATGCCCTGGCTAGGGCCGTAAATATCGGCGTCTAACAAACCCACTTTGGCGCCGTCTTTGGCCAGCGCCAGCGCTAAGTTAACCGAAGTAGTCGATTTACCCACACCGCCTTTACCCGACGCCACAGCCACAATGTTTTTTACTTGCTCGATGGCATCAACGCTGTTCTGGCTTTTGTTTTCCAGAACTTCCCAGCTGATTTTTACACTGGCAGATTGGCAGCCGTCGATGTTTTCAATGGCCGTTTGCAGCATTTGCTCGACACCATTGCCCAAGAAGCCACTTGGGTACTGCAGGTGCAGCTCGACTTCGATCTCGTTGTTATTGCTAATGCTCACGCAGCGCAGCGCACCGGCACTGACCAGATCGCTGTTCAGATACGGGTCGGTATAGCCTTGGATGGCTTGCTCAACTTGAGACTGGGTTATTTGACTCACGGTGCATCCCCTTAGATCACAACCTTTACTCACGATGGCGCGATTGTACGCCTGGAAAGGACAAATGTCAGACTAGACTGGTAGGATTTATGGATAACGGTATAAAAGAAATCCAAGGGTATTCTCGCCTGCTCGCGACAACACATACAGACCACGGAAATACGTTCCCCAAGGCTGACAGCGGTTGCAGTGCTTGTTGCAAGGCCCCGCCGAAGCTTCATCAAATTGCGGATGTTCAGGGTAAAGCTCATCTAGCAAACATCGGTATTTAAAAATACTGAGCAATAAACTCGGCTGATGGCTCACAGGGCGTGCAGATGTCAATTAATACGCCATCGAGGTCAGCCAGCAAAAAACGGCGTTGGCCATACTCCTCGTTGCGCGGCTCTTGCACAATGGGCCAGTTTTGCGAGCGTGCGTAGCGGTAACGTTTATCGACATCATCGACGACAAACACCAAACTCAGACCTTGCGGATTTTTTTGAAAACTCGTCGGTACCAGTTCATGCTGTTGAGGTTGCAGCATCAGACATACCTCGCCGCTGTCCGGGTCCGCTAGCTGCACAATCCAATCCGTAGTAAACACGGCCTTGAGCCCTAACAAATCCTGGTAAAACGCCTGAGAGCGAGCAAGGTCGCTGACGTAAACAGCGGTCATCATCCGGTTAATCATATCTGTCTCACTGCATAGGTGTTAACGCATGCCGCTACTGGCTCTGGGTACCTTGTCTCTTCGCCAGCGTCTTACCAGTATCCGTTTAACGGCAAGCCATGAGCATTTATTATTGGCAGCCACCAAAGTTGTAAATACAGTCGATTGGTTGCAACTCGGCTACTCCTAGCACCTTCAACGCTATCATCCAACAAATTCCATAATTGCCTGGCATAGCTGCTCGGGTCTTTCTTCGATCACCAGATGCCCCGCTCCGTCAATAATTTTCAGCTTAGAGCCAGGAATCATGGCTTGGAGTGTTTCGCCGCGCTCAACCGGAATCCAACTATCCTCGCGCCCCCATAAGATCAAGGTTGGTACTGTAATGGTCGAATAGTTTGGCTCAACCTCGTCGGTATAGTTGGAATCCGCCTGTGACATTTGCCGATAAAACGCGATCTTGCCCTGTTCGCCGCTCCAAGGCGCGATAATGCCTTGTAACGTTTCGTCGTCCAGAGGTTCTACGGCCGCGGTTTGCACATAGGCTTGCACCACTGCCTGGTGAATATAATCGGGCAGCCCTGCAAAGGCCTCTTGGTATTGATGGACATGGCGAAAAAATGCCGACCCCCAGGGGGATAAGGCAACCGGGTCAATCAATATCATTTTGCTAAACGCACGCTGATTTAAAAGGTGGGTGCGCAGCACCGTCGCGCCGCCAAAGTCATGGCCAAGTATGATCGGATTCTCTAACCCCCAATGACTTAACAGGCTATCCAGCACCTGATTCTGCACCCCGAGGGAGACATCGCCTGTTGTCGTGCAAGATTGCCCATACCCCAGCAAATCGTAAAAATACACCGAATAGTGGTTGGCTAAGCGGTGAATTAAATGGCGCAAATTAAATGACGACCAAGGCGTGCCGTGAACCACGACTAACGGTGGCCCGTCGCCCAATTTACCGTAACGAACGCATCGCCCGTCAAAGTCATAACGGTGGGGAAGCTGCCAGTGATTCATTGCTTACCTTCCTTAGTTTTCCGCAGATCAAAGTGTGGGGGATGAAGTTTGCGCAGCATATCAACAACGAGGCTCAACTTAATAGCCGGTCATCATTGCAACACTGTTATGCACGGGCAATTTGATGTAAGCATTCAATACTTCGACTCAAAGGCAACTTAGAATAAATCTGCACAGCGATGAACGAGTGCAGTAGCCATTCAGAACAAGGCGGCGATGACGGGCATCGCTGACGACGTTATGAGGGCATAACGCCCGCACCCTTCCGGGAGGGCCAGCAATACGACTGGCTGGCTATGGAGATGCCCACTGCATCTTTATCGACGTTCACGTCCGATAGAATGAAACCGTAGGCCAACGTCGTAAAAGCCATTGTTGATTAACGGTACTTCTTGAGGATCTTTTCCATGGTGCCATCGGCATGGATGTCCTTGATGGCCTTATTTATTGCTGGCAGCAGAGATCGGTGTGGTGACTTTTGGGAGATTGCAAAATAGATGGGAATTCGACTCCCAGGAGAATAAGGTGCCTGTACCAGCGTTCCTTTAAATCCCTGGTTCATAATTTCATAGGCCCCAGTGGTCTGATGGCTGACGAAGGTGTCTATCCGTCCCAAACTCAGCAGCTTAATCATCAGTTTTTCACTATGAAACACGGTTTTATTAAGGTTATTGTCGATATCGAATCGATCAAAATAGTGCGCTTCGCTTACCACGCCAATCTGTAAGTTATAAAGATCCTCATAGCGAAGCAGGCGCTCTTCTTCGCCTCTCCGTACAAAAAATGCTGTGGATACCTCGGCATAAGGGAAGTGCGCATAATCCATATATTTAGCACGCTTAGGAGTCAGTGCGATTCCTGACATCAAGTCCAATCGCCCAAGTTCCATCTCCAGCAAGCAGCGCTCAAAAGGGCAGGTATCAATGGTGAAGTCAAAACCGACGCGTTTACTGATTTCATTGGCAAGGTCGACATCAATGCCACGATAAGGTCTCTCGGCATCAAAACTGAACGGAGGCCAGTTATACAAACCCATGCGCAGCTCCGCCGCATCAAGGAACTGGGAAAAACCACTGCAGACAGTGACAAGCATCGCCACCGTAGCTTGCAGGATTACAGAGCATGGTTTCAACATTGCGGCCACCACACACAAGGCTAACCTAGCCCTGTTATCTCGAGTTTAAAGTTCAACGGACCGAAAGCGTACGTCAAGGGTGTCACAGCATCTCAGAATAAGAGCGGCTGCGAGCTCACGGTCAGACGTCTTCGGAAAAGTGTAGTTGATTGACATGACCCAAATTCCCCCGAGACTCTTTATGACAGAAATGTAACTCGTGCCTTAAGAAGTAGAAGATGGCCAAAGAGGTCTGTTATTTGGTAGGTTCAAACAAGAAGTGGTACATCGGGTCATCCATCACCTCAACAACGCTCTCAAAGAGCCAGCGCTAGCTTGTGCCTAAACCAGAGCAAAGCCATGGCTTAGACGGTCTCAATAGCGCCGTCCTTTGCTAAGGCCGCTATTGAAACCACTTATTGAGTCACTAAATGCCAGCGCCGGCATGGCCTGAGTCACTCCTCAATACACTCATGCCCGTCATCCACCTTGCGCATTACTAGCAACACTTGGCCGACATCAATGCCCCATTTGCTCATGGTGGTTTCATTCACCACCACGCCGTCGGCGACTTTAAACATCCAGTCGTCCATGGTGAGATCAATGGTGTCGCCCGACTCGCCGTAGCGCAGCATATAGTTCATATGAATGGCGTTACCGGCAAAGTTCATCACGGTGGGCTCTGGCACATCGTTGGCCTTGGCACGGTAAGCGCGCTGCCCCTCCGCATTGGTCATTGGGGTTAAGGTCCAGATGCGGGTTTCGCGGCCATCGTCAAACTGGAAAATCTCATCCAAGGTGCCAACGCCCTGCTCGTCCCAGGTAGCAATGATGCTGGCGTTAAATTGGCGAATCTGCTCGCCTTTCCAATCACGAACCACGCCGTCGGCGCATAATTTGCCATCAAAGAATTCACGCGGGTCCAGTTTGGGTTGGCGCTCGGCATAGTCGTGCACCGATACCGATGAGCAGGCTGAGAGCAGTAACGGTGCGGTCAGGGCAAGCATCCAATTACGCATGGGGCGTCCTCTTAAGTTTGTATGACAGTCAAGGTACACTGCCAAGACCATTCATTACTACTTTGGTTCCATGCCTCAACTTGAAGCCTTACCCGCTCACGTTAAAAAAGCGTATGGCATCTACTTGCTCAGCGCGCAGCACCGTCATATCAAACAACTAAAAACGGTGGCACAGCCCAGTGTGCACGGCCATAAAACCTGGGAGTCGAGCTTTTTAATCATGGACTATTTGCGTGAACGCCCAATACCAAAGCGCCGCTCGCTGCTGGAATTGGGGTGTGGCTGGGGGCCTGCCAGTATTTACTGCGCTCGCCAATTTAATGCCAAGGTCACTGGGGTGGATATTGATGAGGCGGTATTTCCGTATTTGGACGTTATGGCCAGCTACAACGACGTCGGTATTCACCATTGGAAATCAGCCTTCAACGATATCAAGGTAAAAGACCTGCGCGACTTTGAGGTATTGGTCGGGGCTGATATTTGTTTCTGGGACAGCCTGACCGACGAGTTATTTCGGCTAATCAAACGCGCTAAACGCGGCGGCGTTCAACGCATTGTGCTGGCCGACCCAGGGCGGCCGACCTTTGAGGCTCTGATTGCCCGCTGCCAGCGCACTTGGCCCGAGGCCACCACTCACGAAGTTTGGTATGCCACCGAGCCCAAGCGCACCACCGGCCATATCTTGGATATACGCTTTTAACTATCAAAAGAACCTCTGCCCGCACCTGCGAATAGGCCAGTGCGGGTGCAGCATTGTTCAGAGGTGCCCTAGATTCAGCAAATACCCAATCAGCAGTACCTGCGGCACGGTCACCAAAGGCAGAAAGAGAGCAATCTTCCAACTGCGAGTGGTGTCTTTTAATGACATGATTTCTGTGTAATCCGTCGCCGCACCCGCCATTAAAAAGGTAAAGGCATTGCCCGGTGCTCCAGCCCGGTTTACTAAGTCCGCCGCTATGGGGCTGCTGCCCTCAGAACACACTTCCAAGATGGTGGTCACCAACAAGGTCATAAATAAGCCGCCCACCGTCGCACCAAACCAGGTGCTAAACACTTCTGGCGGCACAAAGGCACGCACCAGAGCAATCAATACAATGCCAAATACGATCCAGCGCAGGACCATACGCGAGTCTTTTAAGCCTTCCCAAAACAGCCCTGCCACAGCTTTTGGCCGCCAGTCATAACCACCCCAGCTGTTTTTCAGCGTCGACCAAAATGGCAGCACTTGAAACTCGACTTGATTGGGGTTGGCCGGTAATACTTGGCGATCGACCAAGCGATCAAAAATCCAACCACTGATAAGCGCAATGACCATCGAACCGGCAATAAAGGTCAACGTCAATGGCAAACCAATCAGACCAATCAAAATCAGCGTTAATGTCAGCGAGTTCCACGGGCTGGCAATCAAAAACGCCATTACCTGACCAATACTGGCACCGCGCTCATACAGTTTCATCGCAATCATTAAAATGCCGTGATTGCATAAATCCAGCAGCAAACCGGCAGCCGTCGCGCGGACTAATCCTCGCTTACTGCCGCCGCGGCCCAGTACCGACATCACCAGTTCGCGCGGCACACGACTTAATAAACCAACAAAAAACGCCGCCATTAAAATGCCCCACCACATGGCATTGACCATTTCAAAGCTGGTATGAAACATGGTGGCCAGCCAAGCAGGCATTCCTTCGTGGCCGAAGGCCAAATAGCCACCGTAACCCGCAACCACGAACGGCAGGCAGGTCCACATAATCCAATCGATGCGTGCCTTTTTTTCACTATCACAGCATCCGCCGTCGTCTGCAGGCACCGCTGTGCTGGGGCAGCAGCCTGAAGCGGTATTCTCACTGGCTGCTGAGTCACAGCTAGCTTGTGACTTTGCTTTGCCGCTGCAGCTAGGCGCGCTGGCAACCGATTGTTTAGTGCCGCAGCAGCTGGATGAACTCGTCATGACCCTATCTCCTGTGATGCATTCGCCGCGTCTGTGTGCAGCTCCTCGTGCGGGCCTTCAATTAAATGGCAAATATGGTAGCCGCATGGGTGACAGTCGGGCTGATGTTGCCATTGCTCCACCGCCGCTTCCATGCGCTCGACCAGTTGCTGCATGGCGGCCAGGCGGCTGCGCGCTTCAGACAAACGCGGCTCGATCAATTGCCGCACCGTCGGGCATGGCGACTCCCCGTGTTCCGCCAGCGCCATGATTTGGCCAATGTCATGGAGGGTAAACCCCAGCTGCCGCGCCTGCATGATGAAACTCAGTCGCCTGGCGTCGGTGTCGCTGAACTGGTGATAACCATTGCTGCCTTTTTGCGGCACTAGCAAACCAATGCGCACGTAATGGCGAATGGTATCGGCTTTAACACCGCTGAGCGTTGCTAACTGTTGAACCTTCATAACGGCTCCTTACGAACAGAACCATGACAGCTTAAACCTGCGAGCTACTCACAGGTCAACCCTGGATTCTCAGCATTTCCGAACAATGTCCGACCGCCATATGGCCACCTCGAACTCAGATCAAACCTACCCTGAGCGGCAGTGGCTACAATATAGGCAAGGTGACTTAGGGCCCATGTCGGAATGATCACAATCCGCAAGATGTCGCTGTTGGCGACACTGCTGTATTTGGTACTGCTGTTCTTCGGCCTGCTGGCCGTGCGGGCATGGTGGTTCTATCCGCAAGAGCTGGAGATCGTCCGCACGCATCAACACCATGAAATTGCCGGCATTGCCCGCCAACTGGAGCAACAAGCCAATCACCTACTGGCATTCGCCACCGACTACGCCGAATGGGACGATACCTACGACTTTCTTGGCCGCAACGACGGCTTGAATCCTTCAGTGCCGTACATGCGCACCAACTTTGTCGCCGACACCTTTTTAAACCTCAATGTTCAGCACGCCATATTGGCGACGGCAAGCGGTGAACTGCGCATATCACTGCGACATTTCATCAGTTCGGGCAATCTGCAGCGTTCGCTGCCGTCACTGGAGCAGTGGCTAACGCAACAAATCCGTGGCCAAAACTATCAATTTATTGCTCAGCCGGCGAGCTATCAGCACATTGATGGCCACAACTATTTGCTCGCCGTGGCCCCCGTCTCTCGCTCCGACGGCAGCGGCGATACCCGCGGCTATCTGTTGCTAGCGCGCACCATTGCAGATACCTACTGGGGCACCCTCAGCCACAGCGACCACATTCGTATTCAGGCCAATGCCAATCCGCCAACCAGCTGCGCGCCGATTTATGAACACATTCGCGCCGCGCGAACCATCCATCAGCGCTGCCTGCAAGATGCCACAGGGCGCGCGTCAATCATGCTGACCTTTAACCATGCCCAGTCGCTGCCGCCGTTATTAAAACCGGCGGTGTTTGCCTCGTTTATTGTCATTGCTATTTTGCCAAGCGTGCTGTTTTACGTGTTTCTAAAAGCCATTATTAACCCCATTGTTCATGCCACGCAGCACCTGCGCGACAATCGCAGCAAGGGGGAGTTTTCGCCCATTCGCTTTAGCGACCCGTTTCATATTCGCGAGCTGATCGAATTAAAAAATTCATACAATGCTGTAGTGAAAGAGATTAATCGGCAAAAGAACCAATTGCTGGAAATGTCCAATACCGACCGCCTCACCGGCATTCATAATCGTCGCAGTTTCGAAGAGGCGCTGGTCAACACTTGGCAACGGTTGCACCGCCACTCAGATGGCATGGCGCTGGTGCTGTGTGATATCGACTTTTTTAAGCGCTTTAATGACCACTACGGCCATATTGCCGGTGACGAAGCACTGCGCTTGGTAGCATTGGCGCTGGCCAGCTGTGTGCGACGCGCAGATGAGTTAGCCGCGCGCTATGGCGGCGAGGAATTTATTTTAATCACTTACTTGCGCCATCAGGACGATTTGGAGCAGCTGCGCAAACGACTGCAACAGGCCATTGCCAACTTGCACATTGACCACGGCTTTTCCGACACCAGCGACAAACTCACGGTGTCGGCGGGCATCGCCTGGATTCCTAACCCCGGCAGCTGGCTGCAATCACACAGTGCAACGGACTGGGTGCAAGCCGCCGATCATGCGCTTTACAAAGCGAAAAATAGCGGCCGCAACCAGTCGGTGGTGCATTTACTCAGCAGTCCGGAAGATTGGAATTTTCCACCGATATAGCCGCAATGACGGCAGCGGCTTTTTCTCGCGCCTGCGCGACGTCCTTGCCCTTGGCCAAAGCAACACCCATGCGCCGTTGGCCACGAATCTCTGGCTTGGCAAACAAGCGCAAGTCGGTATCGGGCTGCGCCAAGGCGGCGCGCAAACCTGCAAATGCCATGCAATCCGTATCGCCATTGGGCAGCAGGACCGCCGAGGCACTCGCCGCCAGCAGCTCAATGCGCGGGATGGGCAGGCCCAGAATGGCTCTGGCGTGTAAGGCAAACTCAGATAAATTCTGCGAGATTAAAGTCACCATGCCGGTGTCATGCGGGCGCGGTGATACTTCACTGAAAATCACCTCATCGCCTTTGATAAACAGCTCTACGCCAAACACCCCCAAACCACCGAGCGCCTCGGTCACTTTGGATGCCACGTTTTGTGCTTGCTGCAACGCCGTGGCAGACATGGCTTGAGGCTGCCAGGATTCCTGATAATCGCCACCTTCCTGGCGATGGCCGATGGGCGCACAGAACTGCGTTTCCACCGCGCCGTGCGCATCGATACTGCGAACCGTCAGCAAGGTGATTTCAAAATCGAAGTCGACAAAACCTTCTACGATGATTCGGCCACCACCGGCCCGCCCGCCCTCTTGTGCGTACTGCCAAGCTGCGGCCAACTCAGCGCTGCTGCGCACCAGACTTTGGCCTTTGCCCGACGAGCTCATCACCGGCTTAATCACGCAAGGAAAACCAATGGCATCGACCGCCGCCTGGCACTCGGCCCAATCGCTGGCAAAACGATACGCCGAGGTCGGCAATTGCAACTGCTCGGCCGCCAAACGGCGAATGCCTTCACGATTCATGGTGAGCTGTGTGGCCCGTGCGGTCGGCACCACGCAGTGACCCGCCTGCTCCAGTGCGACCAGTTCATCGGTGGCGATGGCTTCAATTTCCGGCACGATCAGCGCCGGCTGCTCTTGCTCCACAATGGCACGCAAGGCTGCACCATCCAGCATATCGATGACGTGGCTACGATCGGCGACTTGCATGGCCGGTGCATTGGCATAGCGGTCAACGGCAATCACTTCACAGCCCAAGCGTTTCAGCTCGATCACTACCTCGCGGCCCAATTCACCGGCGCCACACAGCATGACGCGAGTGGCGGTGTTGGAAAACGGCGTACCAATGCGCGGCGCATCAGCAAACGGAGACTGAGTCATGACGGTTCCTTATTAGTGGTCGGGTTGGCGGTCAGCGTGGCGGTAAAATTAAATGAGCGTCGCTCACGCTCGGCAACGCGCTCCAGCACCTGGCGCTTTTCATCATCGTTGTAGCGCCCCCAGTAAGTAATCTCTGTTGCGGTGCGATAGCAGCCCAAACACATGTCTTGCTCATCCAGTGCGCAAATACTGACGCAAGGCGAAGATATACGGCTCATAATTCAATCACGGTTAATTGCTGGCGATAACGTTTGGCATTGGCAACATAGTGGGCGGCACTGGCCTCCAGTAGTTGCTTTTGCGGATCACTGAGCGAGCGCTTAATCTGCGCAGGTGCCCCAACCACCAACGAGCCGTCGGGAATCACCATACCTTCTGGCACCAGCGCGTGGGCGCCAATGATGCAATGGCGGCCAATCTGCGCCTTGTTCAACACCACCGCGTGAATGCCAATCAACGAAAAATCGCCCACCTGACAGCCGTGCAACATGGCTTGATGCCCCACCGTTACCCCTTGCCCCAGAGTCAGTGGAATTCCGGCGTCAGTGTGCAACACAGCGCCATCTTGAACATTGCTGGCTTCGCCTACGGTGATCTGGTCATTATCACCGCGCAGCACAGCACCAAACCACACGCTGCTACGGTCCTGCAGATCCACACTACCAATGACCTTGGCGTCATCGGCAACAAACACATCGCCACCAACCTGTGGGCGGCGCTCACCTAACTGATAAAACATACGAATTTTCCTCGCTCAGCCAATGCGATAGTCAATCTGGCAATCCCAGTAGTGATTCATAAACTCGGTGATCATCATCGCAGTCAGCCCCCAGATGTGGAACGACTCATAGTCGTAACTGGGAATGCGCACACGACCGCGCTCAAAATAACGGCTGGGGGGTTGGCGAAACAGTTGCAGGGGCGGCAGAAATACCGCATCCAACTCACCGGGATTGGGGGTGTAGTGCAAATCCGGTGGAATCACCGCCAGTACGGGCGTTACTAGGTAACCAAAACGTGAAACCACTTGGCTCAGCTCACCGATGACATTCACCTGATCGGCGGGCAACGCCACTTCTTCGTGTGCTTCTCGCAGTGCGGTCGCCACCAGATCGATGTCTTCTGGGTCTTGTTTGCCACCGGGAAACGCCACTTCACCGCTGTGCGACGACAGTTGGCTGGAGCGTTGCGTCAGCAATAGGCGGGGATTTGCCTCATCAGTTACCGCCACCAGCACAGCGGCGGGAGCCAGTTCAGTCTGGTGGACCGTGCGTCGTGCTTGCTGTTGCCAGCGTTGTTGCAAATAGGGCGTGAGCGCTGCATTCATAGGCGCCAGTGTACTGACTTTCCTCAGAGCTCACCAGCAATGGTGATGCCGGACTTTAGCGACACAGGGACAAAAGACAGCCAGCAAGCCGGTGGTGGCTCGTGCCGAGCTAATACATTTTTCGTACTCTTATCCCATATTCATTGAACGGACATGAACATGACCATAGCCAGCCCAACCCCACCCGGTGAGCTGACTGAATTGCCCGACCCGGATGAGCTGCACCGCTTGGCAGAGCAGCAACCCGAAGCATTGGAAGCTCTGCGTCAACACATGGTTCAGCAGCTTATAGATCAATCGCCACAGCGCCTGAAACCAAGGCTTCAGGGCCTTCAATTTCGTATCGATATGGAGCGTGAACGCTGTAAAACACCGATGGCTGCCTGTTTAAAGCTGTCCAGTATGATGCACGATCAACTGGCCGACTTGCACGACAGTTTGCTCGGGCGCTATGAGCCGGCGCAAGAAAGCAAAGCCAGCGTGACCTGCTTACAAAGCCGCAAACCGGCGCTGGCCGTGGCAGAAGCCCTAGAAGAATAAGCCAGCTCTGTATCGAGCCAAGCATCCCCTGGTACCGCGACGTCACTGCGGCTTCATACCGCCGCACATTTGGGTGCGCATCAGTCATGGCATCACACCAATAAGCTGCGGGCGGCGCCCGTAGTAGCCATGGTTGTTGCCATGAATGAATTCCTGCCGCTACTATCGACGTTTGCATCCCAGCCATGGATGGGATTCGACGTTATTGGAGTTGCGGTATGAAGTATTGCAGTGACTGCGCTGCCCCCATCAGCAAGGCCATTCCCGATGGCGACAACCGTGAGCGCTTCGTCTGCTCGCAATGCGATACGGTGTTCTACCAGAATCCCAAAATTGTCGCGGGCACCATTCCCGTGTGGCAAGGCAAGGTGCTGCTGTGCCGGCGAGCGATAGAACCCCGCCGTGGCTATTGGACCCTGCCTGCCGGATTTATGGAAAACGGCGAGAGTACGGAACAGGCCGCCATTCGAGAAACCTGGGAAGAGGCCTGCGCTGAAGTGAGCTTAGGGCCACTGTTCAGCATGATTACGGTGCCGCACATTGATCAGGTGCACCTCTTCTTTTTGGCGCAAATGACCGACGGGCGCTTCAGCGCCGGCGAAGAAAGTTTGGAAGTCGCGCTCTTCGAACCGCAAGAAATACCTTGGCAACAGCTGGCATTTCCGACTGTTGGCCAAACACTTGAGCGCTACTTCGCTGGCAACGAGCACTCATCATCGGATTCGGCCACCCACGTGTTCGATATTTTGCCGCGCCAAGCACTCAAGTTATAACCGGCCAGGCCTCATAAGCAGGCTCTTCGTAAGGATGGGCACTTTTTAGCGCCGCCAACGCAGCGTTCAGCAAATCGTCTGGGCACAGCATTTCCACCCGCAGCTCTATCACCTGCTCGAGAGCACCGACCTCGCCAATGGCCGGATTGGCGCCGTTGAGCGGGCGAAACTGCCCTTGTCCCAGAGTTTGCCAGCAACATTCGGCGTAATTGCCCAGCTTGCCAGCACCGACAGCAAACACCGCTTGCTTCACTTCCTCAGCATCGTCTTGCGGCACGTAGAACACTAACTTATGCATTATTGCTCCTAAAATTGATTCAACTTATCACTTTCTGTGCCGATAGCACTTAGACTGGCTCATTCCACCGATGGCTGCTTCTGCATGATATGAGTCGGTGTTCTAAGCTCTAACCAGCATCAGGAGTGGACGTTCAGCATGGCCCGCCAGGCACTCTCTATACAAGGCAAAGTGTATCTCGCCCTTAGCATTATTTTCTTATTAGTGCTGGTCGTAGTCGTCAACATCGCCATAGACGCAGAACGCGAACTCAGCCGCGACATGGTGCATAGCCAACTCAAAGATCGCGCCTCCAATTATCTCGACACCATGAACTTGTTAATGGTGTCCGGCGCCATGGGCAACCGCGAAATGGTGCGCAAAAAAATGCTCTCCGATGAAAACATCACCGAAGCGCGCATGTTGCGTAATGAGCGAGTGGATAAGCTTTATGGCAAGGGCTATCCGCACGAATACGCTCAAGATGAGCTCGATCGAAGAGCGCTGGCTGGTGAGGAAATTTATTACCAAAAAGACGATGACAACGGCCACACCATTACCTTCGTCACCCCCGTCATTGCAGAAGAAGATTATCGCGGCACGAATTGTTTGGCCTGTCATCAGGCCGAGCAAGGTGATGTATTGGGCGCCATTCGCATTACCTACAACATGGATGAACTCGACGCGGTTATTCAACGCAATATGCTCACTATGAGCTTGGCGCAAGCGTTATTGTTTGTGGTTGCACTGGTGCTGTTATCGCTGCTGTTGCGGCGCGTCATCATCAGCCCGGTGAAGCAAATGCACAGCACGCTGGAAAATATGGAGCGCGAATCCGACCTGACTCACCGCGTGGAAATACACAGCCAAGATGAAATTGGCTTGGCTGGCTTAGCGCTCAACAAAATGATTAGCCGCTTTTCCGAATCCTTGAACGAAGTCGTCAAAGCCGCAACCGAATTGGAGTCGTCGGCGGACAGAATTGATAAATCTTCGCGCCAGTCGTTGGACGCGGTCGATCTGCAACGCCAGGAAACCGACCAGGTACACACCCTGATTGAGCGTTTGCACGAGTCCATTCATGGCGTGCAGTACAACGCCGAGCGCAGCGCTGAAGCCTCGCAAAGTGCCATCGAAATCGCGCATTCTGGCGTGGCCAAAACCGACCAAGCGTCGGCCACCATCGAGCAAATGAACGTCGCCATCTCTACTACCGCCACCGTGGTGTCGTCGCTGGATGAACGCAGCGTCAATGTCGGCAACGTACTGAGTGTGATCAAAGGCATTGCCGAGCAAACCAATTTGCTGGCATTAAATGCCGCCATTGAAGCCGCCCGAGCGGGAGAAAGCGGCCGCGGCTTTGCTGTAGTGGCCGATGAAGTGCGCACCCTGTCGCAGCGTACGCATGAATCTGCCCAGGAAATTGAAGACATGATCGTACAATTGCAGGACGAAGCTCGCAAAGCCGTCAGCGCCACCACCGAAGCACAAAGCACATCAGAAAGCGGCATGCAGCAAGTACGCGAAGCCGCCTCAGCGTTGCACAGCATGGTCAAACACGTGGACGAAATGGCGCGTTTAAATCAGGAAACTTTAGAGCGTATGTCGGAGCAAATTACCGTCGGCAAAGAAGTGGCTACCAGCATTGAAACCATTTCCGAACACTCAGTGAACACCACTCAAAGCGCCAGTCATACCACAGACATTGCCGGTCGTTTGGTTGATGTGGCGAACTATCTCGCTACGCTGGTGAAGCGTTTCAAACTGTAAGGCAGGCCTTTATTCGAGTAACGAGCTGGTGATCTGTTCCAGCTCGATTAACGTGGCTAACGCTTGCTGTTTGTTGGTGCCGCATATCGCCGCTTCGGCCTGAAAGCCCAAACACGTCGCTGGCCGCGACGGGTCACCAAATAAACGACACAACCCGGCGTCATCCAACTGCACACAGGGCACTCCGGCGGGCTTACCAGCAGGCATACCGGGAATCGGTTCAGAAATTGAAGGGGCGATGCAGCAAGCCGCACAGCCTAAGCGGCATTCCATCGAGACTCCGGTGGTAACATGGTGTCGGTTCCAAAACTAATAGCGATATTTCTGCAGCTGACGACGCTTATGCAAGCGCATCTGCTCCAGCAGCGTCAGATTATACTTCAGCGCGTAGGCGCGGTAATTCTGCAATAAGGTTTTGTCTTCTTCGATATTGTCGAACGTTTTCCAACGACGATTGAGCGCGCGAATGGGGTACTGCTGCTCTAACTCGTTGCGCTGCGCTGGCGTTAACCCAGGCGTGATCAACTCATCTTGCAGCTGAATACCGACGAACTCGATATTGCCATCGGCAACGGCTTGTTTTGCATCCAGCACCGGATAGGCCAACTGCGACGGATCATCCAGTGCCACCGCCGTCATCGGCAGCAGCCAGCACAGCCACCAGAATAAACGCATCTCTGCTCTCCTAATTCCATTAGCAACGTCACTATAGTACGGCCTGCTGTGCAAACCGTCTGTTGCAGTTTGTTCACTTGCACCGCTGCAAGGGCTGGGATAGCCTCTGCAACCATTATTTTCAGGAAGCCAGACTATGAATGCCGCGCGCTACTTTGCCGTGTTGTTGCTGCTGTCACTGACGGCAACAGCCGAACCGACCAACTTTCGCGTCGGTGCTGGCATTTGGCAATTGTCGATTGATCCCGGCGCGCCATCCCATGACGATACTGGCTATGCCCTGTTGGCCGAGTTTCCGCAGTCAGAACACGCCGGCTCACGTTTTCTCGTTTATGGCATGAACGGCCAACAAGATTATTTAGTGCGCGGCGTCGAGACGCAGCTGTTCTGGGGCTGGGGGCTGGCGAGCCCAGGCTTTCGGCTCTACACCGGCCCGGCCTGGCACTGGCAAAAGTCCCGCGCCCAGAACAGCTCGCATATCACCCACAACGGCTGGGGCTGGCATATCGGCACCGGCTGGCAATGGCGTGCAATCACCCTGGATCTGACCGCCAGCTACCGCATCCCGGATGACTACGACCAAGACGGCCAGTCCGTCGACGTCACCACCAGCGCGCTGTTGTTGAGCTATCGCTTTTAATCACTTCGCGGCACCCTATTCAATCACTACATACCCATGAGGAAACAGGATGACCACGCCAGTCGCGGTTCAGTACATGTCTCGCTCTGAAATCGAACGCCTGATGTACAGCTTGAGCGCTGACCCCAACAACGCCGAAGCACAACTGTTCGAAGCCATGGTCAAACGCCTGCTGGAGTTAATGGAGCAACAAGCCAGTTGATACTCGGTGATATTGCGGTTTTACATACCGCAGACGATTGGCTGGCCATCGTCAAACCGGCGGGTGCCAGCATGCACAACGAAGACGGCGAAGGTTTCATCGCCGCCCTTTCCCAACACTGGCAACAGCCGCTGTGGCCCCTGCACCGACTGGATAAAGTGACCTCGGGCATCTTGTTGCTGGGCACCAGTGCTGATGCAGCACGCCGTTTTGGTCATCTGTTTGAGCAGCATCAGATCGAAAAATATTATTTGGCGCAAAGCCAGCACAAACCAAAGAAGAAACAGGGCTGGATCAAGGGCGACATGGTGAAAGCTCGCAATGGCAGCTGGAAGCTGAGCCGCAGCCTGGACAATCCTGCCGTCACGCGTTTTATCAGCCACTACGACGCAGAGCAGCAGCGACGTCTGTTTTTGCTGCAGCCTCACACCGGGCGTACGCATCAGTTACGGGTAGCGATGAAAAGCTTGGCAGCGCCAATAGACGGAGACCAGCGTTATGGCGGCGACGTGGCTGAGCGCACTTTCTTACACGCCATGGCCATGCGCTTTGTGGATCGTGGTGAAGAGGTGTGTCTGTTTAATAAACCAGAAGGCAACCACTGGGGCCACCTTCCACCAGCTTGGCAAGCGCCTTGGCAGTGCTTTTGACACTGCCAAGTGCAGGGGTTAATTGGCGTCCAACAACGCTGCCAGTTCGGTGTAGCCGCCAACGTATTGGGTACCGTTAAAGATTTGCGGTACTGTCTCGACCGGCTTACCCACGGTTTTTTCCAAATCGGCCTTGCTGATCCCTTCGACGTTGATATCGACGTACTTGTAAGGGATTTCTTTGATGTCACACAGTTCTTTAGCTCGGCGGCAGTAGCCACAGCCGTCACGGCCGAAAATCGTCATTGGTCCCATGGTGCATCCTCACTGAATCGGTTAGCTGTTTGTTGGTCGATGGCTATAGTTTGATTCAAATGCGCCTGTTCACTCAATCGAAAATATTTATCGCTTCGATAGCAGGCTGACAAACAGCCAAAGCCAAAGTACTATATTCCCAAATAGTTATCTAGAGTTACTCAGCAGGAGTGATTATGTTGCAAAGCCGTTTTCGCTGCGTCTCACTGGCAGCCTTGTGGTTAGTGGCGCTGCACGCATCCGCGGATGTCGCCACCGCTCAGGTTGTGACCCTAGAGCGCAATACCTGGATCGACGCGCGCATTGAGGCGGTAAACGAAAGCACGCTTTCGGCGCAAACCGCAGGCGCTGTTAAACAGCTCTTTGTCGATGTTAACGATCGCGTCCAAGCCGGCGAGCTATTGC
Organism: Bacterioplanes sanyensis; assembly: GCF_002237535.1. GTDB lineage: Bacteria > Pseudomonadota > Gammaproteobacteria > Pseudomonadales > Oceanobacteraceae > Bacterioplanes > Bacterioplanes sanyensis_A. The sequence goes on from NZ_CP022530.1 coordinate 3,481,481, forward strand.
TTACCCTCGACGCTACCGAGCAGCGCGCAGGCGTACTGCAAGCTGAGGCCAATGTCGCCAAGGCCATGGCCCAGCAAGAAGACGCTCGTGTGTTACTGCAGCGCCACCGCCAACTATTGCAACAAGGCACGTTATCGCAAGGAGAGTTCGACAGTACAACCGCCGCGGCCAAAAGTGCCGAAGCCGCCGTGGCGGCTGCCAAAGCCGGGCTGATCGTGGCACAGCAACAGCTCAGCTACACCGAGATCAAAGCCCCCTACGCTGGCATTGTTAAACAGCGCCACGTTGATATTGGCGAGTGGGTATCACCCGGCCAGGCACTGATTTCGGGCTTTGCCAGCACACCAATGCGCGCCGTGGCGGATGTGCCTCAGTATCTGGCACAGCAGCTGTCCTCCGTCAGCATCGCCTCCCAACAAGGCCTGATTGCCACCAATCAGGTGACGCTGTTCCCCTATGCGGATCCGCAACACCACAGTGTTCGCTTGCGTGCTCGGTTACCAGAAACACTGTCACTGATGCCAGGCAGCTGGGCCAAGCTGGCAATCAACAGCGGTCAGCGCCAGGCGTTATTAGTACCGCAATCAGCAGTGTTGGCACGAGGGGAAATACGCTCGCTGTATGTGCAGGATGGACACGGTGCGATGCTGCGTCAGGTGCGTTTGGGCGGCGTGCAGACCATTGAACAACAGCCCTGGGTCGAAGTGGTGTCCGGTCTGAGTGAAGGTGAGCGCTATTATCTGGACGCTCATCAGCAGATGGCTAAACAGGGAGAGCAGCCATGAAACTTGGCCTGTCAGGGCGAATTGCGGCCAGCTTTCAGCAGTCTGCCATCACCCCGCTGCTGGCTCTCATTGGCTTGTTATTGGGCGCCTTTGCATTGCTGGTGACTCCGAAAGAAGAAGAGCCGCAGATCGATGTGACCTTCGCCAATGTGTTTGTGGGTTTTCCAGGCGCCAGCGTTAAGGAAGTTGAGCAGCTGGTGGCGATGCCCGCCGAGCAAGTGTTGTCCGAGTTGCCCGGCGTGGACGATATCTTTTCCATCAGCCAGCCTGGGCAAGCGGTATTAACCGTCGCCTTTGATGTTGGCGTGCCACGCCAGCAAGCCATTGTCGATCTCTACAATCAGGTGCATTCCCATCGCGACTGGTTCCCGCCCAATTTGGGTGTGCAAACTCCGGTAGTAAAGCCGATGGGCATCGACGATGTGCCAATCATGAGCCTGACCTTGTGGTCCGATGATATGAGCGTCAGCGGCGAGCAGCTGACCCAAGTGGCACACACGTTAGAACATGAACTGAAGCGCATTGCAGGCACCCGCGACATTTACACCATCGGCGCTCAGGCCAGCCTGATCGAAGTGGCTCTCGACCCGGTAAAAATGAACGGCCACGGCCTGGCGTTTGAGCAGGTACAACAAGCGCTGCAGTCGGCCAACGTCGGCGGCCAGCTGCAACACTTAGTGCAGAACAACCGAGTTCTGACCGTGCAAGCCGGTGATTTTTTGCAATCCACTGACGATGTCGGCGCACTCATTGTCGGCAAAACCCATAACGGCCTGGTGTTTTTGCGCGATGTCGCCAGCATCAGCCAGGGCGCTGTCGAGCCTGCGCAACAAGTGCAGTTTCGCCGCAGCGACAGCGCTGCTCAACCGGCCGTTACTCTGGTGATCGCCAAGCAGCCGGGCACTAACGCCATCGATATTACCCGCTCGGTGCGCCAACGCTTGCAGCAATTGCAAGGCACCGTCATCCCAGATGCGATTCAGGTCGAAGTTACACGAGACTATGGTCAAACCGCCAAAGCCAAGTCAGATCAACTGATCGCCAAGTTGTTATTTGCCACCGCGGCGGTGGTGATTCTGGTGCTGGCCACCATGAGCTGGCGCGAAGCCGTTATTGTCGGCGGTGCCATTGTCATTACCTTGGCCATTACCTTATTTGCCTCCTGGGGCTGGGGGTTTACCCTGAACCGGGTGTCATTGTTCGCACTGATTTTTTCCATCGGCATTTTGGTCGACGACGCCATCGTGGTGGTGGAAAACATTCACCGGCATATGCACTTGGGCGGTCAGCGCTTGCTGGAGATTATTCCTGCGGCGGTGGACGAAGTCGGCGGTCCCACCATTCTCGCCACCTTTACCGTTATCGCCGCACTGATGCCCATGGCGTTTGTTACGGGCTTGATGGGCCCTTACATGAGCCCGATCCCGATCAACGCCTCGACCGGCATGCTGATCTCACTGATCGTTGCCTTTGTGATCACGCCCTGGCTGTCATTTTTGTTGTTTCGACGTCAGTTTGAGCGCCAGTTCACGCACCACAGCCAAGCCCAGTCAGAATCGCCATTCAGCAGCTCGACAAACACAACCCACGACAACGCTCACTCGCAGGAAATGAGTGGGCGCATGTACGCTTTTTTTGACCGTATTCTGCGTCCGTTCATCAACAGCAGACACCAGCGACGGACGCTGTTTGCCGTCATTGCACTGGCTGTATTGGCAGCACTGGCGCTGCCCGCAACGCAACTGGTGGTGATGAAAATGCTGCCGTTTGACAACAAATCTGAATTTCAGGTGGTGGTGGACATGCCTGAAGGCACACCGATGGAGCAAACCCTGAGAGTGCTGCAAGCCTTGAGTGATGAGCTGCTCACCGTAGAGGAAGTGCAAGACGTACAACTTTACGCGGGCACCGCCGCTCCGATTAACTTTAACGGCTTAGTACGCCAATATTATTTGCGCAGTCTGCCGCATCAGGGCGATATTCAAGTGAATCTGGTCGACAAGTCGCTGCGTCAGCGCCAAAGTCACGACATCGCCCTAGCCGTTCGACCGGCGTTGCAGCGCATAGCCACGCCATTGAACGCCAACGTAAAAATCGTCGAAGTTCCGCCCGGCCCACCGGTGATGGCTCCCATCGTCGCCGAAGTGTACGGCAGCCATTACCCACAACAGATCAGCGACGCCAAGCGCCTGCGGCAGGTATTGGAAAATACCCACGGAGTGGTAGATGTGGACGATTGGATTGAACACGAGCAACCCAAGCTACGCATTGCCATCGACCGCCAACGCGCGGCGCAACTTGGCATCGCCCAAAGCACGCTGACCGAAGCTATAAATACTGCTTTGGGCGGCCTGGATGTCAGCTACTTACGCACCGCCGAGGGCAAATACCCCATGCCCATTCGCTTGTCGTTCAGCGCTGCAAATCGTACCCATCTCGACGCCTTGCTGGCGATGAAAGTCATGTCTGAACACGGCCAACTGGTGGCACTGGGTGATCTAGTGACGCTGCATGACGAGATGATGGAGCAACACATCTATCGCAAAAATCTGCAGCCCGTGGTGTTTGTGACCGCCGATATGGCCGGCCAGCTCGACAGTCCTTTGTACGGTTTATTTGATGCCGCCAGCCAGTTGGTCGATCTCGGCCTAGCGTGGCCGCAATACTATATCCAGCAACCCGCTTTGCCGCTGGGTACGGCGATCAAATGGGATGGGGAGTGGCAGATCACCTATGAGACCTTTCGCGATATGGGCATCGCCTATGGCATTGGCATGGTGTTGATCTACTTGTTGGTGGTGGCGCAGTTTCGCTCCTACATCGTGCCTTTGATCATTATGGCACCGATTCCTCTGACCCTGATTGGCGTTATGCCGGGCCACGCTTTGCTCGGCGCTCAGTTCACCGCCACGTCGATGATTGGCATGATTGCGTTGGCCGGAATCATAGTGCGCAATTCCATTTTACTGGTGGACTTTATTGACCAAAAGCAGGCCGAAGGCATGGCGCTGGACAATGCCATTGTGACCGCCAGCGCCGTGCGTGCGCGCCCCATTGCTCTGACGGCGGTTGCCGCCATGATCGGCGCTTTTTTCATTCTCGACGACCCGATTTTCAGCGGCTTAGCCATTTCCTTGGTGTTCGGTATTCTGGTCGCCACGGCATTGACTCTGGTGGTCATTCCGTTGCTGTATTACGCTGCTAAACAAAGTTGATCGCGGCTTGAGCGGTCATCGAGCAGCGGCGTGTGGGCGGAGCGATTCGCCCAGCGCGATACCCTGTGTCGTCTACACTATCGTCATACCTTTTTCTTGGAGCGTCGCACGTCATGGCTGATACCGCCTCCGATAGCAACTCATCGGTGTTTTACGGCGTTCGCCGGCAATCTCTGGTATGGCGCATCATCCTGTACTTCGCCTCCGCCTCGCTGGCATTGGCCGTTTCCGTCGGTGCTGCCATCGCCTTCTGGAACTATCAGCAACAGCTGCAGACCTTTGAGCAGCGCATGAATGACATTCGCTCAAGCTACCTAGAATCCCTCGGGTTTAGCTTGTGGTTTTACGACGAAGTGCAAATCCGCACACAGGTACAAGGCATAGAGAACCTGGATGCCATCGCTTACGTGCGCGTGACCGACAATTTAAATCTGAATATCGAACGCGGCACCCGCCCTCATCGCGATCATATTTATGAAATGGACATCGAGTTCAATGGCCGCCAACTGGGGAAACTGGAGGTCGCTTTCGACCGCGACGCGGTGTTGGACGCCGCCTTTCAAACCGCGGTGTCGAGCATCATTGCGCAATTGATCAGCATGATGTTGTTGGCCAGTTTGCTCGGCACAGTCGTGCATCGATTAATCAACCGCCGGGTGCGCTCCATGGCGGAAGAAGTGAACGACCGCCTGCTGTCCGAAACCTACGAGCCCCTGTCCATTCGCCAAAGCCTAGCCGGCGATGAAATAGATATTCTAATTGAGGCGTTTAACTCCCTCAGTGCGCAAATGAACAACGAGTTGCAGCAGCGCACCTTAGCGCAGCAGCAGCTGAAAACCGTCAATGCTGAATTGGAAGATCGTGTCGCTGAGCGTACGTTAAATCTGCAGCGCACCGTTGATGAGCTGAATCATACGCTATCCGAACTGCATAATACTCAAAGCAAATTGATCGAGGCAGAGAAGCTGTCTTCACTGGGCGGCATGGTGGCTGGCATCGCTCACGAGATCAATACCCCGCTGGGGCTGTGCATTACCATTCACTCCTACATCAGCGACAACTACAAGCTGTTGTGTGAGCGTTTTGACAGCGGTCAGATGCGCAAACAGGACTTTGTCGAATTTAATCAAATGATGGACGAAAGTCTGAACATTTTGGATAAAAACCTGCAACGTGCGGCCCACCTAATTAAAAGCTTTAAACAAGTGTCAGAAGACCAAACCGGCGAGCACATTCGCGACTTTATTTTGCGCGATTATTTGAAAGAAGTGATGGAAACCTTATCGCCGAAGCTCAAACAAACCCAGCACAGCATCAATATCGATTGTTCCCCAACACTGCGCTTGCAGACCCTACCGGGCGCCATTTCGCAAGTGATTACCAACCTAGTAATGAACTCATTGCTGCACGGTTTTGAAAATCGTAACGACGGCCATATAGAAATCATCTGTGCAGAAGAGCGCGGCAATGTGGTGCTGCGCTATCGCGACGACGGCATTGGCTTATCGGATGAAGCCAAGCAAAAAATCTTCGATCCTTTTTACACCACCAAACGGGGCCACGGCGGCACCGGCTTGGGCATGCATTTGGTGTATAACATCGTGAATCAACGCCTGCAGGGTGAAATCACTTTGGAAGAGACCGAGCAAGGCACCGCCTTTCGTTTGGTGATGCCGAAAAAGATTGTGGTGCCAGAGGAGTCGATGGACGAAGATGCGTGAGGTGTTAAATTGGCTTAGAGGCCCCTCACAGCATTGCCACTCAGGCAAATATTATCAGTTGCTCACACGCTCTTATTAAGCCTCAGTTATATTTTCCCTCGCATCTGTAACATCCAATGCTTTGGCATCCAGTGCTTTGACAGCCCCATCGCCTGCAGCCATGCGGGTTGTGCACAACGCCACAATGGTTGTGCAACACACAGCTAACTGATTTCTCGCCATTGGCTCACACTCGTTTTGTATTGCCCTGCATTTGCAGCCAGTCTATCCAATCACGTGTGAGTGCCTAGGGCTCACTAAGGAGCCATAATGCATCATTCTGTACTCTATGTTTCCCACGGCGGCGGCCCGTTACCGCTATTAAATGACCCGGCCCACCGGGAAATGAGCACGACGTTGCAGCAGATTAAAACGCTGCTGCCCTTACCCGATGCCATCGTCGTAATCAGTGCCCACTGGGAAAGTGACAGCGTCGCCATCACTGCAGCCGCACAGCCGACACTCTTATATGATTATCATGGTTTTGACGAAGCAGCGTACCAGCTTCGCTACCCATGCCCTGGGCATCCTGAGCTGGCCAACATCATCGCACAGGCACTGCAGCAGGCTGGTATCAAACCGCGCTTAGAGAAGCAGCGTGGATTAGATCACGGAGTCTTTGTGCCGCTCATCATGCTATATCCCGAAGCAAGGGTTCCCGTTGTTCAAGTATCTCTACACACTCAGCTGGCAGCGGATTTTCATATTCGACTGGGCCAAGCCATGCGCGACTTGCCGGACAAGTTGCTATTTATCGGCTCGGGTTTTTCTTTTCATAATATGCGTGCGTTTTTCCACAGTACGCTAGCGGATGATAAAAACATCGAGTTCGAGCGCTGGTTGCAGCATATGATGACCAGCAAGGACATGAGCGAAGCACAGCGCCGACAGCATCTGCTGGACTGGCAGCAGGCTCCGCACGCGCGCTATTGTCACCCACGTGAAGAGCATTTGCTGCCGTTACATGTTTGTTACGGACTGACCGAAAGGCCCTGCCAGCACGCTTTTCAAGCCAATATTTTGCACAAACAAGCCAGCTATTTTTTATGGTGATGACCCCGAGTGCTTGTTTCCTCACAGAACATCAAGGCGCCAGCACTTGATAAACTGCCTGCAACAGCGCCTCGGTTTGCTCCCAGCTGATGCAAGGGTCGGTAATGGATTGGCCGTAAGCGAGTGGCTCGATGTTGTCCTGCCGCCCTTCCAGTAAGAAGCTCTCCAACATAATGCCCAAAATAGTGCCCGGGTTGCGTCTATGTTGATGCGCCACATCGACAGCAATGGCGTGCTGGCGCCGGTGTTGCTTATTGGCATTTGCATGGCTGCAATCCACCAGTACCCGCGTACGACAGTCGCTACGCTGCAGTTGCTCCACCGCCTGCGCCACCGACTGTTCATCGTAATTGGTGAGGCCGTGACCACCGCGCAAGACTAAGTGCGTATCGGCATTGCCAGGCGTGTCCAGCATGGCAATTTGGCCATTGCCGTCCATGCCTAGCGTATGGTGCGAATGTCGTGCAGCCACCATGGCATTGATGGCATTGCTTGCCGAGCCATCGGTGCTGTTTTTAATGCCAACAGGCATGGATAAATGGCTGACCATTTCGCGATGAGTCTGGGACTCCGTCGTCCGTGCACCAATGGCGGTCCAGCTGATGAGGTCATCTAGGTATTGCATCACCAGCGGGTTCAGCGCCTCGGTAGCCAGCGGCAGCCCCAAGCGCGCCAGTTGCAGCAGTAACAAACGTGAGCGCGCAATGCCTTTGGCCATGTCGCCTTTTCCCTGAAGGTCCGGGTCATAGGCCATGCCTTTCCAGCCCACTTGCGTGCGCGGTTTTTCGACATAAGCGCGCATAACCAGCAGCAGTTTGTCTTGGTAGGCTTGCTGTAACTGCTGCAGGCGCTGGCCATAATCCAGCGCCGCTTGCGGGTCGTGCAACGAGCATGGCCCGGTAATGACCAATAGGCGTGAATCCTCACCTGCAATGCACGCGCGAATATCGTTGCGCTGTTGTTCTATTTGTTGGCGCAGTTGAAAGTCTATCGGCAACTGGCGCTTGAGTTCCTTGGGCGTGCTGATAGGGCTGCTATTAAGCGCACGCTTGTCGTTGTGTGGTGCGCGGCCAAGTTGGGCTGAATTAAGTTGAGTTGACACTGTGTTCTCCATGGCGATCAGAATGATGATTGGGCTGAAATGCAAAAAGTCACTAGCGATAAAATCGCCAGCTCAATCCAAACCGTTGCCATCTGCGCATCGGATCAATCACTCTGTTTCCACGTTGCATAGCACCTCCTCAGATCACTGTTGCAACGGCAAAAAAAAACCCCGACCGGCTGACTGCCAATCGGGGTTTTCCGCGGCAGTCAGGCGTTTCGCCCGGACTGCCGTTGTATTCACAACTTAATGGCGGCCCGGACCCTGGCTAAAATAGCCATATCCAAACCAACCAAAAAACACACACGCACACACACCGACTGCTTGTTTTAGCAGACGCTCGGCTTTACTGATGATGTTCGAATGATGTGTGCTCATGACCGCAGTATCACTGCAAAGGCGATGGACTGCAAGTGTCTGGCGAACTTGCCGTAGTCGGACTCACTTTCGGCGCCAGCGCTGCCTGGGCAATACCCGCAGCAATAATAACGCTGCAGCCTGCCATTTGTAGCCAACTCAACTGTTCGGCAAACAACCACCAGCCAAAAATCACTACCGCCACAGGTTCACTGTAAGCCAGCGTACCAAAGGTGGCCGTTGGCAATCGCTGCAACGCCAGTACGCTCAACACAATGCCTAAAAAGCCAGGCAGCAAACCGGTCGCCACCATCCAACCAATTTTGTCGATCGGCACGACGATGTGAGCCGGCCCTGCCAAAGCCAGCATCACCAAGGCGCCCGCGAGCAATTGCCAAAAAGCCGTTTGCGCAGCGGGCATGGGATCGGGATTGTGGCGATTAACCAGCATAAAACCGGCATAAGCCAACATCGCCAGCGATGCAAAACCAAGGCCTTTGGCATCGGTGGCCGACACCGCCAGATTAAATTCCATCACCATGGCAAACCCGAACAGCGCCAGTCCAATGCAGCCGCTTTGCCAACGATTGATGCGCTCCTGCCAGAACCAGTGGCCCGCAATGGCAGCCACAACCGGCGCCAGATACACCACCAAAATGGCGTTGGCCATGGTGGTGTAATTCATCGCTTCAACGTAAAACACAATAAAGCCTGCCAACAGCCCACCGCCCAACAGGGTTAAAGCATGCGGCCGTTGCCAAGATTTGCGCTGATAAGCCAGCAGCAAGCCAATAAATAACGCGCCCAACCCTAGGCGATAAAAAGTAATGACCGCCGCATCGACCTCAGCATTTCTCGACATAACGCCCATGCTGGCCATAGCAACCGCACCAATGACCGCAAGCCACGCCGGTGGCAGAGTTATAGCGTGCGCCATGTTGTGTTATTTCCTAAATAGTTCATCGGAGCTCCAATATCTGTGTGCAAAGTCGGTCAGCATGCGCCATGTGCGCCCTCAGCGCCATGCCACCTTCGATGAATGGCAGCCATAAATGACTATTCCACTCGGGCCAGCACGCTCACCAAATCGTGGCGACTGAGCTGGCCGATCAGCTGACCGTCATTATCAACCACCGCCAGCGGGTATGTTTGCTGCAGTGTTTGCGGAATCACACTTTCGAGGATCGCGTCCGGTGGCACCGCCTCGACAGAATCACAGTGATCACGCGTGAGCTGTGACTGGCCTTGCGTATTCGCCAGCCCAGCTAAATGCGCACGAGAAACCACGCCCTGATAGCCCTGACCGTTAACATAAAAAGCGTAATCAGTGTCGTGCGTGCGCATGTGTGCCAACGCCTCGTCGATGGTCGCTGCACTGAGCGCATGTGTAGCGGGCTGCATCACCGCGCTCACGTTTAGGGCACGCGCACGATTAACGTCGCGCACAAATTTTTCAACGTAATCGTCCGCTGGCTGCAACAGTATCTGCGCCGGCGTGCCCACCTGCACCAGCTCGCCATCGCGCAAAATCGCTATTCGATCACCGATTCTCAGCGCTTCGTCCAAGTCGTGGGTGATAAACACGATGGTTTTGTGCAACTCTCGTTGCAGTTCGATCAGCTGTTCTTGCATTTCGCTGCGAATCAAAGGATCCAACGCCGAAAACGCCTCGTCCATTAATAAGATATCGGCGTCGGTCGCCAGCGCCCGAGCAAGCCCCACTCGCTGCTGCTGACCACCGGACAACTGCGCCGGATAGTGTTCTTGATATTCACTCAGCCCAACCCGCTCCAGCCACAGACGAGCACTGCTCTGGCGCTGCTGTTTGCTGATTTTTTGTACCTCAAGGCCCAAAGCAACATTATCGATAACACTGTAATGAGGCAGCAGCCCAAAGCGCTGAAACACCATCGACATTTTTCGCTGGCGAACATGTCGCAACTGCGCATCATCCAGCTGCATGATGTCTTCACCATCAATGCAAATACGCCCACACGTCGGCTCGATTAAGCGATTAAAGTGGCGAATCAGGGTGGATTTTCCAGAGCCTGACAGGCCCATCACGACAAACACCTCGCCGCGTTGCACGCTCAGGTTAATGTCGCGCAAGCCTAGCGTATGGCCAGTTTCAGACAGTAATGCCTGTTTGCTTTTCCCGGCCTTTACCAGCGGCATTTGCTGTTGGGGCTGTTCGCCAAAAATCTTGTACAACCCGCTAATTTCAATAAATGGTGTATCACTCATTGCTGCGCCTCTAAATAGCGCTGCGAGCGCTTGGCATACGCTTGTGATACACGATCAAATAAAATGGCCAGCACAACAATCGCGCCGCCATTTAGTAATCCCAAAGTAAAATACTGATTGGTAATAGACTTCAGCACCGGCTGTCCCAAGCCTGACACACCGATCATCGACGCAATCACCACCATGGCCAGCGCCATCATAATGGTCTGATTCACACCGGCCATAATATTCGGCATTGCCAGTGGCAACTGCACTTTGACTAGCCGTTGCCACGAATTGATGCCATACGCATCGGCGGCTTCTAGAACGTCTTTGTCCACCAAACGAATGCCCAAATTCGTTAGCCGAATCACTGGTGGAATGGCATAAATCACCACAGCAATTAAACCCGGAATTTTGCCGATGCCCAGCAACATCACCACTGGAATCAGGTAGACAAACGCCGGCATGGTTTGCATCACGTCCAATACCGGCGTCATTACGCTTTGCACCCGATTACTGCGTGACATCCATATGCCAATCGGCACACCCAGAATTATCGCCAACAGGGTGCAAACCGTGATGATGCTTAAAGTGCTCATGGTGTCTTGCCACATTCCCAAAAAGCCGACCAGGAAAAATGCAGCCCCCACACCCAGCGTCAGCTTCAGCGAACGCGCCGCGGCAAAGGTAATGGCCATTAATCCAGCAATCACCAGCCACCATGGGGCGGCCAACAATATCTTCTCGAACCACACCAAAAAGGCCAACAGCGGGTCAAAAAAGGCTTCAATGGAAGCGCCGTATTCGCGTGAAAATTCTCGATACCCTTCATCCAGGGTTTGACGCAGCGCCATTAATTGGGTGCGACTCAGTTGCGGAAACTCGCTCCACCAAGACATATTGATTTCCTGCTGATGATAACTGCGGCTGACATGTGGCCTGAGGCGCTCAGTGTAAAGCAAGGCCACAGGTCATGCGATGGTGAAGCATGACTAGCGTGAATGGAACTTGGGAGGGTGTGCGCGCCTTTGTGACAGCAAGCGTACTGAAAACTCACGGATCAGATCAGCAAGAAATGCCGAAGATTGGCTCAGCTGCAGTTAGGCGCGCACCTTGGCCTTTTCTGCCACTTCATGGTGACCCACCTGCATGCCTTCGATGGCCAATAGCGCAGCCTTCAAAGCGACCCCACCGGCGTAGCCCTTCAACTGATGGTCACTGCCAACCACCCGATGACACGGTACCAGCCACCACCAAGGGTTGCGACCAATGGCATTGGCCACCGCCCGCACCGCTTTCGGTTTGCCCACGGCGTCGGCTACTTGCTGATAAGTGCGCACCTCACCGCTGCCAATGGTCATCAAATGGGTCCATATCTGGCGCTGCAAGGGCGAACCTTGCTCTCTGAGTGGAAAACCTAACAGCCGTCCAGCTTGCCAACCGTGCTCCCAGTTGGCTACAAGCGCCAATAGCCAGGGGGGCCACTGACGATCCACCACATGGGCAGCAGGGTATGTGGTGTGATGGCATTGCCAGAGAGAGTGGTCGCAGGCTTGTACATGCCAATGCCCGACAGGACTATCCAGACATACCTGCCAGCGAGGGCGCAAACAGTGGCAAGATACAAATAGCGAGTCGTGCAATGATTCTGTCATGGCTCTGCTCTCTTGCTCGGTCTGGACTCTCAATGAAAGACCAGACGCCCAACCGATACAAGGTCCGCCTATGGCATGTTTGACATGGCACAACAGATTAGTCAGGCAACAATCGACCCAGGATTCAGCCTCAACAGCGATGGCGCATTTTCAGCAATACATGGGTACCAGAAAGGCCAACAGAGCCGTAACAGTTTCTATCAGGCGTTAGCCACGATCACCGCTCGCAATGGCGCGGGATAGCCCTCGGCCGTGATAGATCGGTCATCAGCGTCGAGAAAATCCGCCAGCGAATTGAATCGCATCCAGTCTGTTGAACGCTGTTCATCGAGCGATGTGCGATTCAAATCGCCTAAACGGGCGTTAGACAAACCGACGCGACGACACCACAGCAAGAGTGTCTCCACCGACGGAATAAACCACACATTGCGCATCATGGCGTAGCGATCTTCTGGCATCAGACACTCGCCCAAACCGCCATCGATCACCAGCGTTTCCAATACCAACTCACCGCCGGGCCGCAAGGCATCTTTCAACTCTTGCAAATGATCAATGGGTGACTTGCGGTGATACAGCACGCCCATCGAAAACACCGTATCGAAACCCTTCAAGCCAGCTGGTACATCTTCCATTTTTAGCGGCAGCAAATCGGCATTGACCCGACCGTTTGCCGCTTGCAGATAACGTTTGTACGCTTGAAATTGCATCATAAACAGGCGCGATGGATCGACACCAATTACCCGCTCAGCGCCCTCGCCCAACATGCGCCAGATGTGGTACCCCGAACCACAGCCAACGTCCAATACCAAGCGCCCGTTTAATGGCGCCAAGTGGGGCGCTACCCGCTGCCACTTCCAGTCCGAGCGCCATTCGGTATCAATGGCAGTATCAAAGAAACGAAAGGGGCCTTTGCGCCAGGGCATCAACCCGCGCAAACCTTGCTCTAACTGCTGCGCTTGCTCTTTAGAGACATGCGGGCTCGACAATACCAGTTCGGCATCCGTCAAATCCGCAGTGACCGCGTCGATCGTCGGCAGCGTCGCCAGCGCATCCAGCCAGCGCGGCACATCACCGTGCTGATGATCAACCAATAGCTGACGCAACTGCTGCGGTAACAGCTCTGACCAATCCGACAGCGCTGAGTTGGGCATCCAGGACAACAAATCATCAAACCAAGACAACATGTGCTCAGGAGAGGTAGAGACAGTCATTATTTAATCGCCAAAAATGATGCAAAGTTAAAACATTGGTACCAACGAATAACACGGCTAAATCCCGCCTGCTGCAAACGTTCAATGTGCGCCCCTTCAGACTCTGGAATCAGCACGTTTTCGATGGCGCTGCGCTTTTGCGCAATTTCTAAATCGGAATAGCCATTGGCGCGTTTAAAGTCGTGATGCAGATCGGTTTGAATCGCTTGCTCTTGCTCATCGAACTGCAACTTCTCTGACAGAATTAATACGCCGCCGGGCAAGGTCGCGGCGGCAATATTCTGCAGCAGCTGCAGGCGCTGCTGAGGGTCAATAAACTGCAACACAAAATTCAGCGCCGTGACCGAGGCATGCGTTAATGGTTCTTGCAAAATATCCGCACAGCGCAGGTCCACCGCCACACTGGCATCGTCCAACGCCACATAATGGCGAGCACGCTCAATCATCGACTCGGAGTTATCAATGCCAACGATGCGACAGTCCGCCGCCGTCACCGCATGGCGCATGGCCAAGGTCACTGCGCCCAACGAGCACCCTAAGTCATACAGGTTTGAACCAGGCTGAGCATAGCGCCCGGCAATAACGCCCGACATGGCGACGGTTTCGGCATAACCAGGCACCGAGCGCTTAATCATATCCGGGAAAACTCGTGCCACCGCAGCATCAAAAGTAAAGTCAGCTACGTTATCCTGCGGCGTTTGGTAGATGCGGTCGGGCTGGTCGTCTATATCGCTCATGTGTATCTTGGCCACACAAAAAGCGCGCATTATACCCGAGGCCGACAGCGCAACCCATAGCAGAGCCGCGCTGTGGTTACTGACTATTGCTGCTCGCTGTCCAGAATCGATAATTGCTCGTGCAGCTCGGCTTCGGCTTTGGCTTCATCCACCAGTTGTCGAGACAACTCCTTTTTCACCCGAATACCGAGTTTCTGAAACGCATCGGCGCGGCTTAACAGATTGCCGCGCCCTTCACGCAACGAACGCCAGACATCGTCGTAGGTACCTTGTGCGGTGTTCAACTGCTTGCCAAGCTTTTCCATGTGCTCCACTAAGGTGACGACTTTTTCGTACACCAAGCGTGCTTGATCGGCGATTTTTTCCGTATTGCGGTTACGTCGCTCGATCGCCCACAAGCTGGCGACGGTACGCAGGGTGGCCAACAACGTGGTCGGTGTCACCACTACGATGCGCTGTTCAAAGGCGTCGTTAAACAGTTTTTCGTCGTGCTGAAAAGCGAGCATAAAAGCCGGCTCAACCGGCATAAACAAAAACACAAAATCGGGTGAGTTAATGCCTTCCAGTTGCTGATAGGCTTTGTCACTCAAGCCTTTAATGTGCTGTCGCACAGAATCGATATGGCGCTTTAATGCAGCGTCGCGGTCGGCGTCGGTATCGGCATTAACGGCATCCACATAGGCCGTCAGTGACACCTTGGCATCCACCACAATGTGTTTGCCCTCGGGCAAGTTGATAATAACATCCGGGCGGAAGCGCTGACCTTGCTCATCGTGCAAGCTTTGCTCGCGCTGGTACTCAATGCCGGCGCGCAAACCAGAGCGCTCCAACACCGTTTCCAACACCATTTCGCCCCAATTGCCCTGCACTTTTTGCTTGCCACGCAATGCTTCGGTCAGCGCCTGTGCTTCGCTGCTCATCAGCTGGTTGAGTTTTTGCAGCTCACCAATTTGACTGCGCAATGACGCCCGGTCTTTGGCATCGTGCAAATGCACGTCTTCGACCTTGCGGCGCAGCCCCTCTAGCTGCTCACGAAACGGCGTTAACAACGCAGTCATGCCCTGCTGGCTTTGCTCGCTCAGTTGTTTTTGCTGCTCGCTGAACTGTTTACTTTTTTGTTCCAGCACCTGCTGCGACAGACGTTCAAATTCGCGCAGCAACTCTTCTTTATTGCTCTGCAATAATGCCAGCTTGTCTTCCATCGCCCGCTGCTGCTGTTGCCGCGCTTCTTGCTCGGTGGCCAACTCGGTTTGGCTGGTTTGCCAACGCTGTTGCAGCTCATCCAGTTGTTGTTGTCGCTGTTGGGCGCTGTGCTGCATGCTCTCCAACTGTTGCTGCAGCTGTTCGCTGCGCTCCTGCGCGCGGGCTAAATCCAGTTCGGACTGATGCAGCGCTTGCTGGGCGTCGAGCTGCTGCTGTTGAGCAGCCATTTGTGCTTGCTGGCACTGCTGCAGTAGCGATTGCTGTTGCTGCTCGGCAAACCGGCGCTGGCGCCACAACAACGCCGATAACACCAAAATAGCGGCCACCAATACCGCCACCGCCGCGCCGACTTGCGGCAAGAGAAAAACGTCCAGCACGATTAAAACCTTGTTTTCAGACCGGCGACGATGCTGCCGGAGGTAATTTCATCAAATTCAGTACGAGAATATTCGGCGTAGAGCGACGCCCGGCGCTGCGCTTTAAAGCTAAACCCAGCCGCCACCAACGGTGAGCAACCGTCGTCGTCCCAGGGGCGAGTGATGCCGACCACAGTGGCGGCCCAGCAATGATGGGCGTAACGCACGTACGGGCCAACCACAGGGCCTTCCGCGCTACCAAACAGATAGTTTAATGGCAAATAGGCCGTGGCTTCGACACCGGCACTGACGCCATCGAACTGGGCGACATCGTCATCACCAGAAGCGCCTTGGCCGTACATCCACAACGCAGCCCCTACAGAAAAAAACGACGTCAATTGCACACCGCCACCGGCTTTTAATACGTCCGTTAATGCGGCTCGATCTTCGTCCTCTCCGCCGGTATCGCTGTCGATGGTTTGCACCCCCAAGCCAATGGCCAGATCGGCGTAAAACGCAGGCTCGGCCCGCAACGGCATGGCCGCCAACAACAGCCCTGCCCACCACATCATTCTGCCCCGCACTGTCATGCCACTGTCATCCTTTGTTGTCAGGTTAGCGCTCACAAGAAAGCGCACAGACTAACACTAATCAGGCCAATGCGTCGCCGTGATCCGGATTGGCTCGCTGTGCAGCACAATCGTTATGGAACCATCGTGCAAGATTGACCAATAACAACAGGAGCTCACCATGAATCATGTCATAACCCTTTTCAGCGCCATCGGGCTGATCATCGCTCAACAAGCCATGGCAGGCTCGCAAACGCCAGCGATGGACGACTACTACGCCAGCCATCCGATTGCTTGGTACAACCAAGTGTCCGAACTGGAATATTTCGACACCCAGCTCACCACGCCCTGGGTCACCAACCCCAGCTGTCAGAGCCCGGCGGATTTCACCAGCGCTACCTACAACATTTTTCATAACGTCGGCTTTGTGTACGATTTTGGCGATGAAATGGAGCAGTCTTTGGGCAAAGTCACCGCCTGCGCCGATGTGATTTTGATTCAGGAAGCCTGGGACTACGACGACATGTACGAAGACGGCCCAGTCGATGATTTTGCCGCGCGCGGTTTTAGCGTCAGTTATGGCGGCGGCGACAATTACTGCAACGGCAGCGACATCGAAGGGGATTGCTCCGGCCTGATGATCTTTTCTCAGCACGGTTTTATTAAAGAGTTGGGCTATCACAAATACCAAGCCAGCAGCGGCATCGACAGCGTCAAAGGCAAAGGGGTGATTGGCGCCATCGTCGAAAAAGACGGCCGTTATGTGTACGTATTTAATACCCACCTGGTGTATGGCAGCGCTCAGCACTTGGGCGGCAACAGCAGCAATGACAATGCCCGTCGCGGTCAGATGAACGAGGCCATCAGCTGGATAGCAGCGCGCCTAGAGCAGCATCAGCAGCAATACCCAGCGGCGGCCATTGTATTTGGTGGCGACTTTAATACCGACCTGCAAAACACCGGTGCCATCGCCGACGTGACCCAAAATCCACTGTGGAACAGCCTCGGTCTTATTCGCCAGCAAGCCACTGAAGTACGCGATGGCTTGCGTTACACCTATTGGCCAAAAGACGACTGCTGTGAAGACACAGGGCCCAATGGTCTGGCGGAAAAAGACTATGCTTGGTTTGATTACAGTCTGATATTGAATGGCCCTGCTGGCTGTGCAGAGCAAGTTATCACCAGTGCTTGGGCGCCGCAGTGGTTAGCAAACGATGGTCAGCGTTACTTGGCTTACTACACTCACAGTGACCATTACGGCAGCCTCACGGAGATGCAGTGGTGCCAATAACCCGCGTTTGGCCGTTGCTAGGATTGACTGTCGTCGGCCTGGTCTGGTGGCAGGCACCAGCGGTCGTGTTTGCGCCGCTGGCATCGTCGACACCGCCCGAGTCATCGCAGTCGCAATCATCGCCATCTGAGTCATATCCAGCTGGGTCATCGCCGCACAGCGATATGCCTCAACGCAGTAAAAACGACAGCGTGCAAGACCTGCTGCACAACGCTGCCCAGCACGCCGCTGAGCAGCGGCTAACGCAACAATTAGAGCATTTGCTGTGGCAAGAATCACAATGGCTGGTCAAACCAGCAGCGAGTTTGCAGCGGCTGTTGGCCGACTGTCAGATGCGCCGCCAGTACAACGACATCAGCAATCATCACGACACTGCCCAGAATGATGTGTGCCTCGCGCTGTTGCAAAAACGCCTGCAGCATGACTGGGCCATCAGCGATGATCACATCACCGCCTTGCTGCAATACCACGAGCCAGCAGATTTCGAGTTGTTCAGTCAGCAACACTCGGTGGCAGACTTCGACTCGCCACTGGCGTTTTTTGAGGCCTTCTGGCAACAACAGGACGATGTTTATGGCGCCACGGTCAGCCAAGCCTTGTTTACGCCGCAGCGTGAGCGCTTACGTTTGCAACACAGAATCGAGGAGTACATCGAGACCAGCCAAGCCCCCAGCGAGCAGCGCCTGAACTGGTATCAGCAGCAAATCGACGCCTACCAGCAACGTTTTGGCAAACCGCCCTATCAAGAAACGCGCGACCATGTGCATCGTTTGATTGCCTTGCAACAAGACCCACAGCGCTCAGACGCCGACGAGTTGGCGCTGCGCTTTCAGCTGCGCCAGCAGTGGTTGGGAGCAGACAGAGCCGAGCAATGGCAGCAACGCGAGCAACAGTTTCTCGCCCGCAATGGCCAGTTACCGCCGTTGTGAAGCTTAACAATGAGCCGACGCTCCTTGCCTAGAGCGCCAGCAACTGTCGAATGTCGTCCAGCAGCCAATCCGGCTGGCTGTCGGCTATTGGCTCGCCGTGGTTGTAGCCGTAGCTGACCGCCGCACAGGCGATGGACGCGGCCTTGGCAGCTTCGACATCGTTGCGTGAGTCTCCCACCATCAATGCCTGTTGCGGCGCCACACCCAGCTGCTCACAGGCATGCAGCAAAGGCGCGGGATGCGGCTTTTTCTGCGCCAGATCGTCCCCGCACAACAGCAACTGAAAGTACGGCTGCCAGCCGAGGGATTGCAACAAGGGTTCGGTAAAGACACGCGGCTTATTGGTGACCAGCACCATCGGCGCAGGTGAGCTGCGCAAGAACTCTTCCACCCCGTCGTACGCTCCCGTCGCGTGATGCAACGCCTGCATATAGGCCTGATCAAACGCCTGCCGCGCCGGCGCCACTTGTTCAGAGGTCAGCAGCCATGCCGCAGTCTCATCGCCTGCGGTCAGCGCGCGACGCACCAAGGCATCGGCACCGTTACCAACCCAATGGCTGACTTGCTCGCGGCCCGCCGGCGCACGGCCCAGCTGCTGCAACATAGCATCGATGGCGGTGGTCAGGTCCGGCACACTGTCGATCAAGGTGCCATCCAGATCGAACAGCACCAGCTCGGGGGTAAAGCGCGCCAACACCCTTGCATGCCATTCAGCCATGGGCGGCAATTTCCTGGCGCATCTGCTCGATCACTTGAGCGTAATCCGGCGCGTTGAAAATCGCTGATCCGGCCACGAACATATCCGCCCCAGCGGCAGCAATTTCGCCGATATTATCGACCTTTACCCCGCCATCGATTTCCAGGCGAATGTCACGACCGCTGGCATCGATGCGCTGGCGCGCCTGGCGCAGTTTATCCAACGTTGCCGGAATAAACGATTGACCGCCAAAGCCAGGGTTCACCGACATCAGCAGCACCACATCAACTTTATCCATCACATAATCGAGGTGATGCAAAGGCGTCGCTGGGTTAAATACCAGCCCGGCTTTGCAGCCAGCATCGCGAATCAGCTGCAGACTGCGATCGACGTGATCCGAGGCTTCTGGGTGAAAGGTGATGTAACTGGCACCGGCTTCGGCAAAATCACCGATCAGACGATCCACTGGACTCACCATCAAGTGCACATCAATCGGTGCGGTGATGCCATAGTTGCGCAGAGCCTTGCATACCATGGGCCCCACCGTGAGGTTCGGCACGTAGTGATTGTCCATCACATCGAAGTGCACAACATCGGCACCGGCAGCAAGTACGTTGTCGACCTCTTCACCCAGACGAGCGAAGTCAGCGGATAAAATGGATGGAGCAATCAAAGGAGGCGTCATTGACCAAGTCCGAATCGTGAAAACAAGGCGGCATTGTACTCAGCCGCCGCGCGCTTTTCACCCGGCGCGAAGCTTGCTTAATGACTTATCTCAGATACAACCGGTTGTTTTACCCAACTGACGCTATGAGCCATTTTATGCCCAGCTACCGCTCACAATTTAACCTCCTACTGGCAAGCTTGCTTCTGCCGCTATCGATTACCGTGCTGACACCAACGGTGCACGCCGAAGAAGACACGGCCACCGCTGCAGAAAACAGCGCAGACACAGAGTCCGGCGACGCTGCTGAAGACACCTCTGGCAACTCTGCGGAGGAGACCGCCGACGACAGTAATGCCGCTAGCAATGCCGAGCCGCCGCCACGCGCCTTGCCAGATACTCATTTGAAGCGTCATCAGGATATTCTCGAGCATATGGTACGCCTGGGCCGGGAACATGAGGTGGTAACACTGGTAGCCAATTCTCAGCCGTTCAGCGGCTTGTATTTGCCGGAAAGCAGTGGCCGCCCGCAAGGCGGCATTTTGCTATTGCATGATCGCGGCCAGCATGGCCATTGGCCGGCGCTGATTGCCCCCTTACGCGAGTATCTGCCCGCATACGGCTGGGCTACGTTGGCAATTGAGCTGCCGCTTCCGCCGGCCACACCACCACCACCGCGCTCTGACAGCATGCAAGCCGTCACAGACGAAACGCCCGAGGAGGCAAACGCGGACAACACTGCCGCTGACAGCGTGCCCGACAATGCTGCCGCCGATGCCGATAATGATACCCAACGCGAGCCCGTCGACAGCAATGGCATCAGCCTGCAGGGTGACGTCGACAGCAGCGACCTGTCCGACAATGAGCCAGGCTTGCCACCACTGGAGCGTCTTCCTGAGCTGGCGCCCGCCGCTGAGCCAGCACCGCTGGCCGACACCGCTGCCGTTGACGCTGCGGATGAATATCGCCAGCGTGTGCGCGAGCGCATCGAAGCCGCCGTGACCTACTTAAAACAGCGTGGCCAATACAATCTGGTCATTCTCACCAATGGCATCAGTGCCAGCTGGGCAGCCGATTACATGTTGGCCAGCCCCATCGACAGCGAGGCCGGGGACACTGCGGCGGAATCGTCCCGGGCGCGCGAGCCTGGCCATACGCTGGTACTGATCGACCCACTCGACGACCCCTACAGCCAAGTCCCTCTAATCGACCAAGTCAGCCAACTGGAAATCCGCGTATTAGACCTGCTAACCGACTTACGCCCGCGCCTCGACTACCAGGATGCTCGCCGCGCCGGTGCGATGCGCAGACGCCAGCGCGATCTGTACCAGCAAATTGAATTGCCCGCACGAGCCAGTGTGGAGCCGGGCAACAGTTTGATTCTGCGCCGTGTTCGCGGTTGGTTGCGAACCCATGCGGCCGGCATGGAAGTAGGTCAGAGTGCCAGCCAATCCTGACGCAGCTCCTATACTGAGCGCATAGGCTAAGGAGTTGTCATGACCATACCCATTTTTGTGACCGCAGCCAGCATTGCCGCCGAACTGCATCAGGCCCAACATCACGCCCGTGGTTTGGCATTAACAGCCAAGAACGCACGCGCTCTGGCCGTTCGTGCAGGCTCAAAAACCGTTGGTTTTCGCGCCATCACTCAGTTTATCGATGAACTCGCCAGCGACATCATTCGACAGTCGCAATACATCAACCAGCTGTCTGAGCAAGTCTCGCAGCACGCCGTCGCCCTGTGGCGAGCAACCATGGCGGACAACAAGGTCAACTGGGTGATGCAACAGCAAAGCGAGTTCTGCCAATCGTTGCTCTCTGGTCAACGCGATTGCCGCCAACGCAGCGAGCAACTGTCGGAAAAGCTTCGCCGCGGCCTGCGGTTGTTAGAACAAGAGCTGGATGAAAGCGACAAACACATTCGCACCGCCAATTTGATCGCCACGTCCAGTAAAGTCGAAGCGGCATCGGCGGAAGAGTTTCGCTACCAGTTGGAAGTCATTGCCGAAAGCATCAGCGCCACCGCTGATCGCATTCGCCAGCACCTGAGCCAAGCCCGCTTGCTGTTGAGTCTGCGCTAAATACAAGGAACGCTTATGTTAGCCACCACCATTTACGAACACGGTGACCATCGCTGGATTATGTTCGGTCGCGACCCAGACAAAACCGAAGGCATTATTGATACTAACCAGTATTTAATCATCAGCGGTGAAGAAGCGATTATCCTAGACCCAGGCGGCATTGAATTATTCGCCCCCATGTTGTCCGCCGTATTGAAGTTTGTTCCTGCCGAAAACATTCGCTATTTATTTGCTTCGCATCAAGACCCAGACATCATCTCCTCTTTGGGCCTTTGGGATCAGGCGCTGCCGAATGCCAGCTTATACGCACCTTGGCTGTGGGAAGGATTTATCCGCCACTTTGGCATGGAGCGCATTCAGTTCTGCGCCATCGCCGATGAAGGCTTAAACCTCACCGTAGGCCGCATTCAACTGCAATTTGTACCCGCTCATTACCTGCATTCGTCGGGTAACTTTCACGTCTATGACCCGAAGGCAAAAATATTAATGAGCGGCGATGTTGGCGCTGCGCTGGAGCCAGGCGAACCGCCCTTGTGGGTTGAGGATATGACGCAACATAGTGGCTTTATGAAAGGTTTTCATCAACGCTGGATGCCATCCAACGACGCCAAGGATCACTGGCTGCGACGGGTGCGGCAATTGGATATCGATATTATGGCGCCGCAACATGGCCGCCTATTTCGCAAACAGCACGCCAAAGAATTTTTCGACTGGTTTGAACAACTCAACGTCGGTGTTGCCATCCGCTGAACACACATCCAGCGCAATAAAAAAGCCCCGCCGTCGCGGGGCTTTTTTAGCTTAGAGCAACCAGTGCGCCATCAGCGCAATTACTGGCAAGGTAATCAGGGTACGCAAGATAAAGATAATCACCATGTCGAAGAAGTTCACCGGAATACGACTGCCCAGCAATAGCGCTCCAACTTCCGACATATAGATCAACTGCGTCACCGACAAGGCTGCAATAATAAAACGCGTTTTATCACTGCTGATATCAGCCGCCAGAATAGCGGGCAAAAACATATCGGCAAAACCGACCAAGATGGTACGCGATGCTTCAACCGCCTCTGGGATATTCAACAGCTGCAACAACGGAATAAAAGGTTTACCCAACCAGTCAAACAACGGCGTATACTCGGCGACAATCAACGCGGCCGTACCCAGCGCCATCACCACTGGCAGCAAACCCAGCACCATTTCCAGCGCATTGTGCAAGCCTTGTTTGATTTGCTGGGTTGGACTGTCCATGGTGGACACCTTCACCAACGCTTGGGCAAAACCATAGCTCAACGGCGTATCACCTTCGGGTACGTGATCACGGTCTGCTCTTGGCTCAGTGCCATCCACCAAGCTGTCGGACTTACGCGATAATGGTGGGATGCGGGCCATCACAATGGCGGCAATAATGCCGGCAACGCTGATGGTGGCATAAAATGGGAAAATTAAATGTTCCAGTTTTACTTGCGCTAAGACCACCAAGGTAAAAGAAATCGACACCAGCGAAAACGAGGTACCAATGATCGCCGCTTCACGCTGGGTATAAAACCCTTGGTCGTATTGGCGGCTGGTCATCAAGATACCAACACTGCCGTCGCCCAACCAAGACGCACCACAATCAATGGCGCTGCGACCAGGCAAACGGAACACCGGACGCATAATGGGGGTCAGCAAGGTACTCATCAGCTCCAGCAAGCCAAAGTTCAACAACAGTGGCAAAAATAATCCGGCAAAAACAAATACCGCCAGCAAGGATGGCATTAAATCGCCAAACAGCAGTCCTCCGGTATTGGATGAATAAATGGCTTCGCTGCCTAATTGGAAATACACCATTAACACCAAAGCCGCACCAACCACTCGTACCGCACTCCAGAAATGCGTTGGGCGTAATAAATCATTCCAGAATGACGGCAGCTCGACATTTGGAATCAGCCAACGAAATACCGCCGTCGCCAGCGCCGACGCCACCACCAGAGATAACAATAACTCCGCCATTACCGGCGCTAATACACTTTTAAAATGAGACGCCAATATCGCCACCGGGATAGTAAAACCACCCTCAGTAGGATACGGCATCATAAATAGAAATATCCCGCACAATGATGGCAGTAAAAACCACAACTTATTTCGCGTAGAACCCAAAGATGGCTGCTCACGCAGCATTTTACCGTTTATCATACTATTGCTCTTATCATTG
Organism: Bacterioplanes sanyensis; assembly: GCF_002237535.1. Lineage (GTDB taxonomy): Bacteria > Pseudomonadota > Gammaproteobacteria > Pseudomonadales > Oceanobacteraceae > Bacterioplanes > Bacterioplanes sanyensis_A. The sequence continues at coordinate 3,505,566 of NZ_CP022530.1, forward strand.
ATATGACTGCCTTAGACTAAACCAGCAATTATTTAGCAGGTCCAGCCAGCGCCAAAAACAGCGCCGTATATTGTTCGGCACATTCCTAGACACAGCCCATCAGTTACGCGCAAAACGACTCCAGCACGGGCCGATTCGCCATTACAACAATGCCAATATCCGAATGAAGCACGGAAATCAGTATAGGATTAAAAATAAAGAGGTCGACACCCAAGACATATTTTGCTTAGCCAAGCAGCTCTTAGGCGCATAAAAAAAGCCCGGCTAAGCCGGGCTTTTGGTGTCACTGGTGGAGCAGATTACATGCGTTCCCACACGGTCGCGATGCCCTGACCCAGACCAATGCACATGGTCGATACGCCGTATTTCGCGTCCTGTTGCTCCAGAACGTTGATCAGCGTGGTCGAGATACGTGCACCAGAGCAACCCAGAGGGTGACCCAGCGCAATCGCACCACCATGAATGTTAACGCGATCTTCAGCAATGTCTTTCAGCTTCAGATCTTTAACACATGGCAGAGACTGAGCAGCAAAGGCTTCGTTCAGTTCCCAGTAATCGATGTCGGTGGTTTCCAAGCCAGCACGCTGCAGTGCTTTTTTGGTCGCCGGCACAGGACCGTAGCCCATGATAGCGGCATCAACACCAGCAACAGCCATGCCCAGGATGCGAGCGCGCGGCTTCAGACCCAGTTCTTGAGCTTTCTCGTAGCTCATCAGCAGCATGGCAGAACCACCGTCGGTGATCTGAGAAGAGGTACCTGCAGTTACGGTACCGTTCTTTGGATCGAACGCAGGGCGCAGATTGCTCAAGCTTTCAGCTGTGGTTTCTGGACGAATGGTTTCGTCTTCCGTCACCAGAATCTCTTTACCATCGGCATCGTGGCCATACATAGGCACGATTTCGTTCTTGAACTTGCCATCCAGAGTCGCCTGGTGGGCACGACGGTGTGAACGCGCAGCAAACTGATCCATTTGCTCACGAGTGATACCGTGCATCTTGCCCAGCATTTCTGCCGTCAGGCCCATCATGTTGGACGCTTTGGCAGAATACTTAGAGGCTTCTGGGTTGTGGTCAAAGCCATGTTGCATGTTGACGTGGCCCATGTGTTCAACACCACCGACCACAAACACATCACCGTTACCGGTTTGAATGGCTTGCGCTGCGGTGTGAATCGCAGACATAGCAGAACCACACAGACGGTTAACCGTCAAAGCGCCCGCTTCTTTAGGCACTACGGTCATCAGACCGATTTGACGCGCGACGTTAAAGCCTTGCTCTAAGGTCTGGTTAACACAGCCCCAGATGATGTCTTCGACCAGAGCCGGGTTAACGTCTGGGTTGCGCTCAAACAGCGCGTTGATCAGGTTGGCAGAAATGGTTTCTGCACGAACATTGCGGAATACGCCACCTTTGGAACGACCCATTGGTGAGCGCACTGCATCCACAACAACAACGTCTTTTGGATTGTAAGACATAGTGAAATTCTCCTAGTGCGCCTATTAACCGAAGTAGCTTTCGCCGTTCGCTGCCATTTCACGCATGCGATCGGTAGGTTTGTACAGGTTGCCCAGCTCAGCGTACTTGTCGCAAATCTCAACAAACTTCGCCATGCCAACGGAATCCATGTAACGGCACGCACCGCCACGGAATGGAGGGAAACCTATACCAAAGATCAAGCCCATGTCGGCTTCGTTTGGTGTATCAACAATGCCTTCTTCGATACAGCGCGCCACTTCGATGCACATTGGGATCATCATGCGCTCGATGATTTCTTCATCAGTGAACTCGCGGGTTTCTGCCACGATTGGCTTCAGCAGGTCGTAAACCGCCTCATCGACGACTTTCTTCGGCTTGCCTTTCTTATCGGTTTCATACACGTAGAAACCTTTGCTGTTCTTCTGACCGTAACGCTCTAATTCGTACATCACGTCCATGGCGGTCTTGAAGTCAGCTTTCATACGGTCTGGGAAACCTTCCGCCATCACTTCGTTGGCGTGGTGACCAGTATCGATACCCACAACGTCCAGCAGGTAAGCAGGACCCATTGGGAAGCCAAACTTCTCCATCACTTTGTCGACTTTCTGGAAGTCAGCACCGTGATTAACCAGACCAGCAAAGCCTGCAAAGTATGGGAACAACACGCGGTTCACCAAGAAGCCTGGGCAGTCGTTAACGACGATTGGCGTTTTGCCCATTTTCTTGGCGTAAGACACCACAGTAGCGACCGCTTCTTCAGAGGTCTTCTTACCACGGATCACTTCCACCAGCGGCATCATGTGCACTGGGTTGAAGAAGTGCATACCCAAGAAGTTTTCTGGGCGCTTCAGGTCTTCAGCCAGCAGGTCGATGGAGATGGTCGAGGTGTTCGAGGTGATGATGGTGTCTTCGCTCACCTGGTCTTCCAGCTCAGCCAACACCATTTTCTTGACTTTCGGGTTTTCAACCACGGCTTCTACTACGGTATCGACATCACCGAAGTCACCGTAGCTCAGCGTTGGGCGGATGCGGTTCAGTGCTTCACCCATTTTCGCTGCTTTCATTTTCTTCTTCTCAACGCGCTTGGCCAGCAGCTTGTTGGCCTCATCCAGACCCAGCTGGATGCCTGCTTCGTTGATGTCTTTCATCAGGATCGGCGTGCCTTTCAGCGCCGACTGATAAGCAATACCGCCACCCATGATACCAGCGCCCAATACTGCCGCTTTGTTGGTGTCTTTGGCTTGCTTGTCGTAATCCTTGGCTTTTTTCTTCAGCAACTGATCGTTGATAAACAGACCGATTAAGGCGTTGCTTTCAGAGGTTTTAGCCAGCTTGGCGAAGCCTTTGGCTTCCACGTCCAGCGCTTTATCACGATCGAAGTTAGCTGCTTTTTGCATGCTCTTGATCGCTTGAATCGGCGCAGGGTAGTGACCTTTGGTCTGACCGGCAACGAAACCTTTCGCGGTTTCAAACACCATCATCTGCTCCATCGCGTTCAGCTTGAGCTTGCTTTTCTTCTCTTCGCGACGCGCTTGCCAGTTAATCTCACCGTTGATGGCAGATTGCAGCATGGCAATGGACTGCTCGCGCAGCTTGTCTGCAGCAATCACTGCATCCACCGCACCGTCTTTCAGGGCTTTTTCTGGCTTGTTTTCGCCGCCCATGCAGATCCACTCAATGGCGTTGTCCGCACCGATTACGCGAGGCAGACGCACGGTACCGCCGAAGCCAGGCATCAAGCCCAGTTTCACTTCTGGCAGACCGACTTTGGCCGCTTCCGACATGACACGCAGGTCGGTAGACAGACACATTTCGAAACCACCACCCAGAGCGATGCCCTTGATCGCAGTCAGAGTCGGCACTGGCAGGTCTTCGATGGCGTTGAAGACGACGTTGGCTTCCGCCACCCAAGCAGCGATTTCTTCTTCGCTGTTTTTGAATGCTTCGCCAAATTCAGTGATGTCTGCACCGACGATGAACACGTCTTTGCCGGAAGTAACCAGTACACCTTTAACGTCAGCGTTGCCTTGCACAGCAGCAACAGCGGCTTGCAGGTCTTCTAAAGTAACGCGGTTAAATTTGTTGACTGAATCGTCTTGCAGATCGAATTTCAGTTCGGCTATGCCGCCTTCGATCAGATTTACCGTGATGGCTTTACCTTCGTAAATCATCAACTGTTCTCCACATGGTGGTTAGCTTTTGACTGATGCTTTATAAGACACAACATCAGCATTCTGCCTCGGGCGCTGCAAAGTACGACAGCACCATCCTAACAACACTCTTGCTCACGAAACGAACAATTCATACGAGCGTTTGAAACTGAGTGAGACACAATCGTGGAAACAGCGGGGAAAGTCAATAGATGACCACTACGAGTTTTTACCTGCCCTGCTCCCGTCTTCTACGGTCCTCGACATCGCCATCCATTCATTAAAAAAGACGACACAAGCTGACATTGGATAACCCGCTTTTTTGTTACCGTTTGTAAACAGGCATAGGGCAAACCGCGTCGTTGCCATACACTCGTCAGGACATAACAAAAACAACAAGAAGAATTGCCATGAAGTCACTAACGCACTTTCTGTTCGCATTGCTTCTGTCCGCTATCAGCAGTTCGGCTTTCGCAACGCCCCAACAACTGATGCTCGACCTGCAACACATGCGCCTGGCATCCACCAATGCCGTCACCAACTTTTATATGTTCTCGGGCCTGGATGCCGACGGCAAATACGATCGCCGCATCACCCGCAGCATGCAACGCTTCAACGATGCCCTGACCAGCGCCGAGCAACTGTCGCCTGCCAATGGCATTCGCCAGGAAGTGGAAGCCATTGACGCCAAGTGGCAAGAGTTCAGCCAACTGATGGAAGAAAACCGCTCCGACATGCGCAACCGCGGCTACCCCAATGTGCGCTTGGTGGACGAGATGGGCAAACTCAACGTCGCCTTAGTTGAGCTGGCGTCCAAAGCCTACGTCGCCCTGCGCCAGCGTAGCAACATTGAGCCCAGCCAGCTGGTGCAAAAAAGCCGCGATCTGGCGCTGTTGATGGAAGAAATCACCTCCCAGTACTCGGCTCGCGGCACCAGCAATTTGGGCCAAGTGTTTATGGGCTATCAGGGGCGCAGCCTAGAAAACATGGCCGAGCAGTTTCAAACCGAGTTAGAAGAGCTGGATGCCATGATCAACACCGACAAAGCGCGGCAGATTATGGCGGACATCGCCGCCAAATGGCAGTTTATGGAGCGCTCGGTGCGCAACTACAACGAAAACACCGTGCCGTTCTTGGTGGTGAGCTACAACGACCGCATCGTTGAGCATTTCGAAGAGCTAGAGTCTCTGATCGCGGCCAACTGACTAAGGCCGCCAGTTACACGGCTTTATCGGTCAGAAAAAGCGCCAGGGGTTAGCTCGTTAACCCCTGCCACACCAGCCAGCTGGAATTTAGCGCCAGCAGCACCATCATAACCCTAAAGAATGCATTGCCATCGATACGCTCAGCCAGCCAGCGGCCACTCACCACGCCAAACCAAGCGACTGGCAACAGCAGCAATAACAGCCAGCTGGCACTGATGTGCAACAACCCCAAGGCGCCGTATGGGATAAGTTTGAGTGCATTCATCAACGCCACCGTCGCCGCGACTTGCGCCAAAAAACTCAAACGATCTTGCTGCTGCAATAAAAAGTGCGCCTGCAACGGCGCCGCACCGGCGTGTGCCAGAGTACTGCCCAGGCCGGCTAACACTCCGTAAACCGGCGTCTGTGCGTCATCACCGGCAAGACGCGCGATATTGGCTTGCAACGCCGGAATAAAACGCTGTGCCAACACCCAAAAGCCCATCAAGCCGATCAGCAGCTGAATGCTGGCCTCGTCGGTACGGCCCAGCAACAGAGTGCCGAGTAAAATGCCGCACACAATGCCCGGTACCAAAGGCTTCACTAACGCCCAGCGCAGCTGCCGGCGATACCCCCACACCGTTTGCCCGTCCATCCACAGCAATATCGGCAACAGCAACCCAATGGCCGCTTCACCACCAATAAAGGGCGCCATCATTGGCACGGCTACCACGCCGATACCGCCTGCGAAGCCGGATTTGGCCACACCTGTCAGCCACACACCGGCCACGGCCACCAGCACCAACTGCCATTCCATAAAAACCTCTTTCAGACGCAAAGATGACGGACACTGTCGTAGGCGTAAAAACGCCACCCATTCGATAGCAGTTTACTTCGCCTGAAGCGATTAAAAACCGAATTTTTTGCCATAGAACGTTCTATTAATCAGATAACCAGACGCACTGTATTTGCAGTACCGATACACAGCCTCAAGTGCGCTGTGTCGGCCTTCGCGATCACTGTCAACGGCGCTTGTCACAAAGCCAACGACGAAAGCTGACTGACCCGACAAGCGGTAATGACAAGCAATGACAAAATCATTAATATCGCGCGCTTTTGTTTAAGGTCCGCTCTATGACAGCCCCCGCTAACCGTAGCCGAGTCATCGGCAGCGCACTGATCATCGCTGGCACCACCATTGGCGCCGGCATGTTGGCGTTGCCATTGGCCTCCGCCGGGTTGGGCATTATCAGTGCCAGTGTATTGTTAGTGGTGATGTGGGCCTTAATGACGTACACCGCACTATTAATGCTGGAACTGCACCAGCACGCCAGTGCCGATGCCACCATGAACCGCCTGGCTCATCAGTTTCTGGGTAAAAAAGGCCAATGGCTGGCGTCAGCGTCGGTGCTGTTTTTGCTCTACAGCTTGTGCGCGGCCTACATCGCAGGCGGCGGCAGTCAGATGCAATACAGCCTACAGCAATGGCTGCCCAATACGCCCGAGTTCAGTGGTACTCTGACCTTTACGGTGCTGGTGGCAACGGTGGTGGTTCTTGGCACACGCCAGGTGGACATCATCAACCGCGGACTATTTGCGCTGAAAATCGCCGCCCTGTTGGTGTCGCTGGTTTTGATCACCCCTCATATTCGCGCTGCTAACTTGATTGATCAGCCGCTGCAGCAAGGCTTATTGCTGGCGGCTATTCCCGTCGTATTTACCTCATTCGGCTTTCACAGCAGCATTCCTTCGGTGGTGCGCTATCTGGATCTGGACGTTGCTAAGGTGCGCATCGCCCTGTTGTTTGGCTCCAGTTTGCCACTGCTGGTGTACTTGTTGTGGCAACTGGCCAGCTTCGGCACATTGGGCGCCGATGAACTGCAGCGCAGCGAATCACTGCCGGCATTTATGCAGGCCATCCGCAACGTCATTGCACAGCCAAGCGTTGCCAGCGGCATCTCTTGGTTCGCTGACCTGGCCCTAGCGACCTCATTTCTGGGCGTTAGCCTGGGGCTGTTTGACTTCCTGGCCGACACATTCAAATCACACAATAAACGCTTTGGTCGGGTACAAGTCGGCCTGATAACTTTTATTCCACCACTGTTATTTGCTCTTTATTACCCGGAGGGCTTTATCGCTGCTCTGGGGTACGCTGCCATCGCCCTTGCGGTGCTGGCATTGCTCCTGCCCGCCATCATGGTTTATCTGAGTCGGCAGCGTCACCCAGACGCCAGCTATCAGGTAAAAGGCGGTAACCTCGGGTTGCTGCTGGTGGGTTCATCGGGTGTCGGCATTATCGCCGCCCAACTACTGTAATCGCTTACCGATGATGCAGATCAGCGCAAAATCCTGTGTCTTTTCTACACTGTCGGTAACCTAACCAAGAGAGATCTGCTATGACCCTCACTTGCCGCATTCTCGCCAGCCTGGCGCTGGTGCTGACCATGCAACCGATCTGGGCGGCTGAAATGCCCAAGGTACGTCTGTATACAGAGCAGTTTCCGCCGTACAACATGACCTCAAACTCAGAACCATTCGCGCACAGTGCCGACGACATCATGGGCCTGTGTACCGATCTGGTGGAAGCGATCATGAATCGCGCCGAGGTGAAGTTCGAAATGCGTTTACGCAACTGGTCTGCCGGCCTCAGCCGCGCTAGCCAAAAACCGAACCACGGTTTGTTTTGCATGGCGCGCAATGAAGAGCGCGACAAGCAATTTGAAATGGTTGGCCCACTGACCTCATTGCGCTGGACCTTGTTTGCTGCACCTGGCTCCGACATCAAAGTCAAAAGTCTGGAAGAGGCGAAAAAGTACACCATCGGTGGCTACGACGGTGATGCAATGACAGAAAAGCTGCAAAAAATGGGGCTCAATATTTCGTCGATCAGTAATGATCGCTTTAACCCACGCCGTTTGGAGCTGGGGCAAATTGACCTGTGGATCTCCGACCGCCTGTCTGGCCCATACGTGGCAGCCGATGCATTCGACATTGTCGACATGGTGCCGGTGCTCGAGTTTGAGCGCATGGATCTGTACCTCGGCATGAACCCAGAGACCGACCCACGCGTTCTGGATCGCATTAAAGAGGCGTTCCGCACGCTGAAGTCCAACGGTACCATCAGTGATATGGTGCAAGGCTACGGTCTGTAAGCGCCTGCAAAAGCTTTCGGCCAGCGTCGACCCATGGTCGGCGCTGGCTTTTTTATGCGCGAGACTTTTGTCAGATCGAAGTCTCTGCCAGCTTATTGATACGTGCCGCGAATCGGATAATCGTTACTGCGTATCCACTCCAACCCTGATACCAAACTTTCCAGATTGGGTCGCACAAACGGGTTGTTGGACAAGTCCACCACCTGCAAATTACCTTGCTGATTGATAATAAACAGCCCCGGTTCGGCAAAAGGATGGTCGGTTTCCTGTTCTGAGCGCGGGTGAGAAATGAATAATCCCAAACGTTGCATCTGAGCGACCGTCAGGCCGTACAGCAGCGGGAAATTCACTTGCAAACGCTCCATATGATCACGCAGCTGTGCGTCGCTATCGCCGGAAACGGCCAGCAAATCAATGCCGATGGCCTGCAAGCGCGAGCGATATTCGCTCAACTCATTTAAAAAGCGTGTGCACAACGGGCAGTGGCGGCCGCGATAAACCACCAACATCTGCCAATCGCACTCCCCTAGTGGCTGGTGCAATGAACGCTGCGTGCCTTGCAGATCGGCGAGAGTCATCTCTGGAAACGCCTCTCCTGGGTGAAGTGTTATGGTCATACTCGACATCCTGATCAGATTGGGTGCCATCCAGTCTAGAAGATGACCGATGAAACGGTTATCGCCCGAAAAACACAGGCTCCCCCAATAATCCCTGCAGACGCCACTGGCACTTGTTTGCATTAGGCAGTACCGTTTGACGCTGCAGCGCAGAATAGAAAACCCTTCTATTCTGCTGATATTCAGTTAACGATGGCTTTGCATGCGACGCGTTTTAATTTTATTTGCCCACCCCGCTCAACATCGCTCGGAGATTAATACGCCGCTGTTTAAGGCGTCACTCAATCGCCCGGGGGTCACTGCCGTCGATCTCTACGCTCGTTACCCGACGTTCAACATCGACATCAGTGCAGAGCAGCAACAGCTGCTGGATCATGATGTGATTGTGTTTATGTTCCCACTGTATTGGTATTCAACCCCAGCGCTGCTCAAGGAGTGGCAAGATCTGGTGTTGGAACATAACTTCGCTTACGGTTCACAAGGGTTGGCATTAAAAGACAAACACTTTTTTTGTGCCCTATCCGCTGGTGGCAGTGAAAAAGGCTACCAGCATGAAGGCTACAATCATTTCACCATTCGCGAGCTATTGCAGCCGTTGGAGCAAACCGCCAATTTGACGCACATGCGCTATCTGCCGCCGTTTGCCTTGTTCAGTTCGCGCACCGCCGCCGACGATGGCCGCGCCCAGCAACACCAACAAACCTGGACGCAGATACTGGACGACATCGTAGCGGGCCAAATCGACCTCGACGCAGCCGCGCCCTACGCCACGTTTAATCAGTTTTGGCAGGAGCGCAGCGCATGACCGAATATTTTATTCAGGCGTTTATTTATTTAATTGCCGCCGTGATTGCAGTGCCGCTGGCCAAACGCTTGGGGCTAGGGTCGGTACTTGGCTATTTGGTCGCCGGGGTCGTGATTGGCCCAATTACTGGTTTGGTCGGACAAGAGACCGTCACCATTCAGCACTTCGCCGAGTTTGGTGTGGTTATGATGCTGTTTTTAGTGGGCATGGAGTTGGAGCCACACAGCTTGTGGCAAATGCGCAGCAAGCTGTTCGGCCTTGGCGGCCTGCAAGTCGGTTTGACCACACTGGTGGTGATGGGCATCGCCAGCGTCGCCGGACAAAGCTGGAGCGTGGCACTTGCCATCGGCTTAATTTTTGCGCTGTCGTCCACCGCCATCGTGCTGCAAACCCTGCAAGAAAAAGGGCTCAGCAAAACAGAGGGCGGGCGCAGTGCATTTTCAGTGCTGCTGTTTCAAGACATTGCCGTCATTCCAATACTGGCATTGATTCCGCTGCTGGCACTGCCCGAGTTAGTGGCACAAAACACCAGCAGTGACGATCACCACCATACCTTGTCTTTGGTCGCAGATTTACCCGCCTGGGCGCACACGTTAGTAGTGATGGGAGCCATCGCCTTTGTTGTGGTGGGCGGTCATTTTCTCAGCCGCCCACTGTTTAAATACGTGGTGAACTCCGGGCTACGAGAGGTCTTCACCGCCACCGCATTAATGCTGGTCATTGGCATTGCCGCATTGATGAGCGTGGTGGGTTTGTCTCCGGCACTGGGGGCATTCTTGGCCGGCGTGGTGCTGGCCAACTCCGAATTCCGCCACGAGCTGGAAAGCAATATTGAGCCATTTAAAGGCCTATTACTGGGGCTGTTTTTTATTACTGTCGGCGCTGGTATCAGCTTCGAATTACTGCAACAACACGCCAGCACTCTTGTCATCATGACCATCGCGGTGATGGCCGGCAAGGCGGCCATTTTGCTGGCATTGGCAAAGATGTTTCACATTAAGGACAGCAACGGCTGGTTGTTTACATTGAGCTTGGCGCAAGCTGGAGAGTTCGGTTTTGTGCTGCTGTCTTACAGCGTGCAAAGCCATGTTTTGCCGCCTGAGTTGGCGCAATTACTGTCGATGGTGGTGGCGCTGTCGATGTTTTTAACGCCAGCACTGTTTATCGCATTTGATAAATTGATTTTGCCGCTGTACCGGCGCGCCTCCAATCAGCGTGACGCCGATGTGATTGACGAGCAAGGCAAGGTCATCATTGCCGGCATCGGTCGCTTTGGCCAAATCGTCAGCCGCTTATTGCGCGCCAACGGGTTTTCGACGGTGGTGCTCGATCATGAATTAACCCAGGTAGAAAACGTTCGCCGAGTCAAAATAAAAAGCTACTTTGGCGACGCCAGCCGCCCCGACTTGCTGCACACCGCGGGCATCGAAGACGCCAGCATATTCGTGATTGCCATCGATCAGCGCGATGTTGCGGTCGAACTGACTCACTATGTCAAACACACCTACCCTAATGTTCGCGTTCTGGTGCGCGCGTTTGATCGTCCGCATTTCTTTGCACTCAAAGATGCCGGTGCAGACTGGGTGGTCAGTGAAACCTACCACTCGGCACTGCACTTGGGCGGCGAAGCCCTGACATCGCTGGGCATTCATCCGTTTCGCGCCGAGCAACTGAAACGCGCCTTTGTTAATCGCGAGCAACAGCACTCGCAACAATTATTTGATGCTTGGAAAGCGCAGACCGAAGAAAAGAAACTCAGCAAAGAATACACCGAACTATTTTTACAGATGGAAGCCAGTATTTCGCAGGCCATGCAAGATGATCCGCATGATCGCCATAGCCGCTCAGAGCGTGGTTGGACACCACCTCCTAAAGGCTACACCGACGACTTAGAACACGAGTATCAGCGCGAACAAGGCGAATAAACGAGCGCCACGGTGACCGTGGCGCTGCTGTATTTTTAACGCGTTACCAGCCAAGGACCCAGCTGCTGATCAATGCGCTGCTCCGCTTGCCGCAAGGACTGCTGCAGGCGTTCATCGGCGAACTCATCGTACTCAACACTGACACGTTCAATGTTCGTAATGCCGATGTAGCGCAGTGCTGCCTCCACCGCCGGTTCTACGTGATTCCAATGTTGAATGCGCTCAGCGTCGTCGTAGCCATAGTCCCCGCGCGAGGACACCAGCACCACCTTTTGACCCAACTCCGACAGCAGCGGCCAATAAGGCTCACCGCTGCGTGAGCGATCAAAGCCAAAGGTCAAACCCACCCGGACAATGTTATCTAGGTAGGCCTTAAAGCCAGCGGGCGGGCCAAAGTTGTACATTGGCACCCCCATCACAATGGCATCGGCTCGTTTTAGCTCAGCCACCAGCTCGTCGCTTAACGCTAAGGCATCGTGCATCCAATCTTGCCGCTTCTGTGCAGGCGTAAACGCCGCGTGAATCCAATCTCCGGTCACTGGCGGAGGCGGGTTGGCGCCGATGTCGCGGTAAACGACCTTGGTATCCGGCTGCCGCTGCAACACGCGCTCAACCAGTTGACGGGTTAAACGGCGCGAATGCGAGCCATGAGCCTGATGGTCTGAGTAGCCCGGCCGGGCGCTGGAATCTAGGTGCAATAAAGTTGGCATTGCCACTCCTAACAGGTGAGTTTTGTTCAGGCCTGCTAAGATAGACGCCCTTAAAATCGCGCCAAAGCGACTTATTCTCGACCATAGATGAGAAAAACTCATGCATAAGACAAGCAACACCACACTGTCTTCGCTTTCCCTCGACACCTTGCAAGTGTTCGCCAGTGCAGCGCGCAGCTTGAGCTTTCGCAGCGCGGCAGAGCAGCACAAAGTGACGCCCACAGCGGTCAGTCACCGCATGCGCCAGCTTGAATCGCAGTTGGGACGGTCGTTATTTGAGCGCCAACCACGCCAGTTACGCCTCAGCAGCGATGGTCAGGCACTGCTGGCCGCCATCGATCAACCGTTGCATGCGCTGCAACAGGCACTGCAAAGCGTGTTTCAGCAAACACAAGCGCTGACCATTGCCTGCACCCCAGCGTTTGCCAGTCACTGGTTAATTCCACGCTTAGCCGATTGGCAACAGCAATACCCACAATGGGACATTCGCATTCACAGCCAGCTCCATCTGAGTGAGCCACAGCAAGGCACAGTGGACATGGCCATTCGCTGCAGTGAACACAACCATGATGGGCATTGGTTGTGTGCCGATCGTTTTGTTGCCGTGGCCGCGCCGACCTTGTTGGCGCAGAGTCAGCCCATCCCGGCCTTGCGATACGACTGGCACAACAACAGGTTGCCGATGCCGCAGTGGACACAGTGGCAACAGCGCTCAGAGTTAGGCAATCGAATTGATGATCAGCTGGGCGGGCATTTTTCCGACGAATCGCACGCCATCCAAGCGGCCATTGCCGGGCAAGGCGCATTGCTGGTCAGCGAACTGTTGATTCAACAGCAACTTCAGCTGGGTTTGCTGCAACCAATTTGCCAGCAATCGTTGCCGGCTGCGGATTGGTGGCTGGTCGGTCGAGCACAGCGCTCAGCGGCTGAGCGCTGCTTTCAACAGTGGTTGCAGCAGCAGCTCAGCCAGCAGTAAACAATTAGTGCTCTGCGATGGGTCGTACTGCCTGGCTGGTGCGCCCCATGGCCGCATGAATCTTATCCAGCAGCACGTATAAGGACGGCAACACCAGCAAACAAACGAAGGTGGTGAATAGGATGCCGAAACCGAGAGACACCGCCATCGGCGTAATAAATTGCGCTTGGCGCGATGTTTCAAACACCATCGGCGACAGTCCGCCAAAGGTGGTCAGTGTGGTTAACAAGATCGGGCGGAAACGCCGCACCCCGGCGTCCACCGCCGCCTCCAGCGCCGAGCGCCCCCCCTCACGGCGGCGCTGGTTGGCGTACGTCACCAAAATCAGACTGTCGTTCACCACCACGCCAGCAAGGGCAACAATCCCCATGATGCTCATGATCGACAGCCCATATCCCAGCATGAGGTGACCGATCATGGCTCCCACCGCCCCAAACGGGATGACCATCAAAATCAGCAGCGGCTGGCTGTAACTGCGGAAAGGAATCGCCAGCAATACATAGATCAACAGCATGGAAAACAGGCCGTACACGATCAGACTTTGCTTGCTCTCTTCGGTATCGGCCTGGCGACCTCGAAAGCCAAAATCCACACGCGGGTATTTAGAGCGCAGATCCACAAACACGTCTTGCTGCAATACCGTCATCACGGCCGGAATTTGCTCCCGTGGCTCCACCTCGGCGGTGACGCGGACAATCTGCTGGCCGTCGCGGCGGCTGATGCTAGCCGGCGAGCGGCTTTTATCCAATTCCGCGATTTCTACCAACGGCACATAACCACCAGCGGGCGTGCGAATCATCAACTGCTCAATGTCAGCGCTGTAGCGACGCTCTTGCTCTGGCAAGCGCACCAGTACCGTCACTTCGTTGCTTTCGCGCTGCTGGCGCAAAGCGCGCGCGCCATAGAGCGCTGATCGTACCTGCTGGGCAACGTCGTCAGCGTTTAACCCCAAACCACGGCCCATGGCATTCAGTGACACATCCCACTGCGGTGTACCACTGATAAAGCTGTTGGCAACGTCGGCAACACCGCCAATTTGTGCCAACGCGGCGGCCAAATCGGCACTGGCAGCGGCCAGATCGGCGGTACTGGCACCGCGTAGCTCGACCGTCAGGCCAGCCCCACTGGACGGACCGCCGCCGCGCTCAGAATCAAAGGTTAGGCTACGAATGCCGGCAATTTCGCCCAGCGCTTCACGCCAGCGAATCACCAGCTCCCCGGCGCTGATGGGGCGCAAGTCGTAATCCACCAAGCGTGCTTCAACTTCCACACTGGAGCCTTCGATCTGCCCTTCGACACTGAGCACAAATTCATCGCCGTTCGCTTCCAGCGGCGCCACTACTTCGTCCAAGCGTTGCTCCAGCAGCTGACGCATTTGCTGCGCCTGTGCCAACGGCGCATTGGGGTAAAGCTCGATGGTAGCCACCGCAAACTCGCCTTCCAAGCGCGGAAACATGCTAAAGCCCATGCGCCCGCTGGCCGGCACTGCCAACACAATCATGGCAATGGAGATGGCCACACACAGGGTCAACAGCGGCGCTTGCAAACAACGGTACAGCAGCGGTTTGTAAACGTTTTCGATAAAGCGATGCAGACGTTGATCGACTTTTTCCTGCGCGGCATCCAAGCGTCGCCCAATGGCCGAACTTGGTTGCTGCTTCAGATTGCCAAGGTGCGTGGGCAAGATGAACAACGCTTCCAGCCAGGAAATTAAAAAGCAGCAAATCACCACCACAGGAATGGCAATAAATAGTTTTCCCATAAAACCAGGCAAGGCTAACAGGGGTAAAAACGCGGCAATATTGGTCAAAATGGCAAACGCCAACGGCATAGCCACTTCGCGTGCGCCCTGCACCGCTGCATCCATAAAAGGTACGCCGCGCTGCATGTGTTCGTATATATTTTCACCGGCAATAATGGCGTCATCAACAACGATACCCAAAGCGACAATAAAGGCGAACATGGAAATCATATTGATGGAAATATCCGCCGCCGGCAGCAGCAATAGCGCACCTAAAAAAGCGGTGGGAATGCCCATCGTCACCCAAAAAGCCAGCCGATATTCCAAAAACAAACTCAGCAGCACTAACACCAATAAGAGGCCAATGGCGGCATTTTTTAACAACAAGCCAACCCGTTCGCGGTAGGTCTTGCCATCGTCATCCGTCACCAACAATTCCACGCCCGGAGGCAGGCTCATGCGAATCTGCGCCAGCTTTTCATGCGCTGCTTCCACCACCGTCAATGGTGTTTGGTTTTCCGCACGATAAATATCAAACCGCAGAGAGGTCTGGCCGTTGTAGGTCACCTGGCGATTGCTGTCGCCAAAACCTTCGCGCACGTGCGCAATGTCCCCCAACTGCAACTGTACGCCCGAGGCGTCGGCTATTAATGGCAGTTGGCGAAAATCCTGCGCCCAATAGGCTTTGTCATCCAAGGTGACCAGAATGTCGCCACCGGGCGACTTCACCTCACCGGCGCTTTGCTCCAAGGCATTATCGCTGATGTGCGCCGCAACTTGCGCCAGCGTCAGATCGTAGCGTTGCAAATCTTGCTGGGTAATTTCGACGTGAATTTCTTCATCTGGCACGCCGAGAATTTCGACCTTACTGATCTCCGGCGATGACAATAATTCTTCGCGCACCTGCTCGGCCAAGCGCTTTAAAGCAAACATATCCAGCGGGCCAAACATGGCCAATTCCATCACTTCAATCGAGCGACTGGCCAGGCTCACCACTGGTCGTTCGATCTGCGCCGGAAAAGTGCTGATACGATTGACCGCTTGCTGAATGTCCTGATACGCCTGCTGCTTATCAGTGCCATTTTCCAGCTCGACCGTCACCCGTGCTGAACCTTGTGACGCATCGGCGCGAATTTCCTTAAAGCCATCAAGCTGCGACAGCTCGTTTTCGATGGGCAAAATTACCCCGCTGGCCATTTCTTCCGGCGTGGCGCCGGGGTAACCAACGTTGACCAACACCATGTCGGCTTCAAAAGGCGGAATAAACTCTTTGCGTATTGTCAGCGACATGACAAAGCCGCCAACAATTAGAAACAGCATCAGCAAGTTGGGGGCAACGCCGTGGCGAGCCATCCAGGCAATCGGTCCGCGCTTGGTTTCACTCATGGCGATTACCCGTCATTGCTTAAGTTGTTGCTTAGGTTATTGCTGGCGTCGTTGCTGGTGCTGTCACTGGCAATGCGCACCGCCATGCCATCGGTGATGGCATCAATACGACTGAGCAGCAGCTGATCGCCCGGCTGAATATCGCCTTGCATCCACACTTGCTCACGGCCGCGATAGATCACATCGGGCGTTACCCGGCGCAGCTTCTGCTCGCGAATCAGCCAGACGCTGCCATCATCATTTAATTGATTAACGCTGACGGCATACGCATCGGTGATTTCACGCCCCGCTAAGGTCACATCAACGTAATCATTGACCAATACATGAGGCAGTTCATCCAGTGGCTGATCTATCGCCAGCAACAATTTGCTTTGGCGGTCACTGCTGTCGACCTGCGGCAAGATACTGACAATGCGCGCCTGGCGGCTTTGCTGGGCTTGCCAGTTGGGTTGGCGCACAGTGACAGCCGCTTCAGTATCCACCCAAGCAAGAAAGCTGCGCGGTACTTTTACTTCGATCCAGAAGGTGTCCGTGCGCACCACATCAAACAGGGCCGTACCTGCAGCCACCTGTTTGCCAGTGCTGGCATCACGGCCCACTATCTGACCGGCGAAGGGCATGCGAATCTGCGTGCGTTGTAAATCCAGTTGGGCTTGCTGCAAATCGGCGCGCGCCTTGCGCAGCGCCGCCTCCGCTTTCGCCACTTGCGGCTCACGCAGTACCAACGCACGGTCTTGCGCCGACATGGATTGCGCCGCCAGGTTGTATTCTTCCTTCGCCAGTGCCGCTTCGCCACGCTCAATGGTTAGGTCCGCCTGGGCCTGCACCACGGCTGCCTGGCGCTGCTGCACCAACAGTTCGTAATCCGCTTGCTGCAATTGCGCCAGCACATCATCCTTGGCCAGGCGCGCACCGGGTATCGCTTGGGCAGATAAACTGACGATTTCACCACTGACCTGCGGTGTTAGGGTCACCTGCTCAGCAGCACTGACCACCCCGCCAGAGCGCCACAGCGGGCGGGCTGACGTCATCACCAGCGGCATTGCATCTACCAGCCTCGCTTGCGTATGCGGAGATTTTTTGCCCGGCTTGGGAGCACTGCTCACAATGGCATAGCTGACCGCGGCACCGATCAACAATACGGCCATCACAGCCACGGACGATTTAACGGAGGCCTTCATAGTGTGGAACCCTCTGCAGCAGAGTGAAATGACAAATCGATGACCTCGCCAGGGCTCACCGAGGTGTAAAAGTTAATGCGATATTGCAGCTGTTGTAATTGTTGCTGCAGCCACTGATTTTCCAGCTGCAACACGTCCTGCTGAGCATTCAGCAGGTTCAAATAATCGGCCACGCCTTTGCGATAGCGATTGGCCTGAAAATCTTCATTTTTGCGCGCCAGTGCCAGCTGCCGCCCAGTGCTGGCCAGCTGTTGTTGCGCGCGTTGATCATTAATCAGCGCGCTTTGCACTTGCTGCGCAGCTTGCAGCCAGGTGTGACGGTAGTCTGCCAATTGCTCAGCGACCTTGGCTCGCTGCCGGTCGGCTTCGGCGCGACGCTGACCGCCATCAATCACCGGCAGCACCAAATTAGCGGCCAGATTGCTTACCCAGTTGTCGAATAAATCGGAGAACTCGCTGGTGGTTGACGTGATGCTGGCGGTCAAAGAGAAACGCGGATACCGATTGGCCACAGCCGCCGCCAGTGCAGCATTGTCGGCCTGCAACTGATACCAGCTGGCCTGCACGTCCGGGCGGGCGCGAAGTGCAGCGACGCTGATCGACTCCGGCAACGGCGACAAGCTAGGCAATGCCGATGGCGCGGCGGGCAAGGTACCTACGTCGCCCCCCGACCAGAGCAGCAACTCCTGCCAATACACATCGCGCTGCGCCTGTGCTGCGGCTTGATCGGCCTGATTGGCTTCCAATAACTGCTGTTGCTGCCAGACATCAGACACCGTCACCAAACCTCGGCGGAAGCGTCCTTCGATCAGCTGTAAGGCTGCTTGCAAACGCTGTCGCTGCTCGGTTAGCAGCGCTAGGCGCGCTTGCTCCATTTGCCAGCCGTACCAGGACACCGTGAGTCCGCTGGCGACAGTATTCGCTTCTAAGCGCGCCAAGGCGGATTGGCTTAAACGGGTTAAATCGCCTTGCTCGGCCAAAGCATTAACGCGTCCCCAGATATCCAGCTCATAGCCTGCCGTGAGCCCTGAACGCCACTGATTATTAGCGCTTTGTCCGCCATTGCTGTCGGTGATCTGACGCTGGCGGGTCAGCTCGGCATCTAGCGTCGGATATTGCTCAGCGCCGGACAAACGCGCACTGGCCAGCGCTTGACGATAGCGCTGCAACGCACCTTGCAATGAATAATTGTGCTGCAGTGCGTGATCGATCCATTGCTGCAAGGCAGCATCGTCAAACTGCAGCCACCACTGGCTATCGCCAATGGTGTCGTCGCGGCTCCAGTGCTGTTCGAGGGATGGCGGTTGATCGGGCACAGCAGGCACAGTGCTGCACCCCGCCACCATAACCACGGCGATGATCAACAGGGTCGACGGCGCTAAGTCCATGAAAATTCCTTGTTATTTGACACGGAGCGTGCTGAAAGTGGGCGCTATGGTAGGCAGAGCAGCATAAAAGCCCCTACATTTTTTACCCTTGTTTACGCTCACAGGCACCAGCAACAGAGGCCAAGCTGGCCGATTGGTTCCCAGCGTGCTTCACAGTCGCACGCTGAGATGAAAGTTTAGGCATGCAACGCAGCGGTTTGCAGCTTGGGCTGCAGCGCCACTTCAATAAAAAAATCTCCGTGTTTGCTGTCGAACGGAATCACAATGACTTGCGCACTGGCGTAATGATTAATTTGTGCATCGCCCTGCAACAAACGTGGCGTCGCCATCTCAAAACTGTAACCGCGCTCCCACAACAACTTGCGCGCACCACCGGAAAGCATATTGGTCAGCTCGCCGGTAAGCGAGGTGCAGCTGTCATCCAACTCCTCTACCGTTTCACCCAGCATGGCGCTGGTTATGCCTTGTATGGCAGAAGCGGAAAAACTGATCGCCAAAGAACCCTCGACTGAGTCGCCGTTCATGGCAATCAGACCAGTTACATCGCCCAGTGGGCAGCTGTCGTCTTTTAGAAAAGGTTTGCCGTGGCCACAGGTCATTGAGGCCATGGTCGTGAGGATGTGTTGAATGGTTTCGATAAACGGATTGATGTAGTCAGCTTTCATATGGCTGTTCCTGTGCCAGGACCTACGCGAAGATGCCCACTTAGCGTAGACGGCTGACCTGTGAACAGCCGGGCCGAATCCGGCCCGTGTTGTGACTATTTATAACGACTTACAGTCATGGTTTTTGCAACCGAACTGCGCGCAGCCGTCGCTGACTGCTTGGTTACAGGCCTTTCACCGCATAAATGCCCGGTGCATTGCGCCAGTAGCCACGATAATCCATGCCACAACCAAACACGTAGCGGTCTTCGACGTCCATACCGACAAAATCGATTTTTAGATCGGTGTTCTTGCGGTTATGCACTTTGTTCACCAACACCGCCGTCAGCACCTCTTCAGCGCCCTGTTGTTCACAGGCTTTGACCACTTCAGCCAGGGTATTGCCCTCGTCAAAGATGTCATCCAGGATCAACACCGTGCGGCCCGTCATCGGAATCGACGGTGGCGCCTGCCATTGCAGTTCGGCCTGCCCCTGTGTCTCACCGCGGTAGCGTGTGGCGTGCATGTAGCCTTGCTCCAGGGCAAACGGCAGTTTGGTCAGCAGACGGCCAGCCATAACCAAGCCGCCATTCATAATGCTGTACACCACCGGCATACGATCAGCCAGGCGCGCGGTAATGTCGTCAGCCAGGCGCTGCAAAGCCTGTTCAACATCCTGTTCGGACTTCAACAAATCGGCTTCTTGCATGACGGTATTTAATTGTTCCAGGGTCAGTGACTCTGTCATCGTGGTGCTCACTCAATGGTTTCTTTGGGTGCCTGGCGGCAGAGAAAGCGGCGTATGGTACCACCGCGAATGCGGAAGGCAACGCAGCTGTGCGGATAGCGCTGTGCTATGATGCGCACCCCCTTTTATTTACCCAACGACCGATCAGCCTGTTATGACACCCACATTAGAATTGGCCTTTGATCTGATTGCCCGCCGCTCGGTAACTCCCGAAGACGACGGCTGCCAGACGTTAATGATGCAACGCCTGCACACTGCAGGCTTTGAATGCGAACCGCTGCGCTTTGAAGAAGTCGACAATTTCTGGGCCCGCCGTGGCCAAGACGGTCCACTAGTATGCTTTGCTGGCCACACCGACGTGGTACCGACCGGCCCTGAGCGCAACTGGCAACACCCGCCGTTTGCACCGGAAATCGACAGCGATGGCATGCTCTGTGGCCGCGGCGCTGCCGACATGAAAGGTTCGTTGGCAGCAATGGTGGTGGCCGTTGAAAACTTCGTCAGCAAACACCCGAACCATCGTGGCTCAATTGCCTTTTTGATCACCAGCGACGAAGAAGGCCCGGCCAAACACGGCACGGTCAAGGTGGTGGAAACCCTAGAAGCCCGCAACGAAAAAATCGACATGTGCATTGTCGGTGAGCCTTCCTCGACCAACTCAGTGGGCGATGTGGTGAAAAATGGCCGCCGCGGCTCCTTAGGTGCGGTATTGCGAGTGCACGGCATTCAAGGCCATGTGGCGTATCCGCATTTAGCGCGCAACCCGGTGCACCAAGCAGCCCCAGCATTGGCGGCCTTGGCTGATGAGCATTGGGATGCCGGCAATGACTTCTTCCCAGCCACCAGCTTTCAGATTTCCAACATTCATGCTGGCACCGGTGCTACCAACGTCATTCCTGGTGAGCTGGAAGTGGTGTTTAACTTTCGCTTCTCCACCGAGGTCACCGCCGACGAGCTGAAGCAGCGCACCGAGGCCATCCTCGACCGCTTTGATTTGCAGTACGACATCGACTGGACCGTCAACGGCTTACCCTTTCTGACCGATCACGGCCCATTGGTCGATGCCGCGCGCCAAGCAATCAAAGAAATCACCGGCACCGACACAGAATTGTCGACCGCTGGCGGCACATCCGATGGCCGCTTTATTGCTCCTACCGGTGCTCAGGTATTGGAATTAGGCCCTTGCAACGACACCATCCACAAGGTCAACGAGCGTGTGCGGGCGGAAGACTTGGACACCCTAACACGCATGTATGAGCGCATGCTGGAGCTGTTGCTGGCGTAATGAACAGTTGGATTCTTACCTGCCCGAACTGCCAGCAGCCACTCAGCACCGAGGACAATAAGCGCTGGCAGTGCGCCCACGGTCACAGCTTTGATCGCGCCAAGCAGGGCTACTTAAACCTGCTGGCGGTGCAACATAAACGCTCGCGTCAGCCCGGTGACTCGGCCGAGATGGTGGCGGCTCGCCAGCGCTTGTTGGACAGCGGGCTGTATCGACCAATCGCAGAGCAACTGAATGCGGCGCTGCAGCACCGCAGCGATATTCAGCAACTGGCCGACATTGGTTGCGGCGAAGGTTATTACACCGCGGGTATGGCCGCGCACTTGAGCAGTGCGCAGCTGTATGGCATTGATATCTCCAAAGACGCCGTTCGTGCTGCAGCCAAACGCAGCCAGCAGGTGTGCTGGCTGGTGGCCTCTGGCGCCAAGTTGCCGCTAGAAACAGGCCAGCTGGACGTTATCACCTGTCTGTTTACACGTCTGATGCCAGAGCAGTTTGCCCAAGCACTAAAACAGAATGGTGAGGTCATCACCCTGAGTACTGGCGAGCAGCATTTATTAGAGTTGCGCCAGCGTCTGTATAAAGATGTGTGCCCTTCCGGGTTCGATCCACAGCGGCTGATGGCGAGCTACTTTGATGTGCTAGAGCACGTCCCCATTCGCTACACGACATGCGTTCCGCAAGCGCGTTTGCAGGACTTGATTATGATGACGCCGCACTATTGGCGCACCACAGACGAAGCTCGCCAAGCCGTAATCGACGGTGGTGATTTGGAGGTACAAATCGACGTTAATCTGCATCGCTTTCGCCGCTTGGCTCAGTCGGAGCCGACGCATGAGGCGTGATACACTGACCTGCCAGCAGACGGACATCTCGCATGAGCTTGTGTGACATCGCCATTCATCAACGCGCCAAAAGCCCGGAGCAAAAAGCCCTGCGCCGACAACAGATTTTGCAGGCGGCCTCCGAGTGCTTCGCCCAACAGTCGTTTGAACGCGCTAACTTGGCCGACGTTGCCGCCAAAGCCGGTGTCACCAAAGCGGCCTTGTATCGGTACTTTCGCAGCAAAGAAGTGCTGTTTTTAACCCTGTATGGCGAATTGCTGCAGCAGTTAATGGCCGATGCCGAGCAACAGCCGGTCGCCCAAGACGCTGCTACGGCCTGCGTTGACCTGATGTGCCGCCATCCTGAGTTTTGCCAGCTCAATGCCATTTTGCATACGGTACTGGAGCAAAACCTCAGCGCTGAAGAAGCGCGTGAATTTAAGCTGGAGTTGCTGCCATTGATGCAGCGCTTCAGCCAACTCATTGCCCGCTGGATGAATATCAGCGAGCCTGACGCCATTACCCTGCTGCTGCACGTGCAACAAGCCATGATTGGCTGCTGGCATATTTGCCATCCCAGCAGCGCCGTCAGCGAGGCCATATCCAAGCCGCCACTGACGTTCTTGCAGCGCGACTTTCGCACCACGTTGCATCAACACTTGAGCTGGTTGTTTGCAGGTTTTCGAGGAGACCGCCAGTGACACGGGTGAATTTTTACATTCTTGGCGACACGCAGGAATCAGCGCGACTGCAGTTTGCTTGTCGGCTGATACAACAAGCGGTGACGCGGCAAAAATGCGATGTTCTGGTGCAGGTCGACGACGAGGCGCAAGCGCGCGCGCTGGATGAACTGTTGTGGGTATTCCAGCCTGACGCCTTTGTGCCCCACGCACTGCTCGACCCGAGCGGCAGCATCGAAGAAGCACCGGTGCACATCGGCTGGCACAATGATCCCGGTCCGCACCATCAGCTGCTGGTCAACCTGAGTACGCAACTGCCCGCATTTTTTGCACGTTTTGAACGACTCTCTGAAGTAGTGGTTCAACAGCAAGACGTCCTGCACTACACTCGAGAACACTACCGCCACTTGCGCGATCGGGGCTACCCGATCACTGATCACGACATGAGATAGCGTGAATGAACGATAAATCCCGCAGCCTGCTTGATGAGCTGCAGATGCTACAACAGGTTCTGGATGACGCCGCCGGCGAAACGGAAGGCTCCACTGAATTCAACGTGGACGACATACCATTGTTGGACGATGTGTTTGACGATCCAGACACGCCAACCGTGTCTGACGATTCGAAACCTGACAGCACAACCAATGCACAGGCTGAACCAATGATCAGCCTGGCCAAGCCTGCAACGGCTTCGACACAGGCATCAAATGCACCAGACTCAACTGCGCCAACCCCTGTTACTGCAGCGCCGCAGGCCTCGAAACCGGCCTTTGTATTAGCGGCAGAAAAACAAGCAGCGCGGCAGCAATCGGATGTCAGCAACGTAGCCAATACTCCAGTGGACACACCAACCGCCAGTAATAAGGTGACGCCATTAGTGCCCGCCAAGGACAGCACTGCCAGCAGCGAGCCGCTGCTCAGCGCTGCAGATCTGCTCGGCTTGAATGACGACAACGATTCTCCCGACATCATCGATATGCTGGATCAGCTGGGCGACAGCGACGCTCCAGCAGAAGACAACAGCAATCCGTTCCTACCGGCATCGATATTAGAGCGTTTGGCCCAAGAGCGCGCCGCAGCACAAGCGGATTCACACGAGGCCAACATGGCGCTGAGTCAACCCAACAAGCGCCCACCGCCGCCGGATAATCACGATTTGTTAGACGACATTCCCCACCTAACCGAGCAGCAAAAACAAGCCCTGCTCGACGATTTGGTCGAAGAGCTGCTGCCCACCTTGCGCTATAAACTGCGCCAGCGACTGAAAGACCTGCTCTACTCCTGATTACCGCAACAGATCCCCCATCGGCTCGTGCATGCACGGGCCGTCTTCAGTTATACTTCGGGCTATTTTTCGCGTTTTGTGCGGCGTGATTGCGCGCGCGATATCAGCGCCACCACCTGCACGACGATCTCCAATTGAACACACTGGCAGCCACGGCCAAGCGCAATGGCTGCCACCGACTCAGTGAGCAGCAACGAGCACTATGGATAAGACGTATAAACCCAACGCCTTGGAGCAAAACTGGTACAAGCAATGGGAAGAAAAGGGGTATTTCAAGCCGTATCAGGATCAGCTGACCGGCGACGGTTATTCCATCATGATTCCGCCGCCCAACGTCACCGGTTCGTTGCACATGGGACACGCTTTCCAGCACACCTTGCAGGACGCGCTGACGCGCTATAAGCGCATGAATGGCCATAAAGCGTTGTGGCAAGTCGGTACTGACCATGCGGGCATTGCCACGCAAATGGTGGTAGAGCGCAAACTGGCGGCCGAGGGTCAGCCGGATCGTCACACACTGGGGCGCGAAGAGTTCACCAAAAAGGTTTGGGAGTGGAAAGAACACTCCGGCGGCACCATCACCAGCCAGATGCGCCGCTTGGGCAACTCCGTCGACTGGGAAACCGAACGTTTCACCATGGACGATGGTTTTTATAAAGCGGTTCAGGAAGTGTTTGTTCGTCTGTATCAAGACGGCCTGATTTACCGCGGCAAGCGCTTGGTTAACTGGGACCCTAAACTGCGTACTGCTATTTCTGACGTCGAAGTCGAGAACCACGATAAGAAAGGCCATATGTGGCATCTGCGCTATCCGCTGGCCGATGGCGCCACAACGCAGGATGGCCAAGACTACATCGTAGTGGCCACTACCCGTCCAGAAACTATGCTGGGCGATACCGGCGTGGCAGTAAATCCCGATGATGAACGCTACCGAGCCTTAATCGGCAAACACGTTGTATTGCCACTGGTGAATCGTCGCATCCCTATTGTTGCAGATGACCACGCCGATATGGAAAAAGGCACCGGCTGTGTGAAGATCACTCCGGCTCACGACTTTAACGATTACGAAGTCGGCAAACGCTGCGAGCTGCCGATGATCAACATCTTAACGCTCGACGCCAATATTCGTGATGAGGCACAGACGTTTAATACCGACGGCAGCGTCAATGAAGAATTGAATACTTTCATACCCGAAAAGTACCGTGGCATGGAACGTTTTGCCGCACGCAAAGCCATCGTTGCAGATATGGAAGAGCTGGGCTTGGTAGATAGCATTAAAGATCACGAGCTTTCAGTGCCAATCGGTGACCGCGGCGGCGTTGTGATCGAACCCATGCTCACCGACCAATGGTATGTCGACGCCAAAACCATGGCCAAGCCGGCCATCGAAGCGGTCGAAAACGGCGACATCGAATTTGTACCCAAATCCTATGAAAACATGTACTTCTCTTGGATGCGCGATATCCAGGACTGGTGCATCTCCAGACAACTGTGGTGGGGACACCGCATCCCGGCCTGGTACGACGAAGAAGGCAACGTGTTTGTTGCCCGTACAGAAGAAGAAGTACGCGAGCAAAACAACCTCGCCGACGATGTAGAACTGGTGCAGGACAACGACGTACTGGACACCTGGTTCTCCTCTGCTCTTTGGACCTTCGGTACCCTAGGCTGGCCAAACCTCGATGACGCTGACGTTGTCAAACGCATGGCAGACTTCCATCCAAGCGACGTGCTGGTGACCGGCTTCGACATCATTTTCTTCTGGGTAGCGCGCATGGCGATGATGACCATGCACTTCATCAAAGATGAAAATGGCAAGCCGCAAGTGCCGTTCAAAACCGTGTATGTCACCGGTTTGATCCGCGACGAAGTCGGCGAAAAAATGTCCAAGACTAGGGGCAACGTGCTTGATCCGCTGGATATGATCGACGGTATTTCACTGGGTGATCTGCTGCAGAAACGCACAGGCAATATGATGCAGCCGAAGCTGGCGGAAAAAATCGCCAAGCGCACCCAGAAAGAATACCCAGATGGCATTGCCCCACACGGCACCGACGCCCTGCGTTTCACGCTGACCGCCATGGCCTCCACCGGACGCGACATCAACTGGGATATGAAGCGCCTAGAAGGTTACCGTAACTTCTGTAACAAATTATGGAACGCCTCGCGTTATGTGATGCTGTCTGTCGCTGGCGAAGAAGCGGTCGAAAAAGCAGCGGCTGAGAACACCCACATCGTCATTACCGAGGAAATGAAGGCCAAGTGTGGCGCCAACGGTGAACAGGCCGTGCTGTCGCTGGCGGATCGTTGGATTATTTCTCGCCTGCAATTTGCCGAGCAGGAAGTGCGTCGTCACTTTGATCAGTATCGTTTTGATATGGCGGCTTCTGCCCTGTACGAGTTTATCTGGAACGAATACTGCGATTGGTATTTAGAGCTGTCTAAGCCAGTATTGTGGGACGACAATGCCTCGGATGAAGCCAAGCGCGGCACCCTCGGCACTCTGGTTCGTGTTCTGGAAGCGGTATTACGACTTGCTCACCCGATCATGCCATTTATCACCGAGGAGATCTGGCAGCAGGTAAAAGAGCTGGCGGGTAAAGCAGGTCCAGACGCACCGGAAAGCATCATGCTGGCGGAATTCCCGCAAGCTCAGGAAGCACTGATCGACCCAGACGCCGAAGCCGATGTGAAGTGGCTGCAAGACGTCATTACTGCCGTGCGTAACGTCCGAGGCGAGAAGAATATTCCGCCGAGCAAAGCGTTGGAGTTACTGTTCAAAAACGGTGATGACGATGACTTCCGCCGCGCCGAAGAAAACCAAGCTTTCCTGATGAAACTGGCCAAGCTGGAAAAACTCACGTGGCTGAACGACGGCGACGAAGAACCTATGTCCGTCACCCAACTGGTGGGCGATATGGAAATTCTGATTCCGATGGCAGGCTTTATCGATAAAGACGCCGAAGTGGCACGCTTAAACAAATCGATAGAGAAACTGGGTAAAGATCTGGAACGTGTTACCAACAAACTGGGCAACCCAGGCTTTACCGATAAAGCACCGGCAGCCGTTATCGAGAAAGAGAAAGAGAAAGCCGCTGGCTTCGAGCGTGATATCAGCAAACTGAAAGAGCAAATTGAGAAAATCAAGGCGCTGTAGCCAGCACGAATAAACGCTCCTAAACCAAAAAGCCCCGCTGTTAGCGGGGCTTTTTGGTATCGGCGTTTATAGGCTGCCGAATCGGATCACGCATTATTTATAGAACGCTTCCACTTCGCCTTTGAGCTTCATCAACATCGGGTTACCAAAGCGATCTTTGGCCGTCGGCGAAGATACCTTAATCCAACCTTCACTGATGCAGTACTCTTCGACGTTCGTACGCTCCTTGCCGTTCAAACGAATGCCGACGTCATACTGAAAGAATTCCTCGACGTAGAATTTGCTTTTCGGGTTAACGGACAAATGATCGGGCAATGCGGGTTTATCGCTCATTTTGACAACCTATGTGCGTGAAAAGAGCGATATTGTATGTGAAAGGCCGCATCAAATCAGCCCAACCAACTCCAATCACTGAGCAGCACACCACAAGGGTATCCGCATTATTTAGATCGCGTTGCCACTGAGCTTATTCAGCAGCCACAGCATAATCTGGGTTTCTGCGGGCAAACTCCCCAGAGTAGACTATTATTTAAGCAGTGTGACAGCAATTGTCGCGAGACAAGGCCAACTCAGGAGACAGCCCACCATGGCAGATTCGGCAGCCTCACAACTGAACCAAGAAGACGACATCGAACGTTTGCAGGACCAAGTCAACTTACTCGAGCAGGAAGCTCAAAAGATCAGCAACAAGCTCAGCAACGATGGTTTCGTTAGCCGAGCTCCCGCCGCCAAAATAGAAGCTGAGAAACAACGATTGGAAAAGTGCCAAAACCTAGCGCAGCACTACCGAGAGCGGATTCTTAGTATCGTTCGCGGATAGACTTCCACGCGTTAATCGTTCTGGCGCGTGCGCTTGCGAAAGACGGCGTTGCACTCTTCATCCACCAAGGTGAAGATGCTGTAGCGCTTGTTTTTTACCTTGATGTAACTGGCGATTTCTTTGCGGCGAGTCGGGTGATGTACTTTTAACACCTTGGCTGGGTAAAAGATTTCAGCGTTGCGCAGCAATTTCAGCGCCAAATCATCGCTTGCAGCCATGGCGTCACGGTCGCGGCACTCAGCGTGTGCAGCGCACGCCCACAGTAACAAAACACAGCAACCCAAATTGCAAACTACCCTACGCATCCCACTTCCAGCGCCTCATCCATTCCAGTCTCGACACCTACAAAAAAGCCCCATCAGCATAGCTGATGGGGCCCGAGAGTGGATTCAATGAGCGAGCCGTGACACTTACTCATCGCCTCCCATGACGCCAAAAATCTGCAACAAGGACAGGAACAAGTTGTAGATGGCAACATACAGGGTAACAGTCGCTGAGATGTAGTTGGTCTCACCGCCGTGCAAAATCGCACTGGTTTGGAAGGCAATCAGGCCAGTCATCAAGATGATGAACATGGCAGAAACCGCCAGTGCCAATGCTGGAATTTCGAAGAAGAAGGCACCCAAGCTCAGTACGAAAGCTACCAGAATGCCTACCATCAGGCTCTTACCCCAGCCGCTCAAGTCTTTGCCAGTGCTGAGCACCCAGCCAGACATGGTCAAGAAAATCAGACCGGTTGTGCCCATGGCCATGGCAATCAGTTGCCCGCCATTCGCCACCTGAGTCAGGTAGAAACTCAAGATCGGGCCCAGTGTCAGCCCCATAAAGCCAGTCAGTGCAAAAACAGCGACCAAACCCATGGCGCTGTCTTTGGTCTTTTCAACAAAGAACAGCAAGCCAAAGTAGAACAGCAGGGTCCACAGACCAAAGTGCGGTACGTTCAGTGCCATCGACACCATGGCCATCGCACCACTAAACAGCAGCGTCATTGACAGCAGCGCGTAGGTGTTGCGCAATACTTTGCGGCCATCTGCTGAGACCACCTGATCGCGGCGATAGCCTTCTAAGGTGTCATGGGTAGCGACACGGCTATCAGCGCTCTGGTCGCTTTTCATATTCAGGTAATCCGGACGATTCATATCTCCACTCCTTTCAGTGTGAGTTCCATTGATTGTAGGACCGGCGAAAGCATAATAATATTCGAATTATCTTGCCTTGATACCTCGGTTTTTTCGATCCAACTACCAAAGGTTTAGTTCCTTTGACATCGCTTAACTACAAACATTTGCTGTACTTTCAGCAAGTCGCTCAAGAAGGCAGCGTACAAGCTGCCGCCGCCAGGCTCAATGTTACGCCACAAACCATCAGCGGTCAGCTGCGTTTGTTGGAACAGCAACTGGGGGTAGCGCTGCTGCGCAAGTCTGGACGCCAACTCGAGCTCACCAGCGCCGGGCGACTGGCACTGCAATACAGCCGCGATATTTTTGCCCTCGGCGATCAGCTGCAACAAGCGATGCGCCAAGGCGATAAGCCGCAGCCGCGAGAGCTACGCGTCGGCATTGTCGACGCTCTGGCCAAATCCATCGCCCATCAGCTGCTGATGCCGGCGCTCACACAAGAGCCGCTGCAACTGACTTGCCGAGAGCAGCCAATGCCTGATTTATTGGGCGAGCTGGCGGTCGGCAAGCTGGATTTGGTACTGGCCGACAGCCCGATTCCCGCCAACATGAAAATTCGTTGCTTCAGCCATCTGCTGGGCAGCAGTCCACTGGCGTGTTTTTCAGCGCCTAGCCTGCAGCAAGTGTTTCATGCCCCCTTCCCGCATTGCCTGCAAGACGCTCCCTTACTATTGCCGACAGACACGCACTCAGGTGTGCGCGCGAGTGTATTAAGTTGGCTCTCTCGCCATCAGCTGGAGTGCCGCATTGCTGGTGAGTTTGATGACTCCGCCTTGCTGAAAGCGTTTGGCAGCCAGGGCCACGGCTTCTTCTTTGCCCCAGCGGTCATTAGTCAAGACATCAGCGACAAATACGGCGTCACCGCTGTGGCGGTGGTCGATGAACTGCAGCAGTCGTTTTATGCCCTGTATGCTGAGCGCGACAACGGCAATACCAGCGTACAGCGCATCGTCGACAGCGCCGCCGACTACTTCGCCAGTCGCTAACCGCACTCGCCAAGCTGTGGCTGCAAGCGACAGCGAACTTTGCGCTGCAGCCTAAGCATGTCGGCATCGTACAGTCCGTCGTCGCTTAATTGCTGACGCAACTGTTGCCAGTTCTGCGCCAGCTGCATCTGCAGCCCAGCGGGCACCGACTTCCAGGTGCCAGCGGGAATGGCACTGCGTTCCTTATCTACGCGGCGCATGTAGCTATCAAATTTAAATAAAAAGTCTTCTCGCAGAATCTGTGCAAGGCCCGTCGGGAAGCGATCCCGATGGCCAATCAGCTGAATGGTCGACTGCGCCACCGGCGCATCAAAAATGCTGATGGGTCCTTGCAAATGACCAGACATCACCGGGTACACCGCCATTGGGGCCAGTATCGCTGGCAGCTCTTGCTGACTAAAGCCACGAATCAACTCCGACAACCCACTGACGGTCACAGACTGCCCCCAGTGCTCCGCCGCAGCCTGCAAGGACGGCTCGTGCGGCACCACAGCCACCGGCAATTGCTGCAATGTCTGTAAATCACTGAGTTGCCCGTCCGCCGCCAGAAAATAGGATTCCCCCAGTGGCGCCACTCCTAACATGGTGTACTGCGGCCCTTCCAGCTTGGACGCCAGTTTCGGGCTGGCCAACACCTGCATCAGCATGTGCAAGTGCTGGCGATCCGGCACCGCACCAATGGCTTCTAAGGTGGCCGAAAAGCGACTGTACGGATACACCCGATTGCCGCGCACCAGCGCCGCATCGCACTGCTGCTGCTCAAACGCTTGCAGCAACGCATCTTCGTCCTGATAAGCACTGAGCTTCAGCATCAGACCGTAATGCATGGAGCGCAGGGTTTGCTCATGAACGGTGGCATAAATGGGGCCGGCTCTGCCGAGCGGATCCCACACGCAAAAACTGCGATGAATTTTGCCGCCTTGCAACAACTCGCTGTGGCGCTGTTTCAGCGCTTTAATGCGATTGGCCAGCGGCAAATTGGGGTTCATGATGGTGGAGTCCAAACGCTCGAACCGACGCTGCTCAGCATCGCTCGGTGCTGCGTGTGCGCCAGACCAAAGCAGCAGGCACAGCAGAACAATCCAGCCAGGATTCTGTGACGTCATGGTGAGTACCTTCGATGTTATTGTTATTGTGTGGTGACGAGCGCATTTAATGCACACAGGCCTGAATGGAGCAATGGCGAAAGAGGCCGAAATCTCCGCACGCCCTTATTAAAAATAGTGTTTTTACGATTTTTAACAGAAGGGAATCAGTCAGCAGTTTAGTGTGAGCGTTCGTTACTGATAAAAACAACAAAGGAATCGCCATGCACGCAAAAACACCCCTGGAGATGCTCTACCATTGGGAGCAGACAGAGCCGGATCGCGTTTATCTACGCCAACCCGTCAACCGCCAGTTTCGTGAACTGACTTGGCGCGAAGTGGGCCAGCAAGTCCGTCGCTTGGCCACGGCCCTGATCGCGCAAAATTACCCAGCCGGTAGCCACATCGCCAT
Organism: Bacterioplanes sanyensis; assembly: GCF_002237535.1. Lineage (GTDB taxonomy): Bacteria > Pseudomonadota > Gammaproteobacteria > Pseudomonadales > Oceanobacteraceae > Bacterioplanes > Bacterioplanes sanyensis_A. Next base: position 3,537,361 of record NZ_CP022530.1, read on the forward strand.
TTTGTCGAAGAACTGTGCTGAGTGGTTTATTACCGACATGGCGATACTTATGGCGGGCCATGTGTCCGTTCCGATTTACGCGACGGCCGGTGAAGAGACCGTGCGCTATGTGCTCACCCACAGCCATTGCCGCGCGATTTTCCTGGGTAAAAGTGACCAGGCGCTGCAGCAAAGCCAGGCCATTCCTGATGGCGTCACTCGATTTGCCTTCCCCTACGAGCAAGATTTGGCCGGCGTTGAGGTCGATCACAGCTGGCAAGACGTGCAAGCGCAGCCTGAGCTAGGCAGCAGCCCAGTGCCTGATGGCGACGACATCATGACCATCATTTACACCTCCGGGTCCACTGGTAACCCCAAAGGCGTGGTGATTACCGTAAGCTCCTACGCATGGAGCTGCGAAACCCTCGGGCGCACCATGCCCACCTACTTGGAAGACCGGGTGCTGAGTTATTTGCCGCTGGCGCACATCACCGAGCGTGTGATTATCGAAGGTGCCAGTGTGTACAACGGCTTTCAGGTGTCCTTCGTTGAATCGTTGGACACTTTTACCGACGACTTAAAAGCCGTCTCTCCCACCTTATTCCTGTCGGTGCCGCGGTTATGGACACGCTTTCAAATGGGCATTCTGGCCAAGGTGCCACCGCATAAACTCGAGCGCTTATTGAGCATTCCGATATTAAAAGGGTTTATCGCTCGCAAAATTCGCAAACAGTTGGGCTTTGATCATGTGCGGTTATTTGGCAGCGGTTCAGCGCCCTTATCACCGGCGACCATCGCCTGGTATCAAAAACTCGGCATTCAAATTACAGAAGCCTGGGGCATGTCGGAAACCAATGCTCTTGGCACCACCTGCTATCCATTTCGCGCAGATAAGGTCGGCAGCATTGGTCGCCCCTATGAAGGCGTGGACCTGCGCTTAAGCGAGGAAGGCGAAATTCAGGTCAAGGGTCCTTTCTTGATGAAAGAATATTACCTGGAGCCGGACAAAACCGCTGAAACCTTCACCAGCGATGGATACTTTAAAACCGGCGATAAAGGCGAGATGGACAGCGATGGCTACGTAAAAATCACCGGTCGGTTAAAAGAAATCTTTAAAACCGCCAAGGGTAAGTACGTCACTCCGGTGCCAATCGAAGCACGACTAATGGAAAACTCGTTAATTGAGCAGATTTGCGTCACCGGCTCGCACTTGAAGCAGCCTGTTGCCCTTGCAGTATTAACACCAGAGGCTAAAAATCATGATCAGCAGCATATCTCACGAAGTCTTGAGCATACGCTGGATAAAGTGAATAAAAAGCTCGAAAGCCACCAGCAACTCGATGCCATCATCATCATTGATGACAGCTGGAGCATCGAAAATGGCCTGTTGACTCCGACGCTGAAAATTCGCCGCCATCTGATCGAGGCGCGCTATCACGATAATATTCACCAACCTCTTACCGCGAAAATCATGCACTAAAAAAAGCCCGGCAATGCCGGGCTTTTTTAACTCTGTTTACTGCTGCCATTGCAGTAAGGTTTTCGACTCGACGGCACCGTCATTGATTAAATGCAGACCGTCGTTATGCAAGGGTACCCGTGTGTAGCTGCCACCCCACTCGCTTTGAGGGCGATAACCGTTATCAACTTGCACCTGCAGTTGCTGCTGAGTTTTGTCGATATCAACAACGTGCAGCTTATGCATGGGCATATAGCTGTTTGGATCGTAGTCGCGCCAAGTGAACGCCATGCGCGTTGAGTCATTCACATCCAAGAAGCTGATGGCCCGATGATTCCACATCGCATCCGATGAAGAACGCTCACCGCCCAGGGTGTAGGACTGCAACTCAACCGGCTGGGTCGGATTCACGGTGCTAAACAAGCTTACTTTCAACCCAGTGATACGTCCATCATCGTTGGCGCTGTAGCCCAGCCCAAGCAAGAGCTCGTCATCAATCGGATGCAGATATTGCGAGAAACCAGTGATTTCCAGTTCACCTTCGATAAATGGAGCGGCTGGATTTTCTAGGTTGATCACATACAGCGGATCGGTGCGCTCAAACGTCACCACATAGGCTTTATCGCCGCGATAACGCACCGACTTCACCTCTTCGCCTGGCTTGCCAATAGCGGCGGGTTGTTGCTCATTTGGCAGTACCGCCACTTGTTCAAAACCACCTTGCCCATCGGCTTTCAGCACATATAACCGGTGATCCGGGCCACTCGGCTCTGCATCGGGCTCAGTACTCGGCTCAGACGTCGAGGTGGCATCGTCCATGATCACAGGCTCAGGAATACCAATCCAAAAGTCATCCATGCTGCTGGTCACGATGCGCAAATACCCGTCTTTTTCGCTCAGACGAAAACTCGGCATGGCGCCAGACAAGTTGCCAGCCACCTTACCCGTTGCAATGCGCTCAAACGTGGTTAAATCGTACTGGTCGATGCGCGTTTCACCGCCGTACCAACCGCCGGTCAGGAAAAACGCATTGGTAGAAGCGTAGACACCGTCAATTCGCCCACTGGCGCACTGGCTTTGCCAATTTTGCGGGTTTTTCAAATCGACTTTGGTGATGGCAACAATCGATGGATAGCCGCCCTGCTCGTCTTGGTCTGGGATGTAGCACTCACCGCTTTCGAACAGTTTGCCCGCTTCCTCACCGTTGACCCAGTAACGCGGCAACAAGTCGCTGAGCGGCATGTCTTCCACTCGTTGTTGCCAAGCTGCGTCATCTACTTCCGCCATGTATGGCACATAGATTGATGGTGAAAATTTGCTGACCATGTACAGGGTATCGCCAATGCGACGACTGCTGACCAAGTAGCCCTCGATACTCAACTCGGTGACACGCTCAGGCAAAGCCGGATCATCCAAATCAAATACCGAAATAGAGGTGCTTTGCTGCTGCCCCCAGAAAGGTTCGCTGATGTCATCCATGGCAATATCCGCAGCAAAACCAGTGCTGGCCAAATTGGTGGTCACCGACGGCGCTTCTCCATGGGTAATCGTCACCAGCGCATCATCCACCAGATACAGACCTTCGACGCCCCAGCTGTCGGCTGCCAGAGGCACACTGCCTTTAAAGGTATTGCCGATAGGGTCACCGGTGACCTGGAAAACTTCAATCGACGCCGCTTGCGTTTGGTTACCGTCATAACTGCGCGGCTTGTAGGCGTACAGGTACTCGCCGTTGAGCTTGATCATGTCCGCTTCATCCACCCCTGCTTCCTGCGTATTGGTCTCGGAGAAACCTGGTGCAGCGGGTGTTTCATCAACTCCTGCATCCGTGGTGGGGCTGTCCACCACTTCTTCGTAATAGCCGTCACGGCTATTGATAAACCCTTCTTTCAGGTACTGCTCCAGGTCGCTTTGGCCCACCACCGGTGGCTTGGCATCGCTGCTGCTACTGCTATTACCACCACAGGCTGCAACAGCCAGCGCGAGAACTGTCAGCGCCAACGGCCGATAGCTCAATTTGTTCATATCCGTATCTCCTTATTCATTCCGGGTCACCCCATCGGAATTTCAGTATACGTGGGATTTTTTCCCACGCACGTCGAAAGTTTGTAAAGTTGATCACGATCAGGTGATACTCGCGCCATTGTGATTGGGGATGGACGACATGACGCACCGACTGGTTGCCATGCTGTTGTGCTGCCTGAGCTGGCCAAGCCTGGCGATACAAGCCAGCCTGGGCCTGCACACCGGCAGTTCTAGCGACATCGACGACGGCCACTGGCAGCAAATAAGCGCTTCAGCGTCGCAGCGCTGGCAACACTGGCGGCTAAAACTGAGCAGTGGCTGGTTGCGCCGCCAGCAAGACAGCGAAGCCACGCAAGGCCTGGCCGATACCTGGTTGAGCGCAAAGTATTGGTTGCCCGCAGCGATGGCTGGCCATCGCTGGCAGTTTCGTGTGCGGCATAAGTTCGCAACTGCCGATGAGAACAAAGCGCTGGGCAGTGGCGGCAGCGACGATGAACTGCGCATTCGCGCGCTGCGCCCACTTGGCGCCTATTGGTTGTGGTATCAAGGTGGGTATCGCTGGCGCCAATCAAGCGCTGTTTACCACATGCAAGACGGGGCGATTTGGGGGCTGGGCCTGCACAAAAAACCCTATAGCCTGATGTACAATGGCCGCCAAGCCAGCCAGCCTGGCCAGTCGATGCGGCATCAATTGATGCTGGCGTGGCAACTACAGCGGCGTGACCACAAGATCACGCCCTATGCGCAAATTGGCAATCGCAGCACCGCCGCGTTGGGAGTTACGCTCAGCTTTTAACGGCTGGTTTTTAACGATTTGAGATCAACAATCAACCTTATATAACTGCTGTGAGCCGAGCAAGGTGCGCGTCGGCACCCAGCCACTGGCTAGCCGCGATCATCTTCTGGCGGTTCGGCAACGTCCGGGGCTTCAACTTCATCACCACCGCTCAAACCGGCATCCACCTCTGGCACGTTGGGCATGTCCATGGCCTCCGGCAGAGACGGAACTTCCGGCAACTCGGGTAAATCCGGGGTGTCGGTAAGATCAGCGTCCTGTGGCCAGTGCGGTTGCTGGCCGGTACCACCGATGCCTTCAATCTCATCTCCGGCATAGCTGACCAGTGGCGCCAGCAACAACAGCCAGCGCATCCAATGATTCATGAGGTTTTACTCCCTTGTTGTTGGTCCTCGGCGAAATACGCACCCGCGTTAATTCGACAATTGCCCGGGCTGCTCTGTTTAAGCTCCAGGGCTTGCTGGTTAATCAGTTTCAGTGCCTCACTGACATGCTGGCGATAGGCATCATGCAATTGCTCGACGGCCTGAGGCGATAAACCACCGTAATACACACTGCGCTCCAATCGAGGAGACTCAGTATCCAGATTGGAAGCCGCCACCTGCAAATGATCCGCCACATTGCGGCCTAAGAAAAACAGCAGCTCTTGCTCACCGGAGCGCGGTACAAAAGCCTCCTGTTTTAGCCCCAGCAAACCGTCGTCGTACTGCTGCACAATGCCCAACGCCAACCATTCATCGAGCACTGCACGCGGTCGAATATCACCATGCACAACGGCTTGCACCAGGGCTTCAAAGCTTGGCTGCCCAGCGTCTCCTTTCAAAGGCAAGCGCTTTGGTTGCCCTTTGGCCTGATAACCCGGCGCACTCAGCCAATAGGCGACCATCTGTCCACCCATCGAGACCGACACCGGCGCCTGATCTCCATCACTATTGGCCACGTCCACACGCAAACGCCGCACATCTTTGCGATGCACGCCCGTGAGCAAGCTGATGCGACTGTCGGTTTGTGCCTTGTCCGGCAAAGCAAAATCTTGCTCTGCCACTTCGACGTACACCTGCTTCAACAGCGGCAATAGCGTTGAGTATGTGACTTGGTAACGCAGCAGCAAGCGCACCAATGGCTTTAAGATCCGCTTTACGGCGTTGACTGCATGCGAGTGAGAGATAAGTTGGCTCATACCTGAAGTATGAGCCATGTGGGAAATTTTTCCACCAACTCCTAGTGTAAAGGGTTATTGTAAAAAACTACATTGTTCCGAAATACTGCTTTGCTCCAAGTCCACGTACTGATAGGTGAAGTCAACACCAGTTCCTGATGAGCTATTGATGGTAGCGTTAACAAACGCATTACTGACTTGCAACTGACCATTAACAATACGGAAGCCAGTAGGAAAATAACCATTGGTTCGGACGTTGAAGCGACTACATGTATCTACTTCAATTAGACGCAAGCTGTCCTCGGTGATGTCAAACACAGTGGCGCCACCTTCCCCTGCCGACCAAACACCCTGCCATTGATTCAAAGCAATAGGCTCTGCCAGCAACGGGTTCATATCGGAGGATGAAATGGTCACAACATCTTGGGTCGGTTCATCACTGCTATCAGCATCAGCTGCAAAACTACCAGAGTAGGTCGTGACATTGCCCCCCACGGCAACGACCACGTCATAGTCTGTTCGGGCAGAGCCACTAAAGTAATCAACTACGATTTTGTAGTCCCCTGCTGGAACCTGGAAGGCATAGGTAATGTTCTCTGGGCCGTATCCGCGCACATTGTCGTAATCGAGCCAACCCAACGACTCCTCGGAAATTTGATCGGCAAAGTAGATTTTCTCACCACCCGGCTCAACCACCCACAAGTCCAAGTCCACTTCGCTGTTCCAAGTCAGAGACACCTGCACCGGGCTAGTCGCCACGGCCTCAACCAGCAGTTCCAACGTCTGTAAACCAAGCCAGTTATCTGGATTAATGAGATCAATGTCTTCAATCCCCGACACTTCAACCACCGTGTCGTTTACCAATAATGGATAAATACGAATGGCCAGATCCGGAATGCTCGACGGCAGATCGAATTCTGTTGTCGACCAGCCTGCAACTTGTACTTGAGTCTCGGCAACGGCGACTGTAGGGATAATTTGCATCGCCTGAGCGACAGGCATTTGCTTGTTGGGGCTAGTAAACTGCCCTTCCTTCCGCGTCACAGTAGGGGCTGCCATCGTCTGTGTCTCCACGTGCTGACCAGCCGCTACAAAGTACTGTGAACTGTCGCCAAACTCGACCAGATAACCGCCCACTTTTTTACCTGCAGGAATAGCATATTCGGGCACAGACAGCGCAATTCGATTGCGTGAATTAGCCGTCACAATGGCGCGCTCGCTGCCAGTAATCGCGAGCTCAGGTAAGTCTGCAGGAATAGTGGCAGCCGCGACATCGACATTCTGCGCATCGGGCATGGTCACTGCACGATCCAGATTTGAGGTGGTCAACACCTCAACCTGAGAGGCAACCTCATCCTTATCAGAGTCAGAGCTTGAGTCCGAACCACAAGCGACAAGTAAAGCGGAACTGATGGCAGCAGCCAGCAGCGTTTTATAGGCGTGCATAGAATCACTCTCCATATTGTGAGTTAAATATCCAAAGGGCCTAGACACTATTATTCTCCAGCACATCAAGCAAGGCATAAGAGTCATAGCAACAGTGTGTTTTGTGATAGGGGCACGGTTTTGTTAGAATTCCGGCCGCGCTTTTGCGCCTAAAACAACGCACCGGATTTACGCTCCGGCCAGCACAGGAATATCACATGTCAAACACCCCTCAGGCGCCCTACGTGGTTTGCGCCATGTACAAGTTCGTCACTTTGGAAAATTTCGCAGCTCTGCGCCAGCCATTGCTGGATGTCATGCTCGCCAACGAGGTCAAGGGCACTTTGCTGCTCGCTCAAGAAGGTATTAACGGCACCGTCGCTGGCAGTCGCGCTGGCATCGACGCGGTGCTGGAGCACTTGCGCCAAGACGAGCGCTTAAAGGACATCGATTACAAAGAGTCCTTCGACAAGGAACAGCCGTTTTATCGCACCAAGGTCAAGCTGAAAAAAGAGATCGTCACCATGGGCGTGGAAGGCATCGACCCGAAACGCGTGGTGGGCACTTACGTCAAACCGCACGATTGGAACGCCCTGATCTCTGACCCGGACGTGGTGCTGGTCGACACACGCAACGACTACGAAGTGGGCATCGGCACCTTTAAGGGCGCCATCGATCCAAACACCAAGACCTTCCGTGAGTTTCCGCAGTACGTGCAGGACAACCTCGACCCAGCGCAGCACAAAAAAGTCGCCATGTTTTGCACCGGCGGCATTCGCTGCGAAAAATCCACCGCCTATTTAAAAGAGCAGGGTTTTGATGAGGTCTACCACTTGGAAGGCGGTATTTTAAAATACCTCGAAGAAGTGCCAGCAGAAGAATCCCTGTGGCAAGGCGAATGTTTTGTGTTCGACAATCGCGTTACAGTCAATCATCAGCTAGAAAAAGGCGATTACGATCAATGCCACGCTTGTCGCCGACCGATCACAGAGCAAGACAAACAGTCAGAACACTATGTGCCTGGCGTCAGCTGCCATCACTGCATTGGCGAATACAGCGAAGAGCAGCGCGAGCGTTTCCGCCAGCGCGAATTGCAAATGCAACTGGCGCGCGAGCGAGGTGAAGATCACTTAGGCACCGACCTGAATCAGGTCATTGAAAAGCGTCGCCAAGAAAAGCTGGCGGCAAAAGCGGCGCAGCGCCAGAACGACCAATAATCTGCGCACCACATCGCTCGCACTGCGTTGCTGTTACGACGGGCGGCGAGCGATGCCCCTAATTTAAATGCTCAGAGCGTTGATGCGCATCATTCAGGCGGCAGCCGTCATCGCTACACTGCATCACGTTGCAGTCACCCCATCACTGACGGGGTTAGACTGCTTGTTCGCAGGCGTTATTCCAAAAAGACATTAAAAGCTTAGCAGCCTATATTGTCTGACATAACCAAACTTTGGGATAATGCGCAGCCATTTTTCTGGCCAAACATTGGCCGTGTTTGGAGCAGCTCAGGCATGACAGAGTATTTGCTCATACTCATCAGCACCATTTTGGTGAACAATTTCGTACTGGTGCAGTTTCTTGGTTTATGTCCATTTATGGGGGTATCCAACAAGCTGGAAACCGCCATTGGCATGGGTGCCGCGACCACATTCGTACTGACCCTAGCATCCGTGTGCAGCTACTTAGTGCACAATTATTTGCTGATTCCGCTGCAGCTTGAGTACCTGCGCACCATCAGCTTCATCATGGTAATCGCCGTGGTGGTGGGCTTTACCGAAATGGCCATTCGTAAAAGCAGCCCGCTGTTGTATCGCGTGCTGGGAATATTTCTGCCGCTGATCACCACCAACTGCGCGGTATTGGGTGTCGCCCTGCTAAACACCAAACGCGAGCACAACTTTGTTGAATCCATCCTGTACGGTTTTGGCGCCGCCGTGGGCTTTTCTTTGGTGATGGTGTTGTTTGCTGCCATGCGTGAGCGCATCGCGGTGGCGGATGTGCCCAAGCCGTTTCAAGGTTCTGCAGTGGCGATGATCACCGCAGGCCTGATGTCGCTGGCCTTTATGGGCTTTACCGGATTGGTGAGCATCTGATGTCCACGATCACCACCATCGTCATCGCCATCATTGTACTGGTCGTTTTGGCCAGTGTATTCGGTGCCGTGTTAGGCTTTGCCGCGGTGCGTTTCAAAGTCGAAGGCAACCCCATTGTTGACCAGATCAACGACATGCTACCGCAAACCCAGTGTGGCCAATGTGGCTACCCAGGGTGTAAGCCTTATGCCGAAGCCATCGCCAATGGCGACAAAATCAACAAATGCCCACCGGGTGGCGAGAGCACCATTCAGTCGTTGGCCGACTTGCTGGGGGTGGAACCCGAGCCACTGGACGCCGAGCACGGCGCGGAAAAAGACGTGCCTACCGTGGCTTACATTCGCGAAGACGAGTGCATTGGCTGCACCAAGTGCATTCAGGCTTGCCCCGTGGACGCCATTTTGGGCGCCGCCAAGCAAATGCACACGGTGATTGTCGATGAGTGCACGGGCTGCGACCTGTGTGTTGAGCCTTGCCCGGTCGATTGCATTGATATGATTCCGATTGCCCAAGACACCAGCAGCTGGTACTGGCAAGCGCCCACCAGCGGCGTTGAGTTAATCGCCACCGACCGCAGCTCTGTCGGAGGCTCCGCATGACACATTTAATACGTCTGCACGATTTTAATGGCGGCATTCACCCGCCGGAGAACAAGCATCAGTCGACACAGCGGCCTATTCGCGCGGCCAGCTTGCCAGCACAGTTGATTCTGCCCCTGCACCAGCACATTGGCGCCGCCGCGCTGGCAGAGGTAGCCCCCGGCGAGCGAGTATTAAAGGGCCAGCGAATAGCCCAAGCCGACGGCACCATCAGCGTACCTGTGCATGCGCCGACATCAGGCCACGTCGTTGCCATCGAACCTCGTCCAGTGCCGCACGCATCCGGTTTGGAGGAGCTGTGCATTGTTATAGAGCCCGATGGCGAGGAACAATGGCAGCCGCGCAGTAGCTTGCTCGAGCAGCTGGGCGTAGACGCGGTGCAGGATATCGAACCGCCGCAGCTGGTCGATTTTATCCGCGACATGGGCATCGCAGGCATGGGCGGCGCCGGTTTTCCGACGGCCGCCAAGCTGCAAACGCGGCGCTTTCCTATCCATACACTGATTTTAAACGGCGCTGAGTGCGAGCCTTACATCACCGCCGATGACATGCTGATGCGCGAGCGCGCCGCAGAAGTGATCAGTGGCGCCGAGATTCTGCAGCACATCGTCAGCAGCGAACGCTGCCTGATCGGCGTGGAAGACAACAAACCCGAGGCCATAGCGGCACTGCAACAAGCACTGAGCGAGCGCAATCTGCAGCACCAAATCGATTTGGTGGTCATTCCCACCAAGTACCCTTCCGGTGGTGAGAAGCAGCTGATTCAGATTTTGACGGGCGAAGAGGTTCCGTCCGGTGGCATTCCTGCGCACATCGGTGTGGTGTGCCAAAACGTCGGTACCGCCAGCGCCATCCATCGCGCCGTCTACCACGCTGAGCCCCTCATTAGCCGCATTACCACCGTCACCGGTGAAGCGTGTCGCGAGCCCGGAAATTGGGACACCTTAATCGGCACACCGGTCAGCCACTTGCTGACATTGAGCGGCTATCAGCCACAAACGCAAGAACGCGTGATTATGGGCGGCCCGATGATGGGCTTTGCGCTGCCGCACGCGCAGTTACCGATCGTCAAAACCAGCAACTGTTTGCTGACCCCGACCGCCAGCGAGCTGCCCAGCAACGATCTGGCGATGGCCTGCATTCGCTGCGGCATGTGCGCCGACGCCTGCCCAGCAGAACTGCTGCCGCAGCAGCTGTATTGGTTCAGCAAGGCACAAGAGTTTGATAAAGCCGAGCAGCACAACCTGTTTGACTGCATCGAATGTGGCGCCTGCTCCTATGTCTGCCCTAGCCACATTCCACTGGTGCAATATTACCGCTTTGCCAAGGGCGCCATCCGCGAAGAGCGCGCGGCCCAGGCCAAATCTGAGCGGGCCAAAGAGCGTTTTGAAAACCGATTAGCGCGCCAAGAGCGCGAGCAAGCGGAGAAAGATGCTAAGCGCAAAGCGCGTGCCGAAGCAGCGGCAAAAGCCAAGCAGTCCGCCGCGCAGCAAGCGCCGTCAACACCAACCACCGCATCAGCCGCCACAATAGCAAGCCAAGCGGAAGGCAGCGCCGAAGCACTGGAAAAGCTCAATAAAAAACTGACGGCAACGCAAACCGCCATCAGCAAGACCCAAGACAAACTCGCGGCAGCGCGCGCGGATGAGTCTCAAGCCGACAAAATTCCAGCCTTAGAAGCTGCATTAGAGAAAACGCAAGACAAGCTCAAACAGCTGGCGAAGGACATCGCAGCCGCGAAAAAAGCCGCCAAGGCGCAACCTGATAACAGCGACAAAGGCGACCCCAACAGCCCGGAGCGCTTAAAACGCAAATGGGAAACCGCGCAAACGCGTTTGCAAACCGCGCAGCAACGCTTGCAAGAAGCACAACAGCAAGGGCTCGACACTGTGGCCGCCCTACAAGCCGGTGTCGACAAGCAACAGCAGCGGGTGAACGAGGCACACAGCGCCTATGAACAAGCACTGCAGGCGGCCAGCAGCGCTCCAGCAGAAGCCCAAGCCGATGCCAGCAACCACACAGCCAGTGTGGCGATCGATGTCGAGGCACTGCAAAAGAAAATCCTTGCTCAGCAAGACCGCCTCAGCAAAGCCCAAGAACGGCTGCAGATGGCCGAGGCCGACAATCTCGACACCGTGCCTGCGCTGAGCAAAGGCGTCGACAAACAGCAACAGAAGCTGGAGCAGCTGCAACAACAATTGCAGCAAGCCACTCAGCAGTCCACCGAACAGACCCCAGGAGCCTGATGCCGTGCTGACTTTGTCATCTCCCCATACTCACGGCTCCAACAGCACCTCCAAGGTGATGTTGACGGTCATTCTGGCCACCCTTCCCGGGCTGGCCGTGACCACGGCGTTGTTTGGCTATGGCACCTTGATTAACGTCGTGCTGGCCGTTGTCGCCGCATTGGTCAGCGAAGCCGCCGTGTTGAAATTGCGCCAACGACCGCTGAGTTTCTTTTTACGTGACAACACCGCAGCTCTGACCGGCGTGCTATTAGGGCTGGCCATTCCGCCTCTGGCGCCTTGGTGGATCACGGTGTTGGCCGCCAGCTTTGCCATCGTATTCTCCAAGCAACTCTATGGTGGTGTGGGTAACAATCCGTTTAACCCAGCCATGGTGGGATACGCCTTGGTATTGGTGTCTTTTCCCGTGCAAATGACCACCACTTGGGCGGTGCCGATACAAGTCGACGGCCACGCAACGCCTGGACTACTGGATTCGCTATCGGTGATCTTCACCGGCGCCAGCGCCGATGCCTTCTCCGGTGCGACACCGCTGGATGCTTACAAGCACATGATCGACAACCAGACATCATCGGAAGTGCTCAAGCAGCCTATTTTCAATGGCTGGCTAAATGGCGGCTGGGAATGGGTCAACCTGGCCTACTTGCTCGGCGGTTTGGTGTTGGTATGGCGTAAGATCATCAGCTGGCACATTCCTTTGGCCATGCTGGCCGGGTTGTCGCTGTGTTCGCTGTTCTTCGGCTGGGACGAGGACATGTACGCGCCACTGTCGCTGCATCTGCTCAGCGGCGCGACCATGTTGGGGGCTTTTTTCATCGCCACCGACCCGGTATCGGCCGCCACCACGCCAAAAGGCAAGCTGATTTACGGTGCGGGCATTGGTGTGTTGCTGTACGTCATTCGCAGTTATGGCGCTTACCCAGACGCCGTGGCCTTTGCAGTGCTGCTGATGAACTTTGCCGCTCCGTTTATCGATGCTTACACCCAGCCACGCACCTACGGCCACAAAGCCGCGCGTCGTGGCCTGATTGCCAAGAGTGAGAAATAACATGCAGGAGCTGTTGTCCTCCATTCGTCGCAATGCCGTTGGCCTGGCGCTGTTTGCCATGGTCACCGCCGGCGCCATCGCCGTGACCCAAGTGCTGACCAAAGAGCGCATCGCACGCAATGTGTTGGAGGCTGAAGCCAAGGCGCTTAACGACATTGTGCCGCAGAGCGACTATGACAACGACTTGCTGACCGATGTCATCGCCTTGGATCAGCGCTTCAACCTCAACCTATTGGGCCTTCGCAGCGAGGATCAGGTGGCGCACCTGGCACGCAACGACGGACAGGTCAGCACGGTGATTTTGCCGGTGGTGGCGCCCGACGGTTACACCACCGCCATCCGACTATTGGTTGGCATTCACGCCGATGGCCGCATTGCCGGTGTGCGTGTGGTCGAGCATAAAGAGACACCGGGGCTGGGCGACAAGATTGATCATCGCAAGTCAGACTGGATATTCAGCTTTGATGGCACGTCGTTGTTCGACACGCTGACTTGGGCCGTGAAAAAAGACGGCGGCGATTTCGATCAGTTCACCGGTGCGACCATTACTCCGCGTGCGGTGGTGGCAGCCGTGCATCAGGCATTGCAGTTCTTTCAGCAACATCAGGCCAGCTTGTTAAACCCAGGCCCGGCAGCGGCCGCGCAACTGTCTAGCGGAGAGTCGTGATATGGCGAGTAAATCCTTGCAGCAGATCAGTTTGGACGGCCTGTGGTTTAACAACCCGGCCCTGGTTCAACTGTTGGGTCTGTGTCCTTTGTTGGCGGTCACCGGCACTGTGGTCAACGCCTTAGGTTTGGGCCTAGCGACCATGATGGTCTTGGTGGGATCGAATGTGTCGGTCTCCTTGATTCGAAATCATGTCTCAGATGCGGTGCGCCTGCCGGCGTTTGTGATGATCATTGCCTCGTTTGTGACCGTGACCGAGCTAGTAATGCAGGCCTTTACCTACGAGCTCTATCAGGTGCTGGGTATCTTTATCCCGCTGATCGTGACCAATTGCGCGATCTTGGGCCGCGCCGATGCTTTCGCTTGCAAAAACCCGATACTGCCAGCCGCCGTGGACGGCTTTATGATGGCCCTCGGTTTTGCGCTGGTGCTGGTGCTATTGGGCGCCATGCGCGAAATATTGGGGCAAGGCGTGATCTTCTCCGACATGCAGCTGCTGTTTGGCCCAGCGGCGGCCGAGTGGAAAATTGAGCTGGTCAAAGACTACCCGGATTTCCTATTCGCCATTTTGCCGCCTGGCGCCTTCGTCGCCATGGGTTTGATCATCGCGTTGAAAAACATCCTCGACGAGCGCATCAAAGCCAAAGCAGAGGCGCAAAAAGCACCGGTCGAGGCTGGCAGCAAACGGGTTCGTGTGACCGGTAAAATCAGCTAAGTGCTGATTTACCGGCGCTGTTGAGCTGCAAACTGCATTCCCAGCGACCCGCAATCTATCGACAATATCGAATGGTTTGAGCCGATATTCGCAATATTTGTTCGCTGAGTTCGTTTGTATAGTGTTTCCATCACACTGAAGGAGACATCTGATGCACTACATCCGTCCCCACCAACAACGCGGTCACGCCAACTTCGGCTGGCTGAGCAGCCATCACAGCTTCTCTTTTGGCCAATACTATGACCCCAGCCATATGGGCATCTCCAACCTGCGCGTCATTAATGACGATCAGGTGGCTGGCGGCGCTGGCTTTGACCCCCATGGTCATCGCGATATGGAGATTATTTCTTACATTCTCGAGGGCACCATCGAGCACAAAGACAGCATGGGTAATCATTTCTTGATCCCTGCCGGTGACGTGCAAATCATGAGCGCCGGCAGCGGCATCATGCACAGTGAGTACAACCACCACAGCGACCAAGCACTGAAATTTTTGCAAATATGGATACTGCCCGAAGAGCAAGGCATAACGCCGCGCTATGAGCAGAAAACCATTGCCCAAGACGGCGTATTAACGCCATTGGTAACGCCCAACGGTGAGCAGGGTTCGCTCAGCATTAACGCCGATGCCAGCCTGTATCGCTTGCAGCTAGCTGCAGGCGAGGCGACCACCCTGCACTTCCCTAAGCGTAGCGGATACTTGCATGTGATCGAGGGTGACGTTGAGGTGACGAGTGAGCATGGGCAAAACACACTGACCTCTGGCGACGGCGCCGGCACACTCAATGCCGAGCGCATAGCGCTCAAGGCGACAGCATCTGGTGTACAAGCTTTGTGGTTCGACCTAGCGCCCGCCGAGCGGTTGTAGCTTCGCGTTAAGTACCCGTTGTGGGTGAGCGATTGCTAGCGGCAAATAACCAGAAGCGAGCAGCCGCTGGCCCACACAGGCAAGTCGCTTTGCCATAAGGCAAAGCGGCACTTCATACGGCAAGGCCTCTTCTCGCGCACCGGGCACTGGTGCATACTGCCGTCTGATCAGAGCCAAGCGGAATTTTCATGGACAGTGCTCGCTATGCCACCTTGTGGCGTTTTTTGCTGGTCTTCCAGTCCGGTGCCGTCACCATCGTTGCGTTATTGCTGTTGGTGATGCTGGGCATCATGGAGTACTACAGCAACCACGATGATCTAAAAGTCCTGGGCTGGGTTCTAGCTTACTCTCCCCTCATTTTATTGCTCACCATTGCTTGGCCGATTTGGCAGTTATCGCTGTTTAACCGCGGACACTATTGGCACCCGGTCATTTTGTTATGGCTGCTGTTGCAGCTGCTGTTTGTTCCACTCGGCACGTTGGCCGCGGTGGTGCAAATCGTTTGTCTTTTCCATTTAAGTGGACACAAAAAGGAACCGCTATGATCGTCTTGCACCACCTTGAACACTCACGCTCACAACGCATTCTCTGGTTGCTAGAAGAGCTGGGCGTGGAATACGAAATCAAACGCTACCAGCGCAATAAAGACACCTATTTAGCGCCAGAGAGCCTGAAACAAGTCCACCCTCTCGGTAAATCACCGGTAATTACCGACGGCGAGCAAACCATTGCGGAATCCGGTTTAATTGTCGAATACCTGATTCGTCGCTACGGCCGCGAGCGTTTTATGCCAGAAGAAAACAGTGACGATTATTGGCAGTATTTATACTGGATGCACTACGCCGAAGGCAGCCTGATGCCCTTGATGGTGATGTCGCTGATTTTCACTCGCATCGAAACAGCGCCAATGCCATTTTTTGTCAAACCCATAGCCAAAGGCATTGTCGGCAAAGTGCGCGCCGGTTTTATTCATCCCAATGTCGATACGCATATGCAGCACATCGAACAGCACCTGGCCACACATCATTGGTTTGTCGGCGAGCAGCTCAGCGGTGCGGATATTCAAATGATTTTCCCACTGGAAGCGGCGCTCAACCGCGGCGTGAAAGCGGAGAACTATCCTAATATCCAACGTTTTGTTCACCAAGTACACCAACTGGACAGCTATAAAACCGCGCTGCAAAAAGGTGGGCCCTACGCATACGCCTAAGTCTATTCATTGTTCCAACAGTATCGCTAGAAATGCAGGGGTTAAATAAATCCCAATAACCGTCGTTTACTGGCGCTGGGTGTCATGCCGCACCAGCGCTTGTAGGCACGGCGAAAGTTCGTCACATCACTGAAGCCCAAGTGTGCTGCTACCTGTTCATTGGTCCATCCGCACACGTGAAACCGATACTGGCACTGCTCTAGCCGCACCCGATCTTGCAGCTGCTGAAAACTGCTGTGATGCTTTTTCAGTTTGCGCTTGCAGGTAGCGGGACTCAATCCAAACAACTCAGCCAGTTGCTCCAAAGACGTGGCTTTGCGTTGGCGCAACGCCAACATCGCTTGTGCAACGAAACCTAAAGCTGGCTGTGATTGCTGCAAACAGTGGCGCTGCGCCACGTTTAACGCCGTGGGAGACAGCGATGAAGGCCAGCGCTGGTGTAAAAAGTCGCGCTCGATTAACAACACATTGGCGCCGACATCGAAAAAAATTGCGTCACCCAAATTAACGTCGTATTGCTCCCGATAGCTGGGTGATGGATGCGCAAAACCAATACGCCAGGGCCAATGGCTGTCGCTGCGCCAGCGGCAATACCCCACCAAACCGGTCATGTAGGCTTCGGCGACAAACGCAGCTTGCTCGCCCAAACCATAGTTGTCCTGCCAGCTGATCATGCAATAGCGCTGATCAGACCAGAGTAGCGGCGACATTAATGGCGCCAATACGGCACGATAATCGGCCATCACCTGAATCACATGAGCCAGCGATTCGCAGCCCTGCAACAGCTGACTAAATTCGCCATAGTGACCGGGCCACAGTGCGTGGCCCCAGCGAAAGCTGAGGTCATCGCCATCGTATAAAGCTCGCGCCGAAGTCAATAATTGCAACCATTGCTGCACCGACATGCGCTGCTCACCGGCGAGCACGTCGTCATAAAACACGCCGCTGCCACGCAAATATTGATGGCTGCTGATGCCACGCGCGTTGAGAATATCCATCAATAACGCCGGCTGAAAATGCGCCGCAAATAATGGCTCGTCCTGCTCGCTCCAACCTCGGGCACGCTGCGGCGCCAACGGTTGCCATCGCTGGTCTGGTGCACTGGACCAAGCTAATGGCCACATCTTAGGCGACCTTAGCCCGCGGCTGATCCAACTGCAGCGCTTGATTGGCCGCCGTAATCAGCTGCTCGGCCGAGCGTTCGTGATGGCAATACACCATGCCGATACGCAGGCTTTGGAAATGGCTGTGACCGTCGTCTGTTTTAAAGGCAAAGTGGGCAATGGCTTGGCGCAGTTCTTCACCGATACGCCGTGCTTCCAGCTGTTCGGTAAAGGGCAGCAAAATGGCAAAACGATCGCCCGCGTAACGGCACAATAAATCTGTGTGGCGCAGGTTTAACAGCAATACTTCGGTAACTTCTCGCAACAGTCGGTCGCCGCAGCGATGACCGAAGCGACGATTAAACGGCGCAAAGCCGTTTAAATCGAGCATCATCAACACCAAAGGTTGCTGCTCTGATAATGTGATGATTTGCTGCTTTAAATAATCCGCCCGGCCGATGTGGGTGAGCGGGTCCAACCAGCGATGTTCACGAAATACCTGTTCGCGCCCGCGTAATTGTCGATTGATTGCCAACTGCTCGCGATGCCAATGAAACAAGCCATAAGTCAGTAACCCAATGCCAAATGGCATCGCCACCGACTCCAGCAACGGGTTCCAGAACGCCTCGGCCGGCAGATACAAAAACTCGTCCACCGCATCTTGCCACATGGCCAGGAACATAAATCCCAGCCCCAAGGTGAGCAAATCGGTCACCCGCCCCAGCGGGCGACTGCCGAGAATGAGCAACATCCACACCGCCAAAGCGATGGCACTGCCGCCCTCCCCCACCACATCGAGCCAATCAATGTCGTGCCAGGGCTTCGCCTCTCCCAGCCATAAATTGGCCATCAAAGCGCCCCACAACAGGGTAAAAATCAGCGCCAGTTTGCGCCGATGATGGGCGAGTGTATCGAGCATGACGGCTCCAGCCTGATGAAGTCGGCCCACTGGATACCAAGGCAAGATGACAGTCGTGTGACAAACCTGGGGGTCATTGCAGCTCAGCCATTATTAGTAACCAACGCTAAAATTCGCTCAATATCGTCCAGTGTTGCTGTCGCGCCGTGGTGTCAACTGCGGTAGCACTCAGCTGTTATCCATTTCACTGGGTTATTGCGGATCAAAACTGTTCAATAAAAAGGCAATCCCGTCACACAGGCTAAGCGCGACTGGCGTCCGTCACAGAACTGACATATTAGTTACCTAGCGTCGCCGCCATACCAAAACAACGATCAACAGGATACAACGACATGATGCGCACGCCGACACCCGTACCGACTCACCGACGACCGCCGGGGCGACAACAGCCTAAGCCAATCTCTTATGGTTTCAGTAGCAAGCCGGTTGCAGCCATGCTGGTGCTGCTCAGCGCGCACGGCGCCAACGCCGATGGCATTCTCGAAGGGCGCGTGATTAATGCCGCAGGTGACGGCCAGCTCACCGGTGCCGTGGTGCGGATTGAAGAACTGCAACGCGAAACTCTGGCCGGACA
Organism: Bacterioplanes sanyensis; assembly: GCF_002237535.1. Taxonomy (GTDB): domain Bacteria; phylum Pseudomonadota; class Gammaproteobacteria; order Pseudomonadales; family Oceanobacteraceae; genus Bacterioplanes; species Bacterioplanes sanyensis_A. Next base: position 3,556,246 of record NZ_CP022530.1, read on the forward strand.
AGGTGGCCGTTTTCGTTTACCCAGCTTAAAAGCCGGTGAATACACTCTGAGTGTGCACCTGGGGCAACAACAACTCGATCGTCGCAGCATTGTGATCAACGACGACCAAATTACTCGAGAGCACATCGTGTTATCCGCCGACGCCCTATTGGAGGAAGTATTGGTCATCGGTCAGGCGGCACAAATGCAACGCGCGCTGGACCGCCAGCGCTACGCCGACAATCTGATTAATGCCGTTAATGCCGACGCCATTGGTCAACTGCCCGACAACAACGCCGCCGAGGCACTGCAACGTGTGCCCGGTATTTCCATTGAACGAGACCAAGGCGAAGGCCGCTTTGTCCGTGTTCGTGGCATTAGCCCGGATTTAAATTCCGTCAGCGTTAATGGCACACAACTGCCTGCCCCCGAAGCTGGGCGCCGCGCTGTCGCTTTAGATGTATTACCGGCCGATTTAATCAGCTCGCTGGTGGTGACCAAAGCCCTCACTCCAGATATGGATGCCAACGCCATTGGCGGCAGCATCGAGGTGGAAAGCATTTCAGCACTGGATCGTGATGGCCTGTTTTACACTGTGCGCGCTGAAGCCAGTTACGACCAACTCACCGAGCAAACCAGCCCGGCTTATGCACTCACCGCAGGCAACACCTTTGAGCTGGCGCGCCAACAGCGTCTGGGCATCGCCGCCGCCTTCTCTTACGACCAGCATAAATTTGGCTCTGACAACGTCGAGACCGGCGCCGCATGGGATTTGTCCGAGCAAGACGCGGCTTTAGAGGAATTAGAGCAGCGCGACTACCGCATTGAGCGAGAGCGCCTTGGCGCTGCATTAAATATGGACTACCAGCTCAGCACCAACCATCGCTTTTTCTGGCGTTCGTTGTACAGCTCCTTCCGTGACGACGAGCAGCGGTTGGCCAATGTTATTGAGTTTGGTGAACTGAGCGCCAGCGATGAGCCTGGCGAATTTGAGTTCGACGGTAAAGCACGCGCGGCCGGCGAAACCGGCTTGGCGGAAGTCAAACGTGAATTAAAAGATCGCGAAGAAACTCAGGAAATACTGGCCAGCACCCTAGGCGGCGAGCACTTTTTAGGCGCCTGGACGGTGGAGTATGCCGTTGGCTACAGCCAAGCCAAAGAGGACGAACCCAGCTCCCTCGACGGTGCAGTCTTTAAACAAGAAAACGTTGGCGGCATGGGTTTCACCAACAGCCGTAAACCCCGCTTGATCAGCAGCGATGATTATGTGAATAGCAGCGCCTATGAGCTCGACGACGTCGAATATTCCCAGGCCCTAACCGAAGATACGCACATCAGCGGCCGCTTGGACATCAGCCGTGATCTGTTTATTGGACGTTATCCCGCGCTACTGAAATTCGGTGCCAAATCCAGTCAGCGCGAGAAAACCCAACGCATTGATGAGTTTAAGTTCGAAGACTGGTCCGACCATGGCATCAGTGACGCGCAGCTCACTCTGGATCAATACCTCAGCGCCAGCCCGGATTATGAGCTGGGGCGCTTTGGGCCTGGTATCAGTTCGGGTGCAGTGCGAGGTTTGTTAACGGGCCTGAATAAAAATGACTTCTTTGACGCCGAAGCGTCACGCGCCGCCAGCTACGACATTCACGAAAACATTTATGCCGCCTACGTCATGGGCCGTATCGAAATGGATGCCTGGATGCTGCTGGCCGGTGTACGCCACGAATCGACCCAACAGGATTTTGACGGCACGGGTGTGGATGGTGATGGCAATTTCACCGCTATTGACGACGATCACCACTACGGCCATACCTTGCCGTCATTGCACGCCCGTTACGAACTGCTCGATGGCACGCAAATACGGGCATCCTGGACACAGGCCGTGGTGCGCCCCACCTTTGAACAAATGTCACCCAGCTTTGTCGACGATGGCGAAGAGGCAGAGCTGGGAAATACACAGTTAAACGCCATGCAGGCCAACAATCTGGACCTGAGTGTGGAGCACTATATGGGCACCGCCGGTGTTGTCTCGGCAGCACTGTTTTACAAAGACATTCGTGACTTTATTTTTGCCACTGACCTGGCCGGCTCTTCCGAGCGCTGGCAGGACTATGACGAAGTCGCTACCTACCGCAACGGCGATGACGCTTCGATTACCGGCTTAGAGCTGGCCTATTCGCAAAAAATGAACCAGCTACCCGCACCGCTGGATGGCGTATTGATCGCCGCCAACCTGACCGTGAGCGATTCAGAGGCCGACATCGTCACTTTTGATGGCGGCAACGCCAGTCGACGCAGCATTGATTTGCCCAATCAATCCGACGTGACCGGTAACATCATTATTGGCTACGAAAAACACGGCCTGATGCTGCGCCTGGCCAGCAATTATAAATCGCAATATTTGCTCGAGGTGGAGGATTTAGCCTCAAAAGATGGCGATGTGTACCAGGATGCACAAACGCAGATCGATTTCAGCTCGTCTTACAACCTCACTGAGCAGCTAAAGCTAACCTTCGACATCGCCAATGTAACCGATGAACCGTATTACACCTATCAGCGCAATGAGCGCTACAACGCTCAGTACGAGCAATACGGTCCAACCTATCGCCTGGGTTTGAGCTACAGCCATTTTTAATTGCACACAGAATAAGGAACAGCTGCGCCTAGCGGCTCAAAAAATATGAATCACGACAACTTAAAAAAACTGATCGGCGCTGTAGTAGTCACCCACACACTGCTGCTGAATGGTTGCACCACCACAGCAACGGACAGCCAAAATTCTGCTGCAACACAAATAAATAAGACACTAGCGAGCAGTGCGACAACGGTAGCCGGAGAATACCTCAGTGCCTATCAGGACGGCTGGCTCAGTATATCCAGCCAGCAACCGTTGAGTATGAACGGCACTGTTATTGACGATATTCGCGGCGAATATCTCGATATGCGCATTCACAACCAAGTGCCTACTTGGTTGACCATGAATAATCAGCGGCAACTGGTATTAATTCAGCACCAGTCCCAGCAACAAGGCTGGTCGAGCAGCGCCTCTGCACCTGTTAGCACCGCCCTTGAAGGATTGTGCCTGTATCAACCGGCGCACAATCAACCGTTGCAGGCCTTTTTGCTCGGTGAAGAGCATCAAGCGCAACAAGTATTGTTACAGCCACAAGGTGACACATTAACCGTCACGCCACTGCGCAACTTGCCACTGCCACCGGCCAGCGAGTTTTGTGTCGTCGATGATGCTGAAGACGTTATATACGTCACCGAAGAACACATCGGGGTCTGGCGCTATAGCGCACGTGTGGAAAGTGAAATTCGCCGCCAGCCGTTAGCATTGGTCGCGCCCAATGGGCCACTACAGGAAGTTGGCCCATTGGCAATGAATGCACAACAGCTGTGGATGGTCAGCAAAGGAGGGCATGAGCTGTACCAGTTTGAGCAGCACCAGCTCAACCAGCGCTGGCAACTCAATGACACCATTTCCGCCGACGGGTTGGCACTGCAACAGCAGACACAACATATCTCCGCGATGGTGCTCAATGAAAACGATGAACAATGGCATGCGCTCACGTTGCCAAACCAGTCAGTTTCCGCATCAATCAACAAAATTCCCGAGCTGCCTGCGACTGGCGAAACCACTCCAGTGCCCAGCATTGGTGATGCCTCGGACGACCCAGCCATTTGGGTACACCCAAAAGACGGTAAATTAAGTCGTATTTTGGGTACCGACAAACAACAGGGTTTATTCGTCTATGACTTAAGTGGCGAGCAGCAACAAGCGCTGATGGTTGGTCGTGTTAATAATGTCGATGTGCGCCAAGGTTTTAGCCGCCAAGGTCAAGCCATGGACATCGCCGCAGCCAGCCAACGCGATCGTGCTGCGATTGCGCTGTTTGCCATCGACCCTAACAATGGCCACATCCGTGTGGCGGAAGAAATTCCCACCACACTCGACGATGTATACGGCTTGTGTATGTATCGTGGCAACAATGAAGCACTGTATGTGTTTATCAATGATGAAGACGGCCGCTACGAGCAATGGCAAATTCTCGACCAAGCAACGGGTTGGCAAGGTAAAAAAGTACGTGAATTTGCACTCAACAGCCAACCGGAAGGCTGCAGCGGCGACGATGCTCGGCAACAATTATTTCTCGGCGAAGAGAATGTTGCTTTGTACGTTATGAACGCTGAGCCCAACACGAGTACTGATTTACACACCATCGGCCGTGCTGGGGATGACTGGCTGACCGCCGACATCGAAGGCATGGAAGTATTCGACGACGGTAATAACGCCTATTTATTGGTATCCAGCCAAGGGAACGACAGCTACGTTTTGTATAACGCGACGGCGCCCTACCAACCTTTAACCCGCTTTCGTATCGGTATGAACCTGCAAAAACACATTGATGGCGCCTCAGAAACCGACGGCTTAACCGTCTCCAGCGCCAACTTTGGGCCAGGGTACGAGCATGGTTTGATCGTAGTGCAAGATGGACGCAACTTGATGCCTAAGCAAACACAAAACTTTAAGTTGGTGTCGTGGCAACACGTGAAGCAGCTGTTACCGCAGCAGTAGCTGCTTAATCAGCCAACACTAGCCCCGTGTGGCGGGGTTAGTCTGAAACACTTATGCGTTCAATAGCTTGGCTTTTAGGGTTTCAAACTCGACGTCGTTGATGGCGCCTTGATCAAGCAGAGCTTTGGCTTCGGACAACTTAGCCAAAATATCTTCACCATTGTCAGCGCCGGCTCCAACATTCACCTCCATATGGGTAGCGCCGCTCATCGCCCGATGCTGTTCCATATCGCGCACTCGGTGTTTTTCCTCCCAGCCTTGCTCTTGCGCTTGCGCGTAACGATACACCTCAACCGCTGCGTCCGAGTCCACATTAATATCGAGCGGCGCTCCCATACGGTGGCTGAAATGAATATGACTACCAGAAAAGACTGGGATGATGTTTTGCTCGACATGCGCATCACGCAAATCTTTCCATTGGATGTCGGTCATTTTATAACCACCAAACAAGGGACGTTTAAACAGCAATACTCGGCTTTCAGTAATGATCAACACGCTGCGGCGATGGAATAATGCAAATGGACGCTTCTCATGTACAGTACACAGGGCCTGCTCGCCACTCGTCAGGGTCTGCAGAAATTTGGCCTTGTCCGCCTCCAGTCGCTTCGCTCCGCGAAACAGCATAAATAAGTGCAACGCCCAAAACGGAATGCCGATGACAGTAACCACCATCACCATGCTGTAAAGAATAAAAACGATTGAGGTTGTGATAGCAGCCATACGCGCTCCTTGCTGTACTGAGGTTGGGATAGTTCGATGAAGTTGGAATGGAGCGAGATTTTCAACAGGTTTGTTAGCAGAGTCAATGCATATGAGCGGCTGTCAACCGCATGACCAAAGCAACCGCGTGACCAGAGCAACCGCAAAGTCAAAGCACTAAACAAAGCCAGCAAATCGTGCAAGCTTCGTCGTGACGGGTCGACATCGCATTGCACTTCACTGTTCCCCGCCCCGCTCTATACCACTGCGAACGATGTCAATAACATACAAGACACAGAGTCAAAGCCCTAATACCATGGGTAGCATACTCTCCCACGAACCCTCATTAATGCATGGAGGCTTGATCATGCGTGCCACCCATAAAACCTTACTACTGGCAGCACTACTGAGCGGCTGCGGCAGCGACAGCAGTAGCAGCAACAGCGACACGAGCAACGCGACTGTCCATCAAGACCTGAACAACCAAGACATCGTAGTGCTGGGTACGGTAGCCAAGGCGAAAACGTGGCTAGGTTCGATACGCTTCTTTTATTTACCCGAGCCGAACCAAGCTGCCTTAGCCATTGTTCACCCGGACACAACCAGCATCGCCGATAATCAAGCCAGTATCCTAGTGCGCACACATCAAGGTAACTCACCGATTGCCCTGCGAGTCACCGCAACTCAACACGCGGGGCCGCAGACAACAAAATGGAGCACCGGTGTGGAGCGCCAGCTGCAGTGGGTCTATTTACCCGCGAACAGTGCAACAGAGGTGGTGCTTAACGTTAGTTCGGCCAATGCCGACGAATCTCCTACATTTGCCTTTGCGCTACTGTCGCCGGAGCGTTCCTTGTTAAAGCTGAGCAATGATGAAGTGCTGTTACACGGTGAACGCACCGTAACGCAGCGCTGCAATGGCGGCTTCACTGGCGGAGAACTGCCCGAAACGACCATTAGCAATGGCATGCAGTACATTGCTCACTTTGCAGCGGAGTCGGCCTACCTTGAAAGCCCAACCGGGCAGCGCATTTCACTACAAAATACAGCGAGCACCTCTTTTACCACCACCTACAGGGTGCCCGACTTTGAACCCGCCCAAGATATCCAGGTGACTTATCAATATGATCCGAATCTCGGCACCATCAGCGCCGAAGGACAATCCGATGAATTTGCCATTGATGATGGCCAAGCCAATTGTGTAGTGCATTTCGCCTACAACGGTCGCGTAGTGCTGTAGTGCTCTCGCGAGAAAGTTCTGTGCAGGTATTTTTTGCTTGGAAGAAAACCGAGTGGTCTCTGCAACTCAGCTCAAAGCGCCAAGATATGAATCGCTACGGCATGCGCAACGGCCAGCAACAGAGCAGATAGCAAGACTGGACAACTGCACATTGACGATACCGCTCGCTAAAGATGAAGATGAAGATTCGAAAAAGAGGTTGAGATGAACCTAAACCAAGTAACGCTGGCAACCAACAATATTGAACAGTCGAAGACGTTTTACCAAACCCTAGGCTTTACCTTAATTGTTGATGCACCACACTACGTGCGCTTTGCCTGCACGCAAGGCGATGCTACCTTCTCGCTGCTACAGCAAGATGAACCAGTCAATAACGACAGTGTGGTGTATTTTGAATGCCAACATCTGGATAGCTGGGTAAATGAGCTGATTGAATGCGGCATACAGTTTGAACAATTGCCAACGGACCAACGTTATTTATGGCGCGAGGCAATATTGAAAGACCCATCTGGTAATAAAATAAAGCTGTATTGGGCGGGAGAGAACCGCCTAAATCCGCCGTGGAAAGTACAACACACCAGTAGCTAGGAATAACACCTTCGCTTAGTAATGCAGGTATTTTAGCTATGCTGGCAGCGCACTAGAACCCCAGGCCAGCTTCAGCGCTGGCCTGGTAGTAAATCAGTAACGTTCAATCGAGCGAATATCGCCAGACTCGTGCCACTGCATCAGCTCTGCTTTGCTGAATTCAACGCGCGCGCCGTAATAGTCATCTTCGCGAGCTGCACCTGAACGCAAGTCTTTGCGTACGCCTTTACTTTTGCTGTAAACGGTATCACCAATATCAAACTCGATCATATCGCCGTTAATTTGGTGAATACGCAGCAAACCGTAACGGTAATCGGCGGAGTCTTCGCCAAAGATATCTTTGATATCAACAATGTAATAATCATTGACTTGCGGCGCTGCAATAAACTCGGCTTCTTCGGCATTATTCTGCTGCACAGCAATCATCAAAGCGATCGCCAGCACCACCGCCAGAGCCAGGCCGGTAAACATGGGCAGCACTTTTTGATTGGTAAAGATCTGGCCTTTCAGCTCACTAACCACATTGCTCGGCACTTCGTCGCCAATCATGGTTTTTTTACAGTGAGTACATTCGATACCGACTTGTTTTGACAGCGGCATCGTTGGGATGCGATACAAATGAAAATACTTCAGCAAACCAAAGGCATTAAATTGGGTTGCGCCACAACTTGGGCACTCAACGCCATCCACTTGGCTGCCGTTAATGACTTTACTATTAGAACCCCAAACCAGCATGATCGTCTCCTATAGAGGTCGGGTAATGGCAATACAGGAGATCAAGCGCCAGCCACGTCGCGGCGGTAGAACATGAACTCCTTTTCATTAAAACCGGTTCTTCACTTATCCTGAGAATTTGAACCAGGTGAGCATCATACCCTGAGCTTCGATTCACACAAGGAATTAGATCACACTTGCCAGACCTGAAAAGTGTCGACTTGCGTCCAAAGCCATATAGCCAGCGTGCTTATACAGGTTTCCAACTGAAGATGGCTTGGCAGCCTAGTCGCGCTTATGGCCGGGCACGGAAATGCCACTCATACATACCCACATCGTTGTGAATGGAATGACGCACGGAGTCGTCAATGGCGCTCGAGTCCTGCTGATACAAACCACACAAACTCAATGCATTGAGCACATCCACCTGCGGGCCTAAATATTCGTACACCACCCGTGCGCAACACGGCATGCGCTCGCCACTGCCAGACACACCCAGCTTTAATCCGCTCAAACGCAAAATACGGTTTTTAAAGGAAGGAAATAAAATCGTTTGCGTCAATAGAGAAAAGCCTAAGGCAAGCCTTAAAACTACATTCTGAGAATCAACAGCTGCTCAAGTGTCATCAGGCAAATAGACATACTGCATTACGTTGACGACACTTTAACAGAAGAAAATTTTTAGCGAAGTTGTAGCAAGAGTTATTCGCCAGTCGGTGCGCTGCCTATACCAGCCTCACTCAAAACCTTGCGAATGAGATTGTGCTCCGCATCTTTTCTCCAATTTCGTCCTTCTATATTGTCAGGATTAGAACGAAATACGTTAAACCAAGATCGCGTTGTAGAAAAGCTTACATCGCGTTCAACTTCAACGCCCTCAGCTGGATCTGAATAAGTAACGGAGTAGCTGGTATAATCGTAGAAAGGAATGAAGCCAATAGAGAGCACGTTCACCAATAACGAAAAACTATCAATCATCCCAGGGGTGTTGGTTTCCTCAATCTTTATCATCGCTGATCCAGTATCGCTGGAAGGAAAAACTTTATAACCGCGATCTTTGAACTCATTAACGACAAACTCTATTCGCTCTTTATTTGAGCATTTACTCCGCACTATATTCCCAGACCTACCACTCACATGGCATTGCATATCAGCATCGATTTCCAACGCTTTTGGCTGATAGATGTCTCCTTTGTAAGCACCCTGAGGGGTAGGAATCTCTAGCAAGCTCTGATCTGAGATCGAATACGTTGTACAACCCGAGGCGATCAACACAAAGCACAAAACAATAACTCTCATAACTACCTTTTAATGTTTAATTAAGGGCACGCCACAGCATACACTCAGTACTGACTTCAAGATCAAAGAAGCTTATCTAACACGCCAACACGTGCCATTCTAGTTCAATCTAAAGCCTAGAAGCTGTTTCACAACTTCTTTAGCACGATCATCATGCAGGCGGCGTGAAAGAAGGCTCGATACATTGAGAGCTTTCTTTCCCATCGAACCACTAATCGCCGATAATTTCCAAGCCAAGCAAAAGTGCGCTCTACTTTCCAGCGACGGTCGTACCTTCTCAGCTTTCTACCATCTTGCAGCGGCGCTTTTCTCCTGTTTCGACGATGTGGACAAATGAGATCAACGCCCCGTTTCTTTAACGCCATTCGCAGAGGATCAGAGTCTGCCGCTTTATCGTAAATCAAACGCTTCACCTTGCTCTTGCCATAGGAAACATTTAACAAAGCCTCAATCAGATTGACCTCCGCCGGTGACGCTGAGCCAAGTGTCAGCCCGATTGGAATGCCTTCGCCATCGACGACTATCATCCACTTCGACCCCTTACCACGCTTGGTTTTTCCAACACCGAGGCCCCTTTTTTTGCGGGTGCAAAACTACCATCAGAAAACGATTCTTCCCAATTTAACCGCGACTGTTGATCCAGAACGCGAAGAAGCTTACGCCAGGCTTTGACCCATGCACCTTGCTCTTCCCAGTACTGAAGGCGGCGCCAGCAGGTACTCGGTGAAGGATAGTGCTCAGGTAGATCACGCCAGCGCGCACCTGAACGTAAGACCCATAAAATGCCCTCGAAACAGGCTCGATTGCTGATAGGTTTGGGACCCCCTTTGCCACGAGGCAGGCTGGGTAAACAAGGCTCAATGTGTGCCCACTGTTGGTCGGTCAGTTCTGAGGTTGAACGTTTCATGGTGGAGGAGTTGAAGCTGATAGTTTTGATTATTATATCGGACTGAAGGTTATGAAACAGCTTCTACTCATTGGATAAAACACTTTATATCAATAACTGAAAGCCTCGCTTCGGCGTCTTAACGCAGATCGGCGAGATTTCAAGCTGAATCATACCCCGTTACTTATTATACACAAGTACGCTGTCATCAGATTATCGCCCTAATAGCGAAATTTCCTGACTGTCTAACCCGTCACTCTCGAGATCAAGATCCAGCTTATCCGAAAACTATAATAGCGTTCGTTATGGCCGAGCGCGGAAATGCCACTCATACATACCCACATCGTTGTGAATGGAATGACGCACGGAGTCGTCAATGGCGCTCGAGTCCTGCTGATACAAACCACACAAACTCAACGCATTAAGCACATCCACCTGCGGGCCTAAATATTCGTACACCACCCGTGCGCAACACGGCATGCGCTCGCCACTGCCAGACACACCCAGCTTCAATCCGGTCAAACGCAAAATACGGTTTTTAAAGGAAGGAAATAAAATCGTTTGTGTTAGCTCATGGCCCGTCAGCGACTCGTAATCCGACATAAAAATACGGTCGGTGAGATAATGCACCACACCTAAATACTTGCCATGAAAAACTTTATCCGCAGGCGACTCTTGCAAGCGCTCGGTGCGTTGATACACCACGTGCTCACCCTGTTTTTCCATGCACACGAGTGTGCGCAGTATTTTCCCCGGGCACGCCATGGATTGATAATATTCAAAGTAATAGCCAAGGTAGCGCTCTAAGTTGTGGTTTGCACTCCATTGCTCCAGCTGCTGTAAGTGTGGCCACAGCGGATGGCTGGGCTCGTCCGCTTCTGCTCGCTTTGGTCGAACTTTCACCAAGCGTTCAAATTGACTGTGCGGCAATAGTATTTCGTGCTTTTCAACGCCGAAAAAGGTGCACAGCTTTAGCAGCATGTTGGCTGACGGCTGGCTGCGTCCGTTTAAGTAGCGATTAAATTGCGAGCGATTGACATCCAGCCGACGGCACACGTCGGCAATGGACTTGTAGTAGCTGCACAATAGTTTCAGATTGAGCGAAAAGTCATTCGACATACACACGTTGCCTCGGGCACAAGAGTCTTTGGCGCTGGTGGCAACACACCGCACACCACAGGCGCTCGGTCAGCCAGGGCGCGCATCATAGCGAACACGCATCAGATCGCACACCACCAAACTGATGCTAGATGACACGCCTTTAGCACCAACTAGCATCAGTTTAGATCAGAGCGCCAAATGTTGTCTTGCCTGTTTTTTTGATTGCATAGGACTGTTGGCGCGACTGCGGCCTGCAACGCCAAAACCATGCGTTCAGCCACGGCCAATTGCGGCCACTGCGTCATAACAATAAAAACATGCACCCTGGTGCGACTGGAGGAAAATATGCTCGATCTGCTCAACGATCTGTTGTGGGGCAAGCTGCTGATTGCAGTGCTTCTGATTCTGGGAGTCTGGTTTACCCTGGCTTCGCGCTTTGTTCAATTTCGCTATTTTGCTTCGATGTTTCGCATCCTGGGCTCCAGCCAGGCCTTCAAACGTGACCCCAACGGCCATTTAAGTTCGTTCCAGGCACTGGTGCTGTCTGTTGCTGGCCGTGTGGGTGGCGGTAACATTGCCGGTGTCGCGGTGGCCATCGCCTTAGGCGGCCCAGGCGCGGTATTTTGGATGTGGGTCGTCGGTTTAATGGGCATGGCGACCAGCTACTTCGAATGTACGCTGGCGCAAACCTACAAAAAGGCCGAGCCAGATGGCACCTATCGCGGCGGCCCGGCGTATTACATCGCCCGCGGTTTGGGTGAAAAATGGAAATGGCTGGCCGTGGTTTACTCTGCCCTGCTGCTGATCACCTTTGGCTTCGGCTTTACCGCACTGCAGTCATACGCTGTTGCCACCTCCGTTGAAGACGCCTTTGGCGTACCGGCCTATTACACCGGCATCGCGCTGGCGTTAGTGGTGGGTTTGATTATTTTCGGCGGCGTAAAACGCATTGCCAAAATCTCTGAAGTACTGGTGCCGATTATGGCGCTGGGTTACATCGGCATTACCGCGGTCGTACTTGCCTTAAACGTAAGCGAAATTCCAGCGGCGCTGAGCCTGATCGTTAAAAGTGCCTTTGGCTTGGAACCTGCCATTGGTGGCGGCATTGGCGCGGCCATTTTAATGGGCGTAAAACGCGGTCTGTTCTCCAACGAAGCGGGCCTTGGCAGTGCGCCTAACGTGGCAGCCGTGGCTTATGTGCCACACCCTGCTAACCAGGGCATCGTGCAGTCGTTTTCGGTATTTATCGACACCATCATTCTGTGCTCGTGCACCGCATTGATTATTTTGCTGAGCGGCGCCTATGACCCAGCGTCTGCTGGCACTCAAGGTGGCGTGGCGTTAACGCAAATGGCACTGGCCGATCACGTTGGTGAATGGGGCCGTATGTTTGTCAGTGTGGCCTTATTGCTGTTTGGCTTCAGCACTATTTTGTACAACTACTACTTAGGCGAAAACAGCCTGAACTTCTTCAGCGAAGAAAATCAGAGCCTGTTCAACGCCTTCCGTGTCGCCATTATTTGCTTGTGTTGCGGCGGTGCCATTATGAACCTAGGCACGGTATTCGCCTTTGCAGACGTCACCATGGGCTTACTGGCACTGGCCAACCTGGTGGCGCTGGCACTGCTGTTTAAGACTGGCCTGCGAGTCATGAAAGACTACGACCAGCAGCGCGCCAACGGCGTCAAAGTACCGGTATTTGATGCTGACAAATTTGCCGACCTAAACATCGATAAAAACGCCTGGAAAGCCGAAGCGCCACAACCAGACGCAGAGCCACAAGGCGAGTTTGCCAAAGCAAACTGAGTCAAAACCATTCAGACCCCAGGGGGCTTGCCCCCTCTTTGCCAGCCCCAAGCCTGTTTGCGGGCTGGCTTTTTTAATCTCGGATTAGTCTCGGAGATGTCATGACAACCCGACTCGAACACGATTTACTCGGCGACCTCGCCATTCCGGCCGATGCCTGGTACGGCATTCAAACCCAGCGCGCCGTCAATAACTTTGCCATTACCGGCGTTCCTATCAGTCACTTTCCGCAGCTGGTCAAAGCGCTGGCGCTGGTAAAACAAGCGGCCGCACAAGCCAACCGAGATTTAGGCATTTTGGCACCAGGCAAAGCCGAAGCCATCATTGCCGCTTGTGAAGACGTGGCCGATGGTGCGCTGCACGATCAGTTTGTGGTCGATTTAATTCAAGGTGGTGCTGGCACATCCACCAACATGAACGCAAACGAAGTGATCGCCAATCTGGCGCTGGAGAAACTCGGGCGCAACAAGGGTGAGTATCAACACCTTCACCCTAACGACGATGTCAATTGCTCGCAGTCCACCAACGATGCCTACCCCACCGCCGCTTGCCTGGCGATACAATTTGCCGCCGAGCCGCTGGTCGAGTCGATCCGCAGCCTGGTCAATGCGCTGTATAAAAAAGGCAGTGAATTTAGCGACGTGGTGAAAATGGGCCGCACGCAATTGCAAGATGCCGTGCCCATGACTTTGGGGCAGGAGTTTGATGCCTTTGCCGTCAACCTGTCGGAAGACATCGACCGCCTGCACGAAGCCTGCTTACTGTTGTGCGAAGTAAATTTAGGCGGCACCGCCATTGGCACCGGCATTAATACCCACGCCGATTATTCCGCCCTAGCCATTCGTCATTTGGCCGAGTTATCGGGCAAACCCATGGTGCCTGCTGCAAACTTAATTGAAGCCACATCGGACATGGGCGCCTTTGTACTGTTCTCCGGAGTGCTGCGTCGTTTCGCCATTAAGTTAGGCAAAATGTCGAATGATTTGCGCTTGTTATCAAGTGGCCCACGCACCGGTTTTGGTGAAATAAAATTGCCACCCATGCAGCCTGGCTCGTCGATTATGCCCGGCAAAGTCAATCCGGTGATTCCCGAAGCCGTCAACCAAACGGCGTATCAGGTAATGGCTAACGACTTAGCGGTCACGCTGGCTGCTGAAGCCGGACAGCTGCAACTGAATGCCATGGAGCCGTTAATTATTTATAACCTGTTAAATTCCATGCGCATGCTGGGCGAAGCCTGCCACATGTTGGAGCAACGCTGTATTGTTGGCATTGAAGCCAATCGTGAACGCTGCGCTGAGCTGGTCGACATTAGCATTGGCAGCATCACGGCACTGGTGCCGCATATCGGCTACGCCAACGCGTCACGCATTGCCAAACAGGCATTGCACAGCGGCGGCACGGTAAGGGAATTAATTCTGGCCGAAGGATTGCTTAGCGAAACAGAACTGGAACAACTGCTGAGCCCTCAATCCATGCTGGGGCATCATTCAGCGTAAAAAACGGGAGACTGTATGACGGAACAACACGTACTGGTGATTTACTGCGGCGGCACCATTGGCATGACGCCATCGGCCGACGGTTTTGTGCCGGCACGCAATTTTGCCGATGCCGTGCAACAGCACCTGCCTGCCGATCAGACACTGCCGCAATACACTCTGCTTGAGCTGGATGAACTGATCGACAGCGCCAACATCCGTTGTGACCATTGGTTGCAGCTCGCTGGTATTTTGCAGCAAAACTGGCACGACTATGATGGTTTCGTCATCTTGCATGGCACCGACACCATGGCCTACAGCGCGTCTATGCTGTCGTTTTTATTAACTCAGCAAGACAAGCCGGTGGTGTTTACCGGTGCGCAAATTCCGTTATCCCAGCCTGGCAGCGATGGGTTAAACAATCTTATCAACAGTTTGCACGTGGCAGCCTACTCTGCATTGCCAGAAGTGGTGGTGTGCTTTAACCATCGTATTTTACGCGGCAATGGCTGCACCAAAGTGAGCAGCACACAGCTGGATGCCTTCCAGTCTCCCAATGGTCGCGAATTAGGGCGTGTTCATTCAGGCGGCACTGAACTGAATAGGGAACGGAATACGACGCTGAATGCACAAACAAGAACCGGCCTGCCCTTGCAGTGCCAATTGCCCACCCTGCGCCCAGAAGCCGTCGCCATAGTACGGTTTTACCCCGGCATTCAAGGTAGTGTGATTGAAATGATGGCGGCCAACGCCCAAGCCGTGGTGCTGCAAACCTACGGCCTGGGCAATTTTCCCGACGCCGACAGCAAAGTGGTGCAAGCACTGCAGCGACTGCAGCAGCAGGACATTGTGGTGGTTAATACCAGCCAGTGCCTGAATGGTGGTGTGCAGCAAAGCACCTACGCCAGCGGCGCGGTATTAAATCCGTTAGGCGTCGTCGACGGTCAGGACATGACTCTGGAAGCCGCGTTCACCAAATTGCATTATTTGCTGGCGACGGAAAGCCGCACCGACAACATACGCGAAAAAATGCAACAGGATTTGCGCGGTGAACTTACTCGCTGAACTTACTCGCTGAACTTACTCGCTGAACTTACTCACTGAATTTGCTCACTGAGCTTCCCTTCATGAACCGCGGCTCTAAAAACTCGCTAAAACAGCCAGTGTATAGAGCCGCGAAAGCTACTGTTCCACTATCGATTTATTGTTTTGGCCCAGAATTATACAGCCAGTCCCAGGCGCAATAACTGCGTTGTTCATCCTGGTGGTACAGCCAATAGCGGCGGCAATTGTCGTCGTAACTGTAATTGCCGACATTCACCACATAGGGACCCAGGTTAACGCCTTGCAGAGATTGATAACGACCGTTATACAGCAATGAAAAATGCAAATGTGGCCCGGTTGAGCTACCGCCCTGGCACAATGCCGTATTGCGATCGTTCGCATAGGTGCCGATGCGGGTATTGATGTCTACCCAATCACCGCTACTCACCTCGATATCTTCCATATGGTAATAGTTGGTCTGCCAACCACTGGGATGAGTAATGCGTAAATTACAGCGCGAATAGACCTGCACCTGACCCGAGTGCGCCGCCGTCACACTGTAGGTGCGACCGCCCCAACGCGGCCAATCGTAGGACACATCCACCGACGACAACGGATAGCCCGAGCCAGAATTGGCGTGCGCGCCGTTGGCCTTCCAGTAATACCCCTGCCGCCATGGCCACTGCAGCAGATCCGGCGGTGGCGTTGCCGCAGCCTGTACGGTCATCGGCGCCAGGCGCGTACTAAACGCCTTGGGAAATAATCGTTGATATGCCTCGACCACCGCCCGCAGATGCTGATCAGCATTCAGCTCTGCTTGCGCAAACGACTGCCACAACGCCCAGCTGGCAGCACTGGAGGTGGCAGCCCGCGCCTCGGGCTGCTCATCATACAAATAAAAATAACTGGCCAGCGTCAGTAATTGCTCGGCGATTATTTCGCTGATTGCGTTCTCAGCTGGCTCTGCTGTTTGTGCGTCTAACTCGCTGCCCAATGCCTGCTCAGGCAGCGCTCCCCACAACGGCCTCAAGGTGCTGCTCGATGCGCTAATTTGCTGCCCGTTCGCCTCCAGCAACGCCACCACCAGCTGCGGATTAATACTGGCCGTACCCGCCCAATGAGATAACACGTCGGCATAAGGCAGCCATTGCGGTGCATGCTGCTGCAAATAGACGGACCACACTAACGGCTCACTGCGCGGCACATCGACAAACTGTGCGACCGACAGCTCCTGCACCCGCGACAGTGCCAACGGCTCCGAGCCGATAGCCATGCGCTTGGGCGCACTGACATCAAAGCTATGAATATCCACCGCATACGCATGCAACGCGAGCACACACTGCCCCACACTGATGCCAACGGCCAATAGTTTTTTATTGACATAAGAGTCCATTCCTTGCTCCTAGAGATACGCTTATCGATTACTCTAGGGCTCAGTCTAGGTAGCTGTGCATTGGCTGCTAAAATGCCCGCCACGGTTTCGGAACTAAGTATGACGATACCGCAGCAGGTGGTGTTACTAACGCAATATGCGCATCGTTTTTTAGCGGGTGATCGGGCGCTACCGTCGACGATCAAGATGCAAACATAGGCACATCGCCGCCGTTGGCGAGGTAATCCTGCAGCCACAAAATGGCTTTGATGCTGCCCAATGTGTTTACTTTGCGGGTGACGAGTTGATTAAACTCCTCGACGCGCGTGTCTTTTTCTACATCGTCATACATGAGGGTAATAAAGGGCATAAAGGGCTTGACTTGCACTTAGTGGTGATAAGCCTGGTTACGATCAAAATCCAACTTTTGCAATTGCCGGTCCGGGTCGATGGCAAATTCTTTGAGGCCGATGTCGAACACATCGTCGTCATTGGCGACCTGGCGAGTCACCCGACCGATAGAGCCGCGTCTTTTTAGCCCCGCTGGCAAGAGATCGCCGCTGTCATCGAGCCATTCTATGTGTACTTCGATCACAGTATCTTCTGTAGTAGCGGTGCCTTCGTTGCTGATGGTTCAGCGCTCACCGAACGTTTAAACAACCAGCCACTTGTTTTGCAAGCGACTGGTTTATTTGCGCCAATAATTAAAGAGCGATGTCAGCCTTCAGCGCAACACATCTGGATCATTAAGCAATGGATCATGCATTTCTGGAATCAACTTGCCCTCTTCCCCTGGGCATTCAGAGCGGGAGGGAAAGCCTTGCTGCCAGGTCAACTTCTTGTCATCCAGCCAAGTTAAGGCATCAATAGTGGATGTTTCCTGTAAAGCATAACCTCCCTCAACCAACTCATAGTGCATAGCCACCTCGCCAATCATATGGAACCCAGACACAGATTCACTTCGTAAATTTGAACGATACATTTTCCTCCAAAGGATAATATCCAATGCATCATCACCATCAAAATTGCTTACAAAGATTTTAGAGTAGGACTTTTGCGCTGGCAGCTTCTGCATAACCAGTACATCCGCTCCACTATCAGAAAAATACTGAGGATCCGAATCAGAGTATGGCGGAGGAAATATTTCCTTCACGACATCTTCAATTAACTCGTCATTCAATTCGTAGTGATAACTAAAGATGACTTCCTCATTTAGAGGAGAAAAGAAAACGATTGAAGCACCTGCAAACAAAACAACCTCGGACGTGCCATCACTATCGAAGTCACCATAGCGCAGAGGAATACTTTTCAAGCAGCCTGCCGGCATAGTTGAATCGAGCGAAAGATAACTGGCCACCCTACTGACTAACTCAGTAGGGTTTTCTGGTAACTCAAGATCCCCACCACGCGCAATGCTTGCAGCCTCTGCAGCAGCCGCATACTCGCCAGCGAAAAACAAATGTCCAGGCCAAGGATGGATAGGCCAAGCATCTAATAGCACACCTTTTTCATAGTTCGCCTTACCAATTGTTGAGTCATATGTATAAACCACACCATCACCAGCATCCACAGCAAAAGTGGGCGAGTAACCAGCTTCGAAGTCTGCTGCAGTGAGCTTTCCCCATAGAACGTCATCAGGGCCCAAACCATCTTTCAACTCTATAGATAGGGCATGAATAGGAAAGGCAAGACAGATAGAGAATATCATCATTTTCATATGTTTAGCATTCAACCTTATGCTCATCAGACCCAGATGCTCGCACGAAGTAGTCATTCCAACGCGCTGGACGCACACCACCTCCACGAAGGTTAATATTGAAAGCCGGATTCATCCAATCCCTTTCTCCATACTCGAAACACCAAAACTGTCCAGCACGAGGATTCGGCGTCCCATCAGAGTTTCGGTCTGGATATACGCCACCGCGCCATTTATAGGTTCTGTATGGGAGGTTCAGTTTATCATTGTCATGCATTACCCGAATACCGTATCTCATTGCCGTAGTTCGTCCAAAAAGACGCTGCTGTCTCGGACTTCTTTCTCGATACGGAATCGCCATTATTTCCTGATATTCGTTGCTTCCTGGTGTCATCTGAGAAGTAATTAATTCAAGCCAAGACGTTTGATTAAAAATACCTGCACCTTGATTATATGCTCCTATCGCCTTTGCCAAGAGCTCATATGTATCATCGGTGTGATTTCCCCCAGCAACAGCTTCTGCTACTTCACCGGTACTGTAGCTGAGAAGAACTAAGGTATCTCCACTACGATAAGTTCCTGTGTAAGAATCGTTGTTAAATGCACTTCGGAACGAACGACCGCAGTTGCCTTCTGCTGCTGCAAGCCACACAGCCTTCGCCACTAAATTCTGACCAGGATCATAATGGTTAACGCGGCTGACACCGTCTTGATCATAGGCAGAAACAGCACCGCATATACGCCCTCTAGATGCAGCAGCCGACGTACCATCCAATGACAAACCTCCATAGGCATACTTGTTTTGTATTTGATTGAACCCGGTACTTCCCGCCTCGTCGGCTCCGCCGACAGTAAGCCTAAATACATCATCAAGCCTTGCACTGTACCCCCAATGACGACCATTAGATTCTTGTTCTGCCATCGCTCTTAAAATATCAACACGCTGAAAATTTCGATAACGACTCACCTGCTGGTGAAGAGCAACTGTATAAGTTGGTTCTATATCATCTAATTCGACCCCACGAGGATAGTGAATTACTCCATCAAAGACAGCTTCCGCAGCATCCTTATCTGCTTGACTCAAATCACTAAAGTTATAACGCTGGATATCAGAAAAGATGCCATAAGCCTCTAAATAATGTAGCCAGTGTTTTTGAAGCTCATCAATCGTGTTGTAAGCTCTGCCATTGTGAATCAAGCTAACCATTGCTTGATGGTCTGTAGTCCTTGTAACAGGGGTGTGACTAAAATAGTTAAACCGTCCCAGCATCTTGCCCACGGTACCGTTACCGACTTCAAATATTTCGCGCTGACTCTCGTTTGGTATTCGCCGCCCTGCTACACCAGGACCTCCACCTGGACTCACCCCCAACTGCCACAGCATTTGCTCAAGCATGGCCACATCACTGCCTTGCAATGGCTCTTCACCGTCAGCGGCAGGGCCAATAACACGATTGGCAATACGGAACTGCTCTTTCCTTTCTGGAAAATCCACCGTAAAAACATTGCCATCCATAGGGATTTCAACAACACGATTTCTAAAATCGTAAGTGACCTCGACGTCTACCGACAAGTCCAGATCCCAATTTAGAGGTTCCCAATAGACTTTAAAGTTATCGATCTCGGGTGTTGCTGCGCTATCAAGACTATACGGTGTGTCAGAAGGCAAGCCTGGCACGTATCACTGGGAGAGTGGGCTCCACACACACGCCCAGGAACACTAAACACCCAAGTACGGACCGGGTTCAATGCTCGCTCTTCTTCCGTGAGATCGTCTTCATCAAACAACAAGCCTAAACGCATGCCACCCACGGTCCAGTAGATGTCCAGCTCTGGCTGATCTGACTCGACATCCTGGTCGGCCTCCAGCTCCATTGGGGTTGGCACCGCCGCTTCTACCGTTAGCTCGCTGTCGATGGCGGTGTACTCTAAAACACTGGTTTCTCGGTGAGCAAAGCCTGTAATACAAAGCCAGCTTAGCACTGACACCAAAAGAGCAATAAGATGATGAACAGTCTTCATTGATCGTACTCCAACACCAATTCCACTCGCGCCCCACGGAAGCCACTACGCTGCAAAGCTTCGATATACCAGGTTTGCACGCGCTTATTGTCGCTATAGCCCAGCTCCTCCAACGTGAAGCCCGTATTTGGAGTCAGATAGTCTCCTCCTTGCTGTAAGCCTTTAGGGCTACGTTTCTTATCGGCATTTTTCTTCCACAAGCGCTGACTGCCAGGCGCTGGAGTGTAGATTTTTTTACCTTCTTTGGCAGGATCATTCGCTTCTTGCACCAGAAGAGGGTCTGAGCCAGAGTAAACAAACGTTAACTGGCCTTTCGCAATGGGTACATGAGTCGGTATCTCGACCACGAAGGGCACAAACTTTTTGTTCACTTGCTCACCTTTCGTATTAAGATACTCAAACTCGGCAAAGTCAGGAATATCATTGCCATTGATATCCCCCATATTCAATCGTATGCGTTTGCTAGGATGCTGATCCGTTGTCTCAATGGCCTCTTCAGGTAAGCTGCGGTCTGGCTCATCTGTGCCATTGTCATTATCTGAGTCAATATCCACATCTAGAGTGGTAAAGCCCCACTCCCATAATGCATTTTGTGCGTCGTGGTTCAGATACAAACTAAGGCTGAGGTAGTCTTCAACATCCAGTTCTGCTAGGTGCTCAAGATTATCAAAGACAATGCGCTGCTGACCATCGTCACCAGGCGTTACGTTAAACATCACCTCAAAATCACCCAAGGAAAAAATATACTCTCGCTTCGCCTCTAAGGGTGTAATGCGTTGATACTGACTGGTGGTCAGTTGGAATACTAATTCCACCAAGTCATCAGCACTGTTAATCACAGGCGCTGTGTCGTCAATGAGGTTGATACGTTCAACGGTGCCATCTTCATTTTCACTTTGCAGATTAATTTCTTGCATGGTGAGATCAATGACGCTAAAGCTCAGCTCAGGACGGTGGACCCAATTAAAGTGCGGCGTAATATCACGACTATCAAGAGAGCTGTCTTGTGCCAGCCGACTGCGTTCAAATTCTGTCGACTGCTCGTCATATAACGGCACTTTTACTGGCACATAGCGGCTTGGGCGGTGGCGTAAAACGCCGGTGTGGTCGCCGGTCGAAAAGTCGTTTTGCTCACCTTCGGGTTCGGCGTTGACTTGCACGTAGTGGTGATAGGCCTGGTTATTGTCAAAATCCAGTTTTTGCAGTTGCCGGCCTGGGTCGATGGCAAATTCTTTAACGCCGCTGTCGAACACATCGCCATCGTTGGCGACCTGGCGAGTCACTCGACCGGTAAAGCCGCGCCCTTTTAGCCCAGCGGGCAAGGGGTAGCCGCTGGCATCAAGCCATTCTGTGTGTACTTCGATCACAGTATCTTCTGTAGTAGCGGTGCCTTCGTTGCTGATGGTTCAGCGCTCACCGAACGTTAAAACAACCAGCCACTTGTTTTGCAAGCGACTGGTTCATTTGCGCCAATAATTAAAGAGCGATGCCAGCCTTCAGCGCAACACATCCGGATCATTAAGTAGCGGATCGTGCATTTCCGGGATCAATTTGCCCTCTTCCCCTGGGCATTCAGAGCGAGAGGGAAAGCCTTGCTGCCAGGTCAACTCGTTTTCTCGCAGCCAGCCTTCGATCACTACGTCCATGGTGATTTGTGGTAAATACTCGCCAGTCACACCGTTTTCAAGACGTTTTTGTGTCGTGAGATCGCGCTCATAGTGCTTCAGCTCATTTTTAACGGGATGAAATCCGGACTCTTTGCCAGCCTCGTTACTAACATACGTTTTTGACCATACTACGACGTCGGGATTGTCATCCGCATCAAAGTCTTCCACAAACACTTTGCTATAGTAACGGTAAGCAGGGGTACTGATACCGTTATACAGCATGTACTCAGACTGATGCTGATACACTTTTCCATCCAACACCGATGGCGCTACCGGCTCACGCCACGTTGGATCGACAAACCAGTCATCAGCCTGCAAAAAAGTGGAAAACACCACTCGTTCGTATTTAGGTGAAAAAATTAACAACTCGCCATTCAGGTACAGCACCAACTCGTTATCACCATCACGCTCAACGTCACCATACCTTAGTGGTGACTGATTTAAACACCCAGCAAAGGGTTTATGGCTGGTGTAGCGCACTTTCTCTCGCCATGACGTTTTTGGCTTTACACCATAAAGCGACTGCATGATGGCATCTGGCCGGTTAAGATAAGGCCAGCGGTCAATTCTCCAGCCTTTCAACTGCGAGCCAGCGTCATTCAAATCGTATGAGCCTACCGCACTACCTGTTTTAGACAAGGAGTAGTATTTGTTTTTTGCATACTCATAAAGATATCCAGGCCTAGTCTTATACTTAGACTTTATCTCCCTGCGCAGCTCTGGTTTTTCTCTAGTTAAAAAACCTGCTTCCAGGTCATTTATTGAGTAACCCACTGGAGAGACAGCCAAAAGTAACATTAACAAAACCATTTCTTTCATATTACGACCTACCCGCATACTGTCTTCAGAAGGTTATTATCTTCAGCATCTTCCATAAAGTCGCTAAAGATTTTTCTTCTCTGCTGGCCAGTCCCTTCATCTAGGACCGTCTCATGGGTAATCCACTCACTCTCCCCATACACGAAACACCATTCCTCACCGGCCCTGATCTCTATCTCAGGATCAGCGTCGATATTGATATCTGTGGTCGCAGTACCACCGAGCCATATATAGTCACGCAAATGTCCAGCAAAAGTTTCAGCCTCATTTCTAATTTCGATGGAATATTTACATGAGTGGCACGTCGTCGCGTCATTTGCAGAGCTATTCTCATCATATTCCATAAAGCGAAGTCGTCCGACCCAGCTACGACTGGTAAAAATTGGGCGTGCACGCGTGCCATTACTGTTGTAAATCCCAATTGCCTTCGCCAGCTTTTCGTAGTCATCTTCGTGGGTGTTCACAGCAACAGTCGTAATCGCCCCATTCCCATGCTTGAACCCCCTTAAGTCAGCCATATTCTCACCTGGATTTGCTTGGTTATAGCGACTGGCTAGAGCATTCCGCACAAAAGCCCGATGCAGCCCTCCTTCACAGACCTGGCTGCTGGCATCTGATCGATTATCTGCTGCGGTGTGCACCACCATAGTTTTTAAGTTATCTCGCGGATGATAAAGATTAAAACCAGCTTCGCCATGCGCTGCGCATGGATTTGGCCCATATCGATAGTGGTATAACAGCTGACTAAAGCTCAAGCTTCCATTTTCATCAGCACCACCTTCGTTCATCCTATGTGCAGTAATCTGATACCCCGAGTCATTACCACCCCAATGGAAGCGACTCTCATGAGACAACCAAGTACGCAGCAAATTGGCTCTCGTTCTAGAACCGTTAGTGAGCCCAGCGATCACTAATATTTCATTATAACGATCATCAGTTAGCGTTGCTGGCACACGATCTCCGATCCCTTCTTGCCATATCTGAGCTGCTTCAGTTATCCACCCATCCATTCCGGCTGAATCACGTTCGAACGGAGTGACGCCATTCGTCTCTTGATAGGCCGTCATATATGATTCCCAATCACGCTGCAAAAAATCAAGCGTCTCAGCATTCACATTCCCTCTCGCAGTCGAAACTTCAGCTGGCGTAACCAAAGTACCATTTTCCAAATTACGTGCATTAAATCGCTTTACCATAAGCTCTGTGGCAGTGCAGCTACCATTACTTGTATAACTTAAAAAAACATCACGCTGCTGGGGCTGCTCTTCTACACACGATGTCGTCATTACATTTGTACCATTTCTAACGTATCGCACCGAGTCTATTCGAGCCCCCTCGCTGCCAGGGTTATTATTTTGAGGACTCACCCCCAACTGCCACAGCATTTGCTCAAGCATGGCCACATCACTGCCTTGCAATGGCTCTTCACCGTCAGCGGCAGGGCCAATAACACGATTGGCAATACGGAACTGCTCTTTCCTTTCTGGAAAATCCACCGTAAAAACATTGCCATCCATAGGGATTTCAACAACACGATTTCTAAAATCGTAAGTGACCTCGACGTCTACCGACAAGTCCAGATCCCAATTTAGAGGTTCCCAATAGACTTTAAAGTTATCGATCTCTGGTGTTGCTGCGCTATCAAGACTATACGGTGTGTCAGAAGGCAAGTCCTGGCACGTATCACTGGGAGAGTGGGCTCCACACACACGCCCAGGAACACTAAACACCCAAGTACGGACCGGGTTCAATGCTCGCTCTTCTTCCGTGAGATCGTCTTCATCAAACAACAAGCCTAAACGCATGCCACCCACGGTCCAGTAGATGTCCAGCTCTGGCTGATCTGACTCGACATCCTGGTCGGCCTCCAGCTCCATTGGGGTTGGCACCGCCGCTTCTACCGTTAGTTCGCTGTCAATGGCGGTGTATTCTAAAACACTGGTTTCTCGGTGAGCAAAGCCTGTAATACAAAGCCAACTTAGCACTGACACCAAAAGAGCAATAAGACGATGAACAGTCTTCATTGATCGTACTCCAACACCAATTCCACTCGCGCCCCACGGAAGTCGCTACGCTGCAAAGCTTCGATATACAAGGTCTGAACGCGCTTATTGTCGCTATAGCCCAGCTCCTCCAACGTGAAGCCCGTATTTGGAGTCAGATAGTCTCCTCCTTGCTGTAAGCCTTTCGGGCTACGTTTCTTATCGGCATTTTTCCTCCACAAGCGCTGACCGCCAGGCGCTGGAGTGTAGATTTTTTTACCTTCTTTGGCAGGATCATTCGCTTCTTGCACCAGAAGAGGGTCTGAGCCAGAGTAAACAAACGTTAACTGGCCTTTCGCAATGGGTACATGAGTCGGTATCTCGACCACGAAGGGTACAAACTTTTTGTTCATTTGCTCACCTTTCGCATCAAGATACTCAAACTCGGCAAAGTCAGGAATATCATTGCCATTGATATCCCCCATATTCAATCGTATGCGTTTGCTAGGATGCTGATCCGTTGTCTCAATGGCTTCCTCTGGCAAACTGCGGTCTGGCTCATCTGTGCCATTGTCATTATCGGAGTCAATATCCACATCCAGGGTGGTAAAGCCCCACTCCCATAATACATTTTGTGCGTCGTGGTTTAGATACAAACTGAGACTGAGGTAGTCTTCAACATCCAGTTCTGCTAAATGCTCAAGATTATCGAAGACAATG
This sequence comes from Bacterioplanes sanyensis, assembly GCF_002237535.1. GTDB lineage: Bacteria > Pseudomonadota > Gammaproteobacteria > Pseudomonadales > Oceanobacteraceae > Bacterioplanes > Bacterioplanes sanyensis_A. The sequence goes on from NZ_CP022530.1 coordinate 3,581,937, forward strand.
TGCTGCTGACCATCGTCACCAGGCGTTACGTTAAACATCACCTCAAAATCACCCAAGGCAAAAATATACTCTCGCTTCGCCTCTAAGGGTGTAATGCGTTGATACTGACTGGTGGTCAGTTGGAATACTAATTCCACCAAGTCATCAGCACTGTTAATCACAGGCGCTGTGTCGTCAATGAGGTTGATACGTTCAACGGTGCCATCTTCATTTTCACTTTGAAGATTAATTTCTTGCATGGTGAGATCAATGACGCTAAAGCTCAGCTCAGGACGGTGGACCCAATTAAAGTGCGGCGTAATATCACGGCTATCAAGAGAGCTGTCCTGTGCCAGCCGGCTGCGTTCAAACTCTGTCGACTGCTCGTCATATAACGGCACTTTTACTGGCACATAGCGACTGGGGCGATGGCGTAAAACACCGGTGTGGTCGCCGGTCGAAAAGTCGTTTTGCTCGCCTTCGGGTTGGGCGTTGACTTGCACATAGTGGTGATAGGCCTGGTTATTATCAAAATCCAGCTTTTGCAGTTGCCGGCCTGGGTCGATGGCAAATTCTTTGACGCCGCTGTCGAACACATCACCATCATTGGCCACCTGGCGAGTCACCCGGCCCGTATAACCACGCCCTTTTAGCCCAGCTGGCAAGGGGTAGCCGCTGGCATCAAGCCATTCTGTGTGCACTTCGATCACGGTGTCGTTGGTGGTGGCGGCGCCTTCGTTGCTGATGGTGCGGCGTACGTCATCGGAGTTGGCCAACAAGCCTTCGCGACCAAAGCGGCGCGTGGTCCACACTTTTAAGTTCGGCGGGCCCATTAAAATAGGCGGTACATACACAGAAATATCACCACCAGTATAGGTGGCGGTCAGCGGGGTAATGGCGGTGCCCATATAGCCAGTGGCGCGGTTAATCATCACCACTCGGATGCGTTCACCCGTGCGAATAAAGTCAGCATCGAAGGCTTGTAAATCCGGGTTAACTTTTTGCTTGGCCTGAAACTCCACAAAGTTGCCAGCCCCCATGGCCCGAATACTGAACATGTCCTCCGGGCTGCGTATGGCAACGCTGTAATTAAAGCCAGTGCTAACGCTGGTATCGCCCATCACGTAGTTTTCATCACCCTTTAAGCCCGAGCGCTCAACGATCAACTCACCGGTGGATTCACGAAAGACCAGAATATCGGTGTTTTTAAAGTCATCTTCGGAGATGGTTTTTAATAAACCTGTGCTGGCGATGTACGGCGCCGTATCAACGATGCGGGTGATGTTGGGCTGGCCATCGCTGCGTGGGCTAGCGCTAAAGAATACGCCGTAGCGGTCGCCATCAGGGTTGGCCTCAAACAGACCTTCGGCATTGAATGCTCCACGTTGGGTAGCATCCAGCTGACCGTCGCCATCATAGTCGGTTTTTACTTCGTAGGGGTTTTGCGGCGAAGCCTCGGCGTGATATTCGGTTTGCCCACCTACTTCCACCCCCATCATATAGGCTTGGCCCACCAGCATATGCACGCCTACTGAGTAGTTCAGCGTGGTGATGTTTTCAGGCGTACCGGCAACGATGCCGATGACTGCGGTTTGTGCCATCAATCCCCCTAGGTCTAGACCCGGAGGGAAAGCACCATAGCCAATACATGCGTTGTAACTTCTACGCCTTAAATGATACGGAATCGAAGGCACGCCGCGGGGATGAAAGTTGCTGTAAAACAACCGCGCATATCCATCCACCTCAGGAAAATATGAGAAGCCAGGACAAGGGGACAGCCGCCCACGTATGACATAAGACCCACTGGTATCTGAGGCTCCTGACTGTATGCCCACTCCACCGAATGTTTCAATGTAAACACCAGATACTGGCCCAAGAACCTCATAACTGTCTCGATTTAAGCTGATCAACCCCGAAGGCGGATCGTATTCTGTGGCATCCGGCACTTCGCCACTGCTGTCGGTATGGTAGGCGGTTAATAAACCAATGCGATCGTTACTGCGATATAGCTCATTGCCATCTTCATCAAAGAACAAGCTGGTAACGCTCTCCCCCACCGAGGAAGACAAGGTGCTTTCATTAACCGGGAAAAAATAATGGTCAATTTGACGGCCGTTGTCGTTAAAACGTTTTTCCTTTGCCGGAATAGCAACCACCAAGGCATCCGAGCGACCATTCGGCCAGCCGGTAATGGGGCGATCGTCTGCGGTTAAAAGCCCACCGCTACGGAACTGATCAATGCTCAGAATTTCAATGGCATTTTGATACTGGGCGCGAAACTGCGCCAATTGTGCTTGGTAAGCGCGGACCTCGGCCGCTGAACGCACCACGCCACGCTTACCATCAAGTGAGCGCAAGCGGCTGTGGCCACCCTGTTCATTATATTCCGCCCAGACTGGCTCTCCGTCTTCCGTGGTTACAGGTACCCGCACCATAACATGACCGAAATGGGTGAACTGCTCGAAGCCGCTGGGGTTTAGAGCACATACAGAGCTGGCCAGCCACCACAGCGCTAAAATTAAAATCCGTTTCATTGTCCCTCCGATAATACCTGGGCCACCAAAGCGGCAAAGCTGAGTTGTTGATCTAAATAGCGCTCAAACAACGCTTGGTGGTCCGGCAGTGGCATGCTGTAGCCTAAATAATCTAATGATTTAAACGAAATATCTTCGACACTGGTCAGCCAGCCGTCTTGTATACGGCCAACACCCACTGGTTCGATGATGTTTTTATCCGGGTTATAGCCCATGATCAGAGCATGGCGATAGCCACCATTTTCAATACCTAAATAGCTGTAGCTGCCATTGCGGCGCGGCAGGTGTATTTTTAATTGAGCAGGCTCGGTGCTGGTAATGCCAAAGGGCTGCAATTGATAGAACCACGCCGCTGCCGTGCCCGTCATGACACTGCGCACCGCCTGACCGGCACTGACAAACTGAGCGTGAATCATGCGCTGCTCATTCGGAAAGCGCAGGCGGCCCTCTCCTAACTGCAATTGCATATCGCCTTCTGCCAGACGAATGTTACTTTGACTAGCGGCGATGGCCGCCCAGGGAATGTCCTGGCTCACAATGGGCACACGCAATAAACCCGGCTGGTTACGGCGCCCACCTTTAATGCTAATTGGTATGCGGGCACTGCCTAAGCCACTGGTATTGCGCTGAGGGTTAACCACCAAGTGGTAATCACCACCCGGAATATTGTCTTTGGCTGAGGTGCGGTAACCAAAGGCATAGCCACCGTCGTTGTTGGTAAGTGTGCTTAAGCCCAACTCTTCGATGCGCACTTCGACATTGGCACGCGGCTGTCCAAGAGCATCGATTAAGCCACCGTCAATCAGTGTGGGCAGACCACGCGTATCAAAGGTGCTGCGCAGAATTGATTCGCCGTTGTAGTCCAACTCCCATGTAACTTCGGCGTTGTAGCCCAAGTCGTCATTAGGATAAAAAGCGGCAATAGTGTCACCCGCCAGCAGCGATATACCACCAGCAACGGGCTCACGATGAATGGCAACTTGCTGCAGCTGGTGGCCCTTAGCACGCAAAAAATCGGTTCCCGAGGCATCTTTATTTAAATAGGTTTTACCACTAAGGGAACGCAGAGCCGTCACCTGTAGCTTGGCCGGGTCGATGGGGCGATTAAAATAAATATGAATGGGCGCATCGGGCTCAATATTTTGCGCCAGGTTTTCAGGCTCGGTTTTAACCACTTCAAGTGGCAAGTCTTCCTGCTGCATCACGCTGACATCACCGCTCAAGGTGACGGATTTATTATCTCCGTAGCGGGCAATGATGTGCAGCTGATAATCGCCTTGCTCTAAGTCGGTGGGCAACGTGCCTGATATCACGCCTGGCGCAACCGTTACATCCAACACAGTGCCTGATGGCTGCAAGATGGCCTGATAGCTTTCATCACCATTACGCGCTTCTGCTTGAGCAGCAAATTCGGTGGCGCTGTCGTTTTCAACAAACACATTGAGTGGGAAGGAAGGCGCAATCCAAGAAAGCTGCAGCGACGATTCCGTCAGAAAGTAGTAATCCTGACGAGTGGCGTTGCCTAAATCGTCTTCGGCAATGAACCGCACGCGGGTTTCTTGCTGTGCTGGCAAAATCACTCGATGCTCAAATACGATATTCTGGCCCTGACGCTGCAATTTTACCGGCGTGCCATTAATGCTGAGTGAGTTCACATCATCGTCCAGCAGCTGGCCTGTCAGCAGCAACTCCCCGCCACTGTGCTGGTTAACGGCCGGTGGCAGTTCTACGGTTTGGTCAAAGCGCCAGCGCGGGCCTTTATCATCACGCGTGACCGTCGCTGATACCGTCTCAACCTGACTAAGTGCATCCGTCATCATCAGCGTTAGCAAGTTCTCGCCGCTTAGTAACTTCACCGATGACAGCACCTGATACAAATCATCCGCCAGGGTAACCACATTGGCCTTTTCGCCATTTAAAGTGGCCTCCAACTCGCCTACTGGGGAATAAATCGTGGCTTTAACCGTGACTTCCTCACGCGCAGTGCGCAACTGCTGCTGCGGTTCAATCAAGGTAATTTCAGGTGCGGCTGAATTATCACCTGCTGGCTCGTAGCGATAATCCAACCAAGATATTTTGCGCTGATTGTTGGTTAATACTTCCAGTTCAAGGCGATTATCGCCAGCTGCTAAGCGGTATTCAGTTTGAGCGGTAAAGATGCCCGGTGCTTGCTTAACGACTTCAACTCGCTCACCTTCTAAGCGCACAAATACAGGCTCGGTGGTCGATTGAATTTTCACCGACAAGTTTAATTGCCGATTGTTTAATACTGCACCTGAGGCCGGCAAAATGGATTCAATGGCAAATGCGTTGGCAAAGTAGGTAACGGTTAGCGATTTTTCCTTGCTCAAACCATCGCTACCGTATGCCGTCACTGTCAGCTGGTTTTCACCTTCAAGCAGTTGCACATCGACTAAAAAGTGGCCATTGGCTGATAAGCTCGCCACGTAAACTTTGTTATTATCAGTGACGTTTTCGATCAGCACACGGTTAACGGCAGCGCTGCCCGCCTCAGCCTTGCCCGTTACCGCCAGCACATTGCTGCTGACGGTTTGATCATTGGCGGTGGTTAAGGTGAGCTTGGGCCCTTTGGGCTGTGGCTTGTCGTCGCCGTCGTAGGGGTCTGTGCCATTGTCTATTTCGGTATCGTTATCAATGCCATCGCCGTCAATATCGTCGTCAATCATATCTGGGATGCCGTCTTGGTCGGTATCGGCGGGCGTGTCATCACCATCCCAAGGAGACGAGCCGACGTCTTCTTCGACATCGTTATTGACGCCATCGCCATCGGCATCGTCGTCGCGACCGTCGTAAATACCATCGCCATCGATATCGCATAGCCAGGCAAAGTCTATCGATTTAGGGCTACGAAACTCAACACGGGCCTGAGATTGCAACTGCAGCTCAGCGGCGTTAATGGCACCGCTTAACTGTGCTTCCGAGCCCACCTCGGTGCGCCCTAAACTGAACACATGCCAGCGCGCCTGAGACTGATAGCCCTGCTGATAGCTTTGGGTATACAGAAAGGCCTCAGCTTGTGGCCCTGTCATGAATGCCTGAGCTTCTGAATTCAACACAATGCGCTGACTAAACAGGCGCACCGTGCCGGAAGCTGACAGCGTTAATTGCGCTTGATGGCCCAATGTCAGCTCATCGATCCAATAGTCACCCGGCGCTAGGGTAAGCTCGGCATTGGCGCCTACGTCTACCCTTTGAGCGCGAAAACGCCCGTCATTCACAGCGAGCTGATCACTGCTACTGCTGCTGATTTGCACCTGTCCCTGACTGAGCAAATCTGCCGGTGCAGTGATGCTGACTTCGGGCATGTTTGCCGCCAACTGGCCACTGACCAAGCACGCTTGCCCACCGCACACTTGAGACTGATAGGGTTGTTGAATACTGGCAACATCGAGCTGGCGTGAAGGCCCAACCAATTGCGACTCATGGCCCAACTGCAAAGCATTGCTACTGGGCATGGCCACCGAGTTGGTAAACATGGCGGTGCATTGATCGACGTAGACGCTGTCGCTGCCCTGATGGCGATAGTGGTAAATAAAAGAGTGCTCTCGCTGTTTGCCATCGCCTTGCAGACGCAGTGTGTAGCGGTTTTCACCCGGCAGCAGCATGACCTCGGCCTGGGCGCTATACCGCTCGTCACTGATTTTTTCTAAGCTCAGAGCTTGTTGCCCAAGCCATGCCTGTGGCTCACCCGCTTTGGCTTGCAGCTCCATTTTTAGCGTTAGTTGTGGCCGACTCAACACGGCCGGGCTGGCCGGTGAAACGGATAACAACGCCAGCGATGATTGATAATAAAGCTCAATGACTTTTTTCACTTGCCCACCATTTTGGGCTGTGGCCGTCAGCACTAAGCGATTGTTACCCGGGGTCAGTTGCACGGTTTGACTAAAGCCACCGTTAGCATCCAGGGCAATGGTTTGCACCGAGGCGCCCCCTTGCTGCAGCGTTAATGCCTTAAGGTCGGCGTTGCCAGCAGTCACCACACCGGCCAGTGTCAGCTCTGGCTGCTCGACGGTGGCGGGAATGTCGTTAAGCAGTTGAATGCTCGGAGCAACGACACTGGGCTTTTCACCTGGGTCTAGTGGATCGGTGCCGGCGTTATTTTCATGCTCGTTAGTAACGCCATCGCCGTCTGCGTCGTCATCCAGGCCGTCGTAAATACCGTCGTTATCTAGGTCGCATACAAAGCCAAAATCTAAGGTATCCGGAGCCTGATAATCGACGTTTGCGTTTGCTTGCAATGACAATTGAGCGGCTTGAACAGCGCCTTGTAAGCGCGCACTGCTGCCAAGCTGGGCATCATTCTGACTGTAGATATAAGCAGTCACCTCAGATTGATACCCCTGTTGATACGACTGGGTAAAGATCAACGGTGCTGTAGTTCCTGTGGCCAGAATTTTTGCATCTGACTGCACTTGCAGCTGCTGTACAAATAAACGCACACCGCCCGCCACCTTCAGTTGTGCCTGGTAACCTAGCTCTAGGGTATCAATCCAATAATCACCCACAGCGAGCGACAATATTGCACCACTGGCTAAGCGTACGCTGCTCGCTCGATAGCGCCCATCTGTTAACAACAGTGGCTGGTCAATGCCCTTAGCCACTCGAACGTTGCCTTGGTTACTTAAATCATTTGGGGCCGCCAACACGGCATTATTTAATGGCTCAAATGCCTGACCGGATGCCTGACAAGCACCACCCGCACAGACGTTTGACTGATACGGTTGTTGAATATTTTTAACCGCTAAAGTAGTTGAGCCACCGTTTAAGCGAGCGCCTTGCCCCAGTTGCAACGTCCCTTCGGAGTGCATCGCCACCGAATTTTGATACAGCAAACCACATTGGTTGATATATTCGAGAATATGGTTACCGGAATTATCACCGCCACCCGTTTCAAAGGTGTAGCGTACCGGGTGGCTGATATCGTTTTGCCCATCGGATACCGTGATCGCCCACTCGTTTTTACCCGCCTCTAATTCAAGCCGTCCTAATGCCAGGTAGTGATGCTCTTGCGTCGCGGGTTCAATCGTGAAGTTCTGCTCACCTAATCGAACTTCAGGCTCGCCCAACATAGAGCGCAGCTCTAACGAAACGTCGATCACGGCATCATCCAGCACGGCATTATTTGCAGGCGTCATGCTGATAATTTCAAGTGTGGGCTGGTAAGACACTTGAAATGATTTTTTAACCTGGCCGTCATCTTCTGCCGTTGCCACCAAAGCAAAGTCATTATCGCCTGAGCTCAGTTCAACGCTGACAGAAAACTGATAGTCGTCTACCCAACTAACCGATTGACTATCATCGTCGCCTGCCTGCAGAACTAGCGAGGTAATAGCCGCACTGCCCTCTTGCAGCTGGCCACGAATATCGTAATTCGCCTCCGTGACGGGCTGATCAGTTAAGGTCAAACGAATGGTTGGATTAATGACCTCGCCGTCTACCGGCTTTTCACCGTCATTGTCATCCGGTGGTGTGATATCACCTGGGTCATTGTCATCAATATCTGGATTTTCACCGTCACCTGATCCATCGCCCTGATCTCCGTCGCCCTCACCCTCGCCATCATTATCATCGACCGGCTGCTCTGGTTGCTCCTTGTCGTCGTTAGGTTCTTCCTGACCGAAGCAGCCAGGCAACATAAGGGCGCACAGCAGCGCCATGATCAGAGTGACGTGTGATTGGCTAGGCATAATGATTAATCGAGGTACTCGATGTCCTTATTGAGTGTTTCCCTAACTTGCTGCAGGGATTGCTTCAGATACATAGGGGCGAGACGCTGACGAATGTCGGCAGCCACATCGGACAATGGCGGAATAGACGAGGCACGGAACTGATCCAACACCCAAACACTGGCGCCTTGCTGGGTTTGCACCCAGTAGCCCACCTGCATTTGCGGATCGGCTGGCAGTTTGGCTGCAATCGCGGCAAACTCTTGGCGCTGCTGTTTTCGGCTGGTCACACAGGAGTGACGACTTAGCTGAACCAAAGCGTCGCCTTCAAGCTGATGTTGCTTGGCCAATTCACCGAGTTCAGCACAACCTGGTTGCAACTGATATTGCGTTACCTGGTAGCTGGCAGGCTCGCCTAACGATGCTTTGTGTTTTTCGTAATAGGCTTCAACCTCTGCCCGGGTGGGCTGGCGCTTGGGCATTTGCTCTAGCATGTAGCGTTTGGCCAACAGCTCTAACCGATGCAACTTGACCGCGGCATCCAACTCACGCAACTCTGACTCGCTCATCAGTGCCTGTTGCTCACTGGCCATGGCCGCAGTTAACGCCAGGCTGTCGAGCAAGGCTTTTTCCGCGTCATCATCCCAGTTGGCATTGGCATTCTGCGATAGAATGCGACCGGCCTGATAATCCAGCTCACTTTGATGGATTTGAAACTGCCCGGCTTTGACCAAAGCCGGGTCATCGTTTGACGATGCGGCCGTTGGTTGCGGCGCCTTTGAGCACGCAGCTAATACTACGGCCAAACTCAGTGCGGTGGCAATTACGCGCATTACTGCAAACCATCCTGGTTGATATCGATATCAGCATTACTCAGCAGGCGATCCAACTCCACACGCTTGGCATTGGCTTTTAGCGTATGGCGAATTTCACCGCGCACGTCTTTGAGCGATTTTTTCACCACCTTAGGCGCAGTGATTACTTTCACGATGTGAAAACCGTATTCGGTTTCAATCGGCGCGCTGTAGCTGCCTTCGTCTAGCTCAAATGCGATTTTAGAAAAGCTGGGTGAAATGGCGCCTTTTTTCAGCCAACCTAAATCGCCGCCACGCTTACCAGAAATGCTGTCATCAGAGGCTGTTTGCGCCAACAACTCAAACGGCTCGCCGGTTTCTAACTTGTTGTATACCGCATAAATGGCCGCGCGGGCTTGCTCGATTTCATCTTCTGTCATACCGCGATTGGTGCGTTTTAAAATGTGCGCCACTTGCACACGCACATCCTCGAATTTTTCCGAGTTATTGTGGAAGTAGTTTTCTACCGCGTCTTCAGTGACCTTGCTATCAATCACACGCTGGAAGTATTCATTAATGATTTGATTGCGACGGTAGTTCGCCACCGACGCATTGATTTTTTCAACATCGAGCTCGCCCTGCTGCTCAATTTGCTGTTCCAAAGCGATGCTGGTGGCATAGTCTTTTAACAGTTCATCTTTCCCTTGCAGCGAATCTGTCGGCACACCTTTGCTCTCTAAATAGTGCACAAACTGAGCTTTATCGATAGTGGTTCCATCAACTTTGGCGACATAGTCTGCATCGCCACAAGCTGTCAGCAGCATCACTGACAGCGCGGGTAGTAGTTTTTTCATTGGGTCTCCTATTCTGCCCTTTGGTAACTGGGGATATACCAGCCAGGTATTTTCGGCAGGCTATCTAAAAGCTCGGGGGTCACTTGGAGCGTGTGCTTTTGCTCACCACACACTACCGAGTCAATAATAATTTCAATTACGTACTCTTTATCTGGGTTCGGGTAGAACTGCATTCCATCGTCTGGAGGTCTTACTTCCCATTCTGCTAGCAGCAAACCAGACTGATTAACCAGGCCCCGCCCGAGCAGTGGGTCTGCAGTGCCGCTAATGCTGAGATCTATGTCTCTTATTTCATAATCCGAGTCGACCTCAAACAACCACCCCATCCAAAGCCCATATTTCTCAGCCATTTCAGGTTGACGCGCGATACTAACTGAGCCAGGCGATTCGCACATCGTGCTTTCAAACGGCTGCATGGTAAAAGTAAAAGGCTCACTGTCAACAAAGTCGCCATTCACAAAGGTTCGAATGAAGGCTTGCTTACCATCCAGCTCGGCATCAGCGAAGTAACTGAACTGGCTGTCGCCCAAGTAAGTATTCGGCATGTTATCAGTCAGCCTGTAATGCAAATCAGAGGATGCGTTCAAACCCTGGCCACTGACTCCGGCCAATAGCATCACGCCCGGCATAAACTCTTCTGTCAAAGCAGCAAGAGACGCTTCAGGTTGCATTTCTGAGAGTCCACTGGCCTGACCTTGATTCAAGAAATAGTAAGCCTGTCTCCGCTCAGCCCCCTCCCAGGGATGAGTAACAGCTTCAAACTGGTAAGGAGCATCATCGACCATTAACACAGCCGCAGCGGTACCGTTGTATTGGAACTGCAAATCCAACGCATCCTTCAGCAACTGATACTGGCCATATTCCACAACCTTACCGTTTTCACCTTCTGACAAACCGCCAATGGTTAAATCAAAATAGGGGTCGGTGAAGCTCGCACCGACCTCTAACTCATAGAAGCCTTGACGGCCGTCTTGATGCCTAGCCAGCAGCTGAACCGTTAGAGGGATTCCTTCCAGAACCGCGTCGTAAGCCCTATTTTTCAGATAGACAGTAATGCCACCTTGTTGATCACCAAATTCGCTCTGTTGCGGCTGAACGCTGATCAGGTCACAGTCTGCGAACTGATCTGGGAACTCATATATTTCCCACGCCTCTTTAGCACTGCAGCGCTTCCAATGTACCGGTGCTTTTATCGCAAAGCCCACAGGAGTGTATTGATCGTTTGTCGCCATGGCTAAGCCGTCAAAGCTCATCATCAAGTTAGACTCATTGATTGACAATGACTGATAAGCTTGTATCGCTGCAGGTGCGGCCAGCGGCTCTTGGTGAGCAATGACTTTGTAGGTCACCTCGATGCTGTACCAACGCATATCCGAGCTACGACGGTAACGTATTTCGTCTTGATGCAGCCCGGAATCCAGAAGCCCGCTCGCTAGCATCACGGGCAACTCGTAGTGTGACTGTCCGTTTTCCACGAGCAGTGAGTACGAAGTTCTACAATCCCCCCCCATTGGAGACATCTTATACTTGCAGACGGAGCGCAAAGCACTGTAATCGAAATCGAACAGTATCTTTTCGTCTTGAGGTGGCAAACCATTCAGCAATGCGGTGGGCTCCAAATCAATCGCCAACGACAGCGTTGCCGGCACGGAGTCGATTTGAGTAAATTCAACCACGGATTGTTGAGTAATCGATGCCTTTGGCGATTCTGGAAAGTCGAGGGTTAATTTGAACTCTTCCGGCAAATCGCTCCACACCGGCAGAACATTGCCATCTTCAGTTAAGGCATTAACTCGATCGATGTAGGACTGATAATAATCCGGCTCCGCCTTGGGTCGCAGGCTAAGGCTGAACTGCACTGGGGTTTTGTTGTATATCGATTCAAACCTTACCTGCGCCGCATTTAATGCCAAGCCATTGCTGGCTTGTGTGCGCTGAATGCCCAAGTCAGATAACTGATACAAGCTGAGCTCGTTGATCTCTAAATCACCATCCACATAGCTCAATGAGTCGCAGCCTTGGCAAGTAGACCATATATCTAGGTTGCTCTGACCCGCCAGTAAATGAAGACTAGGTCCAAAACCAAAGTCAACACTGCCCCAGCTACCTCGAACAAACAGCTTCTTCCAATAACTACCTTTCGCCTCAGGCAACATCAGTGGCAACTCAGCGGCTGGCACAATATCGGCCAAAGAGAGCCATTGATCTCGAGTCAGCGAGACCTGCTGACCGGCAATATCAAGTTTGAACAGATCGCTATGCCACTTGCCCTCTTGAGCCAGAATCGCCTGACGCACCTGCGATTTAAAGTGGGTCGATAACTCTGTGTCATAACGCGCAGATGGCACCTGTGCCAGCGACGACCAGGGCATTTGGCCATCGCCCTCTATCTCTCCCATGCTATTGGCAATAGCAAAATAGTTATGTGCCACCGCCCAGGCAGAAGAGACGAAACGCTCTTGTATCGGAGCAGCAAAAGAAATAACTCCAGCATTCGCCACATCGAGCCAAGTCGCAAGCGGGCGTTTGTTTGCATCAAACGATGCTTCCACTTCAAAACGATAGGATTGACCAATGACAAATACATCTTTAGGGAACTGAACATCCACGAATGCTCCCATTGGAGTATTGGGATTCTCGGGGTCTAGCGAATAATAATTGTCGCTAGCGACGGCCTCACCCGTTGCCAATATCTCGCCAGAAAGCGAAGTAATACGGAACGACAGCCATGACACCTGGTTAGTATCAAGGCCATCCACTGAAACGGAGAGCAGTAACTCACCCTCAGGTTCAGATAGATAGACAAACTCTGCAAGCGCTTGGTCTTGCTCATCTGTTTGACGCCAATCCAGTTCCGCATAGTCCCTACCTTCACCCATAACCACTGGCTCGCCATCAGCCGTTACCAAGGTCACAGGTAGCGTCTCTATGCCGTTGCCTTCAATCACAAACATCGAGGCCGGGTCACCGAGCAATGCAGGCTGAGTGCTCACATAGCGCTCGGTAATTTCAAACATTGGCAGCTCTAGGCGCAGAGTTTCATCGTGACCAGAGTCAGTAACGATATCAACTTCCACTTCAGGAACGGTATCCATCAAGAAAGACTCACGATCAAATAACACAAAGCGTCCATCGTTTGGAGCGGATGGCCATACAGATTGCACTGGGCCCAGCTCGCCATCGTCAGACATTGGCCCCACTGGCCCAGCAGAGCCATTGCTCGCTATCGCCTGCGGCCAAGATTGCGAAATCAAACCAGTACTGCAATAGGCAATGTGCTGTAGCTCTGAGTTGCCGCAGTAGCTCATGTCTGAGCCTGCCAGGGTGTGGTAGGCAATTGACTGACCCAGATAGCGCACCGCTTTAATCTGATAGCCTTCTAGGCTGTCAATGGTTAAGAACAGCAACTGACTCTTTGCATTCCAGTGCAAGCCCTGTTGGTAACCAACGTTTGACAAACGCAACGTCGGTGCTGGCAAGTTGCTATCGCCACCGCTGACATCCACCACTTGAGAGGCGCGGTGACCATCGTTTTCGGTTAACCACACTCTCAGCAAGGCTTGCCCTGCGCCCACGATGGCTACCTGAGTCATAGACCCCAGATTAGGATTGACGACAGCCAGGTTATCGCTGCCCAAACTGTAAAGCGTGTCCATGCCGGTTACGTCAAGCCAGGTATCCAGCAAGTCGTGATTAAAGTGCACTTTCACTTGTGGTTCATACAGCTCTGGCTGTGCCTGCAAGGCAAAGCTAGCGCTGCTGTTTTCAAACTCAATGGCCGTTAAGAAGAATGGGTCAACCGCTTTAACCGATGCATCCGTCGCGCTGGTTTTGCTGCCATGGTCAGAGACGAATTCAATGTAATCGTTGATGCCATCACCATCGGTATCGTGGCTGTTGTCGCCCACGGCCTTGGTGCCAATGGCTTTTTCTTGGCCGTCATTGAGCAAATCACCATCGGTATCCGCCAGAGTAATGTCAGTGCCAAAATCGACCTCTGTTTTGTTGCTCAGGCCATCACCATCGCGATCTTCGTCGCCATCGTTAATACCATTGCCATCGCTGTCCGCCAGCAGAGGGTTGAGCCAATCGTACTGGTGCTCAAACTCATTACTGAGGCCATCGCCATCAAAGTCTGCGTCGCGCTTCAGCAGCTGCAACGTGATGTAATTACCAAAGCCCTGCTCGTTGTTGCCAAGGTCGCTGGCACTAAAGCGCAAGGTACGCTCGGCACTGTCATCCACCAAAGCAAAGTCCCAGTTATGGGTATAGCGCCAGCCTTGTTGATTATTGAATGGTAATGGCAGCTCACGGCCTTCCTCCTCGACCATCATGCTCACGCCAGCTAACGTATATAAAGAGGCGGCACGTAGCTGCAGCTCATAGCTGTCGCCTTCCAACAGATAGTCGGCACCGAGGATATAAATATCCGGAGCGTTGAACGGCCAGCGCTGCGAGTCATATTGTGCTGGACGGAACGGCGTGCCCGTAACCTGTGAGCGCACAATGCCTTCAAACAGGTCCAGTGCCCATTTACTGTTATAAGTGACCACCTCAGATGCCTGCAGAGTCAGGGTATTTCCTTCCACTTTGGGCTTTGCCAAGGCATAGGCTGAATCGTTGTACAAACTGTGACGCCAGCGCACTTTGTCGGCCCAGTTGTCATTTAATTCCTGCATCAGTGGCTCGTTGAAGGTCAGCCGCAACCACATCTTGCGCGGCTCACCAGATGGCAGCCATTCAATGCTTTCAACACCAGGGCCACGTTGGCGAACCGATATTGTGAACGCTTGATTGAGGAACTCAAACTGTGGTGCTGTGGCCTCAAATGTCAGCACATGATCACCGACGGCTTCAAAAGCTAGGTTAATATCGGTGGAGTAGTCATTTATCCAACCACTACTGTGCTTCTCACCGTCCAACAGCAAGCGATATTCGAGCCGGCCCTTAGCCGGGTTGCCATATTGGTCGACCAGACGCAAGCGGTAGTCAAGGCTATCGCCAGTTTCGGCAATACCTTTGACAGAGCCTGGATTATCTTGGTGATTATCCGAGCGCAACAGCAGCTCGACTGCAGCCATAGCACCACTGCGCACGTATATGTCGTGATCGTCGGTTTCACGCAGAGCGGCATTCATGACGGTGAACTGCTCCACTGAGAAGTTGATTCTTGCTCTGGAGATTGCCTTTTGTGCTGCCGACAGTGAAATCACCATAGGTACCCTGTCGACATGAATCACAGCGACTTCACGCTGGCCGTGCAAGTCGAAGCTGATACTACCGTCAACAGGGAAATGGAACCCTTCGGGTAAAGCCACCGTCACGCTATGACGTTCATCATTCACGGGCGTATTGCCACCGGCGTCGACCACGGCAAGGGTCAAATCAAACACTTCGCCAGCGGTGACACGCGATGGCGCTTTAAACTGCACCGCATAGGCTTCACCCGCAGTGAGATTAACCAGATGATGAGCATCGCTGATGCGTATGTCAGATGACCAGAAGCTAGCGCGGATGAAGTAGCTGCCAGTAGCCGCAGCCGGGATCGTATGGAGTGTTGCCACACCATTGTCGTCGCTACTGGATTGCCCCAGATTGCTCACCTGCTGGCCAGAAAGGCGGTCAATCAAACTCCAGTGAACGGTTTGCCCAGGCACACCCACGCTGTTGATATCAAGCAACTCAACCTGGAACTGAGACGCCTGCCCTACGGTCAGGTCCGTGGCATTAACGCCAGCATTTTGAGTAAAGCGCAGCAAGTTTGGCTGCTCGGTCACTTTGATAGAGATCGGGCTGCTTTCATCGCTTTGGCCAAAACGGTCAGTGACTTTGACGGTCAAGACGAGCTGATTATTAACCACATCTTGCCGGCGGAAGCTCAGCCAGACACTGCGTTTATCACAGTCAAACTCGGTGATGAGTCGGCCTGTACTGCTATAAACCGCACAACTCAGCTGATCAACGCCGCCATCATCCAGGTCTGCCATGGACGACAGTGTTAGCTTGATTTGCTTGTCGAAAATCCCCGCCGCCGGTGGCGTGACGACAAGCTTGCTGGCATCTGGCGCTCGGTCTTGTAGCACCATGACAGGCAAGGTGTGTTGGCGCTCGCGCTGCGTGGCATCGACCACGGTCACACGGACATCAAAGCGGGTATCCGCACTTAGGCGATCTTCGCGGTTATAGGCCAGCATCAGTTGTGCACTGTCATTGGCATCGGATAGCTCGGCCGTTTGCAACAGCCCCATCCAGTTGGCCTGCACTGACTGCAAACGCACATCATCTTGCAATTTCAGTTGCAGCTTCAATTCTGCGCCTTCCACGACAGCAACAGGCTCGCCTGAGGTTAAGTTCAGCGCTGTGTTATTGACACGGGCGGACGTCACTTTCGGTGGCTGGTTCTCCAGCACCGTCACCACATGATCAATTTCAGCAGAATTATTGGCATGATCTTCGACTTTGATGCGGTAAGGAATAGCGCCTTCGGTGAGATCACCGATGTCGCGATGCGTCAGAGTGCTCTGGCCGAAAATGGCGGTTTTCAGCTGATCACCTTTATACAGCAAGATGCGCTGCACACCGCTGTGGGCATCATTGCCGACGACGTTCACATCAAACAGGCTCTCAGCCACCACAGTCGTGTCATTCACGACCGGCGCACCCGAAAGAGCGACGGCAATGGTCGGCCTGTCGACGTCGATATCACGCATCATTTGCAGCGGTGTGGAGTCGGCGTAGTTGCCGTAAATATCCACTGCTCGTGCTTTCAGCCAGTAACCGTTTTTGTCCAAATCAAAGCGACGAGAGAACACAAACTCCGGGCCATAGTGCTTGGCAATCAGCTCATAGCGACCATCTACCTGATCGGCCAGGTAATACTCCACCATTTGCACCGGGTGTGTGGTGTTTTCGATGATGGCTTCTATCACCAGCGGCGCTGGGTAATAGCTTTGCTGCGGAAAGCTCAAAGACACCGCCAAATCATTACTTGGCAAGCGGCGCGTTTGCACCGTCGGCAAGCTCGGCGTGCCTTTGATCAGCTGGCCAAAATGGTCTTGCAGCTGTACTTCCGCTACCACATCACGACCATTCGCCAGTGACCCTGGCAGCAAGTCACGCCAATGCCAGGTATTGCCCGACAAGCCATAGCTAGGCACACCGTTAAAGTGAACGTTGGCGGCCGCCGCCATGCCCGGTTGCTCCATGGTCAACTCGATGCTTTGACCATGCTGCCACTGGCGACGCTTGCTCGGCGCACTCAACTCCGCAGACGGCAACTGAATATCCGCCCCCACCTGCTCGATGATGACAGTGCCATCGACAAAGCCCACCGCCAGGTAGGGAACTTCACCTGCCAGTGCTGTGACTTCGGTGTCGTAACTCAGCTCCAACGCCATCGGCTCGGCGCTGTCAGTACGCAGCGCGCGCACTTCTGTGGTGTTATCGGTCTCATAAGCCGCCCACAACACACTGTCGATCACCGCCACTTGGCTAACGTGCACGGCATTGTGCAGTGGCACTTGCTCTAGCTGCTGCGGCTCCAGCTGATAGCGCTGCAGCGCAAACTCTTGGCGAATCCAAATTTGTCCGGCCTGAGCTTCAATCTGACGCACCGGCTCGCTTAATGCTAAATCGTGGTCGTAGCGCAATACATCAAAGGCATCGATCGGCCACTCGGCAAAATAAAATTCATACAGTTTGCCGTCATTACCCGCGACCCAAAGCACATTGGCAAACCAGTCCATAGCCGTCACTAGCACCCCGTTGGGTAGGCGCAAAGACACTTGCTTAGAGGTGTCAGGCGCATCATCAGGCCCCGCCGTCGGATTCGGTTTAGCCACGGTAATGGTGACACCGTCGCTGACCGCCACAAAACCATGACCCGTGGTGACAAACTCTGGATCGATATCGTTGACGACCGTGGATGCCGGCTGGCCAAGTGTCTGGGTGTAATACACCGCACTGAACTCAGGCTTAGCAAAGAGCAGCCCCTCATCGACCTTAGCAACCGAGGTCACACGCTCACCAAAGCGTTTGCTCTCGTAGTCTGCCTGCCATTGGCCGGTCTGGTTGCTCAGGCTGTACCAGCCAAAGTGATCGGCGGCAACCTGCAGATAACCGTTTTGCCACGTCAGCGTGCGCACACGACCGCCTTGATCAGCAATGCGATTGACCCGCCGTTGATCAATTTCAGCCGCCTCAAGGCGCCAGTGCTCACCGCTAGTCGACCACAAGCCGCCATCGGCTAGGTGCAGATCGCCACTGTGATCCAGTGCCAGGGAACCCAGCTTCGTGACAGAAGGCTGTAACGTATCGCTCAGCAGCATCAAATCTCCATTGTGGAGTTGCACCGCCAAATAACCGGCTAACGGCAATGCTCGCCGGCCGACTTCAAACTGCCCTTGCAAGTTCGATTGGCCGTTACTCACGTCGAGTGTATACAGCTCCGCGTTACTGAGTTGCAGCCACACGCGCTGCTTGTAAGTCGTCATCCAGCGAACATCTGCATCAAACTCCGCCACCACGATTTCGTCGCACTGCACGGTGTTATCAAGGCTAAAGCACAGGTGCTGCTGATGCTCGAACGCATTAGCGGGTGCTTGTGACACTGTCCACGAAGCAACGGCTTTTAAGTCATTGCCAAATACTTGGTACAGCAGTACTTCGCTGGCCGTCCAGGCCCATAAATCCTGACCATTAGTCACTACCCCTTGCAGTCCTTCGATGCTGTGATTGGCAACCGCCTGAAACTCCAGCGCTTCATCAAACAAGGTGATGCCATCTTCATCTGCCAACAACAGACGACGGCCCAGCATGGTAGCTGCCACGATGGTTTGATCGTTTTCAACCAAGGTTTCACCGGCACGGTTTTGCACCATGCGATCACGCACAAACCAGCCATCACCGACCTGAGGAATCAAGTCATCAAATGCCTCAACACGGCTCTTAGGCTGCAATTGCAGCGGTTTGATCACCTGCACCTGATATTCTTTTTGATCGCTGTTGCCTTTGCCATCCGACACGTAAGAACGCACCAGCAGCTGTTCGTGGCCATCGCTCAACGCCAGCTCGACCTGGTGCTCGCCACTGGCCAACACATTCCCAGCTGGGCTATGAATACTGATCACGGCGGCAGCAATGCCCTCGACCAAGGTGCGCTCTACCACCAGTTGCGTGGCGTCAGCAACGTACGCCGGTACTTTCAAAGAAGCATCGATAGACTTGGCTTTAGGCACGCCTTTAAACGAGGCTGAGCTTGCAGTGAAGTTATAGGCATTGCCGTGATAAGCGCGCACCGTCAGCTGGTAGTTGTTGGCCAGATCCAGTGCTGGCATTTCCAGCGCCAGACGGGCATCACAATCCGCCACCACAGCGCGTTTGAGCAATTGGCCGTTGTAGTCTTCGAGGCGCACTTCGACATAGCGCACATCGCTCACGCCTGGGCATGTAAAGGCCACTTCAATGGCTTCGCCTTCCAGCACCCGTGAGTTTTGCTGCGGCTGCAAGATATCGATACGCCCTTGTGGTGTATTCGCCGTCGACAGCCACTCGATGTCGTATTGATTCACACCGGCGCTGACGTTCAGCGAACTGACACCGTCATCAACGCTGTGCCAGCTCAACCAGCCCAGATCGGCAACCGAGGTCAATGCTTCATTAGCGACGCTGACTTCACCCAGCTGGCCATTGGATGCCAATGTCCCCAGCAGCGGCACATAGGCATCCAATGTCAGTTGCCCAGACGTCGGTATCAGCGTCAGCTCAGCCTGCAGACTTGGCAGCGACGGTAGCGCTTGCTGTTGCTGGCCTCCCAGCGCATCGATATAGCGCAGGCTGGCACCTGATAATGCAGCATCGTAGGGCAGCAACCACTGCGCAGAGCTTTGTTGATACACAGGCAGCGCATCACCGCTTTGGCTAACGACGCTCAAAGCACTGGCCTGACCTTGATTCAATTGAATTTCAAAGCCGTAAGGCGCGGTACTGATAGTGAACTGCGCCTCGTCTGCAGCCGGCGCTGTTAGTGTCCGTAACGACACATCCTGCTGCTGAACTTGCAATAATTCAGAGGCACTGAAGTGCAGCTGCTGTGCCGACAAAATCGCTACGATTTCGCCTTGCTCCAAGCCGTACCAACGCTCATTGCTGGCATCCTTGTACCACCAATAACCAGCACCAGCCTTCAGCTGGCTTGCTTGGCCAACGAGGTCAACTCGGAACTGCTCAACCAGTTCGCCATTTTGACGCTGCCAAATAGACAAACCATCGGCCAGCAGCGCGATTTGCTCGTTGTGAATGGCAAAGCTTGTAGCTTGCGGTGCAGCGTAACGAGCCAGTTCAGTGACCGCAGGCAAGTCATTTTCCAGCGCGACTTGTAACTCATGTAAAGCATCGGATGTCAGCACCCAAACGCGACCTTGCTCGAACGTCACTTGCTGAATACCGCTCAGGGTATGTCCCAGCACAGCTACCAATGCGTGAGATTGCACGTTGAAGGCCAAAATGGCGTCGCCAGCCTGGGTATATACCAGGTTGCCGTTTAAGCCAACTAGCTGCCCTTCAATGGCATGTTCCGACGCCAGCACGAACTGCCCCTGACGAATCTGCCACAGCCCCAGCTGTAGGCCATCTTTGGTGCGATATTGCACCGCAATGCGACCTGCTTTCGCGGCAATCGCAACCACCTGCCCTTGCGTCTGCTGTTGCTCAATGCCACCGCTAGTGACCAGACGATAACCACCGTACACGTCGTTAATAGCAGCCACGAAACCATGATGCCCCGTATCCTGCACGCCCACTAAGCGCTCGACGCCCGCTTCAATGCTCAGCCAATGACGGCTACCAGACTCTAAGAAAGGCACCACGTCGATGGTTTTGCTGGTCGTATCCTGATTGCGGCTGAGATCTTGCAGGGTCGCATCCAGCACCAGTGCGACGCCAGGCTGTGCGAGGTGAACATCATGCAATTGCAGCCACTCGTCCATGGCAACGTGTTGCTCACCGCCAACGGCACCGCTCACTTTCAACATGGAAGACTCATGTTGGTCGTCGATCTCTGGCTCTGCCTTGGCCATTGCTCGCAGCTCAGTACCGGCGAGCATACGTTGCTCAGGCACACTGTGAATAACCGCCTGACTGGCAATGTCATCGTCATTAATGACATTGATCATGGTTTCAAAGCGCACCTGACCTTTGGCCATAAGGCGAATCACCGCCACGGTGTCGTCGTCAACGGACGGCACTTCTAACTCAACCAGTTCGCGCAGCAGCGACTTATCCGCAGAGTTCAGCGTCACTGGGGCAGGGTTATCTGGATGATTTGCTTCACCGCCCATATGCAAGTGCAAGGTGCCTTGCTCCAGGTTGACCATTTCCACCAAGGCCAACAAGGTTTCACGTTCGGCAATGCGATCACCGTTTTGCGGAGACACTAAGCGAATGGCAGGCTCGCCCAGCTCAGCTTCGTATGGCGTTAACGTAATCAGGGTTTGATCGGCAACGCTAGGCTCACCACTGGTGTTGCCATTCGGATCACTCGCACGCACTGCCAAGGTAATGTCACTCGGATATTGGCTGCGATCCAAGTCCAGAGTGAAGCGGTTGACCGGCTCAATGGCATTAAAGCTGCCGCCATTGACAGAGACCTCAACCTGCTCGATGCCGAAGCGGTCGAAGGATTGCAACAGCACATCCAAGCGCGTATCCCAAGGCACAAAGCCGCCGTGCTGTGGTGACACAATGCGTACCACAGGCGGAGTAATGTCTTTGTTCAGGGTGTACTCGGTGGAGAAGGTTTTTTGACCGTCCAGACCAAACGGCACAAGCAAACGAACAGGTATCTGCACACTACTTTCACCAGCGTAATCCAACACGGTATCAGCCAACTTAGGCTGGAAGTATTCAGCACGTGCCGTTACCTTCGTGCCCTCTAATGAGGCTGTGGTGACAATCGGGCGCCAGCTGCCACGATCGTGCACGGATACTTCCACTGCGTTCAGATCGATCAGTTCAGCATCACCGGTGAGGGTAAAGCTCAGGGTGCTATCGGCGACCTCCTCGACATTTTCAGGCTCAGTGGTAAAGGCACCCAAGAAAATCTCTGGGTCTTTTAGCGGCACAGTAATGTCACGCACAGCCTTTTGCTGACCATCGGAAGCTTCGATGCGCAGGGTGAGATCGGCCTGATCTATCGCAATCGGAATTGAGGTCATCTGCCCATGCAGATCGTCATTGTTACATTGTTCCATATCACTGACATCGGGCATCAGCCAGGGACCAAAATCGAGGCCCTGATTGCTGCTGATGCGATAGCGATAATCAAGACTGGACGCACTGGCAAAATTATCTTCTGCACTGAAATACAAGCAATGACGCTTACTGCGCTTCAGCGCGACTTGCTCAGAGATCTCTTGATCACCACCTGCCATTGGCCGCATCAGTTTGATACTGCTAGGCGCTTCACGGTCAAGAGAGCGCATTGTCAGCGACAGAGCACCGGCTTCTTCAGTGCCTGAAATCTTAGCCAGATTGCCGTATTGATCGGCAATGCCCGTCAGTTGCAGCAGGTATTCGGCGTTATGGCGGGTAAAGAAGCCCTCCTTATTGCCCAGGCGCAAACGCTGGCTGTTATTTTCATGCAACAAACGGAACTGGTCGGTAACATCCACCGTTATGCTCTGGCCATTTTCATAAACCGTGCGTTCAACAGTAAACTGACCCACCGAGAACGGCTCGTCTGCAACCAAAGTGAGATCTTGCTCGTAGTAATAAGGTTGTTTGACGGTGACACGAGGCGCAGTATTGTCGACCACTTGCAGCAGGGTACTGTTCACCTGCTCGCGGGTGACCTCACGTACAATGACCACCTGGTATTCACGCCCCACTTTGTCGCTGTTGTCGCGCTCACGATCCGGTGTGCTGAAGACAACCTGATTGCCAACAATCACAAAGTCCACCAGGAACTTGTCTTCCTGCTCAAAGCCTTCGTTAGCAGGCAACCAATAAACTTTAATTTGGTTGCTTAAACCAGCGACGGTGACGCGGATTTCATTACCCCCAAGGTCACTGACCGCGGTGCCTAAATCGGATGACACGGCACTGATCGACAATGGCTTTACCACATCCACCGCCGCCGGTACGATCACCTCACCCACTGGGGTGGTCATTACCAAACCGAGCAGTCCGGAGGCATTGCCGGCTGTAACCTGCAAATCGATATAACTGCCATCGTCGGCGACTTGCTCAACTTGGGTGGTCAGATTGCCGACATTGGCCGCAGACACAGATTCAAGGCCAACGCCATGTACTCGAATCACAGCAGCTTGGTTAATCACCATAGTATGAGGGGCTATGCGCGTGACCCAAGTCTCAACGTCTTCTAGGGAGCTGCGGGTATAAACAGAGTAGGTTCGGTCATTGACCAACTGAACACCGTTCACATACTGAGTCGGCGCCAGCACATTGACCTGATACTGAGCGTTTGCTGTCAGCGCATTATTTGCCGGCTCAAACACGATATTGTTCGACACAATGCGACTGTCGCCATTGACCGGCTGCGCCAGTACGTCCGTGACAGCCAGCTGTGCCTGTGACCAGTTTGGATGCAACTCCGACAGCCGCAGACTTACTTCAGCGCCAATGGCTCGACCGCGAATGGGCACAGCATCCAATACAGGTAGACGCACAAAATGATAGCGATAGTAATAGTCTGAGAAGGCACGATGACGGGTTGTATACTCGACCTTGCCAGCGCTGTAGTTCAGCGAACCCGCCACCAGCGACTGTTGACTGCGATAGCGTGTCAGCTCAACCAGTGTAGGCTCGGGAGACCAAGCAATGTCGTACACCACATGCTGCTTGCCGCTGGCTTCCACCAATAGTTCGCCTTCAAAGGCCAACTGGCTGTCAGTTGGATGCTGCGTGGTACCTAGCCAGTCTCCAACCTGTGTGCCGTACCAAAGTGCCTGTTCACGATCGACAATCAACCAGACATCGTGATGCAGCAGCAATGCCTCAGCCGCCACTGCGAGGTGAATCATTTCACTCTGTTGCGCTGGCTGATGACGATCTATTTTCACCACCGAGGTCGTCGTTAACACCCAGACATACTGTTCATCGGCTTGCACATCGACAACGGTTTCGCCCTGGTATAGAACTTCCCAAGCACCGCCATAGGCGTGGGTACGCATCACTTGGTTATCGCCCCAAGCAAACACTTCACGTTGCTGCGCGCGTATGTGTTTAACCGGCAACTGCTCTGGGTTGTTCAGCGTATTGACTTTTTCTGGGGCATACACATTGCGAATATCGAACACCACAAGGTTGCTGTCGTCTTGCAGCGTATAAATATAACCGGCAGCCATGTCCAACGCTTTGGCCGACTTCGACAATGATGCCGAAGATAAAAAGTTGGGGTAATCACTGTCGGTATTAGAGAACAGCTGGATGGTGCGATCATCCACAGTGGCCAGCAGGTCACCGTCGCGACTAAAGCGATCGGCGTTGATGTTGCTGTCTGTTGGCTGCAGGTAAATGCCTAATGCTTCAGTCTGATCGACGGAGTCATTGCCGTTATCCACGCGGACGGTCAAAGTCCCCAGCATGTTCATTGGCTGATCAAACACCAGCATATCTGCACCCATCAGCTCCACATTACGGGCGGGCTCACCATTGATCGTCACACTGGAATACGGGCCAAAGCCCTTGCCTTGAACGGCCAGGCGGTTGCTGCTGTTGTAGACAAACTGCGTGGCGGAATCATCGACACTCTGGCTTTGCTCGACATAGCGACCCGCCGTTTCAATGGTTGGGTTCGCCACAACATTGATTTGCGCCAGATACACCTCTGCCGCGCTGGCATCCCCTAAGGAGATCGCCAACACTTCGTTATCTGACTGAGCATTGATCTGCTCAGGCGTGGTAATACGAATGTGAGTGCTGTCAACCCACTGAATGGCACTGTCATCCAGCCAAGTATCACCCAGCTGCACACCCATGCCCTGGTAGAAGCCTTCGCCATACACATCAATCATTTCACCACCGCGCCAGCTGATATAGGCTGAACTAATAGAGATCAACCGGGGACGGGAGCGATCCAAGTAGCGGAAATTAAAGTGATAGCGACCATCAAGTGCATTGCCCGCAATATCGACAAGGCTGTCGTTCAACACTAACTGGTACTGAATGTCGTTTTCCAGCGGGTTAACCGGTAATACTTGGATCTCGGTTAGGCCGTTGCTGACCTTCAACCGTGTTGATACTTCCAGCGGATTGCCGGATTTCAACAGGCGCACGGCGTCACTGGTCAAACTGGTTTCATCCACCACGCGATTAACCGTCAGCGACAGCACTTCGCCTTGAGTGAGAGTGCCATTGACCACTGGCCACTGATCTACCACTAGGAATAAGTCATTTTCAATGGTGGCCAGTTCACCGCCAACCGCAGAAACACCCACTTCAACTGGGTTTTCAACCGGCTTGGCGTTTGGACCAACACCGTAGGCTGTTCCCGCGTAAAGCGCTTGTGGCGTCACCACCAAATCGGTGGCATTGCCCATGACTGAGTAGTAGTAAGACAGACGTGGTTCCTGGCTAAAGTCGCCATGCAGCCAATCAGAAATATTAAACAGCTGCACATCGCCTTCTTGGGCAGTGACGTACAGCATCTGGCCTACAAGCTGCAGACGACTGGCGCTCATATCGCCGTTGGCAATCAGGTATTCCAACCGCAACTGACTGGCCAGCTGCCCCTCAGCCTCGGTATCTGATAAATAAGCCTGCACTAAGCCTAACGGGCCAGTAGCGACCAGATAAACATCACCGGCATCAACAAAATCATATGGTTTTATCGGATTACCTTGCTGATCTTTCGTTCTGATGGTTTCCACTACCGGGAGACGGTTGGTTCGCATGTCCAACGCTGACACTTTGCGAGAAACGGTTTGCACCAACCATAACTTATGGCCAGACACACTCATACGGAACGGAGATCCGCCAAGGGCGCCGGTGCCGATGGAGTTAACCCGTTGATAGCCATCATCTTGCGGACGCAGTACATCAAGACCGCGAGCATGAGCAATAAAGATCTGACCTTGGTGAATCAAAACATCACGCACTGTGTTGTCGTATTCCAGCTCATCGATCAAATACGGTGAAGCCGCTAAGGTAATATCAAAAATAAATACATGATCCGGCGCAGCCACCACTAAGGTATTACTGTCAATATCGATATCGACAAAGCCTTCAGCCTCTTCATCTTCAAAGAAGTAGCTAAAGGTTTGATCCGCCTTGGTATCGCTTAACACCTCAGGCTTCACTGGGTCAGACGTATCGACCAACAGCAAACGTGCACGATTGGAGCGCTTAATGCCCTGCAATTGCCCGGCACGGTTACGCACCGCAAACTCACCGCCGGTAACTGCGTATAAAATCTGATTCTGATGAGCCGCAGCGGCTATCGGCGCGGGCGCATCCAGCGGTACGTTAACGCGCCCCACCGGTTTACCTGCATAGAAATATCTTTCATCTGCCGTGCTTTGTTCGCCAGCAAAATATGGGTTTTCAACCCGCACCGTTTGGTAACCAAAGGCTCCCGCCGGCATTTGCACTTGAGCGTGATTACCGCTCAGTAATTTAAGGTTCGCGGCCTGATTGTCGCCCACAAACACCCGCATGTGAGCATTAAATCCATGGCCATATATATCCAGTGTATTGCCGCCCTCAGGTGGACCCGTCAGCGGATAAAACTCGTCAATATGGCTGCGCGGCAATACCACCATGGCACCCATCAATACGGACTCGCCCTGCTCATTAGCAACCAGTACATTCACCACACGGCTGGATTCGCCTTTGAATAAATCCGGAATATCGAGCTGAATTTCTTCCGCTGACAGCACCTTAATAGCGTCTGAATCCAGCCAGGTGTCACCAACTCTGATACGAATATCGCCATTGAAGTGCGCACCGGAAACAATCGCTTTCTCACTGCCATCGGCATGGAAATAATGACCACCGGCAACACCATCGGCGAGGCGCTGTAATGCCTGCACCTGCGGCGCCGCAACCGCGCTGTAGACCAGTTGGTGAGTGACCGTACGGCTCATTTTTAAGCCGTCTAAGTCCAGCAACGAGTCATTCACCGTTAAAGTCAGCTCGCCGTCGGCTATAGCATCGGTGAGCGCAATGTGAATCAGGGCACCGTTTACAGTGTTAATACCTTCAACACTGTAAGCACTGGTGTCCACACTGCCCTGGCTGTCGGCCAGTGAAACGGCCGCTTGCATGCTTTCCTCTGAGGTATCTACCAGCGAGTTAAGCTGCACAACGATGTTATCGCCGTTGGAGACTGTGGTCCCTGCCACCGGAGCGATCGAAGTCACGGCTAATTGATGCGGACGAATTTCGACAAAACCGTTTTCAGTGGAGCTATAAATCTGGCCTTGCTGAGCGAATAACTCACCGCCGCGCTCACGTTGCTGCCAGTAAATCGCCTCAGCATGACCGCTACCATCGATTTCATACACGTAGTGATGGGTTGGCATCGCCACATGCACCTGGCCCGACTCAACAAACATCGAATAATCAGCCAGATCGGCGTGACCATGGTTCACCAGCTCCGAGGTTTGGCTTTGATAACGATCGCCATTACCCAAGCCCGAGATCACCGTCAGCAGCAAACGCTGATCTTGTACATGCAGAACGTGCAAGTCACCGTCCTGCCAAGCAATATCTACCGGCTGACCTTGCAAGGCTTGCAAGTCCATCGCTTCATCTGCAAACGTCAGCGTCGGATAACCCGTCGGTGCTAAACGATCTTCATCCAGCAAATCCATAAAGCGGATATAACCGCCGCCAATCGGATCAGCGATCGCTAACGCCAGAATGTTTTGCTCGTGTTGAATGGCAACGTCCGTTGCTCTGAGGCCACTGTAGCGTTCAGTGTTGACCACCATCGGTTGAGATGTGTTGGTGATGTCGACAATGTGCAAGCCTGCACGGTCACCCGCCAAGAATGCCACATTGCCACTGTGCGCCACACCTAATACAGGAGAGGTCAAGCTCAGCTGCGAGCGACGCACCGGGCGATCTGGAATGGTCACGTCGTATATTTCAAAACCGTAATTCATCAAGAAACGGTTCGTCTCTGTTGGTGATTCACCGGCTTTCACGCCCACTAGCAAATGTTCGCCAGCCAAATCGGCGCCGCCCACTTGCATCGGTGGGTAATTCGGTAGATCCCACTCATGACCTGTGCCACGACTGTATGAGAATTGCCCCAGCAGGTGTTCACGTGTACCACTGCCCGAAGGCATGACGGCGTATACGTCGTAAATCCCTGGGTAGGTTACACCCGGAGCGCGGAAGCGGAAGGTATTTAATTCAATAACGTCGTCTTCCAGATCAACGATGCGGTAATCGTCATCGCTGTAAAGGGTTTCAATGACTTCTCCCGTTACCCGAGAAACAAAGCGCACCTTACTGCCAGGCTGAAAAATGCCTGCACCGGCTTTTACCGTTACATGCTGACCGCCGGTAACATCCCCTTCGGTAATGTCCAACGACGTCATCACAAATTCGGGCGCGGCGGTGTACATAATCGCACCAAGGTAATCGCGCTGGCGCTCGCCATTCATTAAACGCAAATGATACTGCCCTGGCTCTAAAGCCAGCATTTGCAAGCTGCCTGCTGGGATGCGTGCAACGTTAGCGTCATCCACGACCACAGGAACTGGGTAGTTACTTATTTGTGCCGTTAACTGCCCGTCCTGGAAGTTGGCACCATGAATGATGATGTCGGTATCCATATCATCGGTATACAGTTGCGCGTTTTCCAGATAATGAATATCCGGACGACGCACATCATCGGCAGT
Organism: Bacterioplanes sanyensis; assembly: GCF_002237535.1. Classification (GTDB taxonomy): domain Bacteria; phylum Pseudomonadota; class Gammaproteobacteria; order Pseudomonadales; family Oceanobacteraceae; genus Bacterioplanes; species Bacterioplanes sanyensis_A. The sequence goes on from NZ_CP022530.1 coordinate 3,610,654, forward strand.
GACAGTAAAGGCTTGCGTGTGCTCGACCCACAAATCCGAACCACGCAAATTTTCAGCATCACGAATAATCAAGCGGTACTCACCTGGCTGGCGATCAAACTCAACTGCGTAGGTTTGTGCCGAGCCATTGTCGCCATCGAGTGCGCGCCATTGAATATCCACTTCAGTGGTTTCACTGGTGGTTTTAGAATGGCGCAGCAATACGGCGGCTTCAGGCTGAGATAAAGAAGCCTTTAGCATGCCCTCGTTAAAGCGCACCGTCAGCGCCTCATCGATATTTTGTGACAATAAATCATCGTCACTGGTCGACACATCCATCACAATCGAGCCGGGCAGCTCTAACGTGCGCAGGCCTTCTTTGTGTGAAGCCGCCACAATACGGCCTTTATACACATCAACGCCATAAACGGCTTCGGTATTACCTGCGCTGATGACGCGCGGCTGTTTGACATCATTCAGATCAATAACAATCAAAGAGCCCGATTGCGCTGAAGCAAATAAGATATTGCCCACCACACTCACGCGGGTAACGTTGGCGACATTGGTTTGCAGATCACCGTCCAGGCGAACGGTTATTCGCTCATCGCTGTCTTTATGCACCAGCTGCACGCGATCACCCAGCGCTGCCACTAGGTAGTCACCAAAGCTGGCAACATCCGCCACCATGCTATCGAAGGCATAGCTGCGCGTTAGTTGTGGGTCAAACAAGTTGTTGGCCACCACAGGTGGTACGTCACCGATGCTTTTTGGCGGCTCACCCGTCAAGGCACCCATAGCAACGAATGTGCTCCAGCTGTTGCAAATAGCCGCCGGGAAATAAATATGGGTATTGTGGGCGCCCGTGCCGTACAACCAGCCATGATCCTGTGCCAATGTGGCACCGGCCTGCATTGACAGATCGCCCAGTTCAACCGGGTCGTTGGCAGCAATGTAGGAATAGCGTTTCACATCACCTAACTTAGGTTCAGGCCCCTTCCCTCTATCAGTACAGGCTTTTTCTGGCCACATTTTTACACGACCAGAGTCCTGGGTAATGGCAGCATAAAGAGCATTGCCTTGCTTCAAGACATCCGTATAGGAATCAGAATCACGATTAATGCCAACGGCATTAATAAGTTGCAAGCCATTTTGCTCATCCCAATTCAACTGGGAAATACCGCCCATGCCATTGGCCACAAATAAGCGCTGACGCCATAGGCCTTGCTCAAACACTTGAGTTTTCTGCAGTGCTAACGAATCGACACTGGTGGCGATTTCTTGGTGTTGAACTTGCTCACGCAGGGCTTTTTCTGCTTCGGTAAGTTCTAATTTGCTCTCTAATGCCAAGCGCTCTGCGTAGCGCTGCAACTGGGTACGCCCCAGCTCTCCCACCGGTAAATTGCCGACACCACCGACCTGTAAAATATGCTCGGCCGCTTGCACGTCATAACTCACCGCGCGCAATGCATTGGGGAAGATTCCCCCCCGACAACTGAGCTCTGCCGCATCCAGGTATCTAAATCGTATGGACCAAAGTTAGTTATAAAGAAGCCAGCGGTACTAGCTGCAACACCGGTATGCTGATCGACTATGACATCCGTCGGCACGGTATACGCAGCTTTAGTAAAGCTTAACGACCGCAGGCCATAACCAAAGCCCGACGCTAGCGTATCGGACTGACCATAGCGGTTTTGCACCATCACCCGGCGTGGGCCAACGTTGCCACGCGGCGTGTAAGCGATGAGTTTCTTTGATGAGATCACATCAATATCAGTCACTGGAGCTGAACCAATCAGCATGGATAAACCTTCGACCACACTGTTGCCTGGCTCGAAACCTTTACCTGTGACTTCTATGCGAGTGCCACCGCGCAACGGTCCCCATTGAGGCGTCACATCAGCCAACTCAATCGGGTTATCAATGGCAATAGCGCCCAGTAAGCTGACGCGCTCCCACACACCATAACGCTCAATTTCAACCACGACATCGTAATAGCCCGCCACACTCACGGCTGGCAAGTGACCGTACAAAATACCAACACGTTCTTGATCGTCATTGCTTTCAATGCGATCAATAGCAATTTCATGCGGCCCCATCCAAGCTTTGACGCGGACTTTATCTAAGGGAATGCCATGAACCGAGGCAGTAATATCTAACGGCTCGCCCACCAACTGGCGGCGTGGTAATACTGAGTCTATCCACAGTCGATTAGCAGAGCGACCACGATACACCAACTCCACTTGCTGGCTGTTTTTCAGCTCGTACAGGCGAATCAGGCTGGTTTCAGTAATGGGCTTGGCAGCAGTGACACCGGCATCAATGTGATAAACCAAGCGATCTCCCACGTTAAACTGAGCTGGATCCTTGAGGCTTACCTCTGCCTGGTTGCCATTAATAACGACATCGGCTGCAATCGCATTGCCCTGCTCATCCAAAACGCGGAAGTACTGGGCATTTTGTGGGTGTAAATCAATGTCTTTACTGAAGCGGAAAATGGCTTTTAATAGGCCGTCGGCATCGTAATCCAGGATACGGTTGGCTGGATCGACGCGGAACAGTTTTAGCTCTGAGTCCTTGATCACTTGAATCGCACCGGTGTTACTATTTTTTCCACCGGACACTACAGAGTAAGGCAGCGCCGTAACCAGGTGGCTGACCAAACCGTTAAATACATCCAAACCAGACACAGCCTGCAACTGAGTTGGCTGAGTGATATCAATGGCTAAGATACCGCGTTCGCCCAGAGCGGCATATAAAATATGGCCACTGATGGCAATATCATGGACTTTGCCAATGTCTGACAAGCGTGTCAGTACTTTGGGTGCCAACGGGTTAGCAATATCAACCGCCACAATGCCACGATCACCCGCGGCCAAATAAGCAATTTCATTACGCACAATGACATCGCTGGCGGGAATATCTAACGAAGCAATTTCTGTCATGCCTGAGGCATCACGACTGACCATGTGGAAGCCGCCATCGCCAGCAATTTCGCTATTATCCAGTCCCACAGTGCCATGACGCCAGTGTCCTGAAACCGTGGCATACACAGGCTGCCCCTGATAATCGCTGCTGGTACGGTCCACACCCAAAACAGGCCAACGAGCAGCTAGCTCAGCCCAATCCATCAAATAGGCTTTGGCAGGTATATAGGCGTCAACCAAACCTAAACCGGCATCGCCCATAGCAACCAGCAGCTGATTATTCTCGACCAAAATGCCGCGTGCCAAATTGCCTGGTAGTGGCAGCTCACGCACCACTTGTGCATTACCAAAGTCATCGTCAATGGCCAGAACCACCAGCTTACTATTGATGTAATTCCGATCAGAGTCACCGCCCGCGGGCTGAGCCAGCGTCAAATACACTAAGTCTCTGCCGCGTTCAAAGTAACCTTGCACGCCTAAAATGGTGTAGCTAGAGTCAACCCTCCAGTTAAAGACAATGCGATCGTCGATACCGTCGCCGTCGAGGTCAATCAGGCGACGTAAATCATCCGGGTTTAATGGATTACGAAGGTTAGTATCGCCATCCGTTTGATCATCCCAATTAGTTTGGTCGTTATTGTCATCGTCATCCTTGTTATCGCCCGTCCATTTAGACGGATCAATATTAACAATTCTTAGCTCGCTGCCACTGGCCACCATCATATAGGTGTGGCTAGGGTCAATGGCCATGGCTGTGGGTGATGAAACCTTAATCTCAGACTGGATAGGCTGCAAATAGCGATAGGCTTGTTCCAACACATCGTGTTGGTTATCGGTTAACTGAATGCGAACATCGACCACACCGATTGGATTTGCCGGTGTTGTTACTTCGAGTCTGTCTGCATCCAATAACTGATAGTCATCAACGTCCGCCAGGAAGTTGCCGAAAAACACTTGTATCTGTGATACGTCAGCCGGCAAACCATCTGACTCGATGACCACCTTTTGACCACCTTCTAAGCTGCCTTGAGCAGGAGAAATAGACTTGAGGTGCAAAGGCTCAACGTAAACCAAGCCACCGACATTGCGATACCAACGACCATCTTGGTCAATAATTTCCACCAATACCGCACCGATTTGACCGGGTGGCACAGTGACGTAATAACGGGTTGCACCGTTATCTAACAGTTCTGTTCGAGTGACTTCAGACAATTTGCCAGCAAAATAGAACTCAGGATTGTTGGCGCCTTTAAGATCGAAGTACAGCGTTTCGCCCTGAGTCGAAACCGAACCCTTTTGCATCCCTAGCCAGGTTAAATTTTCTCCGCTGTAGGCAGCCGTGGAGAACTGAATATTGACATCGGTTAAACCTGTGGTGCGACGTGAGCGCACATCTGAAGACAGTTCAATACGGTACTGACTGTTGGCCTCTAAAGGCTGTTGCGGAGTCAAGATAAGGGTGCGGGCATTGTCCGTAGCAATGCGAAGCTCAAACGTGACGGCTTGCGCCTGATCTTCGCCAACGTCTTTTAGCAAACTCACGTACTGCGCGACATCGTCGACGTTGTCGATAGGCAAGGTCCACAGCAAGCGAATCTCAGTATCCAGTGCAACACGTTCTGCACCGTGCTCTGGCCAAGTCGTCACTAACTCTTGCAAATGGCTATCAACCACTTGAATCAAGCTATTGTCACTGTTCACCGATACGGAAATAAGCAAACCGTCGTCGGTGTAGAGAAGATCTGTCGGGGCATAAGAGCTGCACGTACTATTGCCTAGGCCATTAAGGACAACTTCCAGCTCGCCATTTTCATCTTCTTGCTCGGCTAGCTTGCCATCGGGCAGTAGCAAGCTATCCAAAATACGCATGTTGCCCTTATCGGAATAATCGACCAGGGACAAATACGTTCGCTGAGAATTCTGACGGCATCCTTTAGCATTCAATTTAACAGCGGCTGTGCTGTGAGCACTGGCATGACTCCAAGCGCGACTATAAAGCTGAGCACCGTAAAGTTCCAACTGACCTAGCTGAGTCCAATCGGCTGACGTTCTACGCTGGAAGGTTTCAAAGTCACCCACAATATGCTGATCAACCAGCGCCGTACTGGCCAACGCGGAATACTTACCCAAGCTTGCCACTTGCGGAATGGACGCTTTGGTTAAATCAAACACCTGCCAAGCGCTGCGATGCTGCTGTTTAACAAACAACTCATCGCCTTGCACGTACAAATCAGCAACAGCAAAGTCAACTTTACCGCCCTCGATTACGACACTATCTAACGTGTGAATCAGTCCAGGGCGAGCTGGATTTTGCAATGACAACACATGCACCCGGTGCCCTTTTTCACCAACGATTAGCAAGCTGTCTTTGTGATCAATCAAGTAGCCAATGCGACTGTTAGGACTACTGCTATTTTGCATATCGGACGGCAATGGAATGGCATGAATAAAACTACGATTCAAACCATCGGTTTGCTCAACGCCATCACCAGAGCCTGGCAAAGCTTTGACGGCATCATATACCAGTAGCCAGTCACGGCCTTCATAGGTGGTATCAAAGCCGGAAAAGTTTAAACCATGGGCCACGACATACAGGTAATCTCCCACCAGGTGCATCGCAGCAGGCGATAAATCCGCCGGGGTGTTGTAATAACCTAAGCCATGCATGGGAGCCATTGTTTCGCTGACTTTAGCACGATCATAATGCAGTAGAGAAATCCAACCTCGTGAATATATCTCATTCAAGCTTTCTGCATTGAAAGCGCTTTCATCATACAGCTTGCCACGCGGCGACCCTAGCACGTAGATCATCGACAACTCTGGGTCACTGACCAACTGCTCGACTTTACCTAACGGCAGTAACGCTGGATTTAACAACAATTTATCAGCGTCTGCGCGCTTGCGAGGCAAGCCTGGCTCGCTCTTAGAGCGAGTGCGAAGTGTGGTATCGACTACCAGAGAGCCGAAGAATAATGCCCGTGGCAATACCACCTTATTGCCTTTATCGTCGGCGATTTCCAGTGTCACAAAACCGCGATACGGTTCATCAAATTGGGGAATAGTCCAAAGCAGAGTCTCACCGCTTTTTAAAACAATATGTTCGTTGTCGACCCAGTTCACCTTCGCCTTTTCAGGCTGACCAACCGGGTAAGCCGTTACTTGCACTGACGGAGTAAAGCCATAGCCAATAATTTCAACACGCTCATTTTCCCCAGGCTGATCAACGCGCACGACGGCCGGCGATACATTGCTAATGCGCAAATCATCGGCATACACCAGGGTACCGACGATGGCATCTTCCACACCCCATTCATTGACGACTTTAACCGTCGCCGCACCCGCGTAATTGGCTGGCGTTTTCACCACCAATTTGTATAGACCATCATCACTGTTGATCAGCTCAAGGTTTAGAATCAGCGCTTCACGATCGGCGATAAACACCTGCTCAACGCCCTGGAAGAAGTGGCCGGTAATAGTGAGTTCTTCATTACCTTGGGTGCTGACTTTATTCGGTGACAGTGCCTGAATATCCGGCACCACAGCATTGGCATCGGTTAACGTATCGAAGCGGAACTCATAGGCTTGGCTCATGGCACCACCCGTGAGTGGCTCTAAGCCAGGTTCAATGCGCACAACATAGCTGCTGGCAGCCTCTAGAGAGACGCCCTGCTTTGGAGTCAAACGAATATGACGAGAGGTATCCAGCGCTTCACCGACCACGGTAACCAAATCGATACGGAACTGATCACTGATATTCTCACCTAGGCCTGACAACCCCTCCCAGACAGAAACGTATTCGGATAGCTCCTGATTCAACTTAATTGCGTGAGACACGCGGATATCAATGGCGCTCAGACCTAGCGCAACATTCTTCTCATTATGGAAAGGCGCATGGTTCAATATCGTAAGGCTATTTAACTCTAACTCACCAATGCCTTGCTTGCCCGATGCCACATACACTTCGTTATAAGATGCGGTAATACCACGTGCACCGATGTCGCCAAAGTCGGGAGATGAGTGAGTGACGGCGTTGCGTGTTTCAAAGTACTCGTACTGACGCTCTTGGGTAACATCAATCACTTCAACAACCGACTGTGCCGGTTTGTCTTCCTGATCAGAATAATTCACCGTAATGTAGGCCAAGCCGCCGACCACTTCGACATCATAAATGCCATCTAATACATAGTCTTCACGGCCATGGGTAGCGGCATAGCTGTAAACATGCTCTGGGTTTTGTGGATCGGATATATTCACCACTTCCAAATCTGCGGTGAGGCCATTGCCCGCCATGTTGGCCACGTACAAATAGTCGCCTTCAATATCCAGTCGATTGGCAATGCCGAAGGTATCGTACTCAGCTACTACAGGCAGTGACGGCTTACGAATATCAACAACCACAACACCCTGGTGCGATGCAGCAATGTAAGCATATTCACCATCAATAACGACATCGCGGGCATAACCGTCTGGCTTCACAAAGCCAATCCGGTAAGGCATGGATAAATCGTGAACGTTAAAGGCAATCACACCGCCATCGCCGTTGGCAACCAACGCCAGTTCATCTTCGACATCAAAGCCGTAGACTTGGGCGTGCGGCAGATCAATACGGCCTTTAAGCAAATACGGCAGGCCAAATTGGTTATCACCATTTTGACGATTAAAGATCAGCAGCTCGGCGTTAGCATAATCGTCAATGCGGCCAGTATTTGAATCTTTACTGATTTCACTGCTAAGGCCGTCACCTTGTACGAAGGCAGCGCTTGCACCAATGCCAGGGGTTGGATTTGCCTCAGGCTCGCCAAATAAACCCAGAGGATCACCGCCTCCAGCCGCTGGCGCAGCACTGTAGCCAGCATCAGGCTCGCCGGATTTTGCAGCATACACCACACCATCGTCGGCCAGAATTTCGGTAATGCTGCCACTGAAAACTTCGGCCGCGCCATTTAGATTCTCAGAGAAGGCATAAGTCACCCCCTCGCTTTGCTCGTCGAGATTGGCCAAACCCAACGTATATAAGCCAGTTTGCGATGCCTGCGGGGCATATGTGTTACCAATACCGGTTTCACTGTTGTAGGGGCTGGCAGTAGACCAAGCCGTCATCAGTGGACCATGGCGACCATGTTCAAAGAACTGGTCCACCGCGGTGTAATACACCTGATGGCCGAATCCGCGACTACTGATTTCTGACGCTGGCTGAATGAAATAGCGGCGACTAAACGCCATACCGACTTCATTGCTGGCATGCACCACCGTGGGGATCAAATCCGATGGCGTTTCTACCCAGGCTTCCGCACGCACGCGCTGAACGGCAGAGTCATCATGGCTAAAAATTGCGCCATTACTGTAGCTGCCGTTGTAGATGTAATAGTAATTTTCAGGCTCGCTGTGCTGCTCGCCAGAATCGAGCAGTGCATCGTTGTATGCCAGTTCGACTGTGTCGCTCGCCAGAATTTTCCAAGAGCCGTCCTCTAATCGAGCTTCACGGACAAACTTCATGTAGACGTGACGATCTACCGGGTTGCCAATATCTTCTACGGCAACGCGCAACTTAACAGGCTGATCGGCAGAGGCGATGGTAACGATATCACCGTCAACCGGGGCCAAGATGTAGGGTTTAGGCTGAACGGTGTCATCGACTTGCTTAATAAAGCGCGGTGCAGATTTACCCTCTAATCCCTCACGGTCATAGGCAATGGCCTGCAACACAGCACCGTCCGCCCCTTCCGGCAAGGTTATGTACACTTGGTATTTATTTTCGGCGGCGGATAAATCAGCGCTTTGTGTCATGTTCTGATAGGAGGTTTCAACGAAAATGTCGTTCATATAAAAATCGACACGTTCGATGGCATCTGCTCCTAAGTCGTCTGACACTTTAGCGACCATCTCAAGACTCTGGCCTTCAATAATGGCAGATTGGTCATTGAACGGCTTGATAATTTCAACCGTAGGCGGCGCATTGGGATTAACCACAAACTTCAGCTCGCCAGAAATATCGGACCACAGCCCAGAGGTGTCTTTAGCGCGAGCTCTAAAGGTCAGTTCTTTGCCGACGACGTCATTAATGCTGTAGTGGTATTGGAACGGCGCAGCATAGTCTTTATCGATCAGTTGTGCATCACCAGCAGCATCGAGCTTATACAACTCGATTTCGTCAATGCCATCACCGCCACCTTGGTCATCCTTGGCGACAGCACTGATAACAATTTGTCGGCCATGAGTAAGCCCGTCTTCTATGTTGCCGCTGCCTATTTTAAGCCCACGATGATCCAAGGCTAAGATTTCGCTGATCACTGGCGGTTGATTCTTCTTGATCAGCAGCTGCGTGCTCACGTCCGACTCATTGCCTGCACCATCGACGGCTGTCACTTTAAAAGTGGCGGATAACTCTTCTGGTGGATTTTCTAGATCAAGGTAATCGGCAATGGTTCGAATCGGGAAATAACCAAAATATGGCGGCGCTGTATTCAGTGCCGAAGCAACGACCTTGCCTTCCACCAGGATGTCGAAACGTACTTGTGCTACCTCGACGTTATCATCGACTTCCGCATCATAAGGTAAATCCTGCAGCTCAACGATTGCGTTGCTGTCACCCATGGTGGGTGAAATCAAGGTAATCACAGGCTCATCAATGTCTTTAATAACATTAACTAGGGTTTCATCAAGCGTACTCACTTGCTGCGGTGTTTTGCCGGCGTAATTAAGCTCGGTCACCGTGGCACTGAGTTTTACGGGAGTGCCTGCTTGTCCGTACGGCAGCTTAAACACAAATTCATACGGATACTTTCGGTCAACTTGGACAACATCACCCGTTATCAACCCATCAATGTTCAAAACCACCTGGTCAATGCCGATGTCGTCCGTCGCATTGACTTCGACCACAACATGCTGGCCTTCGGTATAAGGCTCGGCATCAGACAAAGGTGATGCAATGGCAATCACGGGCTTTTCGTCTTCTACAATTTTCAGTGACAAACGCTCAAAAACACGGTGATTGTCTAGATCACCGTATTTTTTGCCATAGGTATCCAGTGCTTCAACGACCAAGGTCAGTTTATTGTTCGCAGGGGTATCGTGATCAAACTCAGGCACATCAACCAAGTAGTTGTAAGGGCCACCGGTCAGTTTCATCTCAGAAATCAGAGTTTCCTCTTTTTCACCGTGATAAGCCCAGAGTCGGACATACGTCAGCCCAACGTCATCGAACGCATGCACGTTGACATACAGCTGGTCACCTTCAACGGCAAAAGCTCCTGGCAGCGGCTCAGCGATATCGACCACAGGGCGCTCATCCACTTGAATTGCGAAGCGTTCAACATGCTCACGCGTATTGCCGTTTGAATCGGTAACTTCAAACTTCACCCAATAGTCAAGGCGATGGGATTCGTTAAACTGCTCAAGCATACCTTGGCTATCTGCTGCATCGTATGCATCGCCCAGTGTTTCATCAATTGCCCTTAGAGCATCGGCAATGGTAGGTACGCTAACAATACGTTCATACTTGGGAGTATCGATGTTTTCAGTCGACGATGGATTGGCATCCCCACTTGGAATATTAGCGATATTGATCAGCACATCACCATATACAGGCTCGATATAGCTGCCATCCGGCTTGGCTACACCATAACCCTCTCGCATGACGATGTTCGATACGGCGACGTTATCATAAGCCGAGAAACGCACAGTAAAATCGGTACTCTCTACCGGCGAATAAGAGCGCTCAGGGCGCCACAATTTTACTTCTGGCCTGGTTTCATCCGGTGCAACGCTTAACGTAATCTCCTGTGAGCTACTCACGCCTTCAACATCGGTAACGGTTGCTCGAAGTTTTAGGTCCTCGGTGACGCGTGTAATGCCCTCTGGCATTTCAAACACATAGGTGTAGGTGCCAGCATTAGCGCTTTGATAACTAGCATAGCGCTGGGCAATAGCCTGAGTGTACTTGCTTTCCAAAGCATCATACATACGGCCAAAAGCTTCCTGTACTTCTGGGCTGCCATTATTGTACTTAACCGGCTCTTTCGATTGCCGTAACTGCTGGCCATCAATGTACAAAGCCAAGTGCTTTTCAGGGTCTAGGTCATCGTCATCGGTAAATGCCAACACCGCCAGCAAACGCTTGGCACCGGAAACAATGTACTGACCATCTTTGGGAGCAACAAACTGGACCTGTGGCTGAATGTTTTCCTTAGGGTGAACGATGAACTTGATACTATCTTGTTTGCCATTCACGTCTTCAACAACCGCTAAATATTCGGTAGAACGGTATTCATTGAAGCGCACCCCAACCTGTGGCTGATCACGCTTTTCCCAAAGTTCACCACAGCCCTTTTCGTATAAAATTTGATCGCTGACCGGTGTGCGTGAACCGTCTCGAGCCAGTTTGAACAATTGATAGGAATAAAGACCTACATCATCCGCCAACGAAAACTCTGTAGTGAAAACATCGCCATGCTTAACCCAAAACTCTGCGTAGTTAAGCCGAGTTTTATCGGTTAGTTCATCGTATGAATCGCTGAAGAGCTGCCATTCGATGGTGGGCTCTTTATCGTTCTCGGCAATCAAATCGATAGTATGACTGGTCGGATTGCCACTGCCGTCTAATACATCGAAAGAAAGCTGTTGCACCCCAGACACTAAATTCGCCGGATGTTCATACATTAACTGGCTGCTATTGTCGCCAAAGGCTAAGCGATGGCCTAGCAAACGCTCACCGTTGAGCGACAGCGATACATCTTCAATATTGTAAGACGAGTCTGTGATCGACAGCGGAAATTCCAGCCTTTCTTTAGGTAGAATCCGGCCGACAGATGACGAGACCTCTAACGAGGGCGATGCAACGTCTGCTATAAACTCCAGTGCCCCCAAGTCCAGCAGTGGTGCTTCGCTTCTCCGATGCGACTTTCGGTCCAATGCCAGAGCAAACACGTTCATCGACTCTATATCATCAACCAGGTGTTTCAGCACAAACTGGCGACCCGAAATAGCCTCAGAAACGTCGGCAGCCATACCCACATATAAAGCAGCCAGCCCCGTCGCTGAATTCTGATCTTCTATTTCAAATACGGTGTCGAATTTTTGCGCCGCATAATCACCATAAGCGGTAAATTCTTCGATTGCGCGTGGATAGGCTGCATAAGCGCGCGATTTATACTGAGTGATCTTTTTAACCGGGCTTTGTGAAGAATGAATCGCTAATTCAATACTGTGCGTGTCACTGCCGACATATTCCTCAATGACTTCTGCCAACTCAGACGCCAACACTGAGCCAGAATATACGGCTCCACATTGACTGAGTGACGTAATCTCCACATCGACAGTATCAGCATTCAAAGAAGCAGGTAACTGGCGAATGGGCCTCTGTACAGCATCACGAAAGAGTTTGAGCTCGCCATTTTTGAACACTAAGGTTGGGTTATCCGAAGCACCAAACACGAGCGAGTCACCCGAGTATTCATCGTATGCCAGTGCAACATGAACATTTTCATAGGACACCGATTGGCTATTTAACGTCCGATCCTTGCCCAGAACAACATCCCTAGAGTTGGTGGTAAAGCGCACTTGCGCATGCCTAACGCTATTAAAGCCAGTTAAATCTGAGCCTAATACGAGCGTTTCAACCAACTCTGAGCTGTCATCTAAAACAGAGACATGCGACATGCTCAGTGCGTTTTTAAGCAACGACTCAGGTTTACTTGAGTTCAACACCACAGAAGGACGAGCATCTTCAGTTACATGCAGCGTTGCACTGGCATAAGCAACATTGCCCGCGGTATCACTGGCCTTGACTCGCAGCCCAACTGAACTGCCTACATAGTTAGCAAAGAACTCTTCGTAGCCTATAGCGACGCTATGAAGCTTTAAACGAGTACCCTCTTCATCTGCATCAGCCTTGCCTTTGTTCGCTAGCAAGGTGAAGCCATCGTCTTCATTGCCGATTTCTAGAGACAAGTCTGCCATTGCCGTATCGTCTACGGCAGTGATAGAAGTGATAAGATCGCTAAACTGCAGCACCTTCTCAGGCTTTGGCTCCCAGGATATAACCGGAGCTTCTGTGTCTTTTAGGATCTCTAGATAATAGACATCGCTCTCGACGCGATTATCGCCATTATCAGCAACGGAGAAACGTAGCTCCAAAGTCTCTCCTTCATAGGCCACCAGCGCCTCACTGACCTTAAAGCTACCTTTAAACTGACGCTTATGCTGTTCAACATACAGCACTTCACCAAAGGTACCTGGATTAGGCACCTTGATTTGTTCAGTACTCGACGTTGACCCAATCACTGCCCAAGGCAGCAGTTGCTGCGAGCCATCTGGCAACGTCAATACCGCTTTGATGTTTGTCGCTTTGGTAAAGCCTTCCCAAATGATGGCGGGCACGTACTTGTCGTCCAAGGCGTTAACCACAATGGATGCACTACTGCCAGGACGCGCGGCAAGGTTTTTCTGGTCAGGCTTGATAACAGTGATAGACGGTGGCGTGTTATCGGCAATGACTTCAATGGCAATATCGGTTTTTGCCTCTTGGCCACGGTTGTCTATCGCATAACCTTTGACTGACACAGGGCCCTGTTTGGCACTGATGACTCGATAACTGCCATTGTAATACACACCGGCTTCAGCGCTGTCGACTTCCGATAACGCTTTGCGGAACAACTCCTGGCCATTGCGATAAACAATGTATCCGACTTCTTTAATCTGATAGTCGTCGTTGGCCACCAACGAGATAGGTACACGCTCACCCTCGTAGTAACGTCCACCTTGCGCTGGCAAACGCACAGACACACTGGGTTTTTCATCATCAACAATGCGATAGCGCCAGTTTGAAGTACGGCGATTATCATGAATATCGCGAACAGCCAGTTCTATTAACACATCGTCAACGCTGCAACCTGAGGCCGACTGACAGATGCGAGCTTTAAGGTCCGTGGAGATGGATTTTTTGTATAGGCGACCTTTCCCCTCATCAGGCATGGACCAAAATGTTTGTCCTTCCCAGCTTAAGGACGCCGATTCAATGCCAGTTTCATCCGAGATGCGCACCACAAGCGTATTTAAATCCTCCAGCAGCAACTCCGAGCCCTGCAGAGGCGACACAATCGACCCCTTCGGAGGGTCTGAGTCTTCGAGAATGGATATGGTTTTACTTTGGTGGCCAAACTGCCCATGTGACAGCTCATGTTGATCGTAAACCGTCACTTCAAGTCGCAGTTCAGCTGCTTGATTAGCGATATTAAAGTGGGACAGATCAAGGTTTAGTGTATGGGCCAGATTTGAATTAGGCACAAAATCTTGCTCAGCATACTGCGTGAGCGCTGTAATTTCTTGATCTCCAGCCAGCAGGCGATAGCGAATGGAATAAACAGCCACATCATCACTGGCGATTAATGAAACGCCGAGGGTTTCATTTGAATAGAGCTTAGAATCAAGAACCGTCAGCTCCTCAATTCTCGCACCTTGGTTTTTATCAACACGCACCACGACCGTGCTCTTAGAGGTATTATCGTTGCGATCACGGGCCTCAAAATGCACCGGATAACTGGCATACCCCAGAGTGTTACTGGCTTCCAACTTGGGGGTATCCAGCAACAAAATAGCCGAGTATTGATTTAATGAGTTTGGAATCGTCGTGAGATCTAAAGTCTCTTCATGGTCAACATCGGTCGTTAGACGGTAGCCTTGCTCTGTCTTTTTAAGCCCTCTCACCGTCAGCTTGCTAATACCAACGTTATCAGAACCTACAAGCTTGACCACTTGCGTCGAGTCTTCTGGCACGCGAGCAACTTTCTCTTCTCCTTCCAGCGTATTGATTTGAGGAGAAACCCAGTCGATAACTGGCGGAATATCATCGTGCCCTAACGTTACCTTAACGGTTTGGCTGTCACCGACTTGCCCTTTGTTGTCGTAGGCTTTTGCAGAGAACTCAAGCACCTGCTCATGGTCGATTGACTCTGGCGCGCTGTAGCTAACCATATAGGGCATCGCTTCTACACGCTCCAGCAACGAGCCATCTACATAAAACTCTACATAGCTAACGTCGATGTCATCCGCTGCCTTAGCTTGGAAGCGAACCGTTTCACCTTCAGTAATATATTGAGACGGTACGGGCGCAATCACTGAAACAGATGGCTTCTGATCTTCAATCACAACGACGGTACGGGTCACTGTTTTGGTAATGAGGCCATGGCGATCCGATGCTACAACCCGAAAATCAACTTCGTCACCAAGATCGTCCTCGGAGGTTTCATACTCAAATTTGAACGCCTCGCGATGCTCGTTAAAGCTGCCTTTGTATTTCTGGGGCAAGGTATAAGGCTTATTAACATCGAATAAGTCTTTGTCATCCGGAGCACGCACATAGCGCGAATCAACTTCGTCACCGTCAATCAATAAGCTGACACGGGTTCCCTGCAGCAAGGTATCATCGACAACGTACCCTGTTACATTGATTGTTGCTCCTGCCGGCACCTGAACATTATCCACGGGCGCCTCAAGCTTTGCCTCAGGCTCGCGATTCTCAACAATTCGAATCAGCCTAGAGTCATCTTTATACACAGCTCCGTTTTTCAGCTGCATTTCTGCTGCCAGCGCCAAAGACGTTTCTGAGACAGCGACTTCCTGGGCGGTTAACTGAGTCTGCCATACTTCATATACATGCTTTTCGAGCTTACCCTCATCGTTAGGGATCATTCGCACTTCTAGCATCGGGTAACGAATCAGACCGACTTCTTCGTCGTCCAAAAGTAACTTTATACTGCGAATAGAAGAGGATTCTGTACCGTCTAACTCTCCCTCTTTCCCTAGGTGATAAGCGGCTCGATACCAATAATCCGACTGCTCAACAACGGGTAGCTGCGAGCTAGGTGATTCAACAAAATGTCCTGGATGCTCACCTTCAGGGTCGGCATTGACTCTAACGGTAACGATTTCTGATTGTGTTTCTTGGCCTTTGCTATCCGTTGCCAAAGCATAAAACTGAAAACTCTGACCATCCATCGAGTCAGAAACATTCAGATTCAACTCAAACGGTGGGCGTTCTAAGGTCAAAAGTTTCGAGCCATCACGCCAAAAAGATACGGAATCGATGCCCACATCATCTTGGGTTTGCGCCATCAGAGATAAGTTTTCACCCACCTCAATACGACCACCACCGGTAACGGTTACTTTCGGTGGAGCATCTTCAACGACCAGCTCTAAAACTGATTCAACCCCAGGAATACGGGGTGAGGAGACAGTAATAGACAGAGGGTCGCTATCCAGCAATTCGACCTTCGAACCTACTCGTTTACCATCCCCCATCAGGAAACTTTGTGCTTCCTGTGGGTAGCTTAGATTTAAGGGAAAGCTCTTTTCCAGTACCCGGCTACTGCCATCATCATATTCAACGGCGATGACTGGGAGTTCATGCAAAGTGTTTAGACCACTCAACACCGGTCCTTCTGCCCAAACGAAGCGCTCGACGGTCTTAGACAGATCGACTTCTACCGGAACAGAAATAGATAAGCCATCCGTATGAGAGATGACAATATTGCCCGTCGTTGGCGTTTCTTCTTTTAGATAAAGTACACCTTGACCATCCACTCCGATGATGCCGTCATCAGATACGCTGTAAGATAGGCCACTGTCACTGCCAAGCAATACAACTTCACCGCGATACTTGAATAGTGCATTAGGCGTTAGCTGGATACGATCCAAGATACTGGTCAGGAAGAGTTTATCGACCGGGTAACTCAGACTTTGCAGCTCATCTTCGATGCTATCGCCGGTGTATCGGTACTCACTGATGGTCTGGCTGTTACCGGAAGCGTCAACGGCAACTGCGTTGATGATCAAAATACCATCACCGGCAAGAGTCGAAGCATCTAATTGGCGGTCAAATACAGCACTTACATTGACTTCGTTCGTCCCAGGCGCAGGAAAATGCCGCGAACTGTAGGACAAGAAAGGCGGAACCGCATCGCTGTTGACAACACCGCCATTATTACGAATATCGCTGGCCTTAACACCTGAAACGTCAACATCGAGATAGGCAATATCAGTGTCATCGTGCGCTTCAAACACTAGTCGGAGCGACTGCTGCCCTTCACTGCCGGACACAGATGAACCAAGCAATGCCAAGCTCGGCGCAACCGTCTCCACAGAATAGTTTTCTTGATAATAATCAGATTCACTGCCCCGATACACCTGAACACCAATCGAACCGCTGGACAAATGCGTCTCGATGCCTTTGACAACACAACCTCCACCATCGATGGAGTGAGTATTCTCTGCAGACACTTCAACATCATCAGAGTTGACTTCCAGACGGGTGAGATTTTCACAGTCCTTGGCTAGAAAACTAACAGACACCAGATCAGTGGGGGAGCGCAGCGGCGAATCCAAGCGCAGGTCGTACTGTGAAGCAATACTGGTCACGGCAACGGCACATAAAAATATACCGCAGGACAGTCCCTTGAACATGATGATCCCTTAAATTATCTGGCATTAGGCATTACAGGCGCGCGAAATATATCAGATTTCTCGAACCACCTACAGACATATGACAAGACTTGCTAGACACTTCACTAAAGCACTTTAATTTGCCAATCAGCCTCCTATCCACTCTCTCAAGGCTGCACACACAACAACCAACTGCCTGTTTTTTGCACAACCGCACAAGACATGGTTATATCTCTGAAAGGCGATTCGGCACGGACAGGAAAAGAGCAATGGTCAAGAAGAAAGGCAACAATCGTATCTTTGGCTGGTTGTTTCTGGCGGCGGGTGTGGGCGTATTTATCTTTACGGCCATTTTGCCACTAATAAAGTACTGGCAGTCGAGCGATTGGCAGCCCGTGAATGCCACGCTGACACGACTGGAGCTGCAATCTAACACCAGCGAGGACAGCACCACTTATAAAGTGGTGGCCAGTTACCATTTCCAAATAAATGGCCAGCAATATCGCAGCCATCAAGTGTCTTTGTTTGGCGGCTCGGACAATATTGGTAGCTACTGGTCTGACTTATATTCCCGTTTAAAGCGCCAGCGAGACAGCAACGCTGTCATTGCCTGGGTCAACCCGCAAGACCCGACACAGTCTCTGTTAGATCGCAGTCTGCGGCCCGGATTTATTATTATGGGCAGTGTTTTCCTGTTGGCATTTGGCGGTATTGGCCTGATGGTGGTGTATCGCGGCCAGAGCGTCAGCAATAGCGTAGCCGCCGGCAGCCTATCCAGTGAGCAGAAAGGCAAATATAAGGTGCTACTTGTACTGGGAACAGGGTTCACTGTGCTTGGCGTAGCTGCGGGCGTCAGCGCACTGCACTCCACCCAACATTGGCAGTGGGAACAGCTGCTGATTGCACTGTTTCCATTGGCAGGGATAGCAATGCTGGTGCAAGCAATACGCGCTCGACAACGCTTTTTAGCCATCGGCGTCACTCCCCTACTGCTCGACCCAGACCCAGCCTCCAGCGGCGGACATATCGCCGGAAGCTTTCAGCTCAGCAGTCCCACAGAAGGCCCGATTGCCATCAAACTGCAGTGCATCAATCGCTATACCACTGGTAGCGGTGACGATAGAAAGACCGAAGAACGCGTTGTCTGGGAGGAGCAGTCTATTTGCTGGCACGGCAATAACCAAACGCAGTGCTTTCTATTTTCTCCCAACAAAGCAGCACCCGCATCCGGTGCAGCAAGACGCGGCATCATACTATGGCGTTTAACCGCGACCGGCAGTGTGCGACCAAGCGGACAAGAGCAAGCAGAGGCCTTCGAGCGCAGCTGGCAAATACCGGTTAAAGACGGTATCGAGCACAGCAGTCTGACACCACCAGAGCGTCACACGCAGCACATCGCTGAGCACTTTGAAGCCGATGTCACGCAAGGCTTTGGTATCCGCCAGCAAGGACAAGAAACTTACTTTATTAGTGCGGCCGGTCGCCATATGGCATCTAACCTTGGTTTAATGGCCATCGGCGCTGTATTTTCCGTGGCCGGTGTATTCCTGTTTACCGAAGCATTGCAAGAAGGTGGCGCATTGTGGTTTATGAGTGTGTCATTTTTCGCTGCTGGCATGGCCGTGACCATGGCAGGGATTTGGACAGCAGGGCGCAAGCTAGAAACCTGGATCAGTCCAGGCAATATCCGCACGCAACGATCATTATTCGGAAAACCTCTGTACACGCATCAGCGGCAGAATATTCAACCAGACCAATTAAAAACGTCGGTCACGTCTTCTAGCCGCTCCGGCAGCCGCCATACAGAGTACTATCGAGTGCATACCAGTAATAACAATGATATTACCTTGGCAGAAGGCATCGACGGCAAGGCCGAGGCCGATGCACTGGTGGCGCAGATGCGTAAGGCTTTGACCGGCCATTTGGATGATGAACTGGGATAAATAGACTTTTATCTCAGCTATTAATTTCAGCCCTTTACGTCGGCTATTTGCTTCAGCGATCTGTCTCGGCCTTCTAACATAGCTCGCCAAGATGGCCTACAAAAACAGCTCTAGACAACAGCCCTTTACTTCAGCACTGAGATCAGTTATTGATCAAATCTCCCTAGAAGCTGTTTCATAACCTTCAGTCCGATATAATAATCAAAACTATCAGCTTCAACTCCTCCACCATGAAACGTTCAACCTCAGAACTGACCGACCAACAGTGGGCACACATTGAGCCTTGTTTACCCAGCCTGCCTCGTGGCAAAGGGGGTCCCAAACCTATCAGCAATCGAGCCTGTTTCGAGGGCATTTTATGGGTCTTACGTTCAGGTGCGCGCTGGCGTGATCTACCCGAGCGCTATCCTTCACCGAGTACCTGCTGGCGCCGCCTTCAGTACTGGGAAGAGCAAGGTGCATGGGTCAAAGCCTGGCGTAAGCTTCTTCGCGTTCTGGATCAACAGTCGCGGTTAAATTGGGAAGAATCGTTTTCTGATGGTAGTTTTGCACCCGCAAAAAAAGGGGCCTCGGTGTTGGAAAAACCAAGCGTGGTAAGGGGTCGAAGCGGATGATAGTCGTCGATGGCGAAGGCATTCCAATCGGGCTGACACTTGGCTCAGCGTCACCGGCGGAGGTCAATCTGATTGAGGCTTTGTTAAATGTTTCCTATGGCAAGAGCAAGGTGAAGCGTTTGATTTACGATAAAGCGGCAGACTCTGATCCTCTGCGAATGGCGTTAAAGAAACGGGGCGTTGATCTCATTTGTCCACATCGTCGAAACAGGAGAAAAGCGCCGCTGCAAGATGGTAGAAAGCTGAGAAGGTACGACCGTCGCTGGAAAGTAGAGCGCACTTTTGCTTGGCTTGGAAATTATCGGCGATTAGTGGTTCGATGGGAAAGAAAGCTCTCAATGTATCGAGCCTTCTTTCACGCCGCCTGCATGATGATCGTGCTAAAGAAGTTGTGAAACAGCTTCTAGGGCCTGTCAACACTATTTCGATCACGCTGCCATGAGCCGAAAATCCCTAAATCAAAGCGCGAAGAGTGGTGTTTAACGAGCCAAAAAACGGATGAACAACACAGTTTGATGGGCTTTCAGCCATACCACGAAGGGCTGGAGTTCTTTTTCCCTGGGTCGCGTTATTCGTTGCTTATTTAACCCGTTAAGCCACATGCCTCATGCCTCATTCCTTATTCAGGAAAAACTGACGTCCAGCAGCAAAGAGCTAAATAGTGTTAACAGGCCCTAACCGTAACTCACTGTTAGGGCAGTTCTTTTAACTGGCATTAAATCAGACGATTTGGCTGTTAACATCAGTCCGCAGTGACAGAGCTGCGTACAAATAGGCCCGGCTCATCGGTATGAAGGCTATCAACGGGCCAAGTCAAGGTACGTTGAAGCTCAGCATATAAACGCCTTGGCACCACTGCCATTTGCGGCCCGGTGCGGTAGTCTGGCTTCACCCGTTGATTCTGCCATCGCTGCCAAGCCTCACTGGCCTTTGGATAATTTGAATCGACAGCAGCGGCGAGAGCTAAGCGTAAGTTAGTCGGAAAGCCTTCTGTCGAGTGGGCGTAGCCGATCATCTGCCCAGGTTTTAGTGTTTCATTGGTATCGTCGATTTTTGCGTAGTCGCTGGCTTTCTCGGCAAATGCTCGCGTGGCGCAAGGCGTTTGCGACAAGTCAATTCCCGTCGTGTGCGCAAACACTTCAGCGAACGAACCATATAAGGTAGCCAAGCCTTGTTCAGAGCGTCGCATAAGCTTCACGCCATTTTGGACACTGGCCAGCATCCAGCAATACCCTGGGTCCATCATACGCTCAACACTAAACCGAGCACGCTTATCCAAGATTTCAGCGGCTTTGGCAAAACCCAAGTCACGTAAAAAGCCGATGGACCAAGTATGAAAGTCATCTTGCCATACTCCAGGTCCGTTGCCGTGGTGATACACCAAGGCGTATTCCCCCGTACGAACGCCGAATGTGTCTATTAACGGCCCGGGCTCATAACCCAATCGATTAATGACAGCAACACTGTCACGATCGGCTTCATTTTTCGCCACATACAGGTCGTAAAGGTATTGCAGATTATTATTAACCACCTGATTAAAGTACTGCTTATTGGCGTTATCATCTGGTGCGATATAGGCAATCTGTCCCAAGGATCGCAACACCCACGCCTCTTCGCGCACCTGGCGACGGCGCAATATTCCCTGCTCTTTGCGCCGATACCAAGGATTGGTGTAGAGCAAGTTAAAGCCAGCCCAGAATTGCAGTTCCTCTAGGTAAAAATAATCGCCCGTCAGCATATAAGGCAAATACGCTAATGATGGCTGATGGGCACCGTCGGGTTCATAAGGATTATTGCATGGCGAACAAGCCGGAAAGGCCTGCAGCTCGCCCGATGCAGGATCGGTCATATCGCCTGGTGTACCAAATAATCCGGCATAGGGTTTATCGTCAATGCGTACGATTTGATCGCTATTTTTCACGCGGTAGTGCACGGGCCAAGAACCAGCCTGAGTGGCGTTACCCAGCATTGCTATTTGGGCGCGTTTATCTTGGCTTAATAAATAACTGGCGGTCCAGCCGGGCAGCGGACCCAAATCAACCCGTCCGCCCCCTCCTCCCATAGGAGAGCGCATCGCACCTTTTTGCATCACACCGGCATGCTCTCGATACTGCGACAGATGCCGCTCAATCAATCCCGAGTCAACTTGAATGCCCGGTTCATACAAGGGAATCGCGCCAGTATTCATTAAATAGTTGGCATTAAAAACCACATGAATGACATCGTTACCATGCAGCAATAAGTCTTTCTTCCAACGCGCTTTATGATAGTGGGTCACATCGTCTTGCTGCCAGATCACATGGCCACCATGCTCAATGGCGACATCGTATTGGTAGTCTTGAGGCTGATTTTGATAGGCGTAGGTATTTTCCACCAGCACAGACACCTGAGATTTTTCGCGCTGTTGGCCATACAGCCGCACATAAAAGCGCGCATGCAGGTGCGCATGCTCGTTACCTGCGCCGTCTCGAAGCGGCGCCGTTAACAGAAATTCATTTGCCACCGAGCCTTGAAGCCAACGCTGGTTAAACTGCCCCTGTTCAATAGCATCAGCCAGACTGGTCTGATAATGCCTGCCGGACACATTTAGGCGTAGCGTTAGCCCCATGCCTTCTGCATCAATGTCGGTGGCTGTCGCCGCGGCTGGCACGTCACTCACGCGATACAGCTTAAACGTCTGTTGCGGTGCTGTTAGCGTTACCCGTGCTGACACAATGGCATGGCGGATCGAGCCGTCCTTATGGCGCGCTTTAGTATCGACCTGAGTGACTAACCAGGCTCCGTCTGGCGCCTGCAAGGCTACTGTCTGCCCTGACGGTATTTCTCCAGGCGCAAACACATGGCCGAAGGTGACATAATCTGATGCGGCTGCTTGCCCGGCGTGAGCGAAGCCTATTTCAGTAATTAGCCCATGCACCGTACCTGGTACGGCCGTATCCGCATATGGTGTATCGGTTTCTGGCGTATCCGTTTCTGGTGTATCCGTTTCTGGCGTATCCGTTTCTGGCGTATCCGTTTCTGGTGTATCCGTTTCTGGCGTATCCGTTTCTGGTGTATCTGTTTCTGGTGTATCTGTTTCTGGTGTATCTGTTTCTGGTGTATCCGTTTCTGGCGTATCCGTTTCTGGTGTATCCGTTTCTGGCGTGCCCGTTTCTGGTGTATCCGTGTCTGGTGTATCCGTGTCTGGCGTATCCGTTTCTGGCGTATCCGTTTCTGGCGTATCCGTTTCTGGTGTATCTGTTTCTGGTGTATCTGTTTCTGGTGTATCTGTTTCTGGTGTATCTGTTTCTGGTGTATCTGTTTCTGGTGTATCTGTTTCTGGTGTATTCGTTTCTGGTGTATCCGTTTCTGGGGATTCGGTCTCAGGCGTGATGGTATCGACTGCCGGTGCCGTCACCTCAGTCGAATCGTGTGAGCCGTCTCCTGTGCGATCGCCACTGTCTGTGCCCATGCACGCCGTTAACAAGCCAAA
Source organism: Bacterioplanes sanyensis (assembly GCF_002237535.1). GTDB lineage: Bacteria > Pseudomonadota > Gammaproteobacteria > Pseudomonadales > Oceanobacteraceae > Bacterioplanes > Bacterioplanes sanyensis_A. The sequence goes on from NZ_CP022530.1 coordinate 3,634,022, forward strand.
CACCATCATTAGCGCGATATGATTTAACACACCCATATTCATAAAAACCCTATAAAAACTTTCCCTTTACCGCACCTAACAGCAACGAAAAAACCACTTCAATAAATGTATACATCGTAAGCAGATTAAAACTTGCTTGATTTGATTACTGTTATGCGATCAGTCCGAAAAATTACCGCACATCACGCACGAAACCATCTTTTACAGCGCGAACTACAACATCAGAACAGCACGATTTTTTCGCCCATTTACCCATCACTCACATCGCCGTAGCAGCACCATCAAAAACTGCCACATAACGTGGCAGCGATTGCTTTCGACATAGTTAGAGATCTAAAAGAACATGGTTCTCAAGAGCTATTCTTTTGTGAGCCCGACTGCAAACAATACTTACTCGTGCCTGAGTGATAGCTTCAGCGCTAACATCTCACAATCTGCCGCCAGCCGATATGGATCAGCAACAAGAGTGTGATCCATATCGACTCACCTTGGTGTGTTTTGTGATCCTGTTCAGGCTAAGCGGCTGTCCAACAGCAGCCAGATGGCCACCAGCAATAAACACGCGGCATAAAATGCGGACTGCCAACGCTGGTGCCCAGGATGTTGCGACCACTGCGAAATGATGTGACCGGCCTTGATCCACACCAAATGAATGGAGATATTGAGCACGGCCAACCAAACCACCAATACCCAGATGCCCAATGCTCCGAACTGCTCCAGCGCAGGCTCAGAAAACAGCGAGTACATCAACACCACCATTAGCCACCCCTTGCTGTTGAGCACCTGAATCACCACCCCGTCAACAAATCCAAGCGGTTTAGCTTGTGTATCTGCAACGCGCAGAGAAGAGCGCAGAAACGTCCACGCCAAGTAGATCAGATAAGCAGCCCCAAGCCACTGCATAACCTGCACGACATCAGGATAACGTTGCATCACCTGACCAAAGCCAAAGCCAACCAGAATGGATACAAGAATAAAGACGGTATCGACACCCGCTAACAGTGGCAGTGACCGACGCACTCCCATTTGCGCACCGCTGACAGCAAATACAATATTGGCCGGCCCTGGGCTAAATACCAGCGGAAACATGACGCCCAACCACAAGCTGAACAGACTCATTCGCACACCTCATTCGCTTAAACAAGGTCGCCAGCTTAAAAGGCAGGAAAAAACTTGGCTTGTACGATTGTGCACTGAGGCTGCTATGATGCAGCGGCATAACGTGCTGGTGGCACACCTAAAGTTTTTTTGAAGTTACGAGAAAAGTGGCTTTGATCGTAAAAACCGCAAGCCACAGCAATATCAGCACTGCTATACCCCTGCAGTAGCATGTGCCGGGCATGGCGTACTTTTAATGCCAATAAATATTGATGCGGTGCCATACCATATTGCTGCTTAAACTGGCGAATTAGCTGAAAACGACTTAACCCTGTCAACTGCTCTAACACCTCAGAGCCTATATTGTCACGCCAGTGTTGATGCAAATAATCACGCGCCAAAGACATGCTGGCAGTAACGCCAGCTGTGCCATCCGTCGTAGCGTAATGGCCGCCATAACGCTGAAACAAGGTCACCAAGGTGGTACACAACAGCGACTGCTGACTGAGCAATAAACTGCCGTATTGCCAAGCTTGATGCAGTTGTTGTAAACAAAGAAATAATTCGTCATCCTGAACAATGCTGTGCTGCAAGGTGGGCGAAAACTGAGGCAACTCTGGACCTAACCAGCGCTGCAATATCTCGGTATCGAAATAAAACATGCGATACGTCCAGCCCTGCTCGCTGCCAGCAAAGCCGGTATGCACTTCAGCGGCATTAATGGCTACGATATGCCGCTGTGGCACCAGCAGCTTTTGCCCCTGATAGTGCAAGCCCTCGGCGCCTTGTTCGATCACACCGATGGCCAACTCGTCGTGCCAATGTTTCGCAAATTCAAAGCGGGTAAATTTGGCCGCCAGCAATTCCACACCGCTCCACTGCTGTGGCCGCCACACCTGGGAATGTTCCATTACTGGGCCCTGCACAACACTGCAATACATGCCAGGACAGTAAAACATATCCACACAGTAAAATGCTGAAGCAGCCAGAGCTTATTCGACGACTTGTTCCATGGCCAACTCAAATAACCATTTAAATAGTCATTAAAATATTCGCTCAACGCCCTCACTAACACACACCACTCCCATCATTGACCGGCTAACCATCCCCCACAGGATGTTAGCCGGCGTGTGGCTCACACAATAGGAACAGAACTCTGCAATCGCAGCAGCACAGTCACTGAGAGCGCTTTATTTTTTGCGCACCTCAATGTCCATGGCGGTGTACCAGATACTGGTTTCTGACTCGAACCCCGAATCGGTGGCGACAATGGCCCAGGCAGAGCCGTCGTCGGTGCTGGTGAACTCAATCGGCGCATCGGTTTTGACCGTTTTCAGCTCGTAAGGTGACTGTGGGTTATCGCATTCCTGACTGTTGGCAAAATCCCCCAACAGTTTTACCCGCTTGCCGGGTACACTTTGATTGCCCTTGTCGATGTTCATTTGGTAGTAGCCAGCCCCCCCTATTTCCGCTTTGGGCTGCTGCTCCTCGATACCCGCTTTAATGTACACGCTTTCTCCGGGCGAGCCGCCTACCCCAAAGCAGCCGCTGGGCACATTGGTGGCAAAGGTCAATGTAATATCCGCTTCATAGGCTTGGTTCTTATCCAGCCCGGTTATTTGGCGCTCGGCAAACATAAACAAGTCATCGCTGCGATTGGTACCCTTGATATTTAACCCGCGCTGTTGCTGCAACGGCGCAGGCAATGGGCCAACCTCTGACGACAGCTTGTAGATGTCCTCTGCATCGCCAGGGTAATCTGCATAACCGACCGTCCACGGCGAGTTGGCGTCCGCAAAGGTCAGCTCAAACTTAACGCTATCGTCGACAACCACAGGTACCGGATCATCGTCACTGCTGCCACACGCAGCAACAAACAAAGACAAGGCAAAAATGGACGTTATTTTATTCATGGTTTTCCTCCGTGGTTGAATGGCGGTTAGCTAACCACTGACAACCGCGCAGGCCAACTACCCAAGTGTGGCCTTTACATCGTTTTTGCATCAGTGAGAATCCTATCAGCATCTCCAGCACAACTTACGGCCATGACATTCCGTATTTAGCACTGTGGCTGGATAAGGCAACGAAGCTTACTGATGCCTTATGAGGGCGCTTGTGCAGGCAATAGTGACGACTCTAGTGAATGGTGCTGACTGTAAGGGCAGCGCGACAAAACACTAGGCCATTGAGCTGACTAAACAGACAGACCTGATAATTTATTCTGAGCAGAGGGAACCCCCCAAACACGGCAGGGTCATACCACTGTATCCGTTCTGACTTCCTTCCTCTCTCCTAGAGCCAGAATTGGACACAGGATTTGGCGCCCAAAGGGCGCCTTTTTTTATGCCACCAGCTAACCAACGCGGCTTAACTTCCAGCCAGCAAGGCTTGAATATCGTCATCATCCGGCAAGGTCATGCTCGAGTTAGAGCTCACCACCTGGCCTTGGGTGTTGATCAGATACTTATAAAAATTCCATTTGGGCGCAGTATCCTGCTCCGCCACTTCTTTGAACAAGGGATGGGCTTCATCGCCTCTGACCGGCACTGTGGCCAGCATGGTGAAGGACACACCGAAGTTCTTGAAGCAAATTTCCGCCGCCTTTTCCTCGCTTTCAGCTTCCTGATTAAAGGAATCCGACGACACGCCCATCACCACCAGGCCTTCATCTTTATACTTCTGATGAATCGCCTCCAGATCACCAAACTGCTTGGTGAAGCCACAATGGCTGGCGGTATTCACCAGCAGCACCGGTTTGCCCGCTACCACATCGCACAAGTTCAGCACCTTTGAGCTGTGTAACTGTTTCATGTCGTGCTGAAAAATTTCCGGACACTGCCAAGCACCAGCCGTGGTATCGACATCCGCCCACACCGAATTGCCTGCCATTAACAGCAGGCCCGCGGTGGTCGCGCGTAAAAAAGACATCATGGAAAGCTCCGATAGCTATACAAAGTCTGTACATAGATACAAGAGAGCTGCAAAAGGTTCAAGCGCTTCGGTATCAGGGTGATAACTGCGCTTGCAGATGCTCAACCAGCAAGCGTACTTTGACCGACGCTCTTAGGCTGTTCGGATACAGCGCCCAAATGCCCTCTTCCTGTGGCTGATACGACTCCAGCACCGCACGCAGTTGGCCGCTATCGAGATAACGATCAACGTAATAGTCCGGTAGCTGCACGACCCCTAAGCCCTTCAACGCAGCGTCCAACAGCGCCGGGCCACTGTTCACTCGCAGCCGCGGCGAAATGGCCACCACTTGACCGTCGGCAAAGCGCCAATAGTCCAACGTACCCGCCAGGCAGTGATGTTGCTGCAATTGTTGCGCCGACTGTGGGCAGCCGAATGCAGCCAAATACTCGGGCGAAGCACAGACAATAAGCCGCCGACCGGCCAGGCGCTGGGCAATCAAACGACTGTCCTGCAACGGGCCAACCCGAATGGCCAGATCATACCCCTGCTCAGTCAAATCCAAGGCTTGATTGGTGAGCCAGTAGTGCAGCTGCAACTGCGGATAACGCGCCGCAAAGCTGTTCAGCAACGGCGCGATATGGCGCTCGCCGTAGCTCATCGGCGCCGTTACCCGCAGCCGCCCAACCGGTGTTGTTTGCCATTGCCCCAATGAGCGCTCAGCCTCTGCCAGAGCATCCAGCAGTGGCCGACATTGGCGCCAGTACTGCTCTCCAGATTCGGTCAAACTGACTTTGCGTGTAGTGCGATGCAGCAATACGCTGCCGAGTCGCTGCTCCAATGCCTGAATTTGTCGGCTAATATGTGCCGTCGACAACCCCAGCCACTGCGCCGCGCGCGTGAAGCTACCACGCTCGGCCACCGCCACAAATTCCCGCACACCACTCCAATCAGGCAATGGTGACGCATTAGCATTATTACCCACCTGTAATACTCATTTTATGTTTGCGCCCATTATCTGCTCTTGAGAAAAGATTACACTGATTCACGGTACTTCTTCTAGGGCACCCCTGAATAACTCGGTGCCCGAGTGTTAATACGACTGAATAGGGACTCACCATGTCTGCACAAACTTTGACTTGCCGCGCCGCCATCGCCTGGGGCCCGGGACAACCGCTGAGCATTGAAACCGTAGAAGTCGACCCACCCAAAGCTGGCGAAGTGCGCATTCGTATTGTCGCCACCGGCGTGTGTCACACGGATGCCTTCACCTTATCCGGTGAGGACCCTGAGGGTATCTTTCCAGCCATTTTGGGCCATGAAGGCGGTGGCATTGTCGAATCCGTTGGCGAAGGGGTAACCAGCGTTGCCGTCGGCGATCATGTGATTCCGCTGTACACCCCAGAGTGTGGCGAGTGCAAATTTTGCCAATCCGGCAAAACCAACCTGTGCCAGAAAATACGCGCTACCCAAGGCAAAGGCCTGATGCCCGATGGTACCAGCCGTTTTCGCTGCAACGGTGAAACCATTTATCACTACATGGGCTGCTCGACGTTTTCCGAGTACACCGTGCTGCCGGAAATTGCTCTGGCCAAAGTGAACCCCAAAGCACCGCTAGAAGAGATCTGCTTGTTGGGCTGTGGCGTCACCACTGGCATGGGCGCCGTAGTGAACACCGCCAAGGTCGAGCCTGGCGCCAGCGTGGCGGTGTTTGGTCTCGGCGGTATTGGTCTGTCTGCCATTATTGGGGCGGTGATGGCCGGTGCGTCGCGCATCCTGGCGATTGACATCAACGACTCCAAGTTTGAACTGGCGCGTCAGCTAGGCGCCACCGACTGCATCAACCCGAAAGAGCATGACGGTCCGATTCAAGACCTGATTGTCGACATGACCGACGGCGGCGTGGACTACTCCTTTGAGTGCATCGGCAACGTGGATGTGATGCGTTCTGCCCTAGAGTGCTGCCACAAAGGCTGGGGCGAGTCGGTGATTATTGGTGTCGCCGGCGCCGGCCAAGAGATCAGCACCCGTCCGTTCCAGCTGGTCACCGGACGTGTATGGCGCGGCACCGCCTTTGGCGGCGTGAAAGGTCGCAGTGAGCTGCCCGACTATGTTGAGCGCTACTTAGCCGGTGAGTTTAAATTAAATGACTTCATCACCCACACGATGGCGCTGGATGAGATCAACCACGCATTTGACCTCATGCACGAAGGCAAGAGCATTCGCAGCGTCATCCATTATTAAGGGGAAGCTATGAGTACTTTGACGCTTATCAGTCAAAACCAGTGTTTTGGCGGCTGGCACCGGCGCTTTCGCCACCACTCAGACAGCGTGAATGGCGATATGACCTTCGCGGTATTTTTGCCGCCCGGCTGCCAGCCAGAGACGCCAATGCCGGTTCTGTATTGGCTGTCCGGGCTCACCTGCACGGATGAGAACTTCATGCAGAAAGCCGGCGCCATGCGCACCGCAGCGGAGCTGGGTCTGGTGCTGGTCGCACCGGATACCAGCCCACGTGGCAGCGACGTGGCCGACGATGCCGACTATGACCTCGGCCAAGGTGCGGGGTTTTATCTGAACGCCACACAAGCCCCTTGGAGTCAGCACTACCGCATGTTTGACTACGTCACAGAGGAGCTTCCGGCGCTGATTGAAAGCCAGTTTCCGGTCACCAATCTGCGCTCTGTCAGCGGCCATTCCATGGGCGGCCACGGTGCTTTGGTATGTGGGTTAAAACAACCTGAGCGCTATCGCTCGATTTCAGCGTTCAGCCCTATCAGTCATCCACGCCAATGCCCATGGGGAGAAAAAGCATTTCGTCACTACTTAGGTGACGACCAGGACAGCTGGAAGGAGTGGGACAGTACCGAGCTGATGAGTCGTGCCAGCATTACCCTGCCCACACTCGTGGACCAGGGGCTGGCCGATGAGTTTTTGCAGCAGCAACTGCAGCCGCAGCATCTGCAACAAGCCGCCGACATGCGCGGCTACCCGCTGACGTTGCGCCAGCACCCAGGCTATGACCACAGCTATTATTTCATCGCCAGCTTTATCGAAGAGCATTTGCGCTTCCATTACCAGCATTTGATGGCGTAAAAAAAGCCCGCATCTGCGGGCTTTTTTATCGACATTAATCGAGGAAGATCACTTTCAACAGCAGCAATGCTGCGATCACAAACACACTGATATTGACCTCTTTGTGCTTACCACCCAACAGCTTTGCCGCCGCGTAGGTGATAAAGCCCAAGGTAATGCCATGCGCAATGGAGAAGGTTAATGGTGTCATCAACAAAATCACCGCCACCGGTGCCGCTTCGGTCAAATCGTCCCACTCTACTTCTTTCAGAGTAAACATCATCAGCACCGACACGTAAAAAATCGCACCCGCCGTTGCATAAGCCGGGATCATGCCCGCCAGCGGAGCAAAGAAGATCGCCAGCAAAAACAGCACACCGACGGTCACTGCGGTTAAACCGGTACGACCGCCAGCTGCAACCCCGGATGCACTTTCGATGTAACTGGTGGTGGTCGAAGTACCGAGCGCCGCACCGGCAACGGATGCCGTACTGTCGGCCAACAGAGCACGACCCAAGCGCGGCACTTCCCCTTTGGACGTGACCAAACCCGCGCGCTGCGACACCGCAATCAAGGTGCCTGAGGTATCGAACAAGTCGACAAACAAGAAAGCAAACACCACGCTGATCATGGCGATGTCGAAGGCGGCCGCGACGTCCATTTGCATAAAGGTCGGCGCCAGAGACGGCGGCGCCGAGGCGATACCCGCGTATTGCACATCACCGGCCAACAGGCCCAGCACGGTGACCGCCATGATCGCTAACATCACCGCACCCGGCACATTGCGCTGCACGAACGTCACGATCAGGAAGAAGCCTAAAATCGCCAACGCTGGCGACAGCTCGGTCAGATCACCCATGCCCACTAATGTGGCTGGGTTGTCGACAATAATGCCTGCATTTTTCAGCGCAATCAGCGCCAAGAAAGCACCAATACCTGCGGCAATGGCTTTTTTCAGCGTTGCCGGAATGGCGTTAATGATCCACTCACGCACCTTAAACAAACTCAGTGCGATAAATACCAGACCGGATAAAAACACAGCGCCCAACGCGGCTTGCCATGTGTATCCCATGCCCAGCACGACGCCGTAGGTGAAGAAGGCGTTTAACCCCATGCCGGGTGCCAATGCCACCGGCAGGTTGGCCCAAAAGCCCATAATAAAACAGCCAATCGCCGCAGCGACACAGGTGGCGACAAACACGGCGTTGTAGTCCATGCCAGCGTCGGCCAACATGGCAGGGTTAACAAAAATAATGTACGCCATGGTCAAAAACGTGGTTACACCAGCCACCAGTTCTTTACGGACGTTGCTGCCGAATTCCGACAGCCGGAACAATTTTTCCAGCATAAGTTGCTCTCATTCAAGGTGATGCGGCTGCTCGGGCTGACCGCTTGGGCAGATTTTTCACACGCGAGCAGTATAATGGCTGGCTTTTTGAGCGTCACCCAAGCAAAGGCTACAATCGTCTACTTTGGCGTGAACCGAACCACTACTACTGAGACCGATATGAGCGCATACAGCCAGGAAATCCGTGAAGCCATCCGCACCGTACCCAACTGGCCCGAGCCCGGCGTTATGTTTCGCGACATCATGCCACTGCTGCAACGCCGCGATATTTTTCGCAAACTGATCGACAGCTTTGTGCATCGCTACCAGAACATGCAGCTGGATGCCGTCGCCGCCATCGATGCGCGTGGCTTTATTCTTGGCGCGCCATTGGCGTACGAACTCGGCCTGAGCCTGGTGCCAGTGCGTAAAAAAGGCAAACTGCCGTTCGATACCGTCACCCAAGAATACGATCTGGAATACGGCAGCGCTTCAATCGAGCTGCACACCGATGCCTTTGCAGCAGGCGATCGCGTTTTAGTGATGGACGATTTGATCGCTACCGGCGGCACCATGTTGGCGGCCTGTGAACTGGTGCGCCAACTGCAGGCGGAAGTGGTTGAAGTCAGCGCCATCATCGACTTACCCGACCTCGGTGGCAGCGACAAACTGCGCGCGGCAGGCTTTGACGTGTACGCCGTGTGCGAATTCGACGGTCATTGATATGCCATTGCAACATTTTATTACTCACCGCATTGAGAAAAGCGAAAAAGACCCAGGCGCCAGCTTTACTCACAGCGAAGACGAAGCCAATTTAGAGCAAGAGCTGCTGGCTGGCTTTTGCCAACATACAGCGCAGCAGCTAAAGGGCATTCTCGCCAAGCGTGGCGGTCGTCGCTATGGTGCTTTTCACCCTGAAATTACCCAGGTCGCTGCGCTATTAAAAGATTGGCAGGCGCAGCGACAGTCGTTCGCGGCAGTGACTCGGCGCATTGGCTTGTTGTTATCCGGCAGCTTGGACAACAGCGAATACGCCATTGATGGCTTTTTCGCCTTTTTTGTCGAACAACTGGCCGACAGTGATCGCCTCTATGTGTTTCATTTGCAGCACAGAACCAGCGTCAGCGTGGCCGCCGACATGAGCTTGAGTGAAACCCACTACCTAGACTTTGCCAGCACAGGTTTTGGCATCATGCTCAATCTGACCGATTGGCAACAACAGCAAGACAACTACCTGACCTGGACTTACGGCCGCGCTGATCGAGCATTGCAAAACCACTTTGCCGACGTATTGGGCTTTTGCGACACCCTCGACAGCGCAGAAGAGACGCGTGAGTTTCTCCAAGCCGTCGAAGACTACAGCCAGCAACTGCCAGCAGAAAAAAGCCACGAATATAAAAGCAAGGTGGTGGAATATTGTGTCGAGCAGGATATGCGCGGCGAACAGGTGGATGTCAAAGAGCTGTCGGAGTTTATCAGCGCAACGGTCGAAACCGAGCAAACAGCCGGGCAGGACTTCGCTCATTATGTGGTTGCGCGCCAGCAGCAGGATGAAGACAAGGCCGCCTTGCCCAGCACCCTTACGCCCGATCGCAAAACACTGAAGCAATACTTGCGCTACAACGGCAAAAATCGCGATTTGAGCATCAGCTTTTCGGCACATTTATTGGACGAAACCATCCATTACCATGCCGCCAGCGATACGCTAACGATTAAGACATTGCCCGACAGTCTGCGCAAACAACTGCGCGGAGATGACTAAGGCTGAGCGGCACCCAGCTCAGTAATAATCATCTCGCGCATGGAATCCGTGGTGCGTCGAACAATAAACACGGCACTGCTTTGGTTGTAATCCAAAATGGCTTTTTCCACGAACTGCCATTTGCGTTGCAAGCGCTGGCGTAAGTTAGCCGGCAGCGCTGGCAGCGCTTGTGTGAATTTCTCGGCGGCGGTTTCAATGGTGTTATCGGTAACGGACAAACCGCCAAAAATATTGATATTAAAATACAAATAACCTGCCACCACTTGTTCCAACGCTGTCAGTGCCTGCAACATCGCTAGCTGCTGCTGATTGCCGCTAGAATCGGCTTGTTGCTGCGCTTGCACAATATCTGCGTACAGAGCTTGCTGGTGACCATCGAGATTGACGGGAAAGCGCACATCGGCGTTGTTGGCGGCAATTTCCAGGTTTTGCTCTATAAAGGTTCGACTGGCTTGCCAAGCTTGCACCAGCTCTGGCCAATCGCGGCGCAATAACGCGGCTTGATCGTCCGCAGCGAGCAGCGTCGCTTGCAGACGCTGGCGCGACAGGCCATCGCCCTGGCGTAAGAAAATCAGACTGGCATCGGCAGTGCTGCGATGCGCCAGCGCTTCGAACAGTAAAAGATCGGATTGTGATGCCCAGCTGGTGCCGGAAACCCAGATCATGCCACACAGCAGCAGCCTAAACATGAAACGTTTTCCTCGGGTGAAGCCTTTGCAATGGCTGTTATTATTGTTACGACGCCGAGCCGAATTCTCTCAGGCGCACATCCTTCAATAACATACCGACAAATAGCTTGCAGAAAAACGACCATGCGGGACAGACAGTATGTCACCCAGGCCAATGATCAAGATTTCTTCGATTGCCCAATCGCCAAGCGCTCGACCACACGAGCAGCGGCCACAAACCCAAAGGTGCCCGTTACCATAGTCGCCGCACCAAAGCCGGAAGCACAATCGAGACGCGTGCTATCGCCATCAAATTGCTTGGTCTGACAAACACTGCCATCGGCCTGCGGATAACGCAGCTGCTCAGTCGAATAGACACACGGAATGGAATAGTTACGCGACGGATTGCGCGAAAAGCCATACTCGCGACGCAATAACGAGCGAGTTTTTTTGGCCAACGGGTCGTTGTGAGTCTTATTAAGATCCGCCACCGCAATCTGGGTTGGGTCAATTTGCCCACCGGCGGCTCCAGTGGTCACCACACGAATTTTTTGGCGCTTACAATGTGCCAGCAAAGCCGCTTTGTTTTTTACGCTATCAATGCAGTCAATGACGTAATCAAAGCGCTGATCAATCAGCTCGGCAACATTATTGCGGGTAACAAACTCGTTACAAACATGCACCTGACACTCTGGGTTAATTCCAGCAATACGCTTGGCCACCGCCTCGGTTTTCATCTGCCCCACGGTCGAGTTAAGCGTGTGTACCTGACGGTTGGAATTGGTGACACAGATATCATCGAGATCCATCAGCGTCAGCTCACCAATGCCGGACCGTGCCAGCGCCTCTGCGGCCCAACTGCCGACACCACCAATACCGATGACACAAACGTGAGCGGCCTGCAAACGCTGCAGGCCGTCTTTACCGTAGAGGCGGCCGATGCCGCCAAAGCGAAGTAGATATTCAGAAGTCACGCACTTACCGTGATTGCAAAAGTGCGCAGTATATCAGAGCGTACTCAGCTGTACGTCACTCTGTGCTTGCCAGCGACGAGTCTGACTGATGCGGCGCAAGCTAGGCTCCAAGCGGTCAAACTGATTCAGCAATTGACGTGTTTCATTCGCCGACAGTTCACCAGTCAGGCCACGCTTCAGTGCTGGAATCGGCGCGATGCGAGCCGTCAAGGTATTGACCAAAGTTGGCAAAAACTCAGCCGACAGCTCCGCGTGATCCAGATAGTTCAGGCTCACCACGACTTTGTCGCCACGTTGCTCTAGCACAATGTGATCGCCCGTGGTCAACTCGCCGCGTACCACCGAAGCAAAGCGCTCCAAGTCACCATCCAACTGCACTAAAGCATCGTCGCTGTGAACCACGGCTAATGCTTCCAGCCACAGTTGACGAAACTTGCGTGCGGAAATTTTCTCTTCCACCACTTTGAGCTCCAGGCGCATTGCTGGCAGACCGTCCGGGGTCGCTACCAAAGGTTCTGCGTCACTGTACAAAGCGGTTAAAAACCAAGGCTTGTTGAGTTTTTCAAAAACTCCGATACCTTCCAACTCAGCAGCGTTTGCTGCCACGGCCATTGTCGTCCCTAACATCAGCATCAGTAATCGACGAACCATAGCCATACCCTCCAACCGGTCAGACTGCTGCGCAACTTTTGATCGCTTAGCGGGCGTCTGACCTCTAAAAACTGTATGACTCTATTGTCGTCTGTTATCTATGTAATCATCAACGACGCAATACGCCACCCGTCCGAATAATTCGTGACGGGGTTAGCATTTTTGCAACAAGGTGACGATTTTTGTCACTGGACTAGTTGGTCAAGGCAAATCGGAACGGCAGTTCGAACTCTAACATGTCGTCACTCAATAGCCTTGGTGCAGGGGGGTAAGGCGCTGCATCTTCCACCGCTTTTCGTGCTGCGCGGTCGAGCACTTCAACATTGGAGCTGACAGCGGTTTCCAGCGACAACACAGAGCCAGACGGCGCCAGTTTCACCAACACCCGGACCTCGCCCTCTTGCCCGCGCATTAAGGCGCGCTTGGGATAGCGCACCGCTCGCGTCGCCATCGAGATCAAGGTGCGATAGTACTCAATTTCGACCATCTGCATCACCGCCCAATCGACGCTGGAAGTTGACGGTGCCGGTGGTGCCGAGACCGTTGCCACCTGCACCACCTCATCCGCCTGCTCACCAGCAGAAGCAGCAGGCTGCTCACTGGAATCTGCGACGGCTTCAGGTGACAAATTTTGTCGCTCATCGCCTGCCTGCTCCGCAGCTGCAGCCTCGGCGAGCTGCTCCGCGGCCTCGTTGACAGCCGCATCTAAGCCCTCCAATGCAGCCTTTTCTGTTGAGGGTTCCTGCGCTGCGACAGTGGCAGCATCGGCCACAACTGGCTCAGAGGCTGGTTTAGACGCTGGCGATTTCGCTGCCGCTTTAGCTGCAGGTGTTGGCTCAGTTTTGGCGACGACTTTTTTCGCTGGCGCAGTGGGCTTATTGACCGGCGCTTTGGGCTTCGTCTTAGGCGCAGAAGTGCTCGCCGCCGGCTTTGACACGGCTGCAGCGCTCACCGCAGCAGTTGCGGCCACTGGCTGCAACCAACCTTGGATCACGGCATCGCGGCCGACTTGTGGTTGAATGGATTCAACCGCCACCATGGCCTCATGACGATCGGCGGGGTCCAAGCCGGTTAGCTGCTCTTTGAATGAAGGCGAATAAGGAAAGCGCCCAACCCAAGCATTAGCCAACAATGGCACCAGCGCAGGGTCCGCCCACTCGAGTACTTGAATATCGTTAACCGTGATGCGACTGACGCCGTCCAAGTTGCTGACTAACAAGCGGTCGCCTGGCTGCAATGAGCCGCCAACACTGCGCAAGAAACGGCCAATGGGCTCGGCCGATGCCATCAAGCGCTTGTCGTCAAGATTAATTGCCAGCGCCTCATTCCAAACGCGATAGAAACGTCGCGCGGACATGTAATCGGTGACAATGCGCATCTCCAGCGCCAACTGCGTTTGTGGCTGCGTCCAGCTCTGCCAGTCGGCTTGATCACTGTATACCGTGGCACGAAACATGTCGGTACCCAGTCGCTGATACACCGCACTGCCTTGCAAAGGAGGCAATGTTGCCATCGCCGCTGAACACCACACCACCCCAATGATCAGCAACCAAAACTGCCGTTGCATGCTTACTCCTTATTATCGTTGTCATTTTTGTCGCCAGCCCACAAGACGCTGCCCGGTTACAGATTCACCAGTCGTATGCGCTGGTTGCTGTCTAACACCCGTGCAGGCAAGTGTTGCGCTAAAGTCTGCTGACGCACATCTTCCAAAGTGACCCGAGCCAGTATCTGCATCAGCAAGTCGTTGACCCCCATCCAACCGGACGCCAAAGAGCAGCTGGATTGAATATCACAATCTGACCCTAATTGACTACACTCCGTCAGCGCCACTGGCCCCTCAAAGGCCACTACAACGTCGAGTATGCTCACCTGTTCTGGCGCCCGCGCTAGGCGGTAACCGCCGTGAGCACCGCGCCTGGCAATGACTAGGCCCGCATCGGCCAATGTCTTCATTACCTTGCGCAAAGTGGACACTGTCAGTCCTGTCGCCGCGGCCAATGACTCCGTCGACTGCTGCACAGAGCCTGCTTGCGCCAGAGCATCCAGCACTAATATGCCGTAATCCGTCAGTTTGCCGATTTTAAGCATGAGCCCTCCTACTCCCTGCATTTAATGAGAAATACTCTCGATTGGTCAAGTTTCAACCATTTTGATACGATGCGCGGCAATTAAGCATACCAATGTGGTAATCTTTCTTATACCCGAGTAAAATACTCGGAAATAGCCAGCAACTGCGTTGGAGCACCGACTCCGACGCAGAACAACATCAGGCATTTAAGCCGCTGAGAGAGATCATTATGAGCAGCCAAATTGACACCCCAACTCCCGCCAGCACCGACGGCGTGGTATTGGAAGGCAAAGACGCCGAAATTGGTCGCCGTATTGGCAAAGAATACAAAGCCGGTTTTGTCACCGAGGTGGAGTCCGACACCATCGCACCCGGCTTAGACGAAGGCGTTGTGCGCTTTATCTCGGCCAAAAAAGGCGAGCCTGAGTGGCTCACCGAGTGGCGACTAAAAGCCTTTCGCGCCTGGCAAGACATGCAAGAACCAGAATGGGCGCACGTCAGCTACGAAAAGCCTGACTTCCAAGCCTTGTCGTATTATTCCGCGCCGAAAAGCATGGCCGACAAACCCAAAAGCCTGGACGAAGTCGACCCGGAACTGCTGCGCACCTACGAAAAATTAGGCATTCCGCTGCATGAGCAAATGGCGCTGGCCGGCGTCGCCGTTGATGCCGTGTTTGACTCGGTCTCCGTCGCCACCACTTTTCGCGAAAAACTGGCCGAAGCCGGCGTCATCTTTATGCCCATCTCTGAGGCGGTGCACGAGTACCCAGAGTTGGTTAAAAAGTATCTCGGCTCTGTGGTGCCGCAAAAAGACAATTTCTATGCCGCACTGAACTCAGCGGTATTCTCTGATGGCTCGTTCGTCTACATTCCAAAAGGCGTGCGCTGCCCAATGGAGCTGTCGACCTACTTCCGCATTAACGAAGCCAAAACCGGTCAATTTGAGCGTACGCTGATCGTTGCCGACGAAGGGTCGCACGTGAGTTACCTCGAAGGTTGCACTGCGCCTATGCGCGACGAAAACCAACTGCACGCGGCAGTGGTCGAGTTGGTGGCTTTGGACGATGCCGAAATCAAATACAGCACGGTACAAAACTGGTACCCAGGCGACGAAGAAGGCAAAGGCGGTATTTATAACTTTGTGACCAAACGCGCGGTCGCTCACACCAACGCCAAAGTCAGCTGGACGCAAGTCGAAACCGGCTCTGCTGTCACTTGGAAATACCCTAGCTGCGTTCTCAAAGGCGACAATTCTGTCGGTGAGTTTTATTCCGTTGCTCTGACCAATAATTATCAGCAGGCCGATACCGGCACCAAGATGATTCACTTGGGCAAAAACACCCGCTCCACCATCATTTCCAAAGGTATTTCTGCCGGTAAAAGCGAAAATGCCTACCGCGGTTTGGTACGCATGAACCCAAGCGCCGAAGGTGCGCGCAATTACACCCAATGTGACTCGTTACTGATTGGCGATAAATGTGCGGCGCATACCTTCCCGTATATCGAGAGCAAACATCCGTCAGCGGTGGTAGAACACGAAGCGACCACCTCAACGGTGAGCGATGACCAGCTGTTTTTATGTCAGCAGCGCGGCATCGACACCGAAAAAGCCGTTTCCATGATCGTTAATGGTTTTTGCAAAGAAGTCTTTAAAGAGCTGCCAATGGAGTTTGCCGTCGAAGCAGGCAAGTTATTGGAAGTATCGCTGGAAGGCTCCGTCGGTTAATCGCCCCGAATTCATCTGGCCCACCCATGGGCCTGTTACGATTTTTCAGGTGCCACACAGGGCACCGGACCAAGTAAGGTACAGGCAACTATGATCAGCATTCAAAACCTGCACGCCAACGTCGACGACAAGGCCATTCTTAAAGGGCTGAACCTGGAGGTAAAACCGGGTGAAGTGCACGCCATTATGGGTCCAAATGGCGCCGGTAAAAGTACCTTAGGCAATGTTCTGGCTGGTCGTGAAGGTTACGAAGTCACATCGGGCAGCGCCACATTAAACGGCGAAGACATTCTCGAACTAGACCCAGAAGAGCGTGCACGTGCGGGCGTATTCTTAGCGTTTCAATACCCAGTAGAAATTCCAGGTGTATCGAATCTGGAGTTTTTAAAAGCGGCCGTCGATGCTGTGCGTGAGCAGCAAGGCAAAGACGCGCTGGACTCTGTGCAATTTCTGAAGTTAGCACGGGAAAAGTGCAAAGCCGTGAACCTTGACCAGAGCTTTTTGAAGCGTGGCGTTAACGAAGGCTTTTCCGGTGGTGAGAAAAAGCGCAACGAGCTAATGCAAATGATGCTGCTCGAGCCAAGCTTGTGCATTTTGGATGAAACCGACTCGGGCCTGGATATTGATGCTCTGCAGGTCGTAGCCGAAGGCGTGAACGCCATGCGCGACAGCAATCGCAGCTTTATTGTCGTCACCCATTATCAGCGTCTGCTCGATTACATCGTGCCTGATTACGTCCACGTGTTGGCCGACGGTAAAATCATCAAATCGGGCGGCAAAGAACTGGCCCTCGAGCTGGAAGAAAAAGGCTACGGCTGGCTTGAAGCCGCTGCGGAATAATCGGAGTAGCCGTCATGAGCGATTTTATTCAACAGCATTTAAGTCTGGCCGACAGCGCCAACAAGCCTGACTGGTTGCAACACGCCACCGGCGAGAGCCGTCAACTGTTCGCCGAGGCCAGTATTCCAACGCGTAAAACCGAGCTGTGGAAATACACGCCCGTGCGGGCGTTAACGGAAGGCAATTACGCTGCCAGCGCCGACACACACAGCGCCGCTGGCTTAGATGAATACGCCACCATTCCGGCATTGAACAGCCATCGTTTGGTGTTCGTTAACGGTCGTTTATCGCCAGAGCTGTCCAGTCACGATGCACTGCAACAAGTCACCTTGTTTAGCCAAGCCGACGACAGCCAGCAAGCACTGATTCGCCAACACCTGGATTCGGTCATGCGCGGCAGTCAGCGTCATTGGTTGAATGAATTGAACAGCGCCTCCGCCAGCGACGGTGTGCTGTTGCATGTGAGTGCCAACCAACAACTGCAGCAACCCATTCAAGTCACTTGGCTGACAACACCACAGGCCACGCCATTTAGCGTGAACGCCCGCTTGTTGGTGGTGTTGGAGCGCGGAGCAGAAGCAACGCTGATAGAACATTACGACTCCGCCAGCGATACACAAAACAGCTTTACCAACGCGGTGACAGAAATCCACTTGGCGGCCAACGCGCAATTGCAGCACTACCGGTTGCAGCTGATGCAAGAAGATGCTCTGCACATCGGTGCGGTGCACGCCGACCTGTCGCGAGATGCGCGCTACCACTCGTTCCATTTGAGCCTTGGCAGCCGATTGAACCGCAACGATCTGGTGGTGAACCACAACGAAGGCGGCTCCCATTGCGAAATGCACGGCGTGTACGTGCCGCAACACCAGCAGCTGGTGGATTTTCATACCTGCATTGAACATGCCGCCGCACATTGCACCTCCAATGAGGTGTTCCGTGGCATCATGAACGACAAAGCCAAAGCGGTATTTAATGGTCGCATTCATATTCATCGCGATGCGCAAAAAACCTTGGCAGAACTGAGCAACAAAAACTTGCTGCTGACCAATACTGCCGAAATCAATACCAAGCCTGAGCTGGAAATTTACGCTGACGATGTGAAATGTGCACACGGCGCCACCGTGGCTCAGCTGGAAGAAAAAGCACTGTTTTATTTGCAAAGTCGCGGCATTAGCCGAGATGAAGCCGAAGTCATGCTGAGCTTTGGTTTTATTAATGAGTTGCTGGAATCGCAACCAGATGACGCCTTGGTGCAGTATTTACGCCCAGTGTTAGCGCGTCGTTTCGGCCGTGATTACCAACTTAGCCGCCATTTGATCTGACCGGAGGTTTGCCATGAGCGACCTGATTCAACGTTTGCGAGCCGATTTCCCGGCACTGCACCAGGAGATCAATGGAAAGCCTCTGGTGTATCTGGACAATGGCGCGACCACACAAAAGCCGCAGGTGGTGATTGATGCCATCAGCGACTATTACCGCCACGACAACTCCAATGTCCACCGTGGTGCGCACACCCTGAGTGACCGCGCCACCCACGCGTTTGAACAAGCGCGTAAAACCGTGCAGCAATTTATTAATGCCGCTAAGCCCGAAGAAATCATTTGGACCCGCGGCACCACCGAGAGCATTAACTTGGTGGCGCACAGTTTTGGCGACAGTTTACAAGCCGGTGATCAGATTCTGATTTCCGCCATGGAGCACCACGCCAATATTGTGCCTTGGCAAATGCTGGCGCAGCGTAAAGGCGCGGAGCTGAAGGTCATTCCTGTCAATGAACGTGGCGAGTTGGATTACCCGGCCTTTGTTGAGTTATTGAACGACCGCGTTAAGTTGGTGAGCATCGTTCATGTGTCGAACGCACTGGGTACCATCAATCCGGTGGAAGACATGATCGCCAAAGCCCACGCCGTTGGCGCCAAAGTGCTACTCGACGGCGCTCAGTCAACGGCTCATTGGGACATTGACGTACAAGCATTAGACGTCGACTTTTTTGCTTTTTCTGGCCACAAGTTGTTTGGCCCCACTGGCATCGGTGTGCTGTATGGTAAAGAAGCCCTGCTAGAAGCCATGCCGCCCTACCAAACCGGTGGCGAAATGATCGAGCACGTCAGCTTCGAACAAACCACCTTTAATCAACTGCCATTTAAATTTGAGCCGGGTACGCCCAATATTGCCGGTGTGATCGGCTTGGCTGCGGCAGTGGATTATTTGCAAGGGTTGGACCGAGATGCTTTGCTGGCGCATGAGCATCAACTGTTGCAACGTGCTCGCACTTTGGCCGCGGATATGGCCGAGCTGCGTTTAATCGGTGATGCCGAACATAAGGCCAGTATTTTTGGTTTTGTATTAAACGGCGCCCACCCAGCCGATGTCGGCACCCTGCTTGACCAACAAGGTATTGCTGTGCGCACGGGTCACCACTGTGCCATGCCCATCATGGAGCAGTTTGGTGTGCCAGGCTCGGTGCGAGCATCGTTCAGTTTTTACAACACAGTGGACGAAGTAGACGCCTTGTTTGCTGGCTTAGAAAAAGCCAAGCTGTTTTTGCTGTAGACACGCACGGAGGAAATTCTATGACGATCGAAACATTTGACCCTGCCAGTCAGGCTGAGGTTAACCAGGTCAGCATGACGGCCGCTGCGATTGCTCATGTGCAGAAGCAGCTGTCGAAACAAGGCGACAAACAAGGCGTTCGCTTGGCGGTTAAAAAAAGCGGCTGTTCTGGCTTTAAGTACGACATCGAGTTTGTCGAACAGCCGCAAGACAGCGACTTGCGCATACAGGTAGCTGACGATCTGGTATTGTTCGTCGCCGCCGATGCTGCCCAGTTTGTGCGCGGCACCGAAATCGATTTCAGCACCGAAGGGTTAAACAGCACCATTAAGTTTAATAACCCCAACGCCAAAGACCTGTGTGGCTGCGGCGAGTCATTTTCGGTTTAACGGCCAACTTGCAAACGAAAACCGAGCAAAGGGAACCTGCTCTGGTCAACAGATGACATTGTCAGGAGCGTATTTGTGGAAAAACGTATGGTGGTCGCCCAGCAGGAGTGCCCAGCTCGGGCCGTGCCTTCCGGCGTCCCTACGATGATCCCGGCGGGATCTTTCGTCACCATCAACCAAGCACTGGGCGGTAATTATACCGTCACATTGAATGGTAATATGCTGCGTGTCGACGGCACAGACGCCAGCGCATTGGGCCTAGAAACCGAAGTCATTGAGTTTGAACAGCGCGGCGATGGCCTGGTGCACGAAGATCAGATACGCCAAGCACTGAAAACCATCTACGACCCAGAAATTCCGATCAACCTGCTCGACTTGGGACTGATTTACGGCATCGACATCGACGCTCACGCAGTGACCATTCGCATGACACTGACGGCGCCGACGTGCGGCATGGGGCCGGTGCTGGTATCGGATGTAAAATACCGAGTTGCCAAAGTACCCAACGTTGCATCGGTCGAGGTTGAGCTGGTATTTGATCCGCCTTGGCACAAAGACATGATGACCGAAGAAGCCCAGCTGGAAGCCGGGCTGTTCTTTTAAAAACCGGCCACTGCCGGTTTTTTTATGGCCGCTCCAAAATAGCAACGGCGCCCTGCCCACCGGCCGCACAAATAGAGATCAAGCCGCGTCCTGAGCCCTTTTCTTCCAGCATTTTCGCCAGTGACGCGACAATGCGCCCACCCGTCGCCGCAAATGGGTGGCCAGTGGCAATCGATGAGCCATTGATGTTCAACTTGCTGCGATCAATGCTGCCCAAGGCACCGTCCAGGCCAAGACGCTGACGGCAAAAGTCATCGTCTTCCCAGCACTTTAAGGTCGATGCCACCACACCGGCAAATGCTTCATGAATTTCATAAAAGTCGAAATCCTGCAGGGTTAAGCCAGCACGCTGCAACATGCGCGGTACGGCATATGCTGGCGCCAGCAGCAGCCCTTCTTTTTGCTTATTGCCGTCTTTGCCAAAGAAATCGACCGCCGCCGTCTCATGGAACGACAGGTACGCCTTAATCGGCAAATTATGCGCTTTGGCCCACTCTTCAGAGGCCAGTAATACCACCGACGCACCGTCGGTCAGTGCCGATGAATTCCCCGCCGTCAGAGTGCCCTGGCCAGACTTCTTATCAAATGCAGGCTTCAAGCTGGCGAGTTTTTCGAGATCGGGCTTGCGCGCTAGGTTATCGCGCTCTAACCCCATAAACGGCGTGACTAAATCGTCGAAAAAGCCACGCTCGTAGGCCGCCAACAGATTTTCATGACTATTAAACGCAATTTGATCCTGCTCTTCGCGGCCAATACCCCACTCTTTAACGGTGATCTCCGTATGCTCCCCCATGGACAAACCGGTTCGCGGTTCACCGTTGCGTGGAATCAGCGGCAGCAAATGTTTAGGGCGAATTTTCAGCGCCAGCTTAAGCCGATCACCAGCGGTTTTGGCACGATTCATATCCAGCAGGATTTTACGCAGCCCTTCACTGACACCAATGGGCGCATCACTGGTGGTGTCCGACCCACCGGCAATGGCGCTGTCAATTTGCCCCAAAGCAATCTTATTGGCGGCCATCATCAGCGCCTGTAATCCGGTGCCGCACGCTTGCTGAATGTCTGTTGCTGGCGTTTGTGGGTCTAGGCTGGTGCTCAGCACCGATTCGCGCGCCAGATTAAAATCCCGGCTGTGTTTAATCACCGCACCGGCGATCACTTCGCCGATGCGCTCGCCTTGTAACTGATAGCGATTGACCAAGCCATTTAACGCCGCAGTCAACATATCCTGATTGGAAGCGTAGGAATACGCAGTATTAGAACGAGCAAAGGGAATACGGTTACCACCAATAATGGCAACACGACGTACTGTCTGAGTCATAAAAACATCCTTACATGCAAACCGGGCAGACGCACTGCCAACATTCAAACCGCGTGCTTCCTGTGTCGATCGCCCCGTATAAACGCGCGGTATTGTTTCATCCGCTGCAGGCCACCAACTAAGAAGCTCAGTCACCACTCGCGACAGGCCAAAACCCACTGTCGCGAGCCTCAGTTTAGGGCGTTGGCCGACGGCAGCATTGGCTGAGCTGACGCAATTTGCTCAGGCAATCGTCAATTTCATTCAGACCTGGACCTGCTGTAATCCGATGCGTGTTATTGTGCCCGCAGCGTGTTACCCCACGGGCGACGAATTGACTGGACAGTACCTCCGAGGATTACAGGAAATCACCATGAGCAACTTTTATGAAACCATGTTGAATAACAACCTGGGCCGCAATTTGCTAAAAACCGTTGGCCTGCCAACACCGATCGAGCTTAAGCGCTACCGCCCAGAGCAAGCCACGTTTTTTTCCGGCAAGGTACTGCTCAGCGGCAGTGACAACGCCGCGCTATTGGAAGACACGCTGCGTAATTTAAAAGACAGCGACGCGCAGGTGTATTTTCCTGCCGCTGCGCGCAACGCCGCTCTGCTGGTGAACGCTGGCGAAAAAGTAGGCATCTCGCTGACCGGCATCGAGTGCAGCAAGGACATGCGCGAAAAATTCGACGCATTGATATTCGACGCCAGCGGTTTTAGCCACGCGCAGGATCTGGACCAGCTGTACTACTTTTTTAATCCGGTAATGCGACGCTTGAATAACAACGGCCGGGTGCTACTGCTTGGGCGCCCACCGAAGCAAGCCCAGTCTGGCGAGCAAGCCGCCGCCATGCGTGCACTGGAAGGATTTTCTCGCAGTGTCGCCAAAGAGATCGGGAAAAAAAGCGCCACCTGCCAAACGCTTTATGTTGCCGAAGGTGCAGACAGCGCCATGGATTCATCGCTGCGCTTTTTATTGTCCGCCAAATCTGCCTACGTCGACGGCCAGGTAGTCACTGTGCGCGCCAGCAAAGCCGCGTCCTACCCCGACTGGCACAAGCCATTGGCAGGCAAGGTAGCCTTGGTCACGGGTGCTTCACGCGGCATTGGCGAGGCCATTGCGCGTACTTTAAGTCGCGACGGTGCCACCGTCGTTGGCTTGGACATCGCCCCGGCGGAAGCCGATTTACGCCGCGTCATGGCCGAGATTGCTGGTGAATACATTGTTGCCGACATCAGCAAAGACGACGCACCACAGCAGATTTCCGACGCACTGAAAGCGCAGGGCGGTGCCGACATTGTGGTTCACAACGCAGGCGTCACCCGCGATAAAACCTTGGCCAATATGCCCGAGCATTGGTGGCAAATGACCATCGACATCAATTTGGCCGCCGAAGAGCGCATCAACCAAGCCTTGTTTGATCAGGGCACACTCAACAAAGGTGGCCGCATCGTTTGTGTATCATCGATGAACGGCATTGCCGGGCAAATGGGGCAAACCAACTACGCCGCCTCGAAAGCCGGCGTCA